>PHEQ01000017.1:0-7912 GCA_002842985.1 Alphaproteobacteria bacterium HGW-Alphaproteobacteria-1
CGGCATGGCAGACGTGAAAAATCATGGTTCCGAACCGGCCTTGACGCCCTGCGGAACTGGATACTCCATCAGCACGACCAAGCCCTCAACGCATGGATAGCAACATGCCCGAAAAGGCGCATGAAGGTCATCACATGAGACGAGTCGTGCACCGTGGAATCCAACGTTCTCCATCTTTTAACATACTGATTTCCAATTACGAAACCGTACTCATCGCTTGCTGTTTAGCTTTGACACTTCAAGTTGGGCGCTGTGCAAAGACGTCGGCGAAGCTGCCACGACTTCGCACCACGGGCATCAGGCATCAGAGATCTTGCCACTTCTTGGAACTGCATTTCTTCGGCGAGATGGCAACGTCAGCAGGCGTTTTTGCGCAGCTTTCGGGTCGCACGGTCGAAGGCAGGCGCGATACTTTTGGTTCAACACAGTTGGAGTTGAACCATGACAGCAATCGGCCGCCTTTCCGGCGCCGCCTACGGTACCCATTTCACCGACCAGATCGCCCTGGCCGCCCTGCCGCTCGTGGTGGCGCGGGCATTCGATGCATCGCTCGAGGTGATAGGCAGGCGAACAAACTGGCGCAGATGCAGGCTGAGAGCGGCTTCATACCATGCAGCGAGGATCTGACCTACTCGGGCGTGACGCTGTTCAAGACATACTGACCGGACGGGGGCAACAGGGCCCGTTTCAATTCGGACGAAGAGGCGTGTCAGGATGGAGGCGCACCCCTTGCCGCCCGAAAGACGCCGGTGCGTCGGAGAGGTCAGACCGGGACGATGTGGCTGATCAGCCCGTCGTCCGGGTCCCAGATGTGGACGGTGAACTGGGCGGGTTCGTCAAGCAGGCGGTAGGGTTCCTCGGGACGCAGGTCAAAGGCGATCTGATGCGAGGCCGACGGCGCCACCCGGACCGGCGCGCCGCCACAGCGCCCCTGGATGGCGCGGTGCATGTGGCCGCACAGGATCGCCTCCACCCTGCCGTGGCGCGTCACCAGATCCGCCAGCGCCGCACGCCCCTCGAGCAGACCGATCCGGTCCATCGCCTGCAACCCGGTGGTGATCGGCGGGTGGTGCTGGAACAGCAGCACCGGACGTTCCGCATGGCGCGCCAGTGTCTCCTCCAGCCATGCCAGCCGCGCCGCACAGAGCGCGCCATGCGATGCGCCTTCGACGAGTGTGTCGAGACCGACCAGCACCAGCGGAAAGCCGTCTTCCACGATGTTCAGGTGACCCTCGGCGGTGGCGCCCACCATGTCGGGCAGCGCCGCCAGCATCGGAGCGCGCAGGTCGTGGTTGCCCGGAACCGCGCGCACGGGAATGCCCAGGCTGCGCAGGCCGTCCCCGACCATGGCGTATTCCTCGGCGGTGGCGTCCTCGCCAAGATCGCCGGAGAAGACGATCACGTCCGGTCGCGTCGTCAGGCGGGCCACGGCCTCGATCAGGCGACCGAAGGCCGCCCCCGTGTCGAATCGTCCCGCCAGAAGCCTGCCCCCCGCAAGGACGTGGCAATCGCTGATCTGCGCGATGATCATGGTTTGCCCCTTACAACCGCGTGAACCGCCCGTCTTGCGGGCGTCCTTCGGATAGCACGACACGCCCGGCGAGAAAACTAAAAACCACATAAACCGTTCCAATATACACATAAACGTCACAAAAGACGTTGAAACAGAGCCTATGTCACAAAACTTTCATCAATAACCACACATTAACGCTTGACAGAAAGCCGTTCCTCGCGAACGCTAGGCTTCAAGGCGCTGCGGGCCGCGCGCCGTAATCTCGATGGGAAGGCGTTGATTCGCTTACGTTTCGACAAGTGCTTCAAGGCCGGAACGGCATTGCCACCCGGAGATCCGGTTCGCGAGGAACAGGATGTCCACAAGGAAACGGAGAGACTTGCATGAATCCCTCGAATTCCAACATCACCCGCCGAAGAGTGCTCACAGCCGCCCTGGCAGCCCCCGTGATCAGCAAGATGCCCTGGGTCATCAGTCCGGCGCGCGCCGGCAGCACGGTCAACCTGCAGTTCATGTATCCCGTGGGCGTTTCGGGCGACATCAACACGATTATCACGGGCATGATCGCGGACTTCAACGAACAGCATCCCGGGATCGTGGTCGAGGCGGTCTATGCCGGCACCTACGAGAGCACCGAGCAGAAGGTGATCACCGATATCGGCGTCGGCGCCCCGCCCGCATTGTGGCTGCCGATCAACTCGGCGCTCCAGACGTTCCTCGGCGTCGACGCGCTCGAGGACCTCACCGATGTCGCGAAGGCCGACGACATCTACGAGGACTTCATCGGCGGATTCCTCGATACCTGCATCTCGGACGGGCGGCTCTACGGGTTGTCGTTCCAGCCCTCGACGCCGGTGCTCTACTACAACAAGGCCGCGCTGGCGGAAGCCGGCGTCGAGGCCGCGCCCGAGACCTGGGACGACCTGTTCGAGACCGCTCAGGCGCTGACGATCCGCGGCGGGGACACCCCGAGCCGCTGGGGCCTGACCGTGGGCGGCGGCTGGCATGACTGGATCTTCGAGGCCTTCTGCCGGCAGAATGAACTGCTGCCTTGGGAAGGGGACAAGGTGCTGTGGGACCGCCCCGAAGCCGTCGAGGCGCTGCAGTTCTGGAAGGCGATGGTCGATGTCGGCTGCATGGCGCCGTCCTCCACCTGGCAGGGCTCGGCCAATGACTTCATGGCCGGATCCACGGCGATGCTCTATCACTCGACAGGGTCGCTCACGAACCTGCGGACCTCGTCGTCGTTCGATGTTGGCGTGGCGATGATGCCGAAGCGCAAGGTCTGGGGCGCGTCGCAAGGCGGCGGCCCGATCATGATCGCGAAGAACCAGTCTGACGCGCACAAGGAGGCCGCCTGGACCTTCGCGCGATGGATGACCTCCACCGATGTGCAGGCCGAATGGGGCATGGCGACCGGCTACCTCGCGGTGCGAAAGTCGTCGTGGGAGACCAAGGTGATGCAGGACTACCTCGCCAAGGTGCCCGAAGCCCGCACCGCGCTCAACCAGGCCGAGTATTCCGGCGCCTACCTGCAGGTTCCCGCCTATGCTCGCGCCCGCGACGTGATCAAGAGCGCCATCGACCGGACTCTGGTGGGCGAGATCGAACCCGAAGCCGCGCTTACCGCGGCCGCAACCGACATGAACCGCGAGATCGCCCGGGTCATGCGCCGCCAGCGCGGCTGACGGAAGCCGCAAGGCTCGGGCCAGGCGCGGCCCGAGCCTTCCACCCATGTCAGACAGTTCTTTTCAGGAGGGCCGATCCAATGACGTCAAACCCGGCTCGTCTGCGGCGCAACGAAGCCTTGCTGGCCTTCGCCATGCTGGCGCCCTCATTGCTCTTTCTGGCCTTGTTCACTTATTGGCCGATCGTCCGCTCGGTCTGGTTCAGCTTCCATGACGTGCTGCTGGGCGACCCGGAGATCTTCTGGCTGGGCGCAGAGAACTACACGCGGCTGCTGGAGGACCACCTGTTCTGGAAAGTTCTGGGCAATACGGCGTTCTACACCCTGGTGACGGTTCCCGTGTCGATCCTCATCGCGCTGCTTCTCGCAGTGGCGCTTGACGGAAAGCTCAGGGGGTTGGCGATCTACCGGTCCGCGTTCTTCTACCCGGTGATGATCCCCACGGTGGCGGCGGGCATGGTGTGGGTGTTCCTCTATGCGCCGGGATACGGACCGATCAACGTCGCTCTCGAATCGGTGGGCGTGCCGCAGCCGGGCTGGCTGAACAACAGCCGCTGGGCGCTGCCGGCGATCATGGTGATGAGCGTCTGGAAACTGTCGGGCTATTTCATGCTGATCCTGATGGCCGCGCTCAAGCTGGTGCCGTCGGACCTGCATGAAGCCGCGCGGCTCGACGGGGTCGGAGGGATGCAACGGCTGATCCACATCACCATTCCGATGATCTCGCCCGCGCTGTATTTCGTGACGATCATCGGCGTCCTGCACAGCTATCAGGTCTTCGACTATGTTCATGTCATGACCCAGGGCGGTCCGGCGGATTCCACCAACGTGCTGACCTTCTACATCTATCAGGTGGGCTTCCAGTATCAGGACATCGGCTACGCCTCGACGCTGGCGACCACGCTCCTGCTGTTCGTGCTGGGCCTGATCGGGCTGATCGCAGCAACCCTGGGTCGGCGCGTCCACTACCTGGGAGAGCGCTGATGACCGACATGACCGAGCCGCGCAAGGCGTTCGCCTCCCCGGTCGCCGCCTTCCGGAGAAATCTGCAAAGGGCCCGGCAGGGCTGGCTTCATCTGCTGCTGGTTCCGGTCGCGCTGCTGTGGGTCAGCCCGCTGGTCTGGATCATCCTGACGTCGCTCAAGACCCGAACCGAGATATTCCACCCGGAGGCCGGAGTCCTGCCGGCGGTGCTGCGGTTCGAGAACTACCCCGCCACCCTGACGGTGGCCCCCTTCGGCACCTATCTCCTCAACTCGATCCTGGTCACCGGCTCGATTATCGCGGCGCAACTCGTCACCATAACCCTCGCGGCCTATGCGTTCGCGCGGCTGGAGTTTCCGCTGAAGCGGTTCTTCTTCGCCATCTTCCTGCTCCAGGTGATGTTTCCGATCTATGCGACCTTCCTGACCAATTTCGTCACCCTGCGCGACATGGGCCTCGTGAACACGCTGCCCGCATTGATCGTACCCTTCATCGCCTCGGGATATGGCACGTTCATGCTGCGTCAATCGTTCCGGCAGGTGCCCTCGGAACTCTCGGACGCCGCGCGGCTGGACGGCTGCGGGCATCTGGCGATCCTCTGGCATGTCTACTTGCCGCTCGTGAAGCCGACGCTGGTCGCCTTTGGCATCATTTCGGTGGTCGTGCACTGGAACGACTACATGTGGCCGCTTCTGGTCACGAATTCCGACAGCGTGCGCACGCTGCCGATCGGGCTCGGCCTGCTGGCCAAGGCCGACAGCGGGGCCGACTGGACGCGGCTCATGGCGGGCACGATGATCGTCATCGCGCCACTGCTGCTGTTCTTCGTCATCTTCCAGCGGCGCTTCGTCGACAGCTTCATGCACACTGGCGTCAAATGAACCGGAAAAGGGAGCGGCGCGATGGCCACAGTTGAACTCAGGGGCGTCAGCAAGTCCTTCGGCCAGCAGGGGGCTGTGCATGACATCGACCTGAACGTCGAACACGGCGAGTTCATGGTCCTCGTCGGTCCCTCGGGCTGCGGCAAGTCCACGACGTTGCGCATGGTCGCCGGGCTCGAGGAGATCACCTCCGGGCGACTCTTCATCGATGGACGCGACGTCACCGACGCCCCGCCGCAGAAGCGCGACATCGCGATGGTGTTCCAGTCCTACGCGCTCTACCCGCACATGACGGCCTATCGCAACATGGCCTTCGGGCTGATCAAGGCGACCACCCTGTCGAAAGCCGAGATCGAAGCGCGGGTCCGCGAGGCGGCGGCGATCCTCGACATCACCGACCTTCTCGACCGGCGCCCGAAGGAGCTTTCAGGGGGAGAACGGCAGCGTGTGGCGATTGGCCGGGCGCTGGTGCGTCAGCCCAAGGTCTTTTTGTTCGACGAGCCGCTGTCGAATCTCGACGCGAAGCTCCGCAGCCGCATGCGGGGCGAGTTGAAGCGGCTGCATCAGGAACTGGGGATGACGGTGATCTATGTCACCCACGATCAGATCGAGGCGATGACGCTCGGCACACGTGTGGCGATGATGTCCAAGGGGCGCCTGCAACAGGTCGGTGCGCCTATGGAACTCTACATGAAGCCCGCGAACACCTTTGTCGCGGCTTTCATCGGCTCGCCCGAGATGGCGCTTTTGCCTTGCCGCACCGAGGCTGGCGGCCGCCTCGTGCACGCCGCGTTTCACAGCGGCATCGAACTGGGGCGCGACCTTCCTCGGGAGGTCATTCTCGGGCTGCGCCCCGAGGAGGTCAGCCTGTCCCGGACCGGCATGGCCTCGGGCCGGGTCGAGCGCACTGAACTGATCGGGGCCGAGGCGCTGGTGGAGGTGATCCTCGCTGACGACCGGATGACCGTGAAATGCGCGGTTTCCGAAGCGCCGGCCCGGGGGGAGACCGTGGCTCTCGATTTCGACCTTGCGCGCGCCCGGCTGTTCCACGCCGGCACCGGGCGGGTTATCGAGCGCAATTTGGAAAGCAGCAGGATTCCATGACAAAGACCTCACGCCAACAGCAGATACTGGCCGCTCTCGAAACCAGCGGCCGGGCGTCGATCAGCGATCTTGCGGAGCAATTCGAGGTGTCGGACGAAACGATACGGCGTGACCTGAAAATCCTTTCGGCCGAAGGCCTGGTGGAAAAGTTCCACGGCGGCGTACGCTTGTCCCTCCCCCGCTCCGAGCTGTCGTTCGACCGGCGCCTGCGCGAGCAGGCCAAAGCCAAGACCGCCATCGCTGCGCGGGCCGCGCGTCACCTGTCCGACGGCGCAACGGTGCTGCTGGACAACAGCACCACCGCCTGCTTCCTGGCGCGCGAACTGGTTCACCGCGAACCGATGACGTTTCTCACGATCTCGCTGGAGATCGCCGGAATCCTCAGCGGGCACGGCTGCCGCCATCGGGTCATCCTGCCGGGAGGCGAATTGCGGAACGCCGACCGCACCATCACCGGCATCGACGCCATCCAGTTCCTGTCCCGATTCACGCCAGGATACTTCGTGACCTCCATGGTCGCCGGGTCGGGCCGGGGCTGTCACGACTTCGACGTGTTCGAAGCCGAATTCAAGCGCCGCATGCTGCCGCTCGCCGATCAGACCATGGTGCTGATGGATTCCTCAAAGTTCGGAAAATCGGGGCTGATCCATGTCTGCGACTGGGCGGAGATCGATGTGCTCGTGACCGACGCCGCGCCGCCCGAAGTTCTCGAGGGCTTCGATCATGGCGACCTGCTGCTGGCCGAGCCTTCTGCGGCGATGGCCGCATGAACCGTCTGGACCATTTCGAGAGCATTGCGCAGGACATGCTCGCCGTCGCCCGGCCGCTCGCCCGCGCGCACTTCCGCAGCGCGCTGCGCGTGGAGCACAAACACGACCGCAGTCCCGTGACGTTTGCGGATCGCGCCATCGAGGGCGCGATGAAGGCGGTGCTCGGCCGCGCCGCGCCGCATCATGGGGTCTTTGGCGAGGAAGACGGTGCGCGCGGGCTCGATGAGCGATTCGTCTGGGTGATCGACCCGATTGACGGCACCAAGAGCTTCGTCTCCGGCGTGCCCTTGTTCGGCACGCTGATCGGGCTGCTGGATCGAGGGACGCCGGTGCTGGGTGTCATCGACATGCCGATCATGGGGGAGACCTGGATTGGCCGCGCCGATGGCGAAACCGACCTGAACGGCGCTCCGTGCCGGGCCGCGGCGATCACGCGCCTTGAGGATGCGGTACTCTTCGCCACTTCGCCCGATCAGTTCCAGCATGCGGACGAAGCGGCGTTCGAACGGCTCAGCGCGGCCTGCCTGGCTCGGCGCTTCGGCGGCGACTGCTACAGTTACGGCTTGCTAGCGTCCGGTCATATCGACCTAATCCTCGAGGCCGGACTGAAGCCCTATGACTTTCTTCCTGTCGTGCCGGTGGTGACGGCGGCCGGCGGCGTGATCACCGACTGGAACGGCCGTCAACTGACGCTCGGCTCCAGCGGTCATGTGCTGGCCGCCGCCACACCCGAACTGCACAGAGCCGCCCTCGCCCTCGTCGCCGGAGCGAACGAGGCGAGCGAACGGGTGTGAATGGTGCGGCGCCACCGCTGTCACCATCAGGCCCCATCGGAAGGTTTCTTCGTAGAACCACGCTAAGGAAGAACGAAGCCTGAACATGGCTTACAGCATGGCATTTCTGATCGCCTTGTAAGCTGTTGATCTGCCTATGCCGAGGTGTTTTGCGGCTTGAGCGACGGATTTACCTGCGC
>PHEQ01000017.1:7936-38868 GCA_002842985.1 Alphaproteobacteria bacterium HGW-Alphaproteobacteria-1
TGGAACACGAGTTCTCCGGCGGCGGATGTCGTATCGATCCGCTCCTCGAGGCTGATCAGATTGATCTCTCTGGCTTTGAGGCCGTCGACGGTTTCCAGGAGTTCCTTGAGCGAGCGCCCCAACCGATCAAGGCGGATAACGGCGAGGGTATCGTTGGGCCGGGCCTGATCAAGCAAGGCCGCCAGACCGGGCCGGTTGAACGTCTTGCCGGAGACCACGCGCTGATCGAGGGGCTGAGCTGCGGCCAGTTCCTTGCCGACCGGGCTTTCGATGCCAACTGGCTGCGCGAGGCGCTGGCTGAGGCAGGGATCGAGGCGGTCATCCCGCCGAAATCCAACCGCAAGTTCCCGGCCGAGTTCGACCGCGCCACCTACAAGTGGCGGCACCTGATCGAGAACTTATTCGGAAAGCTCAAGGAATACAGAGGCATCGCCACGCGCTGCTGCAAGACAGACAGCAGTTTCTCCGCCTTCATCGCCATCGCTGCGACGGTCATTCGTCTGCGCTGAACGTCAACAGGCCCTAGGACACCGCCATCGCCGAGACGCAGGCGCAGATCGAGAACGTTCAGGTCAAGCTCGCAAAAAAGCCCAAAGACAAAACGCCCGGCAAACCGCGCAAGCCGTGCCCCCTTCCACAGGGATTGCCTCGAAGCATCCGAGGCGTGGAAATCCGCGGCACATGCCGCTTGATCAACGACCGGCATGCCAACTTGCAAACTCGATCAGTTTACGTGACAACACCCGTCAAAGTCATCACGGATTGCACGATCAGCGCCGTTACCTTGGCGCAACGATGCCATTGGGGGCTCACCTCATCAGAGTCAGGTTCACATCGCTACAAGATGACCGCCGCCGATGTCGCTCAGTACAAGCCGCAGGGGCGGGTCGCCGACCGCGCGCATCGGGCTTGGCACTTCCCCTGACAGGCGCGGGTATGCGGCGCGGACATGGTCGGGGTCGGGCACCGGCACCGCCTCGATCAGCCGTCGCGTGTAAGCGTGCTGCGGGTTGCCGAAAATCTGCGCCCGGCTGCCTTGTTCGACAATCTGCCCGAGATACATCACGGCAACGCGGTCGGCGATATTTTCCACCACGGCCATGTCATGGCTGATGAACAGGTAGGCAATACCGAATTCCTGCTTCAGGGCGCGCAACAAATCCAGAACCCGCGCCTGAACCGACACATCCAGCGCCGAGACGCTTTCATCGGCGATGATCAGAAAATTCGTGCGGGTAGCGGTCAAGTTGGTCGCGCTCCAACCCGACGCGTTCGAACAGCGCCTCGGTGATGGCCCGGCGGCTGGCGCGGTCGCCAACACCGTGGATGACCAAGGGTTCGGCGACCAGATCGCCCACGCGCATGCGCGGGTCAAGCGACGCCATCGGGTCTTGAAAGATCATCTGGACGTCACGTCGCACTGCGCGGGCCTGTGCGTGTGCCAGCCCCGCAAGTGAGATTCCGCCAATCTCGATACGACCGCTGAAATGCACGAGGCCTGCCATCGCCTTTGCCAGCGTTGATTTGCCGCAGCCGCTTTCGCCAACGAGGGCGAAAGTTTCGCCCCTTTGAATCTCCAGATCGACCTGTTCGACCGCATGGATGTGGTGGGTGATGCGGCCGAGCAAGCCGCCGCGCATGTCAAACCGCACCCGCAAATCTTTCACCGAGGCGACCGGCGGGCCACCCGGCAGATCCGGGCCCGGCCCCGAACCTGTGCCCATGCGCGGCACTGCGGCCAGAAGCACTTTGGTGTAGGGCTGCTGCGGCGCATGAAACACCGCATTGACCGCACCCTGTTCCACCATCCGGCCCGATTGCATTACCACTACCCGGTCGGCCATTTCGGCCACCACACCCATGTCATGGGTGATCAGGATGATTGCGGTGCCAAGCTCGCGCTGCAAATCGCGCAAGAGATCGAGCACCTCGCGCTGCACCGTTACATCAAGCGCAGTGGTCGGTTCATCGGCGATCAGCACATCTGGGCGCAACGCGATCGCCATGGCAATCATCACCCGTTGACGCATGCCGCCCGAAAGCTCGTGCGGATATTGCCGCATCCGCCGCTCGGGCAGTGAGATACGCACCGCAGCTAGTGCGGCAAGCGCGCGGGCACGGGCCTTGGCACGTGGCAGCACTTCGTGCGCTTCGATGGCTTCAGTCAATTGCCGCCCGATTGACATGACAGGGTTGAGCGAGGTCATCGGTTCCTGAAAGATCATTGCAATACGGCTGCCACGCATCGACTGCATCTGCGACTCGGGCAGGCCGATCAGTTCGGTTTCGCCAAGGCGCACCTGCCCGCCGGTCACCCGCACTGCTGGTGGCGGCAATAACCCCATGATTGCAAGCGAGGTGATGGATTTGCCCGAGCCTGACTCACCAGCAATTGCGAGCGTCTCGCCGCGCGCCAGCGTGAACGACAAATCGCTGATCAAAGTTTGCAGTCCAGTTTCGGTTCTGACCGAAACCGTCAGCCCCTGAACCGCCAGCACCGGTGCGCCATCCGGGGCCGTGACGGCCCCGGACCGTGATGTTGCGGCTCTGCTCATTCAAAAACGCAGCGCGGAAAGTAGAACGACACCACCCAGTTCGGCATATCGACGATTTCGCTGATGCGAAGATCGCCGCAGGTGGGGCGTGGATCGAAACTTCTTGACAGGCATCCAGGACATCTACGCCTTCGGTCGCCCCCTTCCCGGGGGCGTGGATCGAAACCATCCTGCGCGGGCCGTCCAGATCGGAGAGCCGGGTCGCCCCCTTCCCGGGGGCGTGGATCGAAACGCCACCAAGGAGATGCACACCGAGCGTCGCGCAGGTCGCCCCCTTCCCGGGGGCGTGGATCGAAACAGACACATGGCCCGCAATGGCATGCCGCCAACCGGTCGCCCCCTTCCCGGGGGCGTGGATCGAAACTTTACCGGGATCGACAGGCGGGGCGATGGTGTGACGTCGCCCCCTTCCCGGGGGCGTGGATCGAAACTGGCATGCGCAGCGCGGCGATATGGCGGCGGCGCGTCGCCCCCTTCCCGGGGGCGTGGATCGAAACACAAAGCGGCAGGCGTCCGAAACAATGCGCTCGAGTCACCCCTGAAAATGGAATCCGCAGCATCTTCAAACTATCCGTAAAATTCCATTTTGCGCGACTGGGTCACTACAATATGGGGTAAAGTTAAAATATCAGGCGAAAATACGGGTTTTGGTATCGGGCGCTCGGATGGCGACAATTCTCAGCGACAATCAGCGGGCTGGGCCTTTGAAGTCTTGGAAAGTCGATGATTGAACAAAAATTGCCAGATTTCGGCATTTTACACCACTGAAAATGGAATCCGCAGCACCTTCAAACTATCCGTAAAATTCCATTTTCTGAGATTGAGCTACTACACCACCCGTTCACGCACGTCGGCGCTGGCTGGGCCAGATTTGTTCAGAACCCGGCTGGCTGTCGCGATCCCGCACCCAGCCTGGCGCGCGACATCCTTGATCGTGATTTTCTGTGGAAGATTCACCGAAAGACCCTGAGTGGAAACGTTTCCACAGCACATAAAGATGATTCCCAACAAGAATGTGAAGGCTCTTGCATTTTTGGGCCTGCACAGCCACCTCAAGGCATAATGGGTTTGGGTGTTTATCTGCGCATTCCGAGACATCCGGTCGGTTGTTCCGACAACATCCGGTCAGTCATTCCGGAATATCCGGTCACCTGAGGATCGTTGCCGCGAAGGCATGGTTTTTGATGTCAGGCCGGGAGGCCTTCGTCAACTTTTTCTGTTGCCTCGATCGAGCGGCGCATTGAATGGCCATCCAGTTCGAGGCGATAGGTGTTGTGGAGTGAGCCATTGATGCGCCATTGGTTCGAGCACAATGGCGAACGCGGTCGAGTATGGCATCGGCGAACGTGGGTTCGTCGATGACGTCGTGCCATGCGGTAACCGGGAGTTGGCTGGTGATCAGGATCGAGCCTCGCCCATGGCGGTCCTCAACGATCTCCATCAGATCGCGGCGCTGTCCGGCGTTCAGACGATCGGGGCCCCAATCATCGAGAATGAGCAGGTCAGCTTTCACAAGGGATCGGAACAGGCGGGGAAAGCGTCCGTCGCCATGGGCCAAGTCGAGATCGGCGAACAGGCGGGGCAGCCGCTGATAGATGACGATGAGGTTGTCGCGGCAGGCTTTTTGGCCCAAGGCGCAAGCGAGCCAGGTCTTCCCGACCCCGCAAGGACCAGTGATCATCAGATTGCGGGCGTCTTTGATCCAGCGCCCGGTCGCGAGTTGCTGGAACAAGGCCCGGTCCAGTTTGCGTGGCGTGCGGAAGTCGACATCCTCGATGGCCGCGCCAATGTGGCGGAGCCTTGCTGCGCGCATGCGGGTCTGGAACCGCCGGGTGTTGCGGGTGACGACCTCGCGGTCGACGAGCAGGCCAAGCCATTCGGCGTGGCTCAGGTCGGCGGTGGCCTCTTGCTCCTGCAAGTCGACGAAAGCCTCGGCCATACCGTCGAGTTTCAACAGTCGTAACTGCTCCAGGGTTGGATGGATGAGCATTGTCTTTCCTTTCAATGAAAGTAACCGGGGCCGCGGATATTGCCGTGCTGGATCGCGGGCCCGTCCGCGGCGGGTTCGGGCCGGTTGCGATGCAGGTTGTTCTTCAGGATGGAATTGACCGACGAATAGGACCGCGCCCCGATCGTGAGCGCCCGCTCGCAAGCCGCCTCCAGCGCCTCGGCACCGTGCGGTTTGGCCAGGCGCATGATGCCGAGGCAGGAGCGGAAACCCTGCTCGGGGTGGCTGCGGTCGCGCAGGATCACTTCGACCAGTGTCGCGGTATTGGGCCCGATCTTCGCAGCCCAGTTCTTCAATCGCTGGGGCGACCATTCGGAATAACGCCGATGGCTGGCCGGCATGTGATCGGCGATGGTGGTGTGCTTGCGATTGGACGACGTTCTGGCGTGGGCTGCGACACGTTTGCCGTGGTGGAAAATCTCGACCGTCCGCCCAGTGAGCCGGACCCAGACCTTCTCGCGCAGCAGGCTGTGCGGGGCCGAGTAGTAATGCTTGTCCACCTCGACGTGGTAATCTAGCCCGACAGTGCATTGCTTCCATTCAGAAAAAACGTAGGGCTCTGCGGGCAAGGGCCGCAGGGCGGAGCGCTCGATCTGCTCGAACAGGGCCCTGCGGCTGGCACCAAGATGCCGGGTCACCCGATCATTGAGCCGCTCAAGGAGGCTGCGGATCGCCGCGTTCAGTTCCGCCAGCGAGAAGAACTGCTGGTTGCGCAGACGCGCCGCGATCCAGCGCTCTGCGATCTGGACCGCCACCTCGACCTTTGCCTTGTCCTTGGGTTTGTAAGGCCGTGCTGGCACAACAGCCGTGCCGTAATGCGCGGCCATGTCGGCGTAGGTCCGGTTCACTGCCGGTTCAAAGAAGCAGGCCTTGGTCACGCCGGACTTCAGGTTGTCGCAGACCACTTGCGCCGGGACGCCGCCGAAGTAGCTGAAAGCCCGGCAGTGCGCGCCGATCCAGTCTGACAGGCCCTGGCTCCAGCTTGCCTCGGCATAGGTCAGGTTTGAGGCCCCGAGTGTGGCCACGAACAACTGCGCCTGACGAACCTCGCCCGTGCTTGCGTCTATGACCGCCAGCGTGGTGCCCGCGTAGTCGACAAATACCCGCTCCCCGGCAACATGGTGCTGGCGCATCACCGGCGTCAGACGCCCGTTCCAACGGCGATGGAGATCGCAGAACCGGCTGTATCCATAGCCATCCGGATGAACCGCGCGATATTCCTCCCACAGAAGGGACAGCGTCACGCCCGGGCGCTTGAGTTCACGGTGGATCTCGGGCCAGTCCGGTTGCGCCTCGACAAGCCGACTGACGCCCCCGGCCGGGTGGAACAGCAGCGCTTCCAGCTCACCGTCCGTCATCTCCGCGGCAAGGGGCAAGGTGAGTGCAGCCCGTTCAATCCGCTTCAGATACTCGCTGGCCGTGCTCTGCCCGACGCCGAGGCTCGTTGCGATCTTCCGGGTCGATAATCCGCTGGCATGAAGCCGCAGTGCTTCTCTGATCTTCCGCATCGTCAGTCTCTTCATGGGGCCGCCTGCGAACAGGGTGACCGGATACTCCGGAATCGGTGACCGGATCAGATTGGAATGGGTGACCGGATCAAATCGGAATCCCCGACCGGATCACCCCGGAATGCGCAGTTTATCCGTATCTGCCTGCCAAAGGCCAATGTCGGCATGACGTCAGCGGCCAGCTACATGTCCCTGATGAAGCGGGGCAAGGCTGCATGACGCAACAATATAGGATCAATGCATCCAAGAGATCTCTCGGATAGAAAAGCCCCTTGGCCAGACCGATCTGCCTCTGGGGTTGCTCCATCCTGCCCGCGCAACTGCGCGCGGACCCGACCGGGACGCTTGCGCTTCTGAAGGCGCTTCACGCACCTCTGATCCAAACAGGCAAGTTCCGAGAGCCCTCGGACAAGCTGAAGCAGAGCTTGGCCGTTGCCGCGCAGCGTCCCTGACCGTTGGGTTAAAATTGCTTCCCGCCTTCCGCGGGGCGCTATTCCATGACATAGCCGAGAGCCCGGTAACCGGATCTTCTTTTTGCCGCCATTCTGGCGAGGACCGGGACCGAACTGTCGACATAGTCGACCACCAACACGTCCTTCTTGTTGTCGTGTCGGCGGTGCAACCTGCCGACATATTGCGCCAGCGTTCCCTTCCATGCGATCGGCATTGTGAGGAACAGGGTATCAAGCCTCGCATCATCGAAGCCTTCGCCGATATAGCGCCCTGTCGCGAGGATCAGCCGCTCCTCGTTGTCGGCAACGCTCAACGCCGTCTGCGCGGCCTTCCGGTCCTTTGCCGACATGCCGCCACGGAGCAAGACGATGTTCTTGGCGAACCTAGAGAACCGCTGCTGGAGATAGTCGAGGTGATCTTTCCGCTCGGTCAGAACGACCGGCGAGCGTTTGGCCTCCAGCGATTTCAATACGTCGTCGAAGATCAGGTCGTTTCGGGCCTCATCCTCTGCCAGCGCTGCATAGATCGCTGGCATCGACGGGCGCTCGGCCATGGCGAGCGCCTCCGGCAATTTGAACCTCGTGTGACGTTCTCGTGCTCGGTGCCGCAGCCCGCTTTCGGCGGCCTGCGATTTGGCGCTCACCTGATGGCGCACCGGGCCACATTGCATGAAGATGATCGGATGATGCCCGTCCTTTCGAGCGACCGTCGCTGACAACCCGGCGACATAGCGCGCTTTCGATCTGCGGGCGACAAGCTCAAAGCTCGCGGCGGACAGGTGATGGCATTCATCGACGACAAGATGGCCATAATCGGCAACGATATCGTCAACTTCGCCCTTGCGAACCAGACTCTGAATCAACGCTACATCGATCACACCGGTGGGTTTGCGTGTCCCGGCGCCGATGGTGCCTATCAGCTTGGGATCGATCTGCAAAAATGAGCCAAGCCGTTCAACCCACTGGTTCAGCAATTCCCGGCGGTGAACCAAGACCAGCGTATTACGGGCGCGGTGCGCAATCAGTGCCGAGGCTACCACTGTCTTGCCGAATGCGGTCGTGGCGGCAAGCACGCCAGTATCGTGTTCGGCCAATGCGTTAAACGCTCGTGATTGCTGCTGGCGAAGTTCGCCACGGAAGTAGACCGTCTCCGGCAAACGAGCTCCGTCTTCACGCAAATCGTCCAGATCGGCTGTCGCACCGTGATCGGACAGAAATCTGATCGCTTCGTCGAAGCTCCCGCGCGGCAGGGCAACGTGTCGGGGATGCAGTTCGGCGCAGGACACGATGCGCGGCTTGCCGAATGTCGGCAGCCGCATTGCCTGCGCACGATAGAATTCGGGATTCTGGAACGCCGCCAACCGCACCAATTGGGCAATCATGGCCGAAGGTAGGTCCGTTCGATCGATGTAAATTTGATCCGCGACCGTCATCTTAATGGTCTGCGGCATGGGCGCATCCAGTCGATGCGGCCTGCTGCGACGCGAGGGGGGCATTTTCCACGGCTCGTCCGCCTGCTCGTCCTCCACCGGCATGCGGACGCCCAGAACTTGCCCCGAATGCTCCGCCTCTTCGACAAGGTTAATCACCGCCGCCATCGTCATTCTTGGCACAGAAGACAGATAGGCCCACTGATCGTCGTAAGGTCGCATGTTTGCGTCGACAAAAACGCTGTTCCCGGCTTTGCGGGCAGTGTTCTGGAGCGGTAGCGCAATCAGGTTGCCAAAACCGCCAAGCGGTATGGTGTCTTGGCTCGGAAACAGTCGGTCATACGAGGCGAAGCCAATTTCCGGCCGCCGTTCCATCGTTTCCGTGATCAGGATAGATCCGAGTTGGCGAGCCAGACGAGCGGAGACCATTTCAGAGAAGAAGATCCAGACATGGCCACCATGCCCGGATCTAGACCGTTCAAGTCCTGCCGGCACGCCCTTAATCCGGCAGGTTTCGAGAAGCGCATTGGCGTCCTCCGCCCAAGATGCCTTGTCAAAATCCGCCGCTAGGAACCAGCATGTGTCACCGAGCAGGAGCGGATAGACGCCGGCGACAAAATCTCCGCCCCGACCATCGCCGCCGCGCAGATGTCTTTCCATGACATCCTCCTCTGGCGGGATGAACTTCTGATGAGGACACTCGCCACATTTGACCTTTGGCTTGCCGCAAATCCCTTTTACCCACTCGTTAGCGCAGGAAGGCGAATACCCCGAACGGCCAGTTTTTCTGTTTTCCCATCGCACTGGGAACACGTCAGGCCGACCGGCGAACAGGCGGCGGAACAGAGCTACCTTTTCGTGCGACGGCGAGACATTCGTGAGGGGAGCATTCTCGAAAGAGGGCTGTTTCACAGTTGGCGCGGGCTCTGCAGCCAGACGAGCTTCAAGCGCCTCCAACTCGCGTTGAAGATCACGCCGCTCCGCGTCCAGATCGACCAGGCGTGCTCGAACCCGCGCCAAGTCCACTTCGATGTCGCTCTCGTCTGCCACCCGCGATTGCCACCCAAACCTTTCCGTCCCGTCTAGCATAATTCGGGAAAGCGTTTGACGTAAGCAGGTTTGCCTGATGGCCGGTCGGCCATCGAACCAAAAGTTAGAGATGGGGGATGTCCTTTTGCGGTTGAGAGCAGAGGCATCATGATTTTCCAAAGCGGAAACCCAAAATTGAATCGTCAGAACAATAGATTGAAATCACCAACGCCGCATAATGTTGACGCGGCATATAACGTGATCCGGTTTCGACGTTGACTTTCTTGTGGGCTACGACCCACAGAATGTTCTGGTCTTATCTGGTGCTCAAGCGCTGTTTCGATATCCGTTCTTGCCGCGATGCTGCGATACAAAGGCATCTGGCAGACTGATGGCTGGCATGACAAGTCATCTCAAGCCTACCAGACGGCAAAAAATCCGTTTCGTAGACATTCGAAATTATCCGTAAAATTCACTTAGAGATTTTGGGGTCACTACAATATGGTACGGGAGAACCCCCGATCAGGCCTACTTCAACCAGCCGATGCCCGATGCGGTAGCGGCATAACAAAGGCGGAAATCCACTTAGAAAACGCCCGGAACCTGTTCAGATCAACCGAACCACCTCTCAAGGTTCTGGCCCGGTACGTTGAAACGGGCGCGACGATACTCAAGGGTCTTGTTGATCTGCGGCAAATGCTGAACCCCTCACGCTCCTGAGGGGCGTAAACGCGCAGCTTGCCTATGTCTCGTCCGCGATTATTGTCTGCCATGACAAAGAGGTAGCGGAGCGGGTGACGGTGATCAATTGCTGTTGCACGTCGGCGCTTCGTGGTTTAAACGAGGCGTCGCGTTGCCCCAATAGCTCAGCTGGTAGAGCAGGTCCTTCGTAAGGACAAGGTCGGCGGTTCGAGTCCGTCTTGGGGCACCATGCTCCTCACATCGCTTTGCGTATGTCCGCCTCAAAGAGCCACAACTTTGCGACAACGCCATCGATCGCGGTAAGGACCGATGCGCCCGATGGCCTTCGATATGAACTGATGCGGTGGATGCCCCCACCAACGGCATCATTTATGCCATGACGGTTCTATAGGAGCCAATTTTGGAGGGCACATCGATGACGACGAAGATCGACATGCTGGCGATCGACTTGGCGAAGGGCAGTTTTCAGGTCTTTGCGGTCGGGCTGGACGGGACGGTTCTATACAATCGGGCGCTATCGCGCACGCGGTTGGCAACGCGTCTGACCGAGCAGCCAACCTGCATTGTGGCGATGGAGGCGTGCGCGACATCGCACCACTGGGGCCGAGTTGCACAAAGCCATGGCCACGAGGTGCGACTTGTGCCGGCAGCCTATGTCAAACCGTTCGTCAAGCGTCAGAAGAACGACCGGGCAGAAGCAGAGGCGATCGCGGAAGCGGCATTGCGACCAGGGCAAGCGATCGACGAGGAGCAGGCGACACGGACTTCAAAGTTCAAGGCAGGGACATTCAGACCCGGGGCTCGAGCGCTTGCATCTCTCTGAACCGATGTGAACCCAGCTTTCCGAACAGCAGACCGGCCCGTGGCGTCATGGAGGGCCACGCTCAGAGGCCTGACACATGTCCTATCGAAGACCTTGCCGAGACCTCAAAGAAATGGCTTGCAAAACAGGGGGCATCCACACACGTGATGGCATAAATGATGCCGTTGGTGGGGGCATCCACCGCATCAGTTCAGGGCGACTTCATCTCTCACGCCTCGAGTTCGGCATCCCAGTAGAGGAAATCGAGCCAGCTTTCATGCAGGTGGTTGGGGGGGAACTTACGTCCCATGTTGCGCAATTCCTCGGCCCCCGGCGCGCGGGGTGGCTTGCGCAGGTTCATCCCCGCCTGCCGCAGGCTGCGCGCGCCCTTGCGCAGGTTGCAGGGCGAACAGGCCGCCACCACGTTTTCCCAGCTTGTGCGCCCGCCGCGCGCGCGCGGCACCACATGATCGAAGGTCAGATCGCCCCTTGCGCCGCAATACTGACAGCGGAATTCGTCGCGCAGAAATAAATTGAAGCGCGTGAAGGCCACGCGCTTTTGAGGTTTTACATAATCCCGCAGCACGATCACCGAGGGTATCCGTATCGCCGTGCTCGGACTGTGGACGACGTGATCGTATTCGGCGACGATATCGACCCTGTCGGACCAGACCGCCTTGATCGCCTCCTGCCAGGTCCAGAGCGAGAGCGGGTAATACGACAGCGGGCGGTAATCGGCATTGAGCACCAGCGCCGGGAAATGCCGCAGCGCGGCGGGGTCTCTTACGAACTCGGTTCTGAAGTCTCCGTCCATCGCGTCACGCGCCTCTTTCCCGGCTCCTGCTCACCCTCTCATGTGCTACTATATATCGTGGCGTCAAGCTGGCAAGCCCTCGATATCGCCGCACATCTAGGCGCGATTTAGCGCGCTTTCGTGAAACCGGTGTGACAGGCTCAGGCGGCCGCGCCCCGCTCCTCGCGCGACTGCCGTTGCCACAGCGCGGCATAGCGGCCCTCACGCGCCAGCAGGTCGGCATGGCTGCCCTCTTCCACCACGCGCCCCTCTTCCAGAACCACGATGCGATCCGCCCCCGCCACGGTCGAGAGGCGGTGCGCGATCATGATCACGGTGCGCCCTTGGGCCGCGCGCGCCAGCGCGTCCTGAATATCGCTCTCGGTGGCGGTGTCGAGCGCGCTTGTCGCCTCGTCCAGAAGCAGGATGGGCGGGTTCTTCAGAAGCGTGCGCGCTATGCCCACCCGCTGTTTCTCGCCACCCGAGAGCTTGAGGCCCCGCTCGCCCACCTGCGTGTCATAGCCCAGGGACAAGCTTTGGATGAAGTCATGGATCTGCGCCGCGCGCGCGGCATCCTCGATCTCGGCGCGGGTCACGTCCCCGCGCCCATAGGCGATATTATAGCCGATGGTGTCGTTGAAAAGCACGGTATCCTGCGGGACCACGCCGATGGCCGCGTGCAGGCTGTCAAGCGTGACATCCCGGATATCCTGCCCGTCGATCGTGACCCGCCCGCCCTGCACATCATAAAAGCGGAACAAAAGCCGCCCGATGGTCGATTTTCCCGCCCCTGACGACCCCACCACCGCCACCGACTGCCCCGCCGGCACATCGAGCGTTACGCCCTTGAGGATGGGCCGCGCCGGATCATAGCCAAACTCCACCGCGTCAAAGCGGACATGCGCACCCGCGACCTTCAGCGGCGTGGCACCGGGGCGGTCGCTCACATCGGGGGGTTGCTCAAGCAGGCCGAACATCTCGCCCATATCCACCAGCGCCTGCCGGATCTCGCGGTAGACGGTGCCGAGGAAGTTCAGCGGCATGGTGATCTGGATCATGTAGGCGTTGACCATGACGAAATCGCCCACCGTCATCGTGCCCGCCTGCACCCCCATGGCGGCCATGACCATCACCGCCACAAGACCGCCGGTGATGAGGAAGGACTGGCCGAAATTGAGCAGGGCCAGCGAATAGGCGGTCAGCAGGGCCGCGCGCTCATAGCCCTCCATCGCGCGGTCATAGCGCGCCGCCTCGCGCGCCTCGGCGCCAAAATACTTGACCGTCTCATAGTTCAGCAGGCTGTCGATGGCCTTTTGATTGGCGTCGGTGTCCTGATCGTTCATCTCGCGGCGCAGGCGCACGCGCCATTCGGTGACCTTGAAGGTAAAGGCCACATAGGCCGCGATCACGCCCGCGACGACCACCAGATACCAGATGTCGAACAGCACCCAGAGGATGATCCCCACCATCAGCAATTCGAGGATCAGCGGCCCGATGGAAAAGATCAGGAACCGCAGCAGGAAATCGACGCCCTTGACACCCCGCTCGATGATCCGGCTCAGCCCCCCGGTCTTGCGCGTGAGGTGGTAGGAGAGCGAGAGCGCGTGGATATGACGAAAGGTTCGCAAGGCCAGACGGCGCAGCGCGCGCTGGCCCACCTTGGCGAAAACCGCATCGCGCAATTGCTGAAAGCCCACGTTCATCAGCCGCGCCATGCCATAGGCCACGGTCAGGCCGATGGCCCCTGCCCCCAGCATCCAGGCCGCGTCCTGCCCCTCGCCCGCCAGCGCATCGACCGCACCCTTGTAAAAGAACGGCGTGATCACCGAGACAAGCTTGGCCGCGACCAGCAGAACGAGCGACAGCACCACGCGCCGCTTCACCCATCCCTGACCCTCGGGCCAGAGATAGGGCGCGACGCGCCGTATGGTGCGCCAGCCGCTCGCGGCGGTCTCGCTTGGGTGGGGGTCTTGATGCATGGGTCGCCCTGTCGCTGCCTCGCGGAGGCCACAGATAGCGGTGCGCGGTCACGATGACCAGAGCGCGGCCCTATTCAGGCAGTTCGAACACTTGCCCCGGATAAATCAGGTCGGGGTCGCGGATGCGGTCGCGGTTGGCCTCGAATACACGCACGTACAGAATGCCCTCGCCATAGCGTTCGCGCGAGATCGCCCAGAGGGTAGATCCGGGCTGCACGGTGACCACCGACATGCGCGGCGGTATCGGCGTGTCGGCGCTGACTAAGGCGCGCGCATCCTCGCGCTTGAACGGCGTTTCCACCCGCGAGGTGACGGCCCCATCGGGGCCGACCTCATCGACCCGCAGCGTATAGATGCCGCTGTCCACATCCGGCAGGTCACTGCGCCAGCTGCCATCCTCGCCGATCCGCGAGGTGGTGACGGGGCGGTTGTCGATATAGATGCGCACGAACCCGTCTGCGGCCGAGGCCCGCCCCGCCAGCTCCACCTCGCCCGCCTCTGAATAACTGATCGAATCGAGCGCCACGGACTGCACCTCCGGCCCCGGCCCGGCGGGGGCCTGAAGCACGCGCACGCCCGCCTCATCCGACAAAAGCACCGTGGGCGGTGCCGGGGTGGGTTGCGATGCGGGTCGGGTGATCCCGGGCGGGACGGACGCGGTCTCCACCGGCGGGACCGGCGGGACCGGCGCACCGGTGGGGGCGGTGGTTGTTGGCATTTCAGGCGGGGCCGCCCCGATTTCGGCGGCGGCCTCCTCGGTCGGGGTATCCACCACGGGCATCCGCGCGTGCGGCTGCGGGGCCTCGGGCATGGCGCGGGGCGTCGGCGCGATCAGGATATCCTCGCGCGAGCGGACCTCACGCCCGTCGGGCAAGAGCAGCGACAGGCTGAGCGCGCGGGCCACCTCCGCCGGGGGCAGGTCGAGAAAGGCCACGAACTTGCCTGCCCCGTCCGCCTCGGTCAGCCCCAGCCGCGCCTCATCCACAAGGATCGCCACCGATCCGCCCGGCGCCGCACGTCCGGCCACGAGCATCCTGCCATCCGCCTCCAGCCGGAACGTATCAAGCGCGGGCGGCACGGGTGGGGGGGCGGCGGGCGATGTGTTGGCAGAGGCAGTTTGGGCCTCGGGGCTCACCAGTTCCGGTGCGGCGACGGTGTCCTCGGCCAATTCGGGCGCTGACGCGGGCTCTTGCCCGGCCTCCATCCCCGGAGCATCCGGGGCGGCGGCGGCAACATCCGTCTCCGCCGGCGCGGGCAGCGCGGCGGTTTCAGCGGGTCGGTCCGCCTCCGGGTCCGGTGCGCGCTGCGAGAGCATATAGGCCCCGAGCGCAATCGCCCCGGCCACCACGGCCCCCGCGATACCCAGCACGGGCCCCGCTCCCAAACCGGCGAATTTGCTCATCTTTTCCGTCATCCCCAGCCAGGACACCGCGCCCGGTTGCCGGAGCATATCAACAAGGGTATCACGGGTCAAAGCAACCCTTCTTGTGCCGGAGCCGCCTCATGCCACAAAATGCCGTCTGTGTCTTTTGCGGCGCACGCAATGGCGCACACCCCGCCTATGCCGCGGATGCCGAGGCCACGGGCCGGATGCTGGCCGAAAACGGCTGGCAGCTTGTTTATGGCGCGGGGGATGTCGGGCTGATGGGTGTGGTGGCGCGCGCAGCACAGGCGGCGGGCGGCGAGACGATGGGCGTCATCCCCGAGCATCTGGTGCGCCGCGAAGTGGGCAAGCGCGACCTCACGCGCTATGTCGTGACCGAGACCATGCACGAGCGCAAGAAGGTCATGTTCATGAATTCCCACGCCGTCGTGGTGCTGCCGGGCGGCGCGGGATCACTCGACGAATTTTTCGAGGTGCTGACATGGCGGCAGCTCGGCCTGCATGAAAAACCGATCTTTTTATTGAATACAGAAGGTTACTGGACACCCCTCATGCAGTTGATCAACCATGTCATCGCGCAGGGTTTTGCCGATGACAGCCTCAGGGGGTTTGTGCATTCCGTCGAAACGGTTCAGGATCTGAACACCGCCCTGCGCGCCGCCCTGTCCTGACGCCAGCTTGCCGTGGTGTAGATCGCCAGCGCGGCCCAGATCATCCCGAAGGCAAGCGCGTGCCACGGGCTGAATGGTTCAAGAAACCAGAAGGTTGCGACCAGGAATTGAAGTGTCGGGTTGAGGTATTGCACCAAACCGACCGTGGCCAGCGTGATCCGCTTGGTGGCATAGCTGAACAGGATCAGCGGCGCGCCGGTCAGAAGGCCAGAAAACGCCAGGAGCGCGCTGTCCCTCACGGAGGTGCCGAACGCCCCGCCGCCGTCGGCGTGAGCAAGCCAGAGGACAATCAGTGCGACCGGCGCAAGCAGCAGAACCTCGGCCGTGACCGACACCACCGGACCGACGGAAAGACCTTTTTTCACAAGGCCATATAGACCGAAGCTCAATGACAGGATCAGCGCGATCCAGGGCGGCACACCCAGCCCGAGCGACAGCGTCACCACCGCCAGAGCCGCCAGCGCCACGGCCACCCGCTGCGCGCGCCCCAGCCGCTCCTTGAGCACCACCGCGCCCAGCAGAACCGCCACCAGAGGGAACACGTAGTAGCCAAGCGACGCCTCCATCGCACGACCCACCTGAATCGAGGTGATGAACACGAACCAGTTGGTCGAGATCATCAGCGCCGCCAGCGCCGTGAGCATCAGCGCGCGCCGCGTGCCGATCGCCCCCATGAGCGCCGCAAGCCGCCCCTGCACCGCCAGTGCCGCGGCGAAGAAGATCAGCGACCAGAGCGTGCGATGCGCGAGGATCTCGATGGGGGGAACATGCTCGAGCAGCTTGTAATAGATGCCCGACAGCCCCCAGACCGTGCAGGTCCCGACCAGCGCGATGATGCCTTTCGTCGCCTCCCGCATGATACCCGTCCTCCCGGCCTCGCTCTCGCACGAAAACGCCCCGCCCGAAAGATACGGGCGGGGCGCGCAAACCGGCTATGCGTCCTGATCAGAGCCGCGACGCGACGTTTTCCCAGTTCACCAGCTTGTCGAGAAAGTTGGTGAGATAGGCGGGCCGCTTGTTGCGGAAGTCGATGTAGTAGGAATGTTCCCACACATCGCAGCCCAGAAGCGCGGTCTGCCCGAAGCAAAGCGGGTTCACGCCGTTCTCGGTCTTGGTGACCTTGAGGCTGCCATCGCTGTCCTTGACCAGCCACGCCCAGCCCGAGCCGAACTGTCCGGCACCGGCGGCGGCGAAGTCTTCCTTGAACTTCGCGACCGAGCCGAAACTCTCGGTGATCGCCTTTTCCAGAGCGCCAGGCATACCCGTGCCGCCCGGCGCCATCATCTCCCAGAATTGCGCGTGATTCCAGTGCTGGCTGGCATTGTTGAAGATGCCCGATTGTGCCACCGCGCCCGCCTGATAGGTGCCGCGCACGATGTCTTCGAGCGGTTTGCCCTCCCATTCGGTCCCGGCAATCAGCTTGTTGCCGTTGTCCACATAGGCCTTGTGGTGGATGTCGTGGTGATATTCGAGCGTCTCTTTCGACATGCCATGCGCGGCCAGCGCGTCATGGGCATAAGGAAGATCGGGAAGTTCAAAGGCCATGGGGGTCCCCCTGTTCGTCTGCGTTGAAAGCTATGCCCATACATGGAGCGGGGGGGCGCGGAACGTCAACCCTGCGACAGAGTTTTTCTGTCGGGATTTCGTCAGCCGTAGACCCCGACCTCGCCCCCCGGCAGGGCCGCGTCCCGGAGCACGCCAAAGGCATAATCGGCCACAGAGCGAAAACAGATCAGGTGAAACACGCCCCTATCGTCCAGCCAGAAGGCGGCAGGGACCTGCGCCATCCGCGTGCGGCGGACCATGCCGGGGGTGAAGGCTTGCGGCGAGAGGTCCACCGGGCAGAGCTTGGCCAGGGCTTCGCGCGCACCCGCGCCCGAGACATGCAGATAGGTGCGCGCGTCCGAGACGTCATGGGCCAGGAAATGCTGGCCCTTCAGGGCCTCTTCCAGCGTGGCGATCGTCTCGGCCACCCCGTCACGGGCGCAGATCAGCAAAAGCTCGTCCGGCGACATCCAGAGCACGGCGCTCCCCTGCCCGCTCAGCACCTGACGTTGCGCGGGCACGCCAAGACCCACGGCCTTTTTCACGGCGGCTTTCATCTCTTTCGACGCCAGATTGCCGCGCAGGGTGATCATGCCGGTCAGGCCCGCGTCCTCAATCGTGGCGAGCCCCTCAAAGCGGGCCCCGTTCAGGGGGGTGACGGCCTCAGACATTCTGCTTCTCCCCGTCCTTGTCGTAGAAAACCGGATCGACGATGCGCGCCTTGACAATACCGCCGTCGAGTTTGGGAAAGTCCAGCACCTCGCCCATCCGGTCGGGGCCGCGATGCACGAGGCCCATGGCGATGCCGCGCCCCAGCGTGGGCGAATGGTAGGTCGAGGTCACGCGCCCTTGGGTCTTGCGTTGACCGTTGGCGTTGCGGCCCGGTGCGGTGGCATAGGCGCCATCCGGCAGCACCTCGCCGTCCAGCGTCTCCAGTCCCACCAGTTTCCAGCGGTTCGGGTCGGCCATATGCTCACGTTCCTGCGCGCGCTTGCCGATGTAATCCGCCTTCTTTTTCGAAATCGCCCAGTTGAGGCCCAGATCCTGCGGGATCACGGTGCCGTCGGTCTCGTCCCCGATCATGATAAAGCCCTTTTCGGCGCGCATGACGTGCATCGCCTCGGTGCCGTAGGGCATGACGCCGAATTCCTCGCCCGCCTCCAGCAACGCGTCCCAGAGGGCGCGACCCCGGCTTGCCGGGACGGCCAGCTCGAACGACAGCTCGCCGGTGAAGGAGATGCGATGGACCCGCGCGGGAATGCCCGCGATGCCTGCCTCAAGCCAGCCCATGAACGGCAGCGCGTCGGCGGTCAGGTCATCATTGCTCAGCTTTTGCAAGAGTTTGCGTGCATTGGGGCCAGCCACGGCGATCTGGGCATATTGCTCGGTCACGTTGGCGGTATAAACCTTCCAGTCCCACCATTCGCATTGCAGCCAGTCCTCCATATGCCCGTGGACCGACTCGGCGCCGCCGGTGGTGGTGTGGCAAAGGAACGTCTCCTCGTCGAGACGCACCACAACGCCGTCATCCATGAGAAACCCGTTTTCGTTGCACATCAGGCCATAGCGGCATTTGCCCGGCCTCAAAGTGCTCATCATGCCCGTGTAGAGCATGTCGAGAAACCGGCCCGCGTCGGGCCCCTTGACGATGATCTTGCCAAGGGTCGAGGCGTCGAGCAGGCCCACGCTCTCGCGGGTCTGGCGGATCTCGCGCGCGACGGCCTCGTGACGGCCTTCCTCGCCACGGGCAAAGCAATAGGGGCGGCGCCACTGGCCCACGGGTTCGAAATCCGCGCCATGGGCCTCGTGCCAGCTGTGCATCGGCGTCTTGCGGACCGGCTGGAAGACCGGGCCGCGCGCCCCGCCCGCGATGGCCGCCAGCGAAATCGGCGTATAGGGCGGGCGGAAGGTGGTGGTGCCGGTCTGCGGGATGGGCTGACCGAGCGCATCCGAGAGGATCGCCAGGCCGTTGATATTGCTGAGCTTGCCCTGATCCGTGGCCATGCCGAGCGTGGTGTAGCGCTTGGCGTGCTCGACCGATTCATACCCCTCGCGCGCGGCAAGCTGCACGTCAGAGACCTTCACATCGTTCTGGTAATCGAGCCACGCCTTCATGCGCAGCGCCGTCTTTGCCCCCTGCGGCATGAGCCAGACGGGCTGCATCGGGGCCTCGGGCAATGTGCTGGCCTCGGGGGCCTTGCCCTTGGGTTTGTGCCCCATTGCCTTGACCGCCGCCTGCCCCGCGCCATGCGCGTCGGCCACAACGCTGGCCAGATCATCCGCGCCGTTGGCGGCGCCCGCAGGGATCACGAAACCCTCGCCACTGGCCCCTTTCGGCGGGTTGGCGGGGTCGGGACGGAAATGGGCGTGGGCCTCGTCCCAGATCAGCTTGCCGCCGCAATGCGACCAGAGGTGGACCACCGGCGACCAGCCGCCCGACATGGCGACCACGTCGCATTTGATCTCTTCCAGCAGCGCGCCTTCGCCCGCCTGCGCGCAGATGGCGACAGCCGTCACGCGCTTGCCGCCCTTTACCTTGGCGATGCCCTTGCCATTTTCCACCCGGATACCCATGCTGCGGGCCTCATCGGCCAAGGCACCGCCACCCGATTGGCGGGCGTCGAGGATGACGGGGATTTCAAGGCCAAGCTTTTTCAGCGTGATGGCGGTGCGGTAGGCGTCATCGTTATTGGTGACAACAACGGTGCGGTCGCCCACCGAGACGCCGAAATCGACCGCGTAATCGCGCACCGCCGAGGCGAGCATGACGCCGGGAATGTCGTTGCCCGCGAAACTCAGCGGGCGTTCGATCGCGCCGGTGGCAGTGATGATCTGTCCCGCGCGAATGCGCCACAGGCGGTGGCGGGGCGCGTCCGTGCCGGGGGTGTGATCGGCCACACGCTCATAGCCCAAGAGATAGCCGTGATCGTAGACCCCTGCACCCATGCAGCGCAGGCGCAGGGTGACATGGGGCATGTCTTGCAGTTTTGCAAGGGTTGCTGCGATCCAGCCCGCGACCGGCTGGCCGTCGATGTCACCCCCATCCACCGGCGCGCGCCCGCCCCAATGGGCGGTCTGCTCCATCAGGAGCACCTTGGCACCCGCCTCTGCCGCCGTCAGCGCCGCTTGCAGGCCCGCCACACCGCCGCCGATCACCGCCACGTCGCAGAAGAAATGGAAATGCTCGTAGCGGTCGGGGTCGCCGGGGTTTGTGGCGCGGCCCAAACCTGCCGACTGGCGAATGAACGGCTCGTAGACATGTTTCCAGAACGGGCGCGGATGGATGAACATCTTGTAGTAAAAGCCCGCAGGCAGGAACCGCGCAAGATGGGTGTTGACCGCGCCGATATCGGTCTCGAGGCTCGGCCAGTGGTTCTGGGAGGTGCAGGTCAGCCCGTCGAAAAGCTCGGTCGTGGTGGCGCGCTGGTTGGGCTCAAAGCGCGCCCCCTCGCCCAGACCGACAAGCGCATTGGGTTCCTCCGCGCCAGAGGCCACGATGCCGCGCGGGCGGTGATACTTGAACGAGCGGCCCACCAGCATCTGGTCATTGGCCAGAAGCGCAGAGGCGAGCGTGTCGCCGGGATGGCCGCGCAGCCGCTTGCCGTTGAAGGTGAATTCGAGCGCGCGGCTGCGGTCGAGAAGGCGGCCGCCGGTGGCCAGTCTGGTGCTCATGTCTCAGCCCCTCTTGCCCGTGGCGGGCGTCGTCGATTGAGTATTTTCGGAACAGTGAAGGCTCATGCGAACGCGCGCCATGTCCAGCCGGGGCGTTTGGCGGTGATCGCGTCGCGGATATGTTTTGGCGGCTCATGGGTCTGGGCGGGGTAGGTGCCGTAGACCTCCAGCGTCAGGGTATCGCGGGCCATGATGAACCACTTGCCGCAGCCGTTGTTGTGCCGCCAGCGCTCGAAATGCGCGCCCTTGGGGTTTTCCTTGGCGAACATGTAGGTGTGGAAATCGTCATCCGTCGAGCCGGGACCAAAACGCTTGAGATGCGCCTCGCCGCCCTGGTGGAATTCGGTCTCTTCGCCCGTAACGCCGCAGCAGGGGCAGGTGAGGATCAGCATGGGTCAAGTCCTCCTTAGTGGGCGACGCCTGCGGCGACGGATTCATCAATGAACCGGCCCTGATAGAAGCGGTCGAGGCCAAACTCGGCGCAGAGGGGCGAGTGGCCTTTGGCCATCAGTTCGGCAAAGCCCCAGCCGGAGCCGGGGATGGCCTTGAAGCCGCCCGTGCCCCAGCCGCAGTTGATGAAGATGCCATCGACGGGGGTTTTCGAGAGGATCGGCGAGCGGTCGCCGGTCACATCCACGATGCCGCCCCATTGGCGCAGCATCTTGAGCCGGGCGACCATCGGGAAGGTCTCGATCAGGGCGCGGACGGTTTCCTCGATATGGTGGAAAGAGCCGCGCTGCGTGTAGTTGTTGTAGCCGTCGGTGCCGCCGCCGATGACCATCTCGCCCTTGTCGGACTGGCTCATGTAGCCATGCACGGTGTTGGCCATGACGACGCAATCCATGCAGGGCTTGATCGGCTCTGACACCAGCGCCTGAAGCGCGACGGATTCAATCGGCAGGCGGAAGCCCGCCATGTCGGCGAGGTGTCCGGAGTGACCGGCCACGACCAGCCCGAGCTTGTTGCAGCCGATATCGCCGCGATTTGTGGTCACACCCGTCACGCGGCCATTCTCGCGCGAAATCCCCGTGACCTCGCATTTCTGGATGATGTGCATCCCCATGGCAGAGCAGGCCCGCGCATAGCCCCAGGCCACTGCATCATGGCGCGCGGTGCCGCCGCGCGCCTGCCAGAGCCCGCCCAGCACCGGGTAGCGCGGCCCGTCGAGATTGATGATCGGCACGATTTCCTTGACGCGGGCGGGCGGGATGAATTCGGTCGCCACGCCCTGAAGCGCGTTGGCCTGCGCCGTGCGCTTGTAGCCCCGCACCTCGTGTTCGGTCTGCGCCAGCATGATCACGCCACGGGGGCTGAACATGATGTTGTAATTGAGGTCCTGGCTCAGCGTCTCGTAGAGCGAGCGCGACTTCTCGTAGATCGCCGCCGAAGGGTCCTGGAGGTAGTTCGAGCGAATGATGGTGGTGTTGCGTCCCGTGTTGCCGCCGCCCAGCCAGCCCTTTTCCAGCACGGCGACATTGGTGATGCCAAAATTTTTACCAAGGTAATAGGCCGTGGCCAGACCATGCCCGCCCGCGCCCACGATGATCACATCGTATGTCTTTTTCGGCTCGGGCGAGGCCCAGGCGCGCTCCCACCCCATGTGGTCGCGCAGGGCCTCGCGGGCTATGGCAAAGACGGAATAGCGTTTCATGCGCGGGTCTTTCTTGGTGGATTCGGGGGCCGGTCCTGGTCGGGATCGTAATGCGACAGGCGCGCGTTGAACAGGTGACCGAGGGCGGCGCTTCGCCACCAAATTGCGACATTGCGACATCGCGGCGCGCCCGCGCGGGCGGTTGCCCCTTTTTTCCATCGCGCGCGCGCTTTAGATGGGGGCTGAAAGGATGGGCTCATGACTTTCTGGATGATCGCCGGGGCGCTGGCCCTTGGCACGGGCATGCTTATGGCGCTGGCGCTTCTGCGCGGCCATGCGGGGGGCGAACCTCCCGCCGCTTACGATCTGCGCGTCTACCGAGACCAGCTTGGCGAGATCGAGCGCGACCTCAAGCGCGGCGTGATCGCCGAGGACGAGGCAGAGCGTCTGCGCGCCGAAATCTCGCGCCGGATCCTGGCGGCGGATGCGCAGGTGCAGGAAGGCGGCCAGACCGGCGGGCAACCGCGCATCATGGGTCTTGGCATGGCGGCGGTGAGCGTGATCATGCTCGCCGGTGGCGGGGTCTGGTTATATGGGCAGGTGGGCGCGCCGGGATATCCCGACCTGCCGATGGCGCAGCGCATCGCCGCCTCCGAGGCCGCACGCGCCGAACGCCTCTCGCAGGCCGAGGCCGAGGCGCGCTTTGCCCCCGCATTCACCCCGCCCGATGGGGTAAGCGAGGAGCATCTTGCGCTGGTCGAGCGGCTGCGCGAGGTGGTGGCCGCGCGGCCCGAGGATGAGCAGGGATTGCAATTTCTGGTGCGCAGCGAGGCCGCTCTTGGCAATATGGTCGCCGCGCGTGCCGCACAGGAACAGCTTGTCGCGCTGCGCGGCGCAACGGCAACGGCGACAGATCACGCCACACTGGCCGAATTGATGATCGAGGCGACAGGCGGTTACGTGTCACGCGATGCCGAGGCCGCGTTGCGCGCGACACTAGAGCGCGATCCGCGCGCGCCCACGGCACGGTTCTATCTGGGGCTTTACTTTCTTCAGGTGGACCGGCCCGACCGGGCCTTTCGCCTCTGGCGCGACCTGCTGGAGGAAAGCACCGATGAGGCCCCCTGGGTGCCGGTGATCCGCGCCGATATCGAGGAAATCGCGATGCGCGCGGGCGAGCGATACAGCCTGCCGCCCCAGGGCCCTGGCCCCTCTGCCGCTGACATGCAGGCCGCCGCCGGGATGGACGCGCAAGCGCGTTCCGAGATGATCCGGGGCATGGTCACGCGCCTGTCGGAGCGGCTTGCCACCGAGGGCGGCCCGCCCGAGGACTGGGCGCGGCTCATCAACGCCTATGGCGTGCTGGGTGATCAGGATGCGGCGCGGCGCACCTGGGACGAGGCGCAGGGACAGTTCGCGCAGGACGCGGGCGCGCTTGCGACCGTGCGCGCGGCGGCGCAAAGCGCGGGCGTGGCCGAATGATCCACGAGGATATCGCCGGTTTCGCCGCAGCACTTCCGTCCGCACGGGGCGTCATGGGACTCGACCTCGGGACCAAGACCATCGGCGTGGCCCTTTCCGACCGGCTCCTGTCGGCGGCAAGTGCTGTCGAGACGGTGAAGCGGCGCAAGTTCACCCTTGATGCCGCGCGCCTCCTGGAGATCGCGGCGACGCGCGACGCGGGCGGCATATTGCTTGGCCTGCCGCGCAACATGGACGGCTCCGAGGGGCCGCGCGCGCAATCCACCCGTGCCTTTGCGCGCAATCTGGCCGCGCTCACCGCGTTGCCGATCGGTTTCTGGGACGAGCGTTTGTCCACCGTGGCCGCCGAACGCGCGCTGCTCGAGGCGGATACGTCGCGGAAACGTCGCGCAGAGGTGATCGACGCGGTGGCTGCGGCCTATATCCTGCAAGGGGCGCTCGACCGGATGCGCCATATGAGGGCAGAGCATGGCGGATGAAGTCTGGCAACGCGACGAGGTCGAAAGCCCCTGCGTGCGCATCTGCGTGGTTCACCCGGAGGCGCGCATCTGCACCGGCTGCCTGCGCTCCATCGACGAGATCACCCGCTGGTCGAAGCTGAGCGCCGACGAACGCCGCGCCATCATGGCCGCCCTGCCCGACCGCGCCGACCTTTTGAAAAAGCGCCGGGGCGGGCGCGCGGCGCGTCTTGCGCGGGGCTGATCCTCAGGGCAGATCCAGCCACAGGGCGCTGGCGGCCTCGGGAAGTTGGGGCCGGAAATACGCCACCATGCGCCCCTCGGGCGGGGCCATGGAGCCCTCGGACCATGGGGCCACGCCGTGCAGCGTCAGGCGGTGGACGAGATAGCCCGCGCCCGGGCGCGCATGGACGGCCACGCGCGGACAGGTCTCGAACACCTCGCGCCGGGCGGCGTGGTAGGTCTCTGTCAGGTCCACCTCACCCCAGTCGCGCGGCGCAAACCCCGCCAGCGCCGTCTCGAAAGCGCGGCGCATGACGTGGTGGCTGCCCTCCCAGACCACCAGCGGGCTTGCCCCCTCATCCGCCTCGGTGAGCGGCAGACCGAGGATATAGGCGTGGGGTTCGCGCAGCATCCGCCGCCGCGCGGGTCCCACCGGCAAAAGCCCGTCCACATGCGCCGCATCACGCGCGCGCCGATAGCGGAACGCCGCCGCCCCCTCGCCTGCGCGCGGGCGCGGATAGCCCGGCCAGATCACCGAGACCTGCGCCCGGTGCAGGGCCAGGCGGCCCCAGAGCGCCTCGGCCACCGCGCGCGCCTGGCACGAAAGCGCGACGCCCCCCACGCCGCCCGCGGCATCGTTGGGCAGAGCATCGACGCCGACCACCCATGTCCCCCCGCACTCCCGCGCGGCCCCTGCCATGACCGGCAGCACCGCGGTTCGCGCGGCGCGCGCCCACGCGGTCAGCCCCGGTTCGGGCGCAAACACCGCCCAGCCTCGGGAAAGCAGCCCCTCTACCATCCCGACGCCTTGCGCAGCATGTTGAGGGCCACGAGAATGATGAAACCCGCGAAGATGCGTTTGAGCGGTTTGGGGTCCATCGCATGGGCAAGCCGCACCCCCCAGGGTGCGGTGATCATCGTCATCGCCACCACGACGGCGAAGGCCACCAGATTGACCGCGCCCACGGTGAGCGGCGGGCGGCCCTCCGGGGCGACCGAGACGAAGAGGAAGCCCAGCACCGACGGCGCGGCGATGCTGAGCCCGAAGCCCCCCGCCGTGGCCACCGCCCGGTGGATCGGCACGCCGTAAAGGCTCATCACCGTCACCCCGAACCCGCCGCCGCCAATCCCCATCAGCACCGACAGAAAACCAAGCAGCGGCGCCACCACCAGCCGCCTGAGGCCGCCGGGCATGGTGTCCCCCAACCGCCAGTCAGGACGGCCCAGCCCCAGTTGCAGGCCGATGACCACGCCGACCACGCCAAAGATCGCCTGAAGCGTGACCGATCGCAGCCCCGCCGCAACCGCCACACCCAACAGCGCCCCCGCCGCAATCCACGGTCCCCAACTTTGCAGGATCGCCCAATCCACCGCGCCCTTGCGGTGGTGGCTGAGCACCGAACGCACCGAGGTCACTGCAATGGTGGCAAGCGAGGTGGCGAGGCAGATCTGCATGAGTTGCGGGCTGTCATAGCCGAGCGTCCGGAAGGCGTAGAAAAACGCGGGCACAAGCACGATGCCGCCACCCACGCCCCAAAGCCCCGCCAGAACCCCCGCCACCGCACCGATCACCATGAGCAGCCCGAGCATCTGCAAAATCAGCCCGGTCTCGGGCAGGATGATCGGCATGGGCGCGTCTCCGGTCTGGTCCCTGCCAGACTTATACCGCGTCCGGGCCGGGGGAAAGGCGCGGATTGGACTTGCCCCGCCGCGCCCGAGCGCGCACAAGATCGGCCCCGAGAAAGGATGTCCGATGCCCCGCTATGCCCTCAGGGTCGAATATGACGGCGCGCCGTTTGCCGGCTGGCAGCGGCAGGCCGATCAGCCCTCGGTGCAGGGCGCGATCGAGGCCGCGCTGGCAATGCTGGAACCGGGCGCGCACACCATCGCCGCCGCCGGGCGCACTGATGCGGGCGTGCATGCGATGGCGCAGGTGGCGCAGTGCGATCTGGCGCGCGACTGGAATCCGTTCCGCCTGTCGGAGGCGCTCAACTATCACCTCAAACCGCTGCCCGTCGCCATAACCGCCTGCGCGCGCACGGCCGACGATTGGCACGCGCGGTTTTCGGCCAGCGGGCGGCGCTATCTCTTTCGTATCCTCAGCCGCCGTGCGCCCCCCGCCCTCGAAGCGGGTCGCGTCTGGCACCTGCGCCACGCGCTCGACATCGACGCCATGCGCGCGGGCGCGGCGCATCTGGTGGGGCATCACGACTTCACCACCTTCCGGTCGTCGATCTGTCAGGCGCAAAGCCCCGTCAAAACGCTCGACGAGGTGCGAATAGACACGGTCGAAACCCCCGCCGGCCCGGAAATCCACCTGCATTTCGCCGCGCGCTCGTTCCTGCACAATCAGGTGCGCAGCTTCGTGGGCACGCTCGAGCGCGTGGGAAGCGGGGCCTGGCCGCCAGACGATGTGCGCGCGGCACTGGAGGCGCGCAACCGCGCCGCCTGCGGCCCCGTGGCCCCCCCGCACGGGCTCTATCTGGCCGGGGTGCGCTATCCGGTCGATCCGTTCGACGCGTAGGGCGGCCACTGCGGCCTTGCGAGGGGTCCGCGGCCAGCCGGGCTGCGCACGGCCTCGAAATGGCGCAACGCGGATGCCGTCATCCGAGGATCGTCTGTCCGGCGATCCGCGCGGTGATCTGGCGCGCCGCCTCCGCCACCGCGTTGCCGAACCCGGTCAGGCGATCCTCGGCAAAGCGCGAGGACGGGCCCGAAATCGAGATGCCCGCGCAGGGTTCTGCGCGGTCGTTGAAGATGGCCGCGCCGATGCAGGACATGCCCTCATACCGCTCGTCGCGGTCAAAGGACCAGCCGCGCGCGCGGATCGCATCGAGATCGGCCGCGAGGCTGGCAAGGCTGACATGGGTGCGCGCGGTAAAGCCCGAAAGCCCCGTTGCAGGCAAAAGCCGCGCGCGGCGCGCCTCGGGCAGAGCGGCAAGGATCGCCTTGCCGGTGCCCGAAGCGTGCATCGGCGTGCGCGAGCCGGGCGGAAAGAAGGCGCGAATCGGGTTGGGTGTCTCGATCTGACCGATAAAGACCACCTCGGCCCCGTCGGGCACGGCAAGATTGGCGGTCTCGCCGGTCTCTTCCATCAGCGCGCGCATGATCGGGCGGCCCATATCGGCAAGCCCCGCGCGCTTGAGATAGGCCACACCCGTGCGGTAAGCCTCGATGCCGATGGACCAGTCCTGACGCTCTTCGTCGAAACGCAGGAATGCCCGGGCTTGCAGGGTGGTCAGGATGCGGTGCGTGGTGGCGGTGGGGATATCGAGGGCGCGCGAGAGATCGGTCAGGCTGATGCCGTCATGCTGCGCGACGGCGGTCAGGACCGAGAGCGCCCGGTCAAGCGCCTGCATGGTGCCCGCACTGCTTTCGGTGAATTGCGATTTGGGGCGGCCGCGCGGGCGTTTGGTCTGGGTCATGAAACGATCCTTTCAGAGGTGAGGATAGATAAAGTGAAAAATATTTCCATATATTTTTCACACCGCGCCAGATGAAAAAGGAAATATTTATTTATATCAGACTTATAAGCATCAATTAAGAAAAATGAAAAAATATTTCAAGAAAATTGCATCCGGCTGCATGACAGGCGATTATGGCGCATCTTGAGGAGGGCTTTGCCATGTCAGATCAGAATCCGGTTTTCATCCCCGGCCCGACCAATATCCCCGACCGCCTGCGCCGCGCGATGCAGGTGCAGACCATGGATCACCGCTCGCCCGCCTTTGCCGGCGCTCTTGCCCCGGTTCTGGACGGGTGCAAGACGGTGTTCGGCACGACATCGGGCGAGATCGTGACATTTCCCGCCTCCGGAACCGGCGGATGGGAAGCGGCGATCACAAACACGCTCTCGCCCGGCGACACGGTGCTGGTGGCGCGCTACGGCATGTTCAGCCATCGCTGGATCGACATGTGCCAGCGCCACGGGCTGGACGTTCAGATACTCGAATGCGCCTGGGGCAGCGGTGCCCCCGCCGACCGTTTCGAGGCGGCGCTTCGCGCCGATACGGGCCACGCGATCAAGGCCGTTCTGGTGACGCATAACGAGACTGCGACCGGCGTGCGCTCTGATATCGCCGCCGTGCGCCGCGCGATGGACGCAGCCGGGCATCCCGCGCTTTTGATGGTGGATTGCGTCTCGTCGCTGGCCTCGATGCCGTTCGAGATGGATGCCTGGGGCGTCGATATCGCCGTTTCGGGCTCGCAGAAAGGGTTCATGCTGACGACCGGCATGGCGATCCTTGCGGTCAGCCCCAAGGCGCTGGAGGCGATGGACGCGGCCACCCTGCCGCGCACCTTCTTTGATTTCCGCGACATGATGGGCGCCAATGCCAAGGGCGGCTTTCCCTATACGCCGCCGCTGCAACTCATTTTCGGCATGGCCGAGAGCCTCGAGATGCTGTTCGAGGAGGGGCTGGACAAGGTCTATGCCCGCCACACGCGGCTGGCCGAGGGGGTGCGGCGCGCGGTTCATGCCTGGGGGCTGCGCCTTGTTGCACAGTCGCCCGATCTTTACTCGGACACGGTAAGCGCCATATTCGTGCCCGAAGGGTTTGACAGCAACGCGCTGGTCAACCACGCTTTCGCCACCTACGGGATGAGCTTTGGCGTGGGTCTGGGCGAGATGAACGGTCGGGCCTTCCGCATCGGCCACCTGGGCAGCCTGACCGATGCCATGGTCCTGTCGGGGCTGGCGACGATCGAGATGGCCATGGCCGATCTCGAGTATCCGATCCGCCTGGGCAGCGGGGTCGCGGCTGCACAAGAGCATTTCCGCGCCACCGCCAGGCCCGCGCTGACCAAGGCTGCATGAGAGGAGAGACCATGCTTGACGTGAAAGACAAGACCGGTGCCGATCTGACGCTTGACGACATGCTCGCCGCGCGCGCGCGGATCGCGCCCTATATCCACCGCACGCCGGTGCTGACCTCGTCATTCCTCAACGATCTGACCGGGGCGGAGCTGTTCTTCAAGTGCGAGAACTTCCAGAAGGCCGGTGCGTTCAAAGTGCGCGGCGCCTCGAACGCGGTCTTCGGTCTGAGCGACGAGGTGGCCAAGCGCGGCGTTGCCACCCATTCCAGCGGCAATCATGCCCTATCGCTCAGCTATGCGGCCGGTCGGCGGGGAATCCCCTGCCACGTGGTCATGCCGCATACCGCGCCGCAGGCCAAGAAGGACGCCGTGCGCGGCTATGGCGGAATCATCACCGAATGCGAACCCTCGACGACCAGCCGCGAGGCGGTCTTTGCCGAGGTGCAGGCGCGCACGGGGGCGGAGTTCGTCCATCCCTACAACGATCCGCGCGTGATCGCGGGGCAGGCCACCTGCTCGGCGGAACTGATCGAGCAGGTCGAGGGGCTCGATGCGGTGATCGCCCCCATCGGCGGCGGCGGCATGGTCTCGGGCACATGCCTCACGCTGTCGAACCTCGCGCCGGGGATGAAAATCTATGCCGCCGAGCCGGAGCAGGCCGACGATGCGGCGCGGTCGTTCCGCGCGGGCCATATCATCGCCGACGACGCGCCGGTAACGGTGGCCGACGGGCTCAAGGTGCCGCTCAAGGAAAACACCTGGCATTTCGTCAGCCATTTCGTCACCGATGTGCTGACCGCCAGCGAGGAAGAGATCATCGACGCGATGAAACTCACCTGGGCGCGCATGAAGATCGTGATCGAGGCAAGCTGCGCCGTGCCGCTGGCCACCATCCTGAAAAACCCCGAGATATTTGCCGGCAAGCGCGTCGGCGTCATCATCACAGGCGGCAATGTCGATCTCGACAGCCTGCCCTGGATCAAGTGAGGAGAAAGACCATGAACAAACCCGTGACACTCGACGGCCTTGAGGTCGGATATGACGTGCCCGCCCTGCCCGGCATGGCCGAGGCGGATATCCAGACGCCCTGCCTGATCCTCGATCTCGATGCGCTGGAGCGCAATATCAAGAAGATGGGCGACTGGGCCCGCGCCCATGGCGTGCGCCACCGCGTCCATGGCAAGATGCACAAATCGGTCGATGTGGCCAAATTGCAGGAAAGCCTGGGCGGCGCCTGCGGTGTCTGCTGCCAGAAGGTCAGCGAGGCCGAAGTCTTTGCCCGCGGCGGCATCAAGGATGTGCTGGTGTCCAACCAGGTGCGCGACCCGGCCAAGATCGACCGTCTGGCGCGCCTGCCCAAGCTGGGCGCGCGCGCGATCTGCTGTGTGGATGATCTGGCCAATGTGGCAGACCTTTCGGCGGCGGCGGTCAAGCACGGCACCCAGATCGAATGTCTTGTGGAAATCGATTGTGGCGCGGGGCGCTGCGGCGTGACGACCACCCCCGCCGTGGTCGAGATCGCCAAGGCCATCGACGCAGCACCGGGGCTGAAATTCGCCGGTATCCAGGCCTATCAGGGCGCGATGCAGCACATGGACAGCTACGAGGACCGCAAGGCCAAGATCGCGGTGGCCGTGGCCATGGTCAAGGACGCGGTGGACACGCTCAAGGCCGAGGGGCTGGAATGCGACATCGTCGGCGGCGGCGGCACGGGCAGCTACTATTTCGAAGGCACCTCGGGGGTCTATAACGAGCTGCAATGCGGCTCCTATGCCTTCATGGATGCCGATTACGGGCGTATCCTCGACAAGGACGGCAACCGCATCGACCAGGG
>PHEQ01000017.1:38983-100614 GCA_002842985.1 Alphaproteobacteria bacterium HGW-Alphaproteobacteria-1
TGCCTTCGGCGCGGTGGAGGCGGTCTTCGCCGCCATGGCACGGGGGGATGCGTATAACTTTCCCGTGGTGCGCGAGGCGATCGGCCACGCGGACGCGCTCTATGGCTTCAAGGGCGGGTTTGATCGCGCGGGGCTGGCGCTTGGCCTCAAGGCGGGCGGCTACTGGCCCGGCAACATGGACAAGGGGCTGACCAACCATCAGTCCACCGTGTTTCTCTTCGATCCCGATACCGGGCAGTTGTCGGCGCTGGTGGGGGGCAATTACCTCACCGCGCTGCGCACGGCGGCCTCGTCCTCGGTCTCCATCGCCCATCTGGCGCGCAAGGACGCAAAAGTTCTGGGGATGGTCGGCGCAGGCCATCAATCGACCTTTCAGTTGCGCGCCGCCGTCGAGCAGCGCGCCTTCGAGAAGGTCGTCGCGTGGAACCCGCATCCCGACATGCTGCCGCGCCTTGGCGCGGTGGCCGAGGAGTTGGGGCTGGCCTTCGAGGCGGTCAGCCAGCAGGACCTGGGCGCCGAGGCCGATGTGATCATCACGATCACAAGCGCGTTCGAACCGCTGATCATGGCCGACTGGATCAAGCCCGGCACCCATATCGCCTGCATGGGCACCGATACCAAGGGCAAGCAGGAGGTGGACCCGGCGCTTCTGAAGCGCGCCACCGTCTTTGCCGACGAGATCGCGCAATCCATCAGCATCGGCGAGGCGCAGCACGCTGTCGCGCAGGGGCTGATCGCCGAGGGCGACATCACCCCCGTGGGTGCGGTCATCAACGGCACCCATCCGGGGCGCACCTCGGAGGACGAGATCACGCTTTTCGACGGCACCGGCGTGGGATTGCAGGATCTGGCCGTGGCATCGGTTGCCGCGCGCATCGCGCGCGAGCGCGGGCTTGGCGACATGGCGCGGCTTGGCTGAGCCGCGTCACGCCTCCATCTCGGACCGCGGCGGGATCACACCCGCCGCTTCCAGCTTCGGCGCATAGGTGCGCGTCACCGGAACACGCTCGCCATTGCTCAGACGCACGAAAACCTTGCCTTGCCGGCGCTCGCTGGCGGTGATGGCCGCAAGCGCCACCCAGTGCGAGCGATGGGTGCACAGGCCCTCGACCGGCTCCATCTCGTCGATCGCATCCGACAGGCGAAGGCGCAGGGTCTCCGTGCCCCGATCCGTCACAACCTCCACATTGTGGCCGCTGCCCGAGAGACGCAGGATCTGCGCCTCCTGCAAGGCCTCCGGCAGACGGCGCACCAGGCGGGGACGCGGCGGGGCGTCCTCTGCCTCGACCGGCTCAAGCCCGAACTGACGATGGAACAGGAAAACCGGGGTGACGAAGAACAGCGTGTTGACCCAGATCGACCCCGGCAACAGATCGGCATGGGTCAGAACCGGATCGAGCGTGGCCCGCAACGTGTAGATGAGCGGGGCAAGCAGGGTCGTGGTGGCGAGGCTCATCTTGAGATCGAGCAGCAGCGGCCGCCAATGACCGCAGGCGGTCAACAGAATCGCCCGACAGACCGCCCCGAGCGCCACGCCCGACAGGATCACCGAGCCCCAGTAAACAAGGCGCAGCGGCATGGACATGGTCTGAAACGTCCCGAACGGGCCTGCGACCACGGCCACGAGGCATCCCGTAACAAGAACCGACAGGCTGGTCGGCGATGTGAACACGGCGACTGTCTGAAAGACATGACGCCGGAACTCGGACCAGATCAACTCGACACCCTTGCTCATACCCTTCTTGCGTGTATCTATCAGGCGGGCTTTGCAATTCCAACACGGCATTGGAATATGTGATCGGATCATGACCGGGCAGAGGGGCGAAGGTGATGGGAAATGACGCGACGCTTTCCCCGGCGCAGGAGGCGCGCATCCGCCAGAGCTTCGGCGCGCAGAGCATGATGGCGACGCTTGGCGCGCGGCTTGTCGGCGTGGCGCGGGGCCAGGTGCGGATCGAGGCGCCGATCCTGCCCGGCAGCCGCCAGCAGCACGGCTTTGCTCATGCCGGGCTGACATTCGCCATCGGCGACAGTGCGGCAGGTTATGCCGCGCTGAGCATGATGCCCGAGGGGCATGAGGTGCTCACCACCGAAATGAAGATCCACCTGCTCGCCCCAGCGAAGGGCGATCTGCTTGTCGCCACGGGCCGGGTGATCCGTCCGGGCCGACGGCTGGTGATCGTTCAGGCGGATGTGCACGCGCTGGAGGACGGGCGCGAGAGCCATGTGGCGTTTCTCACGGGGACGATGATTCCGCTTGCGCCGTGACCGGGCGTTGCCACACGCCCCCTGCCCGCTATGTGCCTTCGGTGAAGGGAGGCCACCATGCGCATAGTGCTGGCGATCTGGATGTGTCTGACGGCAGGCGCCGTCGCAGCGGAGCCGAATGAGGCCCTCAAGGCCCCCGGCGTGGTGGCGCTCATGCGGCACGCGCTGGCCCCCGGCACGGGCGATCCGGCGGGGTTCGTGCTGGGAAATTGCGCCACGCAGCGCAATCTCGATGCGCGCGGCCGCGCGCAGGCGGCGCGCACAGGCGCGGCTCTGCGGGCGGCGGGCGTGACCTTCGATCGGGTCTGGACAAGCCGCTGGTGCCGGGCGCGCGACACTGCTGACCTAATGCAGATGGGCCCGCCCGAGGAGATGCCGCCGCTCGATTCCTTCTTCGCCGGTCGCGGCGACGGGGCCGCGCAGACCAAGGCGACGCTCGATCTGATCGCGGCGCTGCCCGAGGATACCCGCCTGCTGATCGTGACCCATCAGGTGAATATCACCGCCCTTACCGGGCTTGGCGTCGGCTCGGGAGAGATCATCGTCACGCGTCGCACGCCCGCGGGCCTTGAGCCCGTCGGGCGCTACCTGATCGCGCCCTAGGCCTGTTTCGAGGCGCGCTTGCGCTCATGCGGATCGAGATGGCGCTTGCGCAAACGAATGGCGTTCGGTGTCACCTCGACCAGTTCATCGTCGTTGATATTTGATATAGGCGATGGCCTCTTCAAGGCTGAGCGTGATCGGCGTGGTCAGGCGCACCGCCTCATCGGTGCCGGAGGCGCGCACGTTGGTCAGCTTCTTGCCCTTGAGCGGGTTCACCTCGAGGTCGTTCTCGCGGCTGTGCTCGCCGATGATCATGCCGGTATAGACCGGGGCCTGCGCCCCGAGGAAAAGCCGCCCGCGCTCTTCAAGGTTCCAAAGCGCGTAGGCCACCGCCTCGCCGTTCTCCATCGAGATGAGCACGCCCGCGCGCCGCCCCGGAATCGGGCCGCGATGCGGCACCCAGCCGTGAAACACGCGGTTGAGCACGCCGGTGCCGCGCGTGTCGGTCAGAAACTCTCCGTGATAGCCGATGAGTCCGCGCGACGGCACATGCGCCACGATCCGGGTCTTGCCCACGCCGGAGGGCTTCATCTCGACGAGATCACCCTTGCGCGCGCCCGTGATCTTCTCGATCACGGCGCCGGTATATTCGTCGTCCACGTCGATGGTGACCTCTTCGACCGGCTCCAGCCGCTCGCCGTTCTCGCCCGCGCGCATCAGAACCTGCGGGCGCGAGATGCTGAGCTCGAACCCCTCGCGGCGCATGTTCTCGATCAGAACGCCCATCTGCAATTCGCCGCGGCCCGCGATCGGCGGATCGATCGGTTGCGCGGCGATCGGATCCTCGACCGCAAGCGCGCAGATCGTATCGGCCACGGTGGCCTTGGACATGCCCGCGATGGACACGATGTCGCCCGCGCCGGCCTCTTCGATATCCTGCGATGACAGGCCGCGAAATGCCTGGATCCGCGTCACGCGGAACTGTTCGATCTTCTGGCCGATGCGCGAGAGCGCCTGCACGGTCTGCCCCACCCTGAGACGGCCCGATTCCACCCGTCCGGTCAGCAATCGCCCGACAAAGGGATCGGCCCCGAGCGTGGTGGCGAGCATACGGAAATCGTCATCCACATGCTTGATCTGCGTCGGCGCGGGCACATGGTTGATGATGAGGTCGAACAGCGCCGAGAGGTCCTTGCGCGGGCCGTCAAGCTCGTGATCGGCCCAGCCGGAGCGGCCGGACGCATACATGTGCGGAAAATCGAGCTGGTCCTCGTTGGCCCCGAGATTGGCGAAAAGATCGAAACATTCGTCAAGCGCACGGTCCGGCTCGGCATCGGGCTTGTCCACCTTGTTGAGCACCACGATGGGGCGCAACCCGAGGCGCAGCGCCTTGGACGTGACAAACTTGGTCTGCGGCATCGGGCCTTCGGCGGCATCGACCAAGAGCACAACGCCATCGACCATCGACAGGATTCGCTCCACCTCGCCGCCGAAATCGGCGTGGCCGGGGGTGTCGACGATGTTGATACGGGTGGTTTTCCACACAACCGAGGTGGGCTTGGCAAAGATGGTGATGCCGCGCTCGCGCTCGATGTCGTTGCTGTCCATCGCGCGTTCATCGACCGCCTGCCCCACGCGAAACGCGCCGGACTGCTTGAGCAATTCGTCCACGAGCGTTGTCTTGCCGTGGTCGACATGGGCGATGATGGCAATATTGCGCATATCCATTGGGACGTGTCCTGATGCTGTTCCGCCCGCGCCTTAGACGCCGCGACGCAGAAAGGCCAGAGCCAAAGCCCGCAAAGTGCCCTCAGAACGGGATTTCGTCATCCATGTCACGTGACGGACGGCTTGCCGGGGCACCGCCGCCCTGATCGGCCCCGTAATCCGGGCCGCCATAGCCCTGATCCTGCCCGCCGGAATAGCCACCACCGCCACCGCCGCCGCCTTCGCCACGGCCATCGAGCATCACGAGCGTTCCATCATATCCCTGAAGCACCACCTCGGTCGTATAGCGGTCCTGCCCGGACTGATCCTGCCATTTGCGGGTCTGCAACTTGCCCTCGAGATAGACCTTGGAGCCCTTGCGCAGGTATTGCTCGGCCACACGCACAAGCCCTTCCTGAAAGATTGCCACCGAATGCCATTCCGTGCGCTCGCGCCGCTCGCCGGTGGTCTTGTCTTTCCACGTCTCCGAGGTGGCGATGCGCAGGTTGCACACCTTGCCGCCGTTCTGGAACGTGCGCACCTCGGGATCGCGGCCGAGATTGCCGATGATGATTACCTTGTTCACGGACCCGGCCATACAGTTCCCTCCTGCCGCTTGCGGATGGTGTTTTCCCGGTTACATCATCGCATCAGGATGAAGGAAAGGTTAAAAATCGCTCCGAACCGGCGATTTCCCGCGCGCGACCTGTAACATACGCGAAAATCTCTCGAAATTCGACGTGAAATTCATATAGTTGCCGCAACGAACGGGTTGGGGACAGTTTTCGATGCGAGTCACTACTCTGGCGATTGTGGCCGGGCTCTGCCTGCCTATGGTGGCACAGGCCGATACCGTCTCGACCAAGGGACGGATCGGCGTCTTCAAATCGCAGACACGGGTTCTCGATACGCGGGCAAGCCAGCAATACAGCAACTCGGTCCGCCTCCAGCCGCAGGGCTTCAAGGCCCCGACGATGTGGGACGATCTTGACCCGTCCCCGATGTTTCGCGGGGTCTATCGCGGGCCCTATCTCGAAATGGCGAAACAGGCGGCGCGGCGGCACAACATCCCCGAAAGCCTGTTTCTGCGCCTCGTGCAGCAGGAATCGGGCTGGCGGGCGGATGCGGTGTCGCACAAGGGGGCGATCGGGCTGGCGCAGCTCATGCCCGGAACCGCGCGGTTGCTGGGGGTGAACCCGAACGACCCGCGCCAGAACCTCGAGGGGGGCGCACGCTATCTGGCCGAGCAATACCGCAAGTTCGGCTCCTGGCGGTTGGCGCTTGCCGCCTACAACGCGGGGCCGCAGGCGGTCGAGAAACATGGCGGCGTGCCCCCGTTCAAGGAGACACGCAATTACGTCAAGGTGATCCTGGGCAGCTGACGGCGCGCGCGGCGCCGGATGCGACAGACCCGGCCATGATGGCCGGGTCTGTCGCATCCGCAGGGCACCCCGAGAGATGCCCCGCGCAGGACCGGGGATCAGTTCTTGTCCTGATCCACCAGTTTGCCCGCCGAGATCCACGGCATCATGGCGCGCAGCTTCTTGCCCACTTCCTCGATCTGATGGGCATCGTTCATCCGGCGCGTGCCCTTGAAGAAGGGCTGGCCCACGGCGTTTTCCTGCATGAAGTCGCGCACGAACTTGCCGGTCTGAATGTCGCGCAGAATGGCCTTCATCTCTTTCTTGGTCTGCTCGTAGGGCAGGACCCGCGGCCCGCTGACATATTCGCCATATTCGGCGGTGTTGGAGATCGAATAGTTCATGTTGGCGATCCCGCCTTCATAGATCAGATCGACGATCAGCTTCACCTCGTGCAGACATTCGAAATAGGCCATCTCGGGCGCATAGCCCGCCTCGACCAGCGTCTCGAAGCCCATGCGGATCAACTCCACCAGACCGCCGCAAAGCACCGCCTGCTCGCCGAAGAGATCGGTTTCGCACTCTTCGCGGAAATTCGTCTCGATGATCCCCGAGCGCCCGCCGCCGATGGCCGAACAGTAGGACAGCCCGATTTCCAGGGCCTTGCCCGACGCATCGTTATCAACCGCCACAAGGCAGGGCACGCCGCCGCCCTTGACATATTCGCCGCGCACCGTGTGGCCGGGGCCCTTGGGCGCCATCATGATGACATCGACGCCTTCCTTTGGGGTGATCAGGCCGAAATGGATGTTGAGACCGTGGGCAAAGGCAATCGCGGCACCGGGCTTGATGTTGTCATGGACATATTTGCGATAGGTCTCGCCCTGCAATTCGTCGGGCATGGTGAACATCATCAGGTCACACCAAGCCGCCGCCTCGGCGATGCCCATGACCTTGAGGCCCTCGGCCTCTGCCTTCTTCGCGGATTTCGACCCTTCGCGGAGCGCGACAACAAGGTTTTTCGCGCCCGAATCCCGCAGGTTCAGCGCATGGGCATGGCCCTGGCTGCCATAGCCGAGAATGGCAACCTTCTTGTCCTTGATCAGGTTGATGTCGCAGTCACGATCGTAATAGACGCGCATGGCGGTCTCCTTCAGATTGGTTGGATATGGACAAACTAAGCGCATGCACCCGGAATAGCGCGCGTTATTTCGCGTGTATTCGGTTGGATTTTTGAGTATTTATTCGAACAGTGAAGATTTTGTGGAAATTTCATGCTTGATGACATCGACCGCCGCCTCCTGCGACAGTATCAGCACGCGCCAGATCTTGGCCCGGCGGAGCTTGCGCTGCGCGCGGGCCTTGCGCCGGCCACCTGTGCGCGACGTCTGGAGCGATTGCGCAGCGCGGGCATCATCCGCGCCAATCGCGTGGTGATCGACTGGCGCGCGCTTGGCTATGCGGTCGAGGTGAGTTTGCGCATCGCGCTCGACAAGACGCAGCCGCGCGCCTTTGACGAGTTCATCGCCGCCGCGCGCCTTGTGCCGGAGGTGCTTGAAATCCAGACATTTCTGGGGCGCGTCGATCTGCGCCTCTCGGTCATCGCGCGTGACATGGCGCATTATCAGGAACTCTATCGCAGCGCCATCCTGACCCTGCCGCATATCGCCGATATCGAGGCGTTGATGCATGTGGCGCGGATCAAGTCCGACGAGGCGCTGCCGATATGATCGCGCTCGACACGCTCGACCGGCAGATATTGCGCGCGCTGAGCGAGGATGCGACGCAAAGCGCCACCGCCATCGGGCGCGCGCTCGGCCTGTCGCAGCCCGCGGCCTGGCGGCGCATCCGGAGGCTTCAGGAGGCGGGGGTGCTCAAGGGCCAGCGGCTCGATCTCGATCACGAGAAGCTGGGCTTTGGCGTGACCGTGTTTCTGGGCGTCAAGCTCGCCACCAAGGGCCGCGTCAGCCTCGAGGATTTCGAGCGCGCCGTCTCGGCCATTCCCGAGGTGCAGACGGTCGAGCATATCCTCGGGCTCTACGATTACCGGCTGCGCGTCGTGGCGCGCGACATTTCCGATTTCGAGCGCGTGCTGCGGCGGCGGATCATGACCCTGCCCGGCGTGGGCAATGTGGAGGCCAACGTGCTCTTGTCCGAGGAACGGCGACCCGGCCCGATCGGTTGAGGCGGGCTTGTGCGCGACCGCCCACACCTTATTTTCAGGATATCATGGCCTATCGCCTCAAGACATCCGACAAGACCCTGACGGCGGCGCTGCGCCGCATCGCGCGCGCGCAGATCGACCGCGCGATTGCGGCCGCAGATCGTCCCGGCGAGAATCCGCGCGACATCCATGAGGCCCGCGCGCGGTGCAAGAAATTGCGCGGCCTCATCCGCCTTGTGCGCCCTGCCTTTGCCGGTTTCGACGCCGAGAACGCGGCGTTCCGCGACGCGGCCAAGGCGCTCGAACGCCTGCGCGCTGGCGGGGCCGGGCTGGAAACGCTCGACCGGCTGGCCCGGGCCGCATCCGAGGGGCTGAATGCGGACGCCCTGGCCGCGATCCGCGCGCGATTCGTGGCCGAGGCCCTGCCCCACCTTGCCACCGACCGCCGCGCCGATATTGCCGCATTCCGCGCGTTGCTAAGTGATGCACGCGCACGAATCGCGGACTGGCGGCTCTCGTCCAGGGGCTTTGCCCCCGCGCGCAAGGGGTTGCAAAAAACCTATGCGCAGGGGCGGCGCGGGCTGGAGCGTGCACGCGAGAGCGGCACGGCGGAGGCCTTTCACGACTGGCGCAAGCCGGTAAAATACCATTGGTATCACGCGCAACTCCTGCGTCCCGTTAAACCCCGGCGCATCGACCCGCAGCGCGCCCTGGCCAAGGCCCTGGGCGAGATGCTGGGTGAGCATCATGATTTGCACGACATGCGCGCGCATCTGGCGGCGGGCGATTTCCCGTCCAGGGCTGTGGCGGCCATGCAGGCCCCGATCGCGGCCGAGATGGCCCGGATGGAGGCCGGGGCCCTCGCGCTTGGCGCGCGGCTCTTCGAGGACGACCCCGAGGCCCTCGCGCGCCGCTGGCAACGCTGGTGGAAAGATTGGCAAGACCATTAGACGCGTGGACATTTCCGCCCGTCTTGCGCACTCTGCCCGCGACACAGCTTCAGGAGATCCCCATGCCCGCCCTTCTCGACCATGTCGATCCCGACGGCCTTCTGGAATATTCGGTGGTCTTCACCGACCGGTCGCTCAACCACATGTCGGCCTCGTTTCAGGAGGTCATGCGCGACATCTCGGCGATGCTGAAAGAGGTCTACAAGGCCGACGCCGTGGCCGTGATCCCCGGTGGCGGCACATACGCGATGGAGGCGGTGGCGCGGCAGTTCGGGCGCGGCTCGCATGCGCTCATCGTGCGCAACGGCTGGTTTTCCTTCCGCTGGAGCCAGATTTTCGATGCAGGCCAGTTCACATCCGACACCACCGTCTGCATGGCACGACAGACCGGCAACGGTGCCACCACGCCCTTTGCCCCCGCCCCCATCGAGGAGGTCACGGCCAAAATCCGCGAGGTGAAACCGGACGTGGTCTTTGCCCCTCATGTGGAAACCTCCGCCGGGCTGATTCTGCCCGATGACTACGTGACGGCGCTCTCGGAGGCCGCGCATGAGGTGGGTGCGCTGATGGTGCTCGATTGCATCGCGTCGGGCTGCGCCTGGATCGACATGCAGGCCACCGGCGTCGATGTGCTGATTTCCGCGCCGCAAAAGGGCTGGTCGGCCTCGCCCTCGGCCGGTCTGGTGATGCTCTCGGCGCGTGCGGTGGCGCGGCTGGAGGAAACCACATCGGACAGTTTCGCGCTCGACCTCAGGAAATGGCGCGCGATCATGCAGACCTATGAGAACGGCGGCCACGCCTATCACGCGACCATGCCGACCGACGCGCTGCGCGCCTTCCGCGACACGATGGTCGAGACGCGCGATTACGGTTTCGAGCGGCTGCGCGATGCACAGTGGGAGCTGGGCAACGGCGTGCGCGCGATGCTGGCCGCGCGCGGCGTGACCTCGGTCGCCGCCGAGGGCTTTGGCGCGCCGGGCGTGGTGGTCAGCCACACGGACGATCCCGACATCCAGAACGGCAAGAAATTCGCCGCCGAAGGGATGCAGATCGCGGCGGGCGTGCCCTTGCAGGTGGGCGAGCCCGAGGGTTTCCGCACCTTCCGGCTGGGCCTGTTCGGTCTGGACAAGCTTTATGATGTGCAGGGTGCGCTCCGGCGGCTGGAGACGGTGCTTGACCGGGTGTTGTGAGCGCGGCCACAGAACGCGACCGGCCTTTTTCAGCCATTGAAGCCGCCGCTCGATCGCCCGACCGCGGGTGGGCGCTCTGACCGTGGTGGATGGCACTTTATGGTGTCAAATGCTTGAACGGTTGCTCGTGTCGCAAGGTCGAAAAAGCGCCCGCCCGGGGGGCGGTCGGGCGCTCGCGCGGCGGCGTGCAAGCACGCCTTTAATCCGCGCGAAGGCAAAGTTCTAACGTCCGCTGACCACCAGACCCGCCCGCCTCACCCCCGCGCGCCAAGCCCCATCTGCATCAGCGTCTTGCGCACCGGAGCCAATGAATAAAGCGCGTTGAGCGCGCTGGCGCGCGCATCGCGCAAGGGCGGGGCCGCAAGCATCGAGGCGCGATTGAGCAGGTCGATCCCGGCTACCCGTGCGCGCACCTCGATATGCCTGCGCCGGTGGTAGGTCTCGAGCATGGTGCGCTCGCCCAGCCGGTCGGGCGCGGCAATGGCCAGATCGGCCAGCACGCGCATGTCGGCAAGGCTCATGTTCAGCCCCTGCGCCCCGATGGGTGGCACCACATGCGCGGCCTCGGCCACCAGTGCCACGCGCTCGGCATACATGCGGTCGGCGATCTGGCTGATGATCGGCCAGACCGTGCGCCGCGAGGCCAGCGAGAGCGGGCCCAGGATGCGGCAGGAGCGCGTATTCATCGCCTCCTCGAACGCCGCCACCGGCAGGGCGGCCAGCCGCGCCGCCTCTGGCCCCTCCTCCATCCAGACCACCGCCGAAGAGGGCCGCCCCTCATGATCGGGCAGCGGCACAAGGGTGAACGGCCCGCCGGAGCGGTGGATCTCGGTCGAGACATTGTCATGCGGGATCGGATGGGTGACAGCAAAGGCCAGCGCCTTTTGTCCGTAGCGCGTGGTTTTCACGGCAACACCCGCCGCCTCGCGGATGGGCGAATTGCGTCCGTCGGCGGCGATCACCAGCCGCGCACGCACGCGGCTGCCATCGCTGAGCCCCACGCGCGCCTCAGCCTCGCGGGTGAACAGCGAGGTGGTCGCGGTACCGGGGCGGAAGGTGACATTTTCCAGCCCCTCCAGATGCGCCACCATCTCGCGCCGCAAGAGCCAGTTGGGCAGGTTCCAGCCGAACGGCCGGTCGGAAATCTCCGAGGCGTCGAAATCCTTCACGATTCGCGGTTCGGGCACCTCGCCACCGGCATCGATGACGCGCATGATCCGCAACGGCGCGGCATGGGGTTCCAGCCGTTCCCACAGACCTGCCCGCTCCAACAGTGCCTGCGAGGGTTGCAAGAAGGCCGTGGTGCGCAAGTCCGATCCTTCGGCGTCGCGCGCGGTGACGGGCGGCGCGGGATCGACGCAGAGCACCGAGAACCCCGCGCGCCCGAATAGCGCTGCGGCGGTCAGTCCGGCAACGCCCCCACCCGAAACGACGATATCGACACGCTCAGCCATCATTTCCCGCCTTTCGCCCGCGCTAGCCGCGCGAAATCATCAGAAGCAACCCCCAGATCACCGGCACGAGGGCCAGCGCCGGGATATAAAGCCCCGGAATCCCCCAGAGCACAACGCTTGTCGCCCAGGCTGCGACAAAGACGGCCACGCTCAGCAGGATTTTCAGCACGGTGGCGGTCTCGCCCTCGGCAGGGGCATGGCCATGGGTGTCGGTCAGGCTCATCGGGTGTTCCTTTCACAAAAGCTGAGAATAGAACTCAGATATGGCGCACGAACCCACCCTTCAAAGGGACGTCTCGCCGCAGGTGCGCTGCCTCAGACCAGCCGCCCGAGGAACCCGCCCAGATCATCCGTGTGGTGGTGGATATGCGCCGCCCTGACCGGTGCGGGCGCGACATGGACGGTGCGCATCCCCATGGCGTGCGGGGCTTCGAGGTTGCGCGGATCGTCCTCGAACATCGCGGAACTCCCCGCCGCCGATCCGTCGCGCTCGAGCACGGCGGCAAAGGCCCCGGCCTCGGGCTTGGGGCGAAATCCCGCGTGCTCCACGCCGTAGATCGCATCGAACACACCCGCAAGGCCGCGCGCCGCGACCACCCGACCGGCATAGTCGCCCGAACCGTTGGTATAGACGATCCGCCGCCCCGGCAGCCGCGCAATGGCCGCGCGCAAATCCGGATCGGGCACGAGGTGATCGAGCGAAATATCATGCACGGCTTGCAGATAGGGGCCGGGATCGAGATCGTGGCAGCGCATCAGACCGGCCAGCGTCGTGCCATGCTCGCGCCAATAGTCATGGCGGATGCGGTCCGCCTCGGCGGCGCTCACCTTGAGGAAATCGCGCACGAACGCCGTCATCCGCACCTCGATCTGGTCGAACAGGCGTGCGGCCGGCGGGTAGAGCGTGTTGTCGAGGTCAAACACCCATGTCGTGACATGGGCAAAATCCTGTTTTGCCATGGCATCACCGTAGGCGACGGCGCGGGGGCATGCAATCGCTGCGGGCTGGACCGTGTGCCCGACTGCGCGTATCCGGGGAACATGGCACAAGCAACGGGGCGTCCGATGAACATGCAGGTCTATCTTTTCCTCGCGCTGGCGATCCTGGCCGAGACGGCGGGCACGACCGCGCTTCAGGCCAGCCAGCAATTCACGCGGCTCTGGCCCTCGGTGATCGTGGTGGTGGCCTATGCGATCAGCTTCTACCTTCTGGCGCAGACGCTGCGCTACATGCCCGTGGGCGTGGTCTATGCCATCTGGTCGGGACTGGGCATCGTGTTCATCGCCGCCATCGGCTATGTGGTTTTCGGCCAGAAGCTCGATCTGCCGGCGGTGATCGGCACGGCGATGATCCTCGCGGGGATCGTGGTGATCCAGCTTTTCTCGAAGGTGTCGCCGCATTGAGCGGCGAAAACGGCTGGAAAAGCGCGGCCTCTCCCGTTATCCCCTCGCCACCACCCGACCGGAGAGGCGCGATGCCCGAGACCATCACCGAACGCTGCGAGGCCAAGGGCCTGCGCATGACCGGGCAGCGGCGAACCATCGCCGAGGTACTGGAAGAGGCCGACGATCACCCGGATGTCGAGGCATTGCACGCCCGCGCCGCCGCGCGCGATGCGCGCATCTCGATCGCCACGGTCTATCGCACGGTCAAGCTCTTCGAGGAGGCGGGGATACTCGACAAGCTTGAATTCGGTGACGGGCGCGCACGCTACGAGGATGCCGAGCGCGAGCATCACGACCACCTCATCGACATGCAATCGGGCGCGGTAATCGAATTCGTCGATCCCGAGATCGAGGCGCTTCAGGAGAAGATCGCCGAGAAGCTGGGCTATCGGCTGGTGGGGCACCGGCTGGAGCTTTACGGTGTGCCCCGACGGAAGGCTTGAATCCATGAACAGGGTGATGCGGCTGGCCATCGGCTCGGTGCTGGTGGGGCTTTTCGTGATGGCACTCAAGCTGGCGGCTTGGCAGGTCACGGGCTCGCTCGCGCTCATGTCCGACGCGCTGGAAAGCCTTGTGAATCTCGCCACGGCGCTGGCGGTGATCGTGGCGCTGAAGGTGGCAAAACGCCCGGCGGACGACAACCACCCATACGGCCACCACAAGGCGGAATTCTTCTCGGCGGTGCTTGAGGGCGTGCTCATCGTGCTGGCCGCGCTTTTCATCCTGCGTGAAGCCTGGGACGGATTGTTCGCGCCCCGCGCCATGGATGCGCCGATGCTTGGCATGACGATCAGCGCGGTTGCGGGCGCGATCAACGGGGTCTGGGCCTGGTTGCTGATCCGCGACGGACGGCGCCACCGTTCTCCGGCGCTGGTGGCCGATGGCAAACACTTGATGACCGACGTGATTTCGTCGGTGGGGGTGCTGATCGGGGTGGCACTGGCGGTGCTCACCGGCTGGTGGGTGCTTGATCCGGCGATGGCGGTGCTGGTCGCGCTCAACATCCTGTGGTCAGGCTGGGGCGTGATCAAGGGGTCGCTCAGCGGGCTGATGGACGAGGCGGTATCGGACACCGAACAGGCCACCATCCGCGCGGTGATCGCCGACGCGGGGCGCGATGGCGTGGCGCTCGAGGCGCACGACCTGCGCACGCGCCACGCAGGCCCCGTAACCTTCATCGACTTTCATCTTGTCGTGCCCGGCAAGACCTCGGTCGAGACGGCACACGCGATCTGCGACCGGATCGAGGCGGCGCTGCACGACGCCCTGCCCGATGCCCGCGTCACGATCCATGTGGAGCCGGAGCACAAGGCAAAGGATAGCGGCACCCTCAACCTGAGTTAAGCGCACCTCCGGCCATTGATTTCCGCCCCGGTTTGCGTCAAACCCGCCCGAAAGCATCACCAAAGGCCCGCCATGACACGTATCGACGCCAAATTCGCCGAGTTGCACGCCGCAGGTCGCAAGGCCTTTGTCTCCTACATCATGGCCGGGGATCCGGACATGGAGACCTCGCTTGCGGTGATGAAGGGACTGCCAGAGGCAGGGGTGGATGTGATCGAACTGGGCGTGCCCTTCACCGATCCGATGGCCGACGGGCCGACCATCCAGCTTGCCGGACAGCGCGCGCTGGCGGGCGGCATGACACTGACCAAGGCGCTTGCCATGGTGGCCGAGTTCCGCAAGGGCAACGACACGACGCCGATCGTGCTGATGGGCTATTACAACCCGATCTACAATCGCGGCGTGGCGCGGTTTCTCGATGATGCGAAAACGGCCGGTGTGGACGGGCTGATCGTGGTCGATCTGCCCCCCGAAGAGGATGAGGAACTGTGCCTGCCCGCGAACGCGGCGGGGCTCAACTTCATCCGTCTTGCCACACCCACCACCGATGACCGGCGCCTGCCCAAGGTGCTTCAGAATACCTCGGGCTTTGTCTATTACGTCTCGATCACCGGTATCACCGGCGCGGCGGCAGCCGAGGCGGCGGATGTGGCCCCCGAGGTCGCGCGCATCAAGGCGCAGACCGATCTGCCGGTGATCGTGGGCTTTGGCATCCGCACGCCCGAGACCGCCCAAACCATCGCCAGCGTCGCCGATGGCTGCGTCGTCGGCTCCGCCATCGTGAGCGAGATCGCCAAGGGGCGATCGGTCGCCGACGTGCTCGATTTCGTGCGGGGGCTGGCGGCGGGCGCGCACCGCGCCTGAGCGGGCTTACCGCGCCATCACATAGGTGTGGATCGAGAACACGCAGGCCCGCGTCCCGGGCAGGCGCAGCACGCATTGCCGCTCGGACCGCAGATATGGCAGGCGCGCGCGGGCCGCCTCATCGACGTTTTCGCGCATCGGGTGGAACAGCGCCGGATCGCCATAGCCATGGGCATTGAACCGCCAGAGCGGGCGGCCCGGCTGCACCCCATCGAAAAACCGCTGCACGCGCGGCGCGATCTGCGGATAGTCGGGCACCGGCACATGGATTGCCAGAAGCGGGCGACCGATCTTCTCGGCCAGCCGCCAGCTCGCCGGAAAGCACAGCACGGCAGCGCTCAGCACATGCTCCTCGCCGCGTTTTTCCATGATGCAAAGATCTTCCTGAACCAGATGACCGAGGCTCAGCAGCGGATCAGCCCGGTCAATCGGCACGATGACACCATCGGGGCGCCGCACCTCTCTTGCGGAAATCTGGTAGCCGGTCCCATATTCTGCCAGCCAGTCCAGCACGAATTGCAAAAGCTCGTCCATCGCGGGCCCTGCGCCCTCGGTCACGGCCAGCACGTCGTCGCGCCGCTCGGCCAAAAGCCGCGCGCGCTCTGCCATTTGCGGCGCGAACGCCTCATCGACCAACAGCCAGTCGGCCATGTCGAGCGGCGCAATCCCCGGAAGCGGGCGCAAGGCTGTCACATCATAAGGGGGCGCGGATTGCAGGATCGGGGTCATGGATCCTCTCGCCGATAGTCTGTCACCATCTCGTAGTCCTTTCGTGGACCCTTCACATGCCACACCACCCGGAAATCGGGCCATTGGCCGAAATCATAGTTGCCGTCATACTGATCCGGGTCGCACCAATGCGCCACCGCCCCGCCCTCGGGCGGGACCGCGTGAAACGGCCGCCCGTCCTCGAAGGCCACGCGTAACCCCGGCCCCCAGAGCGTGCGGCGCGCAACCTGCATCGGCGCATGGCCGGGCACGCGCATCTCACCCGTCTCCGCGCAGACAAGGCCCGCGTCGTCGCGCGTCCAGAGCGCGCGGCCCGTCACATGCGTCACGCGCCCGTCTGCTTCGGTCACACGGCGCTCGAACCGCCACGCGCCTTCGAAATCCGCCAATTGCCGCACGCACCCTCGCTGTCTTGCCGCGCCCCGCCTCTGCCACTAGAAGCGCATCAAATCCCATCCGCCAAAGGACGACAAGATGATCCCGCGCTATTCCCGCCCCGAAATGGTCCAGATCTGGGAACCTTCCACGAAATTCCGCATCTGGTTCGAGATCGAGGCCCATGCCTGCGACGCCATGGCCGATCTGGGCGTGATCCCGCGCGAAAATGCGCAAGCGGTCTGGAAAGCCAAAGACGTGGAATTCGACGTCGCCCGCATCGACGAGATCGAGGCCGAGACCAAACACGACGTGATCGCCTTTCTCACCCATCTGGCCGAGCATGTGGGCAGCGACGAGGCGCGCTTCGTGCATCAGGGCATGACCTCCTCGGACGTGCTCGACACCTGTTTCAACGTGCAGCTCACCCGCGCCGCCGATATTCTCATCAAGGATACCGAGGCGCTTCTGGCCGCGCTCAAGCGCCGCGCGTTCGAGCACAAGGACACGATCCGCATCGGGCGCAGCCACGGCATCCATGCCGAGCCCACCACGATGGGCCTGACCTTCGCGCGCTTTTACGCCGAGATGGATCGCAACCTCGCGCGCCTGCAAACCGCGCGCGCCGAGATCGCCACCGGCGCGATTTCCGGCGCTGTCGGCACCTTCGCCAATGTCGATCCAAGGGTCGAAGAGCATGTCTGCGCACAGCTGGACCTGAGCCCTGAGCCGATCAGCACGCAGGTCATCCCGCGCGACCGTCACGCGGCCTTTTTCGCCACGCTTGGCGTGGTGGCCAGTTCCATCGAGAATATCGCCATCGAGATCCGCCACATGCAGCGCACCGAGGTGCTCGAGGGGGCGGAGTTTTTCTCGATGGGGCAAAAGGGCTCTTCGGCCATGCCGCACAAGAAGAACCCGGTCCTGACCGAAAACCTGACGGGCCTTGCGCGCATGGTCCGCTCGATGGTCATCCCCGCGATGGAAAACGTGGCGCTCTGGCACGAGCGCGACATCTCGCATTCCTCGGTCGAGCGCATGATCGGCCCCGACGCCACGATCACCCTCGATTTCGCCCTTGCCCGCCTCACCGGCGTGATCGACAAGCTGCTGGTCTTCCCCGAGAACATGCTGGCCAACATGAACAAGTTCCCCGGCCTCGTCATGTCGCAGCGCGTGCTTCTGGCGCTCACGCAGGCAGGCGTCAGCCGCGAGGACGCCTACCGCCTCGTGCAGCGCAACGCGCTCAAGGTCTGGGAGACGGGGTGTGATTTCCGGACCGAACTCCTGAACGACCCGGAGGTTATCGCCGCCCTCAGCCCCGCCGAAATTGATGAAAAATTCGACTTGGGCTATCACACCAAGCATGTCGATACGATCTTCGCGCGGGTTTTCGGCGAATCGTGATAGTGTGAAACCCTGTTCAACAGGGAGACAGATCATGAAGCTGAAATTCGGACTTGCCGCCCTTGCCCTCGTGGCGCTGCCCTCGGTGGCGCTGGCCACGGGTGGCTGCAACTACGGCAAAAGCAAGCAGGCGCTCTCCTGCGCCGAAGGCACCGCCTATGACAGCGCGACCCGGAGCTGCCTGCCGGTATCGAGCTGACACAAGAAGGGGCGGGATAATCCCCGCCCCCATTTCACTGTTCCACAAATACTCAAACAGCAACGCCGCCCGGCTCAGGCCGGCATCCGTTCCTCGACGATCCCCGCCCACCAGCTACAGCCTGCCGGAATGGCCTCGTCGTTGAAATTGTATTGCGGGTGGTGGACCATGGCCGTGTCGCCATTGCCCACCAGGATATAGGCACCGGGCCGCTCTTCCAGCATGAAGGCGAAATCCTCACCGCCCATGACCAACGGCGCGTCGTCGCAGTCACCCGCCACCTTCGCCGCAACCCGTGCCGCGAATTCCGTCTGTTCCTCGTGGTTCACCATCACCGGATAGCCGCGATGATAGGTGATCTCGGCGCTGCCGCCAAAGCCCGCCGTCACATGCTCAGCGAGCGCACGAATACGGGCCTCGGCCAGGTCACGCATGGCCGTGCTCATGGTGCGCACCGTGCCTTTCAGATGCACGCCCTGCGGGATCACGTTGAAGGCCGTGGACGAGGTCTGGAACGAGGTGACCGACACCACCACCTGATCCACCGGATCGGCATTGCGGCTGGCGATGGTCTGCAAGACCGTGACCAGATGTGCCGCCATCACCGTTGTGTCCACCGTCTCCTGCGGCTTGGCCGCGTGCCCGCCCTTGCCGGTCAGCGCGATTTCGAACTGGTCGGTGGCGGCGAAAAAGGCGCCCGGACGGATGGCAAAACTGCCCACCGGCTTGCCCGGCCAGTTATGCATCCCATAGACCTCCTGAATGCCGAACCGCTCCATCAGTCCGTCCTCGCACATGGCCCGGCCCCCGGCCCCGCCCTCTTCGGCGGGCTGAAAGATCACCACCGCCGTGCCGTCGAAATTGCGAGTCTCGGCGAGGTATTTCGCGGCCCCCAGCAGCATCGCGGTATGCCCGTCATGGCCGCAGGCGTGCATCGCACCGGGGGTTTTGCTGGCATAGTCCACCCCCGTTGCCTCATGGATGGGCAGCGCGTCCATGTCGGCGCGCAGTCCGATCACCCGCCCCGAACCGTTGGATTTGCCCCGGATCACGCCCACCACACCGGTGCGCCCGATGCCCGTCACCACCTCGTCACAGCCGAAGGCAGTCAGCTTTTCGGCCACAAGCGCGCTGGTGCGGTGCGTCTCGTAGAGGATTTCGGGATGGGCGTGGATATCACGTCGCCATTCGGTGATTTCGGGGTGCATTTCGGCAAAGCGGTTCTTGACGGGCATCGTGGCCTCCCTGTGCGCATGTCTGTCGCGGCACAAGGTGGCGCAAAGGGCGGGCGGCGGCAAGGGGCCGCACCCGCACCGGGATCACAACTCGCGGATCGCGAAACGCCCCGCGCCGAAGCGCGCCGAGACCTGCGCCACCTCGATCCGCTTGCCCGCGTCGGGGCCGTCGGCGGTGCGCGCAGCGGCCGTATAGATCCAGTCCGGCGCGCCCACGTCGACTTCGCGCAGCACCTGCGCGCCGCGCCGGACGCGCACCAGATAGCGTTCGCTCTCCTCGCCCAAGGGCACGTCGGGCGTGTCCCAGCGGTCGCCGCCGATCCGCGTGCGCCGCACCCAGGACACGCGCAGATCGCCCGTCGCCTGCGCCACGCGCAGATGCACCGGCGCAAGGGGCCGCAGTCCGATCCCGTCAAAGGCCAGCACGGCGTGACCAAAGCTCGGATCGTCCACCGGGCGGCCCCCCGGCCCGATGCGGTAATGGCGCGCCTGCCCGCGCTGCGCCTCCGACAGGCCGATCTGCTCGGGCACCCCGTCCAGCCGCACAAGGATCGAGCCGGGCGGCCATATCCCCGCCCCTTCGGTGCCCAGTTGCCCGCGCAGACGGTGGCGCAGGATCCAGGTGTCGGGCGCGACCAGTTCCGCATCGCGGAACTGGAACACCTCCCAGCCATCCGGCGCGCCGTCGCCGATCGCGCAGAGGTTCGCCCCGCCCAGAAGCGCCACATCGCTCACGCTTTCCAGCCCTCCGTGGCGCATCCGCACGAAAAGACCATCGCCCCGATCGATCCGGCCCGGCCAGGCGGGAAAGAGCGGCGTCTCGGTCAGCCCCACCGTGGCCTGCGCGGCAATCAGCGTATCGAGCGTGTAATTCGCGTCCTCCTCCGATGCATAGAGTGCCACGGTCCCCGGCCACGGATCGGCGATCACCGCCAGATGCGGCGCATGCGGCACCTCCTCGCCGCTCATCAGCGGCAGATCGAGAAAGAGCGGCGTCACCGGCCCCGGCGCCACGAACGGGCGCAGCCGCGCGGGCGCGTCCTCGATGAGGATGGGGGAAAAGCTCTCTGGGTCGGTGCGCGTGGCCTCGACGCGCTGCGCGCCCGCCATCTGCTCGACCCGGTCGATGCGGAACCGCCCGCCGCCCGCATCCTCGGGCAGTTGAAGCACATCCCCCGCACCGATCAGCAGCTTTGAAGGCGGCAGCGTCAGACGCAGCGTATCGACCGAGAGCCGAGCCTCCGACAGCCACCGCTCCACCACCTGCCGCCCCTCGGCGCGCGTCAGCGCCAGCGGTATTTCCGACGTGGCGACGGCATGGGTCGTCTCATCGGGCAGGATCGCCTCCTCGGCCACCGCCTCGTAATCGGCATCGGCCTCGACAAAACGCAGCCGCACGCGCCCCGCCAGTTCCAGATCAGAGCCGCGCGTCTCTTCCAGCGCGCCGCCAAGTTCGGGATCGCGCACCACCTGCTCCAGATCGACCAGATGATCGGCCCGCCCGTCGCGGCGGCGAAAACCCAGCACGCCGCCCCGCTCCACCGCATCCACGCCATACGCCATCAGCACCGGTTGCAGCGCCGCGCGTGCGCTGCTCACCTGATCGACGAGGTAGCCGCGCAGAAATGCCTCCGCCCGGTGCAGATCGAGCGCCGCCACGCCTGCGCGGGTGGCGATCTCGCCCACCACCTCAGCCAATCTCCGCCCGCTCGCGCGCCCCGTGATCCAGTGCCCGCGCGCGTAATTCTCGCCATCCGACCACAGCCCGGTATTGCCCGGAAACCACGGGAAAGGCCGCGCGTCCCAGGCCCAGACACAGGCGTGATCCATGTCCACCATCGGCGCGCCATAAACCTCGGAAACCGGGTTCTTCGCCGGGTCGGACCAATAGCCGGTGACCGCGCGCAGATACTGCATCTGGATGAGATCATCCCGCTGTCCGCTGGAAAACCGCGGCAGGCTCGATTCCGAGGATTTCGGATCGAGAAACTTGTTGGGCTCATTGGTGCCCTTGTCCACCGCCGCGCAGCCATATTCGGTGAACCGGATGGGTTTCGACTGTGGCTCCCACGCGGTCGGCTCTGCGCTCCGCATTCCCCCCACCCGCTCATGATGGGCATTGCTCCACCAGCCCCGCAGGTCCTTGAACCGCCAGATCCACGGCTCGTCGTGATCGCCATCGGTGATCGGCACACGCCGCTGCGCCGCCCGCGCCTCGGGGCTGGGATAGAACCAGTCGAACCCCTCGCCGCCTTCGATGTTCGCCTGCAAATAGCCCAGGTCGTAAATCGACGGCCAATCCCGGGCATCAAGGTGCGTGTATCCGTCGCGCCAGTCCGAGAGCGGCATGTAATTGTCGATGCCGATGAAATCTATGGTGTCATCCGCCCAGAGCGGATCGAGGTGAAAGAACCGGTCGCCATCTCCCGGCTGATAGCCGAAATATTCGGTCCAGTCGGCGGCGTATGTGATCTTGACCCCCGGCCCGAGAATGCTGCGCACCTCGGCGGCGAGCGCCCTGAGTTGCGCCACCGCCGGAAAGCTGTCGCCCGCCCCCCTTACCTGCGTGAGCGCGCGCATCTCCGAGCCGATGGCAAAGCTCTCGACCCCGCCCGCCGCCGCGCAAAGCGCCGCCTGATGCAGGATGAACCGCCGGTAGGACCATTCGTCGGGGCCGGTATAGGCCACCGGGCTGCGCTTCACCGGCCCGCCAAAGCTCAAGAGGTCGAGCGCGCCGGTCCCCGGCGCCTCGACCGGGACCGCCGCGACCGGAGTCACGGTGAAATCCGCCGCCCGCGCGGTGCCGAAGAAGGCCGCGACCTCGGCCTCGGCCGCCGCCGTGCGATCCGGGCTGCCGGGCTGTCCGGGGGCCTTTGACGTGGTGATGCGGCCCCGCCACGGCAACACCGGCTGATCGGCGGCGTCGCTCCACGGGTCGGGCAGGCCGTTGCCCGCCATCTGCTCCATCAGGATGAACGGATAATAGAGCACGTCCTGCCCCGCCGCTTTCAGCGACAGGATCGCCTCCACCACCGCCTGATCGGCGGGCGTGCCGCCATAGACCTCGCGGCCCTGTGCATCCCTTGGCACCTCGCCCGCCTCTGCCCGCGTCAGGCTCGACACGGTCCAGGGCATGTTACGCGCATCAAACGTCTTTTTCTCCACCCGGGGCCGGATCTGACACGCCCCGCAGCGCAGATCGTCGCCGAACCAGCTCACGATGAGAGAGGTGGCGCGCACCTGTGGCAACTCCGCACGCAGCGCCTCAAGTGCCACCACGAAATCGGGCCGCTCCTGCGGGGTGTTGATATTGGCCGGGCCGGACGAACCAAAGCCGAAATCCATCATCACCGACGTGGTGGCCAGCGCATATTCTCCCGTTCCGGGCAACATCGCCACGCCGCGCAGCGCGTGCACCGGATCAAGCGCCGCGCCGTCGCCCCCCGCCTGCGACGGGCGGCAGACCTCGAAGCTGAATTGCGGCACCCGTGTGCCGAAGGTCGAAAGGTCAAGGTCCTCGATCACCACATAGGCCGTGCCGCGAAAGGCGGGCACGTTGCCTGCCCCCTCCACCGCCTCGATCACCGGATCGGGCAACTGATCACGCGTGCCTGGATAGACCCGCATGTTGAGGCTTGCGGGCGCGATCTCGGTCCCGTCGGCCCAGACGCGCGCCACGCGGCTGATCTCACCCTCGCAGAGCGCCAGCGCAAGACTTACCGAATAGCTGATGGTGCGCGTGTCGGGCGTCGGCGGCTTGGGGCTGCCCTTGCCGCCACCACGCCCGCGCGTGACGGTCACGTTCTCGCGGAACTCGGTGGCCCAGATCACTTGTCCACCGACGCGCATCCGTCCGTAAACTTGCGGGATCGCATCCCCCTCGCCCGCGCCCGTCAGGCGCAATCGGCTGACGCGGCCCGTTTCCACCACGCCAGAGCCCTGACCCAGCAGCCGCTGGTCGATGGAACGCCCCACCAGCGCACCCGCGAACCGCCCGAGCGCGACCGACGAAAGGCCCAGCACCGAGCCCCCGACCGCGCCGCCGATCGCGGCCCCCGCCGCCGACAGAAGTATCGTTGCCATGGTCTATTCCTCCTGAGGAAAGGCGAAACGCGCCACGATCCGCCGACGCCAGGGCAGGCTCAGCGCGCTTTCGACCACGCCATGCCCCGAATAGGCGTGAATGAAGGTGGCCCGCCCGCCCGTTTCGGCAGCAATGCCAAGATGCTTGGCCACTGCGCCCTCGCGCATCCGGAAAAGGATCACGTCGCCGGGGGCCTCCTCGGCCGGCGGCTTTGCGCGCAGATGACGCAGCGCGGCGGCCCAGAGCGCCTCTTCGCGCGCGGGCTCGCTCCAGTCCATCGAATAGGCGGGCGGGCGCTCGGGCTCCGCGCCCATCACCTCGCGCCAGACGCCGCGGATGAGCCCCAGGCAATCGCAGCCCGCGCCACGACACGCCGCCTGATGCCGGTAGGGCGTGCCCAACCAGCCGCGCGCGGCGGCGACGATCTTTGCTTCGCTCATCGCCGCCGACTCCCGCCGTCGAGACGCGGCGATTTCGTGGGGTCCGTGATCACCCAGTCATCGCCGGGAATATCCGGGAACCCTTGGAAATTCCGCAGATTGTCGAACTTGAACTGGCAGGTTGCCATGGCCTTGTCGCAACCGGCCTCGATGCGAAGCCCGTCACCGGGCGCGACCCGCGCCCCCAGCGGATGCCACAGCTCGATCACCCGGCTCGCACCCTCGCTCCGGTCGCGCTTGATCAGGCCGCTGAGGCCTGCCGCCGCCCCGCTCGTCACCCGCAGCACGCCATGGCGGAACCAGTCCCCGGCAAAGCCCCCCATCTGTGCAAAGCGAAAGACACGGGAATCCTCCACCGCCTCGGCAGGCCGCTCGGAAACATACCCCGGCGTATCCAGATCGAAGGTGCAAGTCCGATCCGCCAGGATGGCGCTGCACCGCTTCTGATAGACCCGCCCCAGCGGCACGTTGAGCGCGTCGGTGAGCCCGCGCAACTCGGCCTCGAACGCGCCGCCCGCGCGCCTTATATCGCCCAGAGACCCGGCAAAAACCTCCAGCCGCTCGGCCACATCCTGCCAGTTCACCACCCAGGCCCGCAGCCGCGCCCCGTCATAGCGTCCGGCCTCGATCTCGGCCTCGGTGATCCCCTCGTCGGAGAGCGCGCCAAACGCCTCCGTATTGTTGACGGCCAGCCCCGTGCTTTCCTCGACCGCGCGCGCGCTCATCCCCGTGCCGGGGCGAAAGGCGATCCCGTCGAACATGAGCGCCCGGTCATGATCGGTGAACCCCATCACCCGCCCGTCGCGGCGCACAAGCGCCCAACACCGGCACACCGTGGTGATGCCGCGCCCCAGATGCGCGGCCAGCGCCGCCGCCCCTGCCCCGCTCACAGCCGGATCTCCACCACCGGCACATTGGGCACCTCGCCCGCCTGAAAGGACGCAAGGCTGACCTGAATGCCATCGGTGTCAAAGCGCACCGGCACGTCGAATTCATATCCGGCGGTGACCGGAACCCCCATGTTCGGCGGCTCAGAGAAGGTCACGATGCCGGTCGTGTCGTCCACCTCGTAATGCACGCCCTCGCGCATCTCCACATCGCCCAGCCCCATGCGCACGCTGCCGCGCACCGGCTTGACGATGGGCCGCACCGCCTCGAACGCGCCCGAACGATATGTCTTGGTGAGCTGGAACGCCACGCTCGCATCATCGCCCACCCCGATCCGCTGATCGTCAAAGGCGGGGGCTGCCCCCGCGCGGCTCGACTTGAAATCGCTCCAGTCCTTCCAGCGAAATCCGTATAGCTGCCCCTGTCGCGCCTCGAAAAACGCGATCAGCGCCTCGATATCCTCCAGGCTTCGGAGGGCCACGCCCGCGTCATAGCGCCTGCGCGCCTGCGCCCAGGGGCTGTTGCGCTCCTCATGCCCGCTTGCCAGCGTGACGATCTCGGTCAGCCGCTCCGGCCCGCCGACCGAGCCAAAGCTCAGGTTGGCCGGAAATCGTATCTCGTGAAATCCCATGTTTCCCTCCGCTTACCGATTGCGCGCGCCGCGCCCGATGACGCGGCCAAGCTGTGCGGCGATCTGCCCCTGAGAGCGGCGAAAGCCCTCCACATCGGGCGTGGTCACGTTCATCACCACGCTGACCGCACCGCCGCCCTGCGCGCGCACGCCAAGCCGCCCGTCCGCCCCGCGCGACAAGGGCAGGATCGCCTCCGGTCCCGCCTCGCCCATCAGCCCGGTGCGCCCGCCGCGCATCGGGAAGGACACCGGCCCGCTCACCACCCCGCCGGTGGCAAAGGGCATGACCCGGCCTTGGGTGAACCCGGCCCCCTTCGAAAATGGCAACAGCCCGCCCAGAAGCGCCCCCACGCCTTGCGAGAGAAATCCGCCCACCTGATCGGTGACGGGCCGCACCGCGTCGTTGAAGGCGCTGTTGACCAGCGTCGTGGCCAGCCGCCGCAGGCTGTCGCTCAGGCTGTCGCCCTCCACCACGGCGCCGCGCAGCGCACCGCGCAGGCCCCGGCTCAGCCCCCGCTCAAGGCTCTGCGCGTCCTGTCCGGCAGCGGCAAAGCCGCCCCGCACCCGGCCCAGCTCGCCGGCAAAGGCTGCGGCCATCGCCCCCGCCTGCCCCATCGCCGCGTCGAGCGCCGCAATCTGCGCCTCCAACTCATCGGTGCGTTCCAGCTCATCCATCGCCCACATCTCCTGTCTCATCGGGGAAGGCCGCCAGCAGCGCCTCCAGCCCCGCCCGCGCCATCGGGCGCGCCCCGCGCCCCTCGCCCAGCATCAGCCGCAATTCCACCGGCGTCAGCGCCCAGAACTCCGCCGGGCGCAGGCCCAAACCCTGCACACCCGCGCGCAATAGCGCGGGCCAGTCGAAACGCGCGCTCATTCACCGCCCTCCGGCAGGGAAAAGGCCCGCGCCAGCAATTGCGCCGCCGCCCGCGCCGCCATCAGCGGCCCGCCCTCGATCTCGGCCGAGAGCAGGTCAGCAGCGCTTCCGCGCCAGCCACCGCCGCGCAGCCCCGCCACGATCACCGCAAGCACATCGCGCGTGGAAAACGCGCCGCCCTCGAACCGCGCGACCAGATCGACCAGCGATCCCACCTCCAGCGCCGCCTCCAGTTCGGCCAGCGCCCCGAGAGTGAGCCGCATCACCTGACGTTCTCCGCTCAGCACCAGCGCCACCTCGCCTGCCCAGGGGTTCGCCATCGCCTCAGAGCGCCGTGAAGGTCAGCCGCCCCGCCGAAGCCAGCGCCACCTCGTAGGTCGCCTCGCCGTCATGGGTGCCGCCATAGTCGATGGAATTCACCTGAAACGGCCCCTCGATGGTGCCGAAATCGGGGATGATCACCTGAAAATCCGGCATCTCCCCGTCAAAGAAGATCTGCCGCATCCGCGCGTCGCTCGCCGCGTCGCGGAAAATGCCGGAGCCGCTCAGGTTGGCCGATTTCACGCCCGCGCCCGCCAGCAATTCGCGCCAGCCGCCCGCCGACTCGAGGCTCGTGACATCCACGCTCTCGGCGTTGAAGCTCACGCGCGTTGCGCGCAGCCCCGCCACGGTCTGGAAATTGCCGCTGCCCGTAAGATCGACCTTGATGAGAAGGTCCTTGCCGTTCTGAACTGCCATCTTGGTTCTCCGTTGCTCAAGTCTCAGGTGCCGTCATCGACGCGCGCCCGGAATGTCAGGTCGATCCGCCGCCGCTGTCCCGCGCCGGTGCGGACCGCCCGCGCGCGCAAGAAGGTGAGCGCCACAAGCCGCCCCCGCGCGAGGGTGAGTGCCGCCCCATGAAGCGCATCGCTCACCGCCCCCGCCGCCTGCTTGGCCGCAAGGAACCCCGCCGCATCGGAGACGACCGAAACGGTCACGCGATGCTCGGCCCCCGCGCCGCTGATGTCGCCGCGCTCGCGCACCTCCTCGGGGCCGAGCGTGACATAGAGATCGGGCGCGCGCCCCTTGGGGAGCGCATCGTGGATCGCGTCGCCCACGAGGGCCGCCAGCGCCGCATCCCCGGCAAGACGCTCGAAAATCGCCGCCTGAAGGGCCGCCGCCGCGCCATAGCTCATGCCACCACCTCCTCTTCGGCCCACAGGGTCAGGTATCGCGGCCCCGCCGCGCTCTCTGTCACCGCCAGGATTGCGAAGACCCGCGCGCCGTCGCGCAGCCGCTGTCCGGCCACGGGCCGCGACGGCGCGCCCTGCGGGGCCGCGCGCACCGTGATCCGATAGGCCGCGCGCGCCACGCTTGCGCCCTCGCCCGGCCCGTCGCGCCCCGTGCGCGCCTCGACCTCGGCCCAGAGCGTGCCGCGCACCTCCCAGACCTCTGCAAACCCGCCCGCGCCATCGGCCACCCGCGCCGGGGCCTCGAGCACCAACGGGCGCGACAGCGTCACCGCCCCCCTCATCGCGCGCCCCCCCCGAGCAGACGCACCTTGCGATAGCGCTCGATCAGGCTTGCCACGCCGAAGGGCATACAGCCCTCGCGCAGCGCCGTTTCGTGCCGGTGCTCATAGAAATGCGCGGCCAGCATCAGCACCGCCTGCCCCAGATCGGACGGCAGATCGTCCCAGTCCGCACCATAGCCCGCCCGAAATACGATCTCGGCCACCCCACCCGTCGGCACCATCGGCAAAAGCGTCCCCACCGGCCGCAGCACCGGGCGATGCGCGTCGCGCTCCAGCCGGTAAAGGGCCGGAACGATCACCTCGGCCTCGTCAGCGCGGTCGCGCAGTGCAAGGCTCAGGACTGCCGCCACCGGCGCAACCGGCAGCGGCTGGCCCGTGGCATCCTGCCAGCCATGCAGAACCCACGAAAAATTTCGTTCGATCAGCACCTTGCCGGTGCGTCCCTCGATCGCGGCCATGGCCGCGCGCAGAAATCCCTCCAGAACGGGGTCCTGAATATCGTCATCCGCAAAACCGGTGCCCAGCCGCAGATGCGCCTTGAACTCCGCCAGCGGCAGGGCGGCAGTCGCCACCGCGCTTTCTTCCATCAGCAACATGGACCATCTCCATCATTCCGGACCCCTCCCGCGTATCGGCGCGTGCCGCCCGGCCTTGCCCGGACGGAGGGGAAGCTGAACAAAGCCGCATTTTGCGGCACGCGCCTTGGGACGGGGGCAACCGCCCCCGCCCGCCTTCACCGCGCACCTCAGGCGGCGGCGAACCGCAACAGCTTGATCGCCTTGAAATCGCTCACATCGCCGCCCACGCGCTTGGTCGCATAGAACAGGACATGCGGCTTGGCGCTGAACGGGTCGCGCAGGATGCGCAGGTCGGGACGTTCGGCCACCGTGTAACCGGCGCGGAAATCGCCAAAGGCGATGGCATCGGCACCCGCCGCGATCTCGGGCATGTCCTCGGCGATCAACACCGGATAGCCCATGAGCCGCGCAGGCTCTGCCGCCGCCAGCCCGTCGGACCACAGGAACCGCCCATCGGCATCCTTGAGCTTGCGCACCACGCCCGCCGTGCGCGAATTCATCACGAAGGTGGCGTTGGCGCGGTATTCCGCCCCCAGCGCATAGACCAGATCGACAATGGCATCCGGCCCGCCCAGATCGCCCGCAACGCCCGTCGGCACATAGCCCAGATTGCCCCAGGTCCAGACATCGTTGTCCACCGCCGGACGGCTCAGAATGCCGCGCGGCTTGTCCACGCCGTCACCCGCGATGAACGCCGCCGCCTCCGCGCGCGCGAACCGGTCGGCGATGCGCGCGGCAAGCCACCCCTCCACGTCGAACGCGCTGTCATCCAGAAGCCGCTGGCTTGCCTTGGGCAGCGCGCTCAACTCGTGCAGCGGGATCGAGATGCGGTCGATCACCGGCGTGTCGGTCTCGGCCACGCTGCCCGTCTCGGTTGCCCAGCCGTGGCCCACGTCCGTGTGATCCACCAGCACGTCAAAGGACGTCGCCTCCACCGTCACGACATTGGCAATCGCGCGGATCGAGGCGGTCGAATTCATCACCGAGCGGATCGTCTCCGAGGTCTGGGGATCAACGAGATAACCGCCCTCTGCGGCCACCGAGGTATTGAGCGCCTTGCCCTCCAATTCGAGCCCGCGCAGCCCGTCATCATCACCCGAGCGCAGATAGGCATCAAAGGCCTTGCGATGCGGCGCGCCACTGCCCCGCTCGCCTGCCAGATGCGGGCGCCCCTGCACAAGGCCCTTGCGTTCGATCATCGTCATCTTGTCATCCTGTTGTTGAAAGCGTTTGCTGATCTCGGCCCGAAAGCCCTTGAACTCGTCGAGAAACCCGCCCAGGGCTTCGCGCATCTCGGTGGCCGGAGACATCTCTCCCCCGGTCCGAGCCTTCGTCTCGGTCGTCATCGTCAACTCCTCTCGGTTACGGGTCGGGCGGCTCAGGGCCGCGCCATCTCCCGGCGCACCGCCCGCAGCACGGCCGCCAGATCGCGCCAGGTGTCGCCGGGGTCTTCTCCCTTGGCGGCCACCCGCGCACTGGGCAGCATCGGGAAGGTCACCAGTGACACCTCCCAAAGCTCCAGTTCCTGCAAGAGCCTCTGGCCCTTCTCGTTCCGGCTGGCGCGCACGGTGCGATAGCCGATGCTCAGCCCGTCAAGCGCGCCCGCAGCAATCAGCGCCGCCGCCTCGCGCGCCCGCGCCACGCCCTCAAGCAGCCGCCCCTTGACGTATAGCCCGCGCGCATCCTCGCGCACCTCGTCCCAGATGCCGATGGGCTCGCGCGGGTCATGCTGCCAGAGCATCCGAACCCGGCGCCCCTCACCCGCCAGCCGCGTCAGGCTCGCCGCATAGGCCCCTTTGGCCACCACGTCGCCACCCTGATCAGGCGCATCGAACAGGCTCGCATAGCCCTTGATCGCGCCCGCCTCCGTGACCCGCAGGGCATCGCTCGCGCCATGCATGAATTTCCGTTCCAGTCCCGTCTCCATCATCTCGCCCTTTCGCCTCATCCCGGCAGTGCCGCCAGTATCGGTTGAAACGCCTGCACCAGTACCGCCGCCACCACGCCGTAGACCGCCAGCCACAGCCGCCGCTCCAACCGTTCCAGCGCCGCCTCCATCCGCTCCAGCCGCTCGACCATCGCGCGATGCTGCAAGTCGGAAACCCGCTCATGCGCCTCCAGCCGCAGCGCAGGCGCGCAATCGAACGCCTCGAACCCGTAACGCGGGGGTGGTGCGGGTTCAGTCATCCGCGTCCGCCTCCGCCAGTGGCGGTAGTCCCAGCAGCCCGCGCTTTTCCGCCGCCGTCAGGAAATCGGCCGCCGCCACCCGCGCCCAGTGCGCATCGCGCTCGGCGGCCAGCGCCGGCACCCGGTCAAGGTCGGGCGCAAGCTCCAGCGCCTCGCCCGTGAACGCCGCCAGCCACGCCGCCACCGCTGCGCTCACCCGCGCCGCCAGCGGCAGCACCGTCAGGCGGTAAAAGGCGCGGTTCGCTTCCTGGTAATTGGCGAATGTCGCGTCGCCGGGAATGCCCAGCAGCATCGGCGGTACGCCAAAGGCCAACGCAATCTCGCGCGCCGCCGCTTCCTTGGTTTTCTGGAATTCCATGTCCGAGGGCGAAAACCCCATCGGTTTCCAGTCAAGCCCGCCCTCCAGCAGCATCGGCCGGCCCGCATTGCGCGCGCCCTGATGATGCGCCTCCATCTCACCCACCAGTCGGGCATACTGATCCTCGGTCAGGTTGCCCTGCCCCTCGGCACCCTTGTAGACAATCGCCCCCGAGGGCCGCGCCGCGTTGTCCAGAAGCGCCTTTGACCAGCGACTTGCCGCATTGTGCACGTCAATCGCCTGCGCCGCCGGTTGCAGCGGTGACAGACCGTAATGGTCGTCCTGCGGGTGAAAACTGCGGATGTGACAGATGCAGGGCGCGCCCTCGCCCAGATTGAACCGGTGCTTGCGCCCGCCCACCTGATACTCATAGCCGACCGGCCAGCCATCGGCCCCCGGCACCACGTTGATCCGGTCCGAGCGCAGCACATGCAATTCAAGCGGCACACCCGCACCCGCGCCCACCGCCTCGACAAAGGCATTGCCGCTCAGCAGAAGCTGACCATAGAGCGCCTCGAAGAGCTCCGCCCGCCCCTGCGCCGGGTTGGGCCGCGCCACCAGATCAAGCACCGGATGGGCGGCAAAGCGCCGCTCGCTGTCCTGCAAGACAAGCGGCAGCGCCGCCGCCGCCTCGGCGATCATCTTCACGCAGCGAAACCCCACCGGATTGCCCGCGAACCCCGTCCGCATGAGGCTGGCCGTATCGCGCGGCCCCCAGGCCGCGCGCCCCTGCATCCCCCAGGCCATGACCCGGCCCGCGGCACTTGCCTTCGCCTCCGGCGGCTCTGCCGCCTCCGCCCCTCCCTGCCGGAAGAAATCCAGTATCATTGCGTGCTCCTTCACCTCGGCGCGTGAAGGGCATCAGACGGTCAAATGTTTAAGACTTCTTAACCCCACCGCGCGCACCCGATCCGCATCCGCTGCGGGCACGACAACCGCTAAAAACAAATGTTGTTCTTCTGGAGGGGGACCGAGTACATAAAACGCTCGACCGTCATGCATTCCGGTTTTCCTTGCATCTGAAAAACATCTCTGTACATAAATGGCTCAAAAAGGAGACCAGAATGACTGACCTGTCAAAACTTTCTTCACAGGAACTCGAAAACCTCGCAAAAGAGGCGCGTGAGCTGGCAGTTGCCAGAAAAGAAGACGAGAAAAAGCAGCTTCGCGCAGAGATTGTAAAGCAAATCCGCGACGCCGGTTTTACGATCGCAGATATATTTCCAGGCACCGATACAGCCGCCAGGAAAACGGTCAAATCCGAGGTAAAATACCGCGACCTCGCCGATCCCTCGAAAACCTGGACCGGACGCGGCAGAAAACCCGGCTGGCTGGTCAAGGCAGAGGCGGCGGGCCGCTCGCTTCGGGATTTCGCTGTCTGACATGCAAAAGGCGCGGCCTGACCGCGCCTTTTCCCATCATGGCACTTTCCAAAAAGCCTATTCCGCCGCCTTCGCGCTTTCGGCTTCGATCTCCGCCGCACGGCGTTCGACCTGTTCGACGATGTGTTCGATCATGCCGTCATTGTCCATCCGGTGGCTCTGCTTGCCCGCAAGATAAACCATCCCGTTACCGGCCCCCCCGCCGGTAAAGCCGACATCGGTCATCAGCGCCTCGCCAGGACCGTTGACCACGCAGCCGATGATCGACAGACTCATCGGTGTCTTGATATGCGCAAGTCGTTCTTCAAGCCGCTCCACCGTGCGGATCACATCGAAACCCTGACGCGCGCAGCTTGGGCATGAAATGATGTTCACCCCCCGATGCCGCAACCCGAGCGCCTTGAGGATCTCATAGCCGACCTTCACCTCTTCCACCGGATCGGCCGACAGGCTCACCCGGATGGTATCGCCGATCCCGGACCACAGGAGATTGCCAAGGCCGATCGCGCTCTTGATCGTGCCGGTCATCAGACCGCCCGCCTCGGTGATCCCGAGATGGATTGGCGCATCTGTGGCCTCGGCCAGTTGCTGATAGGCGGCGGCGGCCATGAACACGTCGGAGGCCTTCACACTGATCTTGAACTCGTGAAAGTCGTTGTCCTGTAAAATACGGATATGATCCAGCCCCGATTCAACCATCGCGTCGGGACAGGGCTCGCCGTATTTGTCCAGCAGGTGCTTTTCGAGACTGCCGGCATTGACGCCGACCCGCATGGAACAGCCGTGATCACGCGCCGCCTGAATGACTTCGCGCACCCGTTCCGGGTTGCCGATATTGCCGGGGTTGATCCGCAAACAGGCCGCCCCTGCCTCGGCCGCTTCAATCCCGCGCCGATAATGGAAATGGATATCCGCCACGATCGGCACAGGACTTTCGCGCACGATGTCCTTCAGCGCTTTCGCGCTTGCCTCATCCGGCACCGAGACCCGAACGATATCCGCTCCCGCCTCGGCTGCGGCCTGAACCTGCGCCACGGTGCCCGCCACATCGGTCGTCAGCGTGTTGGTCATGGTCTGCACGGAGATCGGCGCATCGCCCCCCACCGGGACCGCCCCCACCATGATCTGACGCGATTTGCGGCGCTCGATATTGCGCCACGGGCGGATGGGATTGTGCGTCATCGCTTGGCCCCGCTCGGTTGGGATGGACTTTGGTCCACAGATAGCGCGCCATCACCCGCGCGGCAATCGTGCTCAGTCCTGCGTTGACTGCAACATGGCCGCCATATGGCGCTGAAGATCGCGGTCAGCCTCCAAATCGGCCACCTCAAACCTCTCGACAAGGTCGGCTGAGGCCAGCGCCACATTCGATGTCACCGCCCCGCGCGGGCCTGCCGGACCGTAATGAGCGCCGTTCACAAGAAAGTAGACAGCCCCAGATTCGCCCACCCGCAACACCGGCGGCTCTTCGGTCGCGGGCACCTCATAGGTCTGCCCCGCGTTCAGGATACCCTCGAACAGGACAGACCCATCCGCCCCGTTCACGCGCACCCAGGACGGGCGCACCGCAACGACCTGCACACCGGCGCGTTCATCGGACACCACCTGCGGTGACGTCAGGGCGTCCGGGTCCAACCCCTGCGCCTCACGCAGCGCCAGCGCGATGGCGCTCTCACGGTCGGCCACCGGGGCGGCAGGGCTGAGCGTGCCCACCTCGCGCGGATCAAGCGTCGATATCGGCGCGTCACGCGCCACCATTACCGGCACGTCAAGCGCCTTGGGCCGGTAAAGACGGCTCAACCGCTCTTCGCGCGGGGGCTGAAACACACCCGCCCCCTCGGCCGCGTCTGCCCCGCGCGAGACCTGCACCAGCGGGTCGAGATCAGCGAGCACCACAGGCGTGTTCTCCACCGGCACAAGCTGCACCTGCTGCACTTGTCGAAGCACGCTCCAGCCGCCATAACCGATGGCCCCGATAAGCGCGATCAGCACCAAGGCAGAGCCGACCGCCGTCGGCTCGATCCGCGACAGAAAGCTCTCCGTGGCGGGCAGGAACGGCGTGCCATTTCCCATAAGCGGATCATGCGCACGCGGTTTGGCGATTACATTCCGCTCCACCGCGCTGCGCGACGAGGCCCCCTGCGACATGCCATGCGCGATGGAAAAACCCGATTCCGAACAAAAGGCCGCAAAGGCCTTGTCCGGGTCCATCCCGAGGTAGCGCGCATAGGACCGAACGTAGCCCGGAATGAATCCGGGCGTGTCGAAGACGGAGGGATCAGCGTTTTCGATGGCGGCAACATAATTGGCGCGAATCCGAAGCTCGCGCTCGACATCGAGCAAGGATTTTCCAAGCGTTGCCCGCTCGCCGCGCATCAGGTCGCCAAGACGCACCTCATAGGCATCAAAGCCACGGATGTCGGCGTCTTCAGCCTTTGCCTTGCGTGCGTTCCACCGCCCGATCATGCGCTCTTGTGCCTCTCGCGTGTCCCATGGCTTGGGGTTGGACTCTCGATTCGCCCCCTGCCCTTTTCTTTACGCCAGATTAACACATGGCAATGGCAAATGCACCCGTCGCTGCGTCATCCTGCCAGTTCTGAGCGGTTGAGCGCGCAATGTGCCCACAGCTCGTCCATCGCGTGCACCAACCGGTCCATCTCCAGCGGCCCATGGACCGGCGAGGGGGTGAACCGCAGCCGTTCGGTGCCGCGCGGCACGGTCGGGAAATTGATCGGCTGCACATAGATGCCATACCTCTCCAGAAGCATATCCGACAGCTTCTTGGTATGCACCGGATCGCCCACGATCACCGGCACGATATGAGAGCCGTGGTCGATCAACGGCAGGCCCAGACCCTTGAGCCGGGTCTTGAGGATTTTCGCCTGCGTCTGATGCCGCTCGCGCAGCTTTTGTCCCTCGGCGGTTTTCAGGAACGCAACCGAGGCCGTCGCCCCCGCCGCCAGTGCCGGCGCAAGCGAAGTCGAGAAGATGAACCCCGGCGCATAACTGCGCACAGCATCACACATTTTTGCACTTGCCGCGATATAGCCGCCCATCACGCCATAGGCCTTGGCCAGCGTGCCGTTGATGATGTCGAGCCGGTGCATGAGGCGGTCGCGCTCGCAGATCCCGGCGCCGCGCGCCCCGTACATGCCAACCGCGTGCACCTCGTCGATATAGGTCAGCGCGCCAAATTCATCCGCCAGATCGCAAATCGCCTCGATCGGGCCAAAATCCCCGTCCATCGAATAGACGCTCTCAAAGGCAATGAGCTTGGGCACGGCAGGATCATCCGCCGCCAGCAACTCGCGCAGATGTGCCACGTCATTGTGCCGGAAAATCCGCTTGGCCCCGCCATTCCGGCGCACGCCCTCGATCATGCTGGCATGGTTCAGCGCATCGGAATAGATGATCAGCCCCGGAAAGAGCTTGGGCAGCGTCGAAAGCGTGGCGTCATTGGCGACATAGGCGCTCGTGAACAAAAGCGCCGCCTCCTTGCCATGCAGATCGGCCAGCTCCGCCTCCAGCCTCTTGTGATAAACGGTCGTGCCCGAGATGTTGCGCGTGCCCCCCGATCCCGCCCCGGTCGCATCAATCGCCTCGTGCATCGCGCGCAGCACCTCGGGATGCTGCCCCATCCCTAGGTAGTCATTGCCGCACCAGACGGTAATGGGATGCTCTTCGCCATCGGGCCGCCGCCAGAGCGCATGCGGAAAGTTGCCGTTCTTGCGCTCGATGTCGATGAAGGTGCGATAGCGCCCCTCCTCGTGCAGACGGTTGATCGCTTGATCGAGTCTGGCCGCATAGTTCACTGGCATTTTCCTTCCTTTGGCGCGGGCGTGCCCGACGCTGTGGCACCTTTCGGCCACCTCTATCCTGTCGGGCACCATGTAAAAGCACCCGCCTCGTGACACCAGATTACAAATTGCCGCCCCCGCCCGCCTTGACCTCGGTCAAGCTCTGGACAGCACCGCCGCGCCTGATACCCTCAGCCCGATCATAGTCCAAGCGCAAAGGCCCGTCATGACCCTCACCGCCACCCTTGCCCGCATCAACGACACCTTGCCCGAGGCGCTCGACCGTCTCATGGGCCTGTTGCGCATCCCGTCGATTTCGACGGACCCGGCCTATGACGCCCACTGCGACGCCGCCGCCGACTGGCTGGTGGCCGACCTGCAAAGCCTTGGGGTCAAAGCGGAAAAGCGCGCCACGCCGGGCCGCGCGATGGTCATCGGCCATGTCGAGGGCGACGGGCCGCACCTTCTCTTCTACGGCCATTACGATGTGCAGCCGGTTGACCCGCTCGATCTGTGGCACACCGATCCCTTCGCGCCCGAGATTCAGGACACGCCCCACGGAAAAGTGATCCGCGCGCGCGGCGCCTCGGACGACAAGGGCCAGCTCATGACCTTCATCGAGGCCTGCCGCGCCTGGAAGGCCGTCCATGGCAGCCTGCCCTGCCGCCTCACCTTCTTTCTCGAGGGCGAAGAGGAATCGGGCTCGCCCTCGCTCATCCCCTTCATGCGCGAGAACGCCGCCGAGCTTTCCGCCGATCTCGCACTCATTTGCGATACCTCCATGGTCGCCCCCGGCATCCCCTCCATCGCCTCGCAACTGCGCGGGATGCTCAAGGACGAGTTCACGATTCAAGGCCCACGCATCGACCTGCATTCCGGCCATTACGGTGGCCCGGCCCTCAACCCCTTGCGCGAAATCGCGCGCCTCATCGCAACCTTTCACGACGACACCGGCCGCGTCGCCGTCGAGGGCTTTTACGAGGGCGTGCACGAGGTGCCCGAGGACCTTTTGCGCCAATGGCAGAACTGCGGCTTCGACGAGCGCGAGTATCTCTCTTCGGTCGGCATGACGCAGGCGCATGGCGAGACGGGCTATTCGACGCTGGAGCAGCAATGGGCGCGCCCCACGCTGGAAATCAACGGCCTCTGGGGTGGCTATCAGGGCGCGGGCACCAAGACCGTCATCCCCTCGGAGGCGCATTGCAAACTGACCTGCCGCCTTGTCGGCGACATGGACCCCGACGCCCTGCGCGCGCGCCTCCGCAAACATGTCGAGGATCGCCTGTCACCGGATGCGAAAATCACCTGGGACCAGAACCTTGACGGCTCAAGGGCGGCGGTGATGAACATCGCCCGCCCCGAATTCGAGGCCGCGCGCCGCGCACTTTCCGACGAATGGGGGCGGGAGGCGGTCTTTACCGGCATGGGCGGCTCGATCCCCATCGCGGGCTTTTTCAAGGACATCCTCGGGCTCGACGCCATGCTGATCGGCTTCGCGCAGGAGGATGACGCCATCCACTCGCCCAACGAGAAATACAATGTGACAAGCTTTCACAAGGGCATCCGAAGCTGGGCGCGCGTGCTCGACGCGCTCACCCGATGATCCCCGGCTTCACCGATCACCGCACCGGCCCCCTTGCCTACATCATCGGCGGCGAGGGCCCGCCGCTCCTGCTCCTGCATGGCTTTCCGCAGACCCGCGCCATGTGGGCGCATATCGCCCCCGCCTTGGCGCACACCCATACCGTGATCTGCCCCGACTTGCCGGGCTATGGCGCTTCCGCCAAACCGCAGGGTCTTGCCGCCTACAGCTTCCGCGCCATGGCCCGCGAGATGACCTCCCTCATGGACCGGCTCGGCTACCCCGGCTTTGCCGTCATCGGCCATGACCGTGGCGCGCGGGTGGCGCATCGTCTGGCGCTTGATGCGCCCGACCGGGTAAAGCGTCTTGCCCTCCTCGACATCATCCCCACCCATACCCTGCTCTCGGACCTGCGCTGGCAAGTGGCGCGCGCCTATTACCACTGGTTTTTCCTCGCCCAGCCCGCGCCCTTTCCCGACCGCATGATTGCCGCCGACCCCGATCGCTATTTCGAATCCTGCCTGCTCGGCTGGGGCGGCGCAACCATGTCGGATTTCGACGCCAACCAACTCGCGCACTATCGCGCCGCCTGGCGCGATCCGGACACGATCCGGGGCATGTGCAACGATTACCGCGCCACGCTCACGCTCGACATGGCCGATGACGGCACCGATGCCGAGCGGCGCATCTCCTGCCCCACGCTCATCCTCTACGGGGCGACGGGCGCCATGGCCAAACATTACGACGTGCCTGCCACATGGGCCCCGAAATGCACCGCTATGCAGGCCTGTGCCATCACGGGCGGGCACTTCTTCCCCGATACCGCCCCCGAGGAGAGCGCCGCCGCGCTGCTCGGGTTTCTGTCGCCCTGAGCTTCACTGTTCCAAAAATACTCAAATTGCCCGCGCGCCACGGGCGCGCCGCCTCAGGGATCTGGCAAAAAAGGGAAATGGCGCGGTTGACGGGGCTCGAACCCGCGACCCCCGGCGTGACAGGCCGGTACTCTAACCAACTGAGCTACAACCGCGCAATGCGTCATCGGGATCGTTTCAGGCAGCGGTGGCGCGGTTGACGGGGCTCGAACCCGCGACCCCCGGCGTGACAGGCCGGTACTCTAACCAACTGAGCTACAACCGCTCACTGCCCGCCCGATCCCTCGGACGTGTGGCGCTTCTAAGCGTCCCCCGCGCCCTCGTCAAGCGCCGCGCACGGCTTTTGGATATTTTCCGCAAAGGCCCGGTTTGCCGCCTCAAAGCGCGCGAAACCGCGCCTCGTCGCGCGCACTCCAGCGCACGGTCAGATCAAATCCGTCCTCGCCCTGACGCTCTTCTTCCACAAGGTCCTTGTCGAACAGCCAGGCGCGCTTGCGTCCCTCACCAAACCCCAGATGCACCTTGCTCAGACGGGTGACCTGCGCCAGCACCTCGGCGATTGCGGCGACAAGCGCCGCAATTCCCTCGCCCGTCACCGCCGAGAGCGCAAGCACCCCTTCGCTGCGCGCCGCCTGCGTCAGCACCGTGTCATGCGCCCCCTCGTCCAGCCGGTCGATCTTGTTCCAGACCTCCAGACGCGGCACCGCCTCGCCCACCCCGAGGCTTTCGAGGATCGCCGCAACGTCCTCGGCCTGCGCCTGCGTTTCGGGATGCGAGATGTCGCGCACATGCACGATCAGATCGGCCGCCAGCACCTCTTCCAGCGTGGCGCGAAACGCCGCCACCAGTTCGGTCGGCAGATCGCTGATGAACCCCACCGTGTCCGACAGGATCACCTCGGGGCCGCCACCCGGCAGCGCGACGCGCCGCATCGTCGGGTCGAGCGTGGCAAAGAGCATGTCCTTGGCCAGGACATCGGCCCCGGTCAACCGGTTGAAGAGGGTCGATTTCCCGGCATTTGTATAGCCCACCAGCGCCACGATGGGGAACGGCACCTTGGCCCGCGCCGCGCGGTGCAGCGTGCGGGTGCGCGCCACCTTGTCGAGTTGCCGCCGCAGCCGCACAAGCTGTTCGTCGATGGCGCGCCGGTCCGCCTCGATCTGCGTCTCGCCGGGCCCGCCGACAAACCCGAGCCCCCCGCGCTGCCGCTCCAGGTGGGTCCAGGCCCGCACCAGCCGCGTGCGCTGATAGCTGAGCGCCGCCATCTCGACCTGAAGCACGCCTTCGCGCGTCGCCGCACGGTCGCTGAATATTTCCAGGATCAGGCCCGTCCGGTCGAGGATCTTCACCTCCCACAGCTTTTCAAGATTGCGCTGCTGCACCGGGCTGAGCGGGCCATCGACCAGCACCAGTTCAGCCTCCGCCTCGGCAATCGCGGCGTGCAACTCCTCGCGCTTGCCCTTGCCGAAAAGCTTGCCCGCGTCGGGCTTGCGCAATCGCACGGCCATCGCACCCGCCACCTCCAGATCGGGCAGCGCGCGCGCCAGCGCCACGGCCTCCTCCAGCGCAAGAGCGGGTTCACGGGCGCGTTCGGCCCCCGCGATCTCGGGATGGATGACAAAGGCCCGCGTGATCGGGCGCGCGTGTTCCTTCAATTCTCGCCATCACCTTCATAGAGCGAAACAGGCTGCGACGGCATGATGGTCGAGACCGCGTGCTTGTAGACAAGCTGCGATTGCCCGTCGCGGCGCAGCAGGATGCAGAAATTGTCGAACCAGGTGATGACGCCCTGCAATTTCACACCGTTGATCAGGAAGATCGTGACCGGGATCTTGGCCTTGCGCACGTGGTTGAGAAAAGCGTCTTGCAAATTCTGACGATCCGAAGCCATTGCGTTCCCTGCCCTTGTTCTTGCACGCGCCGTCGGTCGGCGCGGAATTTCACCGCTGACGGGCCGAGTATGTCTTGCAACGGGCCGGGTTTCCAGCCCGAATTTCCATGCCCTGTCATCTACGCTTACGCGCGCCAGGCCGCCGGGTTGAGCAGCGCGATCAGCGCCAGCGTCTCGACCCGCCCCAGCACCATCGCGCCCGCATAGATGATCTTGGCCCCCGGCCCAAGCTCCACAAGGCGGATCGGCACCTCGGCGGCGCTGATGATCAGCGGCCCGGTCGAGGACAGGCCCGAAAGCGCCACGATGAGCGCGGTCTCGAAGTTCAGCCCAGCCAGACCAAGCGCCACCGTCGCCGCCGTCAGCGAGAGCGCGAAAAGCATGAAGAATATCCAGGCCACATAGGCCCCCTGCCGCCGGATCCGCCGTCCGGTATCCGAGGCGCGGCCGACCGACGAGGGATGCACCAGACGCTCCATCTCGCGCTGCGCGTGCAGGTAGAGTGCATAGACCCGCAACAACTTGACCCCGCCTGCCGTGGTGGCCACGCCGCCGCCCACCATCGCCAGCCCGATCAGGATCAATCCCGGTGTGCCCAGACCCGACCAGGCACGCGCGGCCTGCCAGTCAGCACTCTCGAAACCGGTTGTCGAAAGGAAAGACAGCACCGTGAACACCGCCCCCCAAAGCGCGTGAAGCGCCTCCGCAAAGGTGGCCTCCGCCGCGATGTTGATCGACCCGACCCAGTGGCGCAGGAACAAGATGAGCGGCACCACCGCGACGATCAACACCCCCAGCCGGAACTCGGGATCGTTAAGCAGACCCGGACGCGCGGTTGGTACCGTGTCCGACGAAAAGGTAAGCCGCGACAGCGCGAAGATGAAGAACACGAAGACAATCCCCTCGCCGACAGGCCCCGCCGCGCTGTTCTGGAATCCTCCGTTGGGGGAGATACCGCTTGTCGCCAGAGTGGACATGGCATGGATGAACGCCACGAAAGACCGCTCGCCCGCCGCCATGAGCGCAATCCACAGCACCAGCGTCAGCCCGGCATAGACCGGCACCAGCGCGCGCGCGGCCAGCGCCAGCCGCCGCGCCGGACGCGCGCGTTGAAACCGTCCCAGCACCGCGTCATCCTGCCCCGGCTCGGCGCGCACGGTGACCTCGAAACCGCCAAGACTCATGGGCGCCAGCACCGCAAAGGCGGACACCCAGATAAGCAGACCCCCGGCCCAGCCCACCAACCCGCGCCACAGATGCAGGCTCTCCTTGATACGGCCCGTCGCGTCGAACATCGAGGCGCCCGTCGTGGTCAGGCTCGACACCATCTCCACCCAGGCATTCAGAAACGTGGTGTTGCGCACGCCCAGATAGAACGGCAGCGCCAGATAGAGCGGCAGCACCAGATAGGCCAGCAGGAGCGAGGCGAGGTTCTGCACATCGGTCGGCTCGCGCGTGGCCACCCGGTTCGAGATTGCCAACCCCAGACAGATCACCACCGCAAGACCCAAGCCCCCCGAATACAAAAACGCCCGCCCCACCTGCGAATTGCCCCGCATCGACGCGTCTATGGCGGGCAGGAACATCAACAGCGCCGCCAGCCCCGTGAGGATCAGGATCAGGGGAAATCGGAGGATCCGCGCACTCATGGCATCAGAAATAATCGACCGAAACCTGCAACAGCCGCTCGACCGCCGCCACATCCGCCGCGAGCGCGAAAATCACGATGACATCGCCCGGCTCAATCCGCAGCCCGCCGGAGGGCTTGTGGATCTTCTTGCCCTTTCGCACGCCGCCGACCAGCACGCCCTCGGGAAAGTCGATGTCGCGCAGCGCCGCCCCGGCGATGGACGAAGTCGAGAGCACCTCGGCCTCCAGCACCTCGCCCTCGGCATCGCCGATCGAATAGACCCCGCGCACCCGCCCGTGCCGGATATGGCGCAGGATCGAGCTGACCGTGGTCGACCGAGGGTTGATGTAGGCGTCGATCCCGAGCGGCTCGAGCAATGGCACCAGCGTGGGATCGTTGATCAGCGCGATGGCAAAGGGGCAGCCTTCGGATTTGGCGCGCACGGCGGCCAGCATGTTGGTCTTGTCATCATCGGTGACCGCCAGAACCGCGTCGGCGCGCGCGATCCCCGCCTCGGCAAGGATCGCGGCGTTGAGCCCGTCACCGTTCAGCACGATGGTCCGTTCGAGAACATCCGCCGCAACCTCGGCGCGGGTGCGGTTCATCTCGATCATCTTGGCGCGGATGCGCCCGCCCTGCCGCTTTTCCAGCGACCGCGCTACCGACAGCCCGATATTGCCGCCGCCGATGATGACCACCCGCTCCTGCTTTTTCTGCGACTTGCCGAACACCTCAAGGGTGCGCGGCACGTCCTCGACGGGCGAGAAAAGATAAACCTCGTCGCCCTCGAACAGCTGATCGCCCGCCTCGGGCGCAAACAGTCGGCCCTCGCGGCGCACCGCCAGCACCACCACCCGTAGCGTCGAGAACAGATCGTTGAGCTGGCGCAGCGGGGTGTTGAGCACCGGGCAGTCCCCGTCAAGCCGCAGCCCCATGAGCTGCGCGGCCCCGTCCATGAACAGCTCGGTATCGAAGGCCGCGGGCACCGACAGTCGCCGCAGCGCCGCCTGCGCCACCTCGCGCTCGGGGCTGATCATCACGTCGATCGGCATGTGGTCGCGGCGGTAAAGATCGGCATAGGCCGGATCGAGATAGGTCTGGCTGCGCAGCCGCGCGATCTTGCGCCTGATGCCAAAGACCGAATGCGCCACCTGGCAGGTCACCATGTTGACCTCGTCGGAATAGGTGGCGGCGATGATCATCTCGGCATCACGCGCACCCGCCTGGTCGAGCACATCCGGATAGGAGGCAAAGCCGATGATCCCGGCCACGTCGAGCGTATCGGTGGCACGGCGCACCAGATCGGGGTTGCTGTCCACCACCGTCACATCGTTGTTTTCGCCCGAGAGGTGCCGCGCGATCTGCCAGCCCACCTGACCGGCCCCGCAGATGATGACCTTCATGCCCTTCGCCCCGTCCTGACTGAGGCCGTTGCATGACAGAAGCCTCGAAACCGGTCAATCGCTTTGTCCCCGGCCGTCTCTGCTGCTATTGTGTCGCCATGTCGCGCCTCATGCTCCTTCTTTGCCTCGCCGCGCTCACCGCCTGCGCGCCGCCGCCGCTCTTTCACAAGACCGGCGCGGGGCCCGATCAGGTCGCGGCGCTGCGCACGCGATGCGAGGTGGCGGCCTTGCGCGACGTGCCGCGCGACATCCGCACCACCTATGTGCCGCCACGGTATGTCCCGCGCTTCTATCACGGGCCGCATGGCCGGTTTCATCGCGGCTTCGTGCTGGTCGAACCGGGCCGCACCGAGAGCTACGACGCCAATGCCGATCTGCGCGCCCGCGTGGTGGATCAATGCATGGCAGAGGCCGGCTTCCGCCCGGTGCGCCTGCCCGCCTGCACCCGCGACACGCCCGCGCCTGCGCCAGACAGCGCGCAACCGCCGCTTAACTCGACAAGCTGCGCACGGCGCCTGCCCGATGGCGGCTGGCAGGTCGTGACCCCCGGATGACGTCCTATCCATAGGGGCAGGTGGCTTCTGGCCGATCAGGCCCCTAAAGATGCTCAACGGGTTCATCATTGGGCCTCATTGTGTTAGCCTGACATCAACCAGTCAGTCCCGCTGAGCTCATATCGGGCTTGCATCGAAGGGCCTTGTTTTCAGCCTGCGCATTCTCACTTGTGTGCAAGTTTGCCGCAGCGCCGCCCCCCGATGTCACACGAACCGAAAAGGATCATACCAGCCGTGCCCACGTCCCGCTCCGACCTCTCCTATGCCCGTCTTTTCGACGATCTGCGCGTTGCGCTCACGGTGCATCGCTGCGGCTCCATGACGCGCGCGGCGGTGGAACTGGACACGACCACCTCGACCGTGTCACGCCAGATCGCACGCCTGCGCGAGTCACTCGGCGTGTCGCCCTTCATCAAGACCGAAGGCGACTGGCTGCTCAATCCCCGCATCACCGCGCTGATCGAGACGTTCGAACACGCCGACGGGGCCATCGCCTCGGAGATCGGGCGCCTGATCGACACCGATCCGGAGGCCCCGCGCGAGATCCGCATCGGTGCCATGCCCTCGGTCATCGTGGAGGTGCTCATCCCCGCGCTTGGCGCGCTGCGCAGTGCCGTGCCCGGCCTGCGTCCCGTTTTCGAGAACCGCATCCAGGAGGTCGGGCTGGGCATGTGCGACGTGGCGCTGGTCTTTACCCTGCCAGAGGGCGGACGGATCAAGACGCGCCGCTGCGGCAGCATCGCCTTCGGACTCTACGCGCCATCCGGCTGGCAGCACGGGGACGGCTGGGTGACCCTGACCGACCGCTACGCCGCCCGCTACTCCAAGGCGCGCGAAACCTGGTTCGGCACCGAACCCGCACTCAAGGTCGACAGCTTCGCCCAGGCGGTCATGGCCATGCACACGCTTGGCCTTGCGGGCATCCTGCCGGTCGTGGTGGGGGCGTCCGAAGCCGAGTTCGACCACATCCCCGGCAGCGGGCTTGACCTCACACGAGACCTGCACATGATCTATCACGAGAGCCGCAGCCAGGACGCCGACCTGCGCTGCGTGATCGACTGGATCTGCCAACAGACAGCGCGCCTTCCGGCCCTGCCCGATCATGCGCTGCGCGAGCGGCAGACCCGGATTGTTTCAGTCAACTCCTGAAGCCGTCCAACCGCGTGACCGGGCCGCGCGCGCAAGGGCGACAAGGTCGGGTGCCCCCTGCGCGCGACCGAACACCGCCCCGTCGAGACGGTCAAGAGCCGCCTGGCGCGCGCCGTCCGGTCCGTCCCGGGCGATCATCGCCGCCAGCGCACGGCGCAAGCCCGCCGCATCCCCAGCCCGCGCCGCGCGCCGCGCCTGCCGTGCCAGCGGATCACCGGGCCGCCAGCGCCAGCCGCCGGGCCGCCACCCGGCCAGAACCAGCGCCAGCCCGGCCACGAACACCGCCAGCGCCACAAGCGCCTCGACCGCTCCGGGCAGCTGCGCAGGCGTGATCACAACGGCCTCGCGCGCCACCGGCACCACCGCGCCATAGGCCACGCGTTGCGCGCCGATCTCCACCCGCCGCGCCACCTGGTTCGCGCTGTCGAAATAGTCGAACGTCACCGGCTCAACGATGGCCGAGACGCCGTTGCCGGGCCGGATCGTCCAGCGCCAGAAGGTGATCGTGACCGGACCGCGCGAGGTGAGGTCCACGAGGTGCTTGACCGGATGGGCAAACACCCCGCCCGAGGGCGAGCGCAAGTCCGGCATCGGCGGCACCATGCCCGGCAGCACCCCGAGCGCCTCCAGCCGGATGACGCGCAACACGCCTTCGCCGGGGGCAAGCTGATCGGGCGCGTTCGACCACTCGTCGGTGATCCGCAATTCGCGCACCGGGAACCACTCGGCCAGCGGCACCGGCGCAGGCAGCACCGACACGCGCACCGGCTCCGACCTCAGCGGGTATTCGAACCACTTGTCCGCCTCCTCGGTCAAGGTCAGCCGATGGACGAACGGCCCGATTTCCAACTCCCCCGCCACTTCGGGAAAAAGCGCCATACGCCGCCGGAAAACCTTGACCGGCTGTCCGCGCTCGCGCTCCTCATGCCAGCTATCGGGGCCAAGCTGCGTCCAGCCAAAACCGTCAAGCGCGGGATGTTCCAGCTTTTCCAGTGTGATATGGCGGCGATAGCGGCCCTCGATGGTGAGCAGGATCATCTCGCCCGCATGGGGCAGGTGCGTGGTCTGCTCCACCGTCACGGTCAGGTCCAGTTCGCCGGGGCGCACCTCTCGGGTCTGCGCCCATGCCCCGGACGCACACAGACACAGCAGAGCGATCAAGACCCTCATCGCCCCGCCTCCGCCTTGCGGCGCTTGTGCTCCTGCGCGATCCGGGCCTTGAGATAGTCACCCGGCACATCGCGCAATTGCCGAAGCCAGCGGGCATCGGCGGCGACATGGCTGTCGGCAAAGACCCGGCGCACCTCGATCGGTCCGGTGCTGCGCAGGCGCGCGATGCCTGGGGTAGGCCCGCTATTGGTGCTGCCGTCGCCCGTGCCCGACGCGCGCCCGTCGCCGCGCCCGATCGGAGCGGCCATCTCCGGACCCTCTGCGCGCGCGGGAAAGGCCATGATCGTGTCGGGATCAAGCGCCGTTCCGGCGTAAAACGCGGCGAGCAGATCAAAATTCGCCGCCGCCTGCGCGTCGCCCGCCGCGCGCCCCTGGTCATAGGCTTCGAGCGCCGCCGCAGGGTTACCCCGTCGTAATTCCGCATTGCCGAGGTTGAGCATCATCCCCGCCTTTGCAAAATCCCTCGCGGCTCGGTCCAACTCGCCCGCGCGATACCACGCCACGCCCCGCCAGCCGGGATCGCCCAGGAGCGCTGCCGCCACGCGCGGCACCCCGAGCGCCAGCGCCACCCGGCCAAAGGGGTCCGCTCCGCCAAGCGCCAGTGCGACGGCCCCCGCCAGCACAGAGACAAGCGCCACCGCCCTCATGATCCCGCCCGCCGAAAGAGGACCAGCACGGGCAACAGCGCCAGCGCCAGCAGATAGCGCCCCAGATCATGCCAGAACAGAAGCCTGTAGCCCTGCCGTTCCAGCCGTGGCCGCGCGCCATCCGAGAGCCAGGCCGCCAGCGCCCCGGCCTCCTGCGGCGCGAACACGCGGCCGCCGCCCGCCGCCAGAACCGCGCCTTGCGGCGCGTCCGTGACAACCGAGACCCGCGCGCCCGCCTCGGCGATTTGTGCCGCCTCCGCCAATGCCTGCGCGCCCACCCCCGCGCCGCCGGTCAGCATCACCACGTCGCCCGCCAGCACCTCGGCCAGCCGCAACCGCTCGCGCGCCAACGCCAGCGCGCGCGCGGGCGATGCCCCCTCATCGGGCACCGTTTCGGCGTCGAGCACCAGAAGCGTCTGCGCCAGTTCGCGGTGATCCGCGCTCATGTCGAACGCCGTGTAGGCATCGCCCGCAAACACGATCAGTCCCGCTGGCCGCGCGCCCAGCCCCGTCACCGCCAGTTGCACCGCCGCCCGCATGTCGGGCCAGCCGGGACCGTCGGCAAAGCCCGCAGAGAGGTCCACCACGAAAAGCACCCCGTCGAGATTGCGATAGGAGACCGCGTCGCGCCGCTCCACCGCCGGTCCCGCCAGTGCCAGCGCCAGAAGCGCGGCCAGCACCAGCGACGCTCCAGATGTCGCACCGCGCGCGGCACCGCCCGCGACGCGCCCCATCGCAGCCATCGCCGCCAGCAGACCGGGATCGGCCACGCGCCCCCAGTCGCCCGCCGCCCCCCGCCGCCGCCAGAGCCAGAGCGCGGCAAGCCCCAGCAGGGGCAGCGCCCAGAGCCATTCGGGGTGCAGGACCGTTACCCCGCTCATCGCGGCCCCCGCCACAGCATCGTCAGCGTCAGAACAAGCGCGGCACCCGCAGGCCAGCGCCACCAGTCGCGGTGAATCTCGGCCGAGAGGCCTGCGCTCTCGGTCGCCTCCAGCCGGTCGAGCGCCGCGCCCACGGCCTCCAGATCGGCCATGTCGCGCACCCGAAAATAGCTGCCACCCGAGACGTCGGCGATGGCACGGAGCGTGGCGGCGTCGACTACGCCGCGCTCACCCGGCTCGGCGCTCTCGATGTCCTTGGGCCCCAGCGCGATGGTGTGCACCCGCACCCCCATCCGCGCCGCGAGGGACGCCACCCCGCGCGGATCGGTCTGGCCCGCGTTGTTCTCGCCATCCGACAGCAGGATCACTACGCGCGATGCCGCCTCTGACCCCTCCATCCGCTTGAGCGCAAGGCCAAGGCCGTCCGAGATGTTCGTCGCGCGCCCAGAGATGCCGATTTCCGCCTGCTCGATCCGCCGTGCCACGGCCTCGGTATCATGGGTGAACGGGGCGGCCACATAGGCCTCGGAGCCGAACAGGACAAGCGCCACCCGGTCGCCGCCGCGACGACGGAGGAACTCGGCACCGACCTTGCGCACGGCCTCCAGCCGACTGATCTCGGTGCCATCGAGATGAAAATCCGTGCGCACCATGGACCCCGAGAGATCGAGCACCACGGCAAGATCGCGCCCGCTCAGCTTGAGCGCGCGCACCGGGTCGAGATCGCGCGGACCCGACAGCGCCAGCACGACCAGGCCCCAGATCAGCCAGGGAAAAACCGCACCGCCGCGCGCCCGCCCGGTGCCCCGCGCGGCGCGCGCCAGATCGGTTCCGATGCGCCCCGGCACCATCAACCAGCCACCGCCAGAGACCGGCGGCAACAGGTGGCCAAGCAGCCATGGCAGGGGCAAAAGGGCCAGCGCCCAGGGCGCGGCCAGATCAAACATGGCGGCGCAACGCCGCTTCGAGCGCGTCGAGATCGGGCTCCGAATCGCGCCGGTACAGCGTCGGTTGCACGTCGGTATAGAGGTCGGGCAGATGCGCGCGCGCCAGATGCAGAAGCGCCACGCGCCGCACCGCCGCCTCCTGCCCCGACAGCGCATCGAGCCGGTCGACCAGCCTCGGCGCGGGCGGGGCCGCCTGCTGCCGCCGCGCGAGCAGCCGCACCAGCCCCGCCACCCCGAAGGCAAGCGCCGCCCCGAGCGCCACCGCCGCCGCCAGATCGGCGGGCGCGCCACCCGCCGCCCCCCCGGGCAGGCGGATGTCGTGGAGCGCGGCCAGCATCGCCGCCTCATCAAGCGCCCCGCTCATGGCGCGCGCCCCTCGGCGGCGAGCCGCCGCGCGGTCTGTGACGGGTGGTCTGCCGCATCGAGCACCAGCGCGCTTTGCCCCGCGATCTCGGCGCGGTCGGTCGGCGGCGCGGCGGGCCCATCCGATCCCAGTTGCAGCGTGACGGGCGCACCACCCATAGGCCGGATCGGATAACGCCCCGGCGGCAAGCGCCCGGCCAGCGCCTCGGTCACGAGAAAAAGCCGTAGCGCGCGCCTGCGCCCAAGCGCACCCAGCCGGTCGGCCAACCCCTCGCCGGGCGTCTCGAAGCCCGAGGCGAGCACGATCTCGGCCCCGGTCGGGGCAAGCCGCGCCGCCGGTTCCAGCATCGCGTCAAGGGCCGGATCAACCGCCCCGTCCCGCGTCGCCGCAAGCCCTGCCGCATGGGCGCGCACCATGGCGCCGATCACCTCCAGCATCCCGCGCGCGCGCCCCCCGGGGCGCACCACCTCTGCGCCATCCGCGCTCAGCGCGAGCAGCCCCACGCGCCCGCCCTCCTCCACGGTCTGCCAGCCGATCAGCGCCAGCGCCTCGGCGGCGGCGACCGAGAGAAAGACGCGCCCGACCCCCCAGAACATCGATGGTCGGAAATCGGCCACAAGCAGGGTCACGCGGTCGCGCTCGGCGCTGAACTCGCGCAGGTGAAGCCGTCCGGTGCGCGCGCTCGTGCCCCGATCGATCCGCCTTATGTCGTCGCCGGGGACATAGGCGCGCGTGCCCGCCATCTCGAGCCCCTGGCCGCGCGCACGGATGGACACCCCGCCGGGCAGCGCCGCCGTCACCGACGCACGGCGCGCCGCCAGCGCCTCGTGGCGCAGCGCGATCAGCGTCTCGGCGGCAAGCGCCACGCCGGGGGCGTCGAGCGGCGCCCTCACAGCGGCTCGACCTTTGCCAGAAGATCGGCCACCACCGCGCGCGGCGCACGCCCCTCGGCCACCGCCGACCAGCGCAGCACCATCCGGTGCGCAAGCGCGTCGGGGGCGAGGTCCGCCACATCCTCGGGTAGCGCGTAATCGCGGCCCCGCAGCCAGGCCCGCGCCCGCGCCGCCGCCGCCAGCGCCAGCGAGCCGCGCGGCGAGACGGCATGTTCGATGTCGGCGGCAAGCGGGCCTTGCCGCGTGGCCATCACCAGCCGGACGATGTAATCGCGCAGCTCGGGTGCCAGATGCACCGACGCCGCCTCTCGCTGGGCAGCCTTGAGCGTGGCGGGGTCTAGCGCGGAGGGCTTGGCCGTCGTCGGACCCGCAACGCTCTCGGCCTCGACCAGATCAAGGATGCGCCGCTCGGTTTCGGCATCGGGCAGGTGCAGCACCGTATAGAGCAGGAAGCGGTCGAGCTGTGCCTCCGGCAGCGGAAAGGTGCCGTCATGCTCGATCGGGTTTTGCGTGGCGACCACGAGGAAGGGCGCGGGCAAGCGATGCGTCTCGCCGCCCGCCGTCACCTGCCCCTCGGCCATCGCCTCCAGAAGCGCCGACTGCACTTTGGGCGGGGCGCGGTTGATCTCATCGACCAGCACGAGGTTGCTGAAGACCGGGCCCGGCAGAAACTCGGTCGTGCCGTCATGGGGGTGATAGACCGGCGTGCCGGTCAGATCCGAGGGCACCAGATCAGGCGTGCACTGGATGCGCGCGAACCGGCCCGAGACGCCTGCGGCCAGCGCCTTGACCGCGCGGGTCTTGGCCACGCCGGGCGGCCCCTCGATCAGAAGATGCCCGCCCGCCACGAGCGCGATCATCAGCCGCTCGATCAGCCGCTCCTGTCCCGCCAGCGCGCCGCCGAGCGCGGATTCAAGCGCGGTCATGCGGTCCTGTGCCTCAGATGCCATGCGCGCCCTCCCCATGTTGCGGCCCGCAGCAGGACCCGTGCGGTCAGGCTAGCGCCAAAACGGGGAGACGGGAAAGACCGCCCTTGGTCTTAGCCGCCGATCGGGCGGCAGGCCGGATCGAGCAGCGGGGCAAAGCGCGCGTCCTGCATGGTGGCCTGTGCGCGCGCATGCAGGTCCGCGAACTCCGCCGCGATGAAGGCAAGGAAATCGGGGCCGTTGGTCTCGGCTACCGGGGTCTCGGCCACGGCGTGCAGCATCAGGATATCGAACGGGCAGAGCGCGGGCGGATTGGTGCCCAGAAGCGCGCGGCGATATTCAGGGGTTCCCGGCCTTGGGGGGCGCGCCATGCGCAAGGGGCGCTCTTCAAGCTTGGACAGGTAGGGTGTTTCGGCGTCGATATGCAGGATGTCCATGCCGAAGGTGAAGGCCTGGAACAACTCCTCGATCAGGATCGACCGGAAATAGAGCGCATCAGCGGCGTCGCCCGCGCCCGCGGCCTGTTCCACAAGGATATGCGTGACCGCACCCCGCCGTCCGAAAAAGGTCTGCGCCATCGCCGGGGCGATGGCCGTCCAGTCGTGGCGCGGCGGCAGGCCGAGGGCAAAGCGCGCCTCCATCCAGGCGATGTCGCGGCTCATCCCCGTCTCGGGCGCGGAACCGGAGCGCAACCGCAACAGGACCTGCGCGCTTTCCAGACAGTCTTGGGCCTCGCCCGCCTCGATCAGGCGCGGGGCGCGCCCATGGACATGGCCCAGAAGGGCCGTGAAGGCGTCGAGAATGGCGCGGGTCTCGGGGCGCGGGGCCTCACCCAGAAGGCAGATATCGGCACGGAGCAGCGCGCGCCCGCTGATCCGCACCGGGATTGATAGATCGCGGCCGACCATGGTCTCGCGCAGCTCATAGCTCCAGCCACGTCGCGCCATCACGAGCCACTCGGCCTCTTGCGCCACGATGGGCGCAGGCAGGCAGAGCAGGAGGACGGCAAGTGACGCGCGCACAATCATGGTGGGGAGCTTAGACCGGCCGCGCTCCCTTTCCAGCCCGACAATTTGGTTTTGACAGGGCGGCGCGGGCACAGTATTGAACGTATGTTCATTTAAAGGAGGTCCCCCATGCGCATCACCGACACAGCCGCGATCATCACCGGCGGGGCCTCGGGGCTTGGCGAGGCGACGGCACGGCATTTTCGTGCGCAGGGCGCCGAGGTCACGCTGCTGGACCGCGATGGCGCGCGCGGCGCGGAGGTAGCCGCCGAGATCGGAGCCACCTTTGCCCAGACCGATGTGACCGACGAGGCCTCGGTCGGCGCCGCCATCGAGGCTGCCAAAGCCGCAATGGGCCGGATCACGGCGGTGATCAACTGCGCCGGGATCGCCACCGGGGCCAAGGTGCTGGGCCGCGACGGGCCGCACCCGCTCGATGCCTTCCGGCGCACGCTTGACATCAACCTTGTCGGCACGTTCAACGTCGCGCGCCTTGCCGCCGCGGAAATGGCCGGAAACGCCCCCGACGCGGACGGCGCGCGGGGCGTGATCGTCAACACCGCCTCCATCGCCGCCTTTGACGGGCAGAAGGGCCAGGCCGCCTATGCCGCCTCCAAGGGGGGGATCGTGGCACTGTCGCTGCCGATGGCGCGGGATCTGGCGCGCGAGGGCATTCGCGTGATGGCGATCGCGCCGGGGATCTTCGCCACGCCGATGATGCGCGGCCTGCCGCAGGAGGTGCAGGACAGCCTTGCCGACGAGGTGACATTTCCCAAGCGGCTCGGCGATCCGGCAGAATATGCGCGTCTGGCGGCCTTCATCGTCGAATGCGGCTACCTCAACGGCGAGGTGATCCGCCTCGACGGCGCGCTCAGGATGCAGTGACCGCAAAGAGCGGCACGCGCAGGAACCGCTCGGGGCCGAGCGCGAAATCGTAGCGCGCAACCCCGTCCCATTGCGGCAGGTAGGGCGCGAAGAGCGCGCGTTTGGCCTCGCGGTCGGGTGTAACCGTCAGCCCCGCGCCCGCCATGCCCTCGCCGTAGCTCAGCAGCGTGGGCACGCCCGCCCGCAGCGCCGCCGCGCGCACAGCATGGTGCACAAGCACATGCTCGCGGTGGCCATATTCGCCGACCTCGTTATGGGTGATCACGATATCGGGCGCATAGAGGCGCATCGCCCCTTCCGCCGCGGCCGTGAGCAGCGGGAAAAGCGGATGACGCGCCAGCGCGCGCCGGGGCCGCTCGCGAAGGTCCTCCGGATCTGACGGCAGCGAGATGAAGCGGCGCAGCGTGCGCGGGCCGCCCTCGACGGCAAAGGGATATTGCACATGCGCCACCCCGAGAGAGGCACAGACCCGCGCCAGCGCGTCGAGCCGTGTCGTGGTATCCGCCCGCCCTTCGGCGGGGTGGAAGAAACAGGCAACGGTCACCTCTGCACGCGGCGCGATCTCGGAGAGAAGGCCACCCGCGAAGAGCACCTCGTCATCCTGATGCGCGGTGCACACAAGCACGCGCTTACCGTCGAAATCGCCGAGTTCCGGGCAGAGGGCGGCGACCGCCGGGCCGGTCTCCAGCACGCGGAACCGCTTGTCGTGCGCCACGTCAAAAAGACCGTCAGCTGGCGCGCGCGCCAGCCCGCGCGCCACCATGTCGTGCGCGGCCTCCCGCACGAGCCCATGGGCGTAATCGCCATGCATGAGCCAGGCGCGCGGCGCCAGCGCGGGCCAGATCGCGGCCAGTTCGTCCAGGCGTCCCGCCTTGCCACCATCGAGATGCACCATATCCACCGGCCCGATGGGCAGGCTGCGTGCCACCTCGCGCAGACCCGCAACCGCCTCGGCCCGGATCAGCCGGAACCGATCGGCAAAGCGCTGCTCGAGCCAGGCCGCCGCCGCCGGAACAAAGACCTCCACCGGCGGCCAGAACGGGCGCAACCGTTCGGCCAGGTCGATCCCCACCACCCGCAGATCGGGATTGGCATGAAGCGCCAGAAGCACCGCATGCCCCCCCGCCACGCCGACCTCGACGAAAGCGCGCGACCGCTGCGCCATGCCCACCAGCGCGCGGCGCTTGGCGGCCATTTCCGGCGCAAAGCCAACCTCGTGAAAATTCTCGACCTTGTTGGCATAAAGCACGTTGCCGTTGATCACCGCCGGCTCACCCGCCGCCTCGAGTGCGGCGAGGATGGCCCCATTGAGCCCGGCCAGATCATGCAGGAACGGCTCGGAGACAAGGATTTCCTCGCAGCGGTCCGCCGCCCCTGCCATTGACACGCTCATACCGCTGCTCCCGGTCTTGCCCTGATTGGCCGCGATCATAGCGACGGGCACCCGGGCAGACAAAGGAAATCAGCCCTCGGCCTTCTCGGAGAGCGTGAGCCATTCCTCCTCGGCCTCGGCCAAGGCAGCCTGACGCTGGGTGAGCGCCTCGGTCGCGCGGCGGAACTTGACCGGCTCGCGGGTGAAAAGCTCGGGGTCCGACAAGAGCCCCTCAAGCTTGGCGATTTCGGCCTCGAGCCGGGCGATGACCGCGGGCAGTTCCTCGAGCCGGTGCTTCTCGGTAAAGCTGAGGCGCTCCGAGGCGGATTTTTGCCGCTTGGACTCCGGCTTCCTGTCGCTGGATTTGGCCGGGGTCTTGGTCCAGTCCGGCGTATCTTCAAGCCGTTGCGCGCGATAATCCGTCCAGCCCCCGGCATAGGCCACGGCACGGCCGTCGCCCTCCATCGCGATGGTCGTGGTCGCCACGCGGTCGAGGAAATCGCGGTCATGGCTGACCAGAAGCACGGTGCCATCGTAATCGTCGAGCAGTTCCTGAAGCAGGTCCAGCGTCTCGATATCGAGATCGTTGGTCGGCTCGTCGAGCACCAGGACATTGCTTTCACGCGCCATGATCCGGGCCAGCAGGAGCCGTGCTTTTTCGCCCCCTGACAATGACTTGACTGGCGCGCGCGCCTGCCGCTCATCGAACAGGAAATCCTTGAGATAGCCCACCACATGACGCGGCTGGCCGCGCACGAGCACCTGATCCGCCTGCCCCGAAACGCGCATGTCAGCATCGCCGGTGAGGCTCTCCCACAGGGTCATTTCCGGGTCGAGCCGCGCGCGCGCCTGATCGAAAACGGCAGGCATGAGATTGGTGCCGTGGATTACGGTGCCGCTGTCGGGCGCAATCTCACCCATCAGCATCTTGAGTAGCGTGGTCTTGCCCACGCCATTGGGGCCGACAAAGGCCACCCGCTCGCCGCGCATGATCCGAAGACTGAACGGGCGCAGGATGAGCTTGTCGCCATAAGCCTTTGTAATCTCTTTCGCCTCGAAGACCTTGCGGCCAGAGCTTGGGCCAGACTCGAGCGCCATGGCCGCCGTGCCCTGCCGCTTGATCTGCGCGCTGCGCTCGGCGCGCAGCGCCTGAAGCGCGCGCACCCGGCCCTGATTGCGCTTGCGCCGCGCACTGATGCCTTCGACGGCCCAGCGGGCCTCGGCCTTGATCTTGCGGTTGAGCTTGTGGCGCTGCATGTCCTCTTCTTCCCACAGCTTGTCACGCCACGCCTCGAACCCACCGAAACCTTCTTCTTGCCTGCGCACCATTCCCCTGTCGATCCAGAGGGTTGCACGGGTAAGTTCACGCAGGAACGCGCGGTCGTGGCTGATCACCACATAGGCGCGGCGGGTGCTGCGCAGCGCCTCTTCGAGCCAGCCGATCGCCTCGATGTCGAGATGGTTTGTCGGCTCGTCCAACAGCATCAGTTCCGGCGCTTCGGCCATCAGCTTCGCCAGCGCGGCGCGCCGCCGCTCACCGCCCGAGGCGGTCGCCACCGGGCGCGCGGGGTCGAATTTCAGCCCCTCGCCCGCCATCTCGACGCGATACATCTCGCCCGGATCGAGATTGGAGGCGGCATAATCGCCAAGTGTGGCAAAGCCCGTCATCGCGGGCTCCTGCTCCATGTAGCCCACGCTCACGCCGGGTGTGACGATACGCTCGCCCCGGTCGGGCTCGACCAGCCCGGCCATGACCTTCATCAAAGTCGACTTGCCAGACCCGTTGCGCCCCACCAGCGCCACCCGGTCACCCGGCTGCACGATGAGCGACAGATCGTCAAAGACCGGTTCTCCCCCGAAGGTGAGCGAAATTCCGTTAAGCTGGAGAAGCGGTGCGCGGGCCATGGGCGCGGGCTATCCCGGCCCCCGCGCGGCGTCAAGCCTCAGCCCGCAAGCGCGCGCAGAAGACGCTTGCGGGCCGCCGGAATGGCGTTGATCTCGACCCCGGTAAAGACATGCAGCGTGCCCATCTGCCGGTCGATCACCGCGTGATCGCTGACCCAGCCGCCCATCATGAGATAGGTGCGCAAAAGCGGCGGCATGTGCCGCATCGCCAGTTTCAGATCCGGCTTGTGGCGCTTCAAGCGCTGCGCAAAGCGGTAGACGGCGGGTGCCTTGACGCGCGGCCACCAGCGGCGCGGCGCAAGGTGACGCCTGCCCAGCATGGCGAAGGCGTCGAGATAGGGATCGGCCTCCACCCCCTTGAAAGAGGAACAGCCGAACAGCATCTGCACCCCGTGCGCATCCACCAGCCGCGTCATCGCAGCCCATGCGACGCGCAGGATGTCGGGATCGTGCCGATCGGGCGCAAGGCAGAAGCGGCCCATTTCGGCCATGCGCCCCTCGAATCCCTCAAGCGCCGACAATTCATAGAACTGCGCCGAATAGCTGCGCGCGATATCCGCGCCGCCATCGAGCAGGAGCACCCGAAAACAGCAGACCAGATCACCGCTTGTCGCCTCCTCGATCAGGACATGCAGGCAGCCGGCGTCATGCGCATCCGCATCGCTGCCCGCCTGACCCAGAAAGGCCAGCGCGCGCAGCCCCTGCGCGCGGGCAATATCTTCGGGATCGCGGGCCAGACGCGCCAGATACCGCCCTTGGCGCACCTCATCCATGCACAGCCCCCCATGACGCGGTCAACGCAGATTTAGCATGAAATCCATAACAGCGCCATGACCCTAACTGCCAAACGCATCAGCCGGATTGAGCGCTCCGATATTGTTGAGCAACTGCCGCAGGAACCCGGTCTTGACCACCGAGTTGTCGGTCACGCGCCGCGTCAGCGGGACGATCCGGCCATCCTCCAGACTGAAGGTCTCGATATTGGCTATGGTGTCGTCCTCGTTGAACGAGATCGCCAGCACCTGCCGCTCCACCTCCTGCGAGCGGAACATGCCGTAGGTGCGCTTGCGCGAGCGGACATAATAATAATCGCCCTTGCCGGAAATCCCCGAAAGAGCGGGTGCGCCGATCAGGTCATCGACGGTTGCGCGACTGTCCACGCCGACAATCAGGTTCTGAAGGTCTTCCTCGGGCGGGATGTAGCCGTGATTGCGGTAGGTTGCCGCACAGGACGCGACCCCGAGCAGAGCGCAGAGCGCAAGACTGCGTATCAGTCGGGTTTGGAACGCTGTCATCTCTGCCCTCTTGTCATGGCCGCGCGCGGCTTTTATCCCGCTTACATCAATGCGCCTGTCAGTTTCAAGAATGGAAGACGCGCCAGCCATGCCTCAGGACACGCCGCCAAACGGCCTTTTGACCTTCGCCCGCCTCGGACGGCAGCCGACTGCCTTCGAGATCGTGCCCGACGCACCCGCCCGGCGCGCGCTGGCCGAGGCGCTCGGCCTTCTGGACCTGCGCAAGCTGCGCCTTGCCGGCGAGATTGCCGCGGACGGACGGCAGGACTGGCTTTTGACCGCCACGCTCGGGGCGACGGTGGTGCAGCCCTGTGTCGTGACGCTCGATCCCGTCACCACCCGCATCGACGAGCCGGTGACGCGGCGCTATGCCCCTGACGAGACCGCGCCCGCCCCCGGCGAAGAGGTAGAGATGCCCGAGGATGACACGCTCGAACCGCTGCCCGAGGTGATCGACCTTCATGCGCTTCTGGCCGAGGCGCTGGCGCTGGCGCTGCCGCAATTCCCGCGCAGCGACGGGGCCGAACTGGGCACGGTGCGCGCTGCCCCCGAGGGCGTGATCCCGATGGCAGACGAGGACACCCGCCCCTTTGCCGGCCTGGCGGCGCTGCGTGGCAAGCTCGAAGGCGGCGACAAGGGCTGAGTCTCTCCAAGAATCGCTTGCCCCGGCATCAAATCTCTGTATTTTCGCGCTTTCATCGGAATTTGGGGTTGAACCGGCGGCTCAGTCAGGATTATGAGCCGCAAACACCCGTGAAACAGGGCCGGATTGGCCCCTTAGGAATTGAGGTGGCAACATGGCCGTCCAACAGAACAAAGTCTCGAAATCGCGCCGCAACATGCGCCGCGCGCACGATTCGCTCGTGGCGAGCAACCCCAACGAATGCGCCAATTGCGGCGAGTTGAAGCGCCCGCACCACGTCTGCGCGTCCTGCGGCCACTATGCCGAGCGCGAAGTCGTGGCCATGGTGGAAGAAATCGAACTGGAAGACGACGCCGCCTGAACGACAACGGGGGGCAGCGGCTGAATGGGCGCTCAGAGCGATCAAAACGGGAGTGGCGCGGCGCGCATCATCATCTCGGTTGACGCCATGGGCGGCGATCAGGGGCCGTCCGCCGTCGTCGAGGGGATCGCCCGGTCCGCGTCCAGGAACCCCGATATCGGCTTTATCCTGCACGGGCCGCGTGACACGCTTGAAAAGCTGGTCGCGCGCAGGCGGGAATTGCTGAACCGGGTCGAGATCCGCGACGCGCCCCAGACCGTTACCATGAACGACAAGCCCAGCCAGATCGTGCGGCACGGGCGCGAGACATCGATGTGGTCGGCCCTCGAATCGGTGCGCGCGGGAGAGGCGTCGGTCTGCGTCTCCTGCGGCAATACCGGCGCGCTGATGCTGATGTCGGTCATGCGCCTGCGCAAACTGCCGGGGATATATCGTCCGGCAATTGCCGTGATGTGGCCCTCGCAGAACCCGCAGGGACACAACATCATGCTCGACGGCGGCGCCGATATCCGCGCCGATGCCAAGGACCTGATGCAATATGCGCTGATGGGGGCCTCCTATGCGCGCAACGGCTTTGGCCTTGCCCGCCCGCGCATCGGCTTGCTCAACGTGGGCACCGAAGAGCACAAGGGCCGCGCCGAACTGCGCGAGGCCCATGACCTCATTGCCGCCAATGCGAAAACCGCCGATTTCGAATTCGTGGGCTTTGTCGAAGGGCGCGATCTGCCCGGCACGAAATGCGACGTGATCGTGACCGACGGCTTCACCGGCAATGTCGCGCTCAAGACCGGTGAGGGCATCGCCAATCTGATCGCCGACCTGCTGCGCGAGGCGTTCAACTATTCGCCGCTGTCGCGGCTGGCGGCGCTGCTGGCCTATACCTCGCTGCAACGGATGAAAAAACGTGTGGATCCCCGCCGCGCCAATGGCGGCGTGTTTCTGGGGCTGAATGGCACGGTGGTGAAATCGCACGGCTCGGCGGACGCGACCGGCGTCTCCTCGGCGATCAAGCTTGCCTTCGAGTTGGCGCACTCGCACTTTACCGAGCGCCTTGCCGCCCGCATCGCCGCCGCCACCCCGGTCGAGGATCAGGGCACCGGGTCCGAGGAAACCGACCCCGAGGAGGGCATATCTCGATGATCCGCCGCGCCGTCCCGCTCGGTGTCGGGCATTACCTGCCCGCCCGCATCGTGCCGAATGCCGAGTTCGAACAATCGCTTGACACCTCCGACGAATGGATCCGAACGCGGTCGGGCATCGAGCGCCGCCGCTTCGCCGCCGAAGGAGAGACAACGTCGCAGATGGCCAGCCACGCCGCCCGCGCCGCGCTGGCCAGTGCCGGGATCGAGGCTGGTGACATTGACGGAATCATCGTCGCAACCTCCACCCCGGACCTGACATTTCCCTCGGTCGCCACCATGGTGCAGAACGAGTTGGGCATGACGCGCGGTTTCGCCTTCGATGTGCAGGCCGTTTGTGCGGGGTTCATCTATGCGCTCTCCACCGCCAATGCGATGATTGTCGCGGGGCAGGCCGAGCGGCTATTGGTGATCGGCGCCGAGACGTTTTCGCGCATCATGGACTGGTCGGACCGCTCGACCTGCGTGCTTTTCGGCGATGGCGCGGGCGCGGTGGTGCTCGAGGCGCAGGAGGGCACCGGCGAGACCACCGATCGCGGCATCCTGTCGGTCGATCTCAACTCCGACGGGCGTTACCGCGAGATGCTCTATGTGGATGGTGGGGTCTCGACCACCGGCAGCGCGGGCAAGCTCAGGATGCAGGGTAACGCACTCTTTCGGCAGGCGGTCGAGAAACTGGCGGCAACTGCCGAGACGGCGCTTGGCAAGATCGGCCTTTCCGGGGCGGATGTCGACTGGGTCGTGCCGCATCAGGCCAATATCCGCATCATCCAGGGCACGGCGAAGAAGCTCGATCTGCCGATGGAACGGGTCGTGGTGACGGTGCAGGATCACGGCAACACATCGGCGGCCTCGATTCCCCTCGCCCTGTCGGTGGCGGTGGAAGAAGGCCGGATCAAGCGCGGCGATCTGGTGCTGTCCGAGGCAATCGGCGGCGGATTGGCCTGGGGCGCGGTGGTTCTGCGCTGGTAACGCGTCCGAACGCGCGAAAATCCGCACCGAAACAGCATCGCCCAAGTCGTTGACATTGACTTGTAAAATGCTTCGCCGCACACTATCCGAAAAAAGCGGGGATGGTATGACCAACAAGACACTCACGCGCATGGACCTCAGCGAGGCGGTTTTCCGCGAAGTTGGCCTGTCGCGCAATGACGCGGCGCAAATGGTGGAAAGCGTTCTGACCCATATGTCCGATGCGCTCGCGCGCGGCGAACAGGTCAAGATTTCGTCCTTTGGCACCTTCTCGGTGCGCGACAAGACGGCGCGCGTAGGGCGCAACCCCAAGACCGGCGAAGAGGTGCCGATCCAGCCGCGCCGCGTGCTCACGTTCCGGCCCTCGCACCTGATGAAAGACCGGGTCGCCATCGGCAACAAAAGCTGAGGGCACGGGTGCGCATGGCCAAATCCGCAGACGCCTTCCGCACCATAAGCGAGGTCGCTGATCTGCTCGACGTGCCGGCACATGTGTTGCGGTTCTGGGAAAGCAAGTTCACGCAGGTCAAGCCGGTCAAACGTGCGGGCGGGCGGCGCTATTACCGCCCCGCCGACATGCGCCTGCTCGCCGGGATCAAGCATCTGCTGCATGACGAGGGCATGACCATCAAGGGCGTTCAGAAAATGCTGCGCGAAGAGGGTGTTCAGCATGTGAGCGCAACTGCCCCCGATTGGCGCGACGAGACGGCGGCGCATGACGGCACCGCCCAAGTGTTGAGTTTTTCACGCGCGCCGGGTGACGACGCGGGGTCGGAAACGGAACCGGGGCCGGGAGAGGCCAGGTATGCGGACCCGGCCCCAGAGCCTGCCGCGCCGCCGGATAAGGGGCCGGCGGCCCCCCTGATCGAGGCCGCAGCCGAGCCCGACGCGCCAGAGCCCGAGGCGGCGGCCCTGCCGCCCCTGCCCGATCTGCCCGATGACCCGCCCGACACGCTGGCCGCGGAACCGGGCCCTCTCTCGCGCATCACGGCCCTGCCCCGCCCGCTGTCAGCCCCCGTTGCGCGCCGTCTTGCGGTTCTGGCGCGGGACTTGCGGGCGCGTGTCGGCTCTGGGCCCTAACAGGCTGCTGAAGAAGTCGGGTTGGAAGGACGCTGTTCCTGCCATCACGGTTTGAACGCGGATTTTCGCGGCCGCGGACCCGGAGTCCGGGCTAT
>PHEQ01000055.1 GCA_002842985.1 Alphaproteobacteria bacterium HGW-Alphaproteobacteria-1
GCTAATCTCTGACATGGATGCCTCTCTCGCGTTGGTTACTACGAAACCGTTATGGCACATTCGATGCCGTCGGGTGGGGGCATCCACCGCATCAGTTCAGTCTGCTCGAGAACGATCGACGAGACCGCGACGTTTTCGAAGAACGCGATGGCGAGTTTCCCGATCACGCGGATCTTGGTCTCGACGTCGGGCGGCGCTTCTTCACAGGCTTTCTCGATCGCCTCCGAAAGCAACATGGGGGGCTTCATGGCGTCTCGCGAAGGGGTCAGGCCGTGGTCCAGAAGGAGCTCCCGCCCCACATGGAGAGGATCCTCGAAGTCTTGCTCCACGCGAGCGTTCAACTCATTCAGCCGACGCATGAGAAAGAGCACTTGCCGGGCGACCGCCGGGGCCTCGACGGCTTCGGCGTCGAGGCCGTTTTGCCGCGCGAGCTCTCCCGCGAATCTGGAGGCCACCGACCAGTCCCTGGTCCGTTGGGCATCCCTGATCCGATCGGTCTCGGCTTTGAGCCGGTCAAGATGGGCTTCGGATTCACCGGCGGGCGCCGCACTCTCCTGTCGGGCGATCATGCGCCCCACGGCCGAGCGCACCATTTCCTTTAACATCGATTGAACCCGGGCTTCGCAGACCGGGCTGTTCTGAAGTTCGTTGAGCACGTCTCTCTCTCCTGCCTCGATCGCGGACAGCAGGTCGGCAGACCGCTTTACCGCTTCGGCGAGAACGTGCGTTCGAAGAGAAACCGACAGAAATGCAGGCGCGCCGAAGCGGCGGATTTTTTCGGGCCAGCGCCGCCGGAAGTAGAAGGTCCCGTTTCTGCGAACGAGGTGAAGCCCCCACTTTCTCGACGGTTCCCGCGCTCTGCACCGCGCACGATGTGAACCAGTTTGTGAACCACCGCGACGTGGAGACGGGAGGCTGGCCGCTTGATCAACGGCTATCCCATTGGGAAATATGGAGTTTTTTGAGGTCATTGGCTGGGGTGGTAGGATTCGAACCTACGGTACACGGTACCAAAAACCGTTGCCTTACCACTTGGCTACACCCCAGTGTGAGGCGCTCATTACTCCGGGGGCTGACACGGTTCAAGAGAGATGTGCAAAAAATTTGGTCTCTCGCGGCTTGGCGCTCATTTTACCACTTCGTCCACGCCGACCCCCCAGAGTGCGGCCTTGCGCGCCCAGCCCCGGTGGCCGTCCGCCGAGAGCGCGCACCAGTCCGGGCCGCATTCCGAAAGCCGGGCTATCACGCCTGCCTCAAGCCGCGCCATCACCATCGTGCCGGGGTCCGGGCGCGCAAAGAGGTCGAGCATGTCGTCCTCCACGATCACCGTGCGCACCCCCGACAGAAGCGTGTAATGCACCCAGCCACCTGCGCCGTCGCGATCCTCGACCCGTCGCCAGTGGCCGAATTCGGCGGTGACGCGCAGCGGCATGTCGCGACGCTTGAACACCCAGTCGATCCGGTGCGTCTGGCTCGGGCCGCGCCGCACATTGGCCTCGGACGCCTTGAGCGAGACATAGCGCGGCAACGTCAGGCCGGTCACCGGCCCGCGTTCTCCTGCGGCTACCATCAGCGGCCAGACCGCCATGACGATCAGGGTCAGTGCCAGACGCCGCATCGCTTCTCTCCGATTTCCGTCAGTGCCTGCAAAGGGTTCTTGTGCCCCGCTCGTTCCTGCGCCACTCTGTCAGCAACGCGCGGAAAAGAAAAGCCAAAGGAGGGGCTTCATGCCATCTCAACGCCTGAGTGTTGTCGTGACGCGACGCTTGCCGGAGCCGGTGGAGCGCCGGATGCAGGAGCTTTTTGATGTGCGCCTGCGAGACGATGATCGCCCCATGACCCGTGAGGCACTGGCCGCCGCGATGCAAGACGCTGATGTTCTGGTGCCGGTGATCACCGACCGTATCGATGCGGGGCTGATCGGACAGGCGGGCGCGCGCTTGCGCCTCATCGCCAATTATGGCGCAGGTGTGGATCATGTCGATGTCGAGACGGCGCGTCAGCGCGGCATCCTCGTGTCGAACACGCCGGGTGTGCTGACCGATGACACCGCCGACATGACCATGGCGCTTATCCTCTCCGTCACGCGGCGCCTGCCCGAGGGGCTTGCGGTCATGCAGGAGGGGGACTGGCACGGCTGGTCGCCGACCGCCCTGCTTGGCGGGCGGATTGCGGGGCGCAGGCTCGGCATTCTCGGGATGGGCCGGATCGGGCAGGCGGTGGCGCGGCGCGCGGCGGCCTTCGGCATGCAGGTGCATTACCACAATCGCCGCCGGTTGCGGCCCGAGATCGAGCAGCCACTTGGCGCGACATGGTGGGAGAGCCTCGATCAGATGGTGGCGCGGATGGACGTGATCAGCGTCAACTGCCCGCATACGCCCTCGACCTTTCATCTGATGAACGCGCGCAGGCTCAAGCTGATGAAGCCAGACGCGGTGATCGTGAACACCTCGCGCGGCGAGGTGATCGACGAGAACGCGCTTACACGGATGCTGCGCGCGGGCGAGATCGCGGGCGCGGGGCTCGATGTCTACGAACGTGGGGCCGAGATCAACCCGCGTCTGCGCGACCTCAAGAATGTTGTGCTCTTGCCGCATATGGGGTCTGCCACGGTCGAGGGGCGGCTTGAAATGGGCGAGAAGGTGATCATCAACATCAAGACCTTTGCTGACGGCCACCGCCCGCCGGACCTTGTTGTCCCGGCGATGCTGTAGGCGGTGAGTTTCGAGATTTTCCTGGCGACCGCGCCGGGGCTGGAGGCGGCCCTGGCCGAGGAGACGCGTGCTCTTGGCTTTGCGTCGGTGTCCGAAGTGCCGGGCGGCGTGACGCTGACGGGCGGCTGGCCCGAGGTGTGGCGGGCCAATCTTGCGCTGCGCGGGGCCTCCCGGGTGCTTGCGCGGATCGGGGAATTCCGCGCCTTTCACCTTGCGCAGCTCGACAAGAGGGCGCGCAAGTTCGACTGGGGCGCGGTGTTGCGTGCTGATGTGCCGGTCAAGGTCGAGGTGACGTGTCGGCGCTCGAAAATCTACCATGCCGGGGCCGCCACCGAACGCATCGGCCGCGCGATTTCCGAGACGCTCGGCGTGCCCGAGGGAGGCGACGGGGCGATCCGGGTGATGGCGCGGATCGAGGACGATCTTGTGTCGCTTAGTGTCGATACCTCCGGCGAGCCGCTGCATCGGCGCGGCCACAAGGAGGCCGTCGGCAAGGCCCCCCTGCGCGAGACGATGGCCGCGCCCTTCCTGTGGCTATGCGGCTTTGACGGCGGCGGGCCGGTGCTTGATCCGATGTGCGGCTCCGGCACTTTTCCGATCGAGGCCGCCGAGATCGCGGCGGGGCTGATGCCGGGCCGCGACCGGCGCTTTGCCTTCGAGGATCTGGCGACCTTCGATGCGGATGCTTGGCAGGCGATGAAAGCGGGCGGCGCGCCGCGAGAGGTTTGCGCGATATTTCAAGGCTATGACCGCGACGCAGGTGTGGTGCGCATGGCCATGGCCAATGCCGCGCGCGCGGGTGTCAGCGACCATACGCGCTTTGCCTGTCAGCCGATTTCGGCGCTCACCCGCCCTGATGGCCCGCCGGGCCTCGTCATGATCAACCCGCCTTACGGCGCGCGGATCGGCGAGCGAAAACTGCTTTTCGGCCTTTACGGCAGTCTGGGCGAGGTGCTCCGGCGCGAGATGCGCGGCTGGCGTGTGGGGCTGGTGACCAGCGATGGCGGGCTGGCCCGCGCGACGGGCCTGCCGTTCTTGCCACCGGGGCCGCCGGTGGCGCATGGTGGTCTGAAGGTGACGCTCTGGCGCACCGGGCCGCTCTGAGCGGCCGGATTTCCGGCGGGCGGTAACCGGGCGTTAATTCGACCGCGATAGGCTGCGGGGCAGGGATTGAAGGAGGCGATGCATGCGCGCGCTGATTCTCGTTCTGGCGCTTCTTGCCGCGCCGCTGATGGCGCAGCAGGCGGCGGATGCCATCGCGCCCGAGGGGGCCGGGGCAGGGGGCCTGCATGTGCCGCGCGCTCTGGCCGATGCGGCGCGCGCCAAGGCTGAGGGGCGACCGGTCGAGGCGGAGCGCTGGATGATCGCTGCCGCACACCCGCTCGCCGTCGAGGCGGGGGCGCATGTGCTGCGCACGGGTGGCACGGCGGCGGATGCGGTGGTGGCGGTGCAGGCCGTTCTGGGGCTGGTGGAGCCGCAAAGCTCTGGCATGGGCGGGGGTGCGTTCCTGGTCTGGCATGACGCGGCGACGGGTGAGATCACCACGCTTGACGGGCGCGAGACCGCGCCGCTGGCAGCGACACCCAAGCTTTTCCTCGACGCTGACGGCGAACCGCTCGAGTTTTTCGAGGCGGTGGTGGGCGGTCGCTCGGTCGGTGTGCCGGGCACGCCCGCGCTTCTCGCCGAGGCGCATGAGCGGTGGGGGCGCGCCGATTGGGCGGGGCTTTTCGAGGACGCCATCCATCTGGCGGAGGCGGGGTTTCCGGTCAGCCCCCGACTGGCGACGCTGGTCGCGCGTGACGCCGCGCGCCTCGGGCGTTACCCCGAGACCCGCGCCTATTTCCTGCCCGAGGGCCGTCCGCTGCAAGAGGGCAGTGTGCTGCGCAATCCCGCCTATGCCGAGACGCTGCGCCTTTTCGCGCGCGAGGGGCCGCGCGCCTTTTATACCGGCGGGATCGGTGCCGATATCGTGGCGCGGGTGCGCGGCGCGGAGGGTAATCCGGGGCTGCTCAGCCGGACCGATCTCGCCATCTATCAGGTGCGCGCGCGCGCTGCGGTCTGTGTTCCCTATCGTGGCCACGAGGTCTGCGGCATGGGGCCGCCCTCTTCGGGCGGGGTTGCTGTGGGGCAGATACTGGGCCTGCTGACCCCATTTGATCTTGGATCGCTCGGACCCCAAAGCGCCGAGGCGTGGCGGCTGATCGGGGATGCCACGCGTTTGGCGTTTGCCGACCGCGGGCGCTATCTGGCCGATAGCGATTTCGTGCCGGTGCCGGTGAGAGGGTTGCTCGCGCCCGACTATCTGTCCGCGCGTTCGGCCCTGTTGCGGGGCGAGGGGACATTGCCGGAGGTGGCCCCCGGCACACCCGAATTCGACCATGCGCTGAATTGGGATGTCGGGCGGGGCCTAGCGCAGCCCGCCACCTCGCATGTCTCTATCATCGACTCCTATGGCAATGCGCTTGCCATGACGTCGAGTATCGAGAACGGTTTCGGCTCGCGGCTCATGGTGCGCGGGTTCCTTCTCAACAATCAGCTTACCGATTTTTCTTTTTCCAGCCATCAGGACGGTCTGCCTGTCGCCAATGCGGTGGCGCCGGGCAAACGGCCGCGCTCCTCGATGGCCCCTACGATCCTGCGCCGCGATGGCGCGCCGGTGCTGATCCTCGGCAGTCCGGGTGGCAGCCGGATCATCCCTTACGTTGCGAATACCATCATCGCCATGGTCGATTGGGGGATGGATCCGCAGGCGGCGGTGGACCTGCCGCATCTGGTCAATCGGTTCGGCATCTATGATATGGAGACGGGCGCCACAGGCCTTGCGCCCGGGCTGCGCGCCCTGGGCTACGAGGTGGAGGTCCGCGACCTGACCTCGGGGCTGCATGTCATCGACATCGGACCGCACCTGCGCGGCGGGGCAGATCCGCGCCGCGAGGGGCTCGCCTATGGCGAGTAGCAGGCTCAGTCCTTCTTGGTCTTGCCCTTCTTCTTCTTCGAGGGTTTTGCTTTCCGGGCCTTGCCGGATTTTCCCGACTTGTCTTTCCCGGACTTCTTTTCTTTCGTTTTCGACTTGCTTGCCTTTTTCTTCGTGCCCTTCGACTTGTCTGCAGCCTTCGATTTCTTGTCCGGATTCGTGGGCTTGACTGTCTCTGTCTCGCGCGCCGCTTGCTCCGGGTCAGCCGCTGCGGCCAATCGTTTCGCCGAGGCAATGAAGGTTTCGGCACGCGCCGGGCTGATGCCACGGACCTGCGTGATCGTTGCCACATCCGCTTTGGCGAGCGCTGCGGCATCCGTGATGCCGAGCGAGTCCAATCCGCGTCGCAGCGCCGGGCCGATGCCCGGAATGTTTTCCAAGGTGCTCATTTCTGTCTGTCCTATGACCGGGGCCAAATGCATCACGCCTTGCCTGTGCGCTTGGCTTTTTTCTTCTTTGATTTCTTTTCGGTGGGGCCGGTTGTCTCCGCGGCATATGCCGGTGTGATCCCGTGCTCTTCGGTGAACTCCCGGATGAAGCGGCGGATCTCTCGCGCGGCGCTGGTATCGAGCGCCTCGCAAAGCTCGACAAAGGCATCGCGGTCCGCCTTTTGGATGCGGATCACGAATTGGCTGTCCTTGGCTTGCTTCTTTTTGCGTTCGTTATCCGGCAAAACCTGCCCTCCCGACGCAAGAACATAGGGCAGATCAAGAATTTTGTATATACATTGTAATGCAAACTATTCCTTCGCGAGATCGCGCAGGATGGGGCAATCGGGCCGCCTGTCTCCGGCGCATTCCTCGACCAACTCGCGCAAGGTGGCCTGCATCGAGCGCAATTGCGCGATCTTGCCGTCGATCTGCGCCAGATGCTCCTCGGCAAGCGCCTTGACATCGGCGCTGGCGCGGCATTGGTCCTCGTAAAGCGCAAGCAGCCGCCGGCAATCCTCGATGGAGAAGCCGAGCGCGCGGGACCGTCCCAGAAAGGCCAGCTTGTGAACGTCCGAGACGCGGAACAGGCGGTAGCCATTGGTATCGCGCAGCGGCTTGATAAGGCCGATTTCCTCATAATAGCGGATCGTCTTTGCCGGCAGGCCGGTCTCTCGGGCGACCTCGGAAATATTCATTGTGCAACCTCCATGACCGGGCGCAGGCGGCGAAGCCTGAGCGCATTGCTGAGCACAAAAACGGACGAAAGCGCCATCGCGCCCGCCGCAAGCACGGGCGAGAGCATCAACCCCGCCACCGGATAGAGCAGGCCCGCCGCCACCGGGATCAGGGCCGCGTTGTAGGCAAAGGCCCAGAACAGGTTCTGCCGGATGTTGCGCAGGGTGCGGGTCGAGACGTCACGCGCGTTCAGAACCCCGCGCGGATCCCCCGACATGAGCACCACGTCGGCCGCCTCGATGGCAACATCGGTGCCGGTGCCCATGGCGATGCCCACATCGGCCTCGGCAAGGGCAGGGGCATCGTTGATCCCGTCGCCGACAAAGGCCACCGGCCCAAAGCGCGCGCGCAGCGCGACGACGGCGGCAACCTTGCCCTCGGGCAGGACCTCGGCCTCGACATGGTCGATCCCGAGATCGCGCGCAACGGCGCGGGCGGTGGCGATGCTGTCGCCGGTGACCATGGCGACGGCAAGACCGCGGGCGCGCAGCGCCGCAACCGTGGCGCGGCTGGCCGGTTTGGGCGCATCGGCCACGCCCAGCACGGCGGCAAGGATGCAGTCCAGGGCGATGTAGATCGCGGATTGGCCGTCCTTTGCCAGATCCGACGCGACGGGGTCGAGCGCGCCGGTGGCCACAGTCTCGCGCGTCATCAGCCGGGGCGCGCCGATGGCGACGCGCCTGTCACCGACCTTGGCCAGGATACCGTATCCGGGCACCGCCTCGAAGGCGCTGACCTCGGGCAAGGCAAGGCCGCGCTGCGTGGCCGCTTCCATGATGGCGCGGGCGATCGGGTGTTCGGAACGTTCCTGCGCGGCGGCGGCGATGGCGAGGATCTCTGCCTCGTCACCCCCCCCGGCGGTGGCGATCCGCGTGACCACGGGCCGCCCTTCGGTGAGTGTCCCGGTCTTGTCGAAGGCCACGACGCGCACCTCGTCGAGGCGTTGCAGCGCCTCGCCCTTGCGAAACAGCACGCCGATCTCGGCGGCGCGCCCGGTGCCCACCATGATCGAGGTGGGTGTCGCCAGCCCCATGGCACAAGGGCAGGCGATGATCAGCACCGAGACGCCCGCGACAAGCGCATGGCTCAGCACCGGCGCGGGGCCAAAGGCCAGCCACAGGGCGACGGTGCCAAGGGCGATGGCGATCACGACAGGCACAAACACGCGCACCACCCGATCGGCCAGCGCCTGCACCGGCAGCTTTGCGCCCTGCGCCTCGGCCACCATCTCGACGATGCGGGCAAGCACCGTGTCGCGGCCCACGGCGGTGGCCCGGAACACGAGCGCGCCGCTGCCGTTGATCGTGCCGCCGACCACCTTGGCCCCGGCGGTCTTGTCCACCGGCATCGACTCTCCGGTGATCATCGACTCGTCCACATGCGATTGCCCATCCGTCACCTGGCCGTCGACCGCGATCCGCTCGCCGGGGCGGACATGGATGAGGTCGCCGGGGGCGATGTCCGCGATGGCCACCTCTTGCACCGCGCCGCCGCGTTCGATGCGTGCCGAGGCTGGTTGCAGCCCCATGAGCCGCTCGATGGCCGCCCCGGTCCGGCCCTTGGCGCGCGCCTCGAGCCAGCGGCCCAAGAGGATCAGTGTGACGATGACAGCGGCGGCCTCGAAATAGACCGCGCGCGCTCTCTCGGGCAGAAGCCCGGGCAGGAAAAGTGCAACAACCGAGAAGAGCCACGCCGCCGAGGTGCCGAGTGCGACGAGGCTGTTCATGTCGGGCGCGCCCCGGATCAGCGCGGGCAGGCCAAGACGAAAGAATTGCCGCCCCGGCCAGATCAGCACCAGCGTCGTCAGGACGAATTGCACAAGCCACGACGCCTGCATCCCGATGCGCTCATGGATCAACTCTTGCAATCCGGGGATGACATGGCCGCCCATTTCCAGAACGAAGACCGGCAGGGTCAGCGCGCCGGCGATCCAGACAAGACGGCGGCTGTGGCTCACCTCTTCGGCACGGCGGCTGGCCTGATCGTCGGTCTGCCTGTCCGCGGGATGGGCCGGGTAGCCTGCATCGGTGAGCGCACGGGCGAGTGCCGCAGCATCCGTGCTGCCCGGCAGATAGCGCACGCGCGCGGTCCGCGTGGCAAGATTGACGCTCGCCTCAAGAACTGCGGGCAGCGCAGTCAGGGCTGCCTCGGCGCGGGCCACGCAGGAGGCGCAGGAGAGGCCCGCCAATGTCAGCGTGACCGTTTCTTCGCGGGCGGGGTAATTGGCCGCTTTCAACGCCCCGGCGATGGCGGCGGCATCCGCGCCATCGACCAGCATCCGCGCCTCGCCATTGGCAAAGTTCACGGTGACATCCCGCAGGCCCGCGATTCCCGAGAGCGCGCGCTCGGCCCGTCCGGCACAGGCGGCACAACTGAGGCCCTGAACGCCGATTCTGATGGTTTGTGCGCGCATTGCGATGCTCCAGAGATATTTGGTCAGAGCATAAATGGGGGTTCCCGTTGCTGGAGGGTCAAGCGTCTCGCGTCCAGAATCGCCGCGAATCCCGGAAAAATCATCGCGGCGGAAGAAATTTCGTTTTTTGGAAAAAAAGCGCTTGCGACTCTTTGCTGTCGACCGTAGATACGCCTTCACCGGCGGCGCTGAGGTGTTGTTGGGGTGGATCGGGGATTGAGGCACTGCGGTGCTGGGGTTTTCGGTTCGGACAATTGGGGCAGGTTTGGCGGGGCGCGCCGAAGTTCAGGGCGCACTCTGTTGATTTTGTCTCTTGCTCTTTGACAAGACTGGTATCTGAA
>PHEQ01000018.1:0-57376 GCA_002842985.1 Alphaproteobacteria bacterium HGW-Alphaproteobacteria-1
TGACGCGTGGAACTTCTTCGCAAACGATCAGCAACGCGTCCGTTCTATCAGTGACCGAGAATATGCCAAAGCGGTCAACTCATAGGGCCGTTGGTATCATCTACCATTAAGCTTCATAATACGAATTAACGACCACAGGAGGCCAGAGATTGCAATTGAGTGAAAGCTTTGCGACCATCGCTTCGATCGCCAAAGGAGGCCGCATGGATCGCACTGACCAGAGCCTGATCGCGCTGCGCCGCATCCTGCGCGCAACCGAGATCTACGGACAAAAGCTCGCCAATGCGGCGGGTGTGACTGCCGTGCAGTTCCGCGTGTTGCAAATCGTGTCAGAGCGCGGCCAGACCACCGCCACCGACATTGCGCGCCGGATGCGCGTCAGCCAGGCGACGGTGACCTCATTGGTGGACAAGCTGGTGAAACACGGCATGGTCACGCGCGAGAAATCCGCCGCCGACCGCCGACAGACAAATATCGTCATCACGCCGCGCGGGCGCGACACGATCCGCCGCGCGCCCGACGCGCTGCAACAGCGCTATGTGCGGAAATTCGAGGCGCTCGCCGATTGGGAGCAGGCGCAGCTTGTCGCGTCGCTCGAACGCATCGCAGCCATGCTCGATGCCGACGCGCTGGATGCGTCGCCCGTGCTTGACACGGGCGATCTGCGCGACGCGTCCTGATTGGACTCAGCCGTAGACGGCTTCCTTGCCGAAATGCTTGGTCAGCATGTAATAGACCACCGCGCGATACTTGTTGCGCTCAGACCGGCCATAGGTTTCCAGGACCTGATTGATCGCGTCCGTCAATGCGGGACTGTCGGCAAGACCCAGCTTCTTGATCAGGAAATTGTTCTTGACCGTCTCAAGCTCTGCGGGCTGACCCGCCGCCACGGTCGCCGCATCGGCGTTGTAGATGGCCGGGCCGCAGCCGATGGTCACCTTGGTGAGCAGGGCCATATCCGGCTCCATCCCGCATTTGTTGCGCAAATCATCCGCGTAGCGCGCAATCAGATCGTCACGTTTTCCCATGAAATCACTCCCTTTGTCCCGGCGCATCGTGGGCGGCCATTCACTGCCGCCCGCACTTACGCACCGCGGAAAACATACCCAGACAGGCGCGGGCCGCAAAGGGAAAACGCGCGCTCGCTTCCCCGCGCCTGTCTTGAACTGCGGAAAACAGGTCTTACCTGACGTAGAGAAGTCTCAACTATTCGTGACTCGACGCCGGAGACCCGACGCCATGAGCCAGACGATAACAGCCGAAATCTCTTTGCCGCAAACCGCCACGCGCCGCCGCTCCGACGGCCCGCTTTGCCTTGAACGGCAATCCGCCTGTCATGCGGCGGGGATGCCGCTTGCCTATGATCCTGCACAAACCGGCTGGGTGCCGTTGGGCATAGTTGACGATTTCCACGCGCGGGCGCTTGTGCCCTCCGCCTCCGCGCGCCTCGGCTTTCGCGCATGGCGAACCGGGGATCTCGACCGGTTTCATGCGTTGCTCGACGATCCGGAGGTCTGGGCCTTTCTGCCGCAGCCCTATCCGGCCCCGCTCAGCCGCGACAATGCCGCCACCCTTGTCGAGTTGGCCAATGCCAGCCCACATCACATGGTCCACGCCGTCACGCACCGGGGCGCGCCCATCGGGCAGGCGCGGCTTGAATTCGCGGGGCGAGGCCGCGCCGAGATCAGCTATTGGCTGGGCCGCGCCCATTGGGGGCAGGGGTTTGGACGTGATCTTGTGCGCGGCTACACGGCGCTGGCCGCGAACGAGGCGGGCGATATCCACACGCTCTTCGCCCGGATCCACCGCAAGAACACCGCCTCGCGCCGTGTCGTGCAAAGCGCGGGCTACAAATACGACGGGCCGGACCCTCAGGATCCGGCCCTCGATCTGTTCTCGCGGCGGCTTCAGTAGCGGTAGTGTTCGGGCTTGAACGGCCCTTCCGGCGTGACCCCGATATAGGCCGCCTGCTCCGGGCTGAGCGGCGTCAGCTTGACGCCGATCCGGTCGAGATGAAGCCTCGCGACCTTTTCATCGAGATGCTTGGGCAACACGTAAACTTCGTTGCCGTATTGATCGCCCTTGGTCCAAAGCTCGATCTGCGCCAGCACCTGATTGGTGAAGGACGCCGACATCACGAAAGAGGGGTGCCCGGTGGCGTTGCCGAGGTTCAGAAGACGCCCCTCGCTGAGCAGGATGATGCGATTGCCCGAAGGCATCTCGATCATGTCCACCTGTTCCTTGATGTTGGTCCATTTGTGGTTCTTGAGCGCGGCCACCTGAATTTCATTGTCGAAATGGCCGATATTGCCGACAATCGCCATGTCCTTCATCGCGCGCATGTGCTCGATGCGGATCACGTCCTTGTTGCCGGTCGTCGTGATGAAGATATCGGCCGATGCGACGACATCCTCCAGCAGGACCACCTCGAACCCGTCCATCGCCGCCTGGAGCGCGCAGATGGGATCAACCTCTGTAACCTTCACGCGCGCGCCAGCCCCGCGCAACGACGCGGCAGACCCTTTGCCGACATCGCCATAGCCCATGACAACGGCGACCTTGCCCGCCATCATCGTGTCGGTGGCGCGGCGGATACCGTCCACAAGCGATTCCTTGCAACCATATTTGTTGTCGAATTTCGACTTGGTCACTGAATCATTGACGTTGATCGCCGGGAAGGGCAGTTGCCCCTGCTTGTGCAGCTCATAAAGCCGGTGAACGCCGGTCGTGGTTTCTTCGGAGACGCCCTTGATCTGGTCACGCACGCGTGTGAACCAGCCGGGGCTTGCCGCCATGCGCTTGGCGATCTGTGCCTTGATCACCTCTTCTTCCTCGGATTGCGGCAGCGGGATGATGTCTTCTCCCGCCTCGGCGCGCGCGCCGAGCAGGACATAGAGTGTGGCATCGCCGCCATCGTCGAGGATCATGTTCGGCCCGCCCGGGAACTGGAAAGAGCGGTCGAGATAGTCCCAATGCTCTTCAAGGCTCTGGCCCTTGATGGCGAAGACCGGCGTGCCGCCCTCGGCGATCGCTGCCGCCGCGTGATCCTGCGTCGAGAAGATGTTGCAGCTTGCCCAACGGACGTCCGCACCAAGCGCCACCAGCGTCTCGATCAGCACCGCCGTCTGAATGGTCATGTGCAGGCTGCCGACGATCCGCGCGCCCTTGAGCGGCTTGGCCGCGCCATACTCGCTGCGCAGCGCCATCAGGCCCGGCATTTCGGTTTCGGCGATATCCAGTTCCTTGCGGCCATAGCTGGCGAGCGCGATATCCTTGACGATGTAGTCCTGTGCCATCGGGGGTGGTTCCTTGCCTTGCAGATTTGCAAGGCAGATAGCACCCACCCCCCCCATAGGCAATGTGCCTTTACCCGGCCACACCTTCAGGCGTTTCGGCGGGCGCACTGTTCCAGTGCTGGCCGGTGGCGACGACGCAAGCGACCCCGTCGGGGCGCGTCACGAAGACGGTGAAACTGCCGGTCTGGTCCGAGGCCCAGACCTCGAGCAATTGCTGCGGGGATTGCAATCCGCCCCCGGCGAGCTGTTCCTTGTAGCGTCCTTCAAGCCGCTCGATGAGGGCGGCGCGCGGCAGGCAGGCCACAGTCTGCGCCTGTGCCACGGTGGGCGGTGCAAGCGCGGCGGCGCCAAAGATGATCGCGGTGGAGCAAAGACGTTTGAACATGGGGTTCTCCTTTCATGCTGGCGCGGGATGCGCCGGTTTCATGTCAGGAATCTGGGAAACCCCGCGCCGGTTCGCACTAAAACTCGACGCACAAGCGCGTGTGGCGTGCGTGCGCGCCTCTGGCTTCGGCGCGCGCTCCGGGATAGGTTCAGGCCGATGATCCGGCTCACCTTCTCTTCGCGCTCTGCGCGGCTTCAGTATCACCTTTTGATGGCGCTCTTCCGGCTTGCCGTGACGCGCGCCCTCTATGGCCGCTTTGCGCGGGGCCTTGCCCGGTTATTCCCGAAGGGCAACGCCGTGTTTCTCCACGAGGGCAACGCCCCCGCGTTCCGCATCGCGCTTGGTGACGGCTACTGGACCCGCTTTGCCCTATACCGCGCGCCCTACGAGCCAGAGGTCGCCACCATCCTGCGCGCCGCAGCCGGGGCCACGCCTCTCTTTTGCGATCTGGGGGCGAACAAGGGCTGGTGGACCACCCGCGCCGCGCCGCTTTTTGCACGCGTGATCGCGGTCGAGGCGTCGGCGGCCACCTTCGCAGATTTGCGGGCCAATGCCGGGCACCTGCCCAATGTCACCCTGCACCGCGCCGCCATCCATGCGCGCTCGGGCCAGACGCTCAGCTTCGTCAATACCCGTCTGAGCCACGCCTCGGCGCGGCTGCTGGGCGATACGCCGGTGGGGGTCGGGGACCACATCGAGACCGTGCCCACGCTGGCCATTGACGATCTGGTGCCCGAGGGCGTGGCTGCGGTGATCAAGCTCGATGTGGAGGGGGCGGAGATTGCCGCCATCGACGGGGCTGCGCGCGCGCTGGCACAAGGTGCGGTGCTGATCTACGAGGACCACGGTAACGATCCGGCCTGCACTGTCAGCGCGCGCTTTCTTCAAGACCCTGATATGCGGCTATTTTCCATAGATACGGGCTTGGTTCCCATGCCCGATCTCGCTGCCATCGCGGCGCGCAAGACCGATCCCTACACGGGCTACAACTTTCTTGCCGCGCAGGCCGGATCGCCGCTTTTGGCGGCGCTCAGGCGGCGTTTTTACGAAAAGTGATCCGTGCGGCAGGGTCCGGCAGGGCCGAAACGCGGAGCTGTCAGAGGATCGCCATGGCCGACAGCACAAAGGTGCCGATGATCGCAGCATAGACGATCACCACCGCCTGCCAGGAGGCCGAGTGCATACGCAGTTCGCGGTTCAACTCGTCGCGGGTCATATCTGGCCTCCGTATCCTGAGGGTTGTCATCACGCGACCGATGCTTCGATCACACCCGCCACATAATGGAAATTTCTGTCCGCACAATGGTCGAAAACAGTTTTATTCATGCGTTTTCGGCAAGGTGTTGCAGCGCAGCATGCATAGCGGACGAAAGCGGAATTCCGGCGTCCGAAACCGACATCGCGCGCCCGCCCTGACAGGCCCCGTCAGGCGATGACGGGGCCCGGCGATCAGGCCGGTATGCCCTGCAACGGCATCACCTCGAGCACGCCTTCGCGCCGCGCCCGGATCGCCTGTGCCGCCGCGTGAGAGCCTGCAAGCGTGGTGAAATAGGGAATGCGGTCATAGAGCGCGACCGACCGTATCTCACGGCTGTCCTCGACCGCCTGCGCACCCTCGGTGGTGTTCATCACCAACGCGATCTCGCCATCCTTGAGCATGTCCACGATGTTGGGGCGGCCCTCATAGACCTTGTTGACCACATCGCACGCGATCCCCGCTTCCTTGAGGAAGGCGCCCGTGCCGCGCGTGGCGACAAGCGCGAAGCCTAGACTGGTGAGGATTTCCGCCGTGTCGATCAATTGCGCCGTCTTGTCGCTGTCACGAACCGAGACAAAGACCGTTCCACCACCGGGCAGGGTCACGCCCGCGCCCATCTGCGCCTTGAGAAAGGCGCGCGGGAAGGACACGTCCCAGCCCATCACCTCACCGGTCGAGCGCATTTCGGGGCCAAGGATCGTATCGACACCGGGGAAGCGGGCAAAGGGCAGCACGGCCTCCTTGACCGAGAACCACGGCATGTCAGGATCCGCAAGCGTCATCTGGTCGGCCATCGGCAGGGTGCCGGGCCGCGTGCCCTTCGGGTAGGGGCCGCGATGCGGGAAGGCGTCGAGGCTCTCGCCCGCCATGAGCCGCGCGGCGATCGAGGCAATGGCGCTGTCGGTGGCCTTGGCGACAAAGGGCACGGTGCGGCTGGCGCGCGGGTTAACCTCGATCAGATAGATATCCTCACCCTTGACCGCGAATTGGACGTTCATGAGACCCACGACACCCAGTGCGCGCGCCAGCGCCTCGGTCTGGCGGGTGATGTCCTCGATGATCTCGCGCGAAAGCGAATAGGGCGGCAGCGAACAGGCGCTATCGCCCGAATGAACGCCCGCCTCCTCGATATGCTGCATGATGCCCGCGACATGCACGGCCTTGCCGTCGCAGAGCGCATCCACATCGCATTCGATGGCCCCAGAGAGGTAGCTGTCAAGCAGGACCGGGCTCTTGCCCGACACGACCACCGCCTCGGCGATGTAGCGTTCCAGATGGGCCATGTCGCGCACGATCTCCATCGCGCGACCGCCCAAGACATAAGACGGACGGATCACCAGCGGAAAGCCGATATCCTCGGCGATGGCCAGCGCCTGCGCGTCGGTCGATGCGATGCCGTTGCGGGGCTGTTTCAGCCCCAGCCGGGTAACGAGCGCCTGAAACCGCTCGCGGTCCTCGGCCAGATCAATCGCGTCGGGTGTGGTGCCGAGGATCGGGATGCCCTCGGCCTCGAGCGCGCGGGCGAGTTTCAGGGGCGTCTGCCCGCCGAATTGCACGATCACGCCGTGCAGCGTGCCGTTCTCCTGCTCGACGCGCAGGATTTCCATGACATGCTCGAAGGTCAGCGGCTCGAAGTAAAGCCGGTCGGACGTGTCGTAATCGGTGCTGACCGTTTCGGGGTTGCAGTTGATCATGATGGTCTCATAGCCCACATCGCTAAGCGCGAAGCAGGCGTGACAACAGCAGTAATCGAACTCGATCCCCTGTCCGATCCGGTTGGGGCCGCCGCCAAGGATGACCACCTTCTTGCGGTCCGAGGGGCGCGCCTCGCATTCCACCTCGCCCATCATCGGGGCCTCGTAGGTCGAATACATGTAGGGGGTCTGTGCCTCGAATTCGGCGGCACAGGTGTCGATGCGCTTGAACACGGCATTGACCCCGAGGTTCCGGCGCGCGCGGCGCACCTGATCCTCGTCGCGCCCCGTCAGCGTGGCAAGGCGGGCATCGGTAAAGCCCATCATCTTGAGGCGGCGCAAGCCGTCTTCGGTCATCGGCAGGCCATCGCGACGGATCTGCTCCTCGGTTTCGACGATCTCGCGGATACGGGCAAGGAACCACGGATCAAACGCCGTCGCGGCGTTTATTTCATCGTCGTTGAGGCCATGACGCATCGCCTGCGCGATGGTGCGCATCCGGTCGGGGGTCGCGACCGAGAGCGCGCGGGTGATCGCGGCCTTGTCCGGCGCGCCGTCGATGGCGATCTCGTCAAAGCCCGAAAGGCCGGTCTCCATCGAGGCAAGCGCCTTTTGCAGGCTCTCGTGGATCGTGCGGCCAATCGCCATCGCCTCGCCCACCGATTTCATCGCGGTGGTGAGATGCGGCTTGGCACCGGGGAATTTCTCAAACGCAAAGCGCGGAATCTTGGTCACGACATAGTCGATGGTCGGCTCGAAACTCGCGGGCGTCACCTTGGTGATGTCGTTGTCCAACTCGTCGAGCGTATAGCCCACGGCCAGCTTGGCCGCGATCTTGGCAATCGGAAAGCCCGTGGCCTTGGACGCCAGCGCCGAAGAGCGCGACACGCGCGGGTTCATCTCGATCACCACCATTCGCCCATCGGCCGGGTTCACCGCCCATTGCACGTTGGAGCCACCCGTCTCGACGCCGATCTCGCGCAAGACGGCAATCGAGCCGTTGCGCATGATCTGATATTCCTTGTCGGTCAGCGTGAGGGCAGGAGCCACGGTGATCGAATCGCCCGTATGCACGCCCATCGGATCCACGTTTTCGATGGAACAGACGATGATCGCGTTATCCGCGCGGTCGCGGACCACCTCCATCTCGAATTCCTTCCAGCCGAGCAGGCTCTCGTCGATGAGGATCTGGCTGACGGGCGAGGCGTCGAGGCCGGATTTGCAGAAATGGATGTAATCGTCGCGGTTATAGGCGATGCCGCCCCCCGTCCCGCCAAGGGTATAGGCCGGGCGGATGATCGCGGGCAGGCCCACGTAATCAATCGCCGCCATGCATTCTTCCATGGTGTTGGCGATGGTGGCCTTGGGATTCTCGATCCCCAGCCGGTCCATTGCCTCGCGGAAAAGCTTGCGATCCTCGGCCATCTCGATGGCTTGCCGGTTGGCACCGATCAGTTCCACGCCGAATTTCTCCAGCACGCCCATATCGGCCACCGCCAGCGCAGTGTTGAGGCCGGTTTGCCCGCCCATGGTGGGCAGCAATGCGTCCGGGCGTTCCTTCTCGATGATCCTTGCCACCACTTCGGGGGTGATCGGCTCGATATAGGTGGCATCCGCCAACCCCGGATCGGTCATGATCGTGGCGGGGTTCGAGTTTACAAGGATGACTCGGTAGCCTTCTTCGCGCAGCGCCTTGCAGGCCTGTGCGCCGGAATAGTCAAACTCGCAGGCCTGTCCGATGATGATGGGCCCCGCGCCGATGATCATGATGGATTTGATATCGGTTCTCTTCGGCATGTCGGTCCCCTGACGGCTGGCAGCTGGCGCAGGCCGGACGGGCCGCGCGCCCAAATTCTCGGGGGTTATAGCTATCGCCCGCCGGGGCGCAAGGGGCATTGCCGACCGGCCTTCAGGACGTGCCCGGACCCTCCGGCGCGGTATCGAGAATCACCCGGTCGAGCGCACCCATCCCCGCGCCATCGCGCTGCGGATAAAGGATCAGCCGGTCGATCACTTGTCCGGCCAGTGCCCCGGCCTCGAAGGTCATGTAACTTGGCTGGCGCGCGGTGAACTGCTCACGCGCCACCAGATGCGGGCCCAGATAGCCCTCGGCCCGGATCACCGGCGTGCCCGCTTCGGCCTGCCAGTCAAGCGAGACGAAGGTGAAGGGCGCGTCGCGCAGGATCGCCAGCGCGCCCGGCGCGCCCATCCCGCCCTCTATTTCATGTGGTCCGTCGGTGCCGTCGCCCGATTTGCCGGGGCCCGAGATCACGAGGTTGCGCGTCACGAGGCGAAATCCGTCCTCGACCATATCTGTCGGGGCCGCACCCGCGCCATATCCCTCAAACCCGAGCGAGACCGATCCGGCCCCGGCGGCGCCTGTCCAGAGCATCAGCGCCGCTGCACCGGCGTGCCGTCTGATCCTCGCCGTCATGTCCTCGCTCCGTTCTGGCCCGTCGCGCACGAGCGTCGCGCGCGCCATGCGCCCTGTCAACGCTCTCGCCCTGCGCTTAACCGTGGCAAAGCGACGTTTTTGTGGGTGGCGCGTGCGGGCAGCAAGGCTAAATAGCCCTCACCACGCTTGCGGAGTCATCATGCGGATCAGGTTCGACCACGGCCCGGACGGGGCGGCTTGCGCCTTTGCGCACCCCGCACGCGTCATCCTGGCGCATGAGGCGGCGGAGGTCGCGCCGGCGCTCGCCGCGCTCGACGCGGCGCGGGCGGGTGGTGCCTGGGTGGCGGGCTTTGCCAGCTACGAGATGGGCTTTGCGCTCGAGCCGCGCCTTTTGCCGCTGATGCCCGCGCGCCGCCGCCTGCCGCTCTTGCAATTCGGTGTCTATGATCGCCCGCAGGTCGCGGCGGCACTGGCCGTCGGTCCGGCCACTCTGGGCTCCGCACGGCCCGCATGGGACGCCGCGCGCTATGCGCAGGCCTTCGCGCGGGTTCACGCGCTGATCGGTGCTGGCGACATCTATCAGGCAAACCTGACCTTTCCGCTTGCCCTTGCCGCCACCGGCAGCGCGCAGGCGCTTCATGCCGCGCTCAGCCGGGTGCAGCCGGTGCGCCATGGGGTCTTGATCGAGGCCCCCGGCCTGCCCGCGATTCTGTCGCGCTCGCCCGAGCTGTTCTTTCGCACCGACGTGGAAGGCGGGATCGAGACACGGCCCATGAAGGGCACGCAACCCCGCAGCGCCGACGCCGCCGAGGATGCGCGACGGCGGTTCTTCCTGCAATCGGACGCCAAGAACCGCGCCGAAAACCTGATGATCGTGGACCTTTTGCGCAACGATATCAGCCGCGTCAGCCTTCCCGGCACGGTGCGCGTGCCAGAGCTTTTCACCGTCGAGAGTTATGAGACCGTCCACCAGATGACGTCGCACATCACTGCGCGACTCATGCCCGGCACGGGCCTTGCCGCGATCCTCGGCGCGCTTTTTCCCTGCGGCTCGATCACCGGCGCGCCCAAGATCCGCGCGATGGAGATCCTCGCTCTGGTCGAGGCGCGCGCCCGTGAAATCTACTGCGGGACCATCGGCTGGGCGGCTCCCGACGGGCGCGCCGAATTCAACGTGGCCATCCGCACGCTGATGCTGGAGGGCGGGACGGCGCGGCTCGACGTGGGCGGCGGCGTTGTCCATGACAGCACGGCCGTGGGCGAATACGAGGAGGCGCTGTGGAAAGCGCGCTTTGCCCGCCTTGCCGCTCCGGTGGCCTGACCCGCTATTCTGCCGCCCGGTTCAGCCTCGACGATTCGTCCCGATAAAGGTAATCGCGCGTCAGCGGCACCGCGTCCTGTTTCGGCGTCAACTGGAACTGGAACACCACCTGATTATAGAGCCTGAACGTAAGTTCGCTGGCAATGAGGTAATAGCGCCACATCCGGCAGAACCGATCATCATAAAGCGCGCGCGCCTTGTCGATATTGGCCTCGAACCGGGCGCGCCATTCGCGCAGCGTCTCGGCGTAATGCAGCCGCCAGACCTCGACATCGGTGGTCACCAGCTTGTGCCGCTCCACCGCTGCCACCGCCTCGGACATGGACGGACAGTAGCCGCCGGGAAAGATGTATTTGAGGATCCACGGGCTTGTTGCGGCAGGGGGCCCCGCGCGCCCGATGGTGTGGATGAGTGCCACGCCGTCATCGGCCAATAGCCGCCGCACCTTGGCGAAATAGGCGTCGTAATGCGGCACGCCGACATGTTCGAACATGCCGACCGACACGATGCGGTCGAACTGTCCGGTCACGTCGCGGTAATCCATCAACTCGAACCGCGCCCGGTCCGCAAGTCCCGCCTTTTCGGCACGCATGGTGGCCATCGCGTGCTGTTCGCGCGAGAGGGTCACGCCCGTGACCTCGGCCCCGAAATCGCGCGCCAGCGTCAGCGCCATGCCGCCCCAGCCGCAGCCGATATCGAGCACGCGCATTCCCGGACGGATCAGAAGTTTACGCGCGATATGGCGTTTCTTGGCCTCTTGCGCCTCTTCCAGCGTCATGTCTGGGCGGGCGAAATAGGCGCAGGAATATTGCCGGTCCGCATCAAGGAAGAGATCGTAAAGCTCGCCCGACAGGTCATAGTGATGCACCACGTTGGCCCTTGCGCGCGCCGCCGGGTTGAACTGATCCCACCGCCGCTTGAGCCAGCGCATCGCCTCGAGCGGGCGACGAAACGCCGGCTGTCCCTGTGCTGCGATATTGGCCATGGCGAGGCTCAGGAAGCCGTAAACGTCATCGCCCTCGACGGTGAAGGTGCCATCCATATACCCCTCTCCCACCCCCAGATCGGGCGACAGCACGATACGGCGCGGCAGGCTCGGATCGCTCATCGCCACGGCAATCTCGGGGCCATCGCCGGGGCCATAGCTGCGTCGCACCCCGTCGGGATATGTCACATGAAGCCGCCCGTGGCGGAAAAAATGGCGCAACAGCCTGTCAAGCGCCCCGGTCCACATCGCACACCTCCAATCCCGCGCCATCCCCGGCGCATTCATCGGCGTCCTGCTCGTGTTTCTAGGTCTTGATTTTACCGAAATTGCTTTTGCTGTAAATGGTTTCGCCCCGCGCGCCCCGGTCCCGGCTTGACTTTGCCGCGCGGCGCATGTGTATCGGCCCGGACCCGAGACAAACCCGAACCGCGCCGTTCCCGGCCCCGGAGAGCAAAAATGCACGCATATCGCAGCCATTCCTGCGCAGATCTGAGAAAATCCCACGAAGGTGAGACTGTCCGCCTTGCCGGATGGGTGCACCGCATCCGCGATCACGGCGGGGTTCTGTTCATCGACCTGCGCGATCACTATGGTGTGACGCAGGTGCTGTGCGACCCCGACAGCCCGGTTTTCGCCGCCGCCGAGGCCCTGCGCGCCGAATGCTGCGTGCGCATCGACGGCACGGTAAAGGCCCGCGACGCAAGCCTTGTGAACCCCAAGATCCCCACCGGCGAAATCGAGGTCTATATCCGCGATCTGGAAATCCTTGGCTCGGCGGCAGAATTGCCGCTTCAGGTCTTCGGAGATCAGGAATATCCCGAGGAGACGCGTCTGCGCTACCGTTACCTCGACCTGCGCCGCGAGGGGATGCAGCGCAACATGGTGCTGCGTTCGGATGTGGTGGCCTCGATCCGGAAGCGCATGTGGGACAAGGGGTTCCGCGAGTTCCAGACACCGATCATCACCGCCTCCAGCCCCGAGGGCGCGCGCGATTTTCTGGTGCCAAGCCGCCTGCATCCCGGCAAGTTCTACGCCCTGCCGCAGGCCCCGCAGCAGTTCAAGCAACTGATCATGGTCTCGGGTTTCGACAAGTATTTCCAGATTGCGCCGTGTTTCCGCGACGAGGACCCGCGCGCCGACCGCTCGCCCACCGACTTCTATCAGCTCGACATGGAAATGAGCTTTGTCACACAGCAGGATGTGTTCGACACGGTGGCGCCGGTGATTGCGGGCGTGTTTCAGGAATTCGGCGGCGGCAAGGCGGTCGATGCGCCCGAGGCCTGGCCGCAGATTTCCTACGCGGATTCAGCACTCTGGTATGGCACCGACAAGCCCGACCTGCGCAATCCGATCAAGATGCAGGACGTGTCCGGGCATTTCCGCGGGTCTGGTTTTGCCATCTTCGCCAAGCTGTTGGAGCAGGACGGCACCGAGGTGCGCGCCATCCCCGCCCCCACGGGCGGCAGCCGCAAGTTCTGCGACCGCATGAACGCCTTTGCCCAGAAAGAGGGCCTGCCGGGGATGGGGTATATTTTCTGGCGAAAATGCGACCGGTCGCCTGTCTATGATGATGTCATGACAAAAATCGACGCTGGCGACACTGACTTTAGCCGATTCAATGCTGAATCGGAGCTTTACAAAAAATTCGAGTCTCAGATAGTCAACCTTCTTAAAGCGGGCGACCAATTGGATAAGATTAACGCTCGGAAACTGGCTGAACTCTATCTGGGAGAGATCGAAGCCGCCGGCCCGCTGGCCAAGAATATCGGCCCCGAGCGGAGCGAGGCAATCCGCCAGCAGCTTGGGCTTGGCGTGGGCGATGCGGCCTTCTTCCTTGGCGGCAAGCCGCAAGCGTTTGAAAGGGTCGCGGGCAAGGCGCGCACGGTGATTGGCGAGGAATTGGGCCTGACGGACGAAAACCGCTTTGCCTTTGCGTGGATCGTCGATTTCCCGATGTATGAAAAGGACGAGACCACCGGCAAGGTCGATTTCAGCCACAACCCGTTTTCCATGCCGCAGGGCGGGATGGAGGCCCTGAACGGGAACCCGCTGGGGGTTCTGGGCTATCAGTATGATCTGGCCTGCAACGGCTATGAGCTGGTCTCGGGCGCGATTCGCAACCACAAGCCAGAGATCATGTTCAAGGCGTTCGAACTGGCGGGCTATGGCGAGGCGGAGGTGCGCAAGCGGTTCGGCGGCATGGTGGGTGCGTTCCAGTATGGCGCGCCGCCCCATGGCGGCTGTGCGGCGGGGATCGACCGGATCGTGATGCTTCTGGCCGGGACCTCGAACATCCGCGAGGTGATCATGTTCCCGATGAACCAGCGCGCCGAGGATCTGATGATGAACGCGCCCTCCGATCCCACGCCGGAGCAACTCATGGAGCTGGGTCTGCGGGTGCTGCCGCAGGAGTAAGCGGCTCAGATCGCCACCGGTTCGGCCAGCCGCGCCTCGATCAGGCCCATGACATGCGCCAGCCCCGCCTCGGGTCCGTGCCCGGTCAGGCCGCTTGCGGCCAGTGCCAGCGCCGGATCCCCCGCCGCCTGCGCCACGCCGGTGAGGAACTGCGCGGCATAGGACAATGCCGCCGCACCGGGGCACGCGGTCAGCACGGTGTGGACATGATCGAGGTCATCGCGATAGGCGAGACGGTCAGGGGTGATCCGTTCCCGCGAGAGTGCGTATGGCCCGACCGGGCAGCGGTCCGGCGGGAGGTGGCGCAGCATCGCCTGTTGAAATTCCGCCAGATGCACCATCGGCTTGGGCAGGAACCCGTCCGCGCCCGCGCGCCGCGCCGCGCCGCCAAGTCCGACATCGCCACTCATGGCGAGAATCACCGAGATGCGCGGGCGCGCGGCGCTCATGGTCCTGATCAGATCGAGGCCGGACCCATCCGGCAACCCCGCATCGACGATCATCACCGAGGGGCGGTAGACCTGTAAATGCCGATGCGCCGCGCGCAGGCTGTCGGCGCGGCGCAGGCGTGCGCCGCTGCGCAGGCACATCAGGCGCAGCGCCTCGGATGCAAAGCGGCTGTCCTCCACCACCAACACCGTCAGCCCCAGAAGGGGACGGGCGGGCAGGGCGGCGCAGGGGCGGGGGCGCGTATCCGGGTCGATCATCGCAGGGCTCCTTTCGGGAAGAGAACGCCCCCAGCTTGCCCGCTCATGATGAACGCGGGGTTAATGGCCCTCTGCGGCGCCCTGCCGCTTGAAAGCGGCCCGCGCCCGCGCCATAAACCGGCCAGACCAGCCAGAAGGAAGCGCCTCATGATCGGACGTCTCAACCATGTCGCCATCGCCGTACCCGATCTCGAGGCCGCAAGCGCGCAGTATCGCGATGCGCTCGGCGCCACCGTGGGCGCGCCGCAGGATGAGCCCGATCATGGCGTGACCGTGGTCTTCATCGAATTGCCGAATACCAAGATCGAACTTCTCTACCCGTTGGGTGACGACAGCCCGATCAAGGGGTTTCTGGACAAGAACCCCTCGGGCGGCATCCATCATGTCTGTTACGAGGTCGCTGACATCATCGCCGCGCGCGACCATCTTCTGGCCAGCGGCGCGCGGGTTCTGGGCACGGGCGAGCCGAAGATCGGCGCGCATGGCAAGCCGGTTCTGTTCCTGCACCCCAAGGATTTCAACGGCTGTCTGGTGGAACTGGAGCAGGTCTGATGGGGGTGACTTCGGCCATCGTGCTTTATGTGGTGATCTGGTTCATGACCTTTTTCATCGTGCTGCCGATCCGCATCCAGACACAGGGCGATCTGGGCCGGATCGTGCCCGGCACCCAGGCCGGTGCGCCAGAGCATCATCACCTGAGGAAAAAGGCCTGGATCACAACCGGCATTGCCGCCGTTCTGTGGGCCATTGCGGCCTGGGTCATGCTTTCGGGGATGATAACGATCCGCGATCTCGACATGTTCAACCGGATGGGGCCCGCCGCCGGATAGTGTGGTAGATATGGGTAAAGGTCGCGGCCCCCAGCACCGGAACAAGCAGGTTCACCAAGGGCACCGAGAGCGGCATCGCCATGAGCACCCCCGCCGCCCAGATCGTCAGGCGGTGCCTTTTTCGCAACTGCTTCGCCTCCTCGCGTCCCTCGCGGCGCATGGCGGCCAGTTGGAAATACTCCATCCCGAGCAGATAGCCGTTCAGACCCCAGAAGATGAAGAGCGCGAACGGCGTGAAGATCACGTAGAGAATGAGCGCCAGAAGGTTCGCGCCGATGATGACGCCAAGGAAATTCACGGTGTCCTTGATCGCCTCGCCAAGCGGCACGGGCGACGCGGGCGGAAGGGACGGGTAATGGCGATCCTCCACCGCCTGCGCCACCTCGTCGAGAAACATCGACGTGATGGCCGAGGCGACCGGCACCATGAGGAAGGCCGAGAGCACCATCATCAGCAGAAGCGACGCGCCGCTCAGCAAATCGCCCACCCATGTCACCTCGCCGATAAAGGGCAGTACCGTGGTGTCGCCCACCGTCGCGTGAATGAGCCAGAGCACGCCTGCATAGACCGCAACAAGCAGCGCCAGCGTCAGCCCGATACCGAGCAGCAGAACCCTGCGAAAGCGCGGGTCGCCGATCTGGCCGAGTGTCTTGAGGAAGGCCGGGAAAATCATTCTGTCATCCAGGCGATCACCGTCTCGGGATCGGGGCGCGGGCGTTCGGGGGGCGCGGCGGTCTCGGTGCCGATATGGATGAAGCCGACGATCGCTTCGTGCGACGCAAGCCCGAGCCCCGCCTCGGCAAAGCCCCGGTCATGGCTGGCCCAGCCCGACAGCCAGTTCGCCCCCCAGCCCGCCGCCAGCGCCGCGCTCAGAAGGCCGTAAGCCACGCAGGCGGCCGAATAGGTCTGTTCGATGGCGGGAATCTTCTCGGAAGGTTTCGGCGACGCGATCACCGCCACGGCCAGATGCGCCTCGGCGAATTGCGCCTGCTGCTTGGCGATATCCTCGGGCACGCGGCCCAGCCGCTCGCCCACCTCGGGCACCAGCCCCGCCAGCCGCGCGAGCGCGTCGCGCTCCAGCACCACAAGGCGCCACGGCTCCAGCTTGCCGTGGTCGGGAACGCGCAGCGCGGCGGTCAGAAGGGGCGCAAGCGCCGCGCGGCCGGGCACCGGCAGGCCAAGTGTCTTGGCCGGGCGCGACCGGCGCGTTTGCAGGAATGTCAGCGCGGCGGGGTTGGGGTCAGGCATCGGCTCTCTCGCATCTGTTGCCCCTCCCATGTCGGCAACCGCGCGCGCGGGGTCAAGCCCCGCCGTGGATTACATCCACCAGCGCGGCCGGTCGTGGCGCGCGAGCCAGCCGCCGATGCTGAAATGGTCGCGCCGGATCAGCAGAACCAGCGCGATAAAGGCGCCCAGAACCGCAAGGTCGATCACCTGGTTGCGGTTCACCGGAAAGCCGCGATCATTGAGGGCGAAGGGGTCGAAAAACCCCTCCCAGCGGCGGGTGACAGTAAAGAAATGCATCAAAAGCAAACTGCCATAGCTGAAATAGCGAAGCACCCCGAGCGCCACGAGCCCGCAAAGCGCGATTTGCAAGCCCCCCATCGTATAGACCTGTGTCAGGCTTACATCGACGCCGTCGAAATGCCGTGCAAGGCTCTGATATTGCTTGGGGGTAATGATCTTGTGCGCGGCCCAGAGGAACACGAACCACGCCAGCCCCAGCCGCAGGATCAAGAGCGCCAGACCGTCGAGCCGGTCCTGCGGGTTAAGGCGGTGCCGTGCGTCCATTGGTGTTCCCTCGGGTGTTTCGCGGCGGTGGCGGACAGACCGACACACCTTGCCTAATTGCTCGGTCCTGCCGTCGCAAATCACATGGCGGCGAGGGATGTAACAGGTGTCGGACGGGACGCACGCTCGGGCGTGTGGATGAAACGTTGTGTGTCAGGACAAGGCCAGACCGGAGCCGGCTATCGCAGTTTCAGCGTCGCCAGCCCGATGATCGCCAGAATGAGCGCGATGATCCAGAAGCGGATGACGATCTGCGGCTCGGCCCAGCCCTTCTTCTCGTAATGATGATGGATCGGCGCCATCAGGAACACGCGTTTGCCGGTGCGTTTGAAATAGAGCACCTGAATGATCACCGAGAGCGCCTCGACCACGAAGAGGCCGCCAACGATGCCGAGCACCAACTCATGCTTTGTGGCCACGGCGATGGCGCCAAGCGCGCCGCCAAGCGCCAGCGATCCGGTATCGCCCATGAACACCGCCGCAGGCGGGGCATTATACCAAAGAAAGCCAAGGCCGCCGCCCACCAGCCCCGCGACAAAGACCAGAATCTCGCCCGTGCCCGGCACGTAATGCAGGCCGAGATATTCGGTAAAGTCCGTGCGCCCCACCGTGTATGCGATGACGCCAAGCGTGGCCGAGGCGATCATGACGGGCATGATCGCCAACCCGTCAAGCCCGTCGGTGAGGTTCACCGCATTGGCTGCCCCCACGATCACGAACATGGCGAAAGGAATGAAGAAAACCCCCATGTTCAGCAGCACGTCCTTGAACACCGGCAGGGCGAGTTGGTTTTGCAGCGCGTCGGGGTGGTGATACCCCGCCCAGAGCGTTGCGACGAGCGCGATGGCGAAGCCGAGCGCAAGGCGCACGCGGCCCGGCACGCCCTTGACGTTGCCCTTGGACACCTTGGCGAGATCGTCGGCAAAGCCGATCAGCGCAAAGCCGAGTGTGACGAAGAGCACGAGCCAGACATAGGCATTGTCAAGCCGCGCCCAGAAGAGGGTCGAGGTGACCAGCGCGCCGACGATCAGCAGCCCGCCCATGGTGGGCGTGCCGGCCTTGGCGAAATGGGTTTCGGGGCCGTCGTCGCGGATCGGCTGGCCCTTGCCCTGACGGCGACGCAGCACGTTGATGAGGGGCTGTCCGAAGAGAAAGCCGAAGACGAGCGCGGTCAGGAACGCGCCGCCCGCCCGAAAGGTGATGTAGCGGAAAAGGTTGAAGATATCGCCCCCGTCCGAGAACAGTGTCAGCCAGTAGAGCATTACCCGCGTTCCTCTTCCATGCCCCGGCCGACGCGGCGCAACGCCGCGACGACAAGGCTTACCCTGCTCCCCTTGGAGCCTTTGACCAGCACCACGTCGCCCGCGTCGATCAGGCGGTGCGCCTCGGCTGCGAGATCCTCGGCGGTTGCCACGTGCCGCCCGCGCTTGTGTTCGGGCAGCGCCTGCCAGAGCGCGTGCATCCGGGGGCCCACGCAATGCACCTCGTCCACCGTCTGCATCGCGGGCAGGGTGGCGAGGGCGGCGTGGAGCGCCGTCTCGGTCGTGCCCAGTTCCAGCATGTCGCCAAGGATGGCGATGCGCCGCCCGTTCGAGACGCGCCCGACATCGTTGCGCGGCGTGCTGGCCGCGAGCACCTCGAGCGCGGCGGCCATGGATTCGGGATTGGCGTTGAAGGCGTCGTCGATGAGGTCGATGCTCATGCCGTCGGCGGCCAGATCGAGCACGAGGCGTTCGCGCGTGCCGCGCCCCTCGGGTGGGGCCCAGTTGGCCAGATCGGCGATGGCCACGGCCCGGTCAAGACCAAGCACATGCGCCGCAGCCAGAACCGCCAGCCCGTTCATGGCGAAATGCCGACCCGTCACGCCGATCTTGTAAAGCAGCGGTGTGCGCCATGCCCGCGCGCGCGCCACCGTCGCACCATCGTGCAGATCGACCGCAAGAAGGCGATGATGCGCGCCGCGCGCGGTGCCAAAGCCGATCACGCGGGCTGCGTGGCGCGCGGCGGTCTCGCGCAGGATCGCGGCGGTGGAGATGTCGGTATTGACAAGCGCCACTCCGCCCGGCTCCAGCCCCTCGAAGATCGTGGCCTTCTCATGGGCGATGCCCTCAAGGTTCTCGAACGCCTCCAGATGGGCGGCGGCAACCGTGGTGACAAGCGCCAGGTGCGGGCGCGCCATGCGCGACAGCGGCGCGATCTCGCCGGGATGGTTCATGCCGATCTCGATCACGGCGAACTGGGTATCGGCGGGCATCCGCGCCAGTGTCAGCGGCACGCCCCAGTGATTGTTGTAGCTGGCCTCGGCGGCATGCGTGCGGCCCTGATGCGAGAGCACGGCACGCAGCATCTCCTTGGTGGAGGTCTTGCCCACCGAGCCGGTCACGGCGATGACCCGGCCCCGCATCCGGGCGCGGCCCGCGCGCCCCAGAGCCTCGAGCGCGGTTTGCACATCCGCGACCAGAAGGAGCGGCGCGTCAGGGGCCACACCCTCGGGGATGCGGCTGACCAGCGCCGCCGCCGCCCCCTTGGCCAGCGCCTGCGCCACGAAGTCATGCCCGTCGCGTGCCGCATGGAGCGCCAGGAAAAGATCGCCGGGTTTGAGCGTGCGCGTGTCGATGGAAACGCCTGTTGCGGCCCAGCCGGTCGTGGCACGGCCCCCGGTGGCCGTCGCGGCCTCGGTTGCGGTCCACAGGCTCATGCCACGCCCCCGTCGAGCACCGCGACGGCGAGGCTGGCCTGTTCGGTATCGTCGAAGGGCAGCACGTCCTGCCCGATAACCTGCCCCGTCTCATGGCCCTTGCCGCAGATCAGCAACGCATCGCCGGGCCCGAGCGCGTCGACGCCGCGCAGGATCGCCTCGGCGCGGTCGCCCACCTCGGCGGCGCCCGGACAGCCCGAGAGCACCGCGGCGCGGATCGCGGCCGGATCCTCGGTCCGGGGGTTGTCGTCGGTCACGATCACCGCATCGGCGAATTGTGCGGCGGCCTGTCCCATCAGCGGGCGCTTGCCCCGGTCGCGGTCACCGCCCGCGCCGATGATGGCGACAAGTCGTCCCATGACATGCGGGCGCAGCGCGCGGATGGCGGTCGAGACGGCATCGGGGGTGTGGGCGTAATCGACGAAGACCGCAGCCCCATTGACGCGTGTCGCGGCCAGCTGCATCCGTCCGCGCACGGTGGTCATGCCCGACAGTTCCGCCAGAACGCGCGCGGGGTCCACGCCCGCGCCGATGGCAAGGCCTGCTGCGAGCGCCACGTTTTCGGCCTGGAACCCGCCGATGAGGTCAAGGCGTATCTGGTGGATGCGGTCCTCCCATGCCAGCCGGATCACCTGACCGGTGGCGTCGAAGCGCTGCGCGAGAAGCTGAAGATCGGCGCCCGCGCTGCGCCCGACTGTCAAGAGGTCCTGCCCCCGGTTGGCGGCAATCTCGGCCATGCGTCCGCCGTGGGGGTCGTCGATATTGATGACCGCCACGCCGTTCTCGGGCAGGACGCGGGCGAAAAGCCCCGATTTGGCGACAAAATAGCTTTCGAAATCTGGGTGATAGTCGAGATGGTCCTGGGTGATGTTGGTAAATCCCGCCGCCACGAGGCGCACCCCGTCAAGCCGCGCCTGCGCAAGACCGTGCGATGAGGCCTCCATCGCCGCATGGGTGACGCCCTGCGCCGCGCAGTCGGCGAGGATGCCGTGCAGCGTGATCGGCTCGGGTGTCGTGTGGGTCATGGGCGCGCGCACCGCCCCCTCCACCCCGGTCGTGCCGAGATTGACCGCGTCAAGCCCGAGGCGTTCCCAGATCTGGCGGGTGAAGGTGGCGACCGAGGTCTTGCCGTTGGTGCCGGTGACGGCCACCATGGTGTCGGGCTGCGCGCCGAACCAGAGTGCTGCGGTAAAGGCGAGCGTCTGGCGCGGGTCTTCGGCCACGACGAGTGCTGCGTCATGCGCGGCAAGCGACTCGGCGGCAAGACGCGCGCCTGTCGCATCGGTGAGGATCGCCGCCGCCCCCTGCGCAAGCGCCGTCTCGATGAAGCGCGCGCCATGAACCTGCATGCCCGGCAGCGCTGCGAAAAGCATCCCCTCGCGCACCGCGCGGCTGTCGGTGGCAAGCCCGGTGATGCGCGCCTGCCGTCCGGCCTGCGCTGTCAGGCCAAGCTCTGTCAGTGTCCGTATCTGCCCCACGCGCGCGTCCCGCCCCTTACTGAGATGCGGGCCTTATAACAGGCGCTCCGGCGTGTTCAATCGCGGGTCTGATACCCAGCAGCGGCGCGGTGCGGCGGATGATTTCGGCGGCAACCGGCACGGCGGTCCAGCCCGCGGTGCGGCGCGCTTCGCTGCCGGAGGTTTCCACCGGCTCGTCCAGCGTGACGACGAGCACGTATTTCGGATCATCGGCGGGGAACATGCCCGCGAAACTGGCGATGACCTTGTCCTTGTAATAGCCGCCACCCTTTGCCTTGGGTTTGTCGGCGGTGCCGGTCTTGCCGCCGACGGCATAGCCCTCGACCTCGGCCAGGCTGGCCGTGCCCTCGCTCACCACCTTGCGCATCATGTCGCGCATGGTGGCTGATGTTGCCTCCGAGATGACGCGCGGCCCCGGAGTGCGGGCAGGGTCGCGCAGGAGCGTGGGCGTGACCAGCCGACCGCCGTTGACGATGGTGGCATAGGCGGCGGCAAGGTGCATCGGGCTGGTCGAGAGGCCATGCCCGTAAGAGATGGTCATGGTCGAGAGATCCGACCAGTTCTTCGGCAGGAGCGGGCCGCTGCCCGATGCCTCGCTGATCTCGAGCGGTGAGGGCTTCATGAAGCCGAGCGCGTCGAGAAAGGTTTTTTGCCGCGCGCCGCCGATCTGGAGTGCGATGCGCGCGGTGCCGACGTTGGAGGATTTCACCAGCACCTTTTCCGCGCTGAGTTCGGGGCCGTAATTACGGAAATCGCGGATGCGGAACTTGCCCCATTGCATCGGGCTGCGGGTGTCGATCACGCTTGAGGGATTTACAAGCCCCAGATCGAGCGCCTGCGCGAGCGTCAAGACCTTGAAGGTCGATCCCAGCTCATAGACACCCTGCACCGCGCGGTTGAAGAGCGGGCTGTCATCGGGATTGCCCTCGGTGGGCAGGGGCGGGCGCGTATTGGGATCGAAATCGGGCAAGGAGGCGACGGCGATCACCTCGCCGGTCTGCGCGTCCATCAGGATGCCGGCGGCCCCCTTGGCGTTCATGATCTTCATGCCGCCCAAAAGGACCCGCTCCATCGCCGCCTGTACGCTGAGGTCAAGCGAGAGGATCAGAGGTTCATGCGCGCGCGCAGGGTCGCGCAGGCGTTCGTCAAGCTGCTTTTCGATACCCGCGACGCCCACCACCTCGGCGGCGTGCACCCCTTCGCGGCCAAAGCTGGCGCCGCCCATCACATGCGCGGCCAACCGGCCATTGGGGTAAAGCCGCATCTCGCGGGGCCCGAACAGCAAGCCCGGCTCGCCGATGTCGTGCACGGCCTGTTTCTGCTCGGGGCTGAGGGTGCGGCGGATCCAGAGAAACTTGCGCGTGCCGGTGAAATTGCGCAACAACCGTTCGCCGTCGAGATCAGGGAAAATCTCGGTCAGTCGTTCGACGGCGCGCACCGGGTCCACCATCTGATGCGGCTGGGCATATAGACTGTAGGTGTCGAGGTTGGTTGCCAGAACGCGGCCTTGCCGATCGACGATATCGGCCCGCTGGGCGAGGATCTCGGTGCCTGCGCTGCCGATGCGCGGCTCCGCTGGTTCGGACTGCGCGAGCACCGCCATCTTGCCGCCGACGGCGGTGAAGCCGATGAAAAACAGCCCCGCCAGCACCAAAAGTCGACCCTCGGCGCGGCGGCGCGCGCGGTCGCGCATTTCCTCGTGTCGCAGGCGGATGTTCTCGCGCTCGATCGCGTCGGGGTTCTCGCCACGACGGCGGGCCTCGAGGATACGCGCAAGCGGGCGCAGCGGCGTGCGGATCATGGCCATTGCTCCTCTGTGTTCGAGACATCGACGGGGTTGCTCAGGACAAGCGCCGCCGGGGCCGGATAGGCCACCTGGTCGATGCGCCCGAACTGGTGCGGTTGCAGCGGCATGAGGCCGAGCCGGTCGTAATTCATCTCGACCAGATCCATCAGCCGGTCGGGCCGGTTGAGATAGGCCCATTCGGCGTTGAGCATCCTGAGCCGCTGACGCGCCTCGGCGATGCCGGTCTGAAGTTTTTCGGCTTCGGCCAGTGCCGCCTGGGTGCGGTAATTCTCGCGGTAGGCCCAGAAGGCAAGGCCGATCACGGCAAGCGCCGTCAGGACATGGAGCAGGCTGCGCATCATGTCTCTTCCTTCAGCATGGGCAGGCCGAGTGCGACGGGATCGGACCGGCCGGGGGGGGCGTCGGTGCGGATGCCGATGCGCAGCCGGGCCGAGCGCGCGCGGGGATTTTCGGCCAGCTCCGCGTCGTCGGGGCCGATGGCCTTGCGGGTCTTTTGCGTGAATTGGGGTGCCGTGCGCTGTGTCTCGGGGGCGTGGCGGCTGCCGCCGCCCTGCGCACCCGCGCGGGTCTGCAAGAAGCGTTTCACGATCCGGTCCTCGATGGAATGGAATGTCACGACCGCCAGTTGTCCGCCCGGTTTCAATGCGCGCTCGGCGGCCTCGAGCCCGTCAAGCAGGGCGCGGTATTCGTCGTTCACGGCGATGCGGATGGCCTGAAAGCTGCGGGTCGCCGGATGGGCCTGGCCGGGTTTGGCGCGGGGCAGGCAACGCTCGACGATGGCGGCCAGTTGGGCCGTGGTCTCGATGGGGGTTTCGTCGCGCGCCCGCAGAATGGCGCGGGCGATGCGGCGGCTCGCGCGTTCCTCTCCGTAAAGGTAAAGGATATCGGCCAGGTGCGCCTCGGGGGCGGTGTTGACCAGATCGGCGGCACTTGGCCCTTCCTGGCTCATCCGCATGTCGAGCGGGCCGTCCCGCATGAACGAAAAGCCGCGCTCGGCGCGGTCAAGCTGCATCGAGGACACACCGAGATCGAGCACCACGCCGTCGAGCGCCTCGGCATGGGTGTCCATCGCCGCGAAATTGTCCTGCACCAGTCGCAACCGGTCGCCATAATCCGCGCCCCAGTCGCGCGCCATGGCGATGGCCAGCGGGTCACGGTCCACGCCGATGACCTGATCGGCGCCCGCCTCCAACAGTCCGCGCGCATAGCCCCCTGCGCCAAGCGTGCCGTCAAGCCAGGTGCCGTGCACCGGGGCCACGGCGGCCAGAAGCGGGCGCAGCAGGACAGGAATGTGAGGTGCGGGCGGGGCAGGGGCAGCGGCGGCCATGGCTCAGCCCCCGTCGGGCGCATCAAGCAGGGTAAGCGGGTCGAAATCCTCAGGGAATTCGTCAAGCCACTCGGTGACATCGGCAAGGCGCTTGGCCTGATAGGTCTCGGGTTTCCAGATCTGGAATGTGTCGCCTGCGGCGATGAAGAACGCTTCGTCCTCCAGATCGAGTTTCTTGCGCAACTTGGCGGGCAGCACGATGCGGCCCGTGTCATCCACGGAGGTGGGAAGCGACTGGCCCTGGAACATGTGCTCGAGCAGGCGGCGCGGCTTCGAGCCGCGCGGCAGTCGGGCGATTTTCTCGTCCACTTCCTGCATCGCCTCGACGGTGAAACATTCGAGGAAATCGCGGCGATGATCGCCATAGACGATGATCAGTTCGGGTTGTTTTCCGGCGCTCCAGTTCGGGTCGCTGTCCTGGATCACGGGGCGAAAGAGCGCGGGGATCGACACCCGGCCCTTGGCATCCACCTTGACGGTGTTTTCGCCTCTGAATATCCGACCCACTGTCCCGATGGCCTCTTTTTGTGCCCCCGGTTGATACCCGGTCCCCTTGACGGAAAACGGCGGGTTGATCTGCTGCCACTGATCAACCCGCCGCCCTCGTCCCGCCTAGCGGGGTTTCCGACTGCGCGCGCCACCTGGGGGGATGTCTGCTCGCTCGCGCGCCGGATTCTTATGCGATGAAGCTGGGTGCCTGTATGAAACCTGACTTGGGAGATTGTTTCGGGGTCTTGTTGCCCCTTCGTCTGTCCCGTCCTCATCGTGGTTCTTGGATAGCATGGTACTTTCTCCCACCGCAAACATTTTTTGAATTTTTTTGCGATAACGCATCTACGGGGGGCCTCGGGAACAGGGGCCGCACGCTTTTGTGTCATCATATTTTAGACCATGTGGTATTCTGTGATAAATTCTACCCAATATATTGTGTTTTATCTTGAGGTATAAATATCCCACGATTTCCCAGGTATTCCGCAGATCTCGATGGTGACCCATGGTTTCCCAACCGTCTGACAGGGTCTCAACAGGCGAAATTCATCGAATCACAGCCGCGAATCACCGTCAATACCGGGTTTGGCGCGCCTGTCCCGGAAACGACAAAGGCCCCGCCGGGGGGCGGGGCCTCGTGGCGCATGGACGCGCGCGTCAGCTCAGCGCGCGGCGCAGCCCCGGCAGGTGGCGCAGCACCAGCAGGTCGAGCGCCAGCACCGCCACCAGTGTCATTCCGGCCAACGGAAAGGTCAGCGACACCGCCAGCCCCACCAGCGCCGCGCCCTGCCACATCGGCAGATCGCGCGGCAAGGGGGGGGCTGCAAGGCGCGCGGCACCCGCGGGCCGCCGCTTCCACCACATCACCACCGATGAGACGCACAGAAACAGAACCGCGAGGCAAAACAGCGTATTTGCCAGCACGCTCCACAACCCCATCGTGCCCATGTGCAGCGCGATGCCCACGGCCATCGCCTTGCCCGCCAGCGAGTAATCCGAATAACGCACATCGGCGAGGATGTTGCCGGTATACTGATCAACATGCACGGTGCGATCGCTGGTGGGGTCGGTATCGTCGGTGTTCATGGAATCGCGGTTGATCGTCCAGACGCCCGTCTCGCCCTGGGGCAGGTTGAGCTGATAGCGCGCATCGAACCCGATCTGCCGCGCCAACGCGTCGAGCGTGTCGATGGTCACCGCGCCGCTCACGCCCTCATGGCCCGCATGGCTGCCCGAGGCGGGCATGGGTGTGAGTTCGAGCGCCCAGGGCACCTCCTTGCGGTCGTGGTTCATGCTGGCGTGGATATCGTCCGAGAGCGGCACATTGTCCCATTTCTCGGCCGGAAACTGGCTCCAGGCCTGGACCAGCTTTTCGCCCCAGACCCCGGACCAGGCGAGGCCGGAGACCAGAAAGAACGCCAGCACGATGGAAATCCAGAAGCCCAGCGCCCCGTGCAGCGACCGCCAGAGCGCGCGTCCCCGGCCCAATGTCGGGATCAGCGCCGCGCGCCACCCGGCCTCGCGCGGCCACCACATGTAAAGGCCGGTGGCGATCAGCACCATGCCCAGAGAGGCCGCGATTTCCAGCATCCGGTCGCCGGTCACGCCCAGCATCAGCTCGGAATGGACGCCATCGGCGAAATCATACCAGCCCGAGCGGCGCGGAAAGACCTCCAGCACCTGCGCGGTATAGGGATCGACGACGACCATATTGGCCTCGCCCGCCAGATCGACGCGAAAGATCGCGGCAAGATCGCCGCTGCGTGGGGCCACGTATTGCTTGAGCGTGCCACCGGGAATGGCGGAGAGCGCACCCTCGGCCTGCTCGGAGACGGCGAGGGCTGTCTCCTGCGGAATGACCGGCGTGCGCTCGCCGTCGCGCCCGTCCACCCAGGATATCCAGAGCATCATCAGCCCGGTCACGGCCAGGATGCAGAAGAACGGGATCACGAAAACACCGGCATAGAAATGCCAGCGCCAGGCGGCGACGTAAAAGGCGTTGGTGCCTCGCGCGGGCGTGTCGGCGGCGGCGGTGGCACAGGTGGGATCGACGGCTGTCATGGAAATCTCCACAGGAATGGTCCCGCATGGGCGGGGTCAGGAAAAACAGGGCGGGTCGGGAAATATCAGGCGCGCGGCGGCGCGCGGGTCTGCGGCAGGGCGTGCGCAAGCCGGGCCGCGCGCGTCTGCGCCTCTGCCGGACGGGCGAGAGACCGCGCCGGACGCGGCCGGATCTCGGGCGCGCGCGCCGCATCTGGCAGGGTCATGGCCGCGACAAGGCGACAGGCCTCGCAGGCCGTCGCGCCAACGTCGTGCCGGTCGGGCGCGTGGCCGTCGGCGCAGATATCCTCGACCGAGCCACCTGCCGCCAGATAGGCCGCGTAATCGGCGTCGGGCAAGGTCATGTCACGATGCGCAAAGCTCACGGCGGTCAGGGCCACCGTCAGGACGGCCACCAGCAGCGCCGCGATCAAAGGGCTTTTCTCTATGCGCATCACGTCATGCATACTGGCATGGAGGCCCGAGTCGCGCCAGCCTCAATCTCCGGCGGCGCCCAGCCATTTATACATGACAAGCGCATCGACCAGCCCCGCCTTGGGGTGGCGGAAGGCGCGGGGCAGGCGGCCCACGGTCGCAAAGCCAAGGCTCTGCCAGAGCGCGATGGCCCCCTCGTTGGTCTCGACCACGAAATTGAACTGCATCGCCAGATAACCCATGGCGCGGGCCTCGACCTGCGCATCATCGCAGAGCGCGCGCGCCACGCCGCGCCCGCGCGCGGCCTCGGCCACGACAAAGCCCGCATTGCAGACATGCGCGCCGCCGCCTGCCTGATTGGTCTTGATGTAGGAGGTGCCCAGCACCTCGCCCCCCGCCTTGGCAATATAGGTGGCGCGCGGGCCCTCCATCCAGAGCGCGCGCACCGCCTCGGCATTGAGGCTTTGGTCGAGTGCATAGGTGTCGCCCGCGCGGATCACCGCGCGCAGCATCGGCCAGAGCGCGTCGAAATCACCCGCGCGCGCCAGCCGGATCGTAAAGTCATCCATTCACATCCACCACCACGCGGCCCTTGACCTGCCCCTTGAGGATCTCGGCCCCGAGGCGTGGCAGATCGCCGAGGCTGGCGGGCACGATCATCGCCTCGAGCTTGTCCATCGGCAGATCGCGCGCGATGCGGCCCCAGGCGCGGACGCGCTTGTCATAAGGCTGCATCACGCTGTCGATACCCAGAAGGTTGACGCCGCGCAAAAGGAACGGGATCACCGTCGCGGGCAGACCCGCGCCGCCCGCAAGGCCCACGGCGGCGACCGAGGCGCCGTATTTCATCTGCCCCAGCACGCGCGCCAGCATCGCGCCGCCCACGGCATCGACGCACCCGGTCCAGGTCTCGCTCTCCAGCGGGCGCTTCACGGTCTCGTTGATCTCTTCGCGGGGCACGATCTGCGTGGCCCCCAGCGACCGCAGGTAATCGGCGGTCTCGGGGCGGCCGGTGACACCCGCCACCTCATGCCCGAGATTGGCCAGAATCGCGGTCGCCACAGACCCGACACCGCCCGCCGCCCCGGTGACCAGCACGGGCCCGTGCCCCGGCTTGAGCCCGTGATCCTCGAGCGCCATCACCGCCAGCATCGCGGTAAACCCTGCGGTGCCCACGGCCATCGCGGCCCGCGTATCCAGCCCCGCGGGCAGGGGCACCAGCCAGTCGGCCAGAACCCGCGCCTTTTGCGCGTAGCCGCCCCAATGCGCCTCACCGACGCGCCAGCCGGTCAGAACCACCTTGTCGCCCGGTTTATAGCGGGCGTCGCTGCTCTCCTCGACGGTCCCGGCAAAGTCGATGCCCGGCACATGCGGATAGTTCCGCACCAGCCCGCCGCCCGGCCCGATGCAGAGCCCGTCCTTGTAGTTCACCGTGGAATATTCGACCGAAACCAGCACCTCGCCGCGCGGCAGGTCATCGACCGTGATCTGCTTGACGGCGGCGGATGTCTTGCCGCTCGCTTCGTCCTTCTCGACAACCAGCGCGTTGAACATGTCGCTCTCCTTCTCATAGCAGGACCAGCCCGCTGCTTCTTCTGGCTTCAAATATCCCGGGGAGTGTGAGGGGCTGGCCCCTCACTCCCACGCCCGCAGGCCGCTCAGGCCCAGACTCCCTGTTGCACCACCCCGCGCCGCTCGCGGTCGGGGGCCAGGACACGCAATTCGGTGCCTGCCTCCCAATGTGCCATGCGCACCATGCCGATGGCACAGGTCTGCTGTGCCGGGCCTTCCTCGGTCACCATCAGCGCGGGCCTTTCCAGTCGATCTGGCAGATTTCCGCGCTTCGCCCGTCGAAATCCCACACCCGGCCAAAGGCGCGCACGCGGCCCTTGGTGGCGGTGGCCACGGTGATGTCGGGGCCCATCCAGTATTCGGTGTTGGTCACGACGATATCGGCGCCGCCATGGCCCGGAACCGGCACCACCTCGCCCTGGATCTTCTTGCCCACCATCAGGCGGCGCGCCTTGCCGTCGGTCTCGAAGATGACCGGCGCGCGTTCGGCGCCCAGAAATTCGCTGACCAGCACACCGAAAAGGCCCGTTGTGCCGCGCGCGCGGCCCGAGAAGATGTTCACGAGCCCCTCATAGGCGGCCTCGCTCGCGCGCTCGTCGATGAATGCCGCCGCCTTCCAGTTGCCGCGCGCCATCAGGCCGGGGATTTCCAGCATGAGACCCACGTTGAGGCCGCTCAGGTCCTCATCGCCATAATGGCCCTCGTCGATGCGCACGCCGGACCATGCCTGACAGTAGCCTTCGGTCGGCGCATGCTTGCCCAAAGAGACCACGCAGGGACAGAACACCGTGCAGTTGCAGTTGAGGATCAACTCCCCCTTGATCGTCCAGGGCACCGTGCCCACCGTATCCAATGCCATTTGCCGCCCTCCTCCTTTTCAGATCGTTGCGAACAGAACCCAGACAGAGGCGGCCAGCAGCCCGACGCCCAGGGGCCGCGTCAGCCAGCGCCCAAGGTCGGGCAGTTTTTCCAGAACCATGATCACCGTGGCCAGCCCCATGAAGGCAAGGTTCATCACACCGCCCACAAAAGCCAGTAGCATCAGCGCCCAGCAGCAGCCAAGGCAGACAAGGCCAAGCCGCACGCCGTTGCGTACAGCACCCTCGTCCCAGTATTGCATGAAGAAGGACAGCGGGCGGCGGCACTTTGACAGGCACGCCTCCTTGGCGGGGCTGAATTGATATAGCCCTGCCAGAGCCAGCAGCGCCGCCGATAGAATGCCGGAGCGGCTGTCGCCAAAGGCGGTCAGCAGACCCGCCTGAAAGAGCGCCATCTGCGCCGCCGCCGCCAGCGCCGAAAATCCCAGCCAGACCGCCAGATACCCCGCCACCAGCGCGGCCAACCGGGTTTCGCCGGTGTGGCTCAATTCCTCGTAGGTGGCAAAGGCGGGCAGCGCCGTGGGCGCCATCATCGCTGCCGACATCAGCGCCCACATCAGGACAATGCGGCCAAATCCGGCGGCGTCGGGTGTGACGATGCACAGGCTTTGCAGGAAATCCGCGCCATAGATCGCCGCGCCGTCGCGCAGATCCTGCGGCAAGGCCATCGCGTAAAGCAGCCCCCAGGCGCCAAGAATGAGGCCGAACAGCACCAGCCAGTGCCCGCCCCCCATCCGTCTGACCTGTGCCGCGATCATCGCGCGCTCCCTCACGACTCATCTCTTGCGTTAGAATTGTCAGACATTTAAATGTCTGACAAATGAAAATTGATCCGGATGACAAGACTGACCTCTCGGCCCAGATCGCCGGGGCCATCCGCGAGGAGATCATGGCCGGCCGGCTGATCGTGGACGCGCGCCTACCCTCCGAGGCGGAACTGGCCGATCACTTCGCCGTGTCGCGCCCCACCGTGCGCGAGGCGCTGAAGCGGCTGGCCGCGCAATCGCTCATTCGCACCGCGCGCGGCGCGTTCGGCGGGGCCTTCGTCAACCGGCTGAGCTACCCCGAGGCGTATGGCCAGCACATAACCACCTCGACGCTGCTGCTGAGCATGAACAGGGTCAGCTTCGATGTGGCCTGCGAGGCGCGCTATGCGCTGGAACGCGCCTGCACGCCGCTGGCGGCAGAGCGCCGCACGCCCGACACATTGGCCACCATGCGGGCAGAGATTCACCGGCAGGCGCAACCGGGGCTGACGGACGAGGCGTTCTGCGCCTCGGACGTGACCTTTCACCGGGCATTGGTGGACAGCGCCGGGAACCCGGTGCTGAGCTATCAACTGGCCGGGGCGGTCGAGGCGATGCAGCCCTTGATGAACATGATCACCTTCACGGCGCGCTCGCGCGAGGCGATTTTGGGGCTTCACACCCGGATCGCGGATGCGCTGGAGCGCCACGAGGCCGAGGCGACGCAGGCCGCGCTTGGCGAGTTGGAATCCTATACGCTGACACTGGGGCGCGACGTGATGGCGGCGCGCGCGCGGCCGAAAGGGTAGGGGGCGAGGCGCCGTTGGTCTGGAGGGGACGCTGGAAGGCGCCGCGCGGTGCCCGACCGCGGGTGGGCGCTCTGACGGTCTTGGGTGGCACTTTATGGTGCAAAATACTTGAACGCTTTCTCGTGTTGAAATGTTGCAAAAGCGCCCGCCCGGGGGGCGGTCGGGCGCTGCGCGGCGGCGCGTTCCGCGCCTCTATTCCGCGCATTGGTGCCGAGTTTCGAATGCTAGCAACAGATCAGTTCGACCTCCCCGCTACCCCCGCGCCGCGATCGCCTGACCCGCCGCCCAGCCCGAGGACCAGGCCCATTGGAAGTTGTAGCCCCCCAGCCAGCCGGTCACGTCCACCGCCTCGCCGATGGCAAAAAGACCGGGCAGATGGCGCGATTCCATGGTGGCGGAGTCGAGCCCATCGGTGGCGATGCCGCCGAGCGTCACCTCGGCGGTGCGATAACCCTCCGTGCCGGTGGGCTTCATCTCCCAGCCGCGCAAGCCCGCGACGATCGCGCCCAGACGCGCGTCGGACTGGTCCCCGAGATTGCCCGCAAGGGCGAGTGCGGGGGCGAGATGGGTGACAAGCTTGCCCGGCAGGTGCTGGCCCAGCACCGTCGTGAGATTGCGCTTGCCCTGGCTCTGACGGTCTGCCCGCAGGGTCTCGTAAAGCGCGCCCTCGGGGTCGAGATCAAGGGTGATCGCCGCCCCTTCGCGCCAGAAGGACGAGATTTGCAGGATCGCAGGCCCCGAAAGCCCGCGATGGGTAAACAGTGCCGCCTCTTCGAAGCCCACACCATTGCAGGCCGCGCGCACCGGCAGGGCCACGCCCGAAAGCGCGGCAAAGGGCGCGTCCGAGAAGGTCAGCGGCACGAGGGCGGGGCGGGTCTCGGTCAGCGCGTGGCCAAATTGATGCGCGATCTCGTAGGCCAGCCCGGTCGCGCCCATCCTGGGGATTGACTTGCCCCCCGTGGCCAGCACCAGATTGCGCGCCGAAACCTCGATCCGCGCCCCCTCGCGTTCAAGCACGGCGCGAAACCGCTGGCCGTCATGGGTGATCCCGACCACCCGCGTCGAGAGCCACAGATCGGCCCCCGCGCGCCGCGCCTCGGCCAGCAGCATCGCCACGATCTGGCCTGCGCGCCCGTCGCAGAAAAGCTGCCCCAGCGTTTTCTCGTGCCAGCCGATGCCGTGGCGTGACACGAGGTCGATGAAATCCCACTGGGTATAGCGCGCGAGCGCCGATTTGCAGAAATGCGGGTTCTGCGACAGGAAATTTTCTGGCGCCGCGTGAAGATTGGTGAAATTGCACCGCCCGCCGCCGGAGATGCGGATCTTCTCGCCCGGCGCGCGCGCATGGTCGATCACCAGCGCGCCCGGCCCGGCATGCGCCGCGCACATCAGCCCCGCCGCGCCCGCGCCAAGGATCAGGGTGGAAACCGCGCTCGTCATGATCCGCCTGTGACGCGAAAACCCGCCCATTGGCAAGAGGTTCTGGCGCAAGGGCCGAAATGCGGCTAGACTGCGGCGCGAGACCCCGCAAAGGGGCGAACCTAATCGAGGCGGCAGGCAGATGACGGAAATGGTCTATGGGGCAGTGCCCCTGCGGGACGTAGAGCCCGTTCTCCCCCGGTGGTGGCGCACGATCGACAAATGGTCGTTCTTCTCGGTGCTCATCCTCTTTGCCATCGGCATCCTGCTGGGGCTCGCGGCCTCGGTGCCGCTGGCCGAAAAGAACGGGTTTGCGCCGTTTCACTACGTTCAGCGGCAGATGTTCTTTGGCGGGCTTGCGCTTGTTGCCATGATGCTTGTCTCGATGCAGCGCCCCGAGACGGTGCGCAGGCTGGCGGTGCTGGGCTTTCTGGGGGCGCTTCTGGCGCTGATCTGCCTGCCGCTGTTCGGCACGGATTTCGGCAAGGGGGCGGTGCGGTGGTATAGCCTCGGGTTCGCCAGCGTGCAGCCCTCGGAATTCCTCAAGCCCGCATTCGTCGTCGTCGCGGCCTGGATGATCGCGGCCAGCTACGAGATCGGCGGCCCGCCGGGGCGGCTTTGGTCGTTTGTCATCATGGTGGTGATCCTCGGCTTTCTGGCGATGCAGCCTGATTTCGGGCAGGCGGCGCTGGTTCTGTTCGGCTGGGGGGCGATGTGGTTCGTGAGCGGCGCGCCGGTGACACTGCTTCTCGTCATGGCCGGGATGGTGGTGGCGGCGGGCACGCTGGCCTATGCCAATTCCGAGCATTTCGCGCGCCGCATCGACGGGTTTCTCAGCCCCGAGGTGGACCCGACGACGCAGCTTGGCTTTGCCACCAACGCGATCCGCGAGGGCGGATTGTTTGGCGTGGGCGTGGGCGAGGGGCAGGTGAAATGGTCGCTGCCCGATGCGCATACGGATTTCATCATCGCGGTCGCGGCAGAGGAATACGGGCTTGTGCTGGTGATGGTCGTCATCGCGCTCTATGCGGGGATCGTCGTGCGCTCCTTCCTGCGGCTGATGCGCGAGCGTGACCCTTTCATCCGCCTTGCGGGCACCGGCCTTGTGGCGATTTTCGGCGCGCAGGCGATGATCAACATGGGCGTGGCGGTGCGCCTTCTGCCCGCCAAGGGGATGACCCTGCCTTTCGTGAGCTATGGCGGGTCGTCGCTGGTGGCGGGGGGCATTGCCCTGGGGATGTTGCTTGCCTTCACGCGGACGCGGCCGCAGGGGCAGATCGGCGATATCCTGCGGGGGCGGCGGTGAGCGCGCCGCTTCTGGTCATCGCGGCGGGCGGCACCGGCGGGCACATGTTCCCGGCCCAGGCGCTGGCGGAGGTGATGCTGCGGCGCGGCTGGCGGGTGCGGCTCTCCACCGATGCGCGGGGCGCGCGCTACACTGGCGGCTTTCCCCATTCGGTCGAGATCGGGCAGGTGGCAAGCGCCAGTTTCGCGCGCGGTGGTCCGCTGAGCAAGGCGCTGGCGCCGCTGCGCATCGCGGGGGGTATCCTGGGCACGGTTCTTGCGATGCTGCGCGACAAGCCCGCGATGGTGGTTGGCTTTGGCGGCTATCCCAGCATCCCGGCGCTGGCGGCGGCGACGCTTCTGCGGCTGCCGCGCATGGTGCATGAACAGAACGGCGTGCCGGGGCGGGTAAACCGGCTGTTTGCGCCCCGCGTCGATCGGGTGGCCTGCGGCACATGGCCTACCGTGTTACCCGAGGGCGCGCGCGCCGAGCATGTCGGCAACCCGGTGCGCGCGGCGGTGCTGGAGCGCGCGGGCGCGCCCTATATCCCGCCGGGCGATTATCCGATGTCGGTGCTGGTGATCGGCGGCTCTCAGGGGGCGCGCATCCTGAGCGATGTGGTGCCCGGTGCCATCGCCGCCCTGCCCGAGGAGATTTTGCGCAATGTCCGGGTGGCGCATCAGGCCCGCGACGAGGACGGCACCCGCGTCGCGCGCGCCTATGCCGGGGCGGGGATCGACGCGGATGTGCAGCCGTTTTTCCGCGACGTGGCGCGGCGTATCTCGGAGGCGCAGTTGGTCATTTCCCGCGCAGGCGCGTCAAGCCTTGCCGATCTTGCGGTGATCGGGCGGCCCGCAATCCTCATTCCTTTCGCCGCCGCCGCCGACGACCACCAAAGCGCCAATGCGCGGGGGCTGGTCGGCGCGGGGGCCGCGATCCTCATTCCCGAGAGCCGACTTGACGAGGCCACGCTCGCCACGCAGATCGCCGCCGTTCTGGGCGACGCGCGCGGCGCCGCGCTGATGGCCGAGGCCGCGCTGTCGCAGGGGCGGCCCGAGGCCGCCGAACGGCTGGCCGATCTGGTCGAAGAACTGTCAAAAGAAGGAAACTGATACCATGAATGCCGCCACCAAGCTGCCCACCGATGTGGGCCCCTTGCATTTCGTGGGCATCGGCGGCATCGGCATGTCGGGCATTGCCGAGGTGCTGCTGAACCTCGGTTATGACGTGCAGGGCTCGGATCTCAAGGCGTCGAAGATCACCGAGCGGCTGGAAAGCCTCGGCGCGCGGGTCTTTGTCGGACAGCGGGCAGACAATCTCGAGGGCGCGGAGGTGGTGGTGATCTCCTCGGCGATCAAGCCGGGCAACCCGGAGCTTGACGAGGCGCGCCGTCGCGGCCTGCCGGTGGTGCGCCGCGCCGAGATGCTGGCCGAACTGATGCGCCTCAAGTCCAACATCGCCGTGGCGGGCACCCATGGCAAGACCACCACCACGACGCTGGTGGCCGAACTTCTGGTCAAGGGCGGGATCGATCCCACGGTGATCAATGGCGGCGTGATCCACGCTTACGGCTCCAACGCGCGGGTGGGGCAGGGCGAATGGATGGTGGTCGAGGCCGATGAGAGCGACGGCACCTTCAACCGCCTGCCCGCGACCATCGCCATCGTCACCAATATCGACCCCGAGCATATGGAGCATTGGGGCACGATCGAGCGGTTGCGGCAGGGGTTTCACGATTTCGTCTCGAATATTCCCTTCTACGGGCTTGCCGTGTGCTGCACCGACCACCCCGAAGTCCAGGCGCTGGTGGGCCGGATCACCGACCGGCGGGTGATCACCTTCGGCTTCAACGCGCAGGCCGATGTGCGCGCCGTCAACCTGGCCTATCGGGCGGGCGTGGCGCATTTCGACATCGCGCTTCAGGCCGAGGGCAAGCTGATCGAGGGCTGCGCCCTGCCCATGCCCGGGGATCACAACGTGTCGAACGCGCTGGCCGCCGTCGCCGTGGCGCGGCACTTGGGTGTGCCGCGCACGGCCATCCGCGATGCGCTGGCCAGCTTTGGCGGCGTCAACCGCCGCTTTACCCGCGTGGGCGAGGTGAATGGCGTGACCATCATCGACGATTACGGCCATCACCCGGTGGAGATCGCGGCCGTGCTGCGCGCGGCGCGGCAGGCGTGTGCGGGCCGCGTCATCGCGGTGCATCAGCCGCACCGCTATTCGCGCCTGTCGTCGCTCTTTGACGATTTCTGCGGCTGTTTCAACGAGGCCGACGTGGTGGGCATCGCCGATGTCTACGCGGCGGGCGAGGACCCCATCCCGGGGGCCTCGCGCGACGATCTGGTGGCGGGCCTCATCCGCCACGGCCACCGGCACGCGGTGGCCATCGGATCGGAGGACGATCTGGAACGGCTGGTGCGCGCCGAGGCCCGCCCCGGTGACATGGTCGTGTGTCTGGGCGCCGGCACGATCAGCGCCTGGGCCAATGCCCTGCCCGGACGGTTGCAGGGGGGGTGAGGGGGGTGGTCCTCGCTCTGAAATCGGCGGGTGACATCACCCGGCGCGGCGCGCGCCGCGCTGGCCAAGCCGTGACCGATAGTCCCGCCCGGCAATACCTAGCCCCCGATGTCTGCCGTCCGGCGTCGCCCTATTGAGCCGAGAAAGGAGCCGCATGCCATGACCCCCTCCCTGATCGCGGCGCTGCTCTGGCTGGTGCTGGCCAATCTGCTGGCGATGGTGCCGAGCCGCGACAACCACTGGCGCAGGGCCTATATGCTCATCGCGCTCGGGGTGCCGATCCTTGGCCTTGTGACCTTGCAGAACGGGCCCTGGGTGGGCCTCATCATCCTGCTCGCCGGGATGAGCGTGTTGCGCTGGCCGGTGATCTATCTGGCGCGCTGGATCAGGCAGCGATTGGAGTAGGTGGGCACCTCAGCCCTGGTGCTCGGCCCCGATGCCCTGGAACATGGTGCGCAGATCGACGGTGCTTTCCTGACCGATCCGGTCAAAGCAGTCGTCAAGCCAGCGCGCGGCGGTCGTGCGGCCGATATCGCGCAGCCGGGTGAGAAAGGCCCATTCGACGTTCATCTTCGACGAGGCACCCATCGGCTTGATCTCGGCCTCGTTCTCGATCAGGTGGACCTTGACGGGGCGGTACTGATCGACCGAGAGCTTGCCCTGCCGGATCAGCCGGTCGACGAAATCAATGGCGCGCAATTCCTTGAGCAGGCTGGCGTTGAAGCTGATCTCGTTCATCCGGTTCTGGATGTCCTGCGCGGTGCGCGGCGCACCCTTGCGCTCGATCGGGTTGATCTGGATGACCACGATATCGTCCGTGCCGGTCTTGCCATAAAGCGGAAACAGCGCCGGATTGCCCATGTAACCGCCATCCCAATAGGGCACGCCGTCGATCTCCACCGCCTGATAAAGTTGCGGCAGGCAGGCCGAGGCCATGACCATGTCCACCGTCAGCCCCTCGCGCGGGAAAACCTTGACGCGCCCGGTATCGACATTGGTGGCCGAGACGAAGAGCTCGAAGGCGGTGCAGCGGCGGACCATCTCGAAGTCGATGCTCTCGGCCACCAGATCGCGCAGCGGATTGATGTTGAGCGGGTTGAGCTGATAGGGCGAGGCAACGCCGGTGAGCGCGTTCATGAAGTGATAGAACGGGTTGTTTTCCAGCCCCCAGTTGCCGGTGATGCGGTCCACGGGCATGCGTTGAAGCGGCGTGTGACGGACGCTCTCGCTCATCGAGCGCCAGAACCTGTCAAGCGCTGCGCGCGCGCCCTCTGGGCCCGCGCGGGTCATCCCGTCGGCCAGTGCCACCGCGTTCATCGCCCCCGCCGAGGTGCCCGAGACGCCAGCGATCCGCAAACGGCCATCCTCCAGGATGTAGTCGAGCACCCCCCAGGTAAAGGCCCCATGCGCGCCGCCGCCCTGGAGCGCGAGGTTGATCGGTTTCTGCTTGCGGGCCATGGGGCGGTGTCCTTGCTGCATTGCGGCGTATTCCGTCTAGCGCAAATCCCCCGCGAGTTGTAGGGGGCATCGCGCGCCGCCGGGTCACGTCCGTGTGCTCAGCGCGCGAAGGCCACCGGCAGGTTGAAGCGGTGGCGCGACCCCGGCAGGCGGTCGGGCGCGGCGGGCAGGCGCGCGCGGCGCACGGCGCTGACCGCTGCCGCGTCGAGTCGCGCATCGCCCGAAGAGCGCGTGACCGCAACACCCATGAGCCGCCCGTCGCCGCCCACATCGAGCACGAGATGCACCGTGCCTTGCGCGCGCGTGCCAGCCGGATAACGTTTCTGCCGCTCGATCCGCGCCCGGATCGCGCCCCCCCACTGGCCCATGAGGCTGGTGCGGGTGGCGGTGTCGAGTTGCGCCGGGGCGTGGGTCTGCGCGGCCCCGCCCGCCTCCTGCCCGGCTGAACCGCGCGCGGTCTGCTTGGGGCGGGCGGGGCTGGGCTGGGACGGGTTCGCGGCGGGTTTGGGCGCGGGGCGGGCGACGGGGCGAACGGGTGCGGGGGCCTCTGTCTTCTGGCGGTCGATCTGTGGACGCTCCGTCAGGGGGGGGGCTTTGGGTGGCGCGTGCCGTGCGTGATCGGGTGTTGCCTGGTCCGGCGTGGCAGGCGGTGCGGGCGCCTCGCCGGTCGGGGGCGGCAGCGGTGCGGGCGCGCGGTCCGTGAGGACGGGCGCAGGCAGCGGTGCTGCGGGCCGCCGGGGCAGGGTCGGCGCGGCGCTTGGCTCCGGTTGTGCGGGCCGGGGCGCGGGGGCGGGCGTGTCGTCAGGGCGAAGCGCCACCGGCTGCGCCTCGGGCGTGGGCAGGCTCTGCGGGCTGGGGGCGTGATCGAGCGCCTCGACCGGGCGTTCCCATGCCGCGATGAGCGCGGCCATCTGCGGCGCTGCGGCGGCGAGCGTCACCGTCTCGGCCCCGCCATCGCCGCCCGCGCCGCCGCCCTCGGGGGCGGCGGACCAGACCCCGGCATGAACCGCCGCCGCCAGCGCCACGAAGCCCGCGAATTCCAGCCCCCGGATCATTTCGCCCCCGTCACGATCTCGACCCTCTCCACCCCGCGCGCGGCCAGCTCCGGCAGAAGCCGCGCCAGCGCCCGCGCCTCGAGCCCCGCATCGGCGCGGATTTGCAGGGGCGCGTCCGGCGTGGCGCGCGCCGCGAGCGCCCCGAGAACCGCCTCACCGCGCGCCGCGTTGAAGGCAAGCCGCCCGCCTTCGTCCATGTAGAGCGTGTCGGCGGGGGCCGCGCGGTCGCCCGCGCCGCTTTCGGGCAGGATCACGTCAAACGGGGCGGGCGGCGCGATCTGCGCGCTCATCAGAAAGAAGATCAGCAGCAGAAAGACCACGTTGATCATCGGCACGATCGGCTCGGCTGCGCGGCGGCGGCGGGGTGTTGCAAACTCCATGCGCCTACTCCACCACCATGAGCCGCCCGAGACCGGCCGCGGCAAGCGTGTCGCTCACCTCGATCAGCCGCGCAAGGGGCACGCCCTCGGCGGGACGCAGCACGACGATATCCTCGGGCGTCTCCATCAGGGGGCCGAGCGCGTCGGCCAGCGCACCAAGCGGCAGCGCGCGCCCATTGAGCGCAACGCCGTCCCCGGTGATCGCCACGAGGCGCGGCGGGCCGTCATACGCGGACGGCGTGCCGCCGGTGAGCATGGGCAGGCTCAGGTCATGGCCAAAGCGCGCGGCCAGCATGAAGAACACCAGGAGCAGGAACACCACGTCGATCATCGGCGTGAGGCTTGGGCGGCGGGGCACGCGGGGAGGGCCAAAGCTGATCATGCCGCTGCCCCTGCGGTAAAGATCCGGGTGGCGGTGTCCTCCATGTCGGCCTGCACCCGGTCGGCCACGCTCTCGAACCATGTCAGCGCCGCCGAGGCCGGGATCGCCACGGCCATGCCGGCGGCGGTGGTCAGAAGCGCCTCCCAGATGCCACCCGCCAGCACCGAGGGATCGGCACTGTTGCCGCTTGATTGCAGCGCCTGAAAGGCCCCGATCATGCCCAGAACCGTGCCCAGAAGCCCGATCAGCGGGGCGATGGTGGCGATCAGTTCGAGCGCGCGCAGCCCGGTGCGGGCCTCGGCGAGCAGCAGCTTGGCCACACGCGCGGTTTCCTCGCGCGCCTGCGCCTCGGTCCACTGCGCCGCGCCCTGCGCCTCCATCGCGGCGAGCGCGAGGCGCGCGCGCAAGCTCCGGCGCGGTCGCAGAAGCGCCATCGCCTCGGCCCCTTGCCCGTGCTGCCAGAGAGCCACCGCCCGTTCGGTGACAGCCCCCGACCAGGCCCCGGTGAGCAGGAGCCGCCAGATTTTCCACAGAATGAGCGCAAGGGTCAGCACCGACAGCCCGGCGATCACCCAGAGCGCGGGGCCGCCCCGGTCGAGAAAGGCGGTGAATGTGGTCTCATCCATGACGGGCCTCCCGTGCGGCGTCGCTTTGCTGCCAGAGCACCACGCCGCGCGTCACCGCGTCCAGCACGGCGCGGCCAAGAGCCTCGCCCGTGGCGGTGTGCAGGCCCGCATATCGCGTGCCTCCCTCGGGTGCGGCCAGCGCGATGCAATCGGTGCCGGTGCCGGTGACGGGACCGGTGGAGAGGCGCAGCCCGGATTGCATCAGCGCGGCGGTGCGCGCCTGCGTGGTGATGCTGAGCGCCTCGATGCGGGCGCCCTCGGTCAATCCTTCGGAAAGTGCGACGGCGATGTTGATCGTGCCCCAGCCATCGGTGGCGGGGGGCAGGCGGGTGCCCACCGCTTCGGCATTCGAGAGCCCCACCGTGGCCACGGCGCGGGCGCGGATGCCGTCCACCTCGGCGCGGCTTTCGCAGACCTGCGCGATATTGCAGGAGGTGAGGAAACAGACCGCGTCAAGCGCATCCCGCGCCGCCAGTTCCCCTGTCAGCCAAGCCTCGACATCGAGGTCCACGGGCAGGTCGGCATTGCGCACCTCGCGCCACAGGATGCGGCGCGCGCGCACAAGGCCGGGGCGGTTCACGGCCCAGCTCAGCACCGGCATTTCGGCCCCGAGATCCAGGGCCAGCCAGGGGTGATCGTGCGTGAGCGCGGTCATTGGATCACCTCCAGCGGCTGAAATACCGGACCTTGCGGCGTGCTGGCGTAATGGGCGGTGACGTGAAAGACGCGCGCGAGGTTCTCGGGCGTCAGCACCGTCTCGGGCGGGCCGTCGGCGGCCACGCCACCCGCGCCCAGCAGGATGAGGCGCGAGCAGTGGCGCGCTGCCAGTCCCAGATCGTGCAGCGAGGCGAGGACGGCGCGCCCCTCCCGCGCCAGCCCGGCAAAGACCGCCATGGTGGCGATCTGATTGGCCGGGTCGAGCCCGGCAATCGGCTCGTCCGCCATCAGCAACGGCGTGTCCTGCGCCAGCGCGCGGGCGATGAGCGCCATGGCCTGCTCGCCCCCCGACAGGCGCGTGGCGGTGCGGTGGCGCAGGTGGTTCAGCCCCATGGTAGTCAGCGCGCGGTCCACATGGGCGCGGTCCGCCGCGCCCATCCCCTGCCAGCCCGCCAGATGCGGCGTGCGCCCCAGGGCCACCAGCGTCTCGACGCTGACCGGCCAGGCGATGTCGCGCGCCTGCGGCATCCACGCCGCCGTGCGACCGCGCGCCTCGGGCGGCATTGCGGCAAGGCTACTCTCCCCGCCATGCGGCAGAAGGCCAAGCGCCGCGCGCATGAGCGTGGTCTTGCCCGCGCCGTTGGGGCCGATGAGACCCACGAACTCGCCCTCCGCCAGATCGAGCGTGACGCCCTCGAGTATCGCCCGCCCGCGCCGCCGCACCGAGAGATTGCGCAAGCAAATTAGCGTCATGCCTGCGCCCCCCGCGTCTTGTAGATGAGGTGCAGGAACAGCGGCGCGCCGACGATGGCGGTCAGCACGCCCAGTTTCAGATCGCGTTCGGGCAAGATCAGCCGCACGGCGATGTCGGCGGCAAGCAGCATCGCCGCACCGCCCATGGCCGAGGCCCAGAGCAGGCGCGAGGGTCGCGCGCCCACAAGCGGGCGCAGCAGATGCGGCACCACGAGGCCGACAAAGCCGATCGCCCCCGCCACCGCCACCGCCGCCCCCACCAGGGCCGCCGTGCCGAGCACCAGCGTGAGGCGGAGGCGCGCGAGGCGCAGCCCCATCGCCTCGGCGGCGTCCTCGCCCAGCGTCAGCGCATCCAGCCCGCGCCCGAGGCTCAAAAGTGCTGCGCTGCCCGCCAGCATCAAGGGCAGGGCCAGCCAGACATGGGTCATCGAGCGGTCGGCGAGCGACCCCATCATCCAGAACACGATTTCCGAGGCGGCATAGGGGTTGGGCGAGAGGTTGAGCACCAGCGACGTAAGCGCGCCCGCCAGCGCCGAGATGGCGATACCCGCAAGGATGAGCGTGATCGAGCCGCCGCGCGGCCCCGCCAGCATCAGGATGAGCAGAACGCCCGTGCCCGCGCCGGCAAGGGCGGCCAGCGGCAGCGCGAGGGCAAGCGTGGCCGCCAGCCCGGTATGGATCGCCAGCACCGCGCCAAGGGCGGCGCTGCCCGACACGCCGATCAGCCCCGGCTCGGCCAGCGGGTTGCGCAGATAGCCCTGCATCGCCGCGCCGCCAAGGCCGAGACTCGCCCCGATCATCACCCCGAGAAGGGCGCGGGGCAGACGGATTTCGCGCATCACGAGGGGCTCGGGCCCGTCGCCGCCAAGGACCAGTGCGCGCAGCCCCGCGCCCGCATTGATGCCCGCCGGACCCACGACCAGCGAGGTGATAAAGAGCGCCGCGACAAGGGCGGCAAGGCCGAGGGCGAGCGGCTTCATTCCAGCCCCTCCCGCGCGCGGGCGACGCTCGCCACCGCGCCCAGCACATGCGGCGTGCCGCAGATCCAGTCGGGCGAGGTGATGCGCAAACCGGCCGTGGTGGCGGCAAGCCGCTCGAGCGACGGATGGGCCATCACATCCTCCGAGCGCGAGGCACCGGGCAGGGGAGTCGCGCGGATGAGCAGGTCCGGGGCCGCCATCACCAGTTGTTCCAGCGCCAGCGTGCCGCCGCCCGTCTGCCCCAGATCACGCGCGACATTGCCAAAGCCTGCGGCGCGCAGGATGTCGTCTGCCAGCGTGCCCCCACCCAGAGTATAGCCGTTGGGATGGTAAAGCGCCGCGCGCCGCTCCGTCTCGGGGGCATCGAGCATGGCGAGACGCGCGTCGAAATCCTCGATCAGCGCGGCGCCTGCCTCGTCTCGCCCCAGCACGCGGGCCATCTGCGCGATACGGTCGCGCGTGTCGTCGAGCGATGTGGCGGTGTCGAACAGTTCCACCCGCAACCCCAACCGGCGCAGCATGTCCACGGTCGCGCGTGCCGAATAGCGCCCGGCGAGCACCAGATCGGGTTTGAGCAGATAAACCTCTTCGGCGCGGCCATGATTGGCCGGATAGGCGCGCGCCGCGTCGGCCATGGCAGAGGAATGCGGATCGGCCGCAAGCCGCGACACCGACACAAGCTGACCGGGGGCGGCCAGCATCATCGCAAGCTGATCGGTGCAAAGGTTGATCGACACGACCCGCGCCGGGGCCGGATCGGCCATGGCAGCGGCCCCCGCAAAAGCGAGGGCCAGCCCGAGCGATATGAGCCTAGAACGACGCACGCAGCCCCACAAATCCCGCACGCCCCGAGGTGTTGAACCCGCCTGCGGTCTCGTAATCCTCGTCAAAGAGATTCTCGACGCGCAGGAACGCCGTGACCGTATCGGTCAGCGCGAAATTGGCGTTGACGTGGAACAGCGTGTAATCGCCCACCTTGTTGACCGGCGGGGCAAAAGCCGAAGGCTCGATATCCGCGACGTGCTGCACGGTGAATTGTGCCTCAAGCCGGTCGGTGATCTGCGCGCCGAGGCCAAGGGCGAAATCGTGGCGCGGCACGCGCGGTGCGCGGGCGTTGTTCTGCTCGGCATCGGTATAGGTATAGGCGGCGTCAAGCGTCAGGAAGGCGTTGATCGGCGCGCGCGCCGACAATTCCAGCCCCTTCGCCTCGAAATCGCCGGTCTCGAAACAGCCGAAACCGCTGAGGCAGCGCGTGGAATTGCCGTCAAAGAAGATCTGGCCGTCGATCTCGGTCTGAAAGAGCGTGGCGCGCACGAAGCCGCCCTCGAAGGTCTTTTCCACGCCCGCCTCGTAGCTGAGGCTGGTTTCGGGCTGGAAATTCGGATCGCCGAAGAACGGGTCAAGCTGGACAAGCGTGGGTGCCCGGAACCCGTCCGAGACCGAGGCGCGCAGGATCAGATCGGGCCGCGCCCGCCAGGCGAGCGCCGCGCGCGAGCTGAGTTCCGAGGAAAATTCCGAATGATCGTCATTGCGCACCGAGAAGGCCAGATCGAGCGTGTCGGTGGGGGCAAGCAGCAGTTCGGCCTGCACGCCGACGATGTCGATTGTCTGGGTCAGATCCTCCTCTTCGGTGTAATCCGCCCCGAAATTGAGCGACCAGACTCCGCCCGCGTCGTAGCTGCCGCGATAGTCCACGCGCCGCCGCTCACCCTTGAAGGGGCTGGCGACACCGTTGGAAAAGCTGGTGCGGTCGCTCTCGAAATAACTGAGCGCAAGCTCGTGGCTGACTGGCCCGGTCACAAGCTCGACAAAACCGCGCAGGCCCATGGCCTCGGTCTTGTTGATCTCGTCGAAAGGGGCGGGGCCGTCGCCGCCGAATTCGTCGAAGGTGCCCTCGCTGTCGATATAGAGGGCCGAGATACCGGCGGCGAAGAGGTCCGAAAACTGGTGTCGGAGATAGAGATTGGCCTGACTGGCCTCATAACCGTCATCCTCGGTGCCGAAGGCCGAGGCGGAAAAGCCGTCGGTTTCGGTGCGGCTGTAGCTGAACGCCAGATCGGTGCGCGCGGTCCGCGCGGTGAGGCCAAGCACGCCGCGCCGGAAATCGAAGCTGCCCGCCTCGACCTCGGCAAAGCCGTGCACGCCGTCCTCGGTGGGGCGCAGGCTTTCGATGGCTATGACGCCGCCAACGGCGTTCTGGCCGAAGCGCGCCGATTGCGAACCCTTGAGCACCTCGATCCGGCCAAGCCCGGCATTGGTCAGCCCCCCGAAATCAAAGCCGCCGCCGCTGCTGGCCGGGTCGGTCACGTCGATGCCGTCGATGATCACCGGCACATAGGCGCCGCCAAGGCCACGGATGCGCACCGTCGATGTGGTCCCGAGCGGGCCGTTGGCCGAGGAGGTGATCCCCGGCTGGAAGGTCAGGAAATCGCCCAGACGCGCGCGGGGCGCGGTCCGCACCTCGGCCTCGGGAATGATGTCGACGGTGGCACCGCTACGCTCGAGAGCGGTTGCGGTCTGGTTGGCGATGACGGTGATGGTGTCGAGGTCGAACGCCTCTTGGGCCATGGCGGGGGCCGTGGCGAGAGCGCAAAGCGCGCAGGTTGCGATATGTTTCATCTGTCTGTCCCCCAATGCCGGATCGCGGCACGGTTTCCTTGCGTGTGGTCATTGGAAAGGACATGCCCCTCCGCAGACGGTGAAGCGCCACCACTACGGAAAAGACCGTTATCCACGGCGCGCCCCGCGCCCGGATAGGGTGATCACTTCGGCAGGTCTCCTGACTTGCGGGTCATCGCTTGGCCGGACCTTCCCACACCCGAAGGTGCAGTGGTATATTCCGGCTTCGCTCGCCACTTACAGTTGCGGGGGCAGTTGCGGCATTGATCCAGAGGCCGGATCGCACCGTATTCCCTATTATCCGGTGTTTAATTCCCGGACCGAAGCAGCCCCGCGATACGCTCGGTGCGGGATTCGCGCAAGGGGAAATCTCCCTTGCGGGATCCTGGGAGCGTGCGCTATGCCCGTGGCCGGTCACAGGGTGCGAAGGGACAGGGGCGTGGGCTGGTTCGAATACATCCTTGCATTTACGGTCTTTTTCCTCAGCCATTCGATGCCATTGCGGCCAGCGGTCAAGTCCGCGCTGGTTGCGCGGCTGGGGCGGCGGGGCTTTGGCCTTGGCTATTCGGCGCTGTCGCTCTGCGTGCTCTACTGGCTGATCGTCGCGGCGGGGCGCGCGCCCTATGTGGCGCTCTGGGACAGGGCGGGCTGGCAGGTGCATGTGACGCTCGCCGTGATGCTTGGCGTTTGCCTGCTGGTGGCGCTGGCCGTGGGCAGGCCCAACCCGTTCTCCTTCGGCGGGCGCGAGGGGGCGGGGTTCGATCCCGCGCACCCCGGTGTCATCCGCTACACCCGCCATCCGCTGCTGTGGGCGCTGGCGCTGTGGGCGCTGGCGCATCTGCTGCCCAATGGCGATCTGGCGCATGTGCTGCTCTTCGGCCTTTTCGCCGGATTCGCCCTCTTGGGGCAGTGGATCGTGGACCGCCGCCGCAAGCGGCTGATGGGCGCGGAATGGGCGCGGTTGAACGCGGCACGCCGCGCCGCGCCGCTCTGGCCGCCGCGCCCCGCCTCATCGTCCGGCACGGCGTCGCGCCTCGCGCTTGGCCTTGCGGGTTTCGCCCTGCTCATCGTGGTTCATCCGGCGGTGATCGGCGTCTCGCCCCTGCCCTGAGCGCCTGCGACCAATGGGGGCACTTGACCCCAAGCGCCGCACTCGCCAAGAACCGGGACGACGGAACGGGAGGAATACCATGGTGCGCAGGGCCGAGAACGGGGCCGATCTGCTCGATCGGGAGAAATCGCGTCGCGTGAGCGCGCTGGCCGAGCTTTGGCCGTTCCTGCGTCCCTATCGCCCGCTTCTGGTGGCCGCGATCACCGCGCTGGTGTTGACCGCCGCCGTGGCGCTGGCGCTGCCAATGGCGGTGCGGCGGGTGGTGGATAATTTCAGCGTCGAGGACGGTGCGCTGCTTGACCAGTATTTCGGCGCGGCGTTGCTGATCGCGGCGCTGCTCGCGCTTGGCACCGGGGCGCGCTATCTGCTGGTGACCCGGCTGGGCGAGCGCGTTGTGGCGGACATTCGCAAGGCCGTGTTCGACCGCGTGATCGGCATGAGCCCCGCGTTTTTCGAGCGGCTGATGACCGGCGAGGTGCTGAGCCGGATCACCACCGACACGACACTGATCCTGTCCGTCATCGGCTCGTCCATTTCGATCGCGCTGCGCAATCTGCTGCTGTTCGTCGGTGGCATGGGGCTGATGCTCCTGACCTCGGCCAAGCTGACCGGGCTGGTTCTGTTGATCGTGCCGCTGGTGATCGTGCCGATCCTGACGCTGGGGCGGCGGATGCGGGTGCTGAGCCGCGAAAATCAGGACTGGATCGCGCAAAGCTCGGGCAGCGCGTCCGAGGCGCTCTTGTCGGTGCAGACGGTGCAGGCCTTTACCCATGAGGCGGCGACGCGCGAGCAATTCGCCGATGTGACCGAGAAAAGCCATGATGCCGCGCGCCGCCGGGTCAATACCCGCGCGCTGATGACGGTGATCGTGATCTTTCTTGTGTTCACCGGCATTGTCGGCGTGCTCTGGATCGGGGCGCGCGATGTGCGCGCGGGCGAGATGAGCGCGGGCAGCCTTGTGCAGTTCGTGATCTATTCGGTGATGGTGGCGGGCGCGGTGGCGGCCCTCTCGGAAATCTGGGGCGAGTTGCAGCGCGCCGCGGGCGCGACCGAGCGGCTGGTGGATTTGTTGCAGGCCGAGGACCCGGTGACGGATGCCGCGCGCCCCGTGCCTGTGCCGCATCCGGCGCGCGGCGCGATCGGCTTTGAGGCGGTGCGCTTTTCCTATCCGGCGCGCCCCGAAATTCCGGCGCTCGAAGATTTCAACCTGACGATCCGACCCGGCGAGACGGTGGCCCTTGTCGGCCCGTCGGGGGCGGGCAAGACCAGCGTCATTCAACTGATCCAGCGGTTTTATGACCCCGATGAGGGGCGCATCACGCTGGATGGCGTGGCCCTGTCGGACATGGCGCGGCACGAATTCCGGCGCGAGATGGCGCTGGTGCCGCAGGACCCGGTGATTTTTGCCACCTCTGCGCGTGAGAATATCCGTTTCGGCCGTCTCGGCGCCACCGATGCCGAGATCGAGGAGGCCGCCCGCGCGGCCAATGCGCATGACTTCATCGCCGCCCTGCCGCAGGGCTATGACACCTTCGTGGGTGAGCGCGGCGTGATGCTCTCGGGCGGGCAGAAACAGCGCATCGCCATCGCCCGCGCGATCCTGCGCGACGCGGCGGTGTTGCTGCTCGACGAGGCCACATCCGCGCTTGACGCCGAGAGCGAGCGCGCGGTGCAGCGCGCGGTCGACGCGATGGCCAAGACGCGCACCACGATCATCGTGGCGCACCGTCTGGCCACGGTGAAAAAGGCCGACCGGATCGTGGTGATGGATCAGGGCCGGATCGTGGCGCAGGGCACCCATGACAGCCTCGTGGCCGAAAACGGGCTTTACGCGCGGCTGGCACGATTGCAATTCACCGATGGCGAAGCCGCCTGACCGCGAACCGATCTGCGTGACATCCGGGCCGCATGACGACCTGCACACAAGGACGCGCGGCGGTCGTCTCCGAAGGCGGGCGGTTATGGCACGACAGCCATGGCGCCTCCCGCCGCCGGTCAGGACCGCCGCGTGTCAGGCCTCGTAATATTTCCCGCCATAGCCGCCATACGCCCCGTAACGTCCGCCATAGCCATAGCGTTTCATGCCTTGCGGGCTGATCTGGCTGAGGATGAGGCCGGTGGGCCGGATGTTCGACGTCTGCAATTGCCGCATCGCTTCCGTGACCTGCGCGTGGCTGGTGCTGTCCCAACGCACCGAGAAGAGCAGCGCATCTGCCTGTTGCGCGATGATCCGGGCATCGGGCACCACGAGCACGGGCGGGGTGTCGATGATGATTATGTCATACTGCGTGCGCATCTGGGCCATGAAATCGCGGAACCGCTCGGACGAGAAGAGATCAGCCGCGTTGGTGCGGCTCTTGTCGCCGAGGATGACATCGGCCTCGAAGGTGTCCGGCCGGAAGGCCACCTCCTCCAAGCTGCGTTCCCCGCCGAGCAAGGCCACGAGGCCATGTTTGGGGCCACCTGAAAAATACTCGTTCAGGGTCCGGCGGCGGATATCGCCCTCGATCAGCAGTACCTTCTTGCCAAGCCCGATGAAATTGTAGGCAAGTGCTATGGCATTCGTGGTCTTGCCCTCGCCGGGGATCGAGGACGTGGAGACGATCACCTGCGGCGGATTGTCCACATTGGACAGAAGAAGCGACGTGCGCAGGTTGCGCACCGCTTCCATCGCGGCCGAGGTGGGCTTGTCCTTCATGTAGGCAAGGATATCGCGCCGCTTGGAACCCGGAATGATCGGCACCTGCCCCATGACCACAACGCCGGTATGCCGCTCGAGATCATCCGACGTCCGGAAGCCGGTTTTGCGCAGTTCGCGCAGCAGGACGAGCGCGATGCCGAGTATGAGACCGAGAATACCGGACAGCGCCAGGATCAGTGACTTGCGGGGAAATGAAGGGACGATCGGCACCACGGCACTGGAAAGAACGCGGCTGTCTGCCTGTTGAATGCCCTGCTGTGCCGAGGTTTCCTTGAGCCGTGTCAGGAAATGCTCGTAGAGCAGGCGTGTCGCCTCGGCGACCCGTGTCAACTGCTGCAACTGGATCAGGTCGCGGCTCTGCGCCTCGATCTGGGCGGACAGGGATGCCTCCGCCTGGATCACCGCCTCTAGCTGTTGTGTGTTGCGTTGCAAATCGGCGCGGGTGCGGTCGAGCAAACGCTCGAACTGACGATCGAAGGCCAGTTCGGTCTCCGGGCGGCCCGCCGTCACGCGCGAGAGCAGCTGCGACAGTTCCGCGTCTCCGGCGGCTTCGGCCTTTTGGGAACGGGTTTCGGCCGCCTCAAGCGCAGCCAGCCTTCGCTCGGCCGCGCCGCGGGCCTCGCGCAGCGAAGCGATCCGGTCGCGCGTGTCCTTGAGTTGCCGTTCCAGTCCACGCAGACCTTCGACGGAGACAAGATCGGTCCGGGCGCTGAAGCTTGACACGGCCTCGTCGGCGGCCTCGACATCGCTTTGCAACTCGACCACGCGCTCACTGAGCCATTCCGTCGCCTGCTGCATCTTGTCGAATTTCACCTCGATCTGGTCGAGAACATAAAGCTCGGCGATCGTATCCGCGATCAGGGCGGATTTGCGGCGGTCCTCGGTTGTGGCAGAGATGTTGAAGACAAGGCTGTTGCGCACGCTGTCCACGGTGACCTTCTCCAGAAGGGATGTCACGGCACGGGTTCTGTCGGCATCAGCTTCAGGAACGTCTTGCGGGGCGTTGGCGCTTGGCGCCAAGGACGCCAAGGCGCTCGTGATAAGGCGCTTTAATCTGTCGCCGTAACCGGGAGTGCGCAGGCTGGTGTTGAATTCCGGATCAGTGCTCAGATCCAGCCGATCGACGACCTTGCCCATCAGTCCCCGCGCGCGCAGAACCTCAAGTTCCGAGGTGATCTTTGCCGGGCTGGCCTGCCCGCCGCCAAGCACGCTGTCGAGACCGGAAATGCTGGCGCCGTCGTCGCCCTCGAAAATCACCGTTGTGGTCGCGCGATAGAGCGGCACTGCCACGAAGAAAGCGTAATATCCGCCAGCAAGCACGCTCAGCATGAAGGCGAAGGCGACCAGCCATTTCCCACGCCAGATTGTCGACAAAAGCGCCAGAAGATCGATCTCGTCATCGTCACGCTCCGGCATCTTTGAGACGCCATCATCCACCGCTCGGGGAAATGTTCCCCGTGCTTTGCCGATCCCGCTCTGGATGGTATTCATGCTGCAATCACCTTGATTTTACCCGATACGACTGATTTTCTCAGAGGTTCTAATAGACCGTCAGTTCGCGTTGTAAACACTTGTTGCCAAGCGGCGAGCGTGATTTTGAACAGGACGGCAACATCCCGCTTGGGCACAATGCGTCTGGCAAAGACCAGCCGACGCACTCTCTTTTTGTATCACACTGAGCTTTGGCGGTCGAGCGTCATGCCATCGGGCCGCATACGCCGGTGCAGGAGAGCCTTCTGCGCGCGGCACGGCGGCTGGGGACTAAAGGTTGATAGGGGGCGACTATCGACCAATCAAATGGCGATATCGAATGGCATGATAAAAGCTGATAGCCGTTGCCGGGGATGCCCGCGCTGACACATTTCCCCGATGACTTCGCCCGCACGCGGGCGGCCGCGGAATGAGCGGGCGGGCAGGGCAGAGACGGGGGGCCAGCCCCCCGCACCCCCCGGAGTATTTCCGGAACGATGAAGGGCTGAGGAGTTTGCATGAAGGATTCCATTATCCCCGCGGCGCGCGACATGGAAACGCCCGCGCGCGAGGGCGGGCCGGTGACGCTGACGATCGACGGCGTTTCCGTGACCGGGCCCGAGGGCACCTCGGTGCTGCGCGCGGCGACCGAGGCGGGGATTTCCATTCCCAAGCTTTGCGCTTCCGGCACTCTCGAGGCGGTCGGCTCCTGTTGCCTTTGCGTGGTGGAGATCGAGGGGCGGCGCGGCCATACGTCACCGGCGGCGATGGTGCGATCCATGATGGCCTCGGCGTGACCGAGCATAGCCAAGGCTCGACCACCATCATGGGCATTGCCAGTCCGGCCGTGCGCGCGGGCAGAACAATATGCAGGGCACCTGCGACATGGGATCATTTCCGCACGAGCTGCCCGGCTATCGCCACGTCAAGGGGGCGGAGGCGCGGGCGATCCTTGAGGAGGTCCGGGGCGTTCAGATTGACGCCGAACCGGGCCTGCGCATCCCGACCAAGCTGGATGCCGCCGTGGGTGGCACGTTCAACGAGCTTGGCGGTCAGTGCGGGGATATCCTGCAATCGGATCCCGATACCCGCCATGTTGCGGCCGGGCTGGCGGCGACGGGCTGCGTCATCGTGCACGACCTTTTCTTCAACCAGACGGCGAATTGCGCGCATGTGGTTTTGCCCGGCTCGACCTTTCTTGATAAGGACGGCACAATCACCAGAGCCGAACGGCGCGTCAACCGCGTGCGCCAGGTGATCGCGGCCGCGTCGGTTATCGCGGAAAGCCGCGAGTGCGCCGGAGGGTCTGCGCGTTGGGCTGTCCCGCCGTGCGCAGCGGCCTGCGCAGCGCCGTGGACCTTCGTGTCGATATGCTCCATCATCCGAAAAATCGCATCCGGTCGCGCGATGACACTCGCGCCGCGTGCGATTCTGGAATACCAGACACCAGAGGCGGGGGCCTCCGGCTGAGGGACGACCGGGCCGCGTTGCTCAAAAGGGAGAGAGACATGATTTCAGGACGGGTCAATCCGGGCTTCCGGCTCGAGGATCAGGGGATTTCAGGGCTGGGGACAGTCCATTACAACCTGATGGAGCCTGCCTTGGTCGCGGCCTCGGTGCAGCGCGGCGAGGGTGAATTGGGGCAAGGCGGCGCGCTTCTGGTCAGGACGGGCGAGTTCACCGGCCGCTCGCCCAGGGACAAGTTCACCGTGCGCACGCCCACCACCGAAAACACGATCTGGTGGGATAACAACCTTGCCATGGCGCCGGAGCATTTCGAGCAACTGCACAAGGATATGCTGGCCTATCTGGCGGGGCGCGAGGTCTTTGTTCAGGATCTGGTCGCAGGGGCTGACCCCGAGCACAGCATCAAGGTTCGGCTGGTCAATGAACTGGCGTGGCACAACCTGTTCATCCGTCACATGCTGCGCCGACCCGACCGCGCGGCGCTGGATCATTTCGTGGCCGATTACACGGTCATCAACTGCCCCGGATTCAAGGCCGACCCCGCGCGCCACGGCTGCCGGTCCGAGACGGTCATCGCGGTCAATATCGACGCCAAGCTCATCCTCATCGGCAACACCGAATATGCCGGTGAGAACAAGAAATCCATCTTCGGCCTGATGAATTATCTGCTGCCCGAAAAGGGTGTGATGCCGATGCATTGCTCGGCCAACCATGCCAAGGACGACCCCGAGGATGCGGCTGTGTTCTTTGGCCTGTCGGGCACCGGCAAGACCACGCTTTCGGCCGATCCCAACCGCACATTGCTGGGCGATGACGAACATGGCTGGTCCGACAAGGGCACGTTCAATTTCGAGGGCGGCTGCTATGCCAAGACCATCCACCTGAGCCCGGAGGCCGAGCCGGAAATCTATGCCACCTGCTCGATGTTCGGCACGGTGATCGAGAACATGGTCTATGACGCGGAGACGCGCGAACTGGACTATGAGGATGCCAGCCTGACCGAGAACATGCGCTGTGCCTATCCGCTGGACTATATCCCCAATGCCTCGGAGAGCGGCATTGCAGGGCATCCGCGCAACGTGGTGATGCTGACCTGCGATGCGTTTGGCGTGCTGCCCCCCATTGCGCGGCTGACCCCGGCGCAGGCGATGTATCACTTCCTGTCGGGCTTTACCGCCAAGATGGCCGGGACCGAGCGCGGCCTGACCGAGCCGCAGCCGGTGTTTTCCACCTGTTTCGGTGCCCCCTTCATGCCGCGTCGCCCGGAGGTTTACGGCAACCTCCTGCGCGCCAAGATCGAGCGGCACGGCGCATCGTGCTGGCTGGTCAACTCGGGCTGGACGGGCGGGGCCTATGGCCAGGGGTCGCGGATGCCGATCCGGGCCACGCGGGCGCTTCTGACCGCAGCACTTGACGGCTCTCTGAACGATGTGGAGTTCCGCACGGATCCGAATTTCGGCTTCGACGTGCCGGTGTCGGTGCCCGGTGTCGCCGATGTGCTGCTCGATCCGCGCCGCACGTGGGACGACGCGCACGCCTATGACGCACAGGCGGCACGGCTGGTGGCGATGTTTGCCGAGAATTTCGAACAGTATCTGGCGCATGTGGACGCGGAGCTGAAGGCGGTTGCCCTGGGGTGACGCTGCCGTCATGCAACGGAATTTTGGAAAAATTCCGCTCAAGAAAGTTTTGAACTTTCTTGGCACATATCCTCTGTGGGGGTTTTCGGACGCGGTGCAAAGGTCCGCTTCAGGCCAAAACGAGCCCCTTGCCCGTCAGCCATCCCGCCCGCGTCAGGGCCGCAGAAGGATCTTGCCGTGATGCCCGCCATCCTCCATCTGCCGATGCGCGGCGACGGCCTCGGTCATCGGCAGGACGCGATGCGTCACGGGGCGCACCGCGCCTGTCCCGAAAAGCGGCCAAACGTCATCGCGCAGCGCCTGCGCGACGCGCGTCTTGAACGCCTCGGGCCGGGAGCGCAGCGTCGATCCGGTATAGCTGATCCGCTTGAGCATCACCGGCATGAGGTCGATCTCGACCTTCGAGCCGTGGTTGAAGGCCAGTTGAATGATCCGCGCATCATGGCGCGCCGCCTTGATGTTGCGCGCGACATAGTCGCCGCCGATGATGTCGAGGATGATGTCCGCGCCGCCCGCCTCGCGGGTGACGGCGACGAAATCCTCGGTCCGGAAGTCGATCGCGCGCGCGGCGCCAAGCGATGTCACGAAATCCGCCGCCGCTTCATCGCCAACCGTGGTCAGCACGGTCAGCCCCATCGCCTTGCCCAGCTGGATCGCCGTTGATCCGATCCCGCCCGCGCCGCCATGGACAAGAAAGATGCCGCCGTCCGGCAGGCCGTGATCGAGAAACACGTTGCTCCAGACGGTAAAGAAGGTCTCGGGCAGGCCTGCCGCCTCGACCTCGTCCACGCCCTCGGGGATTGGCAGGCAATGGCTGCCAGTCACCGCCACGAATTCGGCATAGCCGCCGCCATTGGTCAGCGCGCAGACGCGGTCGCCGGGGTGCCACTGGTCGATACCCTCGCCACAGGCCACCACCTCGCCCGCGACTTCGAGACCAAGCAGATCCGAGGCCCCCTTGGGCGCCGGGTAATGGCCTCGCCGCTGCACAAGGTCCGGGCCGTTCACACCGGCGGCGGTGACGCGGATCAGAACCTCGCCCGCGCCGCAGGCGGGCAGGGGGCGGGTGCCGGGCATCAGAACCTCCGGCCCGCCGGGGGCGGTCATCTCGATGACGCGCATGGTATCGGGCAACTCGCTCACCGGGGGGCCGTCGTGCGAGGGGTCTTGGCGGTGGCACGCGTCACGGCGGCGACCACGTCATCGGCATGGGCCGCAATCTCCACCCCGGCGGCGCGCAGGCGCGCGATCTTGTCCGCCGCCGTGCCGCCCCCCAGAACCGAGAGCGTGCCCGCATGGCCCATCCGCCGCCCGCGCGGTGCGTGCCGCCCGACCACGAGGGCGACTACCGGCTTGCCGTAATCAACCGTTTCGAGATAGGCAGCGGCCTCTTCCTCGCCGCGCCCGCCGATCTCGCCGATGAGCACGACCGCCTCGGTCTCGGGATCGTCGCGGAACGCCTTGAGACATTCGACAAAGCCCACGCCATGCATCGTGTCGCCGCCGATACCCACGGTGGTGGACTGGCCCAGCCCGGCCTTGCTGCATTGCGCCAGGATCTCGGAGGTGAGCGAGGCCGAGCGCGAGGCGATGCCGATATGGCCGGGCAGGGCATTGACGGTGGGCATGACGCCGATCTTGCACTGTCCGGGGGTCAGGATGCCCTGGGAATTGGGGCCGATCAGAACCGTGTCGGTGCCCGCAAGCGCCTGTTTGACGCGGCTCATGTCATGTTGCGGCACGCGCTCGGTCACGCAGACCACCACGCCGATTCCGGCCTCGATGGCCTCGATCATCGCAGGCCCGGCCTGCGGTGCGGGCACGATCACGAGGCTGGCATTGGCCTCGGTCGCATCGACCGCCTCGCGCACGGTGTCAAAGAGCGGCAGGCCGATATGGCTGCTTCCGCCCTTGCCGGGACGCACGCCGCCCAGACAGGTCGTGCCATAGCGGATCGCCTCATCGGTGTAGAACGTGCCCGACCGCCCGGTCATGCCCTGCACGATGAGCCGCGTTTCGGAATTGACAAAGATCGCCATCAGCGTGCCCTCCCCTGACCTGCGAGCGCGACCACGCGGCCAATGGCGGCGGTGATTGTGTCGCAGCTTTCGACCGGCACCTTGCGTTCTCGCAGGATGCGATGCCCCCAATCCGCGTGTTTGCCGGACATGTAGGCAATGACCGGCAGTTTGCGCGCTGCCTTGGCATAGGCAAAGTTGACCCCCTCCGCGACCGTATCGGCCGTGGTCATGCCGCCGCCATGGATCGTCAGAAGGATCGCCGTCACCCGGCCGTCGCCCAGCAGGATCTCGATACCGCGCGCCACGTCCATGCTGGTGGCGGTGGTGCGGATATCCATGAAATTCGCAGGCTTGCCGCCCGCATCCACGAGCATGTCATTGGTGGCAAGTCCCAGCCCCGCGCCATTGGCGACCACGCCGATATTGCCCTCGAGCCGCACGAGGTTGATGTTGTGGCGCGCCGCCGCCAATTCATCGGCGGGGGCGGGGCGCTCGGCCACCATCGAGGCGAATTCGGGGCGGCGAAAGCCCGCATTGGGGTCGATCGCCACCTTGGCATCAACCGCGATCCAGCGACCGTCGCGGGTGCGGGCAAAGGGGTTGATCTCGACAAGGGTCATGTCGTTGTCAATGAAGGCGCGGCGCGCGGCGAAGATCGCGTCAAGCGCGCCGTCCTGCGCCTCGGTGAGGCCGACGCCAGAGAGGAATTCCGCGATCCGCGCGCGCGCCTCGGCGCTGTCTTCTGGCAAGAGGCAGCCTTGGGCGATGCTCTCGTCCATGCGGGCGCGTTGCTCGAACTCGACACCGCCCGCGCCCGAGGCCAGCAGCATCGGCGCGCCGCTCGACGGATCGAGCGCGATGGCGACAAAGCAGCTTTGAGCGATGTCGATGGCCGCCTCGACATGGACCAGCCCTACGGTTTCGCCCGCCGGTCCGGTCTGATCGGTGACAAGGACGCTGCCCAGCAGGCGGCCCGCCTCCTGCGCCACCGCCGAGGGGGTCGCGGCGAACCTTATGCCGCCCGCAAGGCCGCGCCCGCCTGCACCGATCTGGGCCTTGACCACGTATTTATGGGCCTCGATCTCCTTGCAGAAGCGCTGCGCCTCCTCCGGGCTGCGAGCCTGGCGTCCGTCCGGGACCGAGACGCCATATTGCGCGAGCAATTCCTTGGACTGGTATTCCGCAAGAAACATGGGGCGCCTCCTCCTCTGGCCTGTTTCTGTGGTATACCAGAAACCACAATAAGTCAACGTCGCGACGCAGGGACAAGGCCTCCCGGCGCGTCGGTCATGTCTTTGGCCTCAGCCGATGGTCTTCAGCACGGCCTCGCCGAGGCCAGCGGGGCTTTGGGCGACGGTGATTCCGGCGGATTTCATTGCCTCAAGCTCCTTGGGGTCCTCTTCGGTGGTGTCGCGCAACTCGGCAATGTCCGCATGGCGGTAGATGGCGTTGGAATCGAACCCCATCTTGGCGTCG
>PHEQ01000018.1:57549-103834 GCA_002842985.1 Alphaproteobacteria bacterium HGW-Alphaproteobacteria-1
CGCCGTCTTCGCCTCCTCCGCGCGAAGAACAACGCGCCCATCCGAAACCGGAGCCCCATAAGCCCGCAACAGCGCCTTCGCCTGATACTCGTGGATGTTGATATGGGCTCATTTCCCGGGTGATGTGACCGGGGCGGCTATTTTATCAGTGGCAACAACCGCTTGAAGGCCGGGGTTCCGGCGCGGCCCAGCCATTCGAAGACCACCATTTCGGTCGTGACGATGCCCGCGCCGCTGGCGCTCAGCCGCGCGATGCAGGCCTGTTCGCTCTCGATCGTGCGCGAGGCGGTCGCGTCCGAGACGACGAACACCTCGTAGCCCGCCTCGATCAGGCTGGCGGCGGTCTGGACGACGCAGATATGCGCCTCCATCCCGGCGATCACCGCCTGTCTGCGCCCGAGCCCATGAAAATGTGCCGCAAAGCCCGCATCCTCCATGCAGGAGAAGTGCATCTTGCTGAGCACGGTGGTTCCCGGCCCCGGCGCGAGTTCGGGGACGGTATGGCCCAGCCCGTCGGGATATTGTTCGGTCATGATCACCGGCACGCCCATTTCCTCGGCGCTGGCCTTGAGCGTGCGGGTGTTTCGGATGGTCCGGGCCGGGGCCTGCATGGCGGGCACGAGACGCTCCTGCATGTCGATGATGACAAGCACGCTGTCGGCGGCGCGGATGAGCATGACCTGTCCCCCGGATTCTGAATGGACCTTCGTTTTCCGACCGTGGTATGCCAGATACCACGAACACGTCAATCCATCAACCGCGATATGTCCGGGGATCGAATATGAGTGGCCGTTCCGGTCGGGCAGGGTGGAAGAGGGCCGGACAGTGATGGCGCTGCGACGCAGCAATTCGACCCTGAGAGGGCGGTAGTCGAATTCGGGCCGATAATCTTCGGGGCCGCGACTATCATGCGCGTTGTCAATGGCTTGTGGCGCGGGCTCCGCATCTTGTCCGCGTACCGTCCTGGCAGGCCGCAAAATGGTTTTTCCCCTTCAGAACAACGCTGTTCCTGGTGCGCGCCGCCGCGCAAGATGCACCTGCGGCGACGATTTTTGAAAAAACGAATTGCCCGGTTGGGCGTCCTGGCTTATGGTATACCACAAGGCCACTGTATGCGCGGGGTGGGCGCGGGCGCTGTTGGGGGTGTTACATGAAGCTTCGTCCGATTGCGTCGAATTTCACGCTCAAGGACCATGTCTACGAGAGGCTGCGCGAGGCGATCCTCGAGATGAACATCTATGAGGACGACGCCGATCTGCGCCTGGACGAGCGCACGCTGGCCGAGCAGTTGCAGATCTCCCGCACGCCGCTGCGCGACGCCATAGCACGGCTGGAGGCGGACGGGCTGTTGACGGTGGTGCCCCGCAAGGGCGTGTTCCTGCAACGCAAGAGCCTTGAGGAGATCCTCGAGATGATCATCGCCTGGGCGGCCCTCGAGAGCATGGCCGCCCGTCTTGCCGCCGAACGCGCGACGGATTCCGAAATCGCCACGTTGCGCAAGATCGCGGAGAAATACCATGACGCAACCTCTGCCACGCGGATCGCGGAATATTCCGACGACAACCTGAAATTCCATCTGCACATCCTCGAAATCTCGCACTGCGCCCTGCTCAAGACCATGGCCGAGGGGGTTTTCCTGCATATCAAGGCCGTGCGCCTGCGGTCCATGTGGGAGGGCGACCGCGTCAAGCGGTCGGTCGTCGATCATGCCGAGATCATCGAGGCGCTCGAGCGCCGCGACGCCGAGGACGCCGCCAACAAGGTGCGCGAGCACACGATGCAACTGCATGAGCATATCCGCAAGACCTGGGGACGCCTGAACCTGACCCGCAACGCGACCCTGGAAAGCCAATAAGCTGCCAATAACTGATTGCCCGCCCCCGTCGGCGACTGACGGATCGGGCCACTGGAAACCGGAGGACTGACATGGCTGTAGCCCACTCACCCATAGCGCCGACACAGCAGGCCGATGACGTCACGGACGGGTTCCATCTTCTGATCGATGCGCTCAAGCTCAATGGGATCGAGACCATCTACAACGTGCCCGGCATCCCGATCACCGACCTGGGCCGCTATGCGCAGGCGCAGGGGATGCGGGTGATTTCCTTCCGCCATGAGCAGCACGCAGGCTATGCCGCCTCTGTCGCGGGGTTCCTGACCAAGATGCCGGGCGTTTGCATGACCGTCTCGGCCCCCGGTTTCATGAACGGGCTGACGGCGCTGGCGAATGCCACCACGAATTGCTGGCCGATGATCCTGATTTCCGGGTCGTCCGAGCGCGAGATCGTCGATCTGGCGCAGGGCGATTACGAGGAGATGGACCAACTGGCCATGGCGCGACCGTTCTGCAAGGCGGCCTACCGGCTGACCTATGCGCAGGACATCGGCATTGCGGTGGCGCGGGCGATCCGCTCGGCGGTGTCGGGGCGGCCCGGTGGCGTGTATCTTGATATTCCCGGCGCGATGCTGGGCCAGGTGGTGGATGCGGCCGAGGGCGCTCGCTCGCTCGTCAAGGTGATCGAACCCGCGCAACGCCAGATCCCGGCGCAATCCGCGATCGACCGCGCCATCGAGGTGATGAAAGGCGCGAAACGCCCGCTGATCGTGCTGGGCAAGGGTGCCGCTTATGACCAGTGCGACGATCTGATCCGCGAGTTGGTGGAGACATCCGGCTATCCGTTCCTGCCGATGTCCATGGCCAAGGGTCTCTTGCCCGACACACACCCGCAATGCGCCGCCGCTGCGCGCTCCATGGTGCTCAAGGATTCGGATGTGGTCATCATGATGGGCGCGCGGATCAACTGGCTGCTCAGCCACGGCAAGGGCAAGCAATGGGGCGAGCCGGGGGCGAAACGCTTTGTCCAGATGGATATCGAGGCCGAGGAGATGGATTCCAACGTCGAGATCGCGGCCCCCATCGTCGGCGATATCGGATCTTGCTGCGCGGCGCTGCTCAAGGCCATGGACGGGGCGGGTATTGCGCCGCCCAAAGACTGGCTGGATGCCGTCAACGCCAAGGCCACGGCCAACATGGAGAAGATGGCCGCGCGGCTGCGCAACAACAACAATCCGATGGACTATCACGGCGCGCTTGGCGTCATCAAGGACGCGATCAACGATCATCCCGACACGATCCTCGTCAACGAGGGGGCCAACACGCTCGATCAGTGCCGCTCGATCGTCAATATCCACAAGCCGCGCCACCGCATCGACGTGGGCACCTGGGGGGTGATGGGGATCGGGATGGGATCGGCCATCGCGGCGGCCATCGAAACCGGCAAGCGTGTGCTGGCGGTCGAGGGCGACAGCGCCTTCGGCTTCTGCGGCATGGAGATAGAGACCGTGTGCCGCTACAACCTGCCGATCTGCACGGTGGTGTTCAACAATGACGGCATCTATCGCGGCGATGGCGAGAACTGGGGCGGCGGCGACGATCCGGCGACCACGGTTTTCGTGAAAGGCGCGCGCTATGACATGATGATCGAGGCCTTTGGCGGCGTGGGTGTCGTCGCCCGTTCGCCGGACGAGCTGCGCAAGGCGGTGTATGAGGCGCTCGCCAGTGGCAAGCCCACCCTGATCAACGCGATGATCGACCCGGCGGCGGGCAAGGAAAGCGGCAATATCGGCAACCTGAACCCGCAATCCGTGGTGGCGCAGCGCCTCTATCCGCAGGCGCGCAAAGACTGAACACAGAACGAAACTGGGGCGTGGGCAACCAGCCCACGCAGCTCAGAAGATGGAGAACCCTATGAAAGCTCTTGAAGGCGTCAAGATCCTCGACTTCACCCATGTGCAATCCGGCCCAACCTGCACGCAGCTCTTGGCGTGGTTCGGTGCGGACGTGATCAAGGTGGAGCGCCCCGGCGTGGGCGATGCCACCCGCAAGCAACTGGTGGATGTGCCGGGGGCGGACAGTCTTTATTTCACCATGCTCAACCACAACAAGCGCTCGATCGAGCTCAACCCCAAGACCGATGCGGGCAAGGCGGTGCTGACCCGCCTGGTCGAAACCTGCGATGTGCTGGTCGAGAATTTCGCGCCGGGCGCGCTGGACCGGATGGGCTTTGGCTGGGAGCGGATTCAGGAAATCAACCCGCGCATCATCATGGCCTCGGTCAAGGGGTTCGGCCCCGGCAAATACGAGGATTGCAAGGTCTACGAGAACGTCGCGCAATGCGCGGGCGGCGCGGCCTCGACCACCGGCTTTCTGGATGGCCCGCCGCTGGTCACGGGCGCGCAGATCGGCGACAGCGGCACCGGGCTGCATCTGGCGCTTGGTATCGTGACGGCACTCTATCAGCGCGAGCGCACGGGGCGTGGCCAGAAGGTGCTGGCGCCGATGCAGGACGGCGTGATCAACCTTTGCCGGGTCAAGCTGCGCGATCAGCAGCGCCTCGCCGCCGGGCCGCTGACCGAATATTCGCAATACGGTGCGGGCATTCCCTTTGGCGATGCCACGCCGCGCGCGGGCAACGATTCGGGCGGTGGTCAGCCGGGGCGCATCCTCAAGTGCAAGGGCTGGGAGACCGACCCCAACGCCTATACCTATTTCATCACGCAGGCCGCCGTCTGGGAAAAGGTTTGCGACGTGATCGGCGCGCCTGAATGGAAGGACGCGCCCGGCTATGCCACCCCACCCGAGCGGCTGGACAAGCTCGATGAGATCTTCGGGCGGATCGAGCAATGGACCATGACCAAGACCAAGTTCGAGGTGATGGATATCTGCAATCCGCTCGATATCCCGGTGGGGCCGATCCTGTCCACCAAGGAGATCATGGAGGACGAGGGCCTGCGCGCGACCGGCACGATCGTCGATGTCGACCACCCGACGCGCGGGCGCTACACCTCGGTCGGCTGCCCCATCAAGCTCAGCGACAGCCCCGTTGAGGTGACGCGCTCGCCGCTTCTGGGAGAGCATACCGAGGAAATCCTGCGCGATGTGCTTGGCTATGACGGAGAGGAACTGGCCAGCATCCTGGACTCGGGCGCGGTCGGCACCGTCAAGCAGGCGGCGCAATAACGGGTGGATGAAGAAGAGGCCGGCACAGTCCGGCCCTTCTTGCCAAGGGAGGAAAGAATGCGATTAATCGTGATGGGACAGCAGGCCTTTGGCAAGGATGTCCTGGCCAGGCTGCTCGACACCGGAACCGATGAGGTGGTCGCGGTCTATTGCGAGCCGGACCGCGACGGCAAGCCGGTGGACCCGATCAAGGAACTGGCGCTTGAGAAGGGGCTGCCGGTCCACCAACCCGCGAATTTCGACGATCCCGAAACCCTTGCCGTGCTGGCGGGGCACAAGGCCGACCTGATGATCATGGCCTTTGTGAACATCTTTGTTCCCGAGGCCGCGCGCGACACGCCCGCCATGGGCTCGATCTGCTTTCACCCCTCGCTTCTGCCGCTGCATCGCGGCCCTTCGGCGGTGAACTGGCCGATCATCATGGGGGCCACGAAATCGGGCTATTCGTGGTTCTATCCCTCCGACGGGCTTGATGAGGGCGACAGCCTTCTGCAATGGGAATGCGAGATCGGCCCCGATGACACGGTGATCGACCTCTATTTCAAGAAGATATACCCGCACGCGGTCGATAGCGTGCTGACGGTCTGCGACCTCTACCGTTCGGGCAACCCGCCCCGCATCGTGCCCGACGAGGCACTGGCCACCTACGAGCGACGCTGCAACCGCAACCATTCGCGCATCGAATGGCACCGCCCGGTGAAACAGGTCTATGACCTCATTCGTGGCACCAATCCCGCGCCGGGGGCTTGGACAACGCTTGACGGGGCCGAGGTGGATATCTTCGACTGCGCGCTCGTGGCGGGTGACGGTATCTCGGGCCGCGTGCGCGAGATCACCAATGACGGCGTGGCGGTGCAATGCGTGGGCGGTCGCATCCTGATCAAGCGGGTGCGGCCCAAGGGCGGGGCCAAGATGCCCGCCGCCGACTGGGCGGGCGCCGCCGGGCTGGCCACGGGGGCCACCCTTGGAACCTGAAAACCATGGAAACCTGATGGGAAAACCACATGTCTGATATCGAAATTGCACGCGCCGCGACCAAGAAGCCCATTCAGGAGATCGGCGCCAAGCTGGGTATCCCGAGCGAGCACCTGCTGCCCTTCGGTCATGACAAGGCCAAGGTTTCGGAAGACTTCATCAAGTCGCTTTCAGGGCGCAAGAACGGCCATCTTGTCCTTGTGACGGCGATCAACCCGACGCCTGCGGGCGAAGGCAAGACCACCACCACCGTGGGTCTGGGCGACGGTCTCAACGCCATCGGCAAGAAGGCCGCCGTGTGCATCCGCGAGGCCAGCCTCGGCCCGTGCTTCGGCATGAAGGGCGGCGCGGCGGGCGGTGGCTATGCGCAGGTCGTGCCGATGGAGGAGATGAACCTTCATTTCACCGGCGATTTTCACGCGATCACCAGCGCCCACAACCTTCTGGCGGCGATGCTGGACAATCACATCTACTGGGGCAACGAGCAGGAAATCGACATCCGCCGCGTGGTCTATCGCCGGGTGATGGACATGAACGACCGCGCCTTGCGCGAGATCGTGTGCAGCCTTGGCGGCGTCGCCAACGGCTTTCCGCGTGAAAGCGGGTTTGACATCACCGTGGCCTCCGAGGTCATGGCCATCCTGTGTCTGGCCACCGATCTGGCCGATCTGGAGAAACGTCTGGGCGACATCATCGTGGCCTATCGCCGCGACAAGACCCCTGTCTATTGCCGCGACATAAAGGCAGACGGCGCGATGACCGTGCTCTTGCAGCAGGCGATGCAGCCCAATCTCGTGCAGACGCTGGAGAACAACCCGGCCTTTGTCCATGGCGGCCCGTTCGCCAATATCGCGCATGGCTGCAACTCCGTTGTGGCGACGACGACGGCGCTCAAGCTGGCGGATTACGTGGTCACCGAGGCGGGCTTTGGCGCCGATCTCGGGGCCGAGAAGTTCATGAACATCAAGTGCCGCAAGGCGGGGCTTGCCCCCGAGGCGGTGGTGATCGTGGCCACGGTGCGCGCAATGAAGATGAATGGCGGCGTCGCCAAGGGCGATCTGGGAACCGAGAACGTGGCGGCGGTCAAGGCGGGCTGCCCGAACCTTGGGCGTCACATCGAGAACCTGGCGAAATTCGGCGTGCCGGTGGTGGTGGCCATCAACCATTTCGTCACCGATACCGAGGCCGAGATCCAGGCCGTCAAGGATTTCGTGGCAAGCCAGGGGGCCGAGGCGGTGCTTTGCAAGCACTGGGCCCAGGGCTCCAAGGGGACAGAGGAACTTGCGCGCAAGGTGGTCGCGCTGGTCGAGGGCGGGTCGGCCAAATATGCGCCGCTCTATCCCGACGACATGCCGCTCTTTCAGAAGATTGAGACCATCGCCAGGGAAATCTACCGCGCCGACGAGGTGGTGGCCGACGCCAAGATCCGCAACCAGCTCAAGGAGTGGGAGGATCAGGGCTATGGCAACCTGCCCGTGTGCATGGCCAAGACGCAATACAGCTTTACCACCGATCCCAACCGGCGCGGCGCGCCCGACGGGCACAGCCTGCCGGTGCGCGAGGTGCGGCTGTCGGCGGGGGCGGGGTTTGTCGTGGTGATCTGCGGCGAGATCATGACCATGCCGGGCCTGCCCAAGGTGCCTTCGGCGGAGGCGATCTGCATCAATGAAAACGGCCTTATCGACGGGTTGTTCTGATCATGGACCGGTCATCGCTCCATACCATTCTGATGCCGATGCGCGATGACGGGCGCGGACCGATCCTCTTTGCCCATGCCGCCGCGCTGGCCAAGCGGTTCAACGCCCATGTCCGCGTGGTCCATTCCCACCCGAGGCCCGAGGACATGATGCCTTACGGCGTGGTGATTCCCACCTTCCTGCGCAAGCAACTGGCCGATGCCAGCCGCAAGCGCGCGGATTATGAAGAGGGTCATCGCCGCGCCGCGTTTCTCAGGGAGGCCGAGCGCCACGGCATCAGCGTCGAGCCGCGTGCCGCAGGCAAACCTACCGCGGCGTTCCGCGAGTATGAGGGAAAGCAGGCCGAGGTGGTGCGCCATTACGGCCGTCTGGCGGATATCATCTGCGTGGCCAAGCCCAGCAAGGAGGAGAATCTGGGTTACAACACGCTGAAATCGGCGCTTTTCACATCCGGGAGACCGGTTCTGGTCTGCGCGGAGACCGAAGATGTATCCGCCGCTATCGGCAGCCATGTGGCGATCGGCTGGAACGGATCGCTCGAGGCGTCGCGCGCGGTGGCGCTGGCGATGCCGCTGATCGAGCGGGCCGACCGGGTGACGATCCTCACGGCAGGGTTGATCGAGCACACGGCCACGCCCGAGGAGTTTCAGATCTATCTCGCGCAGCGCGGCATTGCCGCGCAGATCCATGCCTTCGAGCGCAGCGGCAATGTCGGGCGCATGTTGTTGCAGAAATGCTCGGAGACGGGTGCGAACATGCTGATCACCGGGGCCTATCACGACAGTTACGAGCGGGAGACCCTTCTTGGCGGAAATTCCGCTACTATCGTGGCCGAGGCCGCGATTCCTGTGGTCATGGTGCATTGAGGAGAAGGGCAGGACGACCGGGTTTTCCGAACACGGGCACAGAAGGCGCAAAGGAAAACTCAACGCAGGCTTCGTTTCGCGCGCAAAACGGCCGAGGAGGGCCGAAAGCGCATCGGACCTACACTAAACCTGACCGAATAGCGGTCATAAATGGGAGGAAGACAATGAATATGCTGAAAACTTTGGCAATCGGTATCGCCGCCTTGGGGCTTTCCGCGCCGGCGGCAATGGCGGAATGGCAGCCGCGCAAGCCGATCGATTTCGTCATCATGGCGGGACCGGGCGGCGGTGCGGACCGGATCGCACGTTTCATTCAGTCGGTGGCAGAGAAGAAGAACATGATGTCCCGCCCGCTCATCCCCAACAACAAGGGCGGCGGCTCTGGTGCCGAGTCGCTGATCTGGCTCAACACCGCGAATGATCCCGATCACACCATCCTCGTGACGCTGAACTCGTTCTTCACCACGCCGATCCGTCAGCCCGATCTGGGCATCGACATCCAGACCTTCACACCGATCGCGATGATGGGTGTCGATCCTTTCGCGCTCTGGGTCCACACCGACAGCGGGATCGAGACCTTCGAGCAATGGCTTGAGGCAGTCAAGGCAGCCGATGGCGAGTATATCACCGGCGGCACCGGCACCGGGCAGGAGGACAGCATCGTCTTCGCCTATCTCGACAATGCCTTCGATCTCAAGACCAAATACATCCCGTTCGACGGTGGTGGCGCGGTGGCCGCCGCGCTTGCGGGCAAGCAGATCATGGCGACCGTTAACAACCCATCCGAGGCACGCGGTTTCCACGAGTCCGGTGATGTGCGCCCTATCCTGGTCTTTTCGGATGAGCAGATGGACATCTATCCGGGCGTTCCGGCGCTCAAGGAGAAGGGCCACGACTTCAGCTATTACAATCAGCGGGCCATTGTCGGCGCGCCGGGCATGTCTGATGAGGCGGCCGCGTTTTACGTGAACCTCTTCACCGAAGTGTTCAACACGGAAGAGTGGCAGAACTATCTCAAAACCGAAGCCATGTCCGCACTTTGGATGAACCCGGAAGAGCAACGCGCCTACTGGAACCTTCAAATGCAGGTCCACAAGGAACTTCTTGCGGGCAAGTGATCAGGCGAAACGGCTGAATCGAAGGAGGGCTGGCTATGCGTGTTGGAGAAATAGTAACTGCGGGCATACTGGCCCTTCTTTCCATCTACATGATGTACAAGGCGTCTGCGAACGGCATCGGTTACACGACCGGAACCGGTCCGCAGGGTGGTTTCTGGCCATTCTGGCTTGCGACGGGGATGCTGATTTCCACCGGCTTCATCGCGCTCAACTGGGTGCGCCGCGCAACGCCACAATCGCGCTCCGAGGAACCCGTCCTCGACCGCTTCGGCGTCAAGACATTGCTGCTTGTCGGGGGCGGGATCATCGGCTTTGTAGCGCTCATAGACATCGTCTCGATGTACGGCGCCATCGCGATTTTCCTGCTCTATTATCTCAAGCTGCTTGGTCAGCACAGTTGGCGGCTGACCGTGCCGATGGTGGTGCTGTTCCCGCTCGGCCTGTTTTTCTTCTTCGAGGGCCTGATGCAGATCAGCATGCCCACGGGGCTGAGCTTTACCGACCCGGTCTACAATGTCCTCTACGATATCATCTACTGAGCCAGTCACCGGTTTGCTGACACATAGCTGACACAAGGGCGATACGAAATCATGGAAATCCTATCCCTTCTGGGCGACGGCATGCTGGTCGCCATCCAACCCCTGAACCTTTTGCTGATCCTGGTCGGGGTGACGGTCGGCCTCTTTATCGGGGCAATGCCCGGTCTGGGATCGGTCAACGGGGTCGCGATCCTGCTACCGGTGACATTTCTTGTGCCGCCCGGTTCGGCGATCATATTCCTCGCGGCGATCTATTATGGCGCGATGTATGGCGGGGCCATTTCGTCGATCACGCTGGGCATTCCGGGCGCATCCACAGCGGTGGCCACCACCTTCGACGGGCGACCGCTTGCGTTGATGGGCAAGGCGCGCCTTGCGCTGGTCGCGGCGGCCATCGGCTCTTTCGTGGGCGGCACCGTATCGAACATCCTTTTCACCGCCTTTGCACCGATCCTCGCGGCAGTCGCGCTCAGCTTCGGCCCACCGGAGATTTTCGCGCTGATGCTGCTGGCTTTTGCGACCTTCGTGGGGTTGGGCGGTGACGATATCGCCAAGACGGTCTTCTCGATCTGCTTCGGCCTTGTTCTGGCCACCGTCGGTTTCGACCAGATCTCGGGCGCGCCGCGGCTCTTGCTGTTCGACCTTACCGGCTTTCTTGGCGGCATCAGCTTTCTGGTCCTGGCAATCGGTGTCTATGGCATCGGCGAGATGCTGTGGACGATCGAAAGCACCAGAGGCGAGATCAGCAAGACCGATGCGGATATTTCCGTCAAGGGCGTGATCGAGGATATGGGAGAGACAGTGAGAAAGGGCTGGAAAGGCACGGCCATCGGGTCTTTTCTGGGGTTCTTCGTGGGTGTGCTGCCTGCGGCCGGCGCGACGCCCGCCTCGCTCATGTCCTATGCGGTCACCAAGATGGTTTCCAAGCGACCCGATGAGTTTGGCAAGGGACATGTCGGCGGCGTGACCGCGCCGGAGGCAGGTAACAACTCGGCCTCGACCGGGTCCATGCTGCCGATGCTGACGCTCGGTATTCCCGGATCGCCCACAACGGCGATTTTGCTGGGCGGGATGGTCATCTGGGGCCTGACCCCCGGCCCGCGCCTGTTTGTCGATCAGCCGGATTTTGTCTGGGGGCTGATCGGGTCTTTCTACGTGTCGAATTTCTTCGCCTTGCTGGTCAACCTGTCGTTTATCCCGCTGTTCATCTGGATGCTTCGGATGCCGTTCACCGTGCTTGCGCCGGTGATTTTCGTGCTGTCCGTGGTGGGGGGCTATGCCGCGATGCAGGACATGTTCGATATCTGGCTGATCCTGGTTTTTGGATTTGGGGCATTCTTCCTGCGCAAGTTCGACTATCCGCTCGCACCTGCGGTGCTGGCCATCGTGCTTGGTCCCATCGCCGAACCGACCCTGCGGCAGTCCCTCTTGATGTCGTCGGGGGATCCGTCGATCTTCTTTACCCGGCCCATATCAATGCCGATCATGGTGGTTGCGATCATCCTGATCCTGTTGCCGGCGCTGAAATATCTGCGCCCGCGCCGATCCAGTGTGGCGGAGTAGGGGCATATACTCGTGGCAGCGGGCAGGCAAAACAGGTCAGACCGATGGGCGCGTAGCGGCTTGGATCGTCAAAGGCGCAGCTTGTGGCATGGTGCAGGCGGATCGCAGATTTCGCCTCTTCGTCAAGTGAAAGGAAGAGCCAAACGGTTGTCCTTGTCTCTTCGCCAAACACCGGACTGTGCCCGGCTGGCTGACGGCGAAACAATGGTTACAGAATATGCACGGACGTAATCTGGCAAAGGAATCAATCTGCTCCTGTATAGTGGGCGTCAACCTGTGTTGCAGACCCTGCAACCGTCTCCGGAAAGGGCGAACATGACCTATCGCATCGTAATCCTCGGCGCCTCCTATGGCTCGCTTCTCGGCACCAAGCTCTTGATGGCGGGACAGGATGTGACGCTGGTCTGCCGTCAGGCGACGGCGGACCTGATCAACGCCGAGGGCACGGATGTGCGCATCAAGCTGCGGGATGAGGCGGAGCATCGGTCGTTCCGCTCGCATGACCTGCCGGGCACATTGAACGCGCTCGCGCCCGAGGACGTGAACCCCGCCGATTACGATATGGTGGCGCTGGCCATGTCGGAACCGCAATATTGCGCCGACACCATCGTTGATCTGCTGGGCCGGATCGCCGCCGCGGGCACGCCGTGCCTGTCGATCATGAACATGCCGCCGCTGCCCTATCTGCGCCGGATCGACGCGCTTGACACCTCGCGCCTCGAGGCCGCCTATACCTGTCCGAAGGCCTGGGCCGGGTTCAGGCCCGGCACCGTCACCCTGTGCAGCCCCGATCCGCAGGCTTACCGCGTGCCCGACGAGGGGCCCAACACGCTGCATGTCGGCCTGCCCACCAATTTCAAGGCCGCCCCCTTCGAGGACGAGGCCCACACCCGCATCCTGCGCGATCTGGAGAGCGCGATTGACGCGGTCACGGTGGATGGCAAGGATGTGCCGGTCAAGCTGCGCGTCTTCGACTCGCTGTTCGTGCCCTTCGCGAAATGGAGCATGTTGCTGACCGGGAATTACCGCTGCGTGCTTCCCGAGGGCGCGCGCGCGATCAAGGAGGCCGTGCATGGCGATCCTGCCCTGTCAGAGCGGATTTACAGCACCGTGGACGAGGTGGTGCGTCGGCTTGGCGCGGATGCGGCCGATGCGGTGCCGTTCCAGAAATACGCGAACGCCGCCAATGGGTTGCTCAAGCCATCCTCTGCCGCCCGCGCCATCGAGGGCGGGGCTGACCGCATCGAACGGGTCGATATGCTGGTCAAGCTTATCGCGGAACAGCAGGGTGTGGAGACGGGCGCATTCGCGGATATAGTGGAGACCGTCAATGCCCGGTTGCACGCGAACGCGCGTTCTGGCGCGTGATCCGGGACAGGGGTCAGGGCCGTTTGCGGCCCTGACAGCATGGCTCACATCGTGTCGCGCAGGCCGTATTTGCGCGCGACACTGGGGATGATCTCGTCGCGCGTGAGGCCGATATCGGCGAGCGTCTCATCGCTCAGTCGCATCATCGTCTCGACATCGCGCACCATGCGGTTGGCCTTGATGATCGACCGGAAAAAGAACCGGATGGCCCGGAGCGGCGCAATTGCGATTTGCGCCACGCCGACAGATGTCGCGGCACTGTGGCCGGTATGGGATGAGTATGTCATGGTTTGGCGTTCCCTGGATCGCTGCGCTTGCATCATATTTATACTGCGGCGCAGCAATCTGCCATCTGCGCAGGCGCAAATCGGCGTTGCGTCAATCACATGGCTGATGTCGCCTGCCGGACGAGGCAGGCCGGTGCCGCATCCACGCGAGACCATGTGACCCCGGATAGTCAGATCGGCAGATACTCCACCGCCTCGCCCATCTCGCGTGCGGGATCGTGGGGCGGGCGCACCAGAAGCGCGTCGGCATGGGCAAGGATGCTCAGGAGCGAACTGTCCTGCCGGTCCTCGGCGGTGATCCCCTCGGGGCCAAGCCGCGCCCGCATGTAATGCTCGCGCGGGCCATTGGCGGGCAGGGGCGCGGCCAGACGCGCCGTAAGGCGGGGTGCGCGCGCGGCGCCCAGCCCCTGCATCTTGTGCAGCATCGGCGCGATGAAGACCTGCCCGCAGACCATGGCCGAGACCGGGTTGCCCGGCAGTCCGATCATCGCCGCCGTGCCCATCCGGCCCGCCATCAACGGCTTGCCGGGGCGCATGGCCACCTTGTAGAAGGCACGCTCCAGCCCCAGCTCCGGCCCCAGCCGCGCCACCAGATCGTGATCGCCCACCGAGGCCCCGCCAATCGTCACGATCAGGTCATTGCCCGTCGCCAGCCCGAGCACGGTCTCAAGCGAGGCGCGCGTGTCGCGCGCAATCGGCAAGAGCCGCGCCACCGCGCCATGGCTCTCGAACAGCGCCTTGAGGCCGAACCCGTTGGAGGCCACGATCTGATCGGGGGCGGGGGTCTCTCCGGGCATCACCAATTCGTCGCCGGTGGCGATGATCGCCACTTCGGGGCGGCGATACACGGGCGCGCGGGCGATGTTCATCGAGGCCATCAATGCCAGATCGGCGGGGCGCAGGCGGCGCGGTGCGGGGATCGTCTCACCTTTGCGGAAATCGCCGCCCATGGGGCGGATATTGTCGCCAAAGCCGATATTTTCGCCAATCGTGATGCGGTCGCCCGCGCGGGTCACATCCTCTTGCATGATCACGCGGGTCGCGCCCTCGGGCACCGGCGCGCCGGTGAATATCCGCACCGCCTCGCCCGGAGCAATGCTTCCCCCGAAGCCATGCCCCGCCGCCGCCTCGCCGATGACCGAGAGCACCGCGCCGGGGCCAGGGGTTCCGGCCACCGCGTAGCCATCCATGGCCGAGGCGTCAAAGGGCGGCTGATCGCGCCCCGCCGCCACGTCGCGCGCCAGCACCCGCCCCGCCGCTTCGACCAGCGGAACCTCCTCCACCTCCAGCGGATCGACCAGCGCGAAAAGTGCTGCCAAAGCCTCATCGACCGAGATCATGGCGCTTCATACCGTCCTGACTTGCCACCATCCTTGAGAAGGAGCCGGATGCCGCCCATCTCCATCGCCTTGTCCACCGCCTTGGCCATGTCATAGACCGTGAGCGCCGCGACCGAGACCGCTGTCAGCGCCTCCATTTCCACCCCGGTCTGGCCCGCCGTTTTCACCGTGGCCTCGATCCGCACGCCGGGCAGGTCCGGGTCAAGGGTCAGTTCCACCGCCACCTTTGTCACAGGCAGCGGATGACAGAGCGGGATGAGATCTGGCGTTTTCTTCGCACCCATGATCCCTGCCAGCCGTGCGACCGAGAGAACGTCGCCCTTCGTGGCGCGCCCCTCGGCGATGATGTCATAGGTGGCGCGCGCCATGCGGACATGGCCCTCGGCCACGGCCAAGCGGTCGGTCACGGGCTTGTCCGAGACATCGACCATATGGGCGTGGCCGCCTGCGTCGAAATGGCTGAGCCCCGCCATTCAGAACCCCCCGGCGGTCAGCGGATTGGCCAGCAGCGCGCGCGTTGCCGCAGCCACGTCCTCGGCGCGCATCAGCGTCTCGCCGATGAGAAACGCCCGCGCGCCATAACGCGCCATCTCGGCCAGATCATCAGGCGTGGCCAGCCCGCTTTCGGATACGATCATGCGCTCGGGGGGCACGAATTTCGACAGGTTGCGGGTGGTGTCAAGCGAGGTCTCGAAGGTGTTGAGATCGCGGTTGTTGATGCCGATCATCATTGATTTGAGAGCGCCTGCGCGGTCGAGCTCCTCGCGGTTATGCACCTCGATAAGAGCGCCCATGCCCCAGTCCGTCGCCGCGGCTTCAAGTTCGGCGGCCTGCGCGTCCGAGACGCTTGCCATGATGATGAGGATGCAATCGGCGCCCCAGGCGCGCGCCTCGGCGACCTGATAGGGGTCATACATGAAATCCTTGCGCAACACCGGCAGGTCACAGGCGGCGCGCGCCTCGGTCAGGTATTCGGGCGCACCCTGAAAGCTTGGCCCGTCGGTCAGCACCGAAAGGCAGGTCGCGCCACCCGCCTCATAGGCGCGCGCCAGCGCGGGCGGGTCGAAATCGGCCCGGATGAGGCCCTTCGAGGGGCTGGCCTTCTTGATCTCTGCAATCAGGCCGTAGCCGGTTTTCGACGCCTTCAGCAACGCCTCGGCGAAGGGGCGCACCGCCGGGGCCTCGTGCGCCAGCGCCTCGACCTCGCCAAGCGGGCGCTCGGCGCGGGCGGCCTCGATCTCGTCCAGCTTGTAGGTCTTGATCTGTTCCAGAATGGTCGGGGTGCTCATATGGGCTCCGATGTCAGTTTCGCCAAAGCTGTCAGCCGCGCGCGCGCGGCCCCGCTGTCGATGCTTTCCGCGGCCATGGCCACGCCCTCGCGCAGATCGCCCGCGCGCCCCGCCACGGTCAGCGCGGCGGCAGCATTGAGCAGAACCGCGTCGCGATAGGCCCCCTTTGCCCCGTCCAGCAGAGCCGAGAGGGCGGCGGCATTCTGCTCGGGCGACCCGCCGACAATGGCCTCGAACGGATGGACCGGCAGGCCGAAATCCTCGGGGTGCAGCTCGGCCTCGCGGATGGAGCCATCTTCCTCCAGCGCGGCCAGCCAGGTGACGCCGGTGATCGTCATCTCGTCGGTGCCGTCGCTGCCATGCACCAGCCAGGCGCGTTCCGATCCCAACTGCCCCAGCGTCTCGGCCATGGGCCGGATCAGCTCGCGCGCGAACGCGCCGGTGAGTTGCCGCTTGACCCCCGCCGGATTGGTCAGCGGCCCCAAGATATTGAAGATCGTGCGCGTGCCCAACTCGGCGCGCACCGGGCCGACATGGGCCATCGCCGGGTGATGCATGGGCGCCATCATGAAGGCGATGCCAACCTCGGCCAGCACCTTTTCCACAGCCTCGGCCCCCAGCATGACCTTGACCCCAAGCGCCGCGAGCGCATCCGCCGCGCCGGATTTCGACGAGAGGTTGCGGTTGCCATGCTTGGCCACCACCACGCCCGCCCCCGCCACCACCAGCGCGGTCGCGGTCGAGATGTTGAGCGTGCCCTTGCCGTCGCCGCCGGTGCCGACGATGTCCATCGCGCCCTCGGGTGCGCGCACCTTGTGGCACCTGGCGCGCATCACGGTGGCGGCGGCGGCGTATTCGTCCACCGTCTCGCCGCGCGTGCGCAGCGCCATGAGAAAGCCCCCCGTTTGTGCGGGCGTGGCCTCTCCGGCAAACAGGATTTCGAACGCGGCCTCCGCCTCGGGGCGGGTCAGCGCGCGGTCGGCGGCGGTGCCGATGAGGGCGCGGATATCGCTCATGCGGGCACCTTCATGCGGGTGAGGAAATTCCGCAAGAGCGCATGACCGTGCTGCGATGCGATGGATTCGGGGTGAAATTGCACGCCGTGGATTTCGTGCTCGCGGTGGCGCAGGCCCATGATCGTTCCATCGGCCAGTTCTGCGGTAATCTCCAGGCAATCGGGCAGGCTCTCGCGCTCCACCACAAGGGAATGATAGCGCGTCGCCTCGAAGGGTGATGGCAGGCCCTCGAACACGCTTTGGCCGGTATGATGGATCACGCCCATCTTGCCATGCACGATCTCGGAATGGCGCACGACCCGCCCGCCGAAGGCCTGCCCGATGGTCTGATGTCCCAGACAAACCCCCAGAAGCGGAATGCCGGCCTCTGCTGCGGCCAGGGTCAGCGGCAGGCAGATGCCCGCCTGATCGGGGTCGCACGGCCCCGGGGACAACAGAATACCGGCAGGCCGTAGCGCCATGGCCGCCTGCACATCAAGCGCATCGTTGCGGATGACGCGGGTCTCGGCGCCCAATTCGCCCACGTAATGCACGAGATTGTAGGTGAAACTGTCGTAATTGTCGATCAAGAGCAACATCTGTGCCTGTCCTTCGGTCAAGGGGGCTGTTGGCCTCGGGGCCGGTCGGAGTATACTTGTTCAGGCTTGCGCGGCACCGTCAAGGGGCGCTAGGGCGGAATGATGCAAACGGGCAGAGACCATGGGGGCTGGGCAGTGATACGCGGGGCATTGGCGGGAATGGTGGCGGGGCTGGCCGTATCGGGTCTGGTTCTGGGCACGGTATCGGTGGTCAGCGATCTGGCCGACATGGCGGCGGTGCGCGGGGCCGCACCCGAGGCGCGCGCGGTCGAGGTGCCGCCCGGCTCGGGATTCGATGCGGTGCGCGAAGACCGTGAAGTGGCGTTGCCGGCTGTGACCGACGGCCCGGCGCAAGGTGGCGCGCCGCGTGTCGAGGACCCCGGCCGCGACGATCTCAGCCCGCTTGCCGGGGCCGACACCGCGCCCGTGGCCGTGCCTGATACCGGGGCGGTGGGTGCGCTTGCCGCACCGCCCGAGGACGTGCCGTCCGATGGCGGTGTCGAGGTTGGCAGCGACAGCCCGGTTTTGCCCGCGCCACAGGCGGCGGCCCCCGTCCGGCCCGAGGGCGAGGCGCGGCTTGTCATCTCGACCGAGCCCGCACAGCCGCCCGCGCCCGATCCGGGCGAGGCGGATGCCGGGCTTGCCGTGCCTGCGCCGCAAACCGGGCAGGGCGCGCCCGCGCGGGAGGCGGCAACAGCCCCCGACGTGCAGACCGAGATCACCGAACCTGTGGCCCCCGCCGACGAGGCCGAAGAGGGTCAGGACAGCGTTGCCGCGCAGGCACCGCCCGCCGAAGACGCCCCTGACACGCGCCAAGCGGTGATCGAGCCGGTCGCCCCCGATGAGGGCGCGCCCGCGCCCGAGGCCGCGCCCGCGTCGCCGCGCCTTGCGCCATCGGACACGCTTGGCAATCGCGCGGAGGGCGTCACCGTGGGCCGCTTGCCGCGCATCGGCGACGCCCCCGAAGAGCCCGAGACCGCCGCCGAGACCGCCGAGACTGGCCCCGACGGGTCCGAAGTGTCCGAGGGCGCTTTGCGTCGCAACGCGGTCGCCTTTGAGCCGCCCGGGGACAGGCCGCTCATGGCCATCGTTCTGCTCGACGAGGGGCAGGGCATGCTCGGGCTGGAGGCATTGCAGGCATTTCCCTATCCGCTGAGCTTTGCCATTCCCGCCAGCCGCCCGGATGCGGCCGAGGTCGCCGCGCGCTATCGCGCCGCGGGCTTCGAGGTGCTCATCGCTGCGGACCTGCCCGAGAACGCAACCGCCGCCGATACCGAGACCGCCATGCAGGCATGGCTTGCCGCGGCTCCGCAGGCGGTGGCGGTGATCGAGGGCACGGGCACCGGGCTTCAGGGCAGCCGCGAGGCGAGCGCGCAGCTTGCCCCGATCCTGAGCGAGACGGGGCACGGCATCGTCATGCTGCCCAATGGCCTCAACACAGCGCAGAAACTCATCGCGCGCGCGGGGGTGCCCTCGGCCACGCTGTTCCGCGATATCGACGGGCAGGGGCAGAATGCGGGCGCGGTGCGGCGGTTTCTCGATCAGGGGGCGATGCGCGCGGGCCAGCAGGACGAAGGCGTGATCATGCTGGGCCGCGTGCGCCCCGACACGATCAGCGCGCTGTTGCTCTGGGGCTTGCAGGACCGCGCGGCAAGCGTGGCGCTTGCGCCGGTCTCGGCGGTTCTGGCCACGCCGTAGCTGGCTAACCGCGCCGTGCCGCGCTATGCTGCGTCGCAGAAATGGCGGGGTGCGGCATGGCGGTTCTTCTCATCCTTGTGGCGCTTGGCCTCCTGATCGCGGGGGCCTGGGCGGGGGTGTCGGTGCTGGTGTTGGCACCGGTTCTGGCGGCGCTTGCGGCGGCGCTGTCGGGCGCGCCGGTGCTGGCGGGTTATACGCAAGTCTTCATGCAGGCGGCGGGGGGCTTCGTGGTGGCCTTCTTTCCGCTGTTCCTGTTGGGTGCGCTGTTCGGCCGGGTGATGGAGGTGTCGGGCGCGGCGGGCCGCATCGCCACGGCCATCGCGGGCGCGCTCGGGCCGGGCAATGCCATTCTGGCGCTGGTGCTGGCCTGCGCGGTGCTGACCTATGGCGGCGTGTCGCTTTTCGTGGTGGCCTTTGCCGCCTGGCCGCTGGCGCGCGCGCTCTTCGCCGAGACGGGGCTGCCTGCGCGGCTGATCCCGGCGACCATCGCTTTGGGGGCCTTCACGTTTACCATGACGGCGCTGCCCGGCACGCCCTCGATCCAGAACGCGATTCCGATGGCCACCTTCGGCACCACGCCTTTTGCGGCGCCGGTTCTGGGGATCGTCGCGGCGCTTGTCATGCTGGGGTTCGGCATGGTCTGGCTGCGGGTGCGCGCGCACTGGCTGGCGGGCGAAGAGGCCCCCGCGCAGCCCGACGGCGAGGCGGCGCAAGGCACTTTGCCGCTCTGGCGCGCGGCGCTGCCGATCCTGTCGGTGGCGGTGGTGACGCTCGCCATGGGCGCGGTCATCCTGCCCGCGCTCGACACCGGCTATCTGGCGCGCCCGCTTTATGGCGCGACCGAACTCGCGCGGGTCAAGGGCCTGTGGTCGGTGATCGCGGCGCTCACAGTGGCGCTGGCGCTGGCGCTTCTCTTCACGCGCCCGCCTCAGGTCGTGGCGGCGCTCAACAAGGGCGCCGAGTCCGCGCTCCTGCCGCTTTTCAATACCGCGAGCCTGGTGGGCTTTGGCGCGGTGATCGCCACCTTGCCGGGGTTCGAGGTATTGCGGGCAAGCCTTGACGGGCTGTCGGGCGGTCATGTGCTGGTCTCGGCCGCGCTGTCGTCGAGCGCGCTGGCGGGGATCACCGGCTCGGCCTCGGGCGGCATGTCGATCGCGCTCGATGCGCTGGGGCTCTCGATGCTGGCCGAGGCGGCGGAGCAAGGCGTCGATCCGGCGCTTCTGCACCGGGTGGTGGCGGTCGCGACCGGGGGCCTCGACACCCTGCCGCATAATGGCGCGGTGATCACGTTGCTGGGCATTTGCGGGATGACGCACCGGCAGGCCTATGGCGACATTTTTATGGTCGCCGTGATCGGCCCGCTGCTGGCCTGCGCTCTGATCATCGCGCTGGGCATGGGGGTGGGCGCGGGGTGAGTTACCGCAGCTTCGGCACGCCGCCCGGATGGGTGCTGCGATCCACCACGCCCGCGCGCAAGCTGCGCCCGATGCGATGCGCCAGCGCCGACCAGGCGGCGGCCTGATCGGGGGAGAGTTCGCGAGCAAGTGTGGCATCGAAAAGCGCGAGCCAGGTCGAGAACATGCCCGGCTGCACGTTGCGCGCCTTGACATGCGCCTCCATCGGCGCGCCGTCATAGCAGCGCTCGTGCAGGATGGCATTGGCCCAGAAATCGGTGATCTTCGCCTCATGCGCGGGCCAGTCGGTGACATGCACGGCAAAAACCGGCCCGAGGCCGGGATGATCCCGCACTGCGGCGTAGAAGGCCGCGACCACGCGCGCGATCTCTGCGCGGGTGACGGGGAAGCGCGGGGGCAGGGCGGTGCTCATGGCCCTGAGATGCGACAGCGCCCGCGCACATGCAAGAGGGCGTCCCGCCGCATGAGGGCCGCGCCCGAAATCTTCAAAAGATTTCGGACCGCTTTCTTTTCAAGAAAGCGGGGGTCCGCGCCCTCTGGACGGCTGCCGGGTGCGCGCCTATAAGGCCGCCCATGACGCTTGATGCCGCGATCATCATTCGAATTACATGCCCGGCGCTCTGACCAGATCGAGCCGCCGGGACAAGGCGTTTGAGCCATCGCGCCGCCTCTCATCGCAAAATCCCCAGACCTGACGAAGGACGCCCCCATGTGCGCCGACCTGCCCGACTACAAGGACACGCTCAACCTGCCCGAAACCGATTTCCCGATGCGCGCCGGATTGCCCGCGCGCGAGCCTGACTGGCTGGCGCGCTGGGCGCGGATAGGGGTGTATGAAAAGCTGCGGGAGAATGCTTCCGGGCGGGTTCCCTTTACCCTGCATGACGGCCCGCCCTACGCCAACGGCCATCTGCATATCGGTCACGCGCTCAACAAGATCCTCAAGGACATGGTGGTGCGCTCGCAGCAGATGATGGGGCGCGATGCGCGCTATATCCCCGGCTGGGATTGTCACGGCCTGCCGATCGAATGGAAGATCGAAGAGCAATACCGCGCCAAAGGCCGCAACAAGGATGAGGTCGATATCGTCGATTTCCGTCAGGAATGCCGCAAATTCGCCGAGGGCTGGATCGACATCCAGCGCGAGGAATTCAAGCGGCTGGGGATCACCGGCTGTTGGGATCGGCCCTATCTGACGATGGATTACCGCGCCGAGCGGATCATCGCGGAGGAATTCCAGAAGTTCCTGATGACCGGCGTGCTCTATCAGGGGTCAAAGCCGGTGATGTGGTCGCCGGTAGAGAAAACCGCCCTGGCCGAGGCGGAGGTGGAGTATCACGACAAGGAAAGCTTTACGGTTTGGGTGAAGTTTAAGGTTGTCGGCGGACCGCTGGTGGATATCAATCCGGGTGCAGCACCAAATTCTGACTTCGACGACACGTCTGTCGTTATCTGGACGACTACCCCCTGGACCATGCCGTCCAACAAGGCCGTGGTTTATGGCGAGGGGATTTCCTATGGCCTCTATGAAGTGACTGCGGTGCCGGGCGAGTGCTGGGCGGCGGTGGGGGAGAAATTCATCCTTGCCGACAACCGCGCCGGGGATGTGATGACGCGCGCGCGGCTGTCGGACGGCATGTATCGCCGCCTGCGTGATGTAAGCGCCCAGGAACTGGCGGGGCTGTCGCTGCTGCACCCCCTGGCCCACGCCGAAGGGGCAAATGGCGAATGGGACGACCTGCGCGATTTCCGCGCCGCCGATTTCGTCACCGACGAGGAAGGCACCGGGTTTGTCCATTGCGCGCCGAGCCACGGGATGGAGGAATACGAGCTTTACCGCGATCTTGGCATGCTCGATCAGGTGATCACTTATAACGTGCTCGATGACGGGTCTTTCCGGCCCGATCTGCCGTTTTTCGGCGGCAAGTTCATCCTTGATCGCAAGGGCCGCGAGGGCAATGCCAACAAGGCCGTCATCGACAAGCTGATCGAGGTGGGCGGGCTTCTCGCGCGCGGCAAGATCAAGCACTCTTACCCGCATAGCTGGCGCTCCAAGGCGCCGGTCATCTATCGCAACACGCCGCAGTGGTTCGCGGCGATCGACAGGCCCGTGGGCGACGGGCAGGACGACTATGGCACGACGATCCGGCAACGCGCGCTGCGCTCCATCGACGAGTTGGTGACATGGACGCCCAAGACCGGGCGCAACCGGCTTTATTCCATGATCGAGGCGCGGCCCGACTGGGTGCTCTCGCGTCAACGCGCCTGGGGTGTGCCGCTCACCTGTTTTGTGAAGACTGGGGCGCAACCGACGGATCCGGACTACCTTTTGCGAAATACCGAGGTGAATGCCAGAATTCTGGAGGCGTTCGAGCAAGAGGGAGCGGATGCCTGGTATAAGGAGGGCGCCAAGGAGCGCTTCCTGAGCGGCATCGTGAAGCCTGACGAGTGGCGCAAGGTCGATGACATTCTCGATGTGTGGTTCGATTCCGGCTCCACCCATGCCTTCGTGTTGCGCGATCGGGCGGATGGCTCCGAGGACGGCATCGCCGATCTTTACCTCGAAGGCACCGATCAGCATCGCGGCTGGTTCCATTCCTCGATGTTGCAGGCCTGCGGCACCATCGGGCACGCGCCCTATCGCGGGGTGCTCACCCACGGGTTCACGCTCGACGAGAAGGGCAACAAGATGTCCAAATCGCTCGGCAATACCGTGGCGCCCGAGGAGGTGGTCAAGCAATACGGGGCCGATATCCTGCGGCTTTGGGTGGCGCAGGCGGATTACACCGCCGATCTGCGGATCGGGCCGGAAATTCTCAAGGGTGTGGCGGATGGCTATCGCCGCTTGCGCAACACGATGCGCTTCATGCTGGGGGCGCTGTCGCACTTCAGTGAAGCTGATCGCGTGGAGCCTTCGGAGATGCCGGAGCTGGAGCGGTGGGTGCTGCACCGGCTGGCGGAACTGGATCACAAGGTGCGCACCGGCTATGCGGCCTATGATTTCCAGGGGGTGTTCCAGCAGATCTTCAATTTCTGCACGCTGGATCTCTCGGCCTTCTACTTCGATATCCGCAAGGACGCGCTTTATTGCGATGGCGACACGGCGCGGCGCCGGGCCGCGCGCACGGTGATGGACCTGGTGTTTCACCGGCTGACGACATGGCTCGCTCCGGTGCTGGTCTTCACGATGGAGGATGTGTGGCTTTCGCGGTTCCCCGGTGACGGCGACAGCGTGCACCTGCACGACATGCCCGAGACACCGGCCGACTGGCTCGACGAGCCGCTGGCGGCGAAATGGGCGATGGTGCGGGCGGCGCGGCGGGCGGTGACGGCGGCGCTCGAGGTGCAGCGCAGCGACAAGGTGATCGGGGCGAGCCTCGAGGCGGCCCCCATCGTGCATGTGCGCGATCCCGAGATGCTCGCGGCGCTGAAATCGGTTGATTTCGCGGATATCTGCATCACCTCGGACCTGACCCTGAGTGCCGATCCCCGCCCGCCAGAGGCGTTCCGCCTGCCCGAGCTGGACACGGTCGGCGTGGTGTTCGAGCGCGCCGAGGGGGCGAAATGCGGGCGCTGCTGGAAGATCCTGCCCGATGTGGGCACGCACAGGCATCCCGGCACCTGCAAGCGGTGCTCCGATGCACTTGGCTGACGGGGGGCGGGCGCACCCCGTCCCCTTGTCTTAACCGCGAATGAAGGTGCCGTTGCGCAGATCGCGCATGGCCTGGCGCAATTCTTCCTGCGTGTTCATCACGATGGGGCCGTGCCAGGCCACCGGTTCTGCAAGCGGCGCGCCCGACACGAGCAGAAAGCGGATGCCCTCGGGGCCGGCTTCAACGGTGATCTCGTCGCCGGTGCCGAACCGCACCAGCGTGCGGTCGCCCGAGGGGTCGCGCAGATGAACCTCGCGGCCCGCCACCTCCTTTTCCAGCAGCACGCCGGTCGGCGCGGAGGCATCGACAAAGCGCCCGCTGCCCGCGAAGATATAGGCAAAGCTGCGCCGGTAGGTGTCAACCTTGAACACCTTGCGCCGCCCCGGCGGCACCGAGATATCCAGATATTGCGGATCGGCGGCGATGCCATCGACCGGACCGTGGGCGCCCCAGAAACTGCCGGTGATGACGCGCGCGCGGGTGCCGTCATCGTCTGTCACCTCCGGGATGTCAGCGGCCTGCACGTCCTGATAGCGCGGTGCACACATCTTTTGCGCCGCGGGCAGGTTGGCCCAGAGCTGAAACCCGTGCAGCCGCCCCTGCGCGTCGCCGCGCGGCATTTCCTGATGCAGGATGCCCGATCCGGCGGTCATCCACTGCACATCGCCCGCGCCGAGCACGCCGGTATTGCCAAGGCTGTCGCCGTGATCGACCTCGCCTGCAAGAACATAGGTGATGGTCTCGATCCCGCGATGGGGATGCCACGGAAAGCCCTTGGCATAGCGCGCCGGATCGTCGTTGCGGAAATCGTCGAAGAGCAGGAATGGATCAAGCTCGGAGGGGTCGTGAAAGCCGAAGGCGCGGTGCAGGTGCACGCCCGCCCCCTCCATCGTGGGGGTGGCGGCGCGAGTCTCGAGAACGGGTCTTATGGACATGGTCACTCTCCTTTCCCCACGATATAGGGAAAGGCGCGCGGCGCGGGCAGGGGCAGCTTTGTTCGCGCGCGCAAGAGGCGCTGTGCGCCGGTGTGCAAGCCGGGGCGGATGAGGGAGAGAGCGGTGACGCAAGGGCGGATCGAGGCAGTGCTGGGTGCGTCGCCGGGGCGGCGGATGATCGGGGTCGGCTCGCTGGCGGCGCTCGGCGCGATCATGCTCTACATGGCGGCAGCACTTTCGCCCGGCCTTGGCTGGCAGGTGTTTCAGGTGGCGCTCGGGTCGGTCGCGCTGTGGTGCGCATACCGTATGTGGCACGCGACGGCCGAACGGCTGGAACTGACCGCTGCGGGGCTGCGATCGACCGATGGACGCATCCTGGCGCCCATGGATGAGATCGTGTCGGTGGATCGCGGCGTGTTCGCCTTCAAGCCGTCCAACGGGTTCATGATCACGCTGCGCAGCAAGGGTCCCTTTGTCTGGGAGCCGGGCCTCTGGTGGCGGATCGGGCGCCGGGTGGGTGTGGGCGGTGTCACGCCGGGGACCCCGTCCAAATACATGGCCGAGGTCATTCAGGCGCGGATCGACGCGCGCGAGGGCTGAAGCGCTCAGCTGGTGGAGGGCACGCAAACCCCGGTGAAACAAAGCTGCGAGGCAAAGCGCGGCGTCATGAACATGCGCGTGTCGAGCGCGATATTGTCGATCACGCTGCCGGCAATGATCGGGACATGCCGCCCGCTCGTCTCGACAACAATGAGGTCCTGACCGCCAACCATGAGCGGCAGACGCGCCGCCTCAGCGACCATGTCCGCCTGCGTGAGAGGGGACAACCCCCCGCTGCCGCGCACCTCGCTCCAGCGGAGTTCGAACCAGTCGTTGTTGTTGTTCGTCTTGTGAAAGCGAATCACCGAAACCCGCATCTGCGTGGGGCTGCGGGTGCCGGCGATCAAGTCGAACGTGGCCTTGAGATTGTCGATATAGGTGTCATCGATCACAGCCGTTTCGCGCGACAGCGCGTCGGTCATGGTGTAGGTCGCCTTGTCGCGGACGTTCTGCTGAAGAAAGAAATCGTAGAACCCGAGCGCGAACAGAAGGCCCGAGATCAGAAACGGCGCGATGATCACGGTTTCAACTGCGACGACGCCGCGCTCTTCCCGATGAAAGCGGCGCAGGAGGCGTCCGAGGCGCTTGTGAAGATCAATCAGCATCAGATCGGCTCCTGCACGAAGGCGGACATGGAGACAAAGGCGACTTCGCCGTTTGTGTCCCTGATCAAGGCGCTTCCCAGCATGCTATCGGGGAAGATGGGTTCGTATTTGAGGCAGGCCCGCAGCAGCATGAGCTGGTTCTGCCCGCCCGGAATGAAGGCACGCAGGGGTTTTGCGGGCTCTTCCACGTCGGTGCAATCCGGGGTCGGGTCCAGCGCGGTGGGGTTGCGCAGATCGGTCGGAACCATCTCCAGGCGCAGCTTTTCGCGGCAGTTCGCGATCACGAAGGAGTTGTCGCAGATGCTGTCCTTGATGTCATCGTGCTGCGGCGCCGTGCCGGTGCCAAGGCGAATGTCGCGTACGGTGATGTCCAGCCCGCGTTCCAGCATCGCCGATTGCATGGTCACGATACCCAGTTCCACCGAGAAGATGATGAAACTGACGAGGAACGGGGCCACCAGGACAAATTCCAGCGTCGCCGTGCCGTCCTCTCTGCGCGCGATCCGGCGCAGTTTGCGGGCAATGCAGAGCATCATTGGGTCAGCCTCAGGGTCTTGACGTTGGCGGCGATGGAGCTGAACGCCGAGGAAATGCTCGTTCCGCTGGCGCGATAGTAGTGGCCGTCGGTGGTGGCGCATTTGATCAGTTCACGCTCGGCAGTGCCACCATTAGGCACCTCGAAGCCGATGGAATAGACAACCACACCCTCGCGTTTGGTGGCGGTGCAGACGTTTTGCATAAGGATATTTTTCTTGTTGCCGTCCACGTATTCCGACCCGATGTAATCGTTCCACGCGGCGTTTGATCCGGTGATGCGGCGATGAAAATCCGGTGACATAAGGCCCCAGGCAATTTCCCAGTCATGCTGGGTGGTGCTGACATAGCCATCAAGCGTGTTGGGCAGGTTATTGAATGCCGAAGCCGAGATATAGGCTTCATCCTCGATTGCGTAATACGTATTGTTATTCTGCCTGTAGAGGTAATAGACGGATTCCTCCGGGCCGCTGGCCTCATAGATGCAGACCCAGTTTTTATTGCCGCACCGCGACAGCCCGTCGCTGCCATAGCGGCGATCATCCACGTTCTTCACGCGGTAGGCGTATTTGAACTCTCGCTGCTGATACTTGACCTCGTAGAGATCAGAATGCTTGCCGCGGAATTTCGGGTTTGAGCGGTTAAAGAAATAGGACGTCGTGTTTGCGCCGTCCCCCATGAAGACGATGACCTTGAGGGTTTCGCCATCAGTGTAATCTGCGGGCACATTGGCACGTTCGGCATCGAGGTCATTGGCCGCGATCATGGCGCTTGTCACCTGACGGAAGGTTGGATCCAGCAGCGCCGCGCCCCAGTTCATCCCTTCATTGCCCGACGTGTTGCCATCGGGCTGAAGCGCGTCGATCTTGGCGTGCAGCGCGGCCTCGCTTGTCGAGTAGGGCAGGATGCGCATGTAGTCGTTGTTGTAGCATGAACGCCAGCTTTGGTTGAGATCGTCGAAATCACCGTAGACCGACGTATAGATCATCTGGTTGACGGGAATACCGTTGCTGAACGCGGACGACCCGCTGGTCAGCGTGGCATGCGTGTAGTCGTTGTCCTTGAACTCGAGGCACGTGGAATAGTCGTGGGTCTCGTCCACCGCGAGCGCGTTGAAGATCGACTGTGCCGGGCTGACTGAAAAGCTGAAGGGCACGATGGAGATGACGGTATTGCCCGGCGTGGACTGACCAAGCACGGTCGTCACGAATTCCTTGGCCGCGTCTTGCAGGTTGCCGATCTTGTTGTTCGAGGCCATCGACCCGGAGACGTCGAGGACAAGCACAACCTCGAGTTTGGGGATGTGCACCTCGGCGGTTGAAATGCCGCCGACATTCATCGTATCGACGCCGTTGAGCCGCATCAGGAATGTCTCGATCGTGCCGCCGGCGCGGGCGGTGATGCTCGCGCTGTTCAGGCTCACCGTGATGTCGTCATCCAGCTCCGCCTTTAGGAAATCCGACTTGCCGGCCTTGGCGAAATAATCCTCGATGATGTCGCGCGCCTCGGTTTCGGTGCGCGCCGTGGCGGCGGCAAGCACCGCGCGGTCAAGCGTGGTCTGCAACCCGGCGCGGGTGGATTCGTGGCGCATCGTATCAAGCGCGAGCCCCCCCATCATCAGCATGACAACGAAAATGAACAGGCCGAACAGGGTGGCGGACCCGTCCTCTTGTCGCAGGACGCGGTGCCGGTTCCGGCGGCGGACTGCGGGTGTCACATTATGAACGGTGGTCGCAACGACCGCTGCTTGGGATTCTTCAGGCAAACGCATCTCGATACCTTCTCACCAAATAAGCCCGCACGCCGCCCCAAGCGCGCCCGCTTTTCCAACGGGTTTTTTCGTCTTCAAATGTGGTCAAATTATGGCCGCCATGTGCCGCAGGGTAAAAGTTAACCATTTGTAAATACAATTGAATACCATGGTCTGGATTGTTTCCGGACCGTGGACGAACCCGGTAGGCCAGGACGGCCGAAACGCCCTTTCGACCGGGTCATCCGCCAAAGTTTCCGGATTTTCGACTCGACATGCGGCCGTCATCCCTTAACCATCGCAAAGGCGGACAAGGGTCGATTTACATCGGCCCGCCACAGCAGAGAGGGGCAACCATGACCACCAGACAAGAGCCGACATTCCGCGAAAGCGTCGATCTGATGTTCAACCGCGCGGTGGCGTTGATGGATCTGCCGCCGGGGCTCGAGGAAAAGATCCGCGTCTGCAACGCCACCTACACGGTGCGCTTCGGCGTGCGGCTGCGCGGCCAGATCCACACCTTCACCGGCTATCGCAGCGTCCATTCCGAGCATATGGAGCCCGTCAAGGGCGGTATCCGCTATGCCATGGCCGTCCATCAGGACGAGGTCGAGGCGCTGGCCGCGCTGATGACCTACAAGTGCGCGCTGGTCGAGGTGCCGTTCGGCGGCTCCAAGGGCGGCTTGCGGATCGATCCGCGCGCGTGGGAAGAGCACGAGCTTGAACAGATCACCCGCCGTTTCGCCTATGAGCTGATCAAGCGCGACCTGATCCACCCGGCCCAGAACGTGCCCGCCCCCGACATGGGCACGGGAGAGCGCGAGATGGCCTGGATCGCCGATCAATACAAGCGCATGGCCACGACCGACATCAACTATCGTGCCTGCGTGACCGGCAAGCCGGTCAATGGCGGCGGCATCCAGGGCCGCACCGAGGCCACCGGTCGCGGTGTGCAATACGCGCTTCAGGAGTTTTTCCGCCATCCCGAGGATATCGCGGCCGCGGGCCTTTCGGGAACGCTCGACGGCAAGCGGGTGATCGTGCAGGGTCTTGGCAATGTGGGCTATCACGCGGCCAAGTTCCTGTCGGAAGAGGACGGCTGCAAGATCACCGCGATCATCGAGCGCGACGGCGCGCTTCTCTCTGATGACGGGCTCGACGTGGAGGCGGTGCGCAACTGGATCGCGCGCCATGGCGGCGTCGATGGCTACCCGGACGGAAAATATGTCCCCGACGGGGCCAAGGTCCTCGAGCACGCGTGCGACATCCTCGTGCCCGCCGCGCTGGAAGGGGTCATCCATCTGGAAAACGCCGCGCGCATCGAGGCACCGTTGATCATCGAAGCCGCCAACGGGCCGATCACGGCGGGTGCCGACGAGATCCTGCGCCAGAAGGGCACGGTGATCATTCCCGACATGTTTGCCAATGCAGGCGGTGTGACGGTGTCCTATTTCGAATGGGTCAAGAACCTCAGCCATATCCGCTTTGGCCGGATCGGGCGGCGGCAGGAAGAGTCCCGCCACCAGCTTATCGTGACCGAGCTTGAACGGCTCAATCGCGGTATCGGCGACGCCTGGGAGATCTCGCCCGATTTCAAGCAGAAATACCTGCGTGGCGCGGGCGAGCTGGAACTGGTGCGCTCGGGGCTCGATGACACGATGCGCACGGCCTATCAGGCGATGCGCGAGATCTGGCACGGGCGCGAGGATGTGACCGATCTGCGTACGGCGGCCTATCTCGTGTCGATCGCGCGCGTGGCGTCGAGCTATCGCGCGATGGGGCTCTGACGGGGCCGCGTCGCGCATTGGCCTGAAAATGGCGTGAACAGGGGCGGGGCCGTGGCCCTGCCCTTGCTATGACGCGGGCAGGACCCGCTTTGGCACGGAGGCATCATGCGGTTCTCGGCGCTGCGTATCTTGACGGAAGGGCTGACCGGCAATCGCGGCTGGCAGGCGCATTGGCGCGATGCGACGCCAAAGGACAGCTATGACGTGGTGATCATCGGCGGCGGCGGGCATGGCCTCGCCACCGCCTATTACCTGGCCGCGCGGCACGGGATCACCAATGTGGCGGTGCTGGAAAAGGGCTATCTTGGCGGCGGCAATGTGGGGCGAAACACAACCATCGTGCGTGCCAATTACGGGTTGCCGGGCAATTCGGAGTTTTACAGCCATTCACTGCGGCTCTGGGAGGGGTTGGAGCAGGAGCTGAATTACAACGCGATGATGAGCCAGCGCGGCGTGCTCAACCTGTGCCATTCCGACGGTCAGCGCGACGCGTTCGCCCGGCGCGGCAACGCGATGCGCAATCAGGGCGACGATGCCGAACTGCTTGACCGCGAGGGCGTGCGCCGGATGGTGCCGTTCCTCGATTTCGACACCGCCCGCTTTCCGATCTACGGCGGGTTGTTACAGCGCCGCGCAGGCACGGCGCGCCATGATGCGGTGGCCTGGGGCTATGCGCGGGGGGCAAGCGCGCGGGGCGTTGACCTCATCCAGAACTGCGAGGTGACGGGCATCGACATCGAGGGCGGCCGCGTCACCGGCGTGCAGACCACGCGCGGGGGCATTCGGGCAGGCAAGGTGGCGATGATCGTCGCGGGCCGCTCGGGGCAGGTGGCGGCGATGGCCGGGATGCGCCTGCCGATCGAGAGCCATGTGCTCCAGGCCTTCGTGACGGAGGGGCTGAAGCCCTGCCTCGATCATGTCGTGACCTTCGGCATGGGGCATTTCTATATCAGCCAGTCCGACAAGGGCGGGCTGGTCTTTGGCGGCGATCTGGATTTCTACGCCTCCTACGCCGCGCGCGGCAACCTGCCCATGGCCGAGCATGTCATGGAGGCGGGTCTCGCGCTGATGCCGATGATCGGCAACGCGCAGCTTTTGCGCAGTTGGGGCGGGATCATGGACATGTCGCCGGACGGCTCTCCGATCATCGACCGCACCCATGTTGGCGGGCTCTATCTCAATTGCGGCTGGTGCTATGGCGGGTTCAAGGCGGTGCCCGGTTCGGGCGACGTGACCGCGCATCTCATTGCCACCGACCGCCCGCACCCGGTCGCCACACGCTTTCGCCTCGACCGTTTCGCCACCGGGCGCGGGTTGATGGATGAAGAGGGCACCGGCGCGCAGCACAACCTGCACTAAGCCTGCGTGGCAATCATGGACTCGAGTATTTAAGGAACGATGAAACCCGTTCAGCGCCAGAGCCGGGCATGGGTGGCGAGTGCGCCTTGAAGCTTGGCCAGCATCCGGTTGGCGGGGCCTGGACGCGGCAGCGGGCCATGGGCGAGACGCTCGGCCACCACCTCGACCGGGCAGGGCAGGCCGGAGGCGGGATCGCGGTAGCGCGGATAGTCGATGAGCGTGGCGTGAACGAGGCCCGCAAGGCCAGGGCGGGCGGTGCGGCGGGCGGGGACCGTGCCCAGATCGCGGGTCAGGCCCCAGCCCGCGTAGAACGGCGCGCCGGTGGTGGTCACGCGCACGCCACGCAACAGCGCCTCGAACCCCATCAGAGAGGTCATGGTCCAGACCTCATCGACCAGCGGCAGAAGTGTCGCGGGATTGGTGCCGGGCAGGACCGCATCCACCAGAGCGGCAAGCGTCTCGGGGGGAATTGCGCCGGGGCGCAGCCCTGCCTCTACATCCGGGTGGGGCTTGTAGAGGATCACGGCACCGGGATTGGTCGCGCGCACCTTGCGGATCAGGTCGAGATTGGTGGCCGTGTCTCCCGCGCCGAGCCGGATCGAGGCATCGTCCTCGACCTGACCGGGCACAAGGATGCGGTGGCCCTGCGGCAGATCGGGGGCGGGCGCGCCGAGATTGTATTTGCTCAAGGCGTGGCGGATGAGCAAGGCGATCAGCGCCTCGGCGCGCGCCGCCTGATCGGGGCGCAGCCGCGTGCGCGCGGCGATCAGGCGTTCAAGGCGGCTTTCGCGGGTCGGGTCGTAATAGATGCCGAGATCGTCCAGCACGAGTGACAAGGGCGGCACGAGGTCCGCACCAAGGCCCCGCGAGCGCAGGAACCCGTCCTCGACACGCACCGCGCCCTCGGGAAATGGCATCTGCGCGGAGGCCCAGATCATCGCAGGACGCTCTGGCGCGGCCCGGTCAAATATCACGCGGCGGTAGCGCCCGAAAAAGCCCTGCATCGGCGCGCGCTTCCAAAGGCGCATCCCGCAGGCGTTCCAGCCCCGGCAATCCTCGCGCCAGGCGCGGGTCTCGGCCTCGAAGGTGCCGAGCGCGGTTTCCAGATCGCACAGACGGTCCCGACAGGGATCATACCATTTCGGGTAGAGGATCATTGCCCCGGCAAAAAGCTGCGCGCGGGTGAGCGGGCGCCCGCGCCGGGGCAGCGGGGCGGGGTGGCGATCCTCCGTGAGGCCCCAGCCGGCATAGAAGGGCTGGCCGAACACATGCGGGCGGTGGCCTGCGAGAATGGCCTCGAACCCCATTTGCGACGAGACGGTATAGACCGCGATGGCCCCTTCCAGCAGGTGCCAGGGGCTCACCGGATCGGCAAGAAGGCGCACACGGTCAGAGGCATCCACCGCGCTGAAATGACCGGCGCGATGGCCCTGCGCGGTCTCCGGGTGGGTCTTGATCAGGATGGGGGCGTGCGGGTGTTCTACCTGCGCCGAGACAAGCATGTCGCGGAAGGTGGCAGCCTCCGCACCACCATGGCGCACCGAGGCATCGCCGCGCGTCTGGTCGATCACCAGCACATATCCCGGCGCGGGGCAGGGCAGATCGGGATCGGTGCCGGAATACTTGGACAGGTGCGCCTCTCGCAGCCGCGCCATGGCGCCGCGCGCGCGGTCCAGAAGCGGGGTTTCGTCAAGCGGGTGGCGGGCGAGGATCTCTTCAAGGTCGGACGGGTGGGAGGCGTCGAAATGCACGCCCTGCCGGTCGATCAACAGGCCGAGGGGCGGCGCGCCGCTGCGCCCCGGCAGGACCGAGCGCAAAAAGGCGTCCTCGATCCGCAGGAGACCCGCGCCGGTCCGTGCCGCGACCGTCTCGCCGCGCAGGGCGTAGGGCGAGCGGCCCCAGACGGCCACGAGGTCATCGCCCTTGGGCCAGCCGAGCCGCAGATCATATCCCGCAAGCGCGAGGATGCGACGCAAACGCCGCTGCCAGAGAAACCCGCCGTTGAAATGGAAAACCCGCCGGGAGATGGTCCCGGCGGGTTCAGGCACTGGCATTGCCGTCAAAAGTCCCCGGAGAGGGTCGCCGAGGCGGTCGAGACCGAGCCGACCGCGCCGAGCGTGCCGGTCAGCGCCGAGATCACCTTGCCCCATTGGGCGAACGGTGCTTCGGTCACGTAGATCGTGTCATTGTCGCGCAGCGCGAAATCGCGCGCAATGAACATGCCGTTGGGCTGGGTGAGATCAAGCACATAGACCATGCGCTGCGCGCCCTGGAGATCATCGCGCCCGAGCACCATGTTGGCGATATCGGCAGGCTCGTTGCGAAGCACGAAAACGCCGGTGGGGTCGGCCGCCGCGACGCTCAGACCGCCGACCTGCGCAATCCCTTCGAGCGCCGAGAGGGTCTGCGTCTCGAAGGTCACGCGCGCCTGTGTGCCGGTTGCGCCGAGCGCGGTGTAGGAGCGGGTATCGGCCTCGACAAGGACACGGTCGCCGCCGCGCAACGGAATGTCGAACTGCGGATATTTGAACATGTCCTGAAACCAGACCTTGGCCTGCTTGTCTCCGCGAATGACGGTGATTTGCGCCACTTCCGGGGCAATTGCGATGCCGCCCGCCGCAGAGATCATCGCCGAAAGGCGGCGTGTCGGGGCCTCGATCGGATAGACGCCCTGGCCGCCGACCGCGCCGCTGATCGACACGGTCGAGCCGTTGCCCGCCACGCGGCGCACCTCGACCTGTGGATCGGGGGTTTGCTGTTCGAGCCGCTCGGTGATCACGCGGCGCACGCCTTCGGGCGTGTTGCCCGCAGCCTTAATGCGACCGGCATAGGGCACGAAGATAAAGCCCGATCCGTCAACCTGCACTTCCTCGAGAATGGTCTGGTTCGACGTGGCCCCCGCCAGAAGCCCGTCATCGACGTTTTCCCAGATCGTGAGACCCAGCGTGTCGCCGGGGCTGATCTGATCCGAGCCGAGCAGGCCCGCGTTGAGAAAATCATCGGTAAAGCCAAGTGCGGGCTGCACGGCGGTGGCCCGCGTCACCCGGTCATTCACGGTGACGACAAAGGCATCGCCCTCTTTTTGCACCGATCCGGCGTAGAGTTCGCGCTTGTTGGGTCCCATGCGCGGCAGGCCGCAGCCCGCGACGATTGTGAAAATCATCAGCGCGGCGACGGGTTTGACCCATCGGGTTCTGGAGGTTGTCACTGCCCGGTCTCCTCGACCTGTTATTGTCTGCCTCGGTATTTTTTTGTCAAATTAGCCGAGTGGCCTTTGAAAATCCAGCGTTTCGTGGCGACGGGGTCAGGGAACGAGGCGCAACTGTTGCCGTGGGGCCGCGGTGCCGGTGCGCAGCGCGTCATAGGGATCGTCGGGGGCGAGCATCATGTCCACCACCTGACGCAGCACCTGACGGCGGCCACGGGCGGAATAGAACCCGCCGGGAAGCTGGCTCGTTTCCAGCAGAAACCGGCGGTAATCGGCATAGGCGCGGCGGTCGGGGCGCTCGGCGCGGGCAAAGAACTCGGGCAGCGGCAGGGTCGAGACGAATTCCGGCTTGGCATAGACCGCCGCGCCGAAGGTGCGCAGCGGGATGCCGCGCCAGAGCACCTGTTGCGCGGCGGTGGAATTGACGGTGACGGCGCTGCGCGCCTCGTCCAGAAGCGGCGCAAGCTTGCCGCCGCGCAGGTAATGCACCCGGTCACGCAGACCGTGCGCGGCGGTCAGCCGACGCAGCGTGGCACGGATGGGCGCGCGCCCGTCCTCGAGCGGATGCGCCTTGACGACAAGGTGATGATGCCCCGGCGCGCCGCGCGCGAACCCGTCGAGCACCACTTCGAGAAATTCGGTCATCGACGAGAACGGCGAATGCGCCTGAAACGAGGCGTCATGTTCAAGCTGCAACAGCACGACATGATAGGGAAAACCGCCGGTGCGGATGCGCCATGTGGTGACGCGCCTCACAAGCGCCTGAACGGGCATGAAGAGGAGCCGTTTGAGATAGAGCGCGAATTCCTGCCCGACGCTGAGCGCGCGATGCGGGCGGAAGCGGCGATAGCGCTGGTTCAGGAAGAGGACGAAGCCGTGATAGAGCGCGCCGTAAAAGATGTGCTGGCGCATGTCGCCCCAGCTGGCGGGGGGCAGGGCCGTGTCCATGTCGGACTGCGCCAGCGCCGCGCGCATCTCGTCCACGCTTGTCTCCATCAGGCGCGAATGGCCGTTCGAGCCGCCGCGCTCATAGGTGATCCAGTAGGGCCGCATATAGCCCTCTTCGAAGACATGCACGGTGATGTTTGCGGCGCGGGCGATGGTCACCGCCTCGGCATGGATCGGGCGGGTATCGCCATAAAGCACAAGATCGGTGATGGCATGGTCAGCAATCAGGCGGCGCAGGGTTGCGGGCCATTGCTCGGGCGCGTCGCGGTAGGAAATGTAGCTTGCGCTTTCGGGCCAGAACGCGCGGTCGCCCATGTTGAAGCCGACGCGGTGGATGCGCCCCCCCGCCCGCCGCAGCATCTGCCCGAGTCGCCAGAAGAACGGCCCGTGCGGTCCCTGAAGGAACAGAAAGGCGCGGGCGGCTTGGGACATGTTCGGACTGACCGTTTGACTGTTCTTGACGCTGTGTCATAGCGCGGAAATCCGGCGAAAATAAGCCTTTTGCGGTGCTGCCGCTTGTCTTGGTCCGCGCGCGGGGCTAGGCCATGGGGCAAAGAGCGGAGGGCGGGCCATGTTCACGGGCATCATCACCGATATCGGGCGTATTGCCAGGATCGAGCGGCGTGGCGACATGCGCGCGCGATTGGGCACGGGCTATGACACGGGCCGGATCGACATCGGCGCCTCGATTGCCTGCGACGGGGTCTGTCTCACGGTGGTGGCGCTCGGGCCGGGCTGGTTCGAGGTCGATATCTCTGCCGAAACGCTCTCCAGGACCAATCTGGGCGATTGGGCCGAAGGGGGCCGCGTCAATCTGGAGCGCGCGTTGCGGGTGGGGGACGAGCTGGGCGGGCATATCGTCTCGGGCCATGTGGACGGGTTGGCCGAGGTGATCGCGCGGCGCGAGGAGGGCGACAGCACGCGCCTCACCTTCCGCGCGCCTCAGGCTCTTGCGCGGTTCATCGCGCCCAAGGGGTCGGTCGCGCTCAACGGCACCTCGCTCACGGTGAACGAGGTTGCAGGCGACACGTTCGGCGTCAACCTCATCCCGCACACGCAGACAGTGACGACCTGGGGCGAGGTCGCCGAGGGCTGTCGTGTCAACCTCGAGATCGACACGCTCGCGCGCTACGTGGCGCGGCTGGCCGAGGCGGGTTGAGCGCCTTTTGCCGCTTCAGTCTTGCGGCACGGCGGCGCGGTAGAGATGCCATGTCGCGTGCCCCAGCACCGGCAGCACCAGCGCCAGTCCCAGAAAGGCGGGCAGCGCGCCAAGAAACATCGCCACGCCCACGATCAGCCCCCAACGGGCCACCACGGCGGGGCTGGCGCGGGCCACGTCGAGTGAGCTGAGCACTGCCTGAACGACGCCCGCGCGCCGGTTGATCAGCATCGGAAAGGCCACGAAGCTTGTCGCCAGCACCAGGGCCGCGAAACCGAGCCCCACACCCATGCCGAGCACGATCATGAGCCAGCCCGCGCCGGTGGTCAGAACCTCGCGCAGAAAGGCCCCGACCGTGTCGGGCATGGCCGCCCCAAGCGTCAGCGCATGGATCACATGCGCGGCGTAAAGCCATGTCAGAAACACCGCCACAAGCCCCGCGCCGAGAACGATAACCGGCACGATCACGCGGGTGCGCATCACGTCAAAGGCCGCGCCCCAGCCCACGACCGCGCCGCTTTCGCGCTGGCGGCTCATCTCGTATAGGCCGGTCGCCACCACCGGCCCCAGCAGGATGAACCCGCCCGCCAGTGGAAACACCATCTCGAGCCGCGCGCCATGAAACGCCACCAGCGTCAGCACGAGGCCGATCACCGGATAGATCGCCATCAGAAAGATCACGTCGCTGCGCAGGGCGGTGAAATCCGCAAGCCCCTTGCGCAGGGCCTCGCGCAGGTCGGCCTCGGTCAGCGCGCGCACGGCGGGCGGGGCCGCCGCGCTGCCGCTCAACCCGTCATGCGCCTCGGCGGCTTCGTGACCGGCGCCGATGGCCGCCCGCGCTAGCCAGGTCAGCGGGTTTCCGATTGTCTGTGCCATTGCGTCCTCCCCGGATGGTTGACGCCTTGAGTCTACCACGCGCAACACCCTGCGTCGCATCACGATCCGGCGACGGGGCGGCTTGTGCCCGGACGCGGCGCGCGCCATGGTCTGCCCTGAAAATCGGAGGACGGAATGCGATTTGCGGCGGTGACGGAGCGGCTGGCGGGCTTGGGCGGGGCAAAATGGGCGGTGCATACGCGCGCCGTCGAGATGGCCGCCGAGGGGCGCGACGTGATCCGGCTGACCATCGGCGAGCCAGACGTGCCTGCGCCCGAGACGCTCATCGAGGCGGCGACGCGGGCGATGCGCGCGGGGCGCACGGGCTATTCCAACGGGCGCGGCGAGCCGGGGCTGCGCCGTGCGCTGGCCGCGCAGTATTCCGCGCGGCGCGGGCGTTCGTTCGGTGCCGATCAGGTGATCTGCTTTCCCGGCACGCAAACGGCGCTTTACGCGGTGATGGCGGCGCTGGTCGGACCCGGCGACACGGTCCTTGTGGGCGACCCGATGTATGCCACCTATGAGGGGGTGATCCGGGCCACCGGGGCCGGGATGGTAACGGTGCCGCTTGACCCTGCGCGCGGGTTTCGCATGGCGGCGGGGGATGTGGCGGCGCGGGTGGACGGGCACGCGCGGGTCTTGTTGCTCAACACGCCGCACAACCCGACCGGCGCGCTGTTGACCCCCGAGGATATCGCCGCGCTTGGCGCGGTGGCGCGGGCGCACGACCTCTGGATTGTGGTGGACGAGGTCTATGAGGAGCTTGTGTTCGAGGGCGCGCGCTTTGCCTCGCCCCTGTCGCTGCCCGATCTGGCAGACCGGGTGATCGCGGTTTCGTCCATCTCCAAGAGCCATGCGGCGCCAGGAATGCGCAGCGGCTGGTGCGTCGGCCCGCAACGCTTCATCGAGGCGCTGTTGCCGCTCGCGGAGGTGATGCTGTTCGGCAATCAGCCGTTCCTTGCCGACATGACCGAAGCGGCGATTCGTGACGGCTCGGCGGTCGCGGGCGGAATGCGCGCGCGCTATGCGGCGCGGGCCGCGCGGCTGGCTGCGGCGCTGAACGACGCAGGCCGTCTGCGGGTGCACCGCCCCGAGGCGGGTATGTTCGCGATGGTGGATGTGGCAGCGACCGGCATGGACGGCGAGAGCTATGCCTTTGATCTGTTAGTGCGCACGGGCGTCGCCGTCATGCCCGGCACCTCCTTCGGCGACACGCTGCGCACCTGGGTGCGCGTGGCGCTCACGGTCGATGACGCGGCGTTCGACACGGCGGTGGCGCGGATCCTGCGTCATGCGGGTGGTCTGTGATTTTCGCGCCACAGGCGTGAGTTGCATGAGGGCCACCATTTGAGAGGCGTTGACACCTCGATGCCGACGCACACAGTAGCGTATCGCCCATGGGCAAAAACAGTGCGGTCGACAAGAGCCGCATACCAGGAGGGACATCCTTTGAAAAAGCAGCTTCTGAGCACAACCGCAATTGCCGCAGGTCTGGCCATGGCCGCGCCGGCCGGTGCGCAGGAATGGGACATGACATGGGGCGGCTACTACACGGCCCATGTGGCCTATGCCTCGGTCGATTCGAACACGGCCGCGCTTGCGGGGTCCGATTTTGACGGGGTGGATACCTATGGCGAGGCGCAGATCAGCTTTACGCCGTCGGTAACGCTCGATAACGGTCTGACCTTCGGCGTCAATGTCGAATACGAGACCAAGAACAACGCCGCCGCCTTTGTCGATACCTCCTTCATGACGATCGAGCACGAGCGCCTGGGCCGCATCGAACTCGGCAACACGGATTCGGTCGGCTACAAGATGATCGTCTCGGCACCGCAGGTCGATGGCTCGCTCTGGATCAACTCGCCCTCGATCTCGGGCTTCATCCCGCTCTCGGCCGGGGTGGGCGGCAACCTGCCGTGGAATTTCCAGCAGGCGGCGCTGTCCTCCTTTACCGAGGTGCTGGGCAACGAACAGGTGCCGCGCATCAGCTATTACTCGCCCTCCTTCTCTGGCCTCACGCTCGGCATCTCCTATGCCGCGACGGTCACGGACACGGCGTTTTCGGCGGCCAACAGCCCGGGCAAGGCCGGTAATAACGGCGGTGTGAACCGCAATATCGGCGTCACCGACGTGGTCGATATCGCGGCCGCCTACGAGCGGTCCTTCAACGGTATCGACCTCAATCTCGCGGCGCGCTACGGCATGGCCGAGAGCAATATCGCGGGCACGAGCGATCCCGATGTCTGGACGGTGGGCGGCACGCTCGGCTTTGCCGGGTTCGTCTTCGGCGGTTCCTATGGCGAGAACGACAACGGCGGCCTCATGCCCGACGAGGAGGGCTGGAGCCTCGGGATCACCTACGACTTTGCCGGTCCCTGGCTGATCGGCCTCGATACCTATCAGGGCGAGTGGAAGGGCACCGGCGCCGGGTCGGGCGACAAGGCTGAATACGAGGCCTACCAGATCATTGCCAGCCGCGATCTCGGGCCGGGCGTGAACTGGACGGTCTATGGAATCTATGCCGAAGGCACCGTGAATGGCGATGCCGGGGGCACGTTCGCAGCGATTGCCGGGGGTCCTGTGGCAAATACCTCGGTCGAGGGCACGATCATCGGCACCTCGATCAATCTCTCGTTCTGATCTTTCGCCCCCGGACCTCGGGGGGTCTGGACAGCGGCGCGCGGGGCAACCTGCGCGCCCTTTGTTTTCCATGGCATGTCATTGATGCCGCCGCGCGCGCGGCGATTGTGTGTCCTGCGCGTCACGGTTGCAGGGGGCCAGGGGCCGCTCACGGGGAGTTGCTTTGCCCGTGAGGTCCGCGTCGCTCACCCTCGTGTGAGCCAAAGCGCGGATGCCGCGCAGCGGCTCTACCCACTCACCGAGGACATTACTCATGAAACAACACCTGCTTGGAACAAGCGCGATTGCCCTTGGCGTCGCGTTGGGGGCACCTGCGAGCGCCCAGGAATGGAATATGAAATGGGGCGGTTTCTATAACTTCCATGTCGCCTATTCGTCCTTCGATTCCGACACTGCCGCGCATGTCGGCACGGATTTCGACGGGGTCGGCACCTTCACCAACGCGGAAATCCACTTCAAGCCGTCGATCACGCTCGATAACGGCCTGACCTTTGGTATCGACGTGCAATACGAGGCGCTGAATACGGGGGGCGCGACGGTTGACGAATCGTTCCTGTCGATCTCGTCGGACACGCTCGGGCGCATCGACCTCGGCAACGAGAACTCGGCCGGCTACAAGATGATGGTCTCCGCACCGCAGGTCAAAGGCGTGCTCGGCATCAACACCGGCACGCTCTCGGGCTTCATCCCGCTCAACATCGGCCAGGGCGGCAACCTGCCATGGAACTTCCGTCAGGCGGCGATCTCGTCGGGGATCGAGGTGCTGGGCAACAACGACGTGCCGCGCATCACCTATTACACGCCCTCTTTCAACGGCCTGACGCTGGGCGTGTCCTATGCTGCCAACAGCAACGTCTTCTCGGCGTCCAGCTCCAACCCCAACGCCGGCAATAACGGCGGTGTGAATCGCAACATCGGCGTCACCGACATCTGGGATATCGGTCTGGTCTACAAGCAGTCCTTCAACGGCGTCGATGTGAATCTTGCCGCGCGGTATGGCACGGCGGAGAACAACACCGGGTTTGCCGGCACGGACGATCCCGACGTCTGGGCGGTCGGTGCGACCTTAGGCTATGCCGGTTGGAGCTTTGGCGGCCATTACGGCGAGAACGACAATGGCGGCCTCCTGCCCGATCAGGAAGGCTGGAGCCTCGGTGTGACCTATGACCTTCCCGGCCCGTGGGACATCGGGTTCGACACGTTCCAGGGCGAATGGGATGACAATATCGGCGGCGAGGCCGAATACGAGGCCTATCAGCTGGCCGCCAGCCGGTCGCTGGGCAAGGGCGTGCGCTGGGCGGTCTACGCGATCTATGCCGAGGGCACGGTCAACGGTAATGGCTTCAACAACGTCCCGGCGCCGGGCGTAGCCAATTCCGTTAACGCCAACACACAGGTCGAGGGCACGATCATCGCCACCTCGATCAACCTGAGCTTCTGAACCGACGGCACGAGAGGGGGGCGCGGCGTGCCCGCGCCCCCGTCACGACGGGCCCTGATCACGACGCGGGTTCCTTCCTGTAACTTCCTTTCAATTCCGGCATTTTGTGCCCTTGGCCGCCTGTCCGAAAGGTGTGTGGTTTCTGCGCCACATTCCCGACAGGAAGCGCGCCGGCAGGGGGGGCTGCGTTGACTCCGATGGCGGGTTTGGCGCATTTGATCGTCAAGCCGTGTCAATGACTGGTGCGGCGGTTATGAAATCTTGCTTCTGAGGAGGGACACCCTTGAAAAAGCATCTTCTGAGCACCAGCGCGATCGCACTCGGCGTCGCCATGGCTGCACCGGCTTCGGCCCAGGAATGGAACATGACGTGGGGCGGTTTCCACAACACCCACGTTGGATATGTCAACGTCGACAACGACGTGACCCCCGGCGCTGACTGGGACGGCGTTGACACCTACACCAACGCTGAAATCATCTTCAAGCCGTCGGTCACCCTCGACAACGGCCTGACCTTCGGCATCGACGTCCAGTACGAAGCGAAGAACACCGGCGGCGCGATCATCGACGAATCGTTCATGTCGATCTCGTCGGACACGCTTGGCCGCATCGACCTCGGCAACGAGAACTCGGCTGGCTACAAGATGATGGTTGCAGCCCCCCAGGTCGGCGGCGTGATCGGCATCAACTCGCCGTCGGTGTCGGGCTTCATCCCGATCTCGACCGGCAACGGTGGTAACCTGCCCTGGAACTTCCGTCAGGCCGCGATTTCGTCCTACACCGAGGTTCTCGGCAACAACGACGTGCCGCGCATCACCTACTACACCCCGTCGTTCAACGGTCTGACCCTCGGCGTGTCCTATGCCGCAACGGTCAACGGCGGCTTCTCGGCAGCCAACAGCAACAACAATGCCGGTAACAACGCCGGTGTTGACCGCAACACCGGCGTGACCGACATCTGGGATATCGGCATCGGCTACAAGCAGTCGTTCAACGGTGTCGACATCAACTTCGGCGCGCGTTACGGCACCGCCGAGAACAACACCGGCATCGCCGGCACCAACGATCCCGATACCTGGGGCGTGGGCGCGACCATCGGCGTGGCCGGTTGGACGTTTGGCGGCAGCTATACCGAAAACGACAACGGCAACCTGGCACCCGATCAGGAAGGCTGGAGCCTTGGGGTGACCTATGACATCCCCGGCCCGTGGTCGATTGGTTTCGACACCTATCAGGGTGAATGGAACGGCGTCGGGGCAGGGAATGGCGACCAAGCCGAATACGAGGCATATCAGCTCGCGGCCAGCCGCACGCTGGGCAAAGGCGTCCGTTGGACGATCTACGCCGTCTATGCCGAAGGTTCGGTCAACGCCGATCTCGGCGGCACGTTCGGCAACGCGAACACCGAAGTCGAAGGCACGCTCATCGCGACCTCGATCAACCTGTCGTTCTGATCGACCGGTTCACAATCTGAAGGGGCGGGGGGTGACATTTCCCCCCGCCTTTTCTATTCCGGGGCCCAAACCGGCATGACACCTTGGGGATCCACATGAAACGCAGCATCGTCTGGCTCGCCTCCTATCCGAAGTCGGGCAACACCTGGACGCGGGTTTTCCTTGCCAATTACCTGCTCAATACCTCCGCGCCGCTGTCTATCAACGAGGTGAGGCGCGTCGGCTCGGGCGATTCCATGGCCGCCGCCTATCACGCCGTGGCGGGGCGCAAGCTCGACCTCAACCGCGTGGCGCTGGTTCTGCAATATCGCCACAAGGTGCTGCGCGGCATCGTCAACAACAATGCCGACATCAATTTCGTCAAGACCCACAATGCCCGCGTGACCGCCTATGAGGTGGAGCTGATCCCCGAGGCATTCACCCGTGCCTCGATCTACATCATGCGCAACCCGCTCGACATGGTGCTGTCCTATGCGCGCCATTACGCGATGAGCCACGAAGACGCGGTCGAGCGCATCACCCATCCCGAGAACGCCAACCTGCCGACCGAGACATCGGTCGCCGATTTCCTCGGAACCTGGGAAAACCATGTGCAAAGCTGGGTGAAATACGCGCCCTGGCCGCAGCTTGTCCTGCGCTACGAGGACCTGCTTGAAGATCCCGAGACGCAGTTTTCCCGCGTGCTCAGCCATATCGGCGTGCCGGTGGACCCTGAGCGGCTTCAACGGGCGATCGGGTTTTCCAGTTTTGACGTGCTGTCAAAGCAGGAAGAAGAGACCGGCTTCATCGAGAAACCGAAGGAAAGCGAAAAGTTCTTCGGCAAGGGCCAGAAGGATCAGTGGAAAACCGACCTTGATCCCGCGCTTGCCGATATCATCCGCGACAAGCTGGGCACGACGATGAAACGCTACGGGTATCTGGAATGAGCGATCTGAGGCGCATCATCTGGCTGGCAAGCTATCCCAAATCCGGCAACACCTGGATGCGCTCGCTTCTGGCGCATTACTTCATGCCGCCGGGAAAGGCGCCCGATATCAACAATCTGCGGCAGTTCACCACCGGTGACACGCGCGCGGATTTCTTTGATGCGGCCGCCGGGGGCAAATATCACGGCGGCAATCTGGAAGAGTGGATGGCGGTGCGCGGCAAGGCGCTGCGCCTCATTGCCGCCTCGAAACCCGATCATCATTTCGTCAAGACCCATTGCCAGCCGATCCGCCTTTTCGATCAGGACGTGATTCCCCCCGAGGTGACGGCGGCGGCGATCTACATCCTGCGCAACCCGTTCGATCTGGCCCCGTCTTTCGCGCGCCACCAGAATTGCGATCTGGACACCGCGATTGGGCAGATGCTCAACCCCGATACGATCACCGGCACGCCGTCTGGCATTGTCGATCTTCTGGGTCGCTGGGACGACCATATCCACACCTGGACACATGCCGGCGGTCTTCCGCTGCATGTGGTGCGCTACGAGGATATGCTGGCCAGTCCCGGCAAGACCATGCGCGCGCTTCTGGAGAAATTCCTGCGCGTCAAGGTGGACGGGCCGAAACTGGCGCGCGCGGTCAAGGCCACGAGCTTTGAGGCGATGAAGAAGCAGGAAGAGACGCTGGGCTTTATCGAACGTCCCCAGGGCATGCAGAAGTTCTTTGCGCGCGGACAGGCGGGCGTGTGGCGCGAGGATCTGACGCCCGCGCAGGTGGCGCGGCTGCGCGAGGGATTCCTGCCTGCCCTGGAACGCTGGTATCCCGAAATGTTGAAGGAAACCGAGGCGTTCGCTACCTCAGGCTGAACGGTGGCGCTGGCATATCCTGCGCGATTGCCTATGTTCTGGTCAGACAAGGATGATCACGGAGGCCAGCATGACGCGTATCGCCCTTACTCTTGCCGCAAGCCTTATCAGCCTTGCCGCCTGTTCCGCCGCGACAGGCCCGCAGGTGGTGGCGCGGCTCGGCTCCAACCCGGTTGTGGACGGTGGCAGTTATGACAGCGGTGGGGGGGTGACCGTCGCGGTCGATCTGCGCGAGGCGCAGGGCCGCACGCTGGTTTGCGGGGTCTGGGCGCAGAGCGAGCGGCAATCGGTGCTGACGCAGGGGGTCGAGCACCATCTTCTTGGCTCGGGTGCCGTGTTCCTGGATGGTGAGGCGCTGGTGCGGGGCCTCACTTTCATGCCCGAGGTGCGTCCGACGGCCGATTACGGCGGACATGAGGCGCGGTGCTTGACCACCTCGCGCCCGTGGCAGGCGGGCGATGAGGCGCGCCGCCCCGTGGTGCGCATTCCCGGCCAGACCGTCTATGTGGACAGCGACGAGGGCGGGCTGATGATCGTGCGGTTCAGGCAGGACGGCCCCGGCGCGCATCTCTGAGTGGGGCCGCGCGTGCCGGACGTGTGAATGGCAATGTCACGTCCGTTCCAATCGACTCGGCACTAGAGCATGTCGCGTTCATTCGAATTCACACGACATGCTCTAATACCAACGGCCTGATTGTTTGACTCGCAGAGGATTCCCTTCTGCAGAAAAATCTGAATCACTGTCTTCAAATGATGGAGGCTTTGATGGCAGTTGA
>PHEQ01000056.1:0-9926 GCA_002842985.1 Alphaproteobacteria bacterium HGW-Alphaproteobacteria-1
TTGATCGCGACAGAAAACAGCGGCATCGTCTGAAGTGTCGCGACCAAGGATTCTCATCCTGATTGACGCGCTCTTCTCATCCAGATTGTCGCGCTACAGGCGTGGATCGAAACTCAGGAGACTTACGGCAAGCAACGTCCCTGAACCGTCGCCCCCTTCCCGGGGGCGTGGATCGAAACGAGATCGGGCTTGCATGGGGCACCGCCGCACCCAGTCGCCCCCTTCCCGGGGGCGTGGATCGAAACGGAACGAAATCGACCGGCTCAACCCGCTGAACAGGTCGCCCCCTTCCCGGGGGCGTGAATCGAAACTTTGGTTTCCCGTGTGGCCGTCATGCTTCGGCAAAGTCGCCCCCTTCCCGGGGGCGTGGATCGAAACATGGAGATTTCAGCGGTCTCCCCCTCAGCCGCGCGTCGCCCCCTTCCCGGGGGCGTGGATCGAAACCCGTGATCCGTGCCAGAGCAAACGGAAACCCACCCGTCGCCCCCTTCCCGGGGGCGTGGATCGAAACATCCAGGCAGCTTGCGGACGTGCAGCAGCCTCTGTCGCCCCCTTCCCGGGGGCGTGGATCGAAACGGATCACGAACCCCCTAGGGTCGAATAGCAAGGGGTCGCCCCCTTCCCGGGGGCGTGGATCGAAACATCCGCCCGCTGAGTGAGGAGATGGTGGAAAACGTCGCCCCCTTCCCGGGGGCGTGGATCGAAACGTCAAAAGTGAAGGTTGGGCGCGCACAACGTCGCGTCGCCCCCTTCCCGGGGGCGTGGATCGAAACAGACGGAGCAGACGACGACCGGCGACGTGACGCCGTCGCCCCCTTCCCGGGGGCGTGGATCGAAACTATAACGTAATCCATTTTGAGCCTTTCTGGACGGGTCGCCCCCTTCCCGGGGGCGTGGATCGAAACAGAATACATCTCTGGCAGAGTTCAAGGTTGAAATGTCGCCCCCTTCCCGGGGGCGTGGATCGAAACCGTCCTGTATCATTGACAAGATTGACTTTGCGAACGTCGCCCCCTTCCCGGGGGCGTGGATCGAAACCTGTTGATTGGAGTCAACCTTTGCCGCTCGCCATGTCGCCCCCTTCCCGGGGGCGTGGATCGAAACAATACTCGCGCATGCGCTCACCCGCCGTCATCTGCCCGCGTCGCCCCCTTCCCGGGGGCGTGGATCGAAACAATATCCGCGCCCTTGCCCCGGCTGGCGATGGCGTGTCGCCCCCTTCCCGGGGGCGTGGATCGAAACACCCTGATCCAGGAAGGACGGCCGGCCTGACCCGGGTCGCCCCCTTCCCGGGGGCGTGGATCGAAACAATGGCGAGACCGTAGAGCGCCCAGCAAATGATGTCGCCCCCTTCCCGGGGGCGTGGATCGAAACGCATAGCTTCCTGACGTGCGACCTACAAAGATCACGTCGCCCCCTTCCCGGGGGCGTGGATCGAAACCACTGGGGCCTGCGCCGCAAGTCGTTTGACTGGCCGTCGCCCCCTTCCCGGGGGCGTGGATCGAAACTGTCTTTGCCCACTTGCCCAAATGATTACCGCCGCGTCGCCCCCTTCCCGGGGGCGTGGATCGAAACCGCGAGATCGGGCGGTAGCTCCTGCATCCGCACCGTCGCCCCCTTCCCGGGGGCGTGGATCGAAACATTACTCAAACGACACCAGGTTCGGCATTGAAAAGTCGCCCCCTTCCCGGGGGCGTGGATCGAAACTATACAACTCGCCTGAACGAATTCGTGCACGGCTGGTCGCCCCCTTCCCGGGGGCGTGGATCGAAACACATAGTTTCCTGACGTGCGACCTACAAAGATCACGTCGCCCCCTTCCCGGGGGCGTGGATCGAAACTCCGCCCCTGGTGTCAACGGCAGAGTAAAAGTGAGCCAAAGGGCAGCGCAAAATGTTGCCACTTTGGGGTTGCAAGATTGCCGGTTAGGCGTGCGCCAGCATCCGGGCGACCGCGCTTATCACAGAGCTGGCGGTTGCCCGGATGCTTTGGCCCGTAAGGGCCAACTGCTTTCGATGTGCGTGTGGGTTAAGCCTTGTCTTGTCGCGCCTTGCTCTGGCCCAAGCGATAGCTTTCGCCGTTCATCTCAAGGATGTTCACATGGTGGGTCAGGCGGTCGAGAAGTGCGCCGGTGAGGCGTTCTGACCCGAAGGTTTCGGTCCATTCGTCAAATGGAAGATTGCTGGTGATCAAAGTTGCGCCGCGTTCATAGCGTTGCGAGATCAGCTCGAACAGCAGCTCAGCGCCAGTTTTGCTGAGCGGCACGAAGCCCAATTCATCGATTATCAGCAGCTTGTGGCTGACCATTTGCTTTTGAAGCCGCAGCAATCGGCGCTCATCGCGTGCTTCCATCAATTCGTGGACGAGTGCTGCGGCGGTTACAAAGCCGACAGACAGGCCTTTCTGGCAGGCGGACAGGCCAAGACCGAGGGCAATGTGGGTTTTGCCGGTGCCCGATGGGCCAAGGGCGATGACATTCTCGCGTCGCTCGATCCATTCGCCGCGTGCCAATTCAAGCACCTGCATCTTGTTCAAGGCCGGGATTGCCTTGAAGTCAAAGCTATCAAGGCTTTTGACGGCCGGGAACTTCGCCGCCTTGATCCGACGCTCGATCATCCGGCGTTCTCTGTCGATCATCTCCAGCTCGATGAGGCGCGCGAGGAACTGGACGTGGTCCAGCCCCTCGTCGGCAGCTTGCTTGGCCAGTTTGCCGTATTCCCGCAGAACGGTCGGCAGCCGCAGCGATTTAAGGCGGTGGTTCAACAGGATTTGGGGCGCGTCGCTCATGCTGCCTGCCCCTGCTTCATCAGGGACATGTAGCTGGCCGCCGATGTCGTGCCCACATTAGCCTTTGGCAGATAAGGGTAGACATCCAGATCCAGTTTGGGCGGTCGCCTCTCGACCTGACACAACACGAGGTGTTTGACGGCATCGAACCCGATCGCCCCCATACGAAGTGCGTTTTTGACGGCAACTTGCAGGTCTGCCATCTCAAAGGTCTCCAACAGGCGCAAGACCTGCACATACTCGCGCCGACCAGCCTTGATCATCCTGGCCTCCATCAGGCGGCGCCGGGTCGCGAACTCTGCCGGCAAATCCCAACTGGCCAAAGGGGCTGCCTGATCAAGGGCCCCCACTTTTTGCTCCAGCAAGGGCAGATAATGGACGGGGTCAAAGACCATGTCTTCACGATCCCAGCATCTGGGGTGGCGGGCGATAACATCACCGCCACAGCCAATGACCACCAGATCGACATAACCGCGAAGCCAGACGTCACGATGACCATAGGCAACCGGCACCGAGTAGTCGTTGGTCTTGTAGCGCACCAAGGACTGCGAGTTCACCTGACCGGTGGCCTGATCGCAGGCGTCAAACGGTGATGCGGGCAGATCCATCATGGCCTCAAGATCACGCGCCAAGCGCTGCCCGATTGTCTCGGCATGACCGCGCAAGACATCTGATTGGCGCTTGCGGCATTGCTCTTCCAGCCAAAGATTGAACGCTGCCCACGTCGCAAAATGAGGAATGGGCACCATGAAGTTGCGCCGCGCGTATCCGACCAAGCCCTCGACAGCGCCTTTATCGTTCCCCTTGCCCGGGCGACCATAGCGATCATGGATGAAGTAATGCGACAGGAACCCGCTAAACAGTTTGGTCCGCTTGCGCGACCCGTCCGGCAGGATCTTCGCGACCAAGCATCGGTCATTGTCATAAAGAACCGACTGCGGAACCCGTCCGAAGAATGCAAAAGCATGGACGTGACCGTCAACCCAAGCTTCAGACACCGCCGCAGGATAAGCCCGCACAAAGCAGGCGTCACTGTGGGGGAGATCAAGTGCGAAGAAATACGCCTTCTGCTCAACACCGCCGATCACAACCATTGCTTCGCCAAAATCAGCTTGGGCGTGGCCGGGGGAATGCGCCAGCGGCACAAACATCTCCCGACTGCGGCGCCCATGTTCCCGGACATAGTTCTTGACCGTCGAATAGCCCCCTTGGAATTGATGCTCATCCCGCAGACGCTCAAAAATGCGCTTGGCGGTATGGCGCTGCTTCCGGTTCCGGCTGAGATCGTCCTGCAGCCACTGATCAATGAAGCCGGTGAACCCGTCCAGCTTGGGCCGCTTGATCTGCGCCGTTCGCTGATAACCGGGCGGCACCGAAAACATCATCATCTTCTTAACGCTTGCACGAGATATACCGAAATGGCCTGCTGCCACCCGTTCGCTCATACCGCCCCGACGCGCGAGGCGGACCTTCAAATATAAATCCACGACTAAAATCTCCCGCCCTCCCTGCAAACAGAAAGGGCCAAAGTGGCAACATTTTACGCTGCCCGCAGCGAGATTATCACGCCACTTCCGTGGCTCACTTTTGCATTGCCGTTCTCAAATGCGGCTGCTGCGGGACGAGCTATACCTTGATCAACAAGACCCGTTACGGCTGCGTGGCCGCGCGCAACAAGGGCGAGGCCATCTGCACCAACCGCGCCACGATCGAGCGCGAAGTGGTCGAGGATCGCGTGCTCACCGGCCTGCGCGACAACCTCCTGCACCCCGATCTGATCGCCACCTTCGTCGAGGAATACCGCCGCGCCTTCAATGCCGAAGCCGCCGGTGCGGATGCCGCGCGGGAGAAAGCCCGCCGCGACCTTTCCCAGATCGACAAGAAGATCAACGGCATCCTCGCGGCTATCGAGGACGGGATGTATCAGCCGAGCATGAAGGACAGGATGGCGGAGCTGGAAGGCGAGAAGGTGACCCTGACGCGCTTTCTGGCCGAGAGCCCTGAACCACCCGCCCTGCGGCTGCACCCGAGCCTGTCGGACCTCTACCGGACCAAAATTCGCAACCTCTCGTCCGCCCTGCAGGATCCGGGCCTCAAGATGGAGGCGACGGAAGCGCTGCGCGGGCTGGTATCGGAGATCCGGATGATGCCCGACGCAGACGCGCCGAACGGCCATCACATTGAACTGGCTGGAGAATTGGCGGGGATTTTGTCTTTGGGGGATGCGCAAACGACAAAGCCCGCGCTTATGGCACGGGCTGGGTCGGAAACGATGGTTGCGGGAGGGGGCTACCGCCGTAACCTACCGTTGCTAAGCTGCTTCGTTTGAATTGATTGGCAGCGCCGCGGATCTCTTGCGACTTTCCGGTCGAAAATGCTCAATGTGAAGAAATGGCAATATTTGCTGATTTGAGCCGATATGTGTTGAATTCTGCGAGGAATTAACCCAGTTTCCCGAGATGTAGTGGCCCACTTGCATCAATAATTCTGATGACATTTCATGATATTAACACGTTTCAGAGGGGTCAGCCGCAAATGGAAAATTGGGTCAATCCGAGACTGTCCGTCGTCGAATGATTTGGAACAGGCGGCCTAATTTTGGAGCGGAGAGTTCGGGCTCATCGGGTTTACGAACTACAGGCTCACCTTGCAGAGTTGCGGAATACTTGAAGATTGAGACTATGGGTTACCGCTTGCGAGAAGCCCCTTCTTCTTTAGCCGCCAACCCCTTCCCACTTCCCAAAACACACCGCCTCAGGCTATGACTGGGGCATGACTTTACGCCTTCAAAACCTGATGCTGGCGATGCTGCTTGCGCTGACGACTTTGTTCGTCGGTTTTGGAACGCTATCCCAAAACCCCACGTCGGGGGGATATCAACTTTTTGAGCGGGTCGCGTCGGGCATATCAGCCGATATCCAATTGGCATCATTGGGGAATTTTGCGCCGTCGCCGGAAACCGCGTCAGAGTACGCTAATGCCCCAAATAACTTACCGGCAGCCACTCAGCCCATTGTAGGCGATCACAAGCTTCAGAACTTGATGGATAACATCGATAAAGGAACCAGCAATCCGAACCGAGTAGGTGACGGAACGCTTGCAGACGCGGTTCGGTATGAAAACGCGACTGGCGGAACGGTCGGCGGTCGAACGCACACAATAAAAGCTCAAGAAACAATTCGCGGCTTACAGAATTGGCTCGACAGAAATCCGCATGGTCTTCAGGCCGATAGACAAGAAGCCATAACTCAAATTCAAAATCTTCAAGACGCCTTGGGTAGCTAGATATGGTTAAAAGTGCGATATCATTTGTTTCCGAGATGGCAGACAAGTTTACGCCGCTTAGGGCGGCCTATGTTGAGCATTTAGACGATAATTTTGGTGAGGTTTTGCCGCACTTACTGATGGCTGATTACTGTCGGATTGCTGTGACTGCAAAGCCTAGAGATCTCTGGGTCAATAAATTCCTGTCAGAGTTAGAAGATAACTTTTCCGATCAGGAAGATGACGATGTAAGTAATTTGATTGCTGTGTCTTTTATCGAGCATTTACCTCCGCCAAACGAAGCGCACTCGATCACTAGTCAGTTGGAAGGGAAGGTCAAACAGCAATACGACATTACTTTTCGACAGATTAGCCCATTTGCCTGAGCTTTTGTCAGAATGACGCTTATCCTCCGCCTCCTGATCCGAACGTTTCTCGCGCTACTTTTCGTAGCATCTGGATCGGTTGCAAGTTTCGCCGCGCCGGGGAATTTGTCGCAGGTTGCCTATTCGATTGTGGCGCAGGATCTGGTTGCTCAGTTGGTCGATCCGGCGAACGCAGCCCGCGCACCACCGACAACCATTGCTAATGTGATGACTACCGGTAATGCGCACGCGCAAATCGGCAACCTGCTCGCTTCGGATGGCGCAGAAACCAATGGAGCAATCTACGCCCTTGTGCGGTCCTCTATTGCCACAAGTGGAGGCATTGGAGCCACAAGATCGCGTGGCGTGTTTAGCTTCGGAGAAATTTCGGGGCAGCTAGATACCTCGGACCCTCGAACTGAAATTGTAAGCAATGCATCCTGGTTAGACTTGTCGACCATGACCTCAGGCGCAACCAGTGTGGCGATGCTTTCAAAATCGAAGGCTCTGTCAGGGGATAAGCGTGACCTCGCGACCCAAACGGATAAGCACGCCCCAAATAGCGGATTTGGCGGTGATATCTTCGTTGAGATGCCGCGCCAAAACATCGGCTCGCAAGCTGACAACTTCACAGATGGTGCATATCATACGGTTCGAACTACTGAGGAAATAGTGATTTATCGTTCATTTGGCGGCGATGCGCGTTTGCAAGGTGGCTATGCTTCTCCAACACAAGGCGCATCAAGAGCTGATTTGGCTATCGAACCTGATTGGGGAAATACGATGCGGTTTGAAGCTAGAGTTACAGTGCCAAGTGGGACCACATTGAATGTTGGTTCAGCCGGTCCACAAGCAACCTTGCCCGGTGGCGGCAGCCAAATTTTGATGCCAAGGGGTTGGGATGGAATACCGGTGAACAACAATACCGTAAGAATAACCGACACCACAACTGGGCGCACATATTCATACGATGAGTTTGCAACTGAATTTCCGGACCTTGCAAGATGACACCAGCTTCTGAAAAAATCGACATCATCGCTGATGCTCTCAAAGATGACGTGTTCAATAAAAGGATTATTGCCGTATTGGGTGATCTAAGAAAAATATCGCAGTCGCTGGATCAAGGACAAAAGTCTGAAACCTTTCACAATATGCTAAGAAGCTTTAATCGAATGTGGGGTGATGAATTCTCGCCAAAGGATGCGATTGTGGCTCCTTTGTTGAATGATCTTTTCGCTATGCACGGTTTTCCAGCAGAAAGATCGAAGGCCAAATGATAAGCGGTAACTTGATCACCGCTCCGACTCCTTTGCGACGTTCATCAGCTCCAGTTCGATGGTGACGTGTTCGATCAAACCATGCAATTCTTCATGGGCATGATCGAGGTTGGCGGCATAGCTTTTGCCGAAGTGAGGGTTGCCGCTGAGGCTTGCGAGGATTGCCACGCCCCGACGCTTGTGCCAGTCTGACCCGGTGACCGCCGCCCGCCTTTTCCTTGCCAACTGCCTGATCTGGCTGCTGACGCTCGCCAGCCCGGCGGCGGCGACTGACCTCACCTTCGCCGACCTGCAGCACAGGATCGGGGATCAGGTTGTCGCGAGCGATTTTACCGAAGGCAGCCTCGCCCACGCTGTGCTGCACGGCGCGGTGGGATGCGTGGCGGCAGAGGCGCTTGACGGGCATTGCGCGTCGGGGGCGGCAGCGGCTGTGGCGATGTCGCTCTACTCCGGAACGCTGGACGGCACCGCGCCGGACGAGAGCGACACCGAGGCCTACAACGCCTGGCGCGCGCAGGTCGCGGACCAAGCCCAGCTGATCGACGCGGGCGTCGGGTATGTCACCTCGGGTGGCCTCGCCGCCAACGTGTCAAACGGCGCCAGCATCGCGCAGTCGGGGGCGGTGAATAATTATCTGAGCCATACGCAACTTGATGAATACCAACGCGCATGGGGCGCGTGTAACGACGATGTCGCGTGCATACGGGCCGTTGTTGAGGAATTCGCAGAAGTTTCGCTAGCCCAACAGCATGCCTTGGCCATGTGCGGCAATGATCTTGCATGTATTGCGCCGCATCTTCAGGCGATGGCCGCCGCCCGTGATCATCCGCTTTGGCAGTCAACGGTTGATGCGCTTTGGGGTCCCTATGGCACCGCACTTGGCGAATTGGAGTATCAGGCGCATCAAGTCTATCTGAATTATCAGCATGATGTGGGCAATCCGTTTCCGCTGAATTTGTTCAGCGGCTGGATGGTGCGGGAACATGATGCTGCCTATGGCAGCTACGCGGGATGGGCGCAGGACAACTGTAGCGGCATGTCAGGTGCCGCTTGCATGGCTGATTTTCAGAAAATCCGGACTGTCAGCGCGCATTGGGAAGGGTACAAGGCCGGGTCCGAAGCTTTTCTGACCAGCGCCACCATCGGTCTTGGCGGTGGCTTGACGATTGCTGTTGCGCCAAGCGCTGTCGCCACCATGAGGCTTTGCGCTGCCAACCCGCTGTGCTGGGCAGAGGTTGCGGGGCTTGGCGGTGAAATCGGGCTTGGTGCGACCGGCGCGACAGCTGGCCAGACGTTCTTTTCAGTGGCCGGTCAGACCTCTGCGGTGGTCGGCAGCGTCATTCTGCAACACGGCGACGAGATCATCCGTGTCATTGACGACCTCGGCCGCGTGCTGACGCCCGTCTCACAAAGCGTAGACGATGCCGGACGGTTCCTCATGCGCAGCGCGGATGGGGCAACCGGGTACCTTGACGATGCGAATCGGTTCGTGCCGAATGCCCCAAATACAGGACCGCGCGTCACAATCCGCGACCATTATGAGCATCACGATGCCATGCGGAATGATGTGATTGGTCAGTTGGAGGGGCAGGGATACAGGGTTGCCGATGGCGAAGCATCGTTCAGTAGGTATTATTGAGATCAAAACTGGGAGCGCCGATCTGTCGATCCGACAGACTGAAATCTTTCCACAAATTGAAAATGGAGATGCGATACCCCGAGGAGCGGTTGCTGACCGCTTTGGCCTCGAGCCCGGTGTCCCACTTCGAGAACAAGGCTACCCGAGTGGGATTCCTATCGAAGTGCGCGAATTCCCGGGGGCGGGGCAATGAACAGGGCTGGCATTGTTACTTCACTCCGGTCACTGGGATGGCGCGTCCAGACTGATGAGGTTGGAGACAAGGTCGCATTTTTTGATCTGAGTGACCGAGTCATTGATATCATTCCAAACGTGCGTCGTTATGGTGGCGATCAACAATTCTCCACAATGAAATCGCTTTCAACTGAAAGGTTTAGCGCAGCCTGTCAACATATACGCCATCGTGGCGAAGGCTACACACCGTTAATCCGAGCGATGCAGAGTTTTCGCCTCATCGTTCCTGAAATATTAGACGATCACGTCCGTCAGGCATCTGAGGAGGCGATAGCGTGGGCCGAGGCGCAGGATTTGGACAAGGCGCTGCGGGACCATGCGGCCTTGCCGACCAATGCGCCGGGTGCCCGCCCGATCTGG
>PHEQ01000056.1:9964-11554 GCA_002842985.1 Alphaproteobacteria bacterium HGW-Alphaproteobacteria-1
TAGGACAGTCCCAGACGGATGGCGACCTGTCACCGGCGTCGGCGCGCAGGTGAACACACCAAGAGGGTTCACAACGTATCGGACACCGGATGGCGATTTGGTTCATGTTTCGCCGGGCGGTCTACAGTACGGAGCCGATCCGAAGTTTGGAAATCGCGTCGATCACGTCCTTGATCATACGGCTCCCAACCCGAACAAGCCCGTCCATTCCGTATTCAATGCTCAAGGCGATGATGCGCTGAACCTTGTTGATGAAGCGTGGGCAAATCGAAGCGGAGCGGGAACGCTTCAGGCGAATGGCAACCGAACTTGGACAGTTGATCTTGGTCGCCCTGTCGGGACAACTGGCCAAACCTCGGTGCAAATCGTTGTCAGAGACGGTACAAACGAACTAATTACGGCTTTCCCACAATGACGGATATCATTTGCCCATTTTGCCATGAAGATCGGGTTTGGCGTGTCGCTTTGACCGACGAGGATGAAGATGGCTACCCCCACGCTTTTTGCTTTGAATGCGATACGTTTTGGGAAAACGGAGAGGCGATCAATGACAAAACAGGGCGTACATTCAAGTTCTACATGCAAGAGCGGGGCCGAACTATGGACTATGGGCTAATTCAACAAGGGCCACCTGCTGTAGCGCCAAAACACTCCCGCGATCACTCCGCCCCGTCGTCTGGCACCTGATACTCCGGCATAGCGATAGCGCAATAGCTGACCCCGTTCCGATCTTGGATGATTGGGGCTTGGGCGACGTTGCACCACCCAGCATCATCGTCCTGGGTGATGAGGGCGACGGACCGGTTGAAATCTTGCGCCTTGATGTTTGCCTTTGCGAAATAGAACGCCCCGCCGCCCGCCAACAGCGCCGCCAAGATCATGCCAGTGGCCAGCGTGACCCAATCCCATTTTGACCGTTGATCACGTTCTTCGTAAGGCTACGGCGGGGGCCGTCTGACTTCGGTTGCGATCCGATGATAAGTCCGACCTTATGTCCGATTTCATTCACCGCCCTCAAATCGAAGTTCTCTCCGCGGCCGATGGCGTTCGCCGTCGGCAATGGTCGGATGAGGACAAGCTCCGGATCGTCGAGGAAAGTTTTGTCGGCCACCGGCAAGTGTCGGCCACGGCGAGGCGGCATGCCCCCTGTGTCAGGGATGTTGTCCGCTGCTCTACTTTTTCTCTATTTCTCAGGTGGGCGGGATAGGATGATGATTTGGGATATTCACCGGAACGCAAGGCGGCTGTGCTGAGGCGGATGCTTCCGCCGAACAACATGGCCATTCGACATCTGTCGCAGGAGGAAGGGATTTCCGAGGCGACGCTGCACAAGTGGCGGGCTGAGGCGCGCGGCAAGGGGCAGCTTTTGCCTGACGCTGACGCGGGCCCCGAGGGCTGGTCCCCCCGTCTGGCTAAACCCCGAAACCGAAACCAGCGCCCCCGAAATCAGAGACGCCGCATGAAATCGGCGGACAACACCTTTGACAAACACCGGGGGCGGGGCAATGAATAAAGCCAGTGTAGTCACTGCACTTCAATCACTGGGATGGCGCGTCCAAACCGACGAGGTTGGCGACAAGGTCGCATTTT
>PHEQ01000057.1 GCA_002842985.1 Alphaproteobacteria bacterium HGW-Alphaproteobacteria-1
ATCGCTCGTCAGCTACCAGACCTATCGACAACTATCTGGGTGGATCCTTCCTCCACTGGTGAAACGCGCCATCGGGGCGCACTGAATTATCCGGGTTAAGTCTCACCGCTGCAGTGCGACCACTCTCGGACGATAGCGTGCAACCAAAAGTCATCCGATCCAATGCTATGAATTGAGTAACGGGTCGATGGCTCCAATTTCTGTGAGATAAGTTCTGGATCGGCTGGTAGACAACGAATTTCTTTGGTCTACTGGTGCCGCGCCTCCGATCGAGGCACATTTTGCGTTTTCCCGGCAAAAATGGAATGGCAGTGATAAAGTCCACCAGCGTCCAGCCACCACACCTGCGCCCCTCGCTCATTCGGCGTCAGGGGGCGCTTGCACTGCTTGACGAGAGCTTTTCCTATCGCGTGACGCTGATTAAAGCACCGGCAGGTTTTGGAAAGTCGACGCTTGTCGCTCAATGGATGGACAGTTTTGCATGTGAGAGCAGCGGTGGGCCGTCTGGCGGCTGGCTGAACGTCGATCCGGTAATGGACAGCGGTCGCAGCTTTGTCGGCTATCTGATCCGTGCCGTGCATCGCGCTTTGGGCGAGAAAACTGATGCGCTGGCAGAGGTTTTGACCTCTGAAACCATGAGTAGAGACGTAGCCCTGAACCATCTACTGGCGGCGCTGAGCGGCCATACCAAACCCGTTGTTCTCGCCATTGATGACCTGCAGCGGCTGCAGTCTGCTGAAGCCCTAACTTTTTTGCAGGCTCTGATAGACAATGCCCCGCCACAGCTTCATTTGATACTGATGTCCCGGTCAGAACCATCGCTGCAACTTGCGGGGTTGCGTGCGGCGGGCGAGATGCAGCGCATCGGGGAGAAAGCGCTTCGCTTCTCGTTTGAGGAGACCGCGCATTTCCTCAAACACAGCCATGACATCAATCTGAACGCGCAGGAATTGCAAATCCTGCATGATAAAACCGAAGGCTGGATCGCTGCTTTGCAACTGGCGGGGTTATCGATGCGCGAAAGCGGGGACCGCAGCAGTTTCATCACAGCTTTCTCCGGCGCATCGGGGGATATTGCGACCTACCTGATGCAGGATGTCGTCAGTTGCCTGTCGCAGGATCTGCTGGATTTCCTGTGCAGAACCGCCGTTCTGGAATGGTTTGACCTTGATCTGGCACGGGCCATCAGCGGCAATGATGATGCGGCAGAGATGATCGTCCTTATCGACAGGAGTAATCTGTTCCTGACCCCGCTGAACGCCGAAAGAACGGTCTTCCGGTATCACCATCTTTTTGCGGAGTTGCTGCGCAGCCTGCCGCAGGCGCGCACTCTGGCACCGGAACTCGCCCGACTTGCGGCCCTCAACCTGTCCGCGCGCGGGCTGGAGATTGACGCGGTGCATTATGCCTTGGCTGCGCAGGACATGGCTTTGGCAGCAGGACTGGTCGAAACCTGTTGTATGGCGGCTGTCCAGTTGGGGCATATCACCCGGCTACGGGCTTGGCTGGAATGTCTGCCGCCCGAAGTGCATGACCAACGGCCACGATTGCTGCTGGCACAGGCTTGGGTCTATTTCCACTCCAGATCTCCGCGTCGGGCGCTTGGCTCTGTGCGGGCGGCCCGTGATCTTTTGCGCCGCCAGAGCAGCCAGTTGGACCCTGATACCTTCAGCGCGCTCTGGGCCGAGATGCAGGTTCTGGGCGTGGGCGCGGTCAGCGCCTCGGACAGATCAGCGCGGGCGCAGCGCATGGCCACCGCCCTGCTGGCAGAAGTGCCTCACAAGTTGCACTTTTTGCGCGGGACGTTGAGCAATGTCCTTGGGTTTTGTGAATATTCCCTCGGCAAACTTGGGCCAGCGCGCTTGGCTGCAAGTTACGGCAGGAGCGCGCATGATCAGGCAGGGTCGATATTCGGGGTGGCATACTCGGATCTGATACTGGGACTAGTCGAACGATCCGCCGGAAACCTGCATCTCGCCCGTGAGCATTTTGCCGAGGCGTCGCGCACGGCACGGGAGGCGCTTGGCCATGGGTCCTATGCAGAGGCGATGGCTGCGATCTTTCAGGCAGAACTGGATTACGAGGGCAATGATCTGGCGACTGCTGCGCGGCGGCTAGCCAAATTCGGAACGGAGATGGAGGCCTATGGTCTGGTCGTCCACGAGATGACGGTGCGTCTGTCCTCCGCCCGGCTGATGGCGGCGCGGGGTGAGACCGGACGTGCGATCGCGATGCTGGCCAAGGCCGAAAGCAGCGGCACGCGCAACCATTACCGGCGGCTGGTTGCCGCAGCGCTCAATGATCATGTGCGGCTGTTGCTGCAGACGGGGCAACCCGCGCAGGCGCGTGGCGTATTGAGCGCCTACGGGGTGCATGAAAACAGCGCCGAGACGCGGGGCGCGCCGTTGATCGCCCATGAAATGGAGCAACTGGCGCTGGCGCGGGTGTTGATTGCGGAAGGCCATGCCGCTCAGGCGCAAGAGCGGCTGGACCGGATCGTCGCAAGGCTACGGTTCTCTGGCCGGTTGCGGCGCTTGGTACAGGTGCAAACCGTGAATGCCGTTGCCGCCTTCGAAGCGGGCAACCGGATCGCCGCACTCAACGCGATCTCCGAGGCGATGGAAATGGCGTTTCGGCAGGATGCGTTGCGCAGCCTGCTGGATGAGGGGGAGAGGCTGATCCACATTCTTGACTGGGCACATAACCGGATTCCAGCATGGTCGCGCGACGTTGCGCTGGCCGGGTTCGTGGCGAGGGTGCGGGCGCAGCTCGGTAACAGTGCTGCGACGGCTTCCCCCGCAATACAGGGTGACGGTGGGCGGCGCGGGTCTATGAGCAACCCGATTGACTTGCTATCCCCTAAAGAGGCTGAAGTGGCGCAGGTTCTGCGGTCAGGCGCCTCCAACAGGGAGATCGCAGAGCAGCTGTCCATCTCGCTCGACACAACAAAATGGCACCTCAAGAACATCTATTCCAAGCTTGCGGTGATGAACCGGACACAGGCGGTTCTGATGTTGTCCAAAGCTTCCGATCAGGCGACCCACCCGGAAGAGTGGTAATTTTTTTGTCATGTCCCACCCCTTGGGAAGGGGCCGGTTCCGCTTCGTCGCGCTAGGATCAAAGCGAATCCACTTGCGGGGAGCGGCGCGCGATGACCACCGGGCTTGTGTCACACGAACTTTATCACTGGCACAACACGCAGAACTGGAATCTGCTGTTTCCGCCGGGGCTGACGGTTCAACCCGGTGAGCATGTGGAGAATGCCGAGACGAAGCGGCGGATCAAGAACCTGCTAGAGGTTTCGGGCCTGATCGATTATCTGCTACCGATCAAGCCGCGCTACGCCACTGAGGATGAGATCGCGCGTTTTCACACCCGCGCGCATATCGAGAAAATCCGCAAACTGAGCGATGCCGGAGGAGGAGACGCCTCTTTGCTGACGCCGTTCGGCGGCGGCAGCTACGAAATTGCGCTTCTTGCCGCTGGTGGCACGATCGCGGCGATGGATGCGGTGCTGACGGGACAAGTCAAGAATGCCTATGCGCTGGTGCGTCCGCCGGGTCATCACGCTGAAAGAGATGTCGGGATGGGGTTTTGCCTGTTCGGCAACGTCCCCGTTGCGATCATGCATGCGCAGGCCACGCAGGGGCTGGGCCGTGTTGCGACAGTGGATTGGGATGTGCATCACGGCAACGGCACCCAGGCCGCGTTCTATGACAGCAGTGACGTGCTGACCATCTCGTTGCATCAGGACCGGCTGTACCCGACGGCATCGGGCCTTCATACAGAGCGCGGCACTGGCAAGGGCACAGGCTACAACCTGAACATTCCGCTGCCGCCCGGATCGGGCAACGGTGCCTATTTGGAGGCGTTCCGCCGCGTGGTTCTGCCGGCGCTAGAGCGGTACAAGCCCGATCTGATCGTGGTGCCTTCAGGATTTGACGCCTGCGCGGTTGATCCGATGGGACGGATGATGCTCACCTCGGAAGGGTATCGCCAGATGACCGCCATGATGATGGAGGCGGCTGAACGTCTGTGCAACGGGCGGCTCCTGATGTCGCATGAAGGCGGATACTCGGCCATGTATGCCCCTTATTGCGGGCTGGCGGTTCTCGAGGAAATGAGCGGCATCCGGACCCATGTGGCAGATCCGTGGCTAGACCATGCCCATTGGGGCCAACAGGATCTGCAACCGCATCAAGCGGCCATGATCGCGGATGGGGCAGCCCTGCTGGATGCCATCGCATGAATAATAATTAGAAACACAACCGGGAGTCATATCATGAAGGTTAATAAGGTCAAACTCGCTGCTCCGAATGTCATTCCGGGACGGCGGACATTTCTCAAAGGAATGGCGGGGTTCGGCGGTGCTGCTGGCGGTTTGCTTGCGGGCATAAACGACGGTGCCCGCGCGCAGGGAGCAGCCATTCCAGTTGGTCAGGCAGCCCCTTTGACCGATTTCGCAGCCGCGGACGGGGTCGAGTTTCGGAACGGTCTGATCATGGCCTGCGACGAGATCAACGCCTTAGGCGGCATTCTCGGCCGTCCGCTTGAGCCGTATTTCGAAGACACCCGCCAGATGGGCGATGCCACCAATGTGCAAGCGGTCCAGCGCCTGATCGACAGATACGGGGTCCATGCGGTGATCAACGGCTACAATGTGGGGTCAGGTTCTGCCATTCCCGATGTGATTGCCGACAGCGGCGTCATCTATGTCCATTACGATGCGACGATGGGCCATAACAGCCTGATCGCGTCGGACCCGGAGCGCTATTACGGGTCGTTTCAGGGCTGTCCGGCAGAATACTGGTACGGGCCCGGCTTTCTGGATTTCCTGCGCAACATCGAAGAGAGCGGCCAGTTCACCCGTAGCAACAACAAGATGGCCGTGATCCTGTCGGCTGGGGTCTATGCCGCCAATATTGCCAATGCGGTGCGCGATCAGGCTGCGGAATTCGGGTGGGAAATCTCGATGTTCGAGACGGTGAATGTGCCGATCTCGGAATGGGGCCCGACACTGGCACGCCTGCGCGAAGATCCTCCGGCGGTGATCTGCGTGACCCATTTCTTTCCGGCGGATCTGGCGCAGTTTATGTTGCAATTCGTGCCCAATCCCACGCCGTCACTGATCTATATGCAATATGGCCCGTCACTTCCCGCGTTCCGCGAGATTGCGGGCGCTGCTTCCGAAGGCGTGCTTTATGCAACCGTGGTCGGGGCGCTGCAGGATGAGATCGGGCTGGCTTTCGAGGAGCGCTACAAGGAACGCTTTGGTGCGAATGCGGGCCATAACTCGGGCGCGCAGCCCTATGATGGCGCGTATCTGTGGGCGGTGGCTGCGGCAATGGCGGGAGGCACCGGCGAGCCGGACGAGTTTGATCAGAACCGTCTGGTAGCCGACAGGATGCGGAGCCTGATCTACCGGGGAGTCTGTGGTGTGACGCGGATGAACCCCGAGGAGCAATCCGCCCGAGCCTTCCCCACCGAAGTCACGGACCCTTCGCTGGGGATGCCGCATCAGTTCCTGCAGATTCAGGATCATACAGCGGGAGGTAAGCTGATCGCGCCGTGGCCCTATGATACGGCAGAGTTCGTGAAACCATCCTGGCTTGGATAACTGATGGTGCAGGAGGTTCCGATCCTTGCCTGTAAGGGTGTGACGAAGCAATTCGGCTCGCTCAAGGCGATCAACGCGCTCGACTTTACCGTCGGGCGCGGAGAGGTGCTCGGTATCGGCGGGCCGAACGGCGCGGGCAAGACTACGTTGTTCGACGTGTTGTCAGGCCTGTCGCCGATCACGGCCGGACAGGTGCTCTTGCAGGGCACCGACATCACGGGAGCCGCACCTGACCGTATCTGTCAGCAGGGGCTGGCGCGGACCTTCCAGTTGAACGCGGCTTTCGACAGCCTGACCCTGCGCGAGAATGTGCAGGTTGCCGCGCGCTTTGGCAGGCAGGCGACGCTGATGCCGGGGTTGATGCTGAAACAGGACGTGCGCGATATCGCCGAGGCGGCGCTGGAGTTTGTGGGCCTGTCACCACGCGCGCATCTTGTGGCGGGCTCTGCTCCTGTGATTGACCGCAAGCTGCTGATGATCGCCTCTGCATTGGCGACAGACCCCGAGATCCTGCTGATGGACGAACCTGTGGGTGGCCTGACGCATGGCGAGACCGATGTGATCATGGATTGTGTGCGCCGTCTGAAGACTCGCGGCATCACGGTTATTCTGATCGAGCATGTAATGCGCTTTCTGGTCGGCCTGTCGGACCGCGTGATCATCCTGCATCACGGCGAGAAGATTTTTGAAGGATCGCCCGGCGGGTTGATCGAGGATTCCAAGGTCGTGGATGTCTATCTGGGGGCCGGTGCCTCCGCGCGTTTGCGCGACCAGCTTGTCACGGTGGGGCCATGACCTTGTTGCAGATTGAGAATCTAATCGTCAGCTATGGCGTGCAGCGGGTCATTAAGGGCATATCCTTCTCTGTGGCCGAGGGAGAATTCGCGGCTCTGGTCGGACCGAACGGCCATGGCAAGACCACGGTTCTGCGCGCGATCTCGGGGTTGGTGCGGGCGCAAAGCGGCGGTCTGCACTTGGCTGGACGTGACATCACGCGGTTGCGGCCTGACCGGATCGTGGCGGAGGGCGTGGTGCATGTGCCGCAGGGCGATCTGCTGTTTCCGGGCATGAGCGTGTTGGACAATCTGCGGATGGGGGCTTATCTGCCCGCCGCCGCTGCGCAGGAAAGCCAGCGGCTGGAGGAAGTCTTTTCCTTGCTGCCCAAGTTGCGCGACCGTCAGCAGCAGATCGCCTCGACGCTGTCGGGCGGCGAGCGGCGCATGGTCGGGATTGGGCGCGGGCTGATGGCGGGCGGACAGATCCTTATGCTGGACGAACCCTCGCTCGGATTGGCGCCTATCGTGATCGACCAGATCTATGAGCTGGTGCAAACCCTGGCACGGTCCGGCCGCACCATTCTGGTGGTGGAAGAGAACGCCGTGCGGATTGCCGATATGGCCGACAGGATGCACCTGCTCGACAATGGCGAGATCACATGGTCAGGCTCAGGGCAGGCGTTCCTGTCCAGCCCTGACATCATTGCAACCTATCTGGGAGGCTAGAGGATGGATGTCACGCTTCAAATCCTGTTTTCCGGCCTGACACTGGGTGCCGTCTATGCCGTGTCCACGGTCGGGCTGGCGCTGGTGTTTGGCGCGCTCAACATGCTGAACATGGCCCATGGCGCTTTGCTGGCCTTGGGCGGCTATGCCTGTATGTGGGCCATGCAGAGCCTTGGCCTGCCCGCGCCACTGGCTGCCTTGGTTGCGATGGCGGTAGGCGCTGCGGTAGGCGGGGCAATCTTTGTTCTGGCCGCGCGGCCGATGCTGGGACAGGAGGGGTTCGAAACCCGCATCTTTATCGCCACCATCGGGATCGGCCTCGTGCTCGAGAACGTCATCCACAAATTCTTCGGCCCGCAACCGCAGGCGCAGCCCCTCAAACTCGACGGCGGGATGATGTTCGGGCGGGTCAATCTGCCGTGGCAGAACGTTCTGATCTTCGTAACTGCCGTGCTGATGATGGTTGGCGTGGCCATGTTGCTCGGCCGTTCTAGACTGGGCCGGGCGATCCGCGCGACCTCCATGAACCGTGACGCGGCACAGCTGATGGGCGTGCCCATCCGCCGCATTTATGCGCTGATCCTGATGCTCTCGGGCGCGCTTGCGGCTTTGTCAGGGATCATGATCTCCTCCATGTCCAGCCTGCTGCCGAACATGGGCGCGGACCCGATGTTGAAGGCGTTCATCATCTGCGTGGTGGCCGGGCTGGGCAATGTGCCGGGCGCTGCCGGTGTGGCCTTCGCGCTGGGTATCCTCGAGGCGCTGATCCAGTATGTCTTCGGCGTTCAGTATGCCTTCGCCATTCTGTTGTGCCTCGTGATCGTGGTGCTGATCTGGCGACCACAGGGGATCTTTGGTGAACGCGAGGTGATCCGGCTATGATGAGACAGGGCGCAAAACGCGATTTTTTGGTGGCGGCGGTGCTGTTCGGCCTCATGCTGCTGGTGCCGCTTTTCACCGACACGCGGTATATCCTGACGCAACTGACCGTGTTCTTCATCTGGGCGGTGGTCGCCAGCCAGTGGAACCTCGTGCTGGGCGTGGCGGGGATTTTCTCGCTGGCGCAAATGGCGCTGTTTGCTGTGGGGGCTTATGCCACAGCCATGATGGCATACTACATCGGGTTGGCCCTGCCTTTGGCGATGCTGCTGGCGGCGTTGGTTAGTGTCGGGTTTTCGCTGGTGATCGGCTTTGCCTGTCTGCGGCTCAAGGGGCCTTATGTGGCCTTGCTCACGCTCGCGATCGGACAGGTGCTGTTTCTGGTCGTGGTGAATGACACGGCCTGTTTCACCAATCCCCCCTCCGGCTGCCTGCCGCTGATGGGCGGCGCGCGCGGGTTTTCCCGTTTTGGCGATCTGGGTTTTCGCGAGTTGCTGGGATCGAAATGGTATGTCGGCCACTATTATGTAGGGCTGGTGCTGTTGCTCTGCGCTCAGGTGTTCTGCATCGCCATTATCCGTGGTCCCTTGGGGCTGGCCTTCCGGGCATTGCGTGACAATCCCGGCCTTGCGCTGGCGCGGGGGGTGTCGCGCCTGAAATACCAGTTGTGGATCTTCGGGCTGTCCGCTTTGTTTACAGGATTGGCTGGGGCCTTCCATGCCGCCCATTTCGGCGTTGTCGGGCCAACGGCTTTCTCGTTCTCGATGCTGATGTTCGTGCTGGCCATGATCGTGGTCGGTGGTCTCGGATCGACATGGGGGCCGCTGATCGGTGCGGCTGTTCTGATGTGGGCGGACGAGGGTCTGCGGGAAGTGGGCGACTGGCGCGAAATCGGCATCGGTCTGGTGCTGGCGGCCTGCGTGATCCTGCTACCGCGCGGGCTGGCGGCCTTGTCGCTGCCGCGGTGGCGGAGAACAGGCTGAGCAAGGAAGTCGGGATGAATGTAATCGAAGTGTCGCGTTGCCCTTAAATCGGCTCTGCCTCACTTTGTGTGGCGCAACTATCCTGAAACTGGAAAATTCAGGAGGGATAGTTGTGGGTTCGAAGAAGC
>PHEQ01000058.1:0-8936 GCA_002842985.1 Alphaproteobacteria bacterium HGW-Alphaproteobacteria-1
TTGATCGCGACAGAAAACAGCGGCATCGTCTGAAGTGTCGCGACCAAGGATTCTCATCCTGATTGACGCGCTCTTCTCATCCAGATTGTCGCGCTACACGCCCCCTCGATTTCGACTCCACCGGTCAACTCGTAGCGAGCGTACTGTCGAAAAAGGCGGCCGCCGGTGCCACCCATGTTCTGATCGACATGCCGGTCGGACCAACGGCCAAGGTGCGGTCTGCCGGAGCGGCGGAGGCACTCGGGATACGGCTGTCTTCGGTGGGCAAGGCGTTGGGTCTGAACCTGGCGCTACATATCAGCGATGGCGTGGCCCCGGTGGGACGTGGCATGGGCCCGGCGCTGGAGGCGCACGACGTGCTCGCGGTTTTGCGGCGCGCGCCGGATGCACCTGGCGACCTGCGTGCGCGGGCGCTGGATCTGGCCGGACATCTTCTGGACCTCGCACCGCACGCCGTTGCTGGGCGGGGGCGGGACCGCGCGCAGGCGCTTCTCGATAGTGGTGCAGCGGAGGCAAAGTTCATGGCAATTTGCGCGGCACAGGGCGGTTTCCGCAAACCCGGAACCGCAGCGCAGCAGATCGAAATACGCGCCCCTCATGCGGGCCAGTTGACCGCCATCGACAACCGACGCATCGCACGCATCGCCAAGCTGGCCGGGGCCCCGCGTCAGAAGAGCGCCGGCATCCGCCTTCTGGTGCGGATCGGGGATTGGGTGGACAAGGGCCAGCCGCTTTATGAGCTTCATGCCGAGACACCAGGCGAACTGGCCTATGCCCTGGCTTACGCGGAGTCCCAGACCGGGGTGCTGACGCTGTCCGAGGCAGTGTCATGATCCTTGTCGCGTTTCCCGAGATGAGGCCGCTTGCCGAAGACCTGGCACCCGCGCTTGGGGCGGACCTGCTCGCTCTCGACTGGCACCACTTCCCAGATGGCGAAAGCCTGATTTCGCTGCCCGGCGATCTGGACGGGGCCGATGTGGCATTTCTGGCGACTTTGCGCGATCCCGACCGGCTTGCCCTGCCCTTGCGCTTCGCCGCGGCGACGGCGCGCGAGATGGGCGCGCGTCGCGTCGGATTGATCGCGCCTTATCTTGGCTACATGCGGCAGGACCGCCGCTTCGAGCGCGGGCAGGCGGTCAGCGCGCCGCTCTTTGCGCAATTCCTGGGGGAAAGCTTCGATTGGCTGGCGAGTGTCGATCCGCATCTGCACCGCATCGCGCGGCTGCAGGATGTCTTCCCGATGCCTGCCATACGCGCCGTATCCGCCCCGCTGCTTGCGACCTGGATCAGCACGAACCTGCCAGACGCCGTTCTTCTGGGCCCTGACAGCGAAAGCCAGCAATGGGTCGCCGAGGTGGCCCGGCTGGCCGGACGGCCCTATGAGGTCTTGCGCAAGGTGAGATCCGGTGACCGCAGTGTCGATGTCAGTGTGCCCGAAAGCGCGGCGCTGCACGAAGGTACGCCAGTGATCCTCGACGACATCGCATCTTCCGGCGTCACGATGGCACGCGCCGTCGAAAGATTGCTTGCGGCTGGAACCGCCGCGCCTGTCTGCCTGGCTATCCATGCGGTCTTTGCGCACGGCGCTCAGGACGCCATTCTGTCGGCTGGTGCGGCAAGAATCATCACCACCGACACCATACCCCATCCAACGAATGCGATCGGAATTGCCGGTCTATTGGCCGAAGCGATCCTTTCGGTCGTGACAGCCCTTGACCTTCCAGTTGCTGGAACAATTAGGCTGGACCCGAATCCCGCCGAGAGGACAACCGAATGAACGACCAAGTAAGCCATGCTGCACATGAAACCGAATCCAACATTTACGTCTGCCCGATGCACCCTGAGGTACGGCAGAACGGTCCGGGCGATTGCCCGAAATGCGGGATGCATCTTGTGCCCGAGGCGGAGCTCGACAACCATGCCGGGCATGATCACCACGGTCATGACCATCACGCTGGTGCCGCCCCGGCGGACGGCAGATATGATACCGTCCCGGAGGGCTATGACGGCGCTGTCTACACCTGTCCGATGCACCCGCAGGTTCGCCAGGTCGAGCACGGCTCCTGCCCGATCTGCGGAATGGGGTTGGAGCTTGAGTCCGGGGTCCCGATGGACGACGGCCCGAACCCCGAACTGGTGGATTTCACCCGGCGTTTCTGGGTTGGCACGGTACTGACCATTCCGCTTCTGATCCTCACCATGGGTCCCTATCTCGGCTTTCCGGGAGTGCGCGAGATTTTCGGCGAGCGCGCAACCCTCTGGATCGAGTTGGTTTTCGGGACCCCGGTGGTTCTTTGGTGCGGCTGGCCGTTTCTGGTTCGGGGCTGGAATTCGTTCCGGACGATGAATCTCAACATGTTCTCCCTCATCGGTATGGGGGTAATCGCGGCCTGGCTCTTCAGCGTCGTCGCCGTTCTGGCACCCGGCATATTCCCGGACGGATTTCGCGACGCCGAAGGTCATGTCGGCGTCTATTTCGAGGCGGCGGCGGTGATCGTGACGCTCGTGCTGCTTGGCCAGGTGATGGAATTGCGCGCCCGTGAAGGCACCGGCAAGGCGATCCGCGCGCTTCTCGACATGGCGGCCAAGACCGCGAGGGTCATCCGAGACGACGGGTCCGAAGAGGAGATACCGCTGGAGGACGTACAGGTCGGGGACCGGCTGCGCGTGCGTCCCGGTGACAAGGTGCCGGTCGATGGCGTTGTGCTGGACGGCCGGTCCTCGGTCGATGAAAGCATGATCTCAGGTGAACCTGTGCCGGTGGAGAAGACCGAGGGCGACCCGCTGACCGGCGCGACGATCAATGGCACCGGTTCTCTGGTGATGGAGGCGACGCGTGTCGGGTCCGACACGATGCTCGCGCAGATCGTCGAGATGGTGTCGAACGCGCAACGCTCGCGCGCACCGATCCAGAAGTATGCCGACAAGGTGGCGGGATATTTCGTTCCGGCCGTGATCGGTATCGCGGTCCTGTCCTTCATCGCGTGGGCGGTCTGGGGGCCATCCCCGGCGCTGTCCTACGCATTGATCTCGGCTGTCGCCGTGTTGATCATCGCCTGTCCCTGTGCGCTCGGCCTCGCCACGCCGATGTCGATCATGACGGCAACGGGGCGGGGGGCCCAGGCCGGGGTGCTGATCAAGAACGCCGAGGCGCTGGAGCGGTTCGAGAAGGTCGATACCCTGATCGTCGACAAGACCGGCACGTTGACGATGGGCAAGCCGCAGCTTGTCGCCGTCCTGCCGCAACCCGGTCACGACGAGGCCGAGGTCCTGCGTCTCGCCGCATCGCTGGAGCGCGGATCGGAACACCCCCTCGCTGAGGCCATCGTGCGCGGCGCGGAAGAACGCGATGTGAAGATGGCGGACGCGGACGACTTCGAGGCGGTCACAGGAAAGGGCGTGAAGGGCGTCGTGGGCGGCAAGGTGGTCGCATTGGGCAACCTGGCGATGATCCGGGACCTTGGCCTTGAGGCCGGCGACCTGACCGCCAAGGCAAATGCCCGTCGCGACGAGGGCGAGACGGTGATGTTCGTGGTGCTGGATGGCGAGATCGCGGGTCTCGTCGCTGTCGCCGATCCGGTGAAGGAGACCACGCCCGCCGCCATCAAGGACCTGCATGCACTGGGGTTCCGCGTCATCATGGCCACCGGTGACAACGAGCGCACGGCCAAGGCGATCGGCGCACGTCTCGGCATTGACGAGATCCGGGCCGACGTGCTGCCCGAGGACAAGGCGCGGATCATCAAGGAATTGCAGCAGCAGGGCCGCAAGGTGGCGATGGCCGGCGATGGCGTCAACGACGCGCCGGCCCTGGCCCAGGCCGATGTCGGCATCGCCATGGGCACCGGGGCCGATGTGGCCATCGAAAGCGCGGGCATCACGCTGGTCAAGGGCAACCTCGACGGTATCGTGCGCGCACGGCGGCTCGCACGGGCCACCATGCGTAATATCCGGCAGAACCTGTTCTTCGCACTGATCTACAACGCCTCTGGCGTGCCTGTCGCGGCGGGGGTGCTGTTTCCGTTCTTCGGCATCCTCATCAGCCCGATGTTTGCCGCCTTCGCCATGAGCGCCTCGTCGATATCGGTGGTGCTCAATTCGCTGCGCCTTCGCGGCGCAAAGATCTAGAAAGGAAGCCACAACGTGACCCATCAACCTGATCCATCACATGTTAATCAAAGTCAATCGGAGCATGCCCCCCGCCCGCCCTCATTCTGGCGATCACGCGCCGGCATCTATCTGATCGTTGCGCTGGCAGTTGGCGTCCTTCTCCTGGGTTACGACCACCGGGTGCACATCCTGAGCAGCGAATTGCTGATCTGGCTGCCATTGCTGCTTTGCGTCGGAATGCACTTCTTCATGCACGGCGGTCATGGAGGCCACGACGGGCACGGAAAGGGAGACGACCAGTAATGACCGATGCAGGTGCTTCCTATGGACTCTGGCTGCTGGTATTTATCAATTCGGGGGTGTTCATCATTTTCGCCTTCAGTTTCTTCAAGCCGCAGACAAAACGCGACTGGCGCAGTTTTGGAGCGTTCAGCGCTTTTGTCGTAGCTCTCTTCACCGAGATGTACGGGTTCCCGTTGACCATCTTCTTTCTTTCCGGCTGGCTGCAATCGACCTGGCCGGAGGTAGACTGGTTTGCCCACGACAGCGGACATCTCCCCGAAATGATGTTCGGCTGGCAATCGAACCCGCATTTCGGGCCGTTCCACCTCCTGAGCTTCGTCTTTATCGGCGGCGGCTTCTGGCTCATATCCGTGGCATGGCACCATCTGTGGAATGCGCAGCGTCAGGGGTTGCTTGCGACGACAGGCCCCTATGCCCGCATTCGCCATCCTCAATATGTGGGGTTCGTTCTGATCATGCTTGGTTTTCTCGTGCAATGGCCGACCCTCCTGACGCTGGCCATGTTTCCGGTACTGGTCTGGATGTACGCACGGCTGGCCCGCGGCGAGGAGAAGGACAGCCGAGAACGGTTCGGCGCTGGCTGGGACAGGTATGCCAGCCGGGTTCCCGCTTTCATACCAAACGTTAACACTCTGCAGAATGTTGAACGCTGATTGGAAGCGAAAGCCGATCTGATGTGTTATTTGCGTGCCTAAAACATCTTTGGAAGACTGCAAACATACGGTATCTGAAACCATGATGAAAAAACCCGCCCTTCTGCGGCACGTACTAATCATAGGAAGGTCCGTGCTGACGGGATACCTGCTGCTTGCTTCGCGTGCCGAGTGGTCGGAGATGCACCGCTACAACCGAGCGCTGGGGGATCTTTCACTGCTGCTCATCGTTGCTGCAATGGCGATTGGGCCGCTCGCACGCTTGTCGTCTGCGCCCTTTTTACGGAAGCTCATGCCGTACCGACGCGAGCTCGGTATTTATGCGGTTCTGGCGGCGACGGTGCATACCATCATCATACTGATCGGCTGGGTCGAGCTTGATTTTGCACGGCTGTTCGGTTTTGAGTTTCACCCCCAGCTGCAACGCTACGTGATGCTTCAGCACGGGTTTGCGCTGGCCAATGTGGTTGGGATCGCGGCACTGCTCTACGGCTTTGTGCTTGCCGGTACGTCGAATAATTTCAGCCAAAGGGTACTTGGCACGTCCGTGTGGAAATACATCCAGCAGGGCGCTTATGTTCTGTGGTGGCTGGCAGTGCTGCACACGGCCTATTTCTTGTTCTTTCATTTTCTTGATTTTCACCGCCAAATGCCTGAGCCGAACTGGGCGCGATGGCCGTTCGTTGCCCTTGTGGCGTCAGTTATCGCTCTGCAAGGGGCCGCCGTTGTAGTCACATGGCGTTCGCAAACTTCCCGGCGGATCTACGGCGCACCCTCGCAACGGGAGTAGTCGCGATTTCATCAGACGCCCAGGGTCGGGACTTCTGGCGGCCTGAAACCTATCGGGTGGGCATGCGCAGAGGCGTAACGACCTAAAAAGCAACCAAGGCAGATCGAAATGCAGAAACACAATAAAAACCACGATGGGAACGACGGCTACCGTGAAGGCTCGATCAGCCTTGGCGGAGCTGTTGCCATGGGCACGGGCGTGATGATCGGTGCGGGCATCTTTGCCCTGACCGGACAAATCGCCCAGCTGGCTGGACCACTATTTCCACTCGCGTTCATCGCTGGTGCCATCGTGACCAGCTTCAGCGCTTACAGCTACATCAAGATGTCGAACGCCTGGCCCTCGGCAGGGGGCATCGCGATGATCCTTCAGAAATGCTATGGATCGGGGGCGGTCGCGGCGGGAGCGGCGCTTTTGATGGCGCTCAGCATGGTGATCGCGGAAAGCCTCGTCGCACGGACATTCGCCACTTATGTCTTGCGGCCTTTCGACATCACGGGCGGGCCACTTGTGCCCGTTCTGGCGGTTGCCGTGATCGTGTTCGCATTCTTGGTCAACATCGCAGGAAACCGCTCCGTCGGGCTATTCTCTCTAATCATGGCGGCGATCAAGATCGGGGGCATCGCGCTGTTCGGTATCGCAGCACTCTGGTCAAGCGGGTTTCAGTTCGCAGCCGCGTCAGAAACGGCCGAGACCTTTGGAGTGACAGGCTTCATCGCGTCTGTTGCGCTGGCGATCCTTGCCTTCAAGGGCTTTACCACGATCACCAACAGCGGCGGCGAAATCACCGATCCCCACCGCAATGTGGGCCGCACTATCATGCTGTCCATCGCGATCTGCGTGGTGGTCTACCTGCTTGTGGCCTTTGGCGTGGGCGCGAGCCTGACAATCGACGAAATCATCGCCGCGCGCGACTATTCGCTGGCCCAGGCGGCTGAGCCCGCACTCGGGCAGGTCGGCTTTTACTTGACGGTCGTGTTGGCGGCCGTGGCCACGGCATCCGGCGTGCTGGCCAGCGTTTTCGCAGTGTCGCGGATGCTGACCATGCTGACGGAGATGAAAATGATCCCGCACAGCCATTTTGGCATGTCCGGGGCTGTCCAGCGGCATATGCTGGTCTATACAGTCGTTATCGCCTCGACGCTGGCCGTGCTCTTTGATTTGGGACGGATCGCATCCCTTGGTGCCTTCTTTTACCTCGTCATGGACATGATCATACATTGGGGCGTGTTCCGCTATCGTCGAACCGAAGTTGGCGCCTCCAGTATCGTGCTTTTGTCTGCGCTTTCTCTCGATGCAATTGTATTGGCAGCTTTCACCGTAATGAAGCTTCAAAGTGATCCAATGATCGTTCTGTATGCGGCTGTCGGAATGATCGCTGTCTTCGCTTTCGAGCGCGTTTACTTGTCGCGATGGTTGGCACCTCAGGCCGCGCATTCCCACGGTGAATAGCCAGCCATCATCTAGCCCTGAAGGTATGCGATGCCTTGTGCACCGATTGCGATCAATCCGACCGACAGGGCAAACGCAAACAAGGCGAGCAGCATCAAGCCCGCTTTTATTGGCAAGCGACGAACAGTCGGTCCAAGAAATTCCGACTGCCCGAAAGCTGAAACATATAGCGGCAGCGCGCTGATCATTGTCGCATAAAGATAAACTCCGGAGATGTTCTCAAAAAACGCCGAACGCGCAAGGGTTGGGGCAACGACCGACAACGCGGTTGCACGACTGCCCCCGAATGACTCGAACCAGTCGGCAGACAAAACGTAGATCAATGCGTGGAGGCTTGGAAAGAGAATGGCTCTGAGCAAGATATCCACCAGCACGAAAAACGCCGTATCTCGGCGGGCGACCTTTGGTTTCTGTATCACCGCGAAAAGAAAAAAACTGACATAGTTTACGGCAAAAACTACGGGCAGACCGTTGGTCGTAACTTGCCTCAGAAAGCGGGCCAGCGATGGCCCGCCGGCGGCAAGAGCCGCTGCAAAGCCCGGCGAAAGCAAGATATAAAGGCAGAGGACCGGCAGTAACGCTGCGAGGCTGAATGCCAAGACAATGCTCACAAACTGAATACCGGGCATGTCGACGGAGAAAAACCTCTGCATGTAAGAACGTTGGCACATATACGGCTTGAGATCGAGGATGTTGAACCTGCGTTTGGGAACCAAGCATTCGCTCCAGGTCTTTGGGACGAATGAAATTTAAGTTTCGAAATCTCCTGAACCGCGTTCCATGTCTCAACTGCAGGCCGAGCGACATAACAAATGGTAGGTTACTGCCGGACCTAGTTGCGGAAATGTTGATAGCATTGGAAAGTAGCTTTTCTGCATGTCTTACGCTGGCGGTGATTTTCAGAACGGAATATTCCTATCCGAGTGGGCGGACTCCTTTCAGGGTCTATTGCAATCTGCGCGGAGATCGCGGCCATCGTGCCGCTTCCATGCAAAAGCCCATCATGGCTGCCGACCCAGATGCAAAAGTTTCGTGCGATCTGACTGCACCTATCGTCGGCGTCGACAGCACTCTGGATGAAACTGCATTGGCCGCAGCGATCAGCGGCGCGGGCTATGGCGCCGAGAAACTGGCTGAAGTTCGGTAGCACAAGACGCGTCAGCAACGCTCCGGCGAGCGGGAGCGAGGTATTGGCTGTTCATATGTTTCTGATATGCAACATTTTCTGGCTGCAGTGGCCGTATCCCGCCTGTTTCACAAAAAAGCGACAAACCTTCCCGCGCAGGACGGATTGACAGAATTGCTTCGGTATCCGATGTCTTGGACATGAGCTTTCGAGTTGTCATATCAAGCTGGATCAAGGCGTTTACGTGCATTGCGTTTGCGTTGGCCTTGGTGTTTTCACCACCTTCTGCCGCTCACGCGGCGTCCGGCATGCATGACGGACATCAAGCCAAGTCTGTTAGTATCGTTGGTGCTGCCGAGACCCATGACACTGGAAGCGATGCGCATCACGCGCATACGAAGCTTAACAGGCTGCTGAAAAAGTCGGCCCTCGACGCGGTTATGAGAACATGATTCACTTCCGGCATGGCAGCGGCAGCAGGAGGTGGCGATGCGTGGGACGG
>PHEQ01000058.1:8989-10048 GCA_002842985.1 Alphaproteobacteria bacterium HGW-Alphaproteobacteria-1
GAACGGCAGCTGATGGAACAGATGAACTATAACCTGCTGTTTCGGTGGTTCGTCGGCCTTGGCATCGACGATCCGGTCTGGGTTCCTACGGTGTTTACCAAGAACCGCGATCGGCTGCTGACGACCGACATGTCGCGCAAGCTGATGGCGGCGATCCTGGCGCACCCGGAGGTCCGTCCGCTCCTCTCGGATGAACACTTCTCGGTAGACGGCACTTTGGTCAAGGCGTGGGCGTCCATGAAGAGCTTTCAGCCCAGGAACAGCGCGCCGCCACCGCATGACGATGATCCTGGCGGACCGCCACCACCGGCCGACGCGACCTTCGCAAACACCGAACCGCAGCCCCAGCAGACAGAAACGCAGCCGATGCCCGACACGCCCCGCCATATCCGCAACGCCGCAGTGAACTTCCGGGGCCAGAAGCGCTCGAACGCAACCCACATCTCTGTGACGGACCCCGATGCCCGTCTCTACAAGAAAGCACCGGGTGCCGCGGCGACATTGTGCTTCATGGGACATACGCTGATGGAGAACCGCAACGGGCTGATCGTGCAGGCCGATTTGACCCATGCCGATGGTTACGGCGAGCGCAAGGCGGCCCTCGAGATGATCAACCGACACTCCCCTGGCTCGACCCGGCGCCTGACGCTTGGAGCAGACAAGGGATATGACAGCGCCAACTTTGTTGCCGCACTCAGGCGCATGGTTGTGACGCCACATGTCGCGCAGAAGGCCCGGAGTTCCGCAATCGACGGGCGAACCACCCAGCATCCCGGTTATGCCTTGTCACAGCGGCGCCGGAAGAAGATCGAGGAACCCTTCGGCTGGGCCAAGACCGTGGGCGGCATGGCCCAGACTGTTCATCGCGGCCTCGACAGGGTCCGCGCCCAATTCACAATGACCATGGCAGCCTGCAATCTGGCCAGACTACCGAAACTCCTTGCCCCCTGACGAAGGGGTCAAACCCGACCCGGCGTCCGCAGTCGCAAAGAGCCACCTTCAAACCGTGGGGGAAGAATAACGTCCTTCAAGGCTGACTTCTTCAGCAGCCTGTTAAGG
>PHEQ01000083.1 GCA_002842985.1 Alphaproteobacteria bacterium HGW-Alphaproteobacteria-1
CGGTTCGGACAATTGGGGCAGGTTTGGCGGGGCGCGCCGAAGTTCAGGGCGCACTCTGTTGATTTTGTCTCTTGCTCTTTGACAAGACTGGTATCTGAAGAGATATGTGGGCGGTTTGGTCTTTATCGACCGGAGACGTCTGTATATCGCGCCACTAGGGGTTTTTCCCCGATGATGTGGTGTCAGCTTCACTGTTTGAGCGTGCGTCTGCTTCTTTGGAAGCTGATGTACATCAGACAGATGACTCTTGGTTGACCCTTGTCCCGGCCGGGTGAGGGTGGTCGCTTAATCGTGCTCAAGTAGCCGAATAGGCGGTAGCACAACCAAGGATGTGCAGAGGTTCGAACGTCAAGGACAGGTCAGCAATGGCCTTTCAACTTGAGAGTTTGATCCTGGCTCAGAACGAACGCTGGCGGCAGGCCTAACACATGCAAGTCGAGCGCGCCCTTCGGGGTGAGCGGCGGACGGGTGAGTAACGCGTGGGAACGTACCCTCTTCTGCGGAATAGCCACTGGAAACGGTGAGTAATACCGCATACGCCCTTTTGGGGAAAGATTTATCGGAGGAGGATCGGCCCGCGTTGGATTAGGTAGTTGGTGGGGTAATGGCCTACCAAGCCTACGATCCATAGCTGGTTTTAGAGGATGATCAGCCACACTGGGACTGAGACACGGCCCAGACTCCTACGGGAGGCAGCAGTGGGGAATCTTAGACAATGGGCGCAAGCCTGATCTAGCCATGCCGCGTGAGTGACGAAGGCCCTAGGGTCGTAAAGCTCTTTCGCCTGTGATGATAATGACAGTAGCAGGTAAAGAAACCCCGGCTAACTCCGTGCCAGCAGCCGCGGTAATACGGAGGGGGTTAGCGTTGTTCGGAATTACTGGGCGTAAAGCGCGCGTAGGCGGATTGGAAAGTTGGGGGTGAAATCCCAGGGCTCAACCCTGGAACTGCCTCCAAAACTTCCAGTCTGGAGTTCGAGAGAGGTGAGTGGAATTCCGAGTGTAGAGGTGAAATTCGTAGATATTCGGAGGAACACCAGTGGCGAAGGCGGCTCACTGGCTCGATACTGACGC
>PHEQ01000019.1 GCA_002842985.1 Alphaproteobacteria bacterium HGW-Alphaproteobacteria-1
ACCGCATAGGCCGCAATCGTGAATCCGAAATCCATCTCGCCCTCCGCCTTATGATTTCTGGAACATGGCGAGCATCCGCCGCGTCACGAGGAAGCCACCAAAGATGTTGATGGCGGCCATGAACACCGCCAGCGCGGCCATGATCGTGATGAGAACAGAGCTTGAGCCGATCTGAACAAGCGCGCCGAGGATGATGATCGACGAGATCGCGTTGGTAATCGCCATGAGCGGCGTGTGCAGGCTATGGCTCACGTTCCAGATCACCGAGAAGCCCACGAAGACCGCGAGCAGGAACACGATGAAATGCTGCATGAAGCTGGCCGGGGCCACCGTCCCCACGGCAAGGACCAGCGCAGCGCCGACAGCCAGCAGCGTGACCTGTTGCCTGGTCTGCGCCTTGAAGGTCGCGATTTCCTGCGCACGCTTCTCTTCCGGCGTCAGTTCCTTGGCCTTTTCCTTGGGCTTGGCGGCGGCAATCGCGGCCACCTTGGGCGGGGGCGGCGGCCAGGTCACCTCGCCCTTGTGCGTCACCGTGGCGCCACGGATGACGTCATCCTCCATGTTGTGATTGACCGCGCCATCCTTGTCGGGCGTGAGGTCTGTCATCATGTGGCGGATGTTGGTGGCGTAGAGCGTGCTGGCCTGCGCCGCCATCCGGCTCGGAAAATCGGTATAGCCGATGATCGTCACGCCATTGTCGGTGACGATCTTTTCGTCCATCACCGTCAGCTTGCAGTTGCCGCCCTTCTCGGCGGCCAGATCGACGATCACCGAACCGCGCTTCATGGATTTCACCATGTCCTCGGTCCACAGTTCCGGTGCCTCGCGGTTGGGAATGAGGGCCGTGGTGATGACGATGTCCATCTCGGGTGCCAGTTCGCGGAACTTGGCAAGCTGCGCCTCGCGGAATTCGGGGCTGGAGACAGAGGCATAGCCGCCGGTGGCCGCGCCGTCCTGCTGCTCTTCCTCGAAATCGGTCGCCGTGCCGATGGCCGCAAGGCCCGCGACGCCCGCGCCCACCACAAGCACCTTGGCCGGGGGCACCTTGCCCGCAGCCGTGATCTGCCCGGTGAAGAAGCGGCCAAAGTTGTTGCCCGCCTCGATCACAGCGCGATAGCCCGCGATATTGGCCATGGAACTGAGCGCGTCCATCTTCTGCGCGCGGCTGATGCGCGGCACCATTTCCATGGCGATGACCGTGGCGCCCTTCTTGGCCGCCGTCTCCAGCCCCTCGGCATTGCCGGCAGGGTTGAAGAAGGTGATCAGCGTCTGCCCCTCGCGCAGCCGTTTGAGCTCGGTCTCGGTCGGAATGCGGACCTTGGCGACGATGTCGCACTCTTTCCACAGCGCGGCGGCGGTCTTGATCACCTCGACCCCGGCGGCCTCGTAGGCCGCATCGGTGAACCCCGCGCGCGCGCCCGCGCCACTCTCGATGGCGCAGCTATGACCCAGCTTTTGCAGCTGAAGCGCCGAATCGGGCGTCATCGCCACCCGATTCTCGCCCTCCAGCACCTCCTTAGGCGTTCCGATCTTCACCTTTCATGTCCCCCTCTGGCAGATCATGTGCAGTAGGCCCCGGCAATGCGGGGCCCGATGGTTTGTCCGAAAGCGGTTATTTCACACTCTTTCCCGACTGGCGATATCAACTTTGCCGCAGGGATTACACCCAGCGCCGCGTTTTTTCGCAGTAGCGTGCGAAATCGGCACGGAATGTCCGTCGCATCCGGTCCTCCTCGGGTTCGATAAAGCGTTTCTCGATCACCCAGACAAAGACGGGAATCAGCGGCAGGGCCAGCACCGCCTCCCACCGCAGGATCAGCCCCGCAAGGATGAGCGTGTCACCAAAAGCCCCGCGCCGACCAGCATCCCCCCGGCGAAATCCACCCAGCCACTGCCAAGGCGCAACCCCATCGGAAAATACGTGGCCTGACCCCAGCCGAGCGCGAGAAAGCCCGCCAGCCAGACCGGCGGCATGTCGATCCATTTCAGCATGAGGGCGGCGCTCCTTTTATGCGTGTCAGCGGCAGAGTGCACGGGAGGGAGGGAATGTCAAAACGGTGCCGCTCACGGCAGAGTGTGGCGCGGGCGGTTTGACCGGGGGCGGACGTTCGAGCTTTTCCCTCGCGTGGAATCAAGGCGTGCTTGCACGCCGCCGCGCAAGCGCCCGACCGCCCCCCGGGCGGGCGCTTGCGCGGCTCATCCCGAAACTGTCAAACGTCCGATCAAGCCCCCCTTCCCTTAAGCCATCCCACCCTTCCCCCCGTCCCGCGTCACCGATAGTCTACCGAAACAACAACCGGAGGCGCCCATGACACTCGACGGAAAACATGCCCTTGTCACCGGTGGCGGCTCGGGTATCGGGCTGGCCATCGCACGGGCACTTGCGGGCGCGGGGGCGGATGTCACCATTACCGGTCGGCGCGGGGCCGTGCTCGAAGACGCGGCAGGCGGCGCGCTTCACCCGCTCGTCATGGACGTGACCGACGAGGCGCAGGTGACAGCGGGCGTCAGGGCGGCCATTGCCGCGCGCGGCCCGGTGCAGATCTGCATCCCCAATGCGGGCATCGCCGAGGGGCGCGCCCTGCACAAGACCGACGCCGCGTTCTGGCGGCAGATCATGGCAACCAATCTCGACGGCGCGTTCTACACGGTGCGCGAATGCCTGCTTGGGATGCGCAAGGCGGATTGGGGCCGGGTCATTGCCGTTTCCTCGATTGCCGGGCTGAAGGGCCTGAAGGGCGCCGCAGCCTACAGCGCCAGCAAACACGGGCTGATAGGCCTCATCCGCAGCCTGAGCGAAGATTACCTCGGCACCGGTCTGACATTCAACGCCATCTGCCCGGGCTATGTCGATACCGAGATCGTCAGCCGCAATGTCACCGCCATTTCGGATCGCGCAGGCGTCTCGACCGATGAAGCGCGCGCCATGATGGTCAGCGCCAACCGCCACAACCGGCTCATCGCCCCCGAGGAGGTGGCGCAGGCGGTGCTCTGGCTCTGCGGGCCGGGATCAGGTAGCGTCAACGGTCAGGCCATCGAGATCGCGGGCGGGCAGTTCTGAGGCAGGTTCCGAGCCGGTCATTTCCGGTCCCAGGGGCGCGGCGCAAGCACGAAGACGAGGGCAAAGGCCACCACCACCATCAGCGCCGCCCCCCAACGCACCCAAGGCCCAAATCCCGCATCGCGCAGGGCGACAAAGACCAGCACGGCACAGACAATGGACGCGATCGTCCATAGCGCCTGACCGAAAGACTTGAAAACTTCCTTCAGGAAATTCGTCATTCGAGACTGGCATTCAGCGCGGCGATAAAGGCTTCAAGCGCCTTCGGCGACCGTAGTTTCAAGACATCCGTGGACACGAAGGGCGCGAGTTCATCCTCCGCTATAAAGTAGATCATATCGAGGTTTTCCTGCTTGAGCTTCCGATACAATGCCGGATTGGCCACTTCCAGGCGTCTTGACGCATTCTATGCGCGCTCTAACATGCCTTGTATCAGAACCGCAGATATCGCGAGGCCCACGCCGAACTTGGCCAATCTCTGGGCAATGACGTGCGCGGTGATCCGCTCGGCAAATCGCCTGCCCAGATAGGTCGACAACGTCAGCTGCGCAGCTTTGTTCGACGCGAACTTGACCCCGCTCAGCGCAGCGCTTTGCCTGATCTTTTCTTGCGTTTCAACCGGCAGCTTGTCGAGAAAATCCGCGATCGCGATTTCCACGGTCCGCGCGATCACACGCCGGTTTCGCACGGCATCGGCAATCAAGCTGGCAACCCTGTCACGCTCCTCGGCATTCCTGCGTCGCGTCTTGGAACCGAAAAGCCCCACATCCTCGGTCGTGCGCCGCAGCCCGTAATAGGTATCGACGGGGATCATGACGATTCCCTCAAGAATCGCGCCGCCGATCTCGAAAATCTTCATTCGCACCCCGCCAACCTGCAACTGCTCCCCACCAAATCCCGGTCGTTTTTGAAAGGCAAGCCCCGGATCAAAGCGACATCGAGGCCGACCGTTGCCGCAAGCACAACGTTTCGGATATGGTTCTTCGCGATCCCTCTTTTCAGGACACGCGTCACCATGACCGATTTCACCGCCACGCGCGCCGCCTTCCACATCCCCGAAGGCGTGATCTATCTCGACGGCAATTCTCTGGGCCCCCTGCCCCGCGCCGCCGAGGCGGCGATGGCGCGGGCGATGCGCGACGAATGGGGCGAGATGCTGATCACCGGCTGGAACCGCGCCGGGTGGATGGCGCAGCCGCGCGGCATCGGCGACCGGATCGCGCGGCTGATCGGGGCCGAGGCGGGGCATGTGGTGCTGGGCGATACGCTGTCCATCAAGGTCTATCAGGCGCTCGCCGCCGCGCTCGACATGCGCCCTGACCGGCGCGTGATCCTCAGCGACAGCGGCAACTTCCCCTCTGACCTCTACATGGCCGAAGGGCTGATCCGCGCGCTCGGCCGGGGTCATGAATTGCGCGTGGTCTCCCCCGAAGATGTGGCAGACGCGATCACCGAAGAGGTGGCCGTGACGCTGATCACCGAAGTCGATTACCGCACCGGGCGACTGCATGACATGAAAGACCTGACCGCCCGCGCCCATGCGGCGGGGGCGGTCACGGTCTGGGATCTGGCCCATAGCGCAGGCGCGCTGCCCGTGGATGTGGCGGTCGCAGGCGCGGATTTCGCCGTGGGTTGCACCTATAAATATCTCAATGGCGGCCCCGGCGCGCCCGCCTTCATCTATGTCGCGCCCCGCCACGCCGAGGCGGCCTTTCCAGCCCTCTCGGGCTGGCTCGGCCATGACGCGCCCTTCGCGTTCGAACAGGGCTACCGGCCCGGCGCGGGCATCGAGCGGATGCGCGTGGGCACGCCGCCGGTGCTGGCCATGGCGGCGCTGTCGGCGGCGCTCGATGTCTGGGAAGGGGTGGACATGGCGGCGCTGCGCAGCAGGTCCATCGAGCTGAGCGAGCTGTTCATCGCCGAGATCGAGGCCGCCTGCCCCACCCTGCAACTGGCCAGCCCGCGTGATCCGGTCCGGCGCGGTTCTCAGGTATCGTTTTGCCACGCCGAGGGCTATGCCATCATTCAGGCGCTGATCGCGCGCGGGGTGATCGGCGACTTCCGCGCGCCCGACATCCTGCGCTTCGGCTTTACCCCGCTTTACCTGGGCACGGACGAGGTGCGTACAGCCGCCCGGCATCTGGCCGAGGTCATGGCAGGCCGCCTCTGGGACCGGCCCGAACATCGCACACGCGCCGCCGTCACCTGAGCAACGGATCCGCAATCCGGAGGCGGCAACACCCGATTTCCGCCTCAATTTGCCTAAAATTCAACGCACCGCGCGAAAAATACCGCCGCAGTCAGGCCGTATGCATTTTGGAAACAGTCACGCGCCCAGGCGCAAAATGTGCGGGTTGCCAAGATGCCGACGACATTCAACTGGATCTATCTTGGACAATCGAGCCTGGTGCTCGACCCGACCGAGGGCAACAGCAACGCCGAAGGCGCATCCCTGTTCGCGAACATGGTCTTTGGCTCTGCCGGGGATCCGCTTTTTCAACATGTCACGCGCACCACCACCATCGACAACGGCGGTGCCGTGGGCGCGCTCGACATGAACAACCTCGCGTCGAACGACCAGTTCACCACCGATATCGGCAACGGGCCGCAGACCTTCACCTTCGACGGGCTCAGCACCTACAACGCCACGATCACCTATACCGATGGCACGACCGCCGCGTTCCTCGCGGTTCTGGTCCAGGACACGACCGGGCAGCTTTTCATCGCGCCGCCGCTCAACACCTCGGCGGCCAACGCCGCCAATATCGCGGCCCTTACGGCAAAACCGATCGAGTCGATCAACCTCGGGACGCTCAACACCTCGACCAACACCAACCTCGGCGCCGACCGCGCCGATATCGGCATCGACGACGGCATCGTGCAGGGCACGGCAGGCAATGACCTGATCGACGCGGGTTACATCGAGCCCATCCCCAACGGTTCCGACCGGGTGGACAACAATGATGGCGTGGGCGGTGGCGATGCTGACCGGATCGAGGCGGGGGCAGGCAACGATACGGTGCGCGCGGGGCTGGGTGATGACACGGTGTTCGGCGGCACCGGCAATGATTCCATCGAGGGCGGCGCAGGCAATGATCAGCTCTTTGGCGAGGCGGGCGCGGATACCCTGCGCGGCGGCACCGGCAATGATTCTCTCGACGGTGGCGCAGGCAATGACCAACTCTTTGGCGAGGCGGGCGCGGATACCCTGCGCGGCGGCACCGGTAATGACTCCCTCGACGGCGGCACGGGCAATGACCAACTGTTCGGCGATGATGGGGCGGACACGCTGATCGGAGGCGCCGGCAACGACAGTCTGGAGGGCGGCACCGGCGATGACGTGCTCTATGGCGACGGCGCGTCGGCCCGTTGGGCCTATCAGGTCTACACGCAGGATTTCACCTCCGCCAACGGTCAGGCCTTCACCATCGAGAATGGCACGCTGGCCGGGTCGGGCACCACCGACACGCTCAACATAACCCCGCTGGGGCAGGCCGCCACCGGCCAGGCGGACCCCAACGATTTCGGCGTGATCCTGACTTCGACACTGTTTTCGCCCGATGCCGGCACTTACCGCTTCACCACCACCTCGGATGACGGCTCGACCATCCGCATCCTTGATGCACAGGGCAACCCGCTGAACTTCACCAACCAGACCGGCAATAACGGGACCTTTCTGGACAATGATTTTCATCAGGCCGCCACGACGCGATGGGGCGATGTGACGCTCGAGGCCAATCAGGTCTACACGATCGAAGTGCGGTTCTGGGAAAATGCCGGCCAGCAGGTTCTGTCAGGCACGATCACCCCCCCCGGCGGCACCGCAACAAGCCTTGATGCCAGTCCGCTCATCCTCGGGGTCGAGACGGTGGCCGGCGACGATTTCCTCGATGGCGGCGCGGGCAATGACCTTGTGTTCGGCGGCGGCGGCAATGACACGATCATGATCGGTCAGGGTGACACGCTCTTTGGCGGCGATGGCGACGACCTGTTCATCTTGCAGGATTTCGCGGCGGCGGGCGGGACCATCACCATCGTCGGCGGCGAGGGCGGCGAGACCAATGGCGATACGCTCTTTCTCACGCCGAACGTGAGCAAGGCCGACATCACCTTCACCAATACCAACGACACCGGCGGCGGGCTCTCGGGGTTCTTCACGACGCCCGACGGCACGCTGGTCAACTTCTCGGAAATCGAGAACATCATCTGCTTTACCCCCGGCGCGCGCATCCTCACGCCGCGCGGCGAGCGGGCCGTCGAGACGCTGCGCCCCGGCGATCTGGTCATCACCCGCGACCATGGCCTCCAGCCGATCCGCTGGATCGGGGCCAGCACCGTGCCCGGCCACGACCGCTTTGCCCCCGTTCGCATCGCGGCGCATGTGCTCGACGGGGCGCGCGCGCCGCTTCTGGTCTCGCCCCAGCACCGGGTGCTCTTCACCGGCTACAGGGCAGAACTGCTCTTTGGCACGGACGAGGTTCTGGTCGCCGCCAAGCATCTGATCGACGGGCGCGACGTGATCCTCGCGCCGCAATCCGCCGTGACATACGTCCACCTCATGTTCGACCGGCACGAGGTGATCTATGCCGAGGGTGCCCCGACCGAGAGCTTTCACGCGGCCGACATGGGACTGTCGGCGATCTCCGAGGCCGCGCGCGAGGAGCTCTTCGCCATCTTCCCCGCCCTGCGCAGCGATTCCGGCGCACATGGCGCGACCGCGCGAACCTGCCTGCGTGCGCATGAGGCGCGGCTCTTGCGCGCGGGGCACCAGACCACGCCGATGGCAGCCTGAAATGCAACGCAAATGATCTGTCGCGACGCCGCGATAGCCCAGAATGACGCAAATTGCCGCCTCAGGTGGCGGTTAATCGAATCTCCATTCTTCGGTCAGATGATGCGGCAGGAACATGCCGCACTTCTGGACATGCGCGAGAGGCCAACATGCCCGTAACGAGTGAATTGACTTTGAACACGGGCGCGACGGCGCTCGATATGGTCAAGGCCGGGAACGCCACGCGCGGCAGCGGCGACGACACGCTCTTTCGCACGCCGAACCTCAGCAAGGCCGATATCACCTTCGCAAGTTCTGATGACGCAACGGGAGGGCCTTCGGGCATGTCAACCGCGCCCGATGGCAAGCCGGTGCCTTCCTCCGAAATCGAGAACATCATCTGCTTTACCCCTGGCGCGCGCCTCCTCACGCCGCGCGGCGAGCGGCCCGTCGACGCGCTGCGCCCCGGCGATCTGGTGATCACACGCGACCACGGGCCGCAACGCATCCGCTGGACCGGACGGCGCACCGTGCCGGGCACCGACCGTTTTGCGCCGGTGGAAATCGCGCCCTCGGTCTGGGGCGGCAGCGGGCTGTTAGTGTCGCCACAGCATCGGGTGCTGTTCACCGGCTATCATGCCGAACTGCTTTTCGGCGAGAGCGAGGTTCTTGTCGCGGCCAGGTATCTTGTCAACGGGCGCGACGTGCGGATCAGCCCGCGCGCCGAGGTCACCTATATCCACGTTATGTTCGACCGGCACGAGGTTATCTATGCCGACGGCATCGCAACCGAGAGCTTCTTTGCCGACGATACCGCTCTTTCGGCGGTCGAGGACGCGGCCCGCGAAGAGCTGTTCGCGATTTTCCCCGAATTGCGCAGCGCGCCGGGGCACCACCGCGAGACCGCGCGCCCCTGCCTCAGGGCACGCGAGGCGGCCCTGTTGCAGGGCTGGCCCGGTGATCGGGCGGCCTGAACGCTCAGGCGTGCCGCCGCAGCGGCGCATCCTGCCCCGCCGCCCAGTCGCGCACCGCATCGCCAAAGGCGGCAAACAGCGGACGGCTGACCGGATCATTGGCAGCATTGTATTCCGGGTGCCACTGCACCGAGAGGGTAAAGCCCTTTGCCCCCTCGACATAAAGCGCCTCGGGCGTGCCGTCATGCGCCCAGCCGTCGATCACCACACCGCGCCCGGGCCGTACGATCCCCTGCCCGTGAAGCGTGTTGGTCATCACCTCTTCGGCCCCCAGCAAACGGTGGAACACGCCGCCGGGCGCAAAGCGCACCTTGTGGCGCAGCGCGAACTGCTCTTCCATCGTGCCGTCGGGGGGCATCCGGTGATTGTCGCGCCCCGGCAACTCGCGGATCTCGGGGTGCAGCGTGCCGCCGAGCGCCACGTTCACCTCCTGAAAGCCCCGGCAAATCCCGAAAAACGGCTGGCCGCGCTCGATGCAGGCGCGCACAAGCGGCAGCGTGATCGCGTCACGAGCCCGGTCGAACGCGCCATGCGCCTCGGTCGCCGCCTCGCCATATTCCGCAGGGTGGACATTGGGCCGACCGCCGGTCAGCAGGAACCCGTCGCACACCTCCAGCAACTCCGCCACGCTGACATAGCGCGGATCGGAGGGGATGATCAGCGGCAGACACGCCGCCACCTCGGCCACCGCCGAGGAATTGATCGTGCCGCCCGCATGGGTCGGATAGCGGTTGTCGATCTGATACTGGTTGCCGATGATACCGACGATCGGGCGGGCCATGATGGGGGTCTTTCTGCTCGTTCGTGAAACCTTGACCAAAATATATGGCAAAACGGAATAACAAAAGATCACCGCGCGCACAGGTTTTCGTGCAATTGCGCGAATTTGTGCGCATTTCATGCACGGTTTGGTCATTTCCCCGCGCAAGACTGGGGCGCGTGGGCGGCAGCGCCTGCCTCACCGGCCATCTGCATCCCGGTCGGCGGCGGCGATGTCGTCCACACCGCGCGCGCGACGGCATCGCTCGCTGCAATGGCGCACCGCGTCCCAGACCCGCGCCCATTTGCGCCGCCAGACCATCGGGCGGCCACAGGTGACACAGGTCTTGACGGGCAGTTCCGGCTTGCGGCGCATTCGGGCCATGGTCATCCTCCTTCTGATCCGGAACCTAGCCCGCGCCGTCGGCATCGCCAGCCCGTTGCAGCCGGTGCCCTGCGGGCATAGGCTCATCCCGGAAAACGAAGGAGACCGTGGATGAAGGACGCGAGCCCGCAGACCGTCTATCTCAAGGATTACACGCCACCCGCCTGGCTTGTGGACGAGGTGCACCTGACATTTCGCCTCGCGCCGGAGGCCACGCGTGTGCTCAGCCGCATCCGCTTTCGCCCCAATCCAGAGGCCGCGGCGCGCGGGTTCTTTCTGAATGGCGAGGGGCTGCGCCTGATCTCGGCGCGCATCGATGGTGCCGAAATCGCGGCAGAGGTGACGGCGGACGGGCTGCGCGCCAAGGTGCCCGACGCGCCCTTTCTCTGGGAGGCCGAAGTCGAGATTTCGCCCGCACAAAATACCGCGCTTGAGGGGCTTTACATATCGAACCTCATGTATTGCACACAATGCGAGGCGGAAGGTTTCCGCAAGATCACCTATTACCCCGACCGCCCCGACGTGATGGCCGTCTTCACCGTGCGCATCGAAAGCGACCTGCCGGTGATGCTGTCCAATGGCAATCCCGTTGCCTCCGGCGATGGCTGGGCGGAATGGCACGACCCGTGGCCCAAGCCGAGCTATCTTTTTGCCCTCGTCGCGGGGGATCTGGTGGCCCATTCCGACAGTTTTACCACCCGCTCGGGCCGCGACGTGGCGCTCAACATCTGGGTGCGCCTCGGCGACGAGGGCAAATGCGCCTTCGGCATGGAGGCGCTCAAGAAATCCATGCGCTGGGACGAAGAGGTCTACGGGCGCGAATACGACCTCGACATCTTCAACATCGTCGCGGTGGATGATTTCAACATGGGCGCGATGGAAAACAAGGGCTTGAACATATTCAACTCAAGCTGCGTCTTATCAACGGAAAAAACCTCTACAGATGCGAATTTCGAACGTATCGAGGCGATTATCGCCCATGAATACTTTCACAACTGGACCGGCAACCGCATCACTTGCCGCGACTGGTTCCAACTTTGCCTCAAGGAGGGGCTGACCGTCTTTCGTGACGCTCAGTTCACCGCCGACATGCGCTCGGCCCCCGTGAAGCGCATCCACGATGTGATCACCCTGCGCGCGCGCCAGTTCCGTGAGGATGCAGGGCCGCTTGCCCATCCGGTGCGACCGGATAGTTTTATTGAAATCAACAATTTCTACACCGCAACGGTGTATGAGAAAGGGGCCGAACTGATCGGGATGCTCAAGCGGCTTGTGGGTGACGCCGCCTATGCCCGCGCGCTCGACCTCTATTTCAGCCGTCATGACGGGCAGGCCTGCACCATCCAGGACTGGCTTCGGGTCTTCGAGACAGTCACCGGGCGCGACCTCACGCAGTTCAAGATCTGGTACGAAGAGGCCGGAACACCCCGGCTGCATGTCACGGATGAGTTCAAGAACGGCACCTATACCCTTCATTTCGAACAGGAAACGCCACCCACTCCTGGCCAGCCCGTCAAACGCCCGCGCGTCATTCCAATTGCGGTCGGGTTGCTTGGCCCCAATGGCCACGAGATACGCGGCACGACCGTTCTGGAAATGACCGAACCGCGCCAAAGCTTTGCCTTTGACGGATTAACTTCGCGCCCCATCCCCTCGATACTGAGGGATTTTTCCGCGCCCGTCATCCTCGCGCGGGCGACGGACAACGCCGAGCGCGCGTTCCTCTTCGCCCATGACACCGACCCGTTCAACCGCTGGGAGGCCGGACGCGCCTTGGCGCGCGAGACGCTGCTGGCGATGATCCGTGAGGGGGCTGCGCCGGATCCGGCCTATCTCGACGCCGTCAATGCGATGGCCCGAAACGAAACGCTCGACCCCGCCTTTCGGGCTCTGGCCCTTGGCCTGCCGAGCGAGGATGATCTGGCCCAGACCCTTCACGCCGCCGGAGAGGTGCCCGACCCGCAAGCCATATGGCAGGCGCGCGAATCGCTCAACGAGGCCCGCGCCGAGGCGATGGAGCCGACACTCGCCGATCTGTATACCCGCCATCAGGTCACTGCCCCCTATCGCCCCGATCCCGAACAGGTGGGCGCGCGTGCGCTGGCCAACGCAGCACTCGGCCTGCTGACGCGGCGCGACGGCGGGGCGCGGGCGCAGGCCCAATATGCCGACGCCGACAACATGACCCAGCAACTCGCGGCGCTTGGCTGTCTGTTGCGCGCAGGCGCGGGGGCGGCGGCCTCTGACGCCTTCTATCGCCAATGGTCGCATGACCGGCTGGTAATGGACAAATGGTTCGGGTTGCGCGTTCTGGAGGCGGCCCCAGATGAGGCGGCCCAAACCGCCGAAGCCCTCACCCGGCACCCCGATTTCACCCTCCGCAACCCCAACCGCTTTCGCGCCGTTTTGGGATCGCTCGCCGCGAATCCCGCCGGGTTCCACCACATTTCGGGGCGTGGCTATCGGCTCATGGCAGATATGCTCATCGCGCTCGATCCGCTCAATCCGCAGACAGCGGCGCGGATGTGCGCGGCCTTCGAGACGTGGCGGCGCTATGATGCCGCGCGACAGACGCTCGTCGCGGCAGAGCTTGACCGTATCCTTGCCACCCCCGGCCTCAGCCGCGACACCGCCGAAATGCTGGGCCGCATCCGCGCCGCCTAATCCGTGGCACGCGCCAGCCGGTCGGGCCGCGCGCGGGGCCGCACAGCCGAGAGCGGCTTGCAATAACTCTGCGCGCGCAACCAATCCTGCATCTCGGCGCGTTTCGCGGCGCTCTTGAGCGGCCCCCAATCGGCAGCTACCCCCCCGCCGCCTGCCGCAATCACGCCGTCGCGCGGCACCGTGCGTGCCATGATGCGGATCGCGCAGGACAGGTTGTCCGGCCCGTGTCGCAGCGCCTCGCCGTTTTCGGCCCGACAGCCGTAGCCGCGCGCAGTGGAGGGCAGGATCTGCAACAGACCATACCACCGCCCGCCACCGCCGACCGCGCGCGGATCATAGGTGCTCTCATGCTTGGCCAGCGCAGACAGAAACCCCACCCAAAAGGCGCGGCGGCGGCGCTCGTCGCCCTGCGGATAGGACGGGCACCAATCCGCCACGTCGCGCGGCACCGTGCCCACAAGCGGCGCGCCATGCGCCTTGAGCGCCGAGAGTGCCGAGCGGGTAAAGAGCGCAGCATCTCGCCGATGCTCCCATCTTGTGCGCGGAATGCTGCCGCTGCGCGCCACCTCCGGCGGGCGCAGGCGCGGCTCCGGAATCGGCTCGGCCAACCCGGATGTCGGAAAAAACCACGCCATGACAAGCACTAATACCCATCTCATCAGGCAACTCTGCCGCAGCGCGCCGCGCGTGGCAATCCCCACCGCCCAATTCCCCGGCATCACCGCAGCCGCGCCCAGATTTGGCCGAAATGACGCGGCAGATTGCGCGCATGCAGACCGCCGGAGACGTCATGAATTTCGCCCCCCTTCAGCCGCAGCAGATCACCGGGCGCCGAAAGCCCCGGAAACGAAGGGCACACGCTCCGTTGCTCGGGCTCTTGCGGCGTCTCGGGCTGGCGCGCCCACCCGATCTCGATGATCTGAGCAAGCGGATACTGCTCCCCTCGCTGCCGGTGAGCGACGAGGAGCACGCCCGTGATCACTGGTTCGGGATCGGACAGCGGTGCGCGCGGCAAGAGGATTGGGATGTTCTCGCCGAACGCATTTTAGAGGCCGATCACAACCGCCTGCAAACTCCTGGCGGCGAAATGGTCTCGAGCCTGATCGCACAGGGCGCGCGCGCCGATCTCGTGGCCGCTGCCGAGCACGCCATCGCGGATGGCCGCGCGCCGGACAAGACCGGCCTCGCGGCGCTCCATGCCGTCCTGACCGAGCACGCCGGCTCGTATCCCGTCGCGCTCATGGTGGCGCGCGCCCATGTCGATATCGGCCTCGCCTGGCGGGCAAACGGGGCGGCGGCGGGAGAAATGCGGTTCCTTGAGCACTTCGCGATCGCCGAGGCGCTGCTCGACCCGCTTGACGCCCCCGCTCTCGACGCGCCCTCGCTTGCATCGGCGCAGTGCGCGCTTCTGGCCGCGCGACCCGCACCGCGACGGCGGGTGGCCGAGGATTATGCCCGGTTGATCAATCTCGATCCGGCGACGCCCGCGCATTTGCGTGCCCTCGGCGAGGCGCTGCTGCCCGCGCGGTTCGGCTCGTATCAGGAGATCGAGATCGAGGCGCGCCGCGCGGCGGCGCGCACCGGCGCAGCCTGGGGAGAGGGCGGCTATGCCTGGGTCTGGTTCGATGCGCTCGCGCTCGATCCGGCCGGGCTTGGCACCGTCGATGCGGCCTATTTCGCCGACGGGTTGCGCGCCATCGCGCAACGCAAGCCCGATCAGCACGTGATCAACCAGCTTGCCGCCTTTTGCGGCCTGACAATGGCCCCGCGCGGGTCCGGCACGCGAATGAGCGCGGCGCAGGACCGCGCGCGCGCCACCATCCACGGCTGTCTTGACTGGCTCATTGCCGATCACCTGCATGAACTTCACCCGCTTCTGTGGTCCCAGGCCATTCTGGAACCGGGACGCATCACCGCACTGCCCCCGCGTCGAACGTTGCTGCAAACCGGACGGCAGACCGCCTTGCGCACAATTGCCGCCTGCTTTGCAGAGGAGATGGCGGATGGGCAAACGCTCGCCTTTTCGTCGGCAGGCATGTACCGGTTGCCCGTGCTCGGCCCTCACGGCGCCTGACATCCACACACATCGTTGTGAGAGAACATGACAAGCCTGTGAAGACGGGCCATCCCCTGTTGTGTCCTGCGCGGTCTGCGCCAAATCTTGGATACGGCCACGCGGGAAGAGTCAGCATGAAAATCAACCTTTGGGCGATCTGCCTTGTCGGAATCACCGGCCCCGGCCTCTCTGCAGCGGCCGGTGATCCCGAGCGCGGCGCACAAATTTTCGAGGATTGTCGCGCCTGTCACACCGTGACGGATCAAACCGGGCGAACCATCATACGCGGCGGGCGGACCGGCCCCAATCTGCATGGCGTGATCGGGCGGCACGCGGGCAGTGTGCCGGGATTTCACTATTCGGTCTCTATGACCGAGGCCGGTCGCCGGGGGCTGCGCTGGAACGAGGCGGATTTTGTCGTTTACGTGCGCGATGCGACGGAATTTCTTCGGGATTACCTGGATGATCCGACCGCCCGAGGCAAGATGGCCTACAAATTGCCCGATGCGGAAAAGGCGCGCGATGTGTGGTCCTATCTGGAACGCATTGCCGCCCCCTGACCGTCGTTTCGCGCCGCAGCAGGAAAGGCGACCGGTGGCGCGGTAGCGATCACGAAGCGGCCGCGACCGGCCTCCTTGGCGGCATAAAGCGCACGGTCGGCCACAGCCATGATCGCCTCTGCGTCATCACCGGCCCGCATCCGACCCAAGGTGCCCCCGATACTGGCGGAAACGCGATGGCACCGCGTGCCATCGCTCACCGGTTCCTCGATCGCCGAAATCAGCCGCCGCGCGACAAGGTCAAGATCGGCAGCGTCCTCCATCCCGGGAAAAAGCAGGACAAACTCATCCCCCCCCACCCGCGCGATGACGTCATCGACGCGCACCACCGCGAGCATCCGTCGCGCCGCCACGCGCAAAACCAGGTCGCCTGCCGCATGGCCATGGGTGTCATTGACCTGCTTGAAATGATCGAGATCGACATGCAGGAGAGCAAAGGGCTGGTTCGCGTCCCGAAACCGCGCGAGCGCAAGATCGAAGGCGCGGCGGTTGCGCAACCCGGTCAGCGGGTCGGTGAGGGCCTGTTCCTGCGCTGCCTGACGCGCCCCCTCCAGCCGGTGATTGAGTCGGCGCGATTCCTCCATCGCCACGCTTTTGGCCTCGAGCAGGTAGAGCATTTCCGTGGTGGGATCGGTCGCCGCGAAATCCGCGCCCGTCAGAGCGTAATCGCGCACCGCCTCGACCACCGAAATGCCGAAGGAGAGGTTGAGGACCACGCCGCCCACAGGGCCAAGCGATCCGTCCTCGGGCAGGCGGCACACCACCCCCTTGAGCACATGAGAGGCGCCCGTGCGCGACCGCAACCGGAGCCGCGCCCCCTCCAGCGCGGCCAGCCCGGCCATGGTCTCGACACTCTGCGGTCGCAGCACCTCGAACAGTTCCAGAAACCGCGCGCCGATACCCTCGCGCGGGGCCAGGACCCGCGCCAGCGTCGGCCCGACGGCCAGCACATGCCCGGTCGGCCCGACAAGGGCGAACATCGGGCAAAGACGCGCGAGCATCGCGTCAAGTGCCGCGACCGCGGTCATCGCACGACCGGCCCCGCGCCGAGATCAAAGGCGCGCCCGTGGGCAAAGGCGGCATCAAGCAGCCGCACCTCGATCACCTCGCACCGGGCATCGGCACCCCGAGACCCGATCAGCACCAGCGCGCCATAATCATCTGCCATCGCCCGAAGCATCCCCACGAGCACCGGCCCGAGCGCCACCCCCGCCAGTGGGCACGCCCCTACCTCGATCCGGTAAAGCCCCGGCATCTCGGGATGAAGCCGTATCTCGGACAGGGCGAAATCCGGCATGGCCAGACGCGCGCGATCCGGCAAATCCTCCAGCGAGTGCAGAAAATCGATAAAATCCACGCCGCCGAAGCGCAAAAGCCTGCGCACCGCCTCGGTGCGCGGCTGCGACACCAGATAGGTGCCCAGATCCTCCAGCACCTCCTCGGGCGCGCGCCCCACCCGCTCGGCCAGCGCCGCCAGCAACCGCTCGGTCACGTCCGGCGCGCAGGGCATCAGCGGCTCGAACGCCGCCTCGCCAAGCGACAGCGCCTCCACCAGCCCCCGCCGGAGCGCCTCGCCAAAGGTGTCACGCACGAACCAATCGAGCGCGCGGTTGATCAAGCCGTTCATATCCCTCTCCACGCCGATGCGCACAGTATCGCAAGCGTTCTTTAACAAATCCTGAATGCCTGCCGGAAAGCTTGCAAGGGTGCGCCCGCGATGCTACCCACCTTGCATCCGTTGGGGTGCCCGAAAGGGCTGAGAGGCTCGCGCCAACCCATCGAACCTGATCCGGCTCGCACCGGCGGAGGGAACGGAGCAAGCTTACGCCCCCCCTCCCCCCTGCGCCCCCCTGACCGAGGACCACCCATGTGCGCCGCCCCCGCGCTTCTGATCGACGGCACCGCCCATATCGGCGCGGATCGGCTCTTTGGTCCCCTGCGCCTCGAGATCGCGGGCGGGCGGATCACCTGTCTGCTCGGCCCCTCGGGCGTGGGCAAGACCACGCTGCTGCGGCTTGCGGCGGGGCTTGACGAGGTGACGCGATTCGAGGGCAGCATCGCCGCCTGCGACGGCCTGCCGCTTGCGGGGCGCATCGCGCTCATGGCGCAGGGCGCGGACCTGCTGCCGTGGCGCGATGTGCTGGGCAATGTGGCGCTCGGGGCGCGGCTGCGCGGGCAACCGCCCGACCTGCCCCGCGCCCGCGCGATCCTTGACCGGATGGGCCTTGGCCCGCACGCCCGCAAGCGCCCCCAGACCCTCTCGGGCGGGCAGCGGCAGCGCGTGGCCCTCGCGCGCACGCTCATGGAGGACCGTCCCATTGTCCTTCTGGACGAGCCGTTCTCGGCGCTGGACGCCGGCACGCGCGCACAGATGCAGGACCTCGCCGCCGCGCATCTGGCAGGGCGCACCGTGCTGATGGTGACGCATGATCCAGGTGAGGCCGCGCGGATGGGCCACGTCATCCACATCCTGTCCGAGACCGGGCTGGAGACCGTGGCACCGCCGCCCGCAGCGGTGCCACGCGCGGTCGATGATCCCGAAACCCTCGCCGTGCAGGGCCGCCTTCTGGCACGCCTGCGCGACCTCGGGACAGGCGCATGAACCGCGTCCTGATCCTTGCCGCCTCGACCGCGCTGGCGCTTGGCCTGTGGCAGGCGCTGGTGGTGCTGGCGTCCCTGCCGCCCTTCATCCTGCCGGGGCCCGCGCGCGTGGCCGAGACCCTCTGGGGCAGCCGCGCGCTCATCGCCGAACATGGCCTGATCACCGCCGTTGAGGTGCTCATCGGGCTGGCGCTTGGCGCGGTGCTGGGCGGGGCCTCGGCCATCGGCCTTGCCGCCTCGCCGGTCGCGCGTCGCCTCATTCGCCCGATGATGGTGTTTTCCCAGGCGATCCCGGTCTTTGCGCTCGCGCCCATCCTGACGCTCTGGTTGGGCTACGGCCTTGCGTCCAAGATCGCCATGGCGCTGCTCATCATCTATTTTCCCGTGACCTCGGCGTTTTTCGACGCGCTGATGCGCACGCCGCAACCGCTGCTTGATCTGGGGCGCGTGATGGGGGCGAACCCGGCGCGGCTCATGTGGCACATCCGCGTGCCCGCCGCCCTGCCCGGCTTTGCCACGGGGCTGCGGCTGGCGGCGGTCTATGCCCCCATTGGTGCCATCATCGGTGAATGGGTGGGGGCCTCGAAAGGGCTTGGCTATCTGATGCTGCTGGCCAACGGACGCGCAAAGACCGACCTGATGTTCGCGGCCCTCATCGTGCTGGCGGTCTTCACGCTGCTCTTGCACCGCGCGGTCGATGCCGGGTGTCGGCGCTGGCTTGACAACCAGGCGGCCTGAGGCGCGCCCTCACCGCACCGCGCGCGCGTCGGGATGCAGCGACTTGCCGAGGATGTGGTCGGATTTGTGCAGAACGTGCTGCGCCGTCGATACGATCAGCGGATCGGGCGCATGGGCGATCCTGAGGTTCTTGCCGGGATAGTCGATCGCATTGAGGAAATGCAGCATGCAGTTGAGCCGGGCGCGCTTCTTGTCGTCGGACTTGACCACCGTCCAGGGCGCATCGGCGGTGTCGGTGTAAAAGAACATCGCCTCTTTCGCCTCGGTGTAATCCTCCCATTTGTCGAGGCTGGCCTTGTCGATGGGGCTCAGCTTCCACTGCTTGAGCGGATCGGTCTCGCGGCTGGCAAAACGGGTGCGCTGCTCGCCCTGCGTGACCGAGAACCAGTATTTGAAAAGCCGGATGCCCGAACGCACCAGCATCCGCTCCAACTCGGGCGTCTCGCGCATGAATTCGAGATATTCATGCGGCTCGCAAAAGCCCATGACCCGCTCCACCCCTGCGCGGTTATACCACGAGCGGTCATAGAGCACCATTTCGCCATTCGTGGGCAGATGCGCGATATAGCGTTGGAAATACCATTGCCCGCGCTCGACATCCGACGGTTTGTTGAGCGCCACGACACGCGCGGCGCGCGGGTTTAGATGCTCGGTGAAGCGTTTGATCGTGCCGCCCTTGCCGGCCGCATCGCGCCCCTCGAAGATCAGCACGAATTTCTGCCCCGTTTCCTGCGCCCAGAGCTGGACCTTGAGCAATTCGGCCTGAAGCCGCGCCTTCTGCGCCTCGTAACTGCGGCGGCTGAGGCGGGTCTCGTAGGGATAATCGCCGCTCTCGAACGCCTGCCGGAGCGAGGCCACCGCCGGCTGTGCCGTTCCAGGTGCGGAGGTCACGTCAGGGGCGGCTTCGGTGACGGCTTCGGTGACGGCTTCGGTGGCGACGGCGGTCTCGGTCATATACACACTCCCTGACGGTCTGGATTGATATGCCCGATCCTAACCTTTTGCGGGGCCGCCCGCCTTGATGCGTGTCAAGAAACTGTCACAAATCGGCTCGGGATCATTACCCTAGGATCGACCCCAGATTGTTGAGGATCGCCACCATGATGAGCGCCCTGGCAATCAGCAGCGCAAGGACCGGCGCGGTCCCCATGGCACCACCTTCCCGGCCCCATAGCCGCTTTCCCCCGAAGGCCCGCCGCGCTAGAAGGGCACCAGACCAACGCAGGAGACCTCATGACCAGACCCATTGTCCTGTGCATCCTCGATGGCTGGGGGCTGAGCGCGGCCACCGAGGCCAACGCGCCGTACCTGGCCGCGACCCCCACCATGGACCGGCTGATGGCCACCTGCCCCCATGCCACGCTCGTCACCCACGGGCCGGATGTGGGCCTGCCCAGCGGGCAGATGGGCAATTCCGAGGTGGGCCATACCAATATCGGCGCGGGGCGTGTGGTGGCGATGGATCTGGGCCAGATCGACCTTGCCATAGAGGAGGGCAGTTTCGCGCGCATGGAGGCATTGCAAGGGTTCATCGCGCGCCTGAAGCAGACCGGCGGGCGCGCGCATCTTCTGGGTCTTGTCTCGGATGGCGGCGTGCATGGCCATATCACCCATATCGCCGCGGCCGCACAGGCCATCCACGACGCCGGCGTGCCGGTGGTGCTGCACGCGATCACCGACGGGCGCGACGTGGCGCCCAAATCGGCGCGCACCCATTTCGACCGGCTGCGCGACATGCTGCCCGAGGGCGTGGCGATCGCCACCGTCACAGGGCGCTATTTCGCGCTTGACCGCGACAACCGCTGGGAGCGGGTTGAGGAGGCGTATCGCGCCATCGTCTCGGCGCAGGGCCATCGCACGCGCGACGCGCGCATGGCCGTGACCAACGCCTATGCGCGCGGCGAGACCGATGAATTCATCACCGCCACGGTGATCGGCGATTATGCGGGGGTGACACCCGGCGACGGGCTGTTCTGCCTCAATTTCCGCGCTGACCGCGCGCGCGAGATCCTCGGCGCGCTGGCTGATCCGGCGTTCACCGGCTTTGTGCGCGAGGCCGCGCCGGACTGGGCCGCGCGGCTCGGCATGGTGGAATATTCCGAAGCGCTGAACGCGCATTTCGACACGGTCTTTCCCCCCCGCGTGATCGTCAACACGCTGGCCGAATGGGTGTCGAAACAGGGCTTGCGGCAATTCCACCTCGCCGAGACCGAGAAATACCCCCATGTCACCTTTTTCCTCAACGGCGGGCGCGAAGCGCCCGAGCGCGGCGAGGATCGCTACATGGCCGCCTCACCAAAGGTGGCGACCTATGATCTGCAGCCCGAGATGTCCGCTGCCGAAGTGACCGATCAGCTTTGCGGCGCGATTGCCGAGGGCTACGATCTCATCGTGGTGAACTACGCCAACCCCGACATGGTCGGCCATACCGGCGATCTGCGCGCGGCCATGGCCGCCTGCGAAGCGGTGGACGCAGGCCTTGGCCGGGCGGTCGCGGCGCTGGAAAAGGCGGGCGGCGCGATGATCGTGACGGCGGATCATGGCAATTGCGAGACCATGATCGACCCCGAAACCGGCGGGCCGCATACCGCGCACACCACCAATCCGGTGCCGGTGATCCTTGTCGGCGGGCCTTCGGATGCGCGGCTGCGCGCGGGCGGGCGGCTGGCAGATCTGGCGCCCACGCTTCTGGCGCTGATGGGGCTGGAACAGCCGCCCGAAATGACCGGTCGGAGCCTTCTGACATGAGGTTGCGCGCAGCCTGTCTTGCGCTGGCGCTTGTGCTTCCGGGGCTCGCCCCGGCGCAGGGGTCCGATCCCGCGACCGATGCGCGCACGGCCGCCCAGGCGCTTGGAGAGGCCGCGGAGGCGCTCGGCCGGGCGACGGGCGCGCGCAACCGCGTCAAGGCCCTGACCGAGGTGATCCGCGCCTATGAGGACGGGCTCGAGGCGATGCGCGAGGGGCTGCGCCGCGCCGCACTGCGTGAAGAGGTTCTGCTGGCCGAACTGCGCGCCCGCGAGGATGAAACCGCCCGGCTTCTGGGTGTGTTGCAGACCATGGGCCGCGCGCCCGTGCCGATCCTGATGCTACACCCCTCGGGCCCCGTGGGCACGGCGCGGGCGGGCATGATCCTGTCGGAGGTGGCCCCCGCGCTCGACGCCCGCGCGCTCGATCTGCGCGAGAAGGTGCAGGATATCGCCGTTTTGCGCGCGCTTCAGCAAAGCGCCGCCGACAAGCTGGCCGAGGGACTGGAAGGGGTGCAGGACGCGCGCACCCGGCTCAGTCAGGCGATTGCCGCGCGCGAGGACCTGCCGCGCCGCTTTACCGAAGACCCGGTGCGCACCGCGCTTCTCATCGCCTCGACCGAGACACTGGAGGGATTCGCCTCCGGCTTGAGCGAGATTGCCATGGACGAGGCGCCCGGAAGCCTTCCAGGCATCGAGGCGCGCAAGGGCGCCCTGCCCCTTCCGGTCGAAGGCGTGATCCTGCGCCGAGCAAACGAGGCGGATGCGGCAGGCATCGCCCGTCCCGGCATCGTCGTGGCCGCGCGCCCGCGCGCGCTTGTGACCACCCCGGTGCCCGCAACGGTGCGCTATCGCGGCCCCTTGCTCGACTACGGAAATGTGATCATTCTGGAACCGCAGAGCGGAATTCTGCTGGTATTCGCCGGGCTCGACATTGTCTATGGTCGCATGGGCGAGGTGCTCCCCGGCGGCAGCCCGGTAGGCCTCATGGGCGGGCCCGGCGATGGCAGTGACCTGCTCGCCACCGCCCGGCACGAACAGGGGGGTGCCACGCGCAGCGAAACGCTCTATATCGAAGTGCGGCAAGACAATGAACCTGTGGACCCGCTTGCGTGGTTCAAAACCGACAAGGAAGGTTGAGAGATGAAAAGACTCCTGATGGCCACAGCCGCCGGTATCCTGACCGGGGCGGTCGTGACAACGCAGGTGGCCGCGCCGCTTCTGGCGCAGGAGAGCCGGTCAAGCTCGGTCTACGAGCAGCTTGATCTCTTCGGGGACATCTTCGAGCGCGTGCGCGCGCAATACGTCGAGGATGTGGACACCCGCAAGCTGATCGAGGCGGCGATCAACGGGATGCTCACCTCGCTTGATCCGCATTCGAGTTACCTCTCGCCCGATGACGCCGAGAACATGCAGGTGCAGACGCGCGGCGAATTCGGCGGCCTCGGTATCGAGGTCACGCAAGAGGACGGCTTCGTCAAGGTCGTGTCGCCCATGGACGGCACACCCGCCGATCAAGCGGGGATCGAGCCTGGCGATTTCATCACCCATGTGGACGGCGAGAGTGTACTGGGCCTCACCCTCAACGAGGCGGTGGACCGGATGCGCGGTCCGGTGGGCAGCGAAATCATCATCACCGTTGTGCGCCAAGGCACGGCAGAACCCTTTGACGTGTCGATCATCCGCGACACGATCAAGCTGACGGCCGTGCGCGCCCGCACCGAGCGCGACGCGATCGTGTTGCGTGTCACCACGTTCAACGACCAGACCTTCAGCAATCTGGAATCGAGCCTCAACGAACAGGTCGAAGCGCTTGGCGGGATCGACAAGATCAGCGGCATCGTGCTCGACCTGCGCAACAACCCCGGCGGGCTTCTGACCCAGGCGATCAAGGTCTCCGACGCCTTTCTCGAAAAGGGCGAGATCGTCTCGACCCGGGGCCGCAACGTGCAGGATGGCGAACGCTTCAACGCCACACCCGGCGATCTGGCGCAGGGCAAGCCCATCGTCGTGCTGATCAACGGCGGCTCGGCCTCGGCCTCGGAAATCGTCGCGGGCGCGCTTCAGGATCACAACCGGGCCATCGTCGTCGGCACCAAGAGCTTCGGCAAGGGATCGGTCCAGACGGTCATGCCGCTGCGGGGAAATGGCGCGATGCGGCTGACGACCTCGCGCTATTACACGCCATCGGGTCGGTCGATCCAGGCGCTTGGCGTCAGCCCCGATATCGTCGTCGAACAGCCCCGCCGCGCCCCCGCGACCGAAGAGCCCGAGGCGACGAACCGCCCCTCGCGTTCGGAGGCCGATCTGCGCGGACGGCTCAGCAATGACAGCCTGAGCGAGGACGAGATCAAGCAAATCGAGGAAGAGCGCAAGCGCGCCGAAGAGGTGGCCAAGCTGCGCGAGGAAGATTACCAGCTTGCCTATGCGGTCGATATCCTGCGCGGCCTTGCCGTCATGGGCGGCAACGGCCAAGAGTAAGCCGAATGCGACACCCCGGAAAACCCCGCCATCGCGCGGGGTTTTTCATTTCTGCGGGCGCGTCACCCCGTCTCGATGACAAAGACGCAAGCCCCCGCCCCCCGCGCGCAGCAACTCACCTCGCGGACGGCGCTTTTCGCGCTGACCAGCCGCCGAAAGAGCGTCTCGAACACCGCGCAATGCCACTCGCAGCCCGGCACCGAGAGCGGGTTAGCCCGGATCGTCAGGCGCGCGGGCGCGATGCTGACCTCGCCCGATCCGGCAAAGGTCCAGGCATGGGCGGCCATGGCACGCATGAGGACCGGCGCGGCAAAACTTGCGGGCAACACCCGCAACACGAGTTGCGCAGGAAGCGGGATGCGGTGGCGCAGGATGTAGCCCCCCGTGCGCGCGCCCGCATCGCGCGCCACCGCGCGGGCCTCCAAGGGCGAGAGACAAGCGGGCAGCGCGCGCAGCACCGCCGCCGCCTCGGCCTCGGGGATCATCTCCTCGGGCGGGGCATCGAGATACCCCGCGCAGCCCGCATGGTCCAGAACCCGCTCCGCCAGCACACGCCCGCCCCGCGCCTCGAGCGCGGCGACGGTTTGCAGGATCGCGTTCGGCCCGACGCGCGCGCCGTGGCTCATTCCGCCGCCGTGTGAGGGCGCAGGATAGGCACGTCATCGGCTATCTGTCCGCCCCCGCCACAGGCGCGCGCCCCGGCCTGTGCAGTGGCCAGATCGGCCTTTTTCGCCTTGATCTGCTCGCGCACGCTGGCCTTGCGCTCCTGTGCGCGGCGCTTGCGGTCGGCCATCGCGTCCCAGTCGGCCATTTGCGCATCGGCGATCCCGCGCGTGTCGTCAAAGTGGAAATCCACGCTTTTCTTGGATTGCGGACCCCAATACCCGACCTTGCCCAGATCGTAGAAGGTCCGCGCGAACCCCGCCTTGGCAAAGGCCTTGAGACAGCCCAGCAGGTATTTGCGCCGGAACCCCCGGCCCCGCCACGGGTAATGAAACAGCGCCTTGTTCATGTAGAAGCGCCGGTAATTGTGCATCACCCGGTCCAGAAGCGTGGCGCGGTCCATCGCCGCGGGCTTCATGATCGGGGTGACGAAATTGTATTTCTCGAAGTCGAACACCTCGACCTTGTCGCGCAGTTCCTGAAAGAGCGGCGTGAACGGCCAGGGCGTATACATCGTCCAGTTGGCAAGGTCGGGGTTCCAGTCGCGGGCAAAACGATAGGTCTCCTCCAGCGTCTCCTCGGTCTCGTTGTCGAGACCCACGATGAATTGCGCCTCGGTGAAGATATCCGCCTCGCGCAGCAGGCGAATGGCCTCCTTGTTCTCTTCAACCTTGGTTTCCTTGTTGAAAAGATCAAGCTTCATCTGCGCCGCCGCCTCGGTCCCGAGGCTGACATGCACCAGCCCGGCCTTGCGCCAGAGCGGCAGCATGTCCTTGTCGCGCTGAATATCCGTGACGCGGGTGTTGATCCCCCATTTCACGCGATCCGGCAGGCCGCGGCGGATCAGCTCCTCGCAGAATTCGGTGAACTTGCGCTTGTTGATCGTTGGCTCCTCATCGGCGAGGATGAAGAAGCCGACGCCGTGATTGTTCACGAGGTCCTCGATCTCATCGACCACCTTTTGCGGGTCGCGCACGCGGTAATCGCGCCAGAATTTCCATTGACTGCAAAACGAACAGGTGAACGGGCAACCGCGCGCAAGGCTCGGGATCGCCAGCCGCGTGTTGAGCGGGATGTAGATGTATTTCTCCCAGTCGAGGATCGACCAGTCCGGCACGATCCCGTCGAGATTGGAGATTGTCGGCGCGGCAGAGGTGGCGATGATCTCGCCGCCCTCGGTATAGGCGATGCCCTTGATCTTCTTGCGGTCGCCCTGCCAGCGCCCGTCCTCGACCGCGCGCACCAGATCGAGGAACACCTCCTCGCCCTCGCCGCGCACGATCACGTCGATATGGGGGGCCTCCGACAATACCTGCCGATACATGAAGGTGGCATGGACGCCCCCCAAAACCGTTACCGCCTCAGGCACCACCTCGCGTGCGATCTCGAGCACCCGCTCGGCGCGGTAGATCGAGGGCGTGATCGCGGTGCAGCCGACGATATCGGGCTTGAGCGCGGCGATGCGCGCCCACAGCTCCTCCTCGCCGATATGATGCGTCATCGCGTCGATGAAATGAATATCGTCATAACCAGCCGCCTTGAGCGGCCCGGCCAGATAGGCCACCCAGGCGGGCGGCCAGTTGCCGGCGATCTCGGCACCGCCGGAATGATAATTCGGATGAATGAGAACCAGTCGCATGGGCGCCTCCCTGTGTCAACTCAGGTTGACAGGGTGGGCGATTCAATAAATTGACATGGATCAATCAGGCGCGGATTTCCGCCGTGTTTTCCGCCTCGGCAAAGATCTGCGCGGCGTGACGCTCCAGATAGATGCGCAGCCAGGGCGTATAGGCGGCAGGGGCGTTTGCGATCCGCGTCGTCAGCGCGGCGCGGCTGACCCAGTCGACCGCCATCACCTCTTCGGGGTTGGGACGCGGGGTGATGCGCCTCGCGACATGGGCAACGAACACCTCCACCACCTCATGCTCGACCAGCCCGCCCCCCACATCGGCGCGATATTCCACCTGCCCGCGCGGGCGTAGGTCCAGCCCGGTGATCCCCAACTCCTCGTCAAGCCGACGCTCGGCACAGGCCAGCCCCGCCTCGCCCCAGCGGGGATGGGTGCAGCAGGTATTCGCCCAGAGGCCCGGCGTGTGATATTTCCCCAGCGCACGGCGCTGGATCAGCACCTCATCGCCATGCAGCACGAAAACCGACACCGCCTTGTGCCGCAGCCCGCGCCGATGCGCCTCGAGCTTTTCGACGGCCACCAGATCGCCGCCAAGCCAGGTTGGGATCATGTCGCTCATGTATATCCCGCCGGCACCAGTCGCGTCAGATGCGCAAGGTTCTTCAACCCGATCTTCACATGTGCCATGGGTCGCGCCCGCACCAGCTTCTTGTTCATGTAGGCCTCGAATGTCAGCCGCTGCACGTCGATGTCATGGCAGAGCGACACGAACCGCTCGCGCCGCTCATCGGACTTGTAATAGGCATTCTGCATCGAGGCCAGCACCCGGAAAACGGTCTTGTGCTCGCGCATGAAGAGGCTGCGCGCCAGCCGCAGATCCTTGACACGGCCCGAGGCCAGACAGGCCGCCGCCGCCGTCGCGGCCACGCGCCCGCCCACCATGGCGTAATAGATGCCCTCGCCCGAACTGGGGGCCACCACCCCCGCCGCGTCTCCCGCGAGCACCACGTCGCGGCCGTTGTCCCAGCGGTCGAGCGGTTTGAGGGGAATCGGCGCGCCCTCGCGCCGGATGGTCGGGCAATCGGCCAGCCCGCTCGCCGCGCGCAGATCCGCGGTGGCCTGCTTGAGGTCCACCCCCTTGACCATCGACCCCATGCCGATGCTCGCCGATTTGCCATGCGGGAACACCCAGCCATAGAAATCCGGCGAGATGCGCCCGTCATAGATCACGTCGCAGCGCGCCGGATCATAGGCGCCGACCGCGTTCGGTGCCTCGATGATTTCGTGATACGCAATCACGTAAGGAATACGGTCGCCCCCCGGCACCTCGGTCCGCGCCACGTTAGAGCGCGCGCCATCCGCGCCGATCACCAGCTTGGTGCGCAGCGTCCGCTCCTCGCCCGATACCTTGTCGCGGCAGATCACCGCCGTGCCCTCGGCATCACGCTCGATCCGCAGCCAGGTGCCGGTCGTGCGCGTGGCGCCCGCCTGCTCGGCCCTCACGCGCAGGAATTCGTCGAAATCCTCGCGGTCCACCATGCCGACAAAGCCGTTCTCGATGGGAATGTCCACCTTGCGCCCCGTGGGCGAGATCATCCGCGCCGTGGTGATCTTGGCCACAAGCAAATGCTCGGGAATGTCGAAGTCCGCAATCAGGCGCGGCGGAATCGCGCCACCGCAGGGCTTGATCCGCCCTGCCCGGTCCAAGAGCGCCACCTTGTGCCCCGAGCGCGCCAGATCTTCGGCGGCCGTCGCCCCGGACGGCCCGCCGCCTATGATCACCACATCAAACATTGTCATTCCCCCGGCACTGGCACCGCGCCGCGCGCGTGCCCATGGTCGATCACCCGCAGCGCCAGAAGCGCCGCCAGCACGAAAAGCGCGGCCTCGGCATAGAACACCGCGCCAAAGCCCGCCGCGTCATTGCCAAGGACCGCGCGCAGCACATCCGCCGCCGCCGCCCCCATCAGCCCACCGAAACCCGCCGCAATCGCCTGCGCCGCGCCCCAGAGGCCCATCCGCGTGCCCTCGCGCGCCGCGCGCCCCTCGCCCGCCAGCGCCATCATCGCGCCGATGGCCGCAACCGCGAACATGCCGTTGAACACCCCAAGCGCCACAACGGCGGGCACCAGCGCCGCCGCCACCCCCGCCGCGCCCAGAAAGGCAATGACCGACAGCGCCACCGCAGAGCCAAGGCACCCCGCCACCACCCAATGCCGGAGCGAGCCGAGGCGCAGCCCGGTGGCCGCGATGCCGACCATCAGCATCCCCACGAACACGCCCCCGTTCTGCGCCCCCGAAAGCTGCGTCGATTGCCCCGGCGTCATGCCAAAGACAAGGCCTGCATAGGGTTCGAGGATCAGTTCCTGCATGAAATAGGCGGTCATCGACAGGAAAACGAAAATGGTGAAATTGCGCGCCGCAGGTTCTGCCCAGACCTCGGACAGCCCCTCGCGAAAGCGCATCGGCCGGGCCTCTGGCGCAGGGGCCGCCCCCGTGCGCCGCTCGATCCCGGCAATGGCCAGCGATGTGACCAGAACCGCGCCGATGCCCACGATGCCCACGATCTCCAAAAGAAGTGCGGGCGTGTAGGGGTCCAGAAAATGCCCCACGGTCGTCGCCGTCACCGCGATCCCGCCGATCATCATCAGCCAGGTAATCGTCGCCGCCGCCGCCCGTCGGCGCGGCGCACACGCACTTGCCAGCAGCGCCAGAAGCGAGGTGCCCGAGGCCCCCGCGCCCAAGCCAATCAGCGCATAGGCCAGCACCGAGAGCGCAAGGCCCGCACCGAATTGCGTCGCCATCAGCACCACGCCGAGGGCCGCAAGCCACGCGCCGCCGCCCAGCACCGCCATGCCGCCGATGATCCAGCGCGTGCGATGCCCGGACGTGTCCGACAAGAACCCCCAGTTGGGCCGCGTGATCTGAATTCCGTAGTGCAGCCCAACCAGCAGCCCCGGCAGCACCGCAGGCAACGCCAGTTCCACCACCATCAACCGGTTGAGCGTCGAGGTCGTGAGCACCACCACCGCGCCGAGGCACATCTGCACGAGGCCCATCCGAACGATCTGCACCCAGCTCAGGCTCATCCCAATCCTCCCAGCCCGCGCAGGGCAAAGGCGGCCACCATCATGCCGCTGACATAAAGCGTCACACCGGTGCCGTTATACCACGGCGCGCGGCCCTTGGGATCGGATAGAAGCACGCGCATCGCCAGACCTTGACCGATGACAAGCGCACCGATGGCTGCGGCATGAAAAGGCCGGTCCCAACCCAGCAATAGCGCGATCACCACGAATTGCGGCACCACCATGACCACGCAGGCCACCCGCGCCGCCCGTTCGGGGCCAAGCGTTACGGGGAGCGAGTTCACGCCCATGATCCGGTCGCCCTCCAATGCCTTGAAATCGTTGAGCGTCATTATGCCATGCGCGCCGATGGCATAGAGGGCCGCTATCGCCACCACCTCCCAGGCGGGCGCGCCCGCCGCCAGCACCGCCGCGCCGGTGAACCATGGCAGACCCTCATAGCACAGCCCCACAAGCCCCGGCCCCCAGACGCCCGAGCGTTTGAGGCGCACCGGCTCGGCGGAATAGGCCCAGGCGGCCAGCACCCCGAACACCGTCGCGCCAAACCCCCACGGCCCCAGCGCAAGCCCCATAGCCAGCGCCAGCGCGCTCATCGCCAGCGCCACCCACAGGCCCCAGCGCCCCGGCACCCTGCCCGAGGGGATCGGGCGGTCCGGTTCGTTGATCGCGTCCACATGCCGGTCGCACCAGTCATTCGCAGCCTGACTCATCCCGCAGACCACCGGCCCCGCCAGCACCATGCCCAGAGCCACCAGCCACGGTGCCGAACCGATCGGCACGCCCGAGGACACGACCCCGCAGAGATAGGCCCAGATCGGGGGAAACCACGTCACCGGCTTGAGCAGCGTCAGAAGCGCGCGCGGCTCGGGATAGCGGCGAAGGGGGTGTAAATTCGTGGCGACACTCATGTGTCAATTAAACTATACATTCCGAGTCGCGGAAAGGCTTTTCTGAGCGATTGCCCCGCCGCTCACTCGGAACTGTTGAGCAACCCGTATTTGCGCAGCTTCACATAGAGGCTCTGCCGCGACAGGCCCAGCATCTCGGCGGCGGCGACGCGGTTGTTGGCCGTCAGCCGCACGGCGGTCTCGATGCACATTTTCTCGACCACGTCCGAGGTGGCCGACACCAGTTCCTTGAGCGACGCCGTGCCGACAAGATCCATGACGCTCTTCATCGCCTCGTCGCTGACACCGACCGCGTCGACTGTCACCTCGGCGGCATCGCGCGCCGTGCTTTCGCGGATAATGAAGCCAAAGCCCAGATCCACCCCCCGCTGGCGCAGCCGCGTGACGGAAATCTCGACCGGCGCGCGCGTGCCGACCACGCTTTGCACCTGCGCGGCATAGCGGCGCATCCGACCGCGTTTCGTTGCACCCTCCATCAGGAGCTTGAGATCGACCGAGCCGCGCACAAGGAAATCCGCCAGCGATTCGCCCTTCAGGTCGCGCAGTTGCGCCGCGTCCGCCAGCACCAGAAACGCCTCGTTCGCCTCGCGGATCGCACCCTTGCCATCGGTCAGCACGATGGCATCTCCCGCATCGGCATAAAGCGTCGCAAGCGCGCCCGCGAATTCCGGCCCCGCTCCATCGCTGTCGTCCATGGGCGCGATGCGGCAGAGCATGTAAAGGTTGCCCGCTGCACGGAAATATTCAGGCAGCACCTTGAGCACGCGCCCGTTGCGCCGCGACACGATGTCGATGCCGCGCATCTCGTCGGCCACCGCCGCCGCCTGAAGCGCATCAGCCAGTTCCGCCCGCCTGCGTCCCTCGAAGACCTGCGCAAACGAGGTGCCGCGCAGCGTATCCACCTTGCTTCCCAGAAGCTGCGCCGCCGCCGAATTGATATCGCGGATGCGCCCCGGCTCCGGCTCGATCAGCACAAGCGGCGTCTCGGAAGCCTCCAGCACGACGCGGTAGAACGTCTCGGTGCCGCGCAAAAGCTGCCCGTCACGCTCGCGCGCGGTCTGCTCGGCCACCAGCCGCTGTTGCACCTCCGCATAGGGCTGCATGTCACGCCCGAGCAGCAAAACTGCGCCCTTCTCGCCCGCACGGTGCAGCGTGTAGCGCACCGGGGCTTCCCAATTGGCATTGTCCACATGGTTGATTTCGATCGGGCGCGGGTCCAGCCCCGGATCGGCCCGCATCAGCGCCACACGCTCGGAAAATTTCTCGCGGCTCTCGGGGGCCAGAAAATCTTGAAAGCAGCGCCCGACCCAATGATCCAGGCTGCCCAGCGACGGGCTGTCGGTATTGGTCGAAATGCCCTCGACAATGCCATCGGGGCTCAGCAGGACTGCCATATCCGCCGCCTGCTCGACCAGCCCCGGAATGTCCACGACAGTCGGGAGGTGCCCGGCCCGCAGCCTTTGGGATGTTTGCTCTATCTTGCTCACCGTCTCACCATCCCCAGCCTGGCCGTTGCGGGATTATTCACGGTGCCTTGCCTCAATTGATGTCGTGTGCCGACAGAGGCTCAGATACCGTGGCCAATCCGCATCGCTCTATCGCTTCGCGAACCGATTTAACGGCGAAATCCGCACCCGTCGTTTTTTCCACGGGCGCTCGTTCCGACACGATCCTGCCACCTATGACGACCGGGGGCAGGTTGTCCACATGCTCTCTTAGGAATTTGACCAGATTTCCGGCATTTTCAACCGATTTCCACGTCGAAAGCGAGAAGGCAATCATGGAAAAGCGACTTGTGCGCAAAACCTCGGCAAGCTCGCGCTCTTCCAGCCCGATGCAGAGCCGCACCCAGACACCGTTGCGGCGGAAATTGTCGGCGGCCACAAAGGCGCCCAGCGAATGCTGCTCGAAGGCCGGAATGACCAGCAGCACCGATTGTCCCAGCGGGATGCTGCGGTCGGGCCAGTGCCCCTCGCGCCCCTCGCCCGCCGCCCGGAACAACGCCTGAAGCCGCGAGGCACCAAGTGTCACATCGATGAAACTCGCGCGGTCCGAGATCCACATCTCGCCGAGCCGATGGGCGGCCGCTGGCACATATTCCTGATAGAACCGCTCTGACGAAACCCCGCTCGAGATCAGCGAAGAAATCACCGCGTGATGGCTTGTCTCCGCCTCCGACATCAGCGCCTCGCAGAAGCGGTCCACCCATTCGTCCCGGGTGCGCGGGCGGTTGTCGGTATAATTCGACGCCACCTTGCGGAGCGCCGATTCTACCAAAATCCGTATGGCCGAGCCTTGCGGGCCACGTGCTCCGGACTTGTCGTGCTTAGTCTCGTCTCCCATGAGTCCCTCCCATGGATGCGGTGTCGACCCCGCCCGGGGCCATACCCGAACACATCTTCACCCGTTCCCCCAACTGTGCGCGCGGTCCGCTGCACTGTCAATCATTGCTGACAGGTGGCGCGCAACATTCCCCGCAAGACCCTGTTCTTGCACGTCATAAAATAATTCACTGCAAGCAGCTTTCTACCAAGAATATATGAAAAATTAGCGGAAGGCCGATTCTCGGCGCCGCGGGCAGAAGGTGACAAAAACAGGAGACATACAGTCAGACTTACATCTGTAAATTTTAGTTGACACTTTGCCCCTGCCCCCCCTAGCATCAAGGCATGACACTTGGGATGAAAGGGCGGGAGATGAGGCACGATGCGGCCCAGAATCTCGGGCGGGACCCGCTTTACACGGCCGAACAACGCGCGCGCCGCGACGCCAGCCGGTGGACCCTCGTGCAGGGCCTGCTCGCGCCCGCGCAATTTCTCGTCTTTCTCGTCTCGCTCGCTCTCGTGCTGCGCTTTCTTCTGACCGGGGCGGGTTACGAGGCCGCGACGCTGTCGATCCTGGTCAAGACCGGCTTTCTCTACCTCATCATGATCACCGGCGCGATCTGGGAAAAAATCGTTTTCGGCCAATATCTTTTCGCCCCCGCCTTCTTCTGGGAGGATGTGTTCAGCTTCGGCGTCATCGCGCTCCATACCGCCTATGTCTGGGTGTTGTTCAAGGGTGGCTTTGGCGCACAGATCGAGATGAGCATCGCTCTCGCCGCCTATACCGCCTACGTGATCAACGCGGGCCAGTTCCTGCGCAAGCTGCGCATGGCGCGCCGCGACATGGAGGGGCTGGCATGACCCGCCACACGCCCCCTCCCGTCTCGGGCTGCTCGGATGCGCCGGTGCTGCGCGAACGCGGTCAGCACGAGGTGTTCTGCGGGCTGACGGGAATCATCTGGCTGCACCGCAAGATGCCCGACGCCTTCTTTCTCGTCGTGGGCTCGCGCACCTGCGCGCACCTGCTGCAATCGGCGGCGGGCGTCATGATCTTCGCCGAGCCGCGATTCGGCACCGCCATTCTCGAGGAAACCGATCTTGCCGGCCTGGCCGACGCCCAGGAGGAACTGGAACGCGAAGTCGCCCGCCTGCTCGACCGCCGCCCCGACATCCGCCGCCTCTTTCTCGTCGGCTCGTGCCCGTCCGAGGTGATCAAGCTCGATCTGGCACGCGCGGCCGAACGGCTCTCGGCGCGGCACGGGCCGTCGGTGCGGGTGCTCAACTATTCCGGCTCGGGGATCGAGACCACCTTTACCGAAGGCGAGGACGCCTGCCTTGCCGCCATGGTCCCCGCCCTGCCCGAGACCGGGGCGCGCGAACTGGTGGTTGTCGGCGCCCTGCCCGACGTGGTCGAGGATCAGGCGCTCGCGCTTCTCGAGGCCATGGGCATCGGCCCGGTCCGCGTCCTGCCCGCGCGCCGTGCGGGTGACGCGCTGGCCATCGGCCCCAACACCGTCTTCGCCCTCACCCAACCTTTCCTGGGTGCCACACATGGCGCGCTTCTGCGCCGCGGCGCGCGCCATATCGCGGCCCCCTTCCCGCTCGGCGAGGAAGGCACGACCGCCTGGCTTCAGGCCATCGCCACGGAATTCGGCGTCCCGCAAGAGCGCTTCGACGCCGTCACCGCCGCCCCCCGTGCCCGTGCCCGCGCCGCCGTCGCCCGCGCCGCCGAGACGCTTCAGGGCCGCTCGGTCTTCTTCTTTCCCGATAGCCAGATGGAAATTCCCCTCGCGCGCTTTCTCGCCCGGGAATGCGGCATGACCGCGCTCGAGGTCGGCACCCCCTTTCTGCACCGCACGCTGCTTGGCCCCGATCTGGCGCTTCTGCCCGAGGGCCCCGCCCTCTCCGAAGGTCAGGACGTGGAGCGCCAGCTTGACCGCTGCCGCGCGGCAGCGCCCGATCTCACGGTCTGCGGCCTGGGCCTTGCAAACCCGCTCGAGGCCGAGGGGCTGACGACCAAATGGGCCATCGAGCTCGTCTTCACCCCTGTCCATTTCTACGAACAGGCGGGCGATCTCGCCGCCCTCTTCGCACGTCCGCTGCGCCGCCGCGCCCTCCTCAGCCCGGAGGCCGCAGAATGACCGTGTTTCTTCTGGCCATAAATATCCTCTGCGAATCCGGGGGGCCATGCGCCTCCGGGGGTCGGCCATGAAACTTACCCTCTGGACATATGAAGGCCCGCCCCATGTCGGCGCGATGCGCGTGGCCACCGCCATGAAGGGGCTGCACTACGTGCTGCACGCGCCGCAGGGCGATACCTATGCCGATCTTCTCTTCACCATGATCGAGCGCCGCAACCACCGCCCGCCGGTCACCTACACCACCTTCCAGGCACGCGATCTGGGCGCGGACACGGCCAACCTCTTCAAGACAGCCTGCCGGAATGCCTATGACCGGTTCCGCCCCGAGGCGATGATCGTCGGCGCCTCCTGCACCGCCGAGTTGATCCAGGACGATCCCGGAGGCATGGCCGAACTTATGGGCCTGCCCTGCCCGGTCATTGCGCTGGAATTGCCCAGCTACCAGCGCAAGGAAAATTTCGGCGCGGACGAGACCTTTTACCAGATCGCCCGTGCGCTGGCCAAACCGATGGACCGGACGCCACATCTCAGCGCCAACCTGATCGGCCCCACCGCCCTCGGTTTTCGCCACCGCGACGACATCACCGAGGTGACGGCGCTCTTGGAAGACATGGGCATCTCGGTCAATGTCTGCGCCCCCTATGGCGCCACGCCATCGGATATCGCGCGCCTCGGGGCCGCGCATCTCAACGTGCTGATGTATCCCGAAACGGGCGAGACCGCCTGCCGCTGGATGGCCCGCGCGCTCAAGGTGCCGCACACCACCACCGTTCCCATCGGCGTCCACGCCACCCGCGATTTCGTGGCCGAGGTGGCCGCCCTCACCGGTGCTGCACCCCGCCTGGATGAGACCCGCCTGCGCCAGCCCTGGTATGCGGCCAGCGTGGACAGCACTTACCTCACGGGCAAGCGCGTCTTTATCTTCGGCGACGGCACCCATGTCGTGGCGGCCGCGCGCATCGCCCGTGACGAGATGGGCTTCGAAGTGGCGGGACTGGGTTGCTACAACCGCGAAATGGCCCGCCCCGTGCGGACGCTCGCCAAGGACTATGGCGTAGAGGCGCTCATTACCGACGACTATCTCGAGGTCGAGGCCGCCATCGCGGCGCTCTCCCCCGAAATGATCCTCGGCACGCAGATGGAGCGGATGATCGGCAAGCGCCTCGGCATCCCCTGCGCGGTCATCTCGGCCCCGGTCCATGTGCAGGATTTTCCGGCCCGTTACTCACCCCAGATGGGGATCGAAGGCGCGAACGTGATTTTCGACACCTGGGTGCATCCGCTGGTGATGGGGCTCGAGGAGCACCTCTTGCACATGTTCCGCGACGATCCCGAGTTCCATGACGATGCCGGGGCCAGCCATCATGGCGCCGCGCATGTGGCGCGCGATGAGGGGGGGCCGTCTGCCCCCCGTCCCGCCACGGGCGGGCACCCCCCCGAGAGTATTTCCGGAACGATGAAGCCCGAAGGCGCGAGCTGGACGGGCGAGGCCGAGCGCGAATTGAAGAAGATCCCCTTCTTCGTGCGCGGCAAGGCGCGGCGCAACACCGAAAGCTATGCCGCCGAGCGCGGCCTTTCGGAGATCGACATGGACACGCTTTACGAGGCCAAGGCCCATTATGCACGTTGACCGCGACATCCCGACGATCCGGCCCTACCGCGTGGTGATCCTCACGCTCGACAGCCATGCCGCCGGTCCCTGCGCGCGTGCCGCCGAACGGCTGGCGCGGGATTATCCGGGCCTCGATCTCTCGGTCCATGCCGCCGCCGAGTGGGGCGCCTGCCCCGAGGCGCTGGGCGCCGCGCGCACGGCCATCGCCGGGGCCGACATCGTGCTCGCCAACCTGCTCTTTCTCGAAGAGCATATCAACGCGATCCTTCCCGATCTGGCCGCGCGGCGCGCGCATTGCGACGCGATGATCGGCATCATCGCCGATGCGCAGATCGTGCGGCTGACGCGCATGGGCACGCTTGACATGGCCCGCCCCGACAGCGCGCTCGGGCGGCTGATGAAGAAGCTGCGCGGCGCGGGCAAGAGCGGCGTGGACGACGGCGCGCGCAAGATGAAGATGCTGCGCCGCCTGCCGCGCATCCTGCGGCTCATTCCCGGCAAGGCGCAAGATCTGCGCGCGTGGTTCCTGATCATGCAATACTGGCTCGGGGCCTCGGACGACAATATCGAGGCAATGGTGCGCTTTCTCATCGGGCGCTATTGCCGCCACGAGGCCTGGCGCGGCACGCGTGCCCCTGCGCCGCTCGATTATCCCGATACCGGCCTTTACCACCCCGACCTTGCCACCCGCATCACCGAGGACGCGGCCGACCTGCCGCAGTCCGAGGGCGCGCAAGGAACGGTGGGCCTTCTGATGATGCGCAGCTACGTGCTCTCGGGCGATACCGCGCATTATGACGGCGTCATTCGCGCGCTTCAGGCGCGGGGCCTGCGGGTGCTGCCGGCATTTGCCGGCGGGCTTGACGGGCGCCCGGCGATCGAGGCCTTCTTCCGCGACCAAAGCGGCGCGAAGATCGACGCGCTTTTGTCGCTCACCGGGTTCAGCCTTGTGGGCGGGCCGGCCTATAACGACAATGCCGCAGCGCTCGAGGTTCTGACCGCGCTCGACATCCCCTATGTCGCCGCACATCCGCTGGAGTTTCAGACGCTCGGCCAATGGGCCGCCGCGCCGCAGGGCCTGGGGCCCATCGAGACCACCATGCTCATCGCCCTGCCCGAGTTGGACGGCGCGACCAACCCCACCGTCTTTGGCGGCCGTCACGGGCCCGAGGGCTGCGCCGGTTGCGCGCATGGCTGTCAGATCGAAAGCCACGCCCCCGGCGCGGAAAAGCGCATGGCGCCCTGCCCCGAACGGATCGGGCGGCTGGCGGATCGCGTGGCGCGGCAGGTGGCGCTGCGGCGCGGGCGCGTGGCCGAGCGCCGCGTCGGCATCGTGCTGTTCGGCTTTCCGCCCAATGCCGGGGCCGCCGGAACAGCGGCCTATCTCGACGTGTTCCGCTCGCTCTTCAACACGCTGCACGCGATGGCCGCGCGCGGCTATGACGTCGAGCCGCCCGAGACGGTCGAGGATCTGCGCCGTATCGTGCTCGAAGGCTCTGCGCGCCAATACGGGCAGGAGGCCAATGTCGCGGCCCATGTCAGCGCCGAGGATATGGTCGTGCATACGCCCTGGCTGCGGGAAATCGAGGCGCAATGGGGCGCCGCCCCGGGCCGCGTGCAATCGGACGGGCGCGGCGTCTATATCCTGGGCGCGCGCTTCGGCAAGGTCTTTGTCGGGCTGCAACCGGCCTTCGGCTATGAGGGCGACCCGATGCGCCTTCTCTTCGAGCGCGGCTTTGCCCCCACCCATGCCTTTGCGCAATTCTATCTCTGGCTGCGCGAGACCTTCCGCGCGGACGTGCTCCTGCATTTCGGGATGCATGGCGCGCTTGAGTTCATGCCCGGCAAGCAGGCCGGGCCGGGCGCGGCCTGCTGGCCCGACCGTCTGATCGGCGACATGCCGAATGTCTATCTCTATGCCGCCAACAACCCCGCCGAGGCGAGCCTGGCCAAGCGCCGCTCGGGCGCTGTCACGGTCACGCATCTGACGCCGCCGCTCAGCGCGGCGGGGCTTTACCGGGGCCTGGCCGATCTGCGCGACAGCCTCAACCGCTGGCGCTCTGCGCTGCCCGAGGCGCCCGAACGGGCGGAAATCGCCACCCTCATCGCCGAACAGGCGGCCGCGGTCGATCTCGACGGGCGCGACCCCGACACGCTCTGGCGCACTCTGCTGGAAACCGAAGAGGCGCTCATTCCCGAGGGGCTGCATATCGTCGGCGCACCGATGACGGCGGCGGCGCGCACCGCCTATCTTGACCTGATGGAAGATGACGCAGGCCGCGCCCGCGCCGAGCGGATCCTGTCCGAGGATCACGAATTACCGGCACTCCTGCGCGCGCTCGACGGGCGGTTCACCGCGCCGGTGCCGGGCGGCGATCTGATCCGCAGCCCCGAGATCCTGCCCACCGGGCGCAACATCCACGCCTTCGATCCGTTCCGGATGCCCAGCGCCTTTGCCTGCCGCGCCGGGGCCGAACAGGCGGCACTTCTGCTGAAAACCCACAAGACCACGCCGCGCACCGTGGCGCTGGTGCTCTGGGGGTCGGACAACATCAAATCCGACGGCGCGCCGATCGCGCAGGCGCTGGCGCTGATGGGGGCAAAACCGCGCTTCGACAGTTTCGGGCGACTCTGCGGCGCGGACCTCATTCCGCTGGAGGAGCTTGAGCGCCCGCGCATCGACGTGCTGATGACGCTCTCGGGCATCTTCCGCGACCTCTTGCCGCTGCAAACCCGCCTTCTGGCCGAGGCCGCGCTCAAGGCCGCTCTGGCCGAGGAACCCGAGGACCGCAACTTCATCCGCGCCCATGCGCTGGCCTATGCCGCGCGCATCGGCTGCGACATGGAAACCGCGGCGCTGCGGGTGTTCTCGAACGCCGAGGGAACCTATGGCGCGAATGTCAATCAACTCGTGGACAGCTCCGCCTTCGGCGACGAGGACGAACTGGCCGATGCCTATGAGGCGCGCAAGAGCTTTGCCTACGGCGTCAATGGCGTGGCCGTGCAGAATACCGCGCTGCTGCAAGAGGCGCTGCGCGACGTGGATCTGGCCTATCAGAACCTCGAATCGGTCGAGCTGGGCGTGACCACGGTTGATCACTATTTCGACACTTTGGGCGGGATTTCCCGCGCCGTGCGCCGCGCGCGCGGCGGGCAGGAGGCGGCGATCTACATTTCCGACACCACCCGCGGCGCGGGCAAGGTGCGCACGCTGGCCGAACAGGTCTCGCTCGAGACGCGCGCGCGCCAGCTCAACCCGAAATTCCACGAGGCGCTCCTGAAACACGGCGCCGAAGGCGTGCGCCAGATCGAAAGCACGCTGACCAATACGCTGGGATGGTCGGCCACCACCGGACAGGTGGAGCCTTGGGTCTATCAGCGCATGTCCGAGACCTTCATGCTCGACGAAGAGATGCGCGCGCGGATTGCAGCGTTGAACCCGGCGGCGTCCTCGCGGATGGCCAACCGGCTGATCGAGGCGCATGAGCGCGCCTATTGGAGCCCCGACGCCGCAACCCTTGCCGCGCTGCGCGAGGCCGCCGACGCGCTCGAAGACCGAATGGAAGGGGTGGCTGCCGAATGACACCGCCCCGCATCACAAAGCCGCGCCCGGGCGACGGGCCCACCACCCAGACAGGGAGGACACAGTCATGAGTCCACTGGACATCAAACAACCCCCATCAGCGCGCGCAAACCATCGTGAAGCCGCCGGCCTCGAGGCCCGCAGAACCGTTCAGGCCCCGCCGGTCCTGAAGGGACAGGATGGCGAGGGATCGCTACAGGTGCATCTGGACCCCGAGACACAGATCGAGGGGGCCAAGGTTTTCTCGGTCTACGGCAAGGGCGGGATCGGCAAATCCACCACCTCGTCCAACCTTTCGGCGGCCTTTGCCAAGATGGGCAAGCGTGTCTTGCAGATCGGCTGCGACCCCAAGCATGACAGCACGTTCACGCTGACGGGCAAGCTGCAACCCACGGTGATCGACATTCTCAAATCGGTCGATTTCCACGCCGAGGAACTGCGCCCCGAGGATTTCGTCACCATAGGCTGGGGCGGCGTGCATTGCGTCGAGGCGGGCGGCCCGCCTGCGGGCACCGGCTGCGGCGGCTATGTGGTGGGCCAGACGGTGAAGCTTCTGAAGCAGCATCACATGCTGGAAGAGACCGACGTGGTGATCTTCGACGTTCTCGGGGATGTGGTCTGCGGCGGCTTTGCCGCCCCGTTGCAGCACGCCGACCGCGCCGTGATCGTCACCGCCAACGATTTCGACAGCATCTATGCCATGAACCGCATCATCGCCGCCGTGCAGGCCAAGGCCGCCAATTACAAGGTGCGCCTGGCGGGCTGCGTGGCCAACCGCTCGAAGGATACCGACGAGGTGGATCGCTATTGCGGCAAGGTTGGCTTCAACCGCATCGCGCACATGCCCGATTTCGACGCCATCCGCCGCTCGCGCCTCAAGAAGAAGACGTTGTTCGAGATGCCGGACGAGGACGACATCATCGCCGCGCGCGCAGAATATATCCGCCTCGCCGAGACGCTCTGGCGCGGCACCGAACCGCTGGCGCCCGCGCCGATGGAAGACCGCGAAATCTTTGAGCTTCTGGGATTCGACTGATGAGCTACGAGGCCACACGCGACCGGGTCGAGACATATTTCGACCGCACCGCCACGCAGGTCTGGGCGCGGCTGACCTCGGATGCGCCGGTCAGCCGGATCCGGCAGACCGTGCGCGAGGGGCGTGATGCGATGCGCGCGGCGATGCTCGCGCGGCTGCCCGAGGATCTGCGCGGCGCCCGCGTGCTCGATGCGGGCTGCGGCGCGGGGCAGATGACGGCGGAACTGGCCGCGCGCGGGGCCGATGTGCTGGCCTGCGACATCTCTCCGACACTTGTCGAAATTGCATGTCAGCGCCTGCCTTATGCACAGAAAAAGCAAGTTTCATTTCACTCTGGCGATATGCTCGATCCGGCGCTCGGGCGCTTCGATTTCACCGTGGCGATGGACAGCCTGATCTATTACGCCGAGGCCGACCTCGCCCGCGCTCTTGACGGGCTGGCCGCGCGCAGTGCGCGGGGCGTGGTCTTTACCGTGGCACCACGCACGCCGCTTCTGATGGCGATGTGGCGCGCGGGCCGACTCTTTCCCCGCGCCGACCGCTCGCCCACCATGGTGCCCCATTCCGCGCAGAGACTGGCGCAGGCGCTGCGCTGCGCGGGCAGCGGCGCGCGGCTCACGCCGCTCGGCCGGGTGTCGCGCGGTTTCTACATTTCAGAGGCGATGGAGGTGCGGCAATGATCGGACCGGCCTGGAGGCGCATCAACGCGCAGTTGATGACATACACCACCCGCTGCCTGCCCTTCGCGGATGCGGCAAGCGAGGGCCTGCCGCTGCCGCAACTTCTGCGCCTGTCGCTGTTTCAGGTCTCGGTCGGCATGGCGACGGTGCTGCTTCTGGGCACGCTCAACCGCGTTATGATCGTGGAATTGTCTGTGCCCGCGCTCGTGGTCGCCGCCATGATCGCGCTGCCGGTGCTGATCGCGCCGTTCCGCGCGCTTCTGGGCTTTCGCTCGGACACCTATCGCAGCGCATTGGGGTGGAAGCGCATCCCCTACCTTTGGTTCGGCTCGCTGTGGCAGATGGGCGGGCTGGCCGTCATGCCCTTCGCCCTGCTGGTGCTCTCTGGTCAGCAAGCCGTTGGTCCGGCATGGGCGGGCGAGGTGCTCGCGGCGATGGCATTCCTGATGACCGGCCTCGGTCTGCACATGACGCAGACCGCCGGGCTGGCGCTGGCCTCGGACCGCGCCACCGACGAGACGCGCCCCCGCGTGGTGGCTCTGCTTTACGTGATGTTCCTGCTGGGCATGGCGGTCTCGGCCATCGTGATCGGCTGGCTTCTGCGCGATTTTGCGCCCTTCACGCTGGTGCGCGTGGTGCAGGGCGCGGCCTCGGTCGGGATCATCCTCAACCTCATTGCGCTCTGGAAACAGGAAAAGCTCACGCCCATGAGCCGCAGCGAACGCGCCGCCCCGCGCCCGCGTTTCCGCGATGCCTGGGCCGACCTGATGGCGGGCGGCACGGCGGGGCGGCTCTTGGCGGTTGTCTTCCTTGGCACCATGGCCTTCAACATGCAGGATGTGCTGCTGGAGCCCTACGGCGGCGAGGTTCTGGGCCTGTCGGTCTCGGCCACCACGCTCTTGACGGCGATCTGGGCCATGGGCGCGCTGGCCGGTTTTGCGCTGGCGGGGCGCGCGCTGCTCAAGGGTGCCAATACCTATCGCATGGCCGGGCACGGGCTGCTTGTCGGGCTCATGGCCTTTGCCACGGTGATCTTTGCCGCCCCCATGCAGGCCCCGGCGCTGTTCTACACCGGGGCGGCGCTGATCGGCTTTGGCGCGGGTCTCTTCGCCGTCTCGACGCTCACCGCCGCGATGACGCTGGCAGCGGGCGTTGCGGGCAACGGGCTGGCGCTCGGGGCCTGGGGCGCGGCCTCTGCCACGGCGGCGGGGCTGTCCATCGCCATCGGCGGAGGCCTGCGCGATCTGGTCAATCACCTCGCGCTCTCAGGCGCTTGGGGCGAGGCGCTTGCCACCCCTGCCACCGGCTATTCCACCGTCTATCACCTTGAGATCGCCTTGATCTTTATCACGCTTGTCGTTCTCGGGCCGCTTGTGCGCCACGGGGTTCAGGGCGGCAGCACCACCCCGGGGAGCACCCGCATCGGACTCGCGGATTTCCCCACATGATACCTTCCTCTCGAAAGGAGCAGGACCAATGACCGCAACATTTTTTGGCGAATTCGACCTGGCGAGCCTGTCGCTCTGGCTGTTCTACGGCTTTTTCGCGCTGCTGATCTTCTACATCCAGCGCGAGAACATGCGCGAGGGCTACCCGCTCGAGGACGATGACGGCAACCCTTCGGCCAATCAGGGCCTCTTTCCGGTGCCCGATGACAAGACCTTCAAACTGCCCCATGGGCGCGGCGAAGTGACCGTGCCCTCGGGCCAGAACGCCGACCGCAAGGACCTTGCCCTGCGCAAGACCGCCCATGGCAACGGATTTCCGTTCGAGCCGACCGGCGATCCGATGGCCGATGGCGTCGGCCCCGCCTCCTGGGCGCCGCGCCGCGATGTGCCGGAACTGGACGGCCACGGCCATCCCAAGATCGTGCCGATGTCGGGCGCAGAGCAGTTCCACGTCTCGGCCGGGCGCGACCCGCGCGGCCTGCCGGTGGTCGCAGGCGATGGCGAAACCGTCGGCACGATCTCGGACATGTGGATCGACGAGCCCGAACAGCTTGTCCGCTATCTCGAGATCGAGCTTGACGCGGATCACGGCGGCGGCAAGCGGCTGGTGCCGATGACCTTCGCGCGCATCTGGGGCGGCAAGGTCAAGGTGCGCTCGATCTTCGGCAAGCATTTCGCCGGTGTGCCGCAGCACGCCTCGCCCCGGCAGGTGACCCTGCTCGAGGAGGACAAGATCGCCGGCTACTACGGCGGCGGCACGCTTTATGCTTCCGAGGCTCGGCTCGAGCCGCAACTGGGATGAGGGCAGGACAATGAGCCACGACGATTTCGCATCCGAGCCGGTCCGCGGCCTGCCCGAAACCCCGCCCGAGGGCGAGCGCATCCTGTGGCAGGGCCGCCCGCACGGCTTCTGGCTGAGCTGGGAGTCGCTCAGCCTGCCATGGGTCGCGGGATATTTCGCGCTGCTGGCGGGCTGGCGCTTTGTCAGCGTGATCGACCAGGTCCCGGTGGCGCGCGCCGTGGCCATGTCCCTGCCCTTCGTCATCATGGGGGCGGTGGTCCTCGTGATGCTCCTGGTGGTGGGCTATGTGCAGGCGCGCGCCACGGTCTACACGATCACCAATCGCCGCGTGGCCATGCGCATCGGCGCGGCGCTGACCGTCACGCTCAACCTGCCCTACACGCAGATCGCCAAGGCCGATTTCCGGCCCGGGCGCGGTGGCACCGGCACAATCGCGCTTGACCTCATGGGCGATACGCGGCTGAGCTACCTGGTCTGCTGGCCGCATGTGCGTCCCTGGGTGATGCGCCGCACGCAGCCCGCGCTGCGCTCCATCCCCGAGGCCGAGAAGATCGCGCAGCTTCTGGCCGAGGCCGCCGAGACGCGGCTCTCGACCCCACAGATCGCGCGCCGTCCCGCCACGGCCCCCATGGCCGCCGAATAAGGAGCCAGACCGATGACCGCCACCGCCTCTTCCCGCCACACTGCCCCGCGCTACAAGGCCCCGGCCGACCGCGATCTCGTGCCGCGCGCCATGGTGCGCGCGATGCTGGCGCTGGTGCTCACGGTGCTGGCGCTGGTAAGCTACTACGTCTACACCGACCGCCCCCTTGTCGCCACGCCGCCCGAGGCCGAGGTGATCCTCGAGCGCACAGTGTTCCTGACGGGCGAGATGAGCGGGGCGGCCACCGTGCTGGACGCCCAGGGCACGCTGATCGGCCGCCTTTCGCCCGAAACGGGCGGTTTCATCGCCGGGGTTGGCCGTGTGCTCGACCGCGAACGCACCAAGCACGGGGTGTCTCTGACCGGCCCGGTCACAATCATCGGCCGCGCCGATGGCCGCGTCTCGATCCACGACCCCTCGACCGGCTGGGGCGCGGATCTCATGGGCTTTGGCCAGGACAATGCGCGCGCCTTCGTCCGCCTGCTCGCGCAATAGAAAGGAAGACTGCCATGGGACTTCTGACCAGAGAAATCGAACGCGCCCCCTGCACCGTCGAGGTCAGCCATTGTTTCGAGAGCCTGCACGCGCATGTGCGTTTCGACAACGGCGCGGTGATCCATCCCGGTGACGAGGTCAGGGTCCACGGCCCCGAGATCATGGCCCCTTACGGCGAGGTGGTGCGCGAGACGCGCGAGGCCACCATCATCCGCGCAAGCAGCCTTGAGCGCCTCTGGACCCGCCTCACGGGCGATTTCGAGGTGATGGAGCTTTGCGAATTCTCGTTCTCCGAGGAGGTGACGCTATGAACATGCCGATCAAACATACCGCCGACGCCACCACCGTCGAGGAGGGCCTCGCCATCCAGGAGGAGCAGGCCAGGTTCGACAGCAAGGCCGCAACCGAGGTGGCGATGCAGAACACGCTGCTGACGCCGCGCTTTTACACCACCGATTTCGACGAGATGGACGCCATCGACGTGACGCCGGTGCGCGCGGACTGGGACAAGCTCATCGCGCAGATGGAGGCCGACCCGAACAAGGGTCATTTCAAGAAGAACGAGGACTGGGACCATATCGACTGGGACGGGATGGAACCGGGCCTGCGCAAGGAATTCATCGACTTTCTCATCTCTTCCTGCACCGCCGAGTTCTCGGGCTGCGTGCTCTACAAGGAGATGAAGCGACGCGGCAACAATCGCGACATCACCCAGCTTTTCCAGCTCATGGCCCGCGACGAGGCCCGCCACGCGGGGTTCATCAACGACGCCCTGCGCGAGGCGGGTGTGGCGGTGAACCTGGGCTTTCTGACCCAGAAGAAGAAATACACCTATTTCCGGCCCAAGTTCATCTATTACGCCACTTATCTCAGCGAAAAGATCGGCTATGCCCGCTACATCACCATTTTCCGGCACCTGGAAGCGCATCCCGAACACCGCTTCCACCCGATCTTCAAATGGTTCCGCGAGTGGTGCAATGACGAGTTCAGCCATGGCGAGGCGTTCGCCCTGCTGATGAAGACCGACCCCAAGCTGACCAGCGGCACCAACGTGCTCTGGATCAAGTTCTTCCTGACCGCCGTTTACGCCACCATGCATGTGCGCGACCACCAGCGCCCCGCCTTTCACGCCGCCCTTGGCGTCGATCCGGACTGGTATGGGCACGAGGTCTTCACCAAGACGAGCGAGATATCGAAACAGATCTTCCCGATCACCCTCGATATCGACCACCCGCGCTGGCACGCTGGCCTGAAGCGGCTGCAAGTGGCCAATGCCGACCTGGCGCGGGCGCGCGCGGGCAGCGGCGTGGGCGCATGGCTTCGGGGCCTCGGCGCACAGGTTCGCGCGGCGACGGCCTTTGTCAACCTCTTGACCATCCCGGCGAAAAAGCACGCCGTGCCCGTCAGCACGCGGCTCGAACCGGCCTACTGAGACCCCGTGGGGGGCCAGCCCCCCACACCCCCCGGAGTATTTCCGGAACGATGAAGGAGCGACGCTTGCACAGTCCCTGGATCGCGGCCCTTGCGGCGCTGTTTCTCTGGTGGTTTTCCACCGGGGCGATCCTTGTGGTGGTGCGTCTGCTGGAGCGCCGCAGCGAGGCCGCGCGCCGCGCCGTGGTGCTTGCCGCGCTGCCGGTCATGGGCCTTGGGATCTGGGGCTACGAGGCAACGCTGGGGGCCCTGAGCGTTGGCGCGGCCTATGGCGCGTTTCTGGCCGCGCTGGCGATCTGGGGCTGGATCGAGCTGGCCTTTCTGCTGGGCGTGATCACCGGCCCCAACGCGCGCCCCTGCCCCGATGATGTTCCGGAATGGGAGCGGTTCCTTCGCGCCTGGGGCACGCTGGCCTTTCACGAAATGCTGCTGGTGGCGGTGCTGGCGCTGATGTGGGCCACGGGCGCGGGCGCACCCAATGGCACCGGGCTCTGGACCTTTACCATGCTTTATGGCGCGCGGGTTTCGGCCAAGCTCAACCTTTATGCCGGGGTGCCGCGCATCAACGTGGAATTCATCCCCCCCCATCTGCGCCACATGGCCAGCCATTTCCGCATTGCCCGCCCCGGTTGGGTGTTTGCGGTGGCCGTGACCGGCCTCACGCTCGCGCTGGCCTGCTGGGTGGAGCGCGCGATTGCCGCTGAGGCGTCCGGCGCGCTGGTGGGCCACGCGCTGCTGGCCGCGATCACGGGCCTCGCGCTTCTCGAACACTGGCTGATGGTTCTGCCATTGCCCGATGCGAAACTCTGGCGCTGGATGATGCCCGCGCCCAAACAGGACAAGAGACCGGAGGGACATCATGGATTTTGACGCGCTTTTTTCCGCGCAGCTCGACGCGCTGCGCGAGGATGGCAATTACCGCATCTTCGCCGAACTGGAGCGCCGCTGCGGTGCCTTTCCACGCGCCAAGAGCCACGATGACGACGCACCGGACGAGGTGACGGTCTGGTGTTCGAACGACTATCTCGGCATGGGCCAGCACGAGGCCGTGCGCACGGCAATGAAGGACGCGGTGGACCGCTGCGGCACCGGCGCGGGCGGCACGCGCAACATTTCGGGCACCGCCCATGACCATGTCGTGCTCGAACGCGAGATCGCCGATCTGCACGGCAAGGAGGCGGCGCTTCTGTTCACCTCGGGCTATGTCTCGAACTGGGCCGCGCTCTCGACCCTGGGCAGCCGCCTGCCCGATGCGGTGATCCTGTCGGACGCGCTCAACCATGCCAGCATGATCGAGGGCATCCGCCATTCGCGCGCGCACAAGGTTCTGTGGAAGCATAACGACGCGGAGGATCTCGACCGCAAGCTCGCGGCCCTGCCCGCCAACGCGCCCAAGATCGTGGCTTTTGAGTCGGTCTATTCCATGGATGGCGACATCTGCCCGATGGAGGAGATCGTCGAGGTCGCCGAGAAACACGGCGCGATGACCTATCTCGACGAGGTGCACGCCGTGGGCCTTTATGGTCCGCGCGGCGGCGGTGTGTCCGAAGAACGCGGCCTTGCCCACCGGATCACCCTGATCGAGGGCACATTGGGCAAGGCCTATGGCTGCATGGGCGGCTATATCAGCGGCTCGGCCAGCTTGTGCGATTTCATCCGCAGCTTTGCGTCGGGCTTCATCTTCACCACCGCGCTCCCGCCGGCCGTCGCCGCCGCCGCGACCGCAAGCATCCGGCATCTCAAGCAGTCGCAATCCGAGCGCGCAGCACAGCGCGCCCGCGTGGCCTATCTCCGCGCACGGCTTGACGCCGCGGGCATCCCGCATCTCGCCAACCCCAGCCATATCATCCCGGTGATGATCAAGGACCCGGTCAAATGCCGGATGCTGGCCGATATCCTGATGCGCGACTGGGGCATCTACGTGCAGCCGATCAACTATCCCACCGTGCCCAAGGGCACCGAACGGCTGCGCTTTACCCCCGGCCCGCTGCACAGCGAGGCCGATATCGACCGGCTGGTAGGTGCCTTGGGTCAGCTTTGGCGTCAATGCGCGCTGGCGCACGCGGTGGCGTAGGAGAGGAAGGAAAGTGCAGGCTTCTGTTGCCAGGTGCCTGCGAACCCCGCCTTACCTTGCTAGAGGCAAGGGCTTCAGTTTTCGGTTTGGTTACTGCTTACGCAGCAACGGCCACCGGAGCACGGTTGTCATTTGCAACTGTACGTTTCGGACCGATAACGGTGGTACCTCACCGGGACAAAGCATAACCCCTTTAGACGTTCGTCGATCCTGTTTCGACCCCATGATCCCCAAATGAAGGATTTCTGGTGGAGTCGCCGGGTACCGCCCCCGGGTCCGATCCGCGTATTACGAGCGCATTTATGTCCATAGTCCCCGTTGCCGGGAACACTATGAATATAGGCATGCCTCGACCGCTTGGCTAGGGGTCAGCGCGGCGAAATCGACAGCCATATCCCATCGCGCCCGCGCACCGTCAGATGCGCCACCGGCATGGCGGGGCGCTCCGTCACGGTCTCGAAGCGCAAGGCCCGCACCAGCATCGACAGCAAAAGCGGCCCCTCGATCATTGCAAACCCCGCCCCGGTGCAGACGCGCGGCCCGGCCGAGAACGGCATGAAGGCGCGGCGCAGACCGTCCCGCCCGTTCTCGGTGGCGTAGCGCGCCGGATCAAACTCGTCGGGCCGCTCCCACAGCCGCTCGTGGCGGTGCAGGTGCCAGGGGCTGAGCACGACCTGCGCGCCCTTGACCACATCGCGCCCGCGAAACTGCTCGGGGCAGGCCGCCTCGCGCACCATCATCGGCACCGGCGGATAGAGGCGCAACGTCTCGCGGAACACGTCGCGTGCGAGCCTGAGCCGCCCCATATCGGCGAACCCGGGCGCACGGTTGCCCATCACCTCTGCCGCCTCCGACGCCACGCGGTCCTGCCAATCGGGGAAAAGCGCCAGCAGATAAAGCGCCCAGGCCAGCGCCGAGGCGCTTGTCTCATGCCCCGCTAGAAAGAAGATCGCCACCTGATCGACCATTTCGGCGGTGTCGAACCGCTCGCCCGTCTCCGGGTCTGCCGTGGTCATGATCTTGGTGGCCAGATCGTCGGGCGCGGTGCCCGCCGCGATCTGCGACATGCGCGCCGCCGTCAGCCCCTCGATCAGCGCCCGGATGCGCCGCGCCGTCGCCACCGTCTTGCGCCGGTGAAAGCGCGGGAACCAGCGCGGCAGCGGCACGAAGGCGGCGAGGTTCAGGACCGGCTGTGTGCGCTGATGGGCCTTGAACTCGGCAAAGACCTGCGCCGCCGTCGCATTTTCGATCGGTAGCGAAAACAGCGTGCGAAAGATCACATCCGCCGCCGCGTGGCTGGTGTGTTCCTCGATCTCGACGGGCGCGCCATTTGCCAGCCGCGCCAGCCGCGTCACCGCCCCCTGCCCCGCCGCCACCATCGCCGGGAAGGTATCGCGCAGCCGCCCGCCCTCGAAGGCCGGGTCGATGATCCGCCTCTGCCGCTTCCATGTCGCGCCGTTGGTCACGAAAACCGACTGCCCGAGCAGGGGCCGCAACCCCTCGGATACGCGCGTGGATTTGGGAAAGTCTCCGGGGCGTTCCTTGAGCACCAGATCGACAAGCGCGGGATCGTTGCAGAGGTAAGAGCGAAAGAACGGCGTGCGAAATTCCGCCATCCAGGCGCGATAGAGCCGCGCGGGTTGCGCCGAGAGGATATCGTCGCGGAAAAGCCGCATGTAGCGCCAGAGCGAGACCCGCTCGGCCCGTGCGGGCGGCTTGGGCGGGATCGTCATGGCGCAATGCTCCGATAGCCCGAGACCGCCCGCTCGATCCGCGCGGGCGAGGGCGCGCGGCCCGCAAAGCGCGCCGCCAGGGTCTGCGGCCCCGCCGTGACCGCGAAATAATCATAACCGTTGGGGTGATCGAAAGCGCACAGATACTGAAAATGCAGCCGAAAGAACCGCCACCGCAATGCGCGCCACCGCTCGGCGCTCAGCGTCTGGGTGAAGGCCGCCGAGATGACCAGCGGCCAGCGTTTGCCCGCAGGCGCCACGCCCGACACCGCCACCGGATCGCAGAGCGCAAAGGCGCAGCCGTCACCGGGGGCGGTCACATCGAGCCAGAACAGCTCTGGCCGCGTGCTCAGATAGGCCAGATCGGCCCTCAGCCGCCAGGCGCGCGGCAGAAAGGACACCATCGGCACCACCTGCCCGAGGCTCAGGAACCCGAGCGCGGGGCCATCTTCGGGCACGCGGCCCGCGCGAATGAGATCGGCCAGCACCGAAACCGCCAGATGCGCCCCCGACGAATGGCCCACCACCAGCACCTCGTCGCACTCGCCCGAGAGCGCCTCGGCAATCGCATCGCCGAACGCGGCCAGCCGCGCCTCGAGCTCGGGCGGGTTGGCCCCCAGATATCGCGCCGAATAGGCGTAATCATGCATCAGGTAATAGGCAAAGAACCGGCCATCCAGCCGCCGGAATCCCTCGAGCACCACGGGCACCACCAAAAGCCCGGCCCAACTCGCCCATGGCTGCCAGAGCGCCAGCGCACGCGCCCCGAGCCACGCGGCCAGCAGCGCCAGCCCCAGTTGCACCAGCAAAAACCCCACCGGATAGAGCGCCGCGATCACCGGCCCCTTGCGCAGCCGCATCAGCCGAAAGAGCGCGCCCGTGCCGATATAGGCCGCCGCCGTGCGCACGAGTTGCAGATAGGTGGCCAGGATCCCCTGATCCATGCTGCCCTTGACGATATCGGACCAGACCAGAACCTCGACGCGGGCCTCGACCGGCTGGCCCTCGATCCGCGCACGCACCTCCCAGCCGAATCGCGCGCGGCCGCGCGCGGGCGCAAGCGCGATCTCGTGGCCCGAAACCTTTGCCTGCGCGGCGGCCTCCTTGCGGTAAAGCTCGCGGTAGCGGCGCGGCGGGATCGGGTCATAGCCAGGGATATAAAACACGCGGCGGCGGCGGACATGGCTCATGGCGTGCTGCCTTGCCGCGCGGGTGCCCGACCGACGGGGGGGTGCCGCAACGGCTGCGGCGGGCGCTTTATGGTGCAAAATACTCGAACGGTTGCGCGGGGGTGTAACGTCGCAAAAGCGCCCGCCCGGTGGGGCGGTCGGGCGCTCGCGCGGCGGCGCGCAAAGCGCGCCTTTGTTCCGCGCGCGGGACGCCACCCAAACGCCTCCCCGCGCGGCATTACACCTCTGTGTTTTCCGATCCTCTCCATCCTTTCACCCTACCCCCGGAATCCGGCGCGCATAAGGCCCCAAGGGGACCGAGTCCGGTAGAGTGCAAAATAGGGCGTTAAGGGCTTGTGCGCGCAGAACGGCGCAGATCACCAGACCACAAATTAACTCGAACAAATGTCGATCATGATTCGGGCTTGCGCACCTGCATAATCATTAATGGCGCGTCATGTTCGGCCTCAGCCGCCTCGATATAGCTTCGAGAAGAGTGCCCTTGGAGATCGAGGTAGTCGACAAGGCTGGGCAGGCTGGCAATACGGTGGCGCATTTCCGCAAGTGTGACGTCCACATCGTGGGCGTTCTGTTCAGCTGCATCCGTCCCATCGAGGCGTCCGACCAGAAGATCTGCAGGCATTTCCGTCGTCAACTGCGCGATCTTCTGAAACTGGCGAGAGGCCTGATCCTTTGCCGCCATCGGTTCTTCGAGAAGGAACAGAGCCTTGATTTGTGCGCCGCCCGTGACCGCCATTCCGTCGAGCAGAAGTCTGAGGCTGTCGATGGGAATTGCCTCCCGCGTGTAGAGCAGATGGACCCTCTTGTGCATGGCATCAAAGGTTTCGTGCAGAACCTGTTCGGCCTCAGTCAGGACTGACCTTCGATCGACGCGCAACGCGGCGCCGTCTACGCGTTCAATTCGGTTGGTCGCCTTGTCGAGCAGCTGTTGAAGTTCGGACGCGCGCCATTCGTCCCGGAAGGCGAGAACGCTATCTTGTATGGACTGCACGTCGCGGCGCAGCTTCTCTAGCCGCTGACAGACTATCGCTGTTCCAGCGGCGCTGACGCCGAGGCTCGCGATGGATCCAGCCAGCGTTGCCACCTGCAAACCCTGCATAGCACCCAGCATCGATTGCATCGTATCAATGCGACGTTTGATCTGTTCATTCTGGACGACGCTGATAGCGCCTGTGACCAAGGAACCGGCCGAGTTGACGCCCGTCAAAGACAAGAGAGCCGAGCCGAGCGGCTGGATGGCTGAGAACGCACCCGTTTCCTGAAGATGCGCCACAATGCCACCACCATTCGCATTGATCAGCAGCGCTCCTCGGCGGATCAGCTTGCCTGCCTCCAACATTGCCTGGAGTTCTGGCGGCACGACAAACGAATAGGTCATGATACGTTCTCGATAACTTGTTTGTAAGCTTCATCTAGTCGCGCCAAATGGCGGCTCAGAACAGATGCATCCGGGCTATCCTGTGCCATGAGCAAACGGGTCACAGCATCCTCAACCAGCTCGAGATAGGCAGGCCGCTTTGCTCCGATGACTGAAGCCGCTGACCAGGAGAAAACAGCAGCGCCCACAGCAACCGCTAAAGGGGCCGCGACAGCCGAGGCGGCACCAAGGCCAATCATCCCAAGGAGCCCTGGGGACGCGCGTGCAGCTACAGTCGCCACAGCCGCGGTACCGCTGCCGCCAAGGGCCAGCTTGCCGAGATCACGTCCGCTCCAGCCGGAATACTCGGTAAGGTCATCGTTGCCGGGCCGGTGCGCGGTGAGGACATGGTCCAACTCGCTTGCAAGGTGCGCTTCGGCCTGTTGAACTCTCTCGAGGATTTCAAGCTCAAGTGCCTTTCTTTGCGAGGATGTTTCCCAAATCAGTTCCTGCAGCGGCAGGTCATCTATGCGCGTCCGCGCCAACTCTCGCAGTTCATCATTCCTGCGCTGGCAGAATGCGCGCGCAACCCAGCGTTGCTCCTGCCACCAGTCGAGAGCATCTGCCTGTCGCAACGGGTCAACATCGTGCCGAGCCCATTTCCGCCCGCCCCCTTCCTGACCGACCTTGCCAACAGATCCGGATATCTCTTCACGCTCGGCCATTGCTTATCATTCACCTAATCGCCCGGAATTAAGCCGTCGGAGTCTGTATCGGGCCGGGATCCGACTTTCTGATGTCTATTCCTAGACCCCATGATCGCGTTGTGAGCTGACTGGTTTGGTGGTCTCCCCCGCGGCATTCTCCGTTCGAGGGTTGCTCCGGATTGGCCGGCGCCGAGCCTCA
>PHEQ01000020.1 GCA_002842985.1 Alphaproteobacteria bacterium HGW-Alphaproteobacteria-1
TCAACTGCCATCAAAGCCTCCATCATTTGAAGACAGTGATTCAGATTTTTCTGCAGAAGGGAATCCTCTGCGAGTCAAACAATCAGGCCGTTGGTATGATATTTCCGGAAAATCACCATTTTTAGTATGTTCAAACGGCACTGTGACATTCTCAAATCAACTATTGATTTTATAAGCTAAGTATTTTATTTAGTCAATCAAAGCAACAACAGAGGCCGTTCACCCATGCGACACGCGATGGAAATGTTTCGAAAAACCATGCCTTCCCTGCGCAAGCCGGGAGCAGAGGACGGGGCCGCGATCTGGCGCCTGATCCGCGAGTGCAAGCCGCTCGACGAAAATTCCATGTATTGCAACCTGATCCAGTGCGACCATTTCCGCGACACCTGCATCGTCGCCGAGATGGAGGGCGAGATCGTGGGCTGGGTGTCGGGTCATCTGCTGCCGGACGATCCCGAGACGCTCTTTGTCTGGCAGGTCGCCGTGTCGGAAAAGGCGCGCGGCACCGGGCTGGGCACGCTGATGCTGCGCGGGCTGCTGTCGCGCGAGGTGTGCAAGGACGTGACGCGCGTTCAAACCACGATCACCCGCGACAATGCCGCAAGCTGGGCGCTCTTTCGCAAGTTCACCAGCATCAAGGACGCCGCCCTGACGAGCGCGCCCTATTTCACGAAAGCGCAGCATTTCGACGATCTGCACGACACCGAATACATGGTCACGATCACCATGAAAGAGCGGATGAAAAAGGCGGCCTGAGCCTCGGGCCCCCTCTCCGCCATCCCCCAATCACATGAAGGAACATGCCATGCCGACTGAGCAATCAGCCGATCTCGAGATCTTTGCCCGCCGCGAATCGGAAGCGCGCAGCTATTGCCGCAGCTTTCCCAAATCCTTCGTCAAGGCGCAGGGGTCAGAGCTGACCGATGCGTCGGGCCGCTCCTATATCGACTTTCTCGCCGGGTGTTCGTCGCTCAACTACGGGCACAATGACCCCGACATGAAGGCCGCGTTGATCGAGCATATCACCGCCGACGGAATCACCCACGGCCTTGACATGCACACCGGTGCCAAGGCCGATTTCCTGACCGCCTTCGAGGAGATCATCCTCAAACCGCGCAACATGGACTACAAGGTGATGATGACCGGCCCGACCGGCACCAATGCCGTCGAGGCGGCGATGAAGCTGGCGCGCAAGGTCACCGGGCGGCGCAACATCATCGCCTTCACCAACGGCTTTCACGGCATGACCATGGGGGCGCTGTCGTGCACCGGTAACGCGGGCAAGCGCGCGGGCGCGGGCAGCGGTTCGCTCTGCGGCACCACCCACATGCCCTTCGAGGGGGCCTTCGGTGAGGACGTGGACAGCCTGCACATCATCGAGGAAATGCTCGGCAACCCGTCAAGCGGCGTCGATGCGCCGGCCGCCTTCATCATCGAGCCGGTGCAGGGCGAGGGCGGGCTCAACGCGGCCTCCACCGCCTTCATGCAGGGAATCGCCCGGCTGGCCAAGGCGCATGGCGCGCTCTTGATCGTCGATGACATTCAGGCAGGATGCGGGCGCACGGGCACCTTCTTCAGCTTTGAGGAGATGGGCATCGAGCCCGATCTCATCCCGCTGGCCAAGAGTTTTTCGGGCATGGGCCTGCCCTTTGCCGCGCTTCTGATCAAGCCCGAGCACGATATCTGGGGCCCGGCCGAGCATAACGGCACCTTCCGCGGCAATACCCATGCCTTTGTCACCGCGCGGGTGGCTTTGGAGAAGTTCTGGCGCGACGATGCGCTTCAGCGCGACATCGCGCAGAAGTCCGCCATCGTGCGCGAGGGGCTTCAGACGATCGCCGACATGGTTCCCGGCGCGCGGCTCAAGGGGCGCGGCATGATGCAGGGGGTCGATGTCGGAAATGGCGATCTGGCAGGTGACATCTGCGCGCGGGCGTTTGAAAGGGGCTTGGTGATCGAGACCTCGGGCGCGCATGATGAGGTGGTCAAGGTGCTCGCGCCGCTGACCACGCCCGAGGCGCTTTTGCGCAAGGGGCTGGACATCTTGCAAGAGGCCGCGCGCGAGGCTTTGGCAACAACGAAAATGGCGGCGGAGTAACGCAAATGATCGTGAGAGATTTCAACAAGATCGTGGAAAGCGAGCGCGAGCGCGTCGTCTCGGACGCGCAATGGTCGAGCGTGCGGATGCTGCTGGCCGATGACGGGATGGGGTTTTCCTTCCACATCACGTTCCTGGAGCCGGGATCGGAGCACACGTTCGAATACAAGAACCACTTCGAGAGCGTCTATTGCATGCAAGGCACCGGCTCGATCACCGATATCGCGACCGGCGAGACGCATGAAATCAAGCCCGGCGTCATGTATGCGCTCGACAAGCATGATCGCCACATCCTGCGCGCCCGCGAAGAGCTTGTGATGGCCTGCTGCTTCAATCCGCCCGTGACAGGCAAGGAAGTGCATCAGGCCGACGGCTCCTACGCGCTCGAAACAAGCTGAGAGGGTCGGGGCCTGGCCCCGTCAGAGAGATATGACCTTACCAACCCATACCGTCGAGAAGATCGGCGGCACGTCGATGAGCCGTGTGCGCGAGTTGCTGGACACGCTTCTTGTCGGGGATCGGACGGGCGCGGCGCTCTATGGGCGCGTGTTCGTCGTCTCGGCCTTTGGCGGCATCACCAACCTTCTGCTGGAGCACAAGAAATCCGGGCAGCCCGGCGTCTATGCGCGCTTTGCCAATGATGACGACGATCACGGCTGGCTTGACGCGCTGACCGAGGTGGGGCGCGCGATGCGCGCCGCCCACGCCGACATTCTCGACAATCCCGGCGACCGCAGCATGGCGGACGAATTCGTACGCGAGCGGATCGAGGGCGCGCGGTCCTGCCTCTTCGATCTGCAACGGCTGTGTTCCTACGGGCATTTTCGTCTCGGCGATCACATGATGGTCATCCGCGAATTGCTGTCGGGTCTGGGCGAGGCGCATTCCGCTTTTGTCACCACGCTGTTGTTGCAGCGAACGGGCGTCAACGCGCGCTTCATCGACCTCAGCGGCTGGCGCGACGAAACCGAGCACAGCCTCTCGGAGCGGATCGCGGCGGGGCTGCACGATGTGGACCTGAGCACCGAGATGCCCATCGTCACCGGCTATGCGCAATGCTCCGAAGGGTTGATGCGCGAGTTCGACCGGGGCTATTCCGAGGTGACATTCGCCCGCATCGCCGCCCATACCGGCGCGCGCGAGGCGATCATCCACAAGGAGTTTCACCTGTCGTCGGCCGACCCCAAACTGGTGGGTGAGGGCGCCGTGCGCAAGCTGGGGCACACCAATTACGACGTGGCCGATCAGCTCTCGAATCTGGGGATGGAGGCGATCCACCCCAAGGCAGCCAAGACATTGCGGCAGGCCGAGGTGCCGTTGCGCGTCACCAACGCGTTCGATCCAGGCGACCCCGGCACGCTCATTGACGATCAGCCGACAGATACTCCGGCGGTGGAGATCGTGACCGGCCTCAAGGTCGTGGCGCTGGAGCTCTTCGAGCAGGACATGGTGGGCGTCAAGGGCTATGACGCGGCCATTCTGGACGCGCTCAAGCGGCACAATGTCTGGATCGTGTCAAAGACATCGAACGCCAACACGATCACCCATTACGTGCAGGCCTCGTTGAAAACGGTGCGGCGCGTGGCGCGGGACCTGGAGGCGCTTTATCCGGCGGCACAGGTTTCGGCGCGCACATTGGCGCTTGTGTCGCCCATCGGGCGGGATTTGAAGGGGCTGAAAGTGCTGAGCCGGGGCCTCCGCGCGCTGGAGGAGGCAGAGATCGAGGTGGTTGCCGCCCATCAGACGCCGCGCGGCGTGGACGTGCAATTCGTGATCGCGACCGAAGCGCTCAACGAGGGTATCACCGCACTGCATCGCGTCCTCATCGAAGGGAGCGCACCGGTGGCGCGGATGGTCAAGGCGGCGTGACGGACAAAGGCCCGGTCACGGATCGACCGGGCCTGCCCTTTCGGATCAGTTCACCTTTTCGGCCTCGATCACGTCCTTGTCGGACGCCTTGTCGGCGCTGGCGATGGCGATGCGGCGGGGCTTGAGGGCCTCGGGCACCTCGCGGACAAGCTCGATATGGAGCATCCCGTCGGCATGGCTTGCCCCGGTCACGCGGACATGATCGGCCAGCTGAAAGCGCCGCTCAAACGCGCGGGTGGCGATGCCGCGATGCAGATAGGTGCGGCCCTCATCCTCGTCGCGCTTGCGCGCCGTGACCACAAGCGCGCCCTCCTTCACCTCGACGCCCAGATCCTCGGCGGCAAAGCCCGCCACGGCAATCGAGATGCGATAGGCATCGTCGGCGGTCTTTTCGATGTTGTAGGGCGGATAGGTCGGTTGGCTCACGTCGCTGGCCATCACCCGGTCGAGCATGTCGGCGATCTGGTCAAAGCCGACAGTGGCCCGGTAGAGCGGTGCAAGATCGAAGTTACGCATGGTCATCCTCCTTGAAGCGATAACAATTTTGCCTTCCCTCACGGGACAGGCGCATCTGCCCGGCCCATAATGGCACCGGGGCCACCCAGATTTGGGAAGGGGCGCGCGGTCTGTCAAGACCCCCGGACGGGGCCTCAGGGCCGTGCGAAACGCGCGCCAGAGGCGTGCCCCTGCCCGACCGTGGCGCGCTTGAAACCGGGGGCCGCAGAACTGGCCCCGCTGGCGCGCAACGCGCGTTTGAGCTCGTCGACAAGCGCGGGCAGGTCCATCCCGAACGCCACCTGACGGCCCGCCGTGGTGCCACCGCTGACCAGCGACAATATCCGCGCCCGGGCACCGGAGCGGGCAAAGACCGGCGCGCCCGAAGAGCCGAAGATCACGTCACAGTCAAACGCCATCAACCCGTCCTGCTGCCACAGCATCCCGCAATCACGCTGCCAGGACGGGGCCTCGTCGCGGTCGCGGCCATAGGACACAAGGCTGACCCGCTGTCCGGGCGCGGGCACGCCGTGGAGAGCGAAAGGCGCCGCCACGGCGCTCGGGATCGGGGTGGCAAGGCGCAAAAGGGCTGCATCGCGGCGCACATTCTGCGCCGCCATGCCACGCGCCGGGTCATAACCGGCCGCGACCACAAAACCGCTTATCCCGCTTTCGGCAATCGCTACCCCGTCGCGCAGCCCGGCACGAAAGCGCAGGCTGCCCACGGGCACGGGCGCGCGGGTGCGGTCATAAAGGCAATGCGCCGCCGTCAGCACCTGATCGGGGGCGATGAGCACGCCTGTGCAATACCCCGCGCGCCCGATATCAAGCCGACCGACGGCCTCCCACCCGAAAAGCTGATCGCGCTGCGTCAGCCGCTCAAGTCCGCTTTGCGCCAGCACCGCGCCGCCCGTCATCAGCGCCAGAACGAGAGCGAAAAGCCCCCTCATGGCCGCGCGAATTTTGCACCCGTATCGCGGCGCGTGCCCGAGGACAGCATTTTCGGCGCGGCCTCCTGAAAGACGCCTTGCCCGGCGTCAAGCGCCGCGCGCAGGGTATCGAGCGGCTCGAGCAGTTGCGTGCCGAGCGCGACCTTGCGCCCGTCAACCTCGGCCATGGCCGACACCACCGAGACGATGCGCGCACGGCCCCCCTCGAACGAAAACACCGGCGCGCCCGAGGAGCCGTAATTCACGTCGCAGGACATCACGAGAACCCCGTCCTGCCGCGCCAGAACCTCGCAGACCTGTTGCAAGGACGGGGCCTCGGAGCGGTCCCTGGCATAGCTCACCACGCCGATCTGCTGGCCCTTTCGCGGGCGTGCGTCGGTCTCGAACGGGGTGACATGGCTGTTGCGGATCGGGTGATACAACTCCAGCAACGCCACATCATTGCGCACGCGCTCAGAGGTGACCTGGGCCGCGAAATCATAGGCGGGATGGGTGACGGCGCGCCGCACCGAGCGATAGGCCGCGGCACGCCCGTTGCGCCAGCCTGCCATGAATTCTATCCGCGCCGGATCGAGCCGCGCGCCAGTCGCCTTGTCATAAAGGCAGTGCGCCGCCGTCAGAACCAGATCAGGCGCGATGAGTGCGCCGGTGCAGAACCCGCGCCCGCCCAGTTCCAGCCGACCCACCGCCTCCCAGGCGCGGGCGGCATCGCCCATGTCGAGCCGCTCGAGGCGGCTGTCCTGCGCGGCCAACGGCGTGGCAAGACAGAGAAGAAGGGCAAGCGCGCGCAACATGGTCTCTCCGGATCCTTGGTCCCCTCATCGGCTAGCAAGGGTTTTGGGCCAGAATATGACCGCGCTCAACGCAGGAAGGGAACCCCGGTGTGCCCTTGGGCGGCGCGCGTCATCGCGGGCGGCTTTGGCCCGCCTGTGGCCCAGTCCAGCAACTCGACCGTGTGAACGACCGGAACGGCTGTGCCCGAGCCGATCTGCATCATGCAGCCGATATTGCCGGCGGCGATGATATCGGGCCTTGCCGCTTCCAGCGTGCGCACCTTGCGGTCCTTCAGTTGTTTGGAAATCGCGGGCTGCATCAGGTTGTAGGTGCCTGCCGAGCCGCAGCACAGGTGGCTGTCGGCAGGCTCTGCCACGGTGAAACCGGCGCGACGCAGAAGGTCCTTTGGAAAGGTCTTGATCTTCTGCCCGTGTTGCAGCGAACAGGCGGCGTGATAGGCCACCGTCAGGTCCTTGTCGGTCCCTTCGGGCAGATCGAGCCGCATCAGCACCTCGCTCACATCCATGGCGATGGCACTGACCCGCGCGGCATCTGCGGCCAGCGGCTCAAGCCGGAACATATGCCCGTAATCCTTGACCGTGGTGCCGCAGCCGCTGGTGTTGATCACGATGGCATCCAAGCCTTCGCCATCCATCTCGCGCGCCCAGGCCTTGATGTTCTTCGCTGCCGTGGCGTGGCTCTCGGCGGTCTTGCCCATGTGATGCGTCAGCGCCCCGCAACAGCCCGCACCGCTCGCCACCACCACCTCGCAGCCAAGCCGGGTCAGCAGGCGAATGGTGGCATCGTTGATATCGGTATTGAGCGCGCGCTGCGCACAGCCCGTCATCAGCGCCACGCGCATCCTGCGCGCGCCGTGCGCCTGAAACGTCTGAGGGTCGTCATTGCGGCTGACGGGAGGAATGTGTTTCGGGGCCATCTCCAGCATGGCGCGCAATCGCGCGTCGGGCATGAGCCGCGCGAAGGGCCGCCCGATCTTGGCCCCGAGCAGAGCCACGCGAAACCGCATCGGATAGGGCAGGATCCGCGCCAATATCCAGCGCAGCGTCCGGTCGCCCAAGGGCCGCTTGTAGCGCGCCTCGATATACTCGCGCGCCTGATCCACCAGATGCATGTAATGCACCCCCGACGGGCAGGTGGTCATGCAGGCCAGGCACGACAGGCACCGGTCGATATGCCCGACCGTCTTTTCATCGGGCACACGCTCGTTTTCCAGCATGTCCTTGATCAGGTAAATCCGCCCTCTCGGGCTGTCCAGCTCGTCGCCCAGCACCTGATAGGTGGGACAGGTCGCGGTGCAGAATCCGCAATGCACGCAGGATCGCAGGATCTGGTTGGCGCGGGCGATCTTCGGGTCGGCAAGCTGCGCAGGCGTGAATTCGGTTTTCATGCTCTCTTCCTCACACGCACGCCATCAGGCCCGGATTGAGCAGGCCCCGCGGATCGAACCGCCGCCGCAACCCCGCCTGAAGGGCTGCCACCGGCGCGGGCAGCGGGTGAAAGGCATCTGCCCCCGCACCCCGCACCCGCGTGGCATGACCGCCTTTCGCATCGACGCCCGCGCGGATGGTGTTCGCGCGCCCCTCGGGTGCCAGCAGCCAGACAAGCCCCCCGCCCCAGTCATAAAGCGCCTCGACACCGCTCAACCCGGCCACGATGCCGGGCGCGTCCGACGGCTTGACCGACAGCCGCCAGACATCGCCCGCGCGCCCGTGAAAGGCGGTCACGTCGCGGATATCGCGCCAGGTGGCGGCCACCACATCGGGGTCATCCTCCACCGCCAGCGCGCCGAACGGGGCCAGCAGCGCGGTCAGGCGCTCGGCCCGATAGGCCACCGAGGCGGCAAAGCCCTCGATCCGCAAAAGCGTCGCCTTGCCCGGCAGATGCGCCGCCCCCGTGACCTCGAAGGGCGAGCCGAGCGCCCTGCAAAGCGCCGTCACCGCCTGCGCATCGTCCAGCCCGTCAAGGCGCAACGTCGCCGCCATCTGCGGCGCGGGCAGCACCTTGAGCGCCACCTCGGTCAGCACGCCCAATGTGCCGTAACTGCCCGCCATCAGCTTCACGAGGTCATAGCCGGTGACATTCTTCATCACCCGCCCGCCATTCTTGACGATCCGCCCCGCCCCATCGACGAACCGCACCCCCAAAAGGAAATCGCGGCAGGCCCCGGCCTGCACGCGGCGCGGGCCGCTGACATTGGCGGCCACCACCCCGCCGATGGTGGGCGTGCCTGCGGTGCCCAGCAACCCGCGATGATCCATCGGCTCGAAGGCAAGCCGCTGCCCTTCTTTCGCCAGCGCCGCCTCCACCTCGTCCAGCGGCGTGCCCGAGCGCGCCACCAGCGTCAGCGCCCCCGGCTCGTAAAGCTCGATCCCGCGCATGGCCGATGTGGACAGTCGCGCGCCATTGGTCGCCCCCCCGATGGGCCGTGTGCCGCCGCCCTCGATACGCAACGGCCCGTCCGCCGCCTTGATGATCGCGGCCAGTTCGGCCTCTGTCTGAGGTGTCATTTCACTGTTCCAAAAATACTCGAACCAATCGCTCTCAGGCGGCGCGCCGCCCTTGGGAGGCCTCGAGCGGAAAGACCTTGGCCGGGTTCAAAAGCCAGCCCGGATCGAACACGTCCTTGACATCCATCTGCGCGGCCAGATCGTCGGAGTCGTATTGATGCGCCATCAGATCGCGCTTTTCGATGCCAACGCCGTGCTCGCCGGTGAGGCATCCCCCCACCTCGACGCAGAGCTTCAGGATCTCGGCGCCGAAGGCCTCGCACCGCTCCAGATCGCCCGGCTTGTTGGCATCAAACAGGATGAGCGGGTGCATGTTGCCGTCGCCCGCATGGAACACGTTGCCCACATCAAGGCCGAATTCCTTCGACATCTCGCCGATACGGCGCAGCACCAGCGGCAGCGCGCTCACCGGGATGGTGCCGTCAAGGCACATGTAATCGTTGATCTGCCCCATGGCGCCAAAGGCGGATTTTCGCCCCAGCCAGATCTTCGCGCTCTCCTCGGCCGATTTGCTCTGGCGCAGTTCCACCGGATCGTGGCGGCGGGCGATCTCCTCGATCAGCGCGAGTTGCGCGTCGATCTCGGCCTCCGATCCCTCGACCTCGACAATCAGCAGCGCCTCGCAGTCAGGGTATCCCGCATGGGCGAAATCCTCGGTGGCGCGGATGCAGGGGCGGTCCATGAACTCGATCGCCACCGGCAGCACGCCCGCCTTGATGATGTCCGAGACACAGGCCCCGGCGACCTCGTTCGAATCAAAACCGATCAGCACGGGACGCGCGCCCTCGGGCTTGCGCAGGATGCGCAGGGTGGCCTCGGTTACAACGCCCAACTGCCCCTCGGAACCGCAGACAAGGCCCAGCAGGTCATAGCCCGCCGCATCGAGATGCGCGCCCCCCAGCTCGATCACCGTGCCGTCCATCAGAACCATGGTCACGCCCATCAGGTTGTTGGTGGTCACGCCGTATTTGAGGCAATGCGCGCCGCCCGAATTCATCGCGATATTGCCCGCGATGGCGCAGGCAAGCTGCGACGAGGGGTCAGGCGCGTAGAAAAATCCGTGCTCCTCCACCGCGCCGGTGACAGAGAGATTGGTGCGCCCGGTCTGCACACGGATCAGGCGGTTGTCGTAATCGGTTTCCAGCACCGCGTTCATACGCGCGACGCCCAGGATCACGCTGTCGGCCGTGGGCAGCGCGCCCCCCGCGAGCGAGGTGCCGGAGCCGCGCGGCACCACCGGCACGCCCATGTCGTGACAGATCGCCAGTGCATCCGAGACCTCTTGCGTGGTGGCGGGCAGGATCGCGACGAGGGGGGGGCATTTGTAGGCGGTGAGTGCGTCGCATTCATAGGCGCGCGTCTCTGCGGGGTCCGAAATCACCGCATCCACAGGCAAAACCGTGCGCAGACGCGCCACAAGCTCGGCCTTGCGTGACAGGATGGCCGGATTCGGAACTGGCATCTGCATGGTTAAACCTCCCAATATTGGTAAAATTATATAACCAATTTCGCCACGTGGCGAGTCCTTTTTTGCCGCATCATAGTCGGGCCCCTTGCACAGACATGGCGCCTCGGGCAGTCATCGCACATGGACTGGGTCAAGATCATTCACATTCTTTGCGTCATGGGCTGGATGACGTCGATTTTCGCCGTGCCGCGCGCGCTCATCTACTGGCATCGCGAATGGGACCGGCTGGGCGAGTTCGGCCCGCTGGGAGATCTGACGATCCGGCTGTATCGCTTCTCGCTGGGGCTGGGTGTGATCGCCATCGGCACGGGGCTGGTGCTGGCGCATTGGCTTGGCTGGCCGGGTTGGACGCATCTCAAGATCGCGCTCGTGTGCGCGCTGGCGCTGCATTACGGCTGGACCGGGCGGCTGGTGCTGCGCGCGCGGCGCGGCGTTTTTGACGAGAGCGACCGATACCTGCGGATCTTCAACGAAATCAGCGTTCTGGGAGCGATTGCCGTGCTCTGGACCGTGGTCGTGCGGCCGTTCTGAGCGATGGAGAGGCTGACACAGGCGCTCGGGCATTTCAGCACGCTCGATCTATGGGCGGTGGCGGCGCTGATCGCCGGATGGGCGGCTGTCACGCTTCTGATCGAGCACGCGCCCGCGCGGTTTCCCTCCACTTCCAACCTGATGGCGCAGTATCGCCGCGAATGGATGGTGCAATTCGTGGCCCGGGACCCGCGCATCTTCGATTCGCAGGTGATCGGGCAGTTGCGGCAAGGCACGTCGTTCTTCGCCTCGGCCACGCTGATTGCCATTGGCGGCGCGCTGGCGCTTCTGGGCGATGTGGAGCGGCTGATCGGGCTCGCAGACGATCTGACCTCTGGCACCGATCCAGTGATCGTCTGGGAGGTCAAGATCCTGACCATCATCATCTTTCTGACCAATGCCTTCCTGAAATTCGTCTGGGCCAATCGCCTTTTCGGCTATTGCGCCGTGGTCATGGGGGCAGTGCCGAACAACCCCGAAGACCCCGCCGCATTGCCGCGCGCTCACAAGGCCGGCGCGATCAACATCACCGCCGCGCGCGGCTTCAACCGGGGTTTGCGCGCGCTCTATTTCGCGCTGGCGGCTGCGGCCTGGCTTCTGGGGCCACAGGTGCTGCTTCTTGCGGTGGCGGTCACGCTTGCGGTGCTGCTGCGGCGCGAATTCGCCTCCGAATCGCGCGCCGTGCTGATGCGCGCGGATAAGTGACTGCGCGACGCGCCGGGTTGCGCTATCGTCGCGCCATGAGACATTTGCTAGCCCTTTGTGCCTTCCTTGCCGCCGCGCCCGCGAGTGCGGCAGAGCCGGAAATTGTCGATGCCGTCGCGACACGAACCGATGCGGCCTATCGCGTGGACGTGACGATCGCGCATCCAGATACCGGGTGGGATCACTACGCAGATGGCTGGGAGGTGCTCGATGCCAAGGGCACGCGCCTTGGCTATCGCCTGCTCGGTCATCCGCATGTCAACGAGCAGCCCTTCACCCGGTCGCTCAACCTCGATCTGCCCGAGGGCACACGAGAGGTCTTCATCCGCGCGCATTGCCCGGTGGATGGCTGGGGAAAAGAGACGTTTCGCGTCGTGATCGCCCCGTAACGCGGATCACACCCCCTGCCCTGCCGCCACGCCCCGGCGTCGCGGCCCGAAAAGCGCCGCAAGCGCAAGGATCCCGCCCGACACGGTGGCGATCATGCCCGCCGCGCTGACCGCGCTCTCATAGCCGAGCCAGAGCGGGCCATAGCCCGCCAGCACATAGCCAAGCACCGCCGAGAGCGTGGCAAATCCGAGGCTCCACGCCACCTGCCCGCCCATCCGGTCGGTCATCAGCCGCGCGGCGGCGGGCGGGCAGATGAACATGGCGATGACGATGATCGAGCCGACCGCGTCAAAAGCCGCCACCGCCGCCATCGCCGCCACCGCCACAAGCGCCAGCGACAGCGCGCGCACCGGCAGGCCGAGGGTTCGGGCAAAGCCCTCGTCGAAGGTGGCGATCACCAGCGCGCGCCAGAGGACACCCGTAAAGAGCGCCACGGCAAACGTGACCACCGCCATGCGCATCAGTTCGGGCGGCAGGCCGCTGAGCGCCTGAGGATCGAAAAGCGCGCCCCAGCCATACCCGTCAAGCCAGATCAGGCTTTCGAGATTGCCGTAAAGCGCGTGCTGCACGTCAAGATGCACGCCCGAGGCGCTGCTTTGTTCCAGCAGCAAAACGCCGCCCGCGAACATGGCGGTAAAGACAACGCCCATGGCCGCCCCCGGCTCGATCCGCCCCAACCGCCGGATCACCTCGATCAACGCCACCGACACAAGCGCCGCGCCGCCCGCGCCCAGCATCATCGGCACCGCCGCCACCCGGCCCGACAGCAGGAAGGCCACGACGATCCCCGGCAGGACCACATGGCTGATGGCGTCGCCGATCAGTGCCTGCCGCCGCAGCAAAAGAAAATTGCCCGGCAGCGCACAGGCGATGGCCGCAAGCACGCCGATCACCAGCGGCGCGAGCGAGAGCATGACGAACTCCGCCCCCATCACAGCGCCCCCTCAGGCCCCAGATGCCGGTCGAGCGCGGCAAGTTGATCGGGGGTCAGCACCTCGGACAAGGGGCTCAGCCCGTCATGGCGCGCGGCGGCTGCCTCGAATTCGGGCAGGCTGCGCAGCATGTGCCAGCGCCGCTCGTCAAGGCGCGCGCGCGCAGCCCGCGCACGGCCCTCATCCGTTGCCACCCCGTCGGCGCGCACAAGTCCCCGGCGGCGCATCAGGCGCAGCGTCAGCGGCTCATAGACCGGATGGCCGCTGGCCAGCGCCAGAAGTCCTTGCCGCAGATGCACCCGGCGCTGAAACCGCCAGTGGCGCAGTCCCGCCGCCAGCACGCCGCGTGCGGGCGCAAAGAGCAGCGACAGGATGAAGAGCGCGAAACTTGCCAGCACAATGAGCGGCCCCGTGGGCAGGTCCGGGGCCGTGGCCGAGATGGCCGCGCCAAGATAGCCCGAAAGCCCGCCGAATGTGCCCGCCAGAAGCACGATCACCCCGACCCGCTCGGACCAGAGCCGCGCCGCCACCGGCGGGATGATCAGCAGCGCCACGATCAGCACGACGCCCACCACCTTGAGCCCCACCACGGTGACGGCAAGCGCGAGCCCCATCATCGCCAGATCGACCGCGCGCAGGTTGATCCCCTGCCCCGCCGCATGTTCGGGATCGAAGGCCACGGCCACCATCGGGCGGCGCAGCACCACCACCAGCGCCAGCACCGCCGCGCCACCCGCCGCAATGCTCAGCGCTTCGGCGCGCAGCATCCCGGCGGTGGCCCCCAGAAGGAAGGTTTCAAGCCCTGCCTGACGCCCGCTCTCAAGCACCTGCACCACGGTCAGAAGCACCACGCCTGCGCCGAAAAACACCGACAGAACCGCGCCGATGGCCGCGTCCTCATGCAGCCGCGTGCGCGCCGAGAGCCAGGACACGCAGACCAGCCCCAACCCCGCCGAGAGCGCCGCACCCAGCATCAGCCCCGGCAGAAAGCGCCCATCGCCGCCAAGCGCCACCATCACCAGAAACCCCGCCACCACGCCGGGCAAGGTGGCGTGGCCGATGGCGTCGCTCACCAGCGCGCGGCGCGCGAGGTATAGAAACACCCCCGTCGCCCCCGCCGCGATCCCGAGCATGGCCGCGCCAAGCGTGACCAGCGTGGCATTGTAGCCCAGCCCGAGACCAAGCGCCTGCCAGAGCATTGCCTAGACCGCCTGTTGGGCGGACCCCAGCCGTCCGCCATAGGCCGCGCGCAGGTTGGCCTCGGTCATCACCTCGGCCACCGGCCCCTCGGCGATGGCCGAGATGTTGAGAAGAAAGGCGCGGTCGAAATAGGCGGGCACGGTGGCAAGGTCGTGATGCACGGCAACGACGGTCTTGCCCTCGTCGCGCAAGCCCTTGAGCACGCCGATGATGGCGCGTTCGGTGGCGGCGTCGACCCCAGCGAACGGCTCGTCCAGAAGGTAGAGATCGGCACCTTGCGCCAACGCGCGGGCAAGAAACACGCGCTGTTGCTGGCCGCCGGACAGCTGGCCGATCTGGCGGGTGGCAAAGCCCTCCATGCCGACGCGCGCGAGGCTTTCCAACGCGCGGGCGCGGTGACGGGGGCGGATACGGCCCAGAAGGCCCAGATCGCGGTAGAGCCCCATCATCACCACGTCGATCACACGCGCCGGAAAGTCCCAGTCCACGCTGGCGCGTTGCGGCACATAGGCGATGCGTGCGCGCACCCGGTCAAGCGGCGCGCCAAAGGCGGTGACCTGCCCGGAAAGCGGGCGCAGGATACCGAGCGCGGCCTTGAGCAAGGTCGATTTCCCGGCACCGTTGGGACCGACAATGGCGGTCATCTGGCCCGCGCGAAAACTGACATCGACGGAGAAGACCGCCGGTTTCTCGGCATAGGAAACCGTCAGGCCGCGAATGGCCAGAGGGTTCTGATCAATCAGTTTTTCGCGCACCAGCTCGAGCGCCATGGTCATTCCCCTGCCGCCAGCTTGCCGTTGAGGCCGCGCGCGGGCACCTGCCCGCCAAGGGCACGGGCAATGGTGGTTACATTATGGTCTATCATGCCGATATAGCTGCCTTCGTAGGTGCCGGGAAGGCCCATCGCGTCCGAGAACAACTCTCCCCCGATGCGCACCTCGTGGCCGCGCGCCGCTGCCCCCTCCATGAGCGCGCGGATATTGCGCTCGGACACCGTGCTTTCGATGAAAACCGCACTTATGCCGCGCGCGACCAGCATCTCGACCAGCTCACCGATGCGCGCGAGGCCCGCCTCGGATTCGGTCGAAATGCCCTGAATTCCCTCGACCTCGAACCCGTAGGCGCGGCCGAAATAGCCAAAGGCATCATGAGCGGTCACCAACACGCGGGCCTTGGTCGGGACGGTGGCGAGGGTGTCGCGCGCATAGCTGCCGAGCCGGTCAAGATCGTCACGTAAAGCACGGGCGTTGCTGGCGAAATCCCGCGCGGCATCGGGCCGCGCCTCGGACAGCGCCACCGCGATGCCATCGGCCACATGCCGCCAGAGATCGGGCACCATCCAGACATGCGGATCGAATCGCCCCTCGTAATCGGGATGGGCGATGCGCAGACCGAGGGGCACGGCCTCGCCCACGGCAACGACCGGCTGGCGCGCGCCGAGACGGGCAAGGAAATCCTCCATCTGTGCCTCAAGATAGAGACCGTGCCAGAGCACCAGATCGGCCCGGGTAAGTGCTGCGATGTCGCTGCGGGTCTGGCGAAAGGAATGCGGGTCGATCCCCGGCCCCATCAGCGCGCGCACGGCGACCGCCTCGCCACCGATCACGCGGGCGGTATCGGCGATCATGCCGGTGGTGGCGACAACGTCGAGCGGCGCGGTGGCTGCGCGCGCGGCCCCGACCCCCGCGAATGCGGCTGCAAGGGCAAGCAGGTGGCGGCGGCTTAGGTGCCCGAGAGGCACGCCGGTTTCGCGTCGGAATCGCATCGGGATCCTGTCGGTGCTGTGTGACATGGCTGGAATATGCGAGTCGCTCGCAATTTCGTCAAGTAGATTGCGACTTAGTCGCATGTGCAAAGTGTGATTTTCACCTCTCTGCGGCGGAATGTGATGCATTTCCCGGCACCGACATGAAACCTTGTCTCGACGGCAACGCCACGGCTGGTCTAGGCTCATCACAAAACGAGCCTCCGAGGGCCATGGCGGGGAGACAACGATGCTGGGGGTGATCGCACGACGGCTGGCGCTTGGCCTCGTTACCGTGTGGCTTGTTTCGGTGATCATCTTTCTGGGCGTCGAGGCCCTGCCCGGCGATGCCTGCACCGCGATCCTTGAACGTGACGCGCATGGCGAGGCGCTAGACGCCTGCCGCAAGGCGCTTGGCCTCGAGGTGCCCGCGCTCGACCGTTACCTGAGTTGGGCAGCGGGCGTGGTGCAGGGCGATTTCGGCATGTCGGCGAACGGGCAGGAAAGCATCGCGCAGATGGTGGGCTACCGGGTGCGCAACTCGCTTCTGCTGGCGGCGGGGGCGCTGGCCGTTGGCATCCCGCTGGCGATCACAACGGGCGTGGTGGCGGGGCTGACGCGTGACCGCTGGCCGGACCTTCTGTTTTCGACCGGGGCGATCCTGGCCATGACAATCCCGGAATTCGTCGCCGCGACGATCCTGATCCTGATTTTCGCGATCTGGCTGGGCTGGGTGCCCGCGATCGTGCTGACCCCTGCCGATGCGCCGCCGCTGGAATTCTTTCCCGAGTTCATCCTTGCCTCGACGGTGCTGACGATGCTGATGATCGCCCATGTGATGCGGATGATCCGCGCCTCGGTGATCGAGGCGATGGCGAGCGATTATGTGCAGATGGCCACGCTCAAGGGTGTGCCCTATTGGCGGGTGGTGTTCCGCCATGCGCTGCCCAATGCCCTTTTGCCCGCGATCAACGTGATCGCGCTGACAGTGGCGTGGCTCCTGGGCGGCGTGGTCGTGGTTGAGGTGGTGTTCAACTATCCCGGTCTCGGGCGGCTTCTGATCGACGCGATCTCGAGCCGCGACCTGCCGGTGGTGCAGGCGATCACGATGATCGTGGCGGCGACCTATGTGGCCGTGAACCTCGTGGCGGACCTGTTGAGCCTGATGCTCAACCCGCGTCTGCGCAGCCATCAGGCGCGGCGGCGATGAGCGCGCTGGCCGCCACAAGGCGCAGGCGCGCCGGCACACTCCTGCGCGAGGTCGTGGCGCGGCCCTCGGGGGCGATCGGCGTGACGCTCGTGACGCTTCATGCGGTGATGGCGATCTTCAGCCCCTGGATCGTTCCCTATGATTACAAGGCGATGGCGGCCACGCTCACGCTGGCCGAGCCGTCGGCGGCGCATTGGCTGGGCACCGATCATCTGGGGCGCGACGTGCTGACACGCGTGATGCTGGGCGGGCGCGAGGCGCTGGTGATCACCGGCATCGCCACACCGGTAGCAATGCTCTGGGGCGGGCTTGCGGGTGTGTGGCTGGGCCTGCGCGGCGGCTGGGTCGATGAGGTGGCGATGCGGCTGGTGGATGCGTTCCTGGCCCTGCCCGGCATACTGCCGCTTCTGGTGTTGATCACGGTGTTCGGCACCGGCGGCGAGGTGCTCTTGCCGACACTGGCGTTTTTCTTCGGTATCCCGGTGATCCGGGTGGCACGGGCGGCGGCGCATGAGGTGGTGGCGCGCGATTTCGTCTCGGCGGCGCGGGCACGCGGGCACCGCCCCTTTGACATCGTGCGGCGCGAGATCCTGCCCAATGTGACCGATACGCTGCTGGTCGAGGGCGCGATGCGCTGGTCCTGGATGCTGCTGGGGTTTTCTGCACTGTCGTTTCTCGGCTTCGGCGTGGCCCCGCCGCGCCCGGACTGGGGGCTGATGATCTCGGATGCGCGGGTCTACATGTCGCTGGCACCCTGGGGCGTGATCGCGCCGGTGCTGGCGCTCTCGACGCTGATCATCGGCATCAACCTGACCGCAGATGCGCTGGCCAAGACGCTTGGCCTCGACCGCAGCCGCAAGGCGGTGATCTGACATGGCCGCGCCCCCGCTTCTTGATATCCGCAAGCTTTGCGTCGGGTTCCGCAGCCGCGCGGGCCTGATGCTGCCGGTTCTGCACGAGGTGGACCTGAGCGTGTGCCGGGGCGAAAGCCTTGGCATCGTCGGCGAGAGCGGGTCGGGCAAGAGCACGCTGGCGCTGGCCGCCATGGGCTATCTGCGGCACGGCCTGCAACGGCTCAAGGGCGAGGTGATTTATGACGGGCGCGACATGTTCGGCCTGCCGCCCGCCGAACTGGCGCGCATCCGGGGCGGCAAGCTTGGCCTCATTCCGCAGAATTCCGGGCAGGCGCTGACGCCGACGCAGCGCGTCGGCACGCAGATCAGGGAGGCGCTCCGCCTGCATTGCGAGCACGACCCCGCGACCCATCACGCGCGCGCCTGCGCGCTGTTGGAACAGGTCCGCCTGCCCGATCCCGAGACGATCCTGCGGCGCTATCCGCATGAATTGTCAGGCGGGCAGCAGCAGCGGGTGGCGATTGCCATGGCGCTGGCCGGAGAGCCGGATGCGCTCTTGCTCGATGAGCCGACCACCGGGCTTGATGTGACCACACAGGCGCATATTCTGGACCTCCTGCGCGATCTGGCGCGCGAGCGGGACATGGCGATGGTCTATGTCAGCCACGATCTGGGGGTGATCGCGCGGGTCTGCGACCGGGTGCAGGTGCTTTATGCCGGCGAAACGGTTTTGACGGGGCCTGCGCGCGCGGTGCTGCGCGCGCCCGCCCACCCTTATGCGGCGGCGCTGCTGGCGGCGATTCCACGACTGGGGGCGCACGGGCTGCCAAGCGCACTGGACGGGCGCCCGCCCGGCCCGGATGTGGCGCGCCATGGCTGCGCCTTTGCCCCGCGCTGCGGGCTGGCAACGGAGGCATGCCGCGCCGAGCGGCCCAACATGGCCACCACCGAGGACGGTCAGGCCGCGCGCTGTCTTTTTCCCGGCAATGCGGCCGCGCACGGTGCGGGGCGCGACGCCCCCGCCTGTGCGGCGGACAGCCCTTGCGCGCTCGCGCTCGACGGGGTCTCGGTGCGCTATGACAGGCCCGGATGGCTGGCGCGGCTGCGCAGGGCTGCGCCGCCGCCCGCCACCGTCGAGGGGATCACACTTGACTTGCGGCGGGGCGAGACGCTTGGCCTTGTCGGTGAATCGGGCAGCGGCAAATCCACCATCCTGCGCGCGCTTGCCGGACTGTTGCCGCCCGCCGCCGGGGACATCACGCTTGGGGACGGCACGCCGCTGCCGAAGGCGGTAGAGCGGCGGCGGCCGCAGGATCTGCGCCGCATCCAGATGATTTTCCAGAACCCCGACGAGAGCCTCAATCCGCGCCAGTCGGTGGGCGAGATCCTCGCGCAGCCGCTGCGGCTCTATTTCGGGCTGAAAGGGCAGGCGCTGGCCGACCGCGCCGCCGAATTGCTCGAAACTGTCCGGCTTGGCGCGCATTACCTCGAACGGCGGCCCGGTCAGCTCTCGGGGGGCGAGAAACAGCGCGTGGCGGTGGCGCGCGCCTTTGCCGCGGGGCCGGAGGTGGTGCTGTGCGACGAGATCACCTCGGCGCTCGATGTCTCGGTGCAGGCGGCAGTTCTCGATCTGCTCAACGATCTCAAGGCGCGCCACGGCACGGCCTTCATCTTCGTCAGCCATGACCTCACGGTGGTGCGCGCGCTGTCGGATCGGGTGGCCGTGCTTTATCAGGGGCGCATCTGCGAGACCGGACCGGCGGCGGCGGTCTACGGCGCCCCGTTCCACCCCTATACCGAGGTGCTGCTGGGGGCCGTTCTGGCCCCCGACCCCGACCACGCGCCGCGCCTGCTGGCCGAGGATGCAACGGAGCTTGCCCCGCCCGCGCAGGGCTGTCCGTTCCAGCGGCGGTGCCCGGTCAAGCTCGGGGCGATCTGCGAGACCGACACGCCCCCCGCCCGCGAGGCGGGCGCGGGGCATGTGATCCGCTGTCATATTCCGCTGGAGACGCTGAACAAGACGGCAATGGGTTAACAGCCTCGGCTCAAGGTCAGGCAACCAGACCCTCCCGGTCCGTCTGCCGACCCCTCCAACGAAAAAGCCCGGCCAGATGGCCGGGCTTTTCCGAATTGGCGATATGCGGCGATCAGTCCTCGCGGCTCTCGGGGGTTTCGACGAAGTTGTCGAACACGTCGTCGGCGCTCATGTCCCGCTCGATGATCGGAGCGGCGAGCGCTGCGGCCGCTGCGGCCTCCTCACGGCGCGCCTCGATCACGATGCTGTCGCGTGCCGTTGCGATGCGGCGCATTTCCTGCGTCGCGCGCCCCGTGCCCGCCGGGATGAGACGCCCGACGATCACGTTCTCCTTGAGGCCCACAAGCTTGTCGCGCTTGCCCTGGACCGCCGCCTCGGTGAGCACGCGGGTCGTCTCCTGGAACGAGGCCGCAGAGATGAACGACCGGGTTTGCAGCGAGGCCTTGGTGATCCCAAGAAGGATCGGTTCGCCCGTTGCCGGACGCCCGCCCTTGGCCTCGACCTTGGCATTGGCCTCGTCAAGCTCTGCCTTGTCGACGTGTTCGCCCTTGAGCAGGGTGGTATCGCCCGACTCGTCGATCTCCCATTTCTGGAGCATCTGGCGGACGATCACCTCGATGTGCTTGTCGTTGATCTTCACGCCCTGCAGGCGGTAAACCTCCTGCACCTCGTCGATCATGTAATTGGCCAGCGCCTCGACCCCCATGATGGCGAGGATGTCATGCGGCGCGGGATTGCCGTCCATGATGTAATCGCCCTTCTGGATATAATCGCCCTCCTGCACCGGAATGTGTTTGCCTTTGGGGACCATGTATTCGGCCGGTGTGCGGCTGTCGTCCACCGGTTCGATGGTGATGCGGCGCTTGTTCTTGTAGTCCTTGCCAAAGCGCACATAGCCATCGACCTCGGCAATGATCGCGTGATCCTTGGGACGGCGCGCCTCGAACAGTTCGGCCACGCGCGGCAGACCGCCGGTGATGTCCTTGGTCTTGCCGCCCTCGCGCGGGATGCGCGCGACCACGTCGCCGGCCTCTATCTCCTGGCCGTCCTCGATCGACAGGATCGCATCCACCGACATCGGATAGGTCACCGGGTTGCCCGCGTCGTTGCGCATCGGCTCGCCATCCGCGCCGATGACAAAGATCTCGGGCTTGAGCTCGTTGCCGCGCGGTGCGGCGCGCCAGTCGGTCACGATCTTCTGGGTCATGCCGGTGGCGTCGTCGGTCACGTCGCGAACCGACAGGCCCGTGATCAGATCGACGAATTTCGCCGTGCCGGATTTCTCCGCGAGGATCGGCAGCGTGTAGGGATCCCATTCGAAGAGCTTCTGCCCGCGCACCACCTTGTCGCCCTCGGCGACGAAGATCCGCGTGCCGTAACCGACCTTGTGGCTGGCAAGCTCGATCCCGGCATCGGAGCGGATCAACACCTTCATGTTCCGCCCCATCACCAGCGTTTCCCCGCGCGAGTTCACAAGGATCTGCGGGTTCTCGAAGGCAACCGTGCCTTCCTGGCTCGATTCGAGGAACGACTGCTGCCCGCCCTGCGCGACACCGCCGATGTGGAAGGTCCGCATGGTAAGCTGCGTGCCCGGTTCGCCGATCGACTGAGCGGCGATGATCCCCACCGCCTCGCCGATATTGACGAGCGTGCCGCGCGCCAGATCGCGCCCGTAGCAGGTGGCACAGACGCCGTCCTCGGCCTCGCAGGTCAGCGGCGAGCGCAGACGCACGGTCTGCACAGCGGAAACCTCGATCATGTCGGCGGTGCGCTCGTCTATGAGCTGCCCCTTGGACACAAGCACGACGCCACTGTCGGGATCGACAATGTCATCGGCCGCAACCCGGCCAAGGCTGCGCTCGGCGAGCGAGGCCACGATCTCGCCGTCGTTCACGGCCGCCTCGACGGTCACGGCGCGTTCGGTGCCGCAATCATGCTCGCGCACGATGCAATCCTGCGCCACGTCCACCAGGCGCCGCGTCAGATAGCCCGAGTTGGCGGTCTTGAGCGCGGTGTCCGACAGGCCCTTGCGCGCGCCGTGGGTCGAGTTGAAGTATTCAAGAACGGTCAGACCTTCCTTGAAGTTCGAGATGATCGGCGTCTCGATGATGTCGCCGTTCGGCTTGGCCATCAGGCCGCGCATCCCGCCAAGCTGTTTCATCTGCGTGACCGAGCCCCGGGCACCGGAGTGCGCCATCATGTAGACGCTGTTGGGCTCCATCACGCCGCCATTCTCATCGCGGTGCTCGGCCGAGATGGTGGCCATCATCGCTTCGGTGACCTTGTCGTTGCACTTCGACCAGGCATCGACGACCTTGTTGTATTTCTCGCCCTGGGTGATGAGGCCATCCATGTATTGCTGCTCGAACCCTTTGACGAGGGCGCGGGTCTCCTCGACGAGGGGCCATTTCGACTCCGGGATCACCATGTCGTCCTTGCCGAAAGAAATGCCCGCGCGGAACGCCTCGCGGAAGCCCATGGTCATGATCTGATCGCAGAAGATGACCGATTCCTTCTGACCGCAATAGCGGTAGACGGTGTCGATGACCTGCTGCACCTCCTTCTTGCGCAGAAGGCGGTTCACAAGGCTGAACGGCGCCTTGGCATTGGGCGGCAAGAGCGCGCCGAGCTTGGCGCGGCCCGGCGTCGTCTCGACGCGGGCAAAGACCTCGTTGCCCTCCTCGTCGATATGCGGCACGCGCACGGTCACGCGCGCATGAAGATGCACCTCGCCCGCGTCAAGCGCGTGCTGCACCTCATTCAGCGAAGAGAATACCATGCCCTCGCCCTTCATGCCCTCGCGTTCCAGCGTGACGTAGTAAAGACCAAGCACCATGTCCTGCGACGGCACGATGATCGGCGCGCCGTTGGCGGGGCTGAGCACGTTGTTGGTGGACATCATCAGCACCCGCGCTTCAAGCTGCGCCTCCAGGCTGAGCGGCACGTGAACGGCCATCTGGTCACCGTCGAAATCGGCGTTGAAGGCCGCGCAGACCAGCGGGTGAAGCTGGATCGCCTTGCCCTCGATCAGGATCGGCTCGAACGCCTGGATGCCGAGGCGGTGCAGCGTCGGCGCGCGGTTGAGCATGACGGGATGCTCGCGGATCACCTCGTCGAGGATGTCCCAGACCTCGGGGCGTTCCTTTTCCACCAGCTTCTTGGCCTGTTTCACGGTCGAACTGAGGCCTTTGGCCTCGAGCCGCGAATAGATGAACGGCTTGAACAGTTCGAGCGCCATCTTTTTCGGCAAGCCGCACTGGTGCAGTTTCAACTCGGGGCCGGTCACGATCACCGAACGGCCCGAGAAATCGACCCGCTTGCCGAGAAGGTTCTGACGGAAGCGGCCCTGCTTGCCCTTGAGCATGTCGGAAAGCGATTTCAGCGGACGCTTGTTGGCACCGGTGATCACGCGGCCACGGCGGCCGTTGTCAAAGAGGGCGTCGACCGCCTCTTGCAGCATCCGCTTTTCGTTACGCACGATGATATCGGGCGCGCGCAACTCGATCAGGCGCTTGAGACGGTTGTTGCGGTTGATCACCCGGCGGTAAAGGTCGTTGAGATCGGACGTGGCGAAGCGGCCACCGTCGAGCGGCACCAGCGGGCGCAGTTCCGGCGGAATGACCGGCAGCACCGTCAGCACCATCCATTCCGGGCGGTTGCCGGAGTCGAGGAAGCTCTCGACCACCTTGAGGCGCTTGATGATCTTCTTGGGCTTCAGCTCGCCCGTGGCCTCTTTCAACTCTTCGCGCAGGCGGTCGGCCTCGGCTTCGAGGTCGATATTGGCCAGCATCTCGCGGATCGCCTCGGCGCCGATATTGGCGGTAAAGGCGTCCATGCCATAGGCGTCCTGGGCATCCATGAACTCTTCTTCGGTCAGCATCTGACCGTAGGTTAGATCGGTGAGGCCCGGCTCGATCACCACATAGTTCTCGAAATAGAGCACCCGCTCCAGATCGCGCAGCGTCATGTCGAGCATGAGGCCGATGCGCGAGGGCAGCGATTTCAGGAACCAGATATGGGCGCAGGGGGCGGCAAGCTCGATATGGCCCATACGCTCGCGGCGGACCTTTTGCAGCGTCACCTCGACGCCGCATTTCTCGCAGACGACGCCGCGATATTTCATGCGCTTGTATTTGCCGCACAGGCATTCGTAATCCTTGATCGGGCCAAAGATCCGCGCGCAGAAGAGGCCGTCACGCTCGGGCTTGAACGTGCGGTAGTTGATGGTCTCGGGCTTCTTGATCTCGCCATAGGACCAGCTGAGGATACGCTCGGGGCTGGCAAGGCTGACCTTGATTTCGTCGAACACCTTGGCCGGGGCGACGGGGTTGAACGGGTTGTTGGTAAGTTCCTGGTTCATTGTCTGATCCTTAGAGGCTGGCGGTCGAGGGCGGTGAAGCGCCGTTTTCTTCAAAAGAAAACGGACCGGACCCTTTTGAAGGGTCCGGCGTGTCGTGCTTACTCATCCTCCTCCGCATCCAGGAGTTCCATGTTGAGGCCGAGGCCGCGCACTTCCTTGACGAGCACGTTGAACGATTCCGGAATACCGGCCTCGAAATTGTCCTCGCCCTTGACGATGCTCTCATAGACCTTGGTGCGGCCCGCCACGTCATCCGACTTGACGGTAAGCATCTCCTGCAGGGTGTAGGCGGCGCCGTAAGCCTCGAGCGCCCAGACCTCCATTTCCCCGAAGCGCTGACCGCCGAACTGCGCCTTGCCGCCCAAGGGCTGCTGCGTGACAAGGCTGTAGGGCCCGGTCGAGCGCGCGTGGATCTTGTCATCGACAAGGTGGTGCAGCTTGAGAAGATACTTGATGCCCACGGTCACGGGACGCGCGAACTGCTCGCCCGAGCGCCCGTCGAAGAGCACCGACTGGCCGCTTGTGTCAAAGCCCGCGCGGCGCAGCGCGTCGTTGACGTCCCCCTCTTTCGCGCCGTCAAAGACCGGCGTGGCGATGGGAACGCCGTTCGTGACGGTGCCTGCGGCCGCGACGAGCGTCGCGTCGTCCATGCCCTTGATGCCCTCTTCATAGACATCCTCGCCGTAAGCGTGGCGCATCGCCTCGCGCACGGGCGTGAGATCACCGGTGCGGCGATAGTCGCTGAGCGCATCGTCGATCTTGATCCCGAGGCTGCGCGCGGCCCAGCCCATATGGGTCTCGAGGATCTGGCCCACGTTCATTCGGCTCGGCACGCCAAGCGGGTTGAGGCAGATATCGACCGGCGTGCCATCGGCAAGAAACGGCATGTCCTCGATCGGGATGACCTTGGACACGACGCCCTTGTTGCCGTGCCGCCCGGCCATTTTGTCGCCCGGTTGCAGCTTGCGCTTGATGGCGATGAAGACCTTGACCATCTTCATCACGCCCGGCGGCAGGTCGTCGCCCCGGCGCACCTTCTCGACCTTGTCCTCGAAGCGCGCATCGAGCGTGCGCTTCTGTGCCTCGTACTGGTCGTTCAGGGCCTCGACGATCTTGGCGTCGGCCTCGTCCTTGAGGGCAAGCTGCCACCACTGGCCACGGGTCAGCGTCCCGAGCAATTCCTCGGTGATTTCGGAATTGGCCTTGACGCCCTTGGGCCCCTTGACCGCCACCTTGCCGAGAATGAGCGTTTTCAGACGTGCATAGATGTTGCGGTCGAGGATCGCCAACTCGTCGTCGCGGTCACGTGCGAGGCGTTCGACCTCCTCACGCTCGATCTGGAGCGCGCGCTCGTCCTTTTCGACGCCGTGACGGTTGAAAACGCGCACCTCGACAACGGTGCCGAAATCGCCCGGCTTCACGCGCAAGCTTGTGTCGCGCACGTCGCTCGCCTTTTCGCCGAAGATCGCGCGGAGCAGTTTTTCCTCCGGCGTCATCGGGCTCTCGCCTTTGGGCGTGATCTTGCCCACGAGGATATCGCCCGGCTGCACATCCGCGCCGATATAGACGATGCCCGCCTCATCAAGGTTGCGCAGCGCCTCCTCGCCCACGTTCGGGATGTCGCGGGTGATCTCTTCCGGCCCGAGCTTGGTATCGCGGGCCGCGACTTCGAATTCCTCGATATGGACGCTTGTGAACACGTCATCGCGCACGATGCGTTCCGAGATCAGGATCGAATCCTCGTAGTTGTAGCCGTTCCACGGCATGAACGCGACGATGACGTTCTTGCCGAGCGCCAGTTCGCCCATGTCGGTGCAGGGGCCATCGGCGATGACCTCGCCCTTCTCGACCGTATCGCCGACATTCACCAGCGGCTGCTGGTTGATACAGCTGTTCTGGTTCGAGCGCTGAAACTTGCGCAGGCGGTAGATATCCACGCCGGGATCGCCGATTTCGAGATCCTCTGTCGCGCGCACAACGATACGCTGTGCATCGACCTGATCGATCACACCGGCGCGGCGGGCCATGATCGCGGCCCCGCTGTCGATGGCCACCTTGCCCTCGATGCCGGTGCCGACAAGCGGTGCCTCCGAGCGCAGCGTCGGCACGGCCTGCCGCTGCATGTTCGAGCCCATCAGCGCGCGGTTGGCGTCGTCATTCTCGAGGAACGGGATGAGCGAGGCCGCGATCGAGACGAGCTGTTTCGGGCTCACGTCGATCAGGTCCACGTTCTCGACCGGGGCGAGCATGTATTCGCCCGATTGCCGCGTGTTGACCATCTCGTTGACGAAGCGCCCGCTCTCGTCGAGCGTGGCGTTGGCCTGCGCGACGGTGTGGCGCATCTCTTCCGTGGCGGACATGTAGACCACCTCGTCGGTCACCTGCCCGTCTTTCACGCGACGGTAGGGGGTCTCGATGAAGCCATACTTGTTCACCCGCGCGAAGGTGGCGAGGCTGTTGATCAGGCCGATGTTGGGCCCTTCCGGCGTCTCGATCGGGCACATGCGGCCATAGTGGGTGGGGTGCACGTCGCGCACCTCGAAGCCCGCGCGTTCGCGCGTAAGGCCGCCCGGCCCGAGCGCCGAAAGGCGACGCTTGTGCGTCACTTCCGAGAGCGGGTTGGTCTGGTCCATGAACTGCGACAGCTGCGAGGAGCCGAAGAATTCTCGCACCGCCGCCGCCGCCGGTTTGGCGTTGATCAGATCCTGCGGCATGACCGTGTCGATCTCGACGGAGGACATCCGCTCCTTGATCGCGCGTTCCATCCGCAGAAGGCCGACGCGATACTGGTTCTCCATCAACTCACCGACCGAGCGCACGCGGCGATTGCCGAGGTGGTCGATATCGTCGATATCGCCCTTGCCGTCGCGCAATTCCACGAGCGCCTTGATGCAGGCCACGATATCCTCTCGGTCGAGGGTGCGCTGCGTGTCGGGCTTGTCGAGCGCAAGGCGCATGTTCATCTTCACCCGGCCCACGGCCGACAGGTCATAGCGTTCGGGATCGAAGAACAACGTCTGGAAAAGCGCCGCCGACGCCTCTTCGGTGGGCGGCTCGCCGGGGCGCATCACGCGGTAGATGTCCATGAGCGCGGTCTCACGGCCCATGTTCTTGTCGGCGGCCATGGTGTTGCGGATGTAGGGACCGACCGCCACGCCGTCGATATCGAGCACGGGGATCTCGGTGATGCCAGAATCGAGCAGGTCCTGAAGCGTGCCGCCGGTGATCGTGCCGTCCTTGTCGTGCTCCAGCGTCAGCTCGTCGCCTGCCTCGACATAGATCGCGCCCGTTTCCTCGTCGATGATGTCGCGCGCCACGTATTTGCCGACGATGTGATCGAAGGGCACCAGCAGCTCGGTGACCTTGCCCTCGTCGATGAGCTGCTTGACCGCGCGCGGCGTGACCTTCTTGCCTGCCTCGAACAGCACTTCGCCGCTCTTGGCATCGATGATATCATAGGTCGGGCGGGTGCCGCGGATGCGGTCAGGGAAGAACTTCGTGACCCAGCCCTGCTTTTTCTTCAGCTTGTAGCTGACGGTGTCGTAATAGGCATTCATGATGCCTTCCTGATCGAGACCGAGCGCATAAAGCAGCGTCGTCACCGGCAGCTTGCGGCGGCGGTCGATGCGGGCGAACACAAGGTCCTTCGCGTCGAACTCGAAATCGAGCCAGGAGCCGCGATAGGGAATGATCCGACAGGTAAAGAGCAGCTTGCCCGAGCTGTGCGTCTTGCCCTTGTCGTGATCGAAGAACACGCCGGGCGAGCGGTGCATCTGGCTGACGATCACGCGCTCGGTGCCGTTCACGATGAAGGTGCCGTTATGGGTCATGAGCGGCATATCGCCCATGAACACATCCTGCTCCTTGATGTCCTTGACGGATTTCGCGCCGGTATCCTCGTCCACATCGAACACGATCAAACGCAGCTTGACCTTGAGGGGCGCTGCATAGGTCATGTCGCGCTGCATGCATTCCTCGACGTCATACTTGGGCTTTTCAAGCTCGTAGCTGACGAATTCCAGCACGCTGGTCTCGTTGAAATCCTTGATCGGAAAGACCGACTGGAACACGCCCTTGATCCCCTCGCCGTCAAGCGGCTGGGGCTGATCACCGGAGTTCAGGAACAGGTCATAGGACGATTTCTGAACCTCGATAAGGTTCGGCATCTCAAGCACTTCACGGATCTTGCCGTAATACCTGCGCAAACGCTTCTGGCCAAGGTAGCTCTTTGCCATGGTCGATCTCACCTTTCGTTTCTCACCGGCCGCGGTCGCTGTCGGGCACCAGCGCCGAGGGCCTCAGAGAGGGCGGGGCGATCCATTCGCGGCCATCGTCCCAATGACGGCCTCCCGATCGCAAGAACCTCGCCTGAAAGAACCCCCGGCACGGGCGGGGCCTCTCTGAGACAGGTTCGGCTGGACCCGGATATGCCCGGATCCAGCCTTGGAGATATATCACGCGAGACGCAAATGTCCCGGATCACGTTGCGTCCGGGAAGATCGCGCCAGAGGCGCGATCACTTGAGTTCGACCTCGGCGCCGGCTGCTTCCAGCTTGCCCTTGATCTCTTCGGCTTCGGCCTTCGAGACCTGCTCCTTGACGGCCTTGCCACCGGCCTCAACGAGGTCCTTGGCTTCCTTGAGGCCGAGACCCGTGATGGCGCGGACCTCTTTGATCACGTTGATCTTCGACGCACCAGCCGATTTCAGGATCACGTCGAATTCGGTCTGCTCTTCGGCAACCGCCGCACCGGCATCGCCAACCGGGCCTGCCATCATCACGGCGCCGCCGGCGGCGGGCTCGATGCCATACTCGTCCTTGAGGATGGTTTTCAGTTCCTGTGCTTCGAGAAGCGTCAGATTGACAATCTCTTCCGCGAGTTTTTTCAGATCAGCCATTTTTCAGCTCTTTCCGTTTTCTAGATGTGTTCCAACGTCGGGCACTACCCTACGCGAATGCGACAGTCTTGCCTTATGCAGCCTCGGCCTTTTCCTCGATCGTCGAGAGGATACTCGCGATATTCGAGGCAGGTGCGCCAATGGCCCCGGCGATGTTCGAAGCAGGCGCGCCGATGCAGCCGACGATGGAGGCAATAAGCTCCTCGCGCGACGGCATTTTCGACACGGCCTCGACACCGGCCCGGTCCAGAGCCGTCTCACCCATTGCCCCGCCAAGGATTTCGAACTTCTTGTTCGCCTTGGCAAAGTCCTCGGCCACCTTGGCTGCTGCCACGGGGTCTTCGGAGAAGGTGAGCACGGTCATGCCCGAGAGGTAGTCAGCGATGCTTGCGCAGGGCTTGCCCTCAAGGGCGATCTTGGCGAGCCTGTTCTTGGCAACGCGGACCGATGCCTCTGCCGCACGGGCGCGGGCACGAAGATCCTGCATTTCGACAACTGTCAGACCCGTGTAGTGGGCAACCACCACAACGCCAGAGCTTTCGAAGATCTGGCCGAGTTCCTCGACCACTTTCTCTTTCTGGGCTCTATCCACAGTTTCACTCCAAATTTGGGGGTTTCCCCCCGGCTCAGGTTTGCCACCCCCGAGGGGACGGCGTTCGGGTCCAAAACAAGGGGTCCCGAGGCCAAGATCACCCGAGAGCCAAAGCGCCCGGCTGGAATCTCATCTCGTTCCCCATCTCAGGAAGGATTTATTCACCGCGATTGCGACGAACCCTCCGTCTCGGACAGGACAGGGCCACACGGCCCCGCCATCCGCCCCGGCCCTTGTGGGACCGGGGCGAGATCTCATTCGGTGACGGCGCTGTTGACGTCCACCGACACGCCCGCGCCCATCGTGGACGAGAGCGAGATTTTCTTGACATAGGTGCCCTTGGCGCCCGCGGGGCGCGCCTTTTGCACCGCCGAGACAAAGGCGCGCAGGTTCTCGGCCAGTTTCTCGGCGTCGAACGAGGCCTTGCCGATCCCGGCATGGATGACCCCGGCCTTTTCGGCCTTGAACTGGACCTGTCCGCCCTTGGCGTCCTTGACCGCCTGCGCCACATCCATGGTCACGGTGCCGACCTTGGGGTTGGGCATCAGGTTGCGGGGGCCAAGCACCTTGCCCAGACGGCCCACGACGGGCATCATGTCGGGCGTGGCGATGCAGCGATCGAACTCGATCTTGCCGCTCTGCACGATCTCCATCAGATCCTCGGCGCCGACGATGTCGGCGCCTGCCGCCTGGGCCTCATCGGCCTTGGCGCCACGGGCGAAGACGGCGACGCGCACGGTCTTGCCGGTACCGTTGGGCAGGCCCACGACGCCGCGCACCATCTGGTCGGCATGGCGCGGATCGACGCCGAGATTCATGGCGACCTCAACGGTTTCGTCGAATTTCGCGCTGGCATTGTCCTTGATCAGGGCAATCGCCTCTTCGACCGTCACATTGGCCTTGCCGGCAAAAGCCTCACGCAGGGCACGGGTCCGTTTTCCAAGCTTTGCCATCTTACTTCACCTCGATGCCCATGGAGCGCGCGGAGCCGAGAATGATCTGCATCGCCGCCTCGACGGAATTGGCATTGAGATCCTTCATCTTGGCTTCGGCAATCTCGCGCACCTGCGCGATGGTGACGGTGCCTGCCGTGGTGCGGCCCGGCGTTTTGGAGCCGCCCTGCAACTTGGCGGCCTTTTTCAGGTAATGCGACGCAGGCGGCGTCTTGATGTCCATGACAAAGGACTTGTCCTGATAGTAGGAAATCACCGTCGGGCAGGGCGCGCCGGGTTCCATGTCTGCGGTCTTGGCATTGAACTGCTTGCAGAATTCCATGATGTTGATGCCGCGCTGGCCCAGGGCCGGGCCGACGGGCGGGCTGGGATTGGCTTGCCCGGCTTTCACCTGGAGCTTGAGCGTCCCGATCAGTTTCTTGGCCATCCGGCCTCTCCTTCGCTTCCAACGCCGTCAGGGCGCGCCCCTCCGGCTCTCTTGTTGTGTGGTGCGGTCCGGCGGCCGCGGCCGCCTCGCCTCCCACGGCTCACGGGGATCAGGTCTGTTTCGTGACCTGCGTGAATTCCAGTTCGACCGGCGTTTCCCGGCCAAAGATCGACACCGACACCTTGAGGCGCTGGTGATCCTCGTCGACATATTCGACCATGCCGTCGAAATCCTCGAACGGGCCGTCATTGACCTTGACCCGCTCGCCCACCTCGAAGTGGATGAGGGTGCGCGGGCTTTCCTCGCCTTCCTGCACCCGGCCAAGGATCGACTGCACCTCGCTGTCGCGCATCGGCATCGGGCGGCCCTGCGGGCCAAGGAACCCGGTTACCCGGTTGATCGAGTTGATCAGGTGATAGCCCTTGTCCGACATCTCCATGTGCACAAGCACATAGCCCGGCATGAAGCGCCGTTCGGCGGTGACCTTCTTGCCACGACGGATCTCGATCACCTCTTCGGTGGGCACCAGAACCTCGTCGATCTCGTCCTCAAGGCCATTGTCGATCACCGACTGCCTGATCTGCTCGGCGATCTTCTTCTCGAAGTTCGAGAGAACGCTGACCGAGTACCACCGCTTTGCCATTGCCGACCTTGCCCTTGCTTCCCGGCGCAGGCGCCGGTTTTTCGTATTTTTTCAAGCGGTTGTTACCGCATGCCCGAAAATTAAAAGTGGCGCGCAACACGAATCGCCGCGCGCCTTTCATCCGGACTGTGGGGCGAACTAGCCCCGTTTCGCCCTGAATTCAAGGGCTTTCTGCATCTCGGCCCGCACCCGAGAGCCAGAGCCGCGAGAGCCATCGCCCGTGGCGATGCACCCCCAGACGCGGCCGCACCGGCGCGAGGCGCGCGCCCACCTCCAGCCGCCAGCGCCGCGTGGCGGGAAAAGCGAAGCCAAAGACACGCTCTGCGATCCGCTCGGGCACGATCCCGGCACTTGCCCAGCCGAAAAATGCAAGACTCACCTGATCCACGACTCCCACCCGCGACAAAAGGCAGATTTCAAGCGATTCCTCGAACGGGCTATCGTGATCGGCGAAGAGGAGCCACTCCGCGCCGACCTCGAACACCGCCAGAACATGCCGTCCCGGCACCCACAACTCGGGGCCGGATGGACCGCAGCGCACCCGCATTTCGGGCTCTTCGGACTGCTCGCGGTGGTCCAGAACCTGCCAGGTTTGACCGTTTCCCATCAGAAGAACAAACTCACGCCGAAGGCCGCGAGCGCGCCGCCGACGAACGCCCCGATGCCGACACAGACCGGCGCGCCGGGGCCGCAGACAAGCCCTGCCGCCGCGCCGCCCGCGATGCCGCCTGCGATGCCGCCGCCCATCACCGCGCCCTCTTGGAGCGCCTGCGCACCGGGATCGTCGGCGACGGCGATATTGTAGACCGAAACACCGATGCTCAGCACGATCAGCCCGCGGCCAAACCGCGACGCGCGTTGCATCATCGCATTGACCTGCGGGTTCGACCGCCCGGAGGCGCGGACCACCTCGGCATAAACGCGGTGCTGTTCGGCCGCCGACAAGCGGTCAAACCGCGCTCCGGCCCCGAAAAGCAGCTCGGTATAACGGGCAAGAAGGGTCTGTCGGTTCAGACCATACTTCTTCATTTGTTCGGCCATGGCGCGCCCGACCGGCGAGGTCCGCCCGCGCAGCGCCTCGAGCGTGGTGTTGCGCAAAAGGATTGCTTCGTCCGCCGCCTGCGCCCAGCTCAACTGACCGCTGCGCGCCGCCCGTTCCAGCGCGCTTGCCGCCTCGGAAATCTGCCGCTGATAGAGCAGCCGCACCTGCGCGTCATTGGTGGCCATCGCCGCCGCAGCGGTGACATCGGCGCGCAGAACGTCAATGGCCCGGTCGAACACGCTGCGGTCATCCTGACCCGAGCCCGTGCCGCCTGTGCCCGATCCGAATGTCCAGAATGTATCTGCCACCTGCCTCGCGCCCTCACATGCCGTCGCCCGCAGGTTGCGCCCGCAGAGCGTGCAAGGTCAACCGGCAAAAGAGGGCGGCTCAGCCGAAGATGCCGAGCACCGCCTGAAGCCCGCCCCGGATCGCAAGATCGACCAGCGCAAAGAAAATGGCCGTCAGCGTGGCGAGGATGAACACCATCACCGTCGTCAACACCACCTCTCGCCGGGTGGGCCAGACGACCTTGGCCACTTCCGAGCGGACCTGCTGAATGAACTGAAGCGGGTTCGTGCCTGCCATCTGTGCCGTCTTTCCTGAATGCGTCCTGCCGCGACATACGCGGCACGGACCGCGAATTCAAGAGCCGAGACGGTCCCGCCCTGCGTCGCCGATGCGATCAAACGGGTCCGGCATGGCGTCGAACGGGTCGTCCTCGGCCTCCGGCAAAAGTTTCGCCCGAATCGCCCGGGCGCGCGCGGTCAGGTCGTTACCGATCGTTTGCAGACGCTGCTGACCGAAGAGCGCGACACCGAACAGGCAGAGCACGAACACGGCCAGCATGGCGATGAGCACCGCCCGCGGCCAGATCAGGACGGCAAGAAACAGAAGCGCCCAACCCGCATGTGCAGGACCGGGCCGCCATCCGCGCAACCGCGCGATCAAGTGACCGGGTTTGGGCAGGGTGGGTTTGCGGCGGGGCGACCGGTGCGGCGCGACGGGCTCAAGCACCAGTTGATCCTCCAGCGCGGGCAGGCCATCGCGGCGGCGCGTCGCGCGCTCCTCGTGCATGATCTGGTTGATGGTCGTGACGGCGTTGCGCACGGCGATTTCGGTCGTCGCGGCATCGGCGGGCGGATGCGCGGCGAATTCCTCGGCATCGAGAAAGAATTGATTGGATGGGGTCTCACCCCGAACACGGCTCGGTCCCATAGCAGCAGCACTCTCTTTTCCACGCCCCCACGCGGTTCGGCGCCCCCTCAGGATTGCCGATACATGGTTTCTCTGGGGCGCAAATGTGGCGCAATAGTGGCAAACACGCGTCAAAACCGGGGCATTTCCGATTTTCAACACATTTGAGCAGTATTTTGGGCAAAGTTCAGGTGTATTGGGCCGCTGCCGACACGCATAACGCGAAGCGCAAAGTCACCTTTGGTCCGGTCCTGGGAATTGGCAGGGGCAGCAGGGTTCGAACCCGCGACCTACGGTTTTGGAGACCGTCGCTCTACCAGCTGAGCTATACCCCTGCGGTGCGGCGGTGTTATTGACTTTCCCCGCCCCCGTCAAGCGGGGGCGGAGCGTTTCGCCGCCCGGTCAATCAGACGTGCCGTTCCACCATCATCTTCTTGATCTCTGCGATCGCCTTGGCGGGGTTGAGGCCCTTGGGGCAGGTCTTGGTGCAGTTCATGATCGTGTGGCAGCGGTAGAGCTTGAACGGATCTTCCAGATCGTCGAGCCGCTCGCCCGTCGCCTCGTCGCGGCTGTCGATGATCCAGCGATAGGCGTGCAGGAGCGCGGCCGGTCCAAGGTATTTGTCGCCGTTCCACCAGTAGGACGGACAGGAGGTGGAGCACGACGCGCACATGACGCATTCATAAAGCCCGTCAAGCTTTTCGCGGTCCTCGATGCTCTGCCGCCACTCTTTCGCCGGGCGGTTGGTCTTGGTTTCCAGCCACGGCATGATGCTGGCATGTTGCGCGTAGAAATGCGTGAGGTCCGGGATCAGGTCCTTGACCACCGGCATATGCGGCAGCGGGTAGATCTTCACGTCGCCCTTGATCTCGTCCATGCCGTAGATGCAGGCGAGCGTGTTGATCCCGTCGATATTCATGGCACAAGACCCGCAAATCCCCTCGCGGCAGGAGCGGCGGAAGGTCAGTGTCGGGTCGATTTTCGTCTTGATATAAATGAGCGCGTCCAGAACCATCGGCCCGCAATCATCCAGATCGACGAAATAGGTATCGACGCGCGGATTGTTCCCGTCGTCGGGGTTCCAGCGATAGATCTGGAACTTGCGCATCGTGCCGCCGGTCTCGGGCTTTGGCCATGTCTTGCCGGTGACCATGCGCGAATTCTTGGGCAGGGTGAGTTGAACCATCTCTCGTTCCTCCGTGTCAGCCGCCCCACAGGGTCAGGCTGTTTCTGGCGATACATTGCACCGCTTCGGGGCGTTGCGCGATCGTGATCACCTGTTGCGCGGTCTCGGGTGTGACCCCCGAGACGCTTGCACCAGCGATCTGGATGATTTCGCGCGCCGAGGCCGCATCTATGATGCAATCGGTGACTGGGGCGGGATTCACCCCCGGAAATCTCTGGCTGACAACGCTGTTGACCACGGACTTTGCCCGCTCGCGCGCGAGGGTGTCGGCAACCTGATTGGTCGCCTCGCACGCGCCGAGAACCACAAGTGCCGTCGCCGCGAGCCCCGCCCGCATCAGAACGTCCTCGCTTTCGGTGCTATCTTCTTGAGGCTGATGCCGCCCTCCTCCTCGGAGGTGAGCGGCGTCTCGATCACCGGACGGTAGCTGAGAGCCACGTCCGTGTCGCCGATCCGGGCAATCGTATGCACGCGCCATTTCTTGTCGTCGCGCGTCGGGTGATCCTCGGAGGCGTGCGCGCCGCGGCTTTCCTTGCGGGCCTCGGCCCCGAAAATGGTGGCCAGCGCACAGGGCATGAGGTTGGTCAGCTCCAGCGTCTCCATCAGGTCGCTGTTCCAGATCAGGCTCCGGTCCGTGACCTTGATATCCCCCATCTTGGCCGCCACGCCCGTCATCTTCTCGACGCCCTCGGCCAGGGTCTTGTCGGTGCGGAACACGGCGGCGTCGGCCTGCATGGTCTTTTGCATCTCGAGGCGCAGATCGGCCGTCGGGATCGCGCCCTTGGCATGGCGTAGCCCGTCGAAGCGGTCGAGCGCCTTCTCGACCTCGGCGGTGTTGGTCGCGGGCACCGCACTTTCGGCGTCCACCACCTTGCCCGCGCGAATGGCCGCAGCACGCCCGAACACCACAAGGTCGATGAGCGAGTTGGAGCCGAGCCGGTTCGCGCCATGCACCGAGGCGCAGGCGGCCTCGCCGACGGCCATCAGTCCCGGCACGACGGCGTTGGGATCGTCCTTTGTCGGGTTCAGCACCTCGCCCCAGTAATTCGTGGGGATCCCGCCCATGTTGTAATGCACCGTGGGCAGCACAGGAATCGGCTCTTTGGTCACGTCCACCCCGGCAAAGATGCGCGCGCTCTCGGAAATCCCCGGCAGGCGCAGGTGCAGCGCCTCGGGCGGCAGATGGCTGAGGTTGAGGTGGATATGGTCCTTGCCCGGCCCGACGCCGCGCCCCTCGCGGATTTCCATCGTCATGCAGCGGCTGACATAGTCGCGCGGGGCCAGGTCCTTGTAGTTGGGGGCATAGCGCTCCATGAAGCGCTCGCCCTCGGAATTGGTCAGATACCCGCCTTCGCCACGCGCGCCCTCGGTGATCAGGCAGCCCGCACCGAAAATGCCCGTGGGGTGGAACTGCACGAATTCCATGTCCTGAAGCGGCAGGCCCGCCCGCGCCACCATGCCGTTGCCGTCCCCGGTGCAGGTATGCGCCGAGGTGGCCGAGAAATAGGCGCGGCCATAGCCGCCGGTCGCCAGCACCACCATCTTGGCGTTGAAGACGTGGATCGTGCCATCGTCCAGCTTCCAGCAGACGACGCCGGTGCAGGCGCCATCGGTCATCACCAGATCAATGGCGAAATACTCGATATAGAACTCCGCCTTCTGCTTCAGGCTCTGGCCGTAAAGCGTGTGCAGGATCGCGTGGCCGGTGCGGTCGGCGGCGGCGCAGGTGCGCTGCACGGGCGGACCGTCGCCGTATTCGGTCGTGTGCCCGCCAAACGGGCGCTGATAGATCTTGCCCTCTTCGGTGCGCGAGAAGGGCACGCCGTAATGCTCCAGCTCATAGACCGCCTTGGGGGCCTCGCGCGCGAGATATTCCATCGCGTCGGTATCGCCCAGCCAGTCGCTGCCCTTGACCGTGTCGAACATGTGCCATTGCCAGCTATCGGGGCCCATGTTGCCAAGGCTTGCCGCGATGCCACCCTGCGCGGCCACCGTGTGCGAGCGGGTCGGGAACACCTTGGTCACGCAGGCCGTGCGCAGCCCCTGTTCGGCCATCCCCAGCGTCGCGCGCAGGCCCGCGCCGCCCGCGCCGACAACCACGACGTCATAATCATGCGTCTCGTATTCATAAGCAGCCATGTTTTCAGGTCCTCACAGCGCGATCTTGGCAAGGGCAAAAAGCCCGGTGGCGATCATCCCGTAACTTAGAACGGTCACAGCGATAATCAGGCCCCGGCGCGTGCTGCCATGGGTATAATCCTCGATCATGGTCTGCGCCCCGGCGGCGAAGTGGCGCAGCCCGAAGAACAGCACCAGCGCCGTCAGGATCGCCATGGCGGGATGGGCGAGGCTGTCCAGAACCCCGGCCCGGTCGGCGCCAAGCGTGCGCCCGAAGGCCACCAGAAACACCGGGATGATGAGCGCAAGACCCACGCCCGACATCTTCATATACCAGAAATGCTCGGTTCCCGTACCCGAGGCACCCTTGCCCTCGGCGCGTTTGCGTGCGGTCAGATATCGCATGATGCTCTCCTCAGACCAAAAGCAGCGTGATGACGGTCAGAACGACCGAGCCGATGATGCAACCCCAGCCGAGTTTCTCGGCGGTTGGGATATCCATACCCTTGCCCGCATCGAAATAAAGATGCCGCAGCCCCGCCAGATAGTGATACCACACCGCCCAGAGCGAGAGCGTCAGCACCAGGTCGCCGAACCACGAAGTCAGAACGCCGTTGGCCAGCGCGAAATATTCGTCCGAGGTCGAGGCCGCGAGCAGCCACCACACGACCAGCAGCGCCGCCACGATCAGAGCGTTGCCGGTGATGCGCGTGAGGATCGAGGTGATCGAGGTGAGTTGCGGGCGATAGACCTGCAAATGCGGGGAAAGCGGGCGTTCAACCGGCTTTGTCTCGGCCATGGAAACCTCCTTGGGATGGTCGGCGGCGGCGTAGCCTCCGCACAAGCTGCGCCTGTTTTGGAGGTTTTTGCCGCGCCTGTCACCTGCAAGCGCATAAAAATCCGGGTTAACCTGACAATTCGCCGCAAAAAACGGGGCTTTGTGATCACATAAATAATCGTGTGATCACATCAGCCCCAAAACCCGTGCCCCAACCATGCCGCAGAGCGGCATTGAGTCTCTTGCTGCCAGAGATTCACACGTGACGCGTGTCCGCGCGAAAATTGTGATCACAGGCCGCGATCAACCCGCGCTCTTTTCCAGCGCCTCGATCCGGGCCTTGAGCGCCTCGTTCTCCTCGCGGGCCTTCTGCGCCATGGCGCGCACGGCGTCGAACTCCTCGCGGGTGACGAAATCGCGATCCGCCAGCCAGCGGTCGATCAGCGATTTCATCGCCGTCTCGGCCTCGGTGCGCGCGCCCTGCGCCACGCCCATGGCGTTGGTCATGAGTTGGCTCAGATCGTCGAGCACCTTGTTGCGCGTCTGCATGGCGCTTACCTCCGGCGTTACATTCGCCCTTTATATGGTCGGGCGCGCGACGATCACAAGGTTGACTTTCCCCACAGGCCAAAGGCATTGAGACCCCCATGCAAGCAGCCCTCCCCTTCCCCGATATCTCACCAGAGATTTTCACGATCCCGATCTTCGGCATGGAGTTTGCCCTGCGCTGGTATGCGCTGGCCTATATCGTCGGCATCGTGATCGGCTGGCGGATCGTCCTGGCCACGGTCAAGCGGCCCGCACTCTGGCCCGGTGGCACCGCCCCGATGACCCCTGCGGATGTCGAGGATCTGCTCACCTGGGTGATCCTTGGCGTGATTCTAGGCGGACGGCTGGGATATGTGCTGTTCTACCAGCCCGGCTATTACCTGTCGAACCCCGCCCAGATATTACAGGTCTGGGAGGGCGGGATGGCCTTTCACGGCGGCCTTCTGGGCGTGGTGCTGGCGGTGATCCTGTTTTCGCGGGCGCGCGGCATCAACTGGGTCTCGGTCGCCGATGCGCTCTGCATGGTGACGCCCGTGGCCCTCTTGCTCGGGCGGATCGCCAATTTCATCAATGCCGAATTGTGGGGTCGGCCGACCGACCTGCCCTGGGGCGTGATCTTTCCAGGGTCTGCCGCACAGAATTGCGCGGGCGTGGTGGCGGGCATGTGCGCGCGCCACCCCTCGCAGCTTTACGAGGCAGCACTTGAGGGGGTGATCCTGGGCGCTGTGCTCTTGTGGCTGGGCTGGCGGCGCGGCGCGCTAAGGCTGCCGGGGACCCTCACCGGGCTGTTCTTTGCGGGCTATGGCCTCGCGCGGTTCGCAGTGGAATTCGTCCGCCAGCCCGATGCGCAGTTCATCACCCCTGGCAATCCGCTCGGCCTCGCGTTTCACGTAGGCGGTTACGGGTTGACCATGGGGCAGGCGCTGTCGCTGCCGATGATTGCCTTCGGGCTTGGCATGGTCCTTTGGGCGCGGCGGCGGGCATTGCCTGCATGACCGCGCTGGCCGAGGCCCTCGCCGCGCGCATCCGCGCCACCGGCCCGATGAGCCTTGCCGAGTATATGGCCACCTGCCTGATGGACCCATTCCACGGCTATTACGCCACGCGCGACCCGTTCGGCGCGGGTGGCGATTTCACCACCGCACCGGAAATCAGCCAGATGTTCGGCGAATTGCTGGGGCTTTGCCTTGCGCAGGCCTGGCTCGATCAGGGTGCGCCTGCGCCTTTCACGCTCGTCGAGCCTGGACCCGGTCGCGGCACCCTCATGGCGGACCTCTTGCGCGCGACCCGCGCCGTCCCCGGATTTCACGCCGCGATGCGGCTGCATCTGATCGAAACCTCGCCCACCCTGCGCAAGGTGCAGACCGCAACCCTCGGGCGCAGCGAGGTGACCTGGTGCGACCGGATGGAGGAGTTGCCCGAGGCGCCGCTCTTTCTTGTCGCCAACGAGTTCTTCGATGCCCTGCCGGTGCGCCAGTTTCAGCGCGGCCAGAGCGGCTGGCACGAGCGGGTGGTGGGGCTGGCCGGGGACCGCCTGGCCCTCGGTCTTGGGCCGGAAACCGCCCTGCCCGCGCTCGATCACCGGCTGGCCGATACCCGCCCCGGCGACATCGTCGAGACCTGCGCGCCGGGCGCCGCCATCGCCGGACAGATCGGCGCGCGGATCGCGGCCCATGGCGGTGCTGCGCTGATCATCGATTATGGCGACTGGCGGTCGCTCGGCGATACGTTTCAGGCGGTGGCGGGCCATGCGCCGACCGATCCCCTTGCCGAACCGGGGGCTGCGGACCTGACCGCGCATGTCGATTTCGAGGCGCTGGCCCATGCGAGCGCCCCCGCCGCCCATGCCCGCCTCACGCCGCAGGGCGTGTTTCTCGACCGGCTGGGGATTGGCCCGCGCGCCGAGGCGCTGGCGCGCGGCCTCTCCGGGGCGGCGCTCGACAGCCACCTTGCTGCATATCGGCGCTTGACCGACGCACAGGAAATGGGGACGCTCTTCAAGGTGCTGGGACTCTACCGCCCCGGCACGCCACCGCCACCCGGACTGGACCCATGACGCTCGAGATCATCACCGCCGACGCGCTTGGCCCCCTGCGCCACGGGTTCTTTACCCGGCGCGGCGGCGCGTCCTCGGGGATATTCTCGGGCCTCAACTGCGGCGCGGGATCGTCGGATCAGGCCGAGATCGTCACGATAAACCGCGCCCGCGTGGCCGATGCGATGCAGGTCGCACCCGATCACCTTGTGACCGTGCATCAGGTCCATTCGGCGGATGTCGTGCCGGTCACCGGCCCTCTCACGACGCGCCCGCGCGCCGACGCGATGGTCACGGCAACACCGGGCGTGGCCCTGGCTGTGCTGACCGCCGATTGCCAACCGGTGCTTTTCGCCGACACGCAAGCGGGTGTGATCGGCGCGGCGCACGCGGGCTGGCGCGGGGCGCAGGCCGGGGCGCTCGAGGCCACGATCGAGGCGATGGAAGGGCTCGGCGCACAGCGCGCCAACATCACCGCCGTGATCGGGCCGACAATCAGCCAGAGCGCCTATGAGGTCGGCCCGGACCTGCTTGAGGAGGTCCTCGCCGACGATCCGGAAAGCGCCCGATTTTTCGCCAATGGCCACGGCGACCGCTATCAGTTCGACCTGCCCGGCTATGGCCTTTACCGGCTGCGCCGCGCGGGCGTGGGACATGCGGAATGGACGCGCCATTGCACCTATGGCGATCCTGACCGATTCTACTCCTACCGCCGCAGCTCACATGCGGGCGAGGCCGATTACGGGCGGCTCATCTCGGCGATCCGGCTCTGACCTAACGCTCTGCGCGCGCCTTGAGAAACGCATAAAACGGACGCTTGCCCCCGGCCCGCATATAGGCGCGATTGAGGCGCGCCTTGGACTCGAAGGCCGCGCGCGCCGTGGACCAATGCTCGGGGCGCAGGCCAGTGCGTCCGGTCTCGATGTCGCGCAGGATGCGGGCATAGGCCCCCTGTACGCGCAGGGCAAAACCGCGATCCGCCGTGGCGCTGCGGGTGTGCAATTGAAGATTGTAATGGGCCGGTGCCAAAGGCGCATGGCCCCCCACCGCCGAGAGCGCCTCGGCGGCATGGAGCACGTCTTGCGCGGGCAGGCTGCGAAACGGCCCGGCAAGTGCGCGCGCCATCACCGGGTGAAAGCTTGCCCCCGTGCCAAGATCGGCGATGCCAAGGCGGTCACGCCCCGGCCCCGGCAGATCGAGAAGCGGGCGGCCATCGGCCAGCACGCGCGTGCGCCCGAAGGCCACCCCATGCCGGGCGGCCAGCGGCACAAGCACGGCCAGATAGCCCGGCCCCCATGTATCATCGGCATCGAGAAAGGCCACGAGCGGCGCGCTTGCCCGCGCCAGCGCCCTGTTGCGCGCGGCCCCGGCCCCGCTGGCCACATGATGCGCGGCGCAGCGGACAAGGCGCAGGCCATGCGCGGGCAGGTCCGCATAGCCGTCACCATCATCGGGGGCGATGACCACCTCGACCTCGGCGGGCGGCAGGCCCGAGGCGGCGATGGATTCCAGCGCCGCAGACAGGGTGTCACGCGCCCGGAACGCCGGAATGATGACCGAGACGCGGGGCATCTCCCCGCCCCGCTCAGGCGTGGATGGCCCCGTCGCCGCAGGCCAGTGCCGCCTCGCGCACCGCCTCGGAATATGTCGGATGCGCGTGGCAGGTCAGCGCCAGATCCTCGGCGCTTGCCCCGAATTCCATCGCCACGCAGATCTCGTGGATGAGATCGCCCGCCGCGGGGCCGATGATATGGGCGCCGAGGATGCGGTCTGTTTCCTTGTCGGCGAGGATCTTGACGAAACCGTCGCCCGCGAAATTGGCCTTGGCGCGGCCGTTGCCCATGAAGGAAAACTTGCCGACCTTGTAGGCGCGTCCTTGTTCTTTCAGGGTTTCCTCGGTCTCGCCCACGTTGGCGACCTCCGGATGCGTGTAGATCACGCCGGGGATGACGCCGTAATTGACATGGCCATGCTTGCCCGCCAGTACCTCGGCCACGGCCATGCCTTCATCTTCGGCCTTATGGGCCAACATCGGCCCTTCGATGACGTCGCCGATGGCATAAAGACCCTTGATATTAGTCTGCCAATCCTTGCCGACAGCGATTTGGCCGCGTTTCGTCATCTCGACGCCGAGCGCATCGAGGCCGAGGCCGTCGGTATAGGGTTTGCGGCCCGTGGCGACGAGAACCACATCGGCGTCAAGTTGGTGCTCGCTGTCGTCCTTGCGCAGCTTGTAGGCGACCTTGGCCTTGGTCTTGAGCGTTTCGACGGTGTGAACACCGGCGCCCATGACGAAATCAAGCCCTTGTTTTTTCAAGATTCTCTGGAACGTTTTTTGCACTTCGGCATCCATGCCGGGGGTGATCGTGTCCATATATTCGACCACCGTGACCGAGCTGCCGAGGCGGGCATAGACCGAGCCAAGCTCCAACCCGATCACGCCACCGCCGATGACGACCATGGTCTTGGGGATCTTGGGCAGTTCCAGCGCGCCGGTGGAGGTGACGACGATCTTCTCGTCGATGGTGACATCCGCGCCGGGCACGCTGGCCGATTCCGAGCCCGAGGCGATGACGATATGTTTGGCCTCATGGGTCTCGTCGCCGACCTTGACCTTGCCCGCCCCGGGGATGCTGCCCCACCCCTTGAGCCAGTCTATCTTGTTCTTCTTGAACAGGAATTCGATGCCCTTGGTGTTCTGGCCGATCACATCATCCTTGTAGGCCAGCATCTCTTTCCAGTCGACCGAGGGGGCTTTGCCCTTGAGTCCCATTTTCGCAAAATTGTGTTCCGCTTCATGGAGCATGTGGGAGGCATGCAGGAGCGCCTTGGAGGGGATGCAGCCGACATTGAGACAGGTGCCGCCCAGCGTCTCGCGCCCCTCGACCACGGCGGTCTTGAGGCCCAGTTGCGCGCAGCGGATGGCGCAGACATAGCCGCCGGGGCCGGCGCCAATGATGATCACGTCATAAGAGGCCATGGGTCAGGTCCTTTCGATTGAGCGGAGCTTGGGGGCGCTGCCCCCTTGGCCTTCGGCCAATTCCCCCGGAGTATTTCTGGAACGATGAAGCATCAGAAGAGCGCTGCCAAGAGCATGAGGAGCGTGGCCGCGAAGCCCACGGCCCAGATGATCGAGCGGCCCGGGCGCAGGCCGAAGTAATAGGCGGGGATGTAGAGCACGCGCGCGGCGAGGTAGGTCCAGGCGCAGGCGGCGGTGACTTGGGTGGATTGATCGCTGAGCGTGATGGCGAGGACGGCGATGGTGAAGAGGATCAGCCCCTCGAAATGGTTGGAGAGCGCACGGCCAAGGCGGGCGGTTTTCGGCGAGAGTTGTTTTGATGGTTCCCGGTCGCGCGCGGACATGGTGTAGCCGGGTCCAAGCTCGAGATTGGCCGGGACCGCGTAGAGCAGGAATTGCACGGCTTGCAGGAGGGCGGCAAGGGTGAGGGCGGTGAGTTCGGGGGTCATTCTAATTACCAATTGACTTGATAACACCACCAATCAAGCCGCCGATTGCATCGCCAATCCGATGGTAGTCAACACGTCCCTCACTAACGTCAGTCACAGCTTTCGAGAGCGGCTCTTTCTTCCCGCCTACTTCAATCTCCGTTCCCAATACGGTCATGCCTAGGGACGTTAAGGAGATGTTTTCGATTGACCCATTGGCGATGCCACCCATAGTTCTCGCGTATGCCCCAACCCTTATTAGGCCTTCATCTTCCAGCCACTTTACACACGGGTAAAAATGCGTTGCATACTCTTCGTCAAGTTCGAGATCGCTAAATTTCAATGACCAATGGCTCACGCCGTGATCCATCGCTTTTTCGAGTATTTTTGCCAATACTCGATTCGTGCGCTCCATCGGCGTCATTGCGCGCCTGCTAGCGTCTCGCGCGCCTGAGCAATCGCGTCATCCACCGGACGGCCCTCGTCATGTGCCTTCACGATCCGTTCGAGAACGGCGCGCAGGCGGGCGGCTTCGCCGGGGGCGGCGGGGCGGGCGCGGGCGAAGAACTCCGCGTCGAGGGGCGGGTTTTCGTCAAAGCCTTCGGGCGGCTTGGGACGTATGCTCATGGTATTTCCCTCCGGTTGGCCTTGCGCAGCGAGATTACGCGGATGCGGGGGCCGCGCCAAGCAGGAGGATGGGCTGTGAGTGTGACGTTGCCGAATGACGCCCGGGGCGCTTGCGACCCGGGCAGCGCCCGACCGCCCCCCTCGGGCGGGCGCTTCTCGCCCACCCGGCGGTCGGGCGCTGCTCTCTGATCGGCAAGACACGCGCATGCGTTTGCTCACAAATCCATCAGCAACCGCCGGGGGTCTTCCAGCGCCTCTTTCACCCGCACGAGGAAGGTCACCGCCCCTTTACCGTCGACGATCCGGTGATCGTAGCTGAGCGCCAGATACATCATCGGGCGCGCGACGATCTGGCCGTTCACGACCATCGGGCGGTCCTGGATCTTGTGCATCCCCAGAATGCCCGATTGCGGCGGGTTGAGGATGGGCGAGGACATGAGCGAGCCGTAGACGCCACCGTTGGAGATGGTGAAGGTGCCACCCTGCATTTCGGCCATGCTCAGCTTGCCATCACGGGCGCGGGCGCCTTTCTCGGCGATGGCCTTTTCGATGGCGGCAAAGCCCATCTGGTCCACGTCGCGGATCACCGGCACGACAAGGCCGGTGGGGGTGCCCGCGGCGATGCCCATATGGACGAAATTCTTGTAGACGATGTCGGTGCCGTCGATCTCGGCATTGACCTCGGGCACTTCTTTCAAGGCGTGCACGCAGGCCTTGGTGAAGAAGGACATGAAGCCGAGGCGCACGCCGTGTTTCTTGAAGAACTCGTCCTTGTACTGGTTACGCAGGGCCATCACCTCGGTCATGTCCACCTCGTTATAGGTGGTGAGCATGGCGGCGGTGTTCTGCGCATCCTTGAGGCGGCGGGCGATGGTCTGGCGCAGGCGGGTCATCTTGACGCGCTCCTCGCGGGCGGCATCCTCGGCCGGGCTGGGCGCGCGCGGGGCCTGTGCGGTCGGGGCGGGGGCGGCGGCGGGGGCCTGCGTGGCGGCGGCGGCCGCCTTGGCCACATCCTCTTTCATCACGCGCCCGTCACGGCCCGAGCCGGTGACCTGATCGCGGCTGACGCCCGCCTCGGCCATGGCCTTTTTCGCCGAAGGGGCGTCTTCGACATCCTTGCCCGAGGCTTTGGCCGGGCTTTCCTCTGCCGGGGCGGCGTCCGATTTGGCGGGGCTTGCCGCGCCCTCGCCCGAGGACATGACCGCAAGCTTGCCGCCTGCCTGCACGGTATCGCCCTCGCCCGCGAGGATTTCCGTCAGCGTGCCGGAGGCGGGGGCGGGCACCTCGACCGAGACCTTGTCGGTTTCGAGCTCGCACAGCATCTCGTCGGCCTCGACACGGTCGCCCACCTTCTTGAACCAGGTGGAAACGGTGGCCTCGGTCACGCTTTCGCCAAGGGTGGGCACCATGACGTCGATGCTCTCGCCCGCGTCGGCGCTTTTCGCGGGCGCGGGGGCGTCTGTCTTTTTCTCGGCTTTTCTGTCGTCCCTGACCGGGGCGGACTTGGCGTCACCCTCCGTGATGGTGGCCAGCAGGGCATCGACGCCCACGGTCTCGCCCTCCTTGGCGACGATCTCGCCCAGGGTGCCCGCCGTCGGGCTGGGGACCTCGACAGTGACCTTGTCGGTTTCAAGCTCGCACAGCATCTCGTCGGCGGCGACGGGATCGCCCGGTTTCTTGAACCAGGTGGCGACGGTGGCCTCGGTGACGGATTCGCCCAGGGTGGGGACGCGGACTTCGGTGCTCATCACGTGTTTCCTTCGATGGTCAGCGCGGCATCCACCAGCGCCTCTTGTTGTGCTTTATGCTGCTTGGCGAGGCCCGTGGCGGGCGAGGCGGCAGCGGGGCGGCCGGCATAGACCGGGCGCTTGTGCTTGGCGTCGATGCGCGTGAGCACCCATTCGATATTCGGCTCGATGAAGGACCAGGCCCCCTGGTTCTTGGGTTCTTCCTGGCACCAGACCATTTCCGCGCCCTTGAAGCGCTCCAGCTCCTTGACCATCGACATGGCGGGGAAGGGGTAGAACTGTTCGACCCGGAGCAGATAGACATCCTTGATGCCGCGCCGGTCGCGTTCCTCGAGCAGGTCGTAATAGACCTTGCCCGAGCACATGACGACGCGGCGGATCTTCTTGTCGGCGACAAGCTTTGTCTCCGAATTCCCGTATTGCGCATCGTCCCACAGCACCCGGTGGAAAGAGGAGCCGGTGACGAAATCCGACGCTTTGGACACCGCCATCTTGTGCCGCAGAAGCGATTTCGGCGTCATCAGGATGAGCGGCTTGCGGAAGGTGCGATAAAGCTGGCGGCGCAGGATGTGGAAGTAGTTGGCCGGCGTGGTGCAATTTGCCACGATCCAGTTGTCGCCGCCGCACATGGTCAGAAACCGTTCCAGCCGGGCGGAAGAGTGTTCCGGCCCCTGCCCCTCATAGCCATGCGGCAGCAGGCAGACGAGGCCCGACATGCGCAGCCATTTCGATTCCCCCGAAGAGATGAACTGGTCGAACATGATCTGCGCACCGTTGGCGAAATCGCCGAACTGCGCCTCCCAGAGGGTGAGCGCCTTGGGCTCGGCCAGTGAATAACCATACTCGAAGCCAAGCACGGCATATTCGGAAAGCATCGAATCGATGACCTCGTATTGCGCCTGGCCCTCGCGGATATTGTTGAGGGGGTAATACCGCTCTTCGGTATCCTGATCGATGAAGGCGGAATGGCGCTGGCTGAAGGTGCCGCGCGTGCTGTCCTGTCCCGAGAGGCGGACGCGGTAGCCTTCGGTCAGCAGCGAGCCGAAGGCCAGCGCCTCGGCGGTGGCCCAGTCAAACCCCTCGCCGGTCTCGAACATCTGGCGCTTGGCCTCGAGCAGGCGATCGACCGTCTTGTGAACGGTGACCCCCTCGGGCACATGGGTCAGCGCCGCGCCCACCTCCTTGAAGGTTTCGGACGGAATCGCCGTCTCGCCGCGCTCATACTTGCCCTTGTGCGGGTTGAGGTCGGACCATTTGCCGTCAAGCCAGTCGGCCTTGTTCGGGCGGTAATCCTTGCCCGCCTCGAACTCGTCGGCAAGGAAGGACTGGAACGCGGCCTTGAGATCCTCGACCTCGCCCTCGGGGATGAGACCGTCCTTCACCAGCCGGTCGGTATAGAGCGCGAGCGTGGTTTTCTGCTGCTTGATCTTTTTATACATCAAGGGGTTGGTGAACATCGGCTCATCCCCCTCGTTATGGCCGAAGCGGCGATAGCAGATGATGTCGATCACCACGTCCTTGTGGAATTTCTGGCGGAATTCCGTGGCGACGCGGGCGGCATGGACGACCGCCTCGGGATCATCGCCGTTGACGTGGAAAATCGGCGCCTCGACCATCAGCGCGATATCGGTCGGATAGGGCGAGGAGCGCGAAAAATGCGGCGCTGTGGTGAACCCGATCTGGTTGTTGACCACGATATGTATCGTGCCGCCGGTGCGGTGCCCCTTGAGGCCCGAGAGACCGAAACATTCCGCAACCACGCCCTGACCGGCAAAGGCCGCGTCGCCGTGCAAGAGGATCGGCAGGACCTTGGTGCGCTCGGCATCGTTCAGCTGGTCCTGCTTGGCGCGGACCTTGCCGATCACCACCGGGTTGACCGCCTCGAGGTGCGAGGGGTTCGCCGTCAGCGACAGGTGGACGGTGTTGCCGTCGAACTCGCGGTCCGAAGAGGCCCCGAGATGGTATTTCACGTCGCCCGAGCCGTCGACATCCTCGGGTTTGAAGCTGCCGCCCTGAAATTCGTTGAACAGTGCGCGATAGGGCTTGCCCATGACATTGGCCAATACGTTTAGACGCCCGCGATGCGGCATCCCGATGACGATGTCCCGAACACCCAACTGCCCGCCGCGCTTGATGATCTGCTCCATCGCCGGAATGAGGCTCTCGCCGCCGTCGAGGCCGAAACGCTTGGTGCCCATGTATTTGACATGGAGATATTTCTCGAAGCCCTCGGCCTCCACCAGCTTGTTCAGGATCGCCTTGCGGCCCCGCCGGGTAAAGGAGATTTCCTTGTCATAGCCCTCGATCCGCTCCTTGAGCCAGGCGGCCTGCTCGGGGTCGGAGATGTGCATGTATTGCAGCGCGAAGGTGCCGCAATAGGTGCGGCGGACGATGGCGAGGATCTCGCGCAGGCTGGCGATTTGCAGGCCAAGCACATTGTCGATGAAGATCGGCCGGTCCATGTCGGCCTCGGTGAAGCCGTAGGATTTCGGGTCAAGCTCGGGCTGGTGGCTTTGCTCGCGCAGGCCGAGCGGGTCGAGATCGGCGATAAGGTGACCCCGGATGCGATAGGCGCGGATCAGCATGAGCGCGCGCACGGAATCGAGCACCGCGCGCTTGATCGCCTCGTCGCTGACCTTGACACCCTTCTCGGCGGCCTTGGCGGCAATCTTGTTGCCCGCGTCCCTCGCCTCGGGTTCGGCCGGCCATTCGCCGGTCAGCGCGGCGGTAAGGTCGTCATTCGGGACGGGTGGCCAGTCGCTGCGCGCCCAGGAAGCCCCTTGTGCCTCTCGCCGCACATCCTCGTGCCCGTCGCCCAACTGGTCGAAGAAGGCGCGCCACGCCTCATCGACGGCACCCGGATCATGGGCGTAGCGGGCGTAGAGCTGTTCGAGATATTCGGCATTTGCCCCTTGCATGAAGGAAGAGGCGTGAAACTGGTCGTTGGGGGATTGGTCGGTCATCTCTGGTTTTCTCCCGCAGGGTGCGCGGCCCCGCCTTGTGAACGGGGGCGGGTCCGGCCCGCCCCCTGCCTTGTCAGCCGATGGCCTTGAGGACGGCCTCGCCGAGGCTTGCGGGGCTTTCGGCGACGGTGATCCCGGCGGATTTCATCGCCTCGATCTTGTCCTCGGCCCCGCCCTTGCCGCCCGCGACGATGGCGCCCGCGTGGCCCATGCGGCGGCCCGGCGGGGCGGTGCGCCCGGCGATGAAGCCTGCCGTGGGTTTCCAGCGGCCGCGTTTCTTTTCGTCTTTCAGGAACTGCGCCGCCTCTTCTTCCGCGCTGCCGCCGATCTCGCCGATCATGATGATCGACTGCGTTTCGTCATCGGCGAGGAACCATTCGAGCACGTCGATATGCTCGGTCCCCTTGATCGGATCGCCGCCGATACCGACGCAGGTGGATTGGCCAAGACCCACGTCCGAGGTCTGCTTGACCGCCTCATAGGTCAGCGTGCCCGAGCGGCTGACCACGCCCACCGACCCGCGCCGGTGGATATGGCCGGGCATGATACCGATCTTGCAGGCGTCCGGCGTGATGATGCCGGGGCAGTTGGGGCCGATAAGCCGCGATTTCGAGCCCTCCAGCGCCCGCTTGACGCGCATCATGTCCAAAACCGGAATGCCTTCGGTGATGCACACGATCAATTCCATCTCGGCATCGATCGCCTCGAGGATCGAGTCCGCGGCAAAGGGCGGCGGCACGTAGATGACGCTCGCATTGGCTTGCGTTACGGCCTTGGCCTCATGCACCGAGTTGAACACCGGCAGGTCGAGATGCGTGGTGCCGCCCTTGCCGGGGGTCACGCCGCCGACCATCTTGGTGCCATAGGCGATGGCCTGCTCGGAATGGAATGTGCCCTGGCTGCCGGTGAGGCCCTGACAGATCACTTTTGTATTTTCGTCTACGAGGACTGCCATGTTTTCCTGGCTCCTTACTGTGATGTTAGCGTTTGCCTCAAAGTCATCGGGACGATGGTTGCGGCGGATTTCTGGTATCAAATTCTGGCATCAAGTGGTTCCCGCACCGGCTGCGTGGCGCTCCAGCGCCCCGACCACCTGCGCACGCGACCAGACGCCCATAGAGCGTTGGCGCCGCCCACGGCTGGTATCGAGATAAGCCGGATCGAGTTTGATGTCTCCGGTCTCGGAAAAGGTTTCGAGCGGATCGGGAAAGTTGAATGGAGCCGCACAGGGATTGAAAGGCGCAAAACCGCCATTCTTATGAAGCCGACGATTCACCGTGGTATGGTGCATTGTGGTGAGCAGGTAGGGAATGCCACTCTTCGCGAAGTTCTTGAAAAAGGTCCAGCGCAGCCACCATTTCAGGTGAAACAGGCAGTCGCGACACATCATCATATCCGCCTCCGGCAAGGGATCGGAGGTGATATCCAGATGCACAAAGCTGCGCCCCGCGCCAGCATGTCGGAGAGCTACGGCATCCAGCACTTCGCGGGAAATGTCCCCGCCGATATACGTCACGCCTGACAAGTCTACGTGCTGCATCCAGAACCAGTCACCACAGGGTGCATCAAGAAACGTCCTCACCTCGTAGCGTTCCAGCACGCCCGGCAGGGCGTCACGCACCGCTTGAGTGGCCGCGAGTGTGGAACCGGCGCCGGACCGCGAGTCTGCCTTCCGACCGGACCAGTCCTTTTGCTCGAATTCACTCCTCAGATCATCACGCATGGAATTTCCTTCTGCGACGCATCGACCAACCTGTCCGCGCTCACCCCTTCACGGCCTTCACGATTTTCTGCGCGCCATCCTTCAGATCATCGGCGGCGATGACGTCGAGGCCGGAAGAGTTGATGATCTCCTTGCCCTTCTCGACATTCGTGCCTTCGAGCCGGACAACCAGCGGCACCTTCAGCCCCACTTCCTTGACCGCCGCCACCACGCCCTCGGCGATCACATCGCAACGCATGATGCCGCCGAAGATGTTGACGAGAATGCCTTTGACCTGCGGATCAGAGGTGATGATCTTGAAAGCCTCGGTGACCTTTTCCTTGGTCGCCCCGCCGCCCACGTCAAGAAAGTTGGCGGGCTCCGCGCCATAAAGCTTGATGATGTCCATTGTCGCCATCGCCAGGCCCGCGCCGTTGACCATGCAACCGATCTCGCCGTCCAGGGCGATGTAGTTGAGGTCATATTTCGACGCCTCAAGCTCCTTGGGGTCCTCTTCGGTGGTGTCGCGCAACTCGGCAATGTCCGCATGGCGGTAGATGGCGTTGGAATCGAACCCCATCTTGGCGTCG
>PHEQ01000084.1 GCA_002842985.1 Alphaproteobacteria bacterium HGW-Alphaproteobacteria-1
ACTGCCATCAAAGCCTCCATCATTTGAAGACAGTGATTCAGATTTTTCTGCAGAAGGGAATCCTCTGCGAGTCAAACAATCAGGCCGTTGGTATGAGGCTTGGCATCCCGGCCAAAGAAAAAAGGCAGCGATTTCTCGCTGCCTTTTCACATTTGCCCGTGATCCGGATCAGTCTGCAGCGATAACCGCAGCCACGATCGCAAGAATCAACAGCGGAACCCAGACGGCAGCGGCCGACGAGCTTGCGTTGGTTTCTTGGACGATCACCGGTGCTTCGATGACCGGCTCGGCCAGCGAGCCGGCAAAGCCGGTGGTTGCGGCAAGAGACAGGGCGGTGGCGAGAGCGAGTTTCTTCATGATATCCTCCAGATTATACTGTAGCTGAACGGCAGAAAGCAGCAACAGCTCCAAGACTTACCTCGTGAGTCTCGAATAATCAGCAAAATCCGGGAAATGCAAACGCAACTTTGCGTCTGCGCCTCATGTGCCCCCTCATTCTTGTCAAATTAGCAACACCTGCGTGCCAACCTTGGCCATCGCGAACAGTTCCTGAATATGCTCGTTGTAGAGACCGATGCAGCCATTCGACGAGCGGCGGCCGATCTTGCGCGTGTCGTGGGTTCCGTGAATCCGGTAATAGGTCCAGCTCAGGTAAAGCGCGTGGGTGCCAAGCGGGTTGTCCGGCCCCGGCGGCACATAGGCCGGCCATTCCGGGTTGCGCTGAAGCATGGAGGGTGTGGGGCGCCAGCTTGGCCCCTCAACCTTGCGCACGACAGAGGTGCGACCGCGGCGCGTCAGATCTTCGGACAGCGGCACGGAGGAGGGGTAGAGCTTGTAGGTCTGGCCATCCTCGCCCCAGTAATGCACGGCGCGCGAATCGATATCCGCCAGAATCGCGCCATTCCTGAGGTCGGAAAAATAGGGCCGCCAGTCCCGCGTCTGGAAGGCCGAAATGTTGCGGCGCACGCTTTGGGTCACGTCGCGTTCGACTTCAACCGTC
>PHEQ01000021.1 GCA_002842985.1 Alphaproteobacteria bacterium HGW-Alphaproteobacteria-1
GGGGCCTCTCCGGTCAGGCTACGCCCTCCCTCCGAGACCCCACCCCCGCGTTCTCATCCTGATTGACGCTGGATTCTCACCTTGTTTGTCGCGCGGCAGGGGCGTTCGACACGGATAAAATGATCGTCGGCAGGACTGAGGGCGAGCCCGCCACCCCAGACGAGGCAACCGCCCTCGGCTTCGACCACCCGGCGCAGCGCGGCGGCGTCAAGCGCGACGGGCGCCATCACCTCCATGGTGTCGGCGGTTCCGGCAGGCGATGTGATCGCACGGCTCGACGTCTTGGGGATCAGATGCCCCGCCGCCGCGACGATCGCGACGACGATGGGTGTCGTCCGGTTGCCCGGCAATCCGCCGACGCAATGCTTATCGAGGACAGTGTGCTGCCCCCAGTCGAGCGTCTGCCCTGCTTCCTTCATGGCGCGGGTCAGCGCCACGGTTTCGGCCTCGTTCAGCCTGTCGCCGGCGCAGGCGGTCACGAAGGCGGCAAGGTCGAGATCCGATAACCGGCTGTCGAGCGTGTCGCGCACGATCGTCGCGAACCCGGCCCGGTCCAGCCGCTCGCCATAGGCTTTCGCCCGGATCATAGACGCCGAAGCGGGCGGTTCAGGGTGCGAGAAAGCGGCTTCGTCTCCAATCTCAGCGCCAAGCGCGGCCCAGGCGGAAACGGACAATGCCGCCTGGTCCACGGCAAGCCATGCTCCGCGGCGGACGACATTCAGGGTCGCGATGATCCAGCGGTCCTTCAGGTCGATTCGTATGCGTGTCTGGGCAGCAAACCCCTCGGAACGGCAGACGTGACAGTCTTCATGCATGTAGACGACCGGCTGCCGGTAGGTGTCGATGCGGGAAGAGACCAGGGCAAGCGTTTCGGTCATCGCGGCCTGTCCAGGTAGACGGATTCGAGATGTTCGGGCACGCGCACGGATCGCCCTAGCTCGTGTTCGACGCGGAATCGCAGGGTGTCGGCGGTGACAGGTTCCCCATGGGTGAGATAGGTCATCTCGGGGGCGGGACCGGCGGACATCCAGCGCAGGATCTCATCGGCATCGGCATGTCCGGAAAAGGACTGGAGCTGAACCACTTCGGCCTCGATCGGGAACTCCCGTCCGAACATGCGCAATGTCCGCGCGCCCCCGGCCAGCGCCGCGCCACGCGTGCCGCCGGCCTGGAAACCGGAGAGCAAGATCGCGTTCCGCCGATCGCCGCCGAAGCTGGCCAGATGGTGCAGGATACGCCCGCCGGTCAGCATTCCGCTGGCGGAGACGATGATCATCGGGCCCTGGCGCGTGTTCAGCTCCTTGGATTGCTCGACCGTGTTTACCCTCTTGGCGATCTCGAACATCGCAATGCAGTCTTCGCGGCTGACGTGGTGCTCGGCGTGATGACGGTGATAGATCTCGGTCGCATTCACCGCCATCGGGCTGTTGAGGAACACCGGGACATAGGGAATATCGCCGCGCTCCATCAATCGCGCAATGTGCAGCATCAGCCCCTGCGCCCGTCCGACGGCAAAGGACGGGATCAGCACCGTGCCGCCGCGGGCAAAGGTGCGTTTGAGGATCGGGGCCAGTTCGGCTTCTGGGTCCACGTCGGGATGGGACCGGTTGCCATAGGTGGACTCGCAGACCAGAACATCTGCTCCGCCGAATGGCTGGGGCGGTCGCATCAGCGGATCGGGATCATGGCCCAGATCGCCGCTGAAATGGACAACCCTGCCGCCGACCTCAAGCCGGATCTGCGCCGCCCCGAGCAGATGCCCCGCCGGAATGAAACGGGCCGCGATGCCGTCGCCTAAATCTATTCGCCGGTCGAACGGTTGAAGATCAAAGCGGTCCAGCGCGGCCTTTGCATCCTTGAGCGTATAGAGCGGTTTTGGCTTCTTGTGTTTGGAATATCCCCTCCGCGCGGCAAAGCGCGCCTCTTCTTCCTGGATATGGCCGCTGTCGGGCAGAATAAGCCCGCACAGATCTGCCGTTGCTTCTGTGCAAAGAACCCGCCCGCGAAACCCCGCCCGGATCAGTGTCGGCAGATATCCCGAATGGTCCAGATGAGCATGGGTGAGCAGCACAGTGTCGATGGTGTTGACACGCACAGGGAAAGGTTTGCGATTGCGCGCCCGCAACTGCTTGAAGCCCTGGAACAGCCCGCAATCGACCAGAATGCGCCGCCCCAGGGCCTCGACCAGATAGCGCGATCCCGTCACCGTCCCGGCGGCGCCAAGAAAGCGCAGTTTCGGACGTGCGGTCGGGATCATGTCGCTGTTCCCCTTGCCGCGATGGCGTTGTAAAGGCCGCCGAAGATCAGCGCGGCGTACCAACCGTAGAGAAAGCTCTCGACCAGCCCGATGATGAAGCCCACCGGGGTCAGCCAGACGAAACCGGGCAGCAGACCGGACCAGGTTTCATACATTGCATAGGCGGGAAAGATCAGATCGAATGCGATGCACACAAGGTAGGTCAGCGCCAGGAACAGGCTCAGCGCCCAACCAAGCGGCACAACCGGCAGACGCACGCGCCCTGCCCCGGCAGGCCCGCCCATGACGCAGGCCCCGCACGTCATGCGCAGGGCCAGGAAAAGGATCACCGCGACTGCGGTGAAATAGAAAATGGGCATCATGGCTTTCTCCCTTCTTGTCGTGGATTCGGACGGAGCGCGAACACATCCGCTGGACGGCGCCGGTTCAGGATGGGCGCACCAAGCGCCAGACGCCCATCCTGCGGTGGCTTTGCCTCGGCCCTAGCCGCAGCAGCAGCCGGATTTGGCCGGTTTTGCCTTTGCGGGTTCCGCGACCTGCGGTTCGACATTTGCTTTCGGCTGCGCATCGGTCTTGCCACCGCAACATCCGCCCTGTTTTTGCTGTGCTGTGTCTTGCGTCTGAGAAGTTGATCGGTCGTCCATCTGGACCTCCTTTTGTTTGGTTTCGTTCTATAGACGCGCCCCGACCGGAAGCATTACAGAAGTTGGCAACCTGTCGGTCTTCGTTAGTACAGGAGCAAGTGTATCGCTCTGCCGTAGGAAGGCGTCGATATTGCAGACAGAGTTACTGCATCCCGGCAGGCTGTCGGCTGACCGGTGCTATAGGTTACAGCAGCCGCCGCGCGGCCCATCCGATCACCTCGAAACCTCGCGCGCGCCAGCTGCGGGAATGCCAAGCCCGAAGAGGGACTTCGCGGGCATCCGAAAGATCTTGCAGATATTGCGCCTGCAACTGCCCTGCCAGGACGCGGTCATGTGCGACCAGAACCAGCTCCTGATTGACGAACAGGCTTCGGTAGTCGAGGTTAGCTGACCCGATGATCGACCAGCCTGTATCGACGACCGACGTCTTGGCATGCAATGGACGGGGCAGATACTCGTAGACCCTCACGCCCGCCGAGAGAAGCTGCGCATATGCCGCCCGCGTCGCCCAGCCAGCGACCATAGGATCGCTCGTGCGAGGCACCAGCAGACGGACGTCCACGCGGCGACGCGCGGCATCCTGAAGCGCCCGGTCGACCACGGTGCCCGGACCGAAATAGGGCGACGTCAGATAAACGCAGGTCTGTGCCATCCCGATCAGTCCCGCGTGCAGACAGGCAAGCCTCTTTTGACACTTGCGCGAATAGCTCGGTACCAGCAGTCCTTCGATTGCGTCGGCCTCTTCGGGAATGGCGTTTGATGGAAGCGGGCGGGCGTCCTGCCAGGCCGGGTTTATCTGCGCAATGTGAGTCAGATCCCGTAAGCCCAGGCCGGCAGTCGTCCCATATGGACCTCAACCATCCTGACACCGGGCACGTTTTCGACGGCAACCCGGATCGCATTCTCCTCGAAATCGCTGTCGGCGACACCCCAGACGGCGACATTCCCCTTGTCCACCGTGTAGTTGATGAGGTTGACCGCTGCACCGGGCACTTCTTTCAGAGCCTCTTCAATCTTCGCACGCAGCACGCGGTCGTCCTCCGACGGCTCCGGCAGCGCCCCATCCTGAAGCGCCGACAAGGCGTGGAGCAGGTTCGCACGGCTGACGATGCCGACCACTTTGTCGGATCTCACCACCGGCACGCGCTTGATCCGGTGCTTTTCCAGAAGACGCGCGATTTCCGCGACATTCGTATCCTCTTCTACCGAAACCACATCCCTTGTCATCACGTCTTCGACCCGGTGGCTTTTGAGCTTCACGAAATCCTGTGCGGATTCGCTTGCCCCGCCAAGCACCTCGAGCCACCATGACCGGCGTGGTCCGTCTGTTTCGCGGACACGCCGCATGAGGTCGCCTTCGCTGACAAGTCCCTTGAGGTCGCCCTCGGCGTCAACGACGGGCAGCGCGCTGATATTGTGGTCGAGCATCAAGCGTACCGCGTCCTCGATTTGTCCCTCCAGCGGGACCGAGATCACCGATGTTGTCATGATATCCTTGGCGAGCATGTCATAGTCTCCTTCTTGAGTTTTGGCTTGTTCAGCACGTCAGGTGCCGATAACGAGTTGCAGGTCGTCGCCCAAATCGTAAGGTGGGATGTCGAGGTTGCGTGGGGCCGGCCCCTTCCGGATCCGGCCCGAGGTGTCGTAATGCGATCCGTGGCACGGGCAGAACCAACCGCCGAATTCGCCGACCGCCGACCCATCCTGGCCCAAGGGGATACAGCCGAGATGGGTACAGACACCGATAACGACCAGCCATTCGCCATCCTCGCCCGCCGCGCGGTTCTCATCCAGCGCTGGCTCCTCGCCACTTGTGTTCGGATTCTCGCCCGCTTCGTCAACAGGATCGGGAAGCTGGTCGAGATCGACGGCCCGTGCAGCCTGGATCGCTGCCTCAGACCTGCGCCAGACAAAGACCGGGTGGCCCTGCCACTTCACGGTAATACGTTGGCCCGGTTCGACGCCGGAAAGATCAACCTTGACCGTGCCGGACGCGGTCACGTCGGCCGAGGGGTTCATCGAATTGATCAACGGCCAGACCGCCGCGCCTGCGGCAATCGCGCCGGTTGAGGCCGTTGCATAATAAAGGAAATCGCGGCGCTCTGTTGCGGGCAATTGATTGGTTTCGTCAATGGTCTGGCGCATCATGATTCCTCCGATTTGACGTTCATTTTGGCTGCGGCGACAGGGCTTTCGACGTGAACACCCGCATCGACATGCAGCACCTCGCCCGTGATGCCGCCGGTATAGTCGCTGGCGAACAGCAGGGCGGCGCGGCCCACCTCGTCGGCCGTGACGTTGCGCCGCAATGGGGCAACTCGCGCGGTCGCGTCCAGAAGACCCGCAAAGCCGGTCAACCCGGACGCCGCGCGGGTCATCACGGGTCCCGCCGAAATGGCGTTGACGCGGATGTTCGACGGCCCGAGTTCGTGAGCCAGATAGCGCACGGTGGCCTCAAGCGCCGCCTTGACCGGCCCCATCACGTTGTAATTCTCCACCACACGTTCGCCACCCAGATAGCTCAGAGTGATCAGGCTGCCGCCGCTTTTCATCAGGGGCTCGGCAAGATGCGCCATGCGGATCAGCGAATGGACGGACACATGCATCGCTTGGGAAAACCCTGCAGCCGAACAGTCAGTCAGGCGGCCATGAAGGTCGCCGGGCGGCACGCTGCCCACGGCATGAAGGATGAAATCCAATTTTCCCCAGCGGTCCGTGATGGCGTCGAAGACAGCGTCGAGTTCGTGCGGCGCATTCACGTCACAGGGCAGCAGGATCGGCGCTTCGAGACGTGCAGCTAATGGCACCACATGAGGTTTGGTGCGCTCATCGACATAGGTGATGGCGAGCTCGGCACCCGCTTGACGGAAATGCAGGGCAGCAGGCCACGCCAGACTGCGATCATTGGCGATGCCGACAACCAGACCCTTCCGGCCGGACAGATCAAGCAGTTCCGCAGGATCGCAGCATGCGTCGAATTCAGGCATCCTCCGACACTGCCTCGGTATCGGCGGAAGCTTCGGACTTCTTGTCGTGCGCACCATGACGCTTGGCCGACTTGCCATGTTTGTGTCCGCCATGTCCGTGCCCGAAAAGGTGCATTGCGGCCATTCCGCCGAAGACGAGAACCAAAACCCAGTTTTCAAAAAGCCATTCCATAATTGTTCATTCCTTTTTTTGATGAGGCCGACGGTTTTTCCGCCTGTGTGGTTGCTGCGGCGAACGGGAAATTGCCGAACATCGCGCCAAAGACATGGGTGATCCAGGCATCGCGTCCCTTGCGCCATGCGCCTATACCCTCGCCGGTGCGCGCCGACAGCGCACGCTCGGCCACGATCGCGGGGTGGTCGTCCGGCAATGGTGAGCGCGTCTCGCGCAGCGTTTCGGCGGTGGACTTGATCAGGGCCATCCACGGGTTCACCTGTTCGGAGAACATCGTTCTGGTCCAGCGCATGGGGTGCAGCGCACGGAGCGCCTCAGCGCTGGCCGGGGTCGTCGCGGCGCGGATCCAAGGACTGACGAAAATCGAATAGACCGCCTCGTTGATCCGCGATATCTGCGCCACTTGTTTCAAGGCCGCATCGTCCGATGCAATGCCCAGATCATCGACCTCGCGCGGTTCGAATCGCACCTCAAAATCGCCGGTCTCGCAGTCCGGGTCACCCGACGGGTTGTCGATCACCATCTCGTAGAGACCCGGGGAAAGGGCCTCGACATCGTCCAGGCTTTCCAGAATCGCACGATGCTGGAGCCGCGCGACGGAGCCGGAGACGAAGATGCCCAGATGCCCGACACGCGGATGCGTCATATAGACGATGCGCTGCCCGGCTGCCTTGAGCGCATCGGTATCGGGATAAAGCTTGCCAATCCACCCCATTGCCTGTTCGGGCGGCGTGATGTTGTCACCGTCCGAGGCGAAGATGATCAGCGGATTGCTGATGCGCTTAAGATCGACGGTGCAATGCGCATCCAGCTGCATCTCGCCCTGTTCCAGCCGGTTGCCGATGAACAGGTTCTGCGTGATGCCGAGGATTTCCTCGCGGCTGAGCGTGTAGTAGCCATTCCACCAGCGTTCGAATTCGACGAACCGCTCACGCTCTGTGTCGGCATGGGCAAAGAGGGTCGCGTACTTATCCCAGATCGCCTTTTCCGGTTGCAGGGTCTCAAAATTCTGCGCCAGCCAGGCGCCATCGAACCGGCCATCGCCCAGATCGGATATCATATGCGCGGCCCAGGCCCCTCCCGAGAGCGCGCCCATCATCCGCATCGGGCTGCTTGCCGCCTCGCCCGACCAATAGCTGAGCGGTGAGCCATTCAGCACAATCGGACCGGTCAGGCCGTCGCAATCCGCCGCCAGCAGCGTGGCCGCCCAACCGGCCTGGCAATTGCCGTAGAGCACGGGGGCTGTGTCCGGGTGACGGCGCGCGACCTCCAATACAAAATCGCGCAGTGCATAATGCACGTCCGACAGCGTCTGACCCGGCATGGGCTCGGGATAGAAGATCACGAAATAGACCGGGTGGCCTTCGTGCATCGCCATGCCGACCTCGCTGTCGCGCTTGAAGCCGCCGATACCGGGCCCGTGCCCGGCGCGCGGATCGATCACGATCACCGGCGGCTTGGCCTCGTCCACGCAATCGTCCCAGCAATCGTCGCCGACCCGCGTGATCCTGAGCAGCGCGTAGTTGGCCGACCGCTCAAAGGTGCGTGCGTCCAGCAGCAGTTCGTAATCGAAATCCAGAAGCGGCGGCATGCCCTGCCGCTCATGCGCGATCATATTGTCGGCGCGTTCACGCAGCGTGTCGAGAAGCAGCACCCAGCGTTCAAAGGCGTCTTGGACGTAAGGCACGTTACTAGCGGTCGTTGCGTTACCGGAAACGGGTGCAAGAAATTGTTCCGGGGTCACTGTCGCAAGGCGCAGGCTCTTATTCATCATCAGCTTCCTCTTGATTGGTAGTGTCTATGGAGGGTCGTCCAGCGAGCATCACACGCACGAAATCCTTCGCCACATCCTCGCGCAGACCGGTCAGCAGATAGGACGCATCGCCGGGCTCGATGCCCAACGCGCGCGCCGCGAGTGACGGGGGCTGGTTCATCATTTCGACCCGGTTGAACAACGCCCGCGCCATCGGGGCGTCGGCATGCCCGCAGGTCTCGGCACAGGCACAGGTCATTTGCGAGAACAAGATCCGAAGATCATCGTCGTCGGATGATGAGTGACGGGTTCCCCCTGATTTCCGATCCATCGTCTTGCGTGGCATGGCTAGGCGACTCCTGTGGTTGAGCCTTCGGGCTTGGTCACAGAAGAAGACGCCGGAAGAAGGAAATCGTTACAGACCCGCCGACAGGGCGATCAGTGTTCCTGTCCCTCTTCTTCGCAATCAGTCTCGTGTTTGTCGTTCTCGCAGCCCTCGGGCGGACAGTAACAATCGTCCCGGTCCTCTTGGCAGCACTTGCCGCAATGCGTTGTAAGCGCCTCGCGCAAAGCAGTGCGTGCCCGGTGTAGCCGGACACCAAGTGCGTTGCGGTTAAGCCGCAGATCGGCTGCCACGCTTTCGCGATCTTCTTCGCCGAAATCGATGCGCCGGATCAGTTCGGCATCCGCCGGGCGCAGTTCGGAAATCAACCCGCCATGGCAGGTGCACAGCCGCGCCATCTGTGAGGGCGCATCGGCAATCCATTCCTCTGGTTCGCGCGCCGCCGCCGCCGCCAGCCGGCTACGCCGGGTCCCTTTGCGGTAGTGATCGTTCAAAGTGGACCGCAGGATTGTGTAGAGCCACGCATCCATTCGTTCGACCTCTCGGAGCTGATCCTTGCGTGACAGCACGCGGATGCAGAAGTCTTGCAGGACATCCTCTGCATCTGCGCGGTTGCCAAGCCGTTTGACCAGAAATCCCATAAACGCTCCGCGCCCGTCCAACAGGGCGCGTTCCGGCGAAGCGTCGGGCACATCGGGCTTGCCACTGTCTTGCGATGCCATGATGTCTCTGCCCTTTCCAAGAGGTTTGCGAAGGTGCGATCAGCGCTGATTCGAGCATTGTCTCTCTAACGTACAATGCGCGCAGTCATTCTAAGAACAATTTGCCCCTCCGCGCGTCACTCTGAATAAGCAACACACATTCGTATCGAAGCAAACAGGCTTTCGACGAAGACAATAGCCAAAACGACCGTTTGAAAACAGGTTAACAGGTTGTTCTGTATTATCGACCTTGAGACCGCCGTGCTCCCTTAAGATTGACGAACACGATCCCCAAAATGACCAGCGCAATACCGGAAAATTGAATCCCGGACAGGCGTTCCCCGAAAAACAAGGCACCAATTGAAAGACCGAAGATTGGAACAAGAAAGCTGAACACAATCGCCCGGTTCAGCTCAACTGCCTCCAGCACGGAAAACCAGAGCCAATACACCAGCGCTGAGCCGAACAGGGCCAGCCCCAAAAGCGATGCCGTGAAGACCGCGTTCCATTGAATGGCGTTTTGATCTTCCAGCGCGAGGGCTGCGAACGCGAGCGGCGCGCTGCCGATGAGCAACTGTAACCCCATTGCAAAAAGCCCGTCCACTTTGCCGGCGATGGACTTGATGGCCACGTTGCTGATGGTCACCCCAACCGCGGCCAAAACGATATAGGCGAAACCGATGGCCGACCCCTCTTGCCCTCCATCAAGCAATTGCGGCAGCGCGATCACGAGGATTCCCATGAATCCGATCGAAAGGCCGACCCAACCGACCTTCGGCAGCCTTTCGCCAAGCCATACAACACCCAGTATTGCGGCCAGCAGCGGCTGCGCGTTTGCGATGACCGTGGCGAGGCCCGGAGACACGAATTCTGCTGCATGAAACATGCCCAGAAATCCCAAACTTGTCGCACCAATCCCGACGATCCCCAAGGTCAACCACGTGCGCCAACCGCGCGGGAATGGTCTGCGCAAAATCATGGCCAACCCCACCAGAGCCGCGCCTGCCAGACCTGCCCGCATCGTCGCAAAGGTCAGGTGCGGCGCGTATTGCAGCCCCGCCGTGATCAGCGGAAAGCACGCCGCCCACAGGAACATGGCCAAAACGATTTTGGTTATGACAGTCGGCGACATCGAGATTTCCTTTCCAAGTCAGAAGTGGCAGGAATTGCAGAAATTTTCCGATGTGCCAACTCAGGGGCGAAGTAAGAAGACGCTGCGGCAGCCGAAACCTTACGCATTCCTGGGCATACGCCCGTTGGCCCGGGTTCCAAAAGACCGCGCCTGTGCATACCCAACAGCAAAACCACCAACAATCAGGTCACCCGAAGCACCCGAAAAAGTGTAACGTTCTCGATGGTTCGGCGTCTTACTTTTCAGAGGTGTATCATGAATCACGACCCGAATGATCGGTTATCCACAGCAGATCAGCCCAACACAGCCGCCAAGGATGCGGACATCGCTGTCCGTCGCTCGCTGGTGGAAGGTCGGCAGCATATCCTGAATTTCCTGCGTCGGCGACTGGGAGATCCGGAGGCAGCCGAGGATGTCCTGCAAACGTTCATGCTGCGCGCCATTGACCGCTCCGAGCAACTTCGCGATGTGCGCGCCGTTCGTGGCTGGCTCGGCCAGATTCTGGCGTCGTCCATCGCCGACTACGGTCGCAAGGTTTCGCGAAGGCGCCAGAGGGAGGTAGTCATGGCCCCAACCGACCTGGACAGCGTCCAAAACGGGTTCGACGAAGAACTCGACGAGGCGATATGCAATTGTCTGTACAAGCTGTTGCCGACGCTCAGACCGGAATATGCCGAAGTAATCTGGCGCGTCGATCTTCAGGAGCAGCCGCGCGATGCTGTCGCCAAAGACCTTGGCATCACCTTGAACAACATCACGGTCCGCCTTCACCGGGGTCGGCAGGCGTTGAAGACAAGGTTGGAACAGATGTGCCTGACCTGCCCGGTTCATGGCTTTCTCGATTGCGATTGCGACGCAGCGGAAAAGGCCCGCGCTCGTTTTCAAGCGATGAAGGACGACGCCGGAGCGAAAACGACGGACTGAGCCCCGATGTGCTGGCCCTCTCTCACCGGCGTGTCTGCAATTCACGGATCGCGTTCTATTGTCCGCCAGCGAGGACACGCCGATCCGTTTTCCAAGGGTTCCGCCTACGCACGCCTGTGCACCGCGGGCACCGTGTCGGCAGGCCGCTGCGCTGTAATGAACCTTGTCATCTTTCGTCTGTTTTATCAGAAAGCGGCGGTTGACGCCGCCTGCCGACAAAAAACAAGACGGAGCAAGCGATCATGTCCAATAGCGAAACCTCTCCCGACGAACGCTTTGAACAAGAAGGTAGCCGGATTGAAACCGGACGTCTCGCACCGGGACGGGCGGCCATGTGGTTGCTCGCCAAATCGCTGCGACGCCTCGTTCAAAACGGACGCCTCACCATCTACGATCCCTGCGGCCAGACGTGGCATTTCGGCCCCGGCGGCGAACCCGCCGTTTCCGTCCGTTTGACCGAAAAGGTGCTGCCTGTGCAACTTCTGGTGAACCCCAGCATTGCACTTGGCGAGGCTTATATGGACGGGACGCTGCGCATTGAAACTGGCAGCCTGCGCGACCTCCTCTCGATCTGCATGACCGACATAGATACTATCGACGCATTGCCTGGCAGACGATTGACCCGCTGGCTGGACGCATTCCTGAGCCGCAGGCTGCATCATAATCCGATCAGCCGGTCTCACGCGAACGTGGCGCATCACTACGACATCTCGACCGAACTCTACGACCTTTTTCTGGATGCGGATCGACAATACTCCTGCGCCTACTTCCCGATCGGGACCGAAACGTTGGACGAGGCCCAGGCCTTCAAGAAAAAGCACATCGCAGCAAAGCTCTTGATGCGACCCGGTCTGGAGGTTCTCGACATCGGCTCGGGCTGGGGCGGGCTGGCGATGGAGCTTGCCCAGCAACACGAGGCGCGCGTGACCGGGCTCAGCCTCTCGACCGAACAGATTGCCGCTGCCCGCGAACGTGCCCAGCAAACCGGCCTGTTTGATCAGGTGGCCTTTGAACGGCGCGATTACCGCGAAGAGCATGGGCTATACGATCGCGTCGTGTCCGTAGGTATGTTCGAGCATGTGGGCCGCAGCGGATTCGATGCGTTTTTTACCACCCTTCAGCGCGTTCTCAGGCCCGATGGCGTCGCACTTTTGCATGCGATCGGCAGGATGGCGCCCAAAGGCGGCAGCGATCCGTGGATCCGCAAATACGTCTTCCCCGGGGGCTATCTGCCCACGCTGTCCGAAACCATCGCGGCAGCAGAGCGTGCGGGAATGTGGGTCACGGATGTCGAGGTCCTGCGGTTGCATTATGCCGAGACTCTGCGCCACTGGTCCGAACGATTTGCCCAGGAACGCGAAACAGCGCGCATGCTTTACGACGAGCGGTTCTGCCGTATGTGGGAATTCTATCTGGCTGTCTGCGAAATGGCGTTCCGGAATGGGCGGTTGATGGTCTTCCAGATCCAGCTTGCCAAGCGCCGTGATGCGGTTCCGCTGACCCGTGACTATATCGCCAAGGTCAAGGCAGGCGAATCCGCCTGGGATATTTCGACCGGCACAGAATTCACGAGAGCGGGATGACTGACATGAGACCTATCAGAGTTGCCGTAAACGGATACGGCGTGATCGGCAAACGTGTGGCAGACGCAGTGGTCGCACAAGAGGACATGGACCTCGTTGGCGTGGCGGATGTCACCTCCGACTGGCGCGCCCGCATGGCGCGCGCGAAGGGTTTCGCGCTTTATGCCGCCGACCCGGATCGCACCCCGGCCATGCGAGAGGCCGGCCTTGACGTGGCCGGAGGGCTCGACGACCTGCTTGCTACCGCAGACATCGTGGTGGACAGCACGCCCAAGAAAGTGGCTGTGCGCAATGTGGAAACCTATCGCGAAAGAGGCATCCGGTTCATCGTTCATGGCGGCGAAAAACACGAGGTGACCGGCCATTCCTTTGTTGCCGAAGCAAACTATGCAAGCGCGATTGGGCGCGATCGCACCCGCGTGGTGTCCTGCAACACGACGTCGATCGTCCGCACCCTCACAGCGCTGAAAGTTGCAGGGCTTCTTGGCTCAGCGCGCGGAACGCTCCTGCGGCGCGCCACCGACCCGTGGGAAAGCCATCTGGGTGGAATCATGAACACGCTTGTGCCCGAACCCGATATTCCCAGCCATCAGGGCCCGGATGCACAAAGCGTCGATCCCGATCTCGACGTGATCACGATGGCCGTGAAGGTGCCGCAGACCCTTGCCCATCTGCATTATTGGTCGGTCAGGATGCCGCGCAAGGCGTCCAAAGACGAGGTACTCGAAGCGTTCCGCGCCTCCTCCCGCATCGCGTTGATCCGGATGGCGGACGGGCTGGGCGCACTTAACGCGGTCAAGGAGATGATGGCCGATTTCGGGCGTCCCAACGACAGCCTCTATGAGGTGGCTCTGTGGGAGGACATGCTCAAGGTCGAGGGCGACGAATTGTACTATGCCTACATGGTCGACAACCAAGCCATCGTGATCCCCGAAACCATCGACGCGATCCGCGCCCTGACGGAAGCCGAGCGAGACGGATCGGCGTCGATTGCGCGTACGAACGCGGCGCTTGGGGTCGGGACATTTACGGCGACCTGACAGCCCCCTAGCAACAGGTTCCAAACCCATAGGGCAGAGACCCGATCAGCCCGCCGACATGCCCCCGTCGATGGGATACTGCGCTCCCGTGATGAAGGCGGACTCGTCGGAGGCGAGGAACAGGACCAGATTGGCGATTTCTATGCTTTCACCATAGCGACCCAGCGGAATCGTGCCGGCAAGCTGTTGCTTCACTTCGTCGCCGTGGCCGGGATTGAACCCTTCCTCCAGCGACCGCATCATCCGCGTGTTGACCGGCGAGGGATGCACCGAGTTGACACGCACGTTGTGGCCTGCGACCTCTATCGCGGCGGCGCGCGTCAAACCGACAACGGCATGTTTCGACGTGATATAGGGCGCGACGTTCGGGCTGCCCTTGAGGCCCGCGATCGACGACATGTTGATCACGCTGCCCGATTGCTGCCCAGTCATCACGGGCAAGACATGCTGCAACCCAAGGAAAGCGCCGCGCACATTAACCGCCATCACGCGGTCAAAATCCTCGATCTTCTGATCGACCAGCGGCGCGACCATGCCTTCGACTCCGGCGTTGTTGAAGAACACGTCGATGCGCCCGAACTTCTCGACGGTCTGCGCGACGTATCTTTTGCAATCTTCGACCGATGAGACGTCGGCGGCGATTGTCAGCAGGTCGTCCGGATTGCCCAGATCCCCCGCAGCATCCGACAGGTCGTCAACGTGGAGGTCCACAAGCGCAACCTTGGCCCCCTCACTCAAGAAAAGCCGGGCGGTTTCCAGACCGATGCCTGCCGCTCCTCCAGTGATCAGGGTGACTTTTTCTGCCAGACGTTTCATCGAATATGCTCCTTGGGTTCAGTTGTTTACGATCATCGTGCCCGCCTTGCCATCTAGCAGGGCAAGCGCATCCTCCAGGCGACCCACGGAGGCGAAACGCGCACGATCGGATACGAAAGTCGCGGCGGCGGCCACCTTCGGCGCCATCGAGCCGTCGGGCAAGTCCAGACGCACTGCGTCCTCCGGCGACACCTGCCAAATAGCCGATTGCGTTTCGGTGCCGAAGTCGCGGAACACGGCCTCGACGTCAGTCAGCAGCAACAGCGCGTCGGCGTTCAGCTTGTGTGCCAGAAGCGCCGTCGCGTGATCCTTGTCGATCACCGCCTCGACCCCGATCAGCGAACCGTCGGCACGCCGGACGACCGGAATGCCACCGCCGCCTGCGCAGATCAGCGTCACGTCCTGCTCGAGCAGCAGTTCCAGCACTTTCAGGTCGGGAATGCCACTCGGCATCGGCGACGGCACCACGCGGCGCCAATGCGCGCCATCCGCAGCAATGCTCCACCCCCGCGCCTGCGCGAGCCGTTCGGCTTCCGCCTTGTCATAGACCGGGCCGATGAACTTGGTGGGTTTGGCGAAGGCCGGGTCTTTGGGATCGACCTCGATCTGGGTCAGCAGGGTCGCGACCGGGCGGTCATGGCCCAGGGCGTTTTCAAGCGCCTGCTCGATCATGTAACCGATCATGCCATCGGTTTCCGCCCCCAGCACATCCAGCGGGAACACTGCATCGGGTTTGTAGGCCGCACCCTGCAATGCAAGCAGGCCGATTTGCGGCCCGTTGCCGTGGGTGACGACCAGCCGGTGTCCGGCCTTGATGATCTGCGCCAGCGCGGTAGCCGCGGTGGCGACGTTCTCGCGCTGCGCCTTGGCGGTCAGCGGCTCGCCACGGCGCAACAATGCATTGCCCCCCAATGCGGCGACAACCAGCACCGCTAGTTGCCCAGCGTGGCGACGAGCACCGCCTTAATCGTGTGCAGCCGGTTCTCGGCCTGATCGAACACGATGGAGGCCGGGCTTTCGAACACCTCTTCGGTGACTTCCATCGCCGTGATGCCGAATTCCTCTTCGATATCGGCGCCGACTTCGGTCTCGGCATTGTGGAAGGCGGGCAGGCAATGCATGAACTTGGCCCTCGGATTGCCGGTTTTGGCCATCACATCGGAATTCACCTGATAGGGCGTCAGCAGCTCGATCCGTTCCGCCCATTTTTCCTTGGGCTCACCCATCGACACCCAGACATCGGTATAGACGAAATCGACGTCTTTCACCGCGGCGTCCACATCCTCGGTGATCGTGATCCGCGCGCCGGTCTGCACGGCGACGTCATCGGCCTCGTCGCGGATCGCCTGGCCCGGCCACAGGCTTTCGGGCGCGCACAGGCGCACATCCATGCCCATCTTCGCCCCGCCGATCAGCAGGCTGTCACCCATGTTGTTGCCCGCATCGCCCATGAAGCAATAGGCGATCTCGCGCAGCGGCTTGTCGGAATGTTCCTGCATGGTCAGGAAATCGGCAAGGATCTGCGTCGGGTGGAATTCGTCCGTCAGCCCGTTATAGACGGGCACGCCAGCGTATTGCGCCAGCGTCTCGACGATAGGGTGACCAAATCCGCGATATTCGATCGCGTCATAGACCCGGCCTAGCACGCGCGCGGTGTCCTTGACGGTTTCCTTCTTGCCCAGATGCGACCCCGAGGGGCCAAGATAGGTCACATGCGCGCCCTGATCGTGGGCCGCCACCTCAAAGCCGACGCGGGTGCGGGTGCTGTCCTTCTCGAAGATCAGGGCGATTTCCTTGCCGGTCAGGCGCGGAACTTCAGTGCCGGCGTATTTCGCCGCCTTCAGGTCGGCGGAGAGTTTCAGCAAGAAGCTGATTTCCTGCGGCGTGAAGTCGCGCAGGGCCAGGAAATGGCGGTTTCTCAGATTGTAGGACATGGGATTTCCTTATCGTCGGTGGTTCAGATTGCGTCGCGGATCGTCGGGCAACTCATGCAGTGGCTGCCGCCCCTGCCCCGGCCGAGTTCGGCACCGGGGATGGCCAGCACCTCGATCCCGGCCTCCTTCAGTGCGGCGTTGGTGTCGTCGTTGCGGTCATAGCCGATGACGACGCCGGGGCGCAGCGCCAGCACGTTGTTGCCATCATTCCACTGTTCGCGCGATTGCTCCGCGGCGTCGGCCCCGCCGGTGGGCACTAGATGCAGTTTCTTGTGGCCCAGAATTTCAGCGGTGATCTCGAATATGTGGCGCGCATCCCGGCGGATATCGAGCGCGGCCTTGCCCTGACCGGGGCGCAGGTCATAGCAGGTGATCGCATCCGCCACCTCCTTGAAAGTGGTCACCACATCGCCCCCGCAATGGGTGAAAACGGTGTCCAGATGCATCGCCGCGCGCGAACTGGGCATCTGGCAGGCGATCACCCGCGTCACGTCGCCACCCTCGAACAGCGCCTCGGCCAGTTGGCCCACCGCCTGCGGGGTCGATCGTTCGCCCATGCCGACCATGACGACACCGTGCCCGATTGGCATGATGTCGCCGCCTTCCAGCGTGGCCGTCCCGAATTCCCGCGTCGGATCGCCGAACCAGACCCGCACTCGATCCGCGAATGTCGGATAAAACCGGTAGACTGCTGCCATCAGCAGCGTTTCGGGCCGCCGTGCCGCGAAATGCATCGGGTTCAGGCTCACGCCGCCATAAACCCAGGCTGAATTGTCGCGGGTAAAGATGAAATTTGGCAGCGGCGGCAGCACGAAACCGTGGGGGCCAAGGTAGCTGCCGAACATGCCGGAGGGCGTGAAAGGCAGATCGTCCACCCGGATGCCGCCGACCAGCAAACGGGCCAGTTCCGTGCCGGGCAGACCCTCCATCCAGGCACGCAAGTCGTCCCGCATCCCCACGCCGACGTCATTGCGGGTGATGCGGTGGTCGAGAACCCAGGCGCGCGCGTCGGAAATGTCCAGCGTCTCGCCCAGCAGCGCCATCGCATCCAACACCTCGACCCCTTCGCCGCGCATGACATCGGCAAAGACGGCGTGATCCTTGATCGCCTGTTTGACCCAGAACACATCGTCGAACAGCAGGTTTTCGCGGTTGTCCGGTGTCAGACGGCGATGCGCCAGGCCGGGTGGCGATACGATCACCTGCCGCAATGTACCGGCTTCGGAATGAACGCCCAATTTTGGTTCAGACATCTGGAATGCCTCCTTCTTTCTAATCAGAGAATGGCGGCCAGGCTGATCCCGGCCGAGATGAAGACGACGAGGATCAGCAGCAGGGGCCAGACGAAGACGACCCAGCGGTCGAACGACACGCGCCCGATGGCCAGACCGCCGATCACAACCGCAGAGGTGGGCGTGATCAGATTCACGAGCCCGCTCGCCGATTGATAGGCCGTCACCACGAGGTCACGGCCGACCCCCGCGAAATCCCCCAACGGGGCAAGGATCGGCATCGACAGGACGGCCAGGCCGGACGACGACGGCACGAGAAAGCTCATCCCGATCTCGATCCAAAGCATCAGGTTGATGAACGCGACTTCCGGCAGGCCGCCGAGGGTATCGGCGGCACTATTCAGGATCGTGTCGGCAATCAGGCCCTGCTCCATGATCACCACGATGCCGCGCGCCAGACCGATCACCAGCGCAACTCCCAGAAGATCCTTCGCTCCGTCGACAAAGGACGACGTTAGCTTCTTCTCCCCCATGCGGGCGACCAGCCCGACGACGATGGCCATGCCGAAGAACAGCGCGCCCATCCGAGCCATCCACCATCCCTGGCTCGAGACACCCCAAATCATTACCGCAAAGGTCGTAAAAAACAGGATCAGGACCAGCTTCTGAGTTCCGCTCAGCTTCGGCTCCTCGAACGTTGCATCCGTCTCGTTCAGAAAAAACTGCCGGTCGCTGTCGCGTTGCGCAGCGACGACGGACCGGGCCGGGTCGGCCTTAACCTTCGAGGCATAGCGCATGACGTAGGCCACGCAGATCGCGAGGCCGCCCAACAGAAGGACCAGCCGCAGCGCAATACCATCCGTGAACGGGATGCCTGCCGCGTTAGACGCGATCACCGTGGCGAAGGGGTTGATTGTCGATCCCAGCGTGCCGATCCCGGCACCGATCAGGATGATCGCCACGCCGGTCACGGAATCGTAGCCCGCCGCGATCACCACCGGGATCAGAAGCGCGTAAAAGGCCAGCGTTTCCTCGGCCATGCCATAGGTCGTGCCGCCCAGGGCAAAGAGCGACATCAGGATCGGGATCATCCAGATCTCGCGCCCCTTCAGCCGCACCATCGCCGTCTGGATGCCGGTGTCGATGGCATTCGTGGCATTCACCACGCCCAGAAAGCCGCCCAAAAGCAGTACGAACAGCGCCACGTCGATGGCATTTGCGGCATAGCTGTCGGGATCATAAAACCCCGCCACCGGTGCCAGCATGACGTCGATGACCCCCTGTGGATTGGGCTCGACCGTTTGATACGTACCCGGCACGGCGATCTCGCGCCCGACCTCTTCGTTCATGGCGCGGTCATATTGGCCCGCAGGGATAATCCAGGTCAGCGCCGCGACAACGATGATCAGGCCGAACAGGATGGAATACGCGGTGGGAAACCGCGCCGCCATGCCCTTCCCGTCCGGTGTCTTGGTCGATGATGTGTCAGACATCTCAAGTCCCCCTTATTCAATGTGATTTCTGCGAGTGTCCGGCGTGAAGCGGCACCTGGCCTGCCTGCGCATCGCCCTGACCGCCGCCGCTGGCGGACCCACTCTTGCCCGCACCAATACCTTCCAGCCGCGTTCGTTTCAGCAGCAGCGCGTTGACCGCCACCAGCGCGGAGCTGCCCGACATGGCAAGTGCTGCCACGGCGGGGCTGATGATCAACGGATAAAACACCCCTGCCGCCATCGGAAAGGCGACCACGTTGTAAGCCACGGCCCAGAACAGGTTCTGGTGCATCTTGCGCAAGGTGGCGCGCGACAACTCGATGGCCCCCACGACATCGTAGGGATCGCTTTTCATCAGCACGACATCGGCGCTTTCCATCGCCACGTCGGTGCCCGCACCGATGGCAAATCCGACATCGGCCTGGGTCAACGCGGGTGCGTCGTTGACACCGTCACCGACCATGCCGACCTTCTTACCCTGGGCCTGAAGCTCTTTGACCTTCTCGGCCTTTTGGCCCGGAAGAACATCTGCCAGCACAATGTCGATGCCCAGCTCGCCCGCGATCCGCCTTGCGGTACCTTCGTTGTCGCCGGTCAGCATCGCCACCTCGACGCCGCGTGCGCGCAGCTTGGCCACGGTGGCCTTGGCGCTCGGACGCGGCGCATCAGCGATGGCGATCAGGCCCAGCATCCGTCCGCCCTGCGCCACATGCACAACCGTGCGGCCCTCGCCCTTCAGGCGCTCGGCCTCCGCCGTCAGGGTGCCGACGTCGATACCCTCCTCGTCCATCAGGCGCCGATTGCCGACCAGCACGGTCTTGCCTGCGACTTCGGCGCGCGCGCCGCGGCCTTCGAGGTTGAGAAACTCGGCCATCTGCGGGACGTCGAGGTCCGCCGCGCGTTCGACAATGGCGAGCGCCAGCGGGTGGTCCGAGCCGCGATCGACGGCCGCCGCAGCCCGCAGCGCGTCATCCTCCGCGCCGCCTTCGGCGGCAACGACCTCGACCACGCGCGGTTCGCCCATGGTCAACGTGCCGGTCTTGTCGAAGACGATCACGTCAAGCTTGGTCGCGTCTTCCAGCGCACCGGCATTCTTGAACAGGATACCGTGCTGCGCCCCTAACCCTGTGCCCACCATCACCGCCATCGGCGTAGCAAGCCCAAGCGCGTCCGGGCAGGCGATGACGAAGACGGTGATCGTCAGCGTCAGCGCGAACAAAAGCGGAGAGCCGATCCACCAGAACCAGACCGCGAAGGTTGCAAGTCCGATCACGACGGCGATCAGCACCAGCCATTGTGAGGCTTTGTCGGCCAGAAGCTGGGCGGGTGCCTTGGAGTTCTGCGCCTCCTGCACCAGCTTGACGATCTGCGCCAGCGCGGTGTCGGCCCCGACCTTGGTGGCGCGGTACCGGAAACTGCCGCTCTTGTTGATGGTGGCGCCGATCACGGTGTCGCCGACGGCCTTGTTGACCGGCATGGATTCGCCTGTCAGCATGGATTCGTCGACCAGCGACGCGCCTTCGACAACCTCGCCATCCACCGGGATCTTGTTGCCGGGCCGGATCAGCACGATCTCGCCCTCAAGTACTTCGGAGGTAGGCACCTCAACGTCTTGCCCATCGCGGATAACGGTCGCCATCGGCGGTGCAAGATCGAGCAGTGCGCGGATTGCAGCGGACGCCCCGGCCCGCGCGCGCATCTCCAGCCAGTGACCCAACAGGATGAACACCAGCAGCACCGCCACCGCCTCGTAGAATTGCACGCCCGGAAAGAAGAAGGTAGACCCGACGCTGAACACATAACCGGTGCCAACCGACAGCACGACCAGGACCGCCATGTTCAGGATGCCGTTGCGCAGGGCGCGCCAGGCGGCGACGAAGAACGGCCAGCTTGGCCAGATAATCGCGGCACTACCCAGGAAGAACAGCCACAGATCCAGTTCCAGCCCGAAGGGCGGCGCGGGTGGCGTGAACAGGCCACCCATCGGCGAATAAGTGAAGATCGGGATGGTGAACAGCAGCGCCACCCAGAAGCGGTTGCGCATGTCGCGGACCATGCTGGCCATGTCCATACCACCGCCGTGGCCCATCTCGTGCGCCATCGCGTCGTGGCCAGCCGGGGCCTCCGCGCCAGACATTTGATGGTCGGCGTGGCAGACATGGTTCGGAACCCGCTCCCCGGCGCAGTGGAATCCGCAGGCCTCAACCGTGTTGCGCAGCTCTTCCTCGCCCACTGCCGTCTCATCGTAGTGGACTGTCACGCTTGCCGATGCCGGGTTCGCTTCGGCGCTGTGCACGCCGCCGAGAGCTGACAAATGGCGTTCGACCGCGAGATGATCGAGTTCCTCGAACAGCCCGCGGACCTCAAGGGTCAATTTTTTCAATGTTGGCTCCTGTCGATTTTCCTTGCGATCGAGAACGACCGTTTAGGTAAATAGACGTTGCCGGTCTCCAAACCTTACAGTTCCATCCGAAAGGCATTGATTTGCATGAAAGCCACTGGCGATTCCTCAACTCGGCAATTCGAATACTTTGCCGACGGGGCGCGCCAAGTCTCCGCAGAGGCCTCGTGCTCAGGGAGGTAATCGCGACTGAGCTGCGCCCGCGACCGTCCCATCGCAATGGGTGGTCAGCGGCGCCGAGAGGACTCCCGTAATGAGCCGGTTGCTTTTCAACGCCCAGTTTGTGCCTTAGGTTTGCACTTTGGGCCGTCCCAAAAAAATATGTCGGAGAAAGAATTCCATGTGCTTGTCCGCGCAAGTCAGCTTTGCCGCCAGCGTTTTTCTTGTTGGCGGCGGCACGGCCATTTCAATTGTGGCGTGGCGGCGAAACAAACGGTATCTTCCGCTTGCCCTGATGCCGCTTTTTGCCGGACTGCAACAGTTTACCGAGGGTTTTGTCTGGGTCGGCATGAACGGAAACGATCCCCTGACGGTCTTATGGGGAGCTATGGGGTTCATTTTTTTCACCTGGTTCATGTGGCCGATCTGGGTGCCATACTCGGTCTACGTTCTGGAACCGGACGACAGCCCTCGGAAGCGGTTGTTCCGCCTCATGGCGTTGATCGGACTGGCCTTCGGTCTATTGCTTTACATCCCGCACGGGCTGAACAGCAGCATGGTCGTGGTCGAGATCAACAACCAGTCGCTGGCCTATGAAAAATCAATGTGGCTTGATTACATGATGCCACGCTGGCTGACCAATACGATCTATGTGACCCTTATCACCCTGCCGCCAGCGCTGTCGCATTACAAACATATGCGCCATTTCGCCCTGACGCTGGTGGCGGTGATCGTGATCGATATCGCCTTTCTCCAGTTTGCCTACATTTCGTTTTTCTGCCTGCTGGCGGGGCTCGCAACGCTGCATCTGGTGTACATCATTTTGACCAACAAATGCGCCCGTGAATGCCCTGAATTGTTCGCCTGATTCCGTCGCCTAGCTTTGCTTGTCGCAGTAGGGGATCGCTTCGGCGCTAGACTGGGCAGTAGCAATCATCGGGATCCTCCAGGCAGCAGGCTCCACAATGGTATTGGATCGCCTCGCGCAGAGCAGCGCGCGCCCTGTGCAGCCGAACGCCAAGGGCATTGCGGTTCAACCCCATATCGGCGGCCACGATTTTCCGATCCTCTTCACCGAAATCGATCCGCCGGATCAATTTGGCATCAACGGTACGAAGCTCGGTAAGCAGCCTGCTCGGACAAGTGCACAGCCGCGCCATCTGCACCGGCGCATCGGCAACCAACTGATGTGGGTCTCGTGCGACAGCTACGGCCAAGCGGCTGCGCCGAGTGGCTTTGCGAAAATGATCGTTCATGGTGGACCGGAGGATCGCGTATAGCCATGCATCCATGCGTTCCACGTCGCGAAGCTGATCCTTGCGAGTCAGCACCCGAATGCAGAACTCTTGGAAAACATCCTCGGCATCCGCGCGGTTGCCGACCCGTTTCGCGAGGAAGCCGAGAAACGCTTTTCGCCCTTCGACCAGTGCGTTCTCGGTCGCTGTTCCACTATATTGTTCTTCCACATTGCTGTTCATTCGAGTTCCTCCTTTTATTGGCTCCACTTAATCACACGACGGTATTTGGCCTCTGGTCGGCCGCGCTTCCGAAGTGACTGAAGGAGTAAAAAATCAGAGCCAGTCCTGTCACGATCATCGGCGCGGAAAGCACTTGACCCATCGTCAGCCCCCATTCGCCGAAATGAAGCGCGTGACCGATCGGATTCTCGGCGGTCACGAACTGCATGTCCGGCTGCCGGAACAGTTCCACGAAGCTTCTGGCAAGGCCGTACCCAGTAAGGAAAACCCCGGTCAGAGCACCGGGGGCCTTCAGCCAGCCGCGCCGCCAGGCGAGATAGAGCAGGAGTGTTCCGAGCAGCAGCCCTTCCAGAAGCGCCTCGTATAGCTGCGAAGGGTGTCGGGCGCAGAGCCCGGTGATGCCGTCACAGACTTGCGCCGCCTCGCCCGGAAAGATTATCGCCCAAGGAACGTCCGTAGGCCGCCCCCAAAGCTCGTTGTTGGTGAAATTCGCCAGCCGTCCCAGAAACAGCCCCGGCGGAGTTGCCAGCGCAAGCAGGTCTGCGGTGCTGAGCAGGGATCTTTTCTGACGAAGACAGAATATCAGCGCCGCAATCCCTACACCCGCAAAACCGCCGTGGAACGACATGCCGCCCTGCCACACCTTGAGGATTTCCAGCGGGTTGGCCAGGTAATAGCCGGGCTGATAAAACAGCACGAAACCCAGGCGCCCACCCACGATCACGCCCAGTATGATCCATGTCAGAAGGTTCTCGATCTGCTCGCGATCAAGTGGCGGACCGGCCGGGGGCCAGAGTGCCGGGCGATTGACTGCGGCCAGACAGATGCGCCATCCGATGAGGATGCCGACGATATAGGCCAGCGCGTACCAACGCAGCGCGAATGTGAAACTGCCGATTTCGATCGAGAACAGATCGGTTCCGATGTCCGGAAATGGTATCGCTGCGGTCAACATTGAGGGAGTCCCTGTTCTTTGCTTTGGAACCGAAAACCGAAATGCCCCTGGCGCTCAATCCATGGTGCTCGTTTCAGAAGATGGTGTGCGTCACGATCAGTCATGGCGTAATCTACATCTTTGCCAGTCCCTGACGCCGATGAAGACGAGCGGGGTCAGGGTCAGAGCGCCCAGTCCGATTGCAGCCCAGGCAGCACGGGAGGTGTCTCCGCTGACGGCTTCGTTGCCGAAATGCGCGAGTACGAAACTGGCAGGAATAATTCCGGCTAACGTGGCCAGTCCGAAGCGCCAGAAATGCAGTCGGCTGAGCCCCGCTGCATAGCTGACAATATCGAACGAAACGAATGGTAACAGCCGACTGATAAAAACCGTGAATGTTAGCGCGTTCTGAGAGCCAAGCCAGCCAACATCGATCTTGTCGCCAAACCATTGCCGCAATACGTCCCGACCCAAAAACCGGGCGAGAACGAAGGCTGCAAGAGCGCCGAATTCGGCACCGAGAACGATGTAAACTGTTCCGACGGTGTGGCCGTAGGCCGCGCCTGCAGCCAGTGCGATGGGTGCACTTGGGATCGGCGTGGCCACGATCGCTATCGTCATCAGTCCGACGACTAAAATTGGCCCCCAGATACCTGCAGCCATGACCCAAGCAGAGATCCTGTCGCCGTTCAGGCGGGTCAGGGTGTCGGGCAGCGGTCCGAACGCAAGGACCAGCAAGGCCGCCGCGAATGCCAGCGCGATGGCGGTCTTGACGGTTGGTGTGAGCGTATTGTTACGGTTCATCTGCGCCTCATGTCAGGTCAAGGGCATCGAGAGAGACTTCAGGCCGCGTCCAAAGCGGCCCGGAGCAAATCGCGGACTTGATCGGCGACTTCGTGCAACTCGGCGTTCTCTACCGCTTGCATAGAGGCCACAGGGTCAATGGCGCTGATTTCGGTGCCTCCGTCCATCTGGCGCAGAATCACATTGCAGGGCAGCATCGCGCCGATGCGCGGCTCGATTTCGATGGCCTTGTGGGCCATGCCCGGATTGCAGGCACCAAGGATGCGATAGGGCGCCATCTCCACACCCAGCTTCTTTTTCATCGTCGCCTTCACGTCGATCTCGGTCAGTACGCCAAAGCCCTTTTCTGTCAATGCATCGCGGACGCGCATTTCAGCGTCGCCCAAGGCGACATCTTTCAAGACACGATCATAGGTATAGGCCAATTCGATTTTCTCCCTTTCGGATTTTCTGTGGTTGCTGCTCATTGCCTGGACTTGGCAAGTCCGGACGCGGTCTGGTGTTGCGTCCGGATGTTTTCGGATCAGACGTTTGGGGAAGCGGCGCCAGTCAGAGCTGGCGCCGAACCTCTCAATTGTCGTTCATCATGGTGCCGTCGCCCATGCCCTGGCCATTGCCGGGCTGACCCTGCGACTGCGCCATGTTCGACCGCATCATCTGCATCCGTTCCATCATTTCGGCAGGCGCCACCATCTCTTCCGCCGTCACCGCGCCGTCACCGTCGGCATCGAGGTGCTGGAATCGGTCCACCATCATCTCGCGGATCATCGCGCTGTGAAGCGTTTCGAACTCTGCAATCGAGAGGGAGCCGTCGCCATCGCCGTCATATTCGGCAAGCTTGGCCTGCAGCTGCGTGCGCATCTCTTCAGGAGTGACCTTGCCGTCGCCATCAGCGTCCAGCATCTTCGTCATGCCTCCGCCCATCGGGCCCATAACGCCCATCATGCCGCCGCCCATCATGTTGCCATGCATGCGCTGCATCATATCCATCATTCCATCCATGCCCTCCATCATGCCCATCATGCCGGGGGCACCTCCTTGCGCGGCACCGGGTCCGGATTTTCCGCCGTGTCCGTGGTGGGACTCCGCGAACGCGGCACCGCCAAGGACGGTTGCAGTGAGGGTCATTGCAGCGAGTAGAGTATTGCGTTTCATTTAGGTTACCTCGTGTCAGTGTTGCGATACAGAACATATGGCAGATGCCTGTCGCGAAGGAATGCAGGGAGCGCAGGCGTTTTGTATCGGCAGGTCGCAAACGCGGGGCCTGTTACACTTCGTGACAAATCTCTTCGGGAAAGCACCCGGCATTCATCTAAAGGAAGGCTTATGAGCGAACCGCCGCACATTCTTGTCGTCGATGACCACCGCGAAATCCGCGATGCCGTGACGCGCTACCTGGAAAAGAACGGGATGCGCGCAACGTCCGCGCGCGACGCGGTCGACATGGATGCGAAGCTTGCGAACGGCAAGTACGACCTCATCGTCCTCGATGTCATGATGCCGGGGGAAGATGGTCTTTCCGTGTGCCGCCGACTTTCGGCAAGTGGATCCGTTCCGATCCTGATGTTGACCGCGCTCGGGGAGGAAACCGACCGGATTGTTGGCCTTGAAATCGGCGCGGATGACTACCTAGCGAAACCCTTCAACCCGCGTGAACTGGTCGCCCGGATCAAGGCCATCCTGCGCCGTTCGACGAAAGCCGAACCCTATGCAGGTACACTTTCGGGCCGACGTATCGCATTTGCCCATTGGATTCTGGACACGGACAGTCGGGTACTTTCGAACGAGGACGGTGAGCAAATCGATCTGACCAGCGCGGAATTCAAGCTTTTGACCGTCCTGCTGGAACGTCCTCGTTTTGTCCTCAGCCGCGATCAGTTGCTCGATCTGACGGCAGGCCGCGCAGCGTCAGTATTTGACCGGACCATAGACAATCAGATCAGCCGACTGCGCCGGAAGATCGAGCTTGATCCGTCGCGGCCGCGCATCGTCACGACTGTGCGCGGCGGCGGCTATTGCCTGGCTGCCGATGTCCACGAGTTGAGCTGATGCCGCGCCCCTTCGATAATCTTCGTGGGCAGTTGGTCCTGCTGATCGTCGCGGCGCTTGCTGTCGCACAGACGATCAGCCTGTGGCTGTTCGTCGACGAGCGTGGTCTCGCCGTGCGCGCCGCCTTGGGTTTCGAAGCGGCAGGCCGGGCCGCGAACGTCGCGCTCTTGCTCGAAGAGGCGCCGGAGTCCTTGCAGCAGGCGATCCTGAGAGCGGCGAATTCCCCTTTGGTACGTTTCGATCTTTCGGACATTCCCGCTGTCGATCATGAAAGCCATGCAGACGGTGGAGCCGTAGAGGCGCGCGTTCGCGGACTACTAGGTGGCGCGAACGATCGAGAAATCCGCGTGGAATTGCACGAGGTCGAGCAAGGCATTCCGCCGATGCCACATCTCGCGCCGGAGATGGCCGAAATGCATCTCGCGATGATGCGGGGCGAGCTTTCCGCGATCGAAATGCAACTGTCGATCGCCCTGGCGGACGGGCAGTGGCTGAATGTCGGAACAAGGTTCGAGCGGCCGCCGTTGCAGTGGCCATGGGCTTCAATCGTCAGTTTCGGAATCACGGCGGCGATCATTCTAGTCTCGGCCTGCTGGTTTCTTCTGACCCGGCTAACCGGACCGCTTCTGCGCGTTTCGCGCGCAGCCGACAGGCTTGGAAAGGGGGAAGCCGTCGATCCGTTGCCACTGATCGGTCCGAGCGAGGTGCGCGGCCTCACGCAGGCCTTCAATCGGATGCAGGCGAGACTGACGCGTTTCGTCGCGGACAGGACAAGACTTCTTGCGGCATTGGGCCATGATCTGCGCTCTCCGCTGACCGCCATGCGGGTGCGGGCGGAGATGGTGGACGAGGACGAAACGCGTGAAAGTCTTGTCGCCTCAATCGAGGAAATGCAGGAGATGGTCGATGCAACGCTTGCCTTTGCACGGGGCATGGCCAGCTCCGAAGTCTACGAGACGGTGGATCTGAAAACCTACCTGAAGCAGTTGCAGGCCGACATGATCGACGGCTTCACCCTTGATACAGCCAACAGCATAAGCGTTCGCTTGCGTCCCCAATCGGTGCGCCGCGCCCTGCGCAACATCATCGAGAACGCGCAGCGCTATGGCGGGGGGGCGGAGGTCACCTTCGTACATGACGCCGAATACGTCCAGATACGGGTCTCCGACAACGGACCTGGGGTTCCCGAAGCCGAACTCGAGCAAGTGTTCGAGCCGTTTTTCCGGCTCGAAAAATCCCGCTCGCGCGAAACCGGTGGGACCGGTCTTGGCCTGTCGATCGCGCGAACGATTGTGCGGGCCCATGGCGGCGACGTAGCGCTGACGAACCGCACCGAAGGCGGTCTTCTCGTGACCGTCACTTTACCACTCGAAACAGAACCTGATCAGCAAGAAAGGAACACCTCATGATAAAAATGGTATCCGCTGTAACCCCGTCAGCCCTAGTATTGTCCGCCGGAGCCGCGCTCGCCGATCCTGCGGACAGTTGGGGCAACGGTTTCGGTCACATGATGTGGGGAGGTGGATTCGGCATGGCTGGCGGTTTGATGATGCTGTTGTTCTGGGGGGCGATCATCGCATTGATCGTGTTGGCCGTCCGCGGGTTCTCGGCCGGGTCCCGCTCAGGCGGCAAATCCGACGCGGCCGAGATTCTTCGCGAACGCTATGCCAAAGGTGAGATTGACGAAGAGGAGTACGAGCGCCGCAAGGCGAAACTCGAATTGTGACGCCAAGGCTGATGCTTTTGATGCCCACCGAACTATGAATCATTAACTATCGACCTTCCCGCCATGGAACGCTGTGTCCACTAAGGGAACGGCCGAATGATTGGGAAATCGGACAGGTTGTTTTCGCCTTCGGCTTCGACACCGCAGTGTTCCAAACCGTGCTGCCCATGAGGGTTGCAATGTTCCATGGATGCATATTGCGCGCCGTTCGTGTTTACAGGCCTCGCATTCAGGTCATTTTGGCACGGCAACAAATCGCGTGATGTCAGTAAGCCGAAGGTAGATATTTGAGGATCACGATCTGGTGACAGCCGGGTTCGCGCGCACTTTTTTGCGATGCTACGAACTGATACAAAATTCACTGTTATGTCAGACGAGCTCGCTTGACCCTCCAGTGCTGGAAGGTGGTTTATGCACACCTGATAGGCAAGAAATCAGTAGCAGGAATGCCATGGTAGAGCAGGCACCCTTTGTAATCCATAGACGTCGTTTCGTACTGGCTGCGGCGAGCGGCGTAATCGCGTTGGCTGCGCCGTCGTTACTCCGGGCGCAGGGAGTGGAAACGACGCGTCGGAACTTATCGTCTTTCCGCACGCACGAGTGGCGGGACCATTTCGAGTCCCTGGACAAAGGTATCATCATTTCGGATACGATCACGAAAGTGTTGCAGCATTGGACCACCGATGGCGAAATGCGAATCTATCCGACATCGGTTCCCCTGACCGATGAGTTGACAAAGCGGGGCTATACCGAGGTTGTCGAAAAAAGGGAGAACCCGAGCTGGGCGCCAACGCCGTCGATGCGTGAGCGCAACCCCGAATGGCCAGCACTTATTCCAGGCGGAGACCCCGCCAATCCGCTGGGCACCCGTGCGCTCTATCTGTCTTGGCAGTATTACCGGATCCACGGAACGCAGGATACTCGGAAGATCGGGCGCAAGTCGTCGAACGGATGTATTGGCCTCTACAACGAACATATCGAGGAAGTCTTTGAACGAACGGCTCTGGGAACGCAGGTGAAGCTGATTTGAGCAGAGTGGTTCTCGCGAGGGACAGTAAAGAATGAACAAGATGCTTCTGGCCATTCTGGCCCTTTTTTTGATCGGGGGCCTCGCCGTTTATTGGAACGCGGCCCCATCCAGGCAACAGTCGGCCGGTCACTCGATGGTGCCACCGGACACAAGCGGCGTGGCCCGAGGGGCACCCATCGTGGAGGTTTCGGTGCCGACGGACCTGTCAGCGAATGCACAGATCGGAAAAGGCGCATTCGAGGCGAAATGTGCCGAATGCCATGGCGCCAACGCAGCAGGTCAGAATGGTGTTGCGCCGCCACTTGTGCACAAGATCTATGAGCCTTCACATCATTCGGACATGGCTTTCGTCTTGGCGGCGAAAAACGGTGTCCGGTCGCATCACTGGAATTTCGGGAATATGCCTCCGGTCAAGGGACTGACAGACGCTGATGTCAAGATGGTCACGCAATTCGTCCGGGAACTCCAAGAAGCGAATGGCATTTTCTAACAGATTAAAGGGTAAAATTTTTTTTTACCGGGAAGTTGGCCAATCGCCACCGACCGCGACTCTTCCAGAGCTTCTTGCCGTGCGCGGCTGGACCGTCGCGGACCTGAACTATGATTTGCTCGGCAGTTTGACTCGGCAGGGCAACGTGTTCGGTGGAATTCGGCGCGGTCGTGTAAACCGAAACTCGGTTCCTCCCTATTTTCGACTTGCCTGCGATGTCGGTCAATCTTCTGGCTATCAGGTTGCTGAAAGCAGAAGAGAAAATCACCTTACGGGTGTCGCAGCCGAACTACGATCAAAGCGACGGGGCGCGCCAGAGCTCCATACTATTTAAGGCTAGGAGAGAACATGATACGTCGGGATTTCCTTTTGCGTAGCGCTTCGGCGGCCGCTGTCCTTCCATTGCCCAGAGCGGGGCGCGCATTGACGCCTCAATTTGACGAATTCAAAGCTCAAGTGAGCGCGGTCCAGCTCGCGCCGCCGCCTTATCCAAAGACGGAAATATGGGGCTATGACGGCATGATGCCCGGCCCGGAGTTGCGGATCGCGCAGGGTGCCCGCGTTCAGCGAAAGTTACTGAACGCGCTGCCACAGGCAAGCTCGGTCCACTGGCACGGAATCCGGATCGACAACGCGATGGACGGCGTCGCCGGGCTGACCCAAGCCGCCGTCGAACCGGGCGAGAGTTTCGATTACGACTTCGTTGTACCTGATGCCGGAACCTATTGGTATCACGCCCATGCGAGGTCCTTCGAACAGGTCGCCCGAGGGCTTTACGGCGCGCTGATTGTTGAGGAAGCGGAAGCTCCGGAAGTGGATCGCGAGGAGGTTCTGATCCTGGACGATTGGCTTCTCGATCCCGAAACCGCACAGATCAATCCCGACTTCACCTCTGCGCATTCCCGCAGCCACGCAGGCCGCATGGGAAATTTCGTTGCGACGAACGGACAGTACGGTCTTGCGATCGATGTGCGTCAGAATGAACGGCTTCGACTGCGTCTGATCAATGCGGCCAACGCGCGGATCTTCGTCGTTGATATCGCCGGAATGGAAGGCTGGACCATCGCGTTGGACGGGATGCCACTGGCGCAACCCCAGAGGCTCGGCGAACCCCTCATTCTCGGCCCCGGCCAGCGCGCCGATCTGATCGTCGACGTGACTGCCGACTCCGGTGAAACGGCCCATCTGGTGCGCCTCGACAATGGGGAAGGTATGTCACAAGTTGCCCTTACCGTGACCGGTCGGGCGTCCGCCGTACGCCGGGATGACCCCCCTGCCCTGCCGAGCAATGCGAATATGGATGTTCCGGGCCTAGACAATGCGGTTCCCGTTCGCCTTAACATCGAGGGCGGTGCGATGGGCCGGATGCAATCGGCGGTCTTGAACGGTGAACGGAAATCCTTCCGCGATCTGGTCGACGAAAACGAATACTGGGCCTTAAACGGCACCGTCGGAATGCCCGATGCACCGCTTGCCGGTCTCGCTCTCGGGCAGACCGTCAAGCTTGAGATTAGCAACGACACGTCCTTCCCGCACGCGATGCACTTGCACGGGATGCATTTCCGCGAAATCGGCGAGGATGCCACATTGGGGCCGCTCCGGGATACGATAACGATGTTCCGGGGCGAAACGCGGACCGTTGTCTTTGTCGCCGATAATCCAGGCGACTGGCTGTTTCACTGCCACATGCTCAGCCACGCGGCCGCCGGCATGATGACATGGATGCGAGTGACGTGATGCGAAGATACCTGATGCTGTCGGTGATTTTTCTGGGCGGTGGCGGAGCCGCAGCCTGGCTCATGAGCACGGCCGGTGTGCTGACCGAATCCACGCCGGAAGCCGCCGACATTGCACAGGGTGAAGATCTTTACAGAGAATATTGCGCGGCCTGCCATGGTGCCGATTTGGAAGGACAGCCGGATTGGCGGTCGGCCGGACCAGATGGCGTCCTGCCTGCACCGCCGCATGACGAAACCGGTCATACCTGGCATCATCCCGATGGCGTGCTGTTTGACTACACCAAGCTGGGCGGCAAGGCCGCTCTTGCCCTCCAAGGGGTCGAGTTCGAAAGCGGCATGCCCGGGTTCGGCGACCAGCTGTCGGACGCCGAAATCTGGAACATCATCGCTTACATCCAATCAACGTGGCCGGAGCGTCAGCGCGCTATTCAAGCCGAACGAAGTGCTGACCAGCGACAGCAGGAAGGCAACTGAACCGCGTCCGAGAAAGGCGCTGAATATCTTGAGGTCGAGGAAAAGTTGGACTGGTTGTCGAGCGAAGGTATGACGCAATCGAGTTACCGCCCATCCAAGGACAATCATTTGGTCGAGTGCGCTTAATCGACTTGGCACGACAGGACGCTGGGTACGTGATCCGGCAAGTTTTGCACCAGTAATTGCAGTCCCAAGGGTTATTCAGGTCGCGGCTGGCGCCGACACATCGTATCCTGCGTTTTTGATCGCTTCCGACACCGCCCTGACGCTGAGAAAACTCTCGACCGAAACGGTATGCGTGCTCAAGTCGCACGAAACGGTCGCAGTTGGGTCAATAGACCTAATCGCCTTGTCAATTGTTGCGGTGCAATGCCCGCAACTCATTCCCGGAACTGTGAAGCTGCTCATATACGTCTCCTTCTCTCTTATCTTCAGGTGGGCGCTTCCAGCGGAGGAAGGTCAAGGGCAAAAAAATATTCTGAAAAGCTTGACCTTCCAGTTGGTGGAAGCCCTAGATATCTTACCCAGAGACGAAGGAGACGCTCATGCCAGTCACACAAGACCTGCGGGTCTCTGTCCAGAACATGTCCTGCGCATCATGTGTCGGTCGGGTCGAGCGCGCGCTCTCGGCGCTGCCCGGGGTCGAAGAAGTCAATGTGAACCTTGCGGCCGAAACTGCGCAGGTCCGAATCGACTCGGAAACCCGGATACCGGAGCTGATCGACGCGCTGGATCGGGCCGGCTATCCCGTCCGGACGCAGACTATTCGCCTGAACGTCTCGTCCATGTCCTGCGCGTCCTGCGTCGGCCGTGTCGATAAGGCGCTGGCGGCAGTGCCTGGCGTTCTGGAGGTCAACGTCAATCTCGCCTCCGAGACCGCAACCGTGACTTATGTCGAGGGCGCGATGAAGATCTCCGATCTAATGAAAGCTGCCACAGACGCCGGCTACCCTGCTGAACCGGCGGACAGTGTCTTGCCCGAGGAGCACAGCGCCCGCAAGGCAGGCGAAGCGCGCGATCTGGCCCGTAAGACCGCCTTCGCTGCGACATTGGCGCTGCCGGTTTTCCTGCTCGAGATGGGTGCACACCTAGTGCCGGGGATGCACGAGATGATCGGCCGCACCATCGGTCACCAGACAAGTTGGATGATCCAGTTCGCACTGACGACAGTTGTGCTGTTCTGGCCCGGACGCCACTTTTACGCCAAGGGCTTCCCCGCGCTTCTGAAGGGCGCGCCCGACATGAACAGCCTCGTCGCCGTTGGCACCGGCGCAGCCTATCTCTATTCTCTTACCGCGCTCTTTGCGCCTGCGCTGCTGCCCGTGGCGTCCCGTGCCGTTTACTTCGAGGCAGCGGCAGTCATCGTCGTGCTGATCCTTCTGGGCCGCTGGATGGAGGCGCGCGCCAAGGGCCGCACCGGTGCCGCGATCCAGAAGCTTCTTGGCCTTCAGGCCCGCACTGCGCGAGTTCTAGTGGACGGGGAGCCGCAGGACGTCGCCATCGAACGGATCGGCACCGGCGACATCCTCGTTGTGCGTCCCGGCGAACGCATTGCGGTGGATGGGGACGTCACGCAAGGCAGCGCCCATGTCGACGAGAGCATGATCACCGGAGAGCCGGTTCCCGTCTCCAAGTCCGAGGGCGATCCGGTCACCGGCGGCACCGTCAACGGCACCGGCAGCTTCCAGTTCCGCGCCACACGTGTCGGCGCCGACACGACGCTCGCGCAAATCATTCGCATGGTGGAGCAGGCGCAAGGCGCCAAGTTGCCGATCCAGGGCCTGGTGGACCGGATCACGCTGTGGTTCGTGCCGGCGGTCATGGCACTGGCCGCGTTGACCGTTCTGGTCTGGCTGCTGGTCGGCCCCTCGCCCTCCCTGTCCTACGCGCTTGTGGCCGGGGTCTCGGTTCTCATCATAGCCTGCCCCTGCGCCATGGGACTGGCCACGCCGACCTCGATCATGGTCGGTACTGGGCGCGCAGCCGAGATGGGTGTGCTTTTCCGCAAGGGCGACGCGCTGCAACGACTGACGTCGGTGAATGTTATCGCGCTCGACAAAACCGGCACCGTCACCCAAGGGCGCCCCGAACTGACCGATATGGTCCTGGCCGACGGGGTCGACCGGGCCGACATCCTGGCACTGGTGGCGGCGGTCGAGACGCAGTCCGAGCATCCCATCGCCGAAGCCATCGTGCGCGCGGCCCAGGCCGAGAACGCGGCACGTCACGACGTCGAGAGCTTCGAATCCATCACGGGCTACGGCGTTCGGGCCAAGGTTGCCGGCCACGAGGTGCTTGTCGGTGCAGATCGCCTGATGGTCCGCGAAGGACTGAGCATCGGGTCGCTGGTCGAGGCGGAGGGCCGCTTGGCCGTGCTGGGCCGCACGGCATTGTTTGCCGCGGTGGATGGCAGGGTTGCAGCGGTCCTCGGCGTGTCCGATCCGGTCAAACCCGCCAGCGCGGCCGCCATTGGCGCGCTGCACCGCCTTGGGCTGGAGGTCGCTATGATCACCGGCGACAAGCGCGAGACAGCCGATGCCATCGCACGCGAAACCGGCATCGACCACGTGATCGCCGGCGTTCTGCCCGATGGCAAGGTGGCCGCACTAAACGAGCTTCGCCAAGGGGGCCGACGGATCGCCTTCGTCGGCGACGGCATTAACGACGCCCCCGCGCTGGCACATGCGGATGTCGGTATCGCCATCGGCACGGGAACCGATGTGGCCATCGAATCCGCCGATGTGGTGCTGATGTCGGGCGATCTACGCGGCGTGGTCAACGCCTTTGAAGTATCAGGCCGCACGATGCGCAACATCCGTCAGAACCTGTTCTGGGCGTTCGGCTACAACGTCGCGCTGATCCCGGTGGCTGCGGGTGTGCTCTACCCCACGTTCGGCTTGTTGCTCTCGCCAGTCCTGGCTGCCGGAGCCATGGCACTGAGTTCGGTCTTCGTGCTGACCAACGCCCTTCGGCTACGCAGGGTCCGTCCCATCATGGAAGAAGCCAGAGCGCGCGGTGGTGAAGAGGCCACTTTACTATCCCCTAACCCTGTCGCCGCTGAATAAGGAGAACCTGATCATGAATATTGGAGATGTCGCCGCCCTTTCTGGCCTCCCAGCCAAGACGATCCGATACTACGAGGATGTCGGGCTTGTGAAGCCTCTTCGCAGCACGAACGGCTATCGCACATTCCGTGAAAGCGATGCGCACAAGCTCGCGTTTCTCGGCCGTTCCCGGGCGCTCGGCTTCAGCATTGAAGACTGCCGCAACCTTATTGCTCTGTACGAGGACGAAAAACGCGCCAGCGCCGAAGTCAAGGATATCGCCGAGCAGCATCTTGAACGGATCGACGACAAGATTGCGGAGCTGAAGGAAATGCGCGCGACGCTAGCACATCTAGTGGACGCCTGTGCCGGGGATCACCGCCCGGATTGCCCAATCCTCGCCGATTTGGCAACGAAACACCGCGGCGAAGAGCAACTCAAGAATACTGCGTTGTAGGGTGCGAGCGTTTGGCTTGGGCGATCCTCTTTGCGATTGTGCTCTTCGGTTTGAGCGGACTTGTGCATGTCCGTGCGATGAGTTTCGTCATGACGGCCACCAAACGCACTCCATTCACACAATTAAGCCGCCTCTTATTTGCCCTCTATACACTCGCGACCGCCCACATAGGTGAAGCCGGGCTTTACGCACTGGGTTTCAGTTTCGGCGAGTTCTTAGGTATTGGCGGTTTCGCTCAAGACAACGTCGATTCATTCATGGATGTTTTCTACTTTTCCATCGTCAATTACTCCTCTCTGGGGCTTGGCGATATTTATCCCACGGGTCATTTGCGCTTTCTTGCCGGCATCGAGGCCCTGAATGGCTTTCTCCTCATCAGCTGCTCGGCCTCTACAATCTTCCTCGTGGTCACGAGAAAGATGGATTAGGAGCGCCACAAAACCTCATCCCAAAAGAGTTGGAACCCTCCATCGCTGGAAGGTTGTTGATGTTCTGAACGGGGATGGAACAAGCGAAAGGAGCACGTCATGTCATATTGGAGATTTACCGCCATGATCGCGACCTCGACGGTCGTGATGTTCGGGCTGATGTATCTCAACACCTATCTTCTGACCCATGTTTTCTGGTCCGAAACCCGAGCCTATATGGCGCTGTTGATGGGTGCGACGATGGCGATCATCATGTTGGCGTTCATGCTTTCAATGTATTCGAGCAAGACCGTAAATGCCGCTATTTTCAGCGGTGCCGTCGTCGTGTTCGCCGCCTCGCTCTGGCTCGTACGAAGCCAGGTCACGGTGGGCGATACCAGCTACATGCGCGCGATGATCCCACACCATTCGATCGCGATCATGACATCGAGCCGCGCCGATATCTCGGATCCGCGCGTGCGCAAGCTCGCGGACGAGATCATCTATGCGCAAGATAAGGAAATCGCGGAGATGCGCTATCTGATCAACGATATCGATGCATCCGGCGACACATCCGAGACTGCAAGTGTCGAGAGCCCCCGTATTGTGAGCTTGGATCAAGCCCTGTCAACAGCAAACGTCGCAGTGCTCGACCCCGGCTTCCTGACGAAGGAGGATATCGCGCAGCTTCTGCCGAATGGCGCGGCGTGCACATTCAACTATACAACCGGCAGTCCGGCCTCACTGGCATTGGGTGAGATCGATGGCGCAGCCGTCGGGCTCGTCAAGCTGAGCGGCGATCTCGTCCGGGTCGAACAGAATGCAGCCGGCGAATTGGGCACAGAAGGCCTGTCGATCCGCCTTGGCGTTCCCCAAGACGGTGCTGCGCTCGAAACCGCAGGTACCGAACCGGTCGATGCGACTCTGACGATCGAGCTCGATGCCGGTCTGACCGCCGGATTCCGGGGATTCTACAGTTGCGGGGCATGACATGAAGCACCATTCAAGCACACAAGCGCAGTCGGCGACGCTGTACCGCATGGTCATGCCGGGCCACCTCTGCCCCTACGGTCTGAAGTCCAAAGACTTGCTGGAGAGGCAAGGGTATGAGGTTGAGGACCACCATCTGACCACGCGTGAGGAAACCGACGCGTTCATGGAAGAGCACGGCGTCGAAACCACCCCGCAAACTTGGATCGGGGAAGAGCGGATCGGCGGATATGACGACCTTCGGGTCCATTTCGGCATCGATGCGCCGGAAGACGAACGCTCGGACACGTCCTACCAGCCCGTGATCACGATCTTTGCCGTCGCGTTCCTGATGGCGCTCGGTTTGTCGTGGTACAGCTTCGAGAACATTTTCACCCTGCGCGCCCTGGAATGGTTCATCTCGATCTCGATGTGCTTTCTGGCCGTACAAAAACTTCAGGATGTCGAAAGCTTTTCGACCATGTTCCTGAACTACGACCTGCTGGCGCGTCGGTGGGTACGATATGGCAAAATCTATCCGTTCGGAGAGGCTTTCGCAGGTATCCTCATGGTCGCTGGGGCGCTGACCTGGCTTTCGGCACCGGTGGCCTTGTTCATCGGCACTGTTGGCGCAGTATCGGTTTTCAAGGCGGTCTATATCGACAAGCGTGAATTGAAGTGCGCCTGCGTCGGCGGCGACAGCAACGTACCGCTCGGCTTTGTCTCGCTCACAGAGAACCTGATGATGATGGTCATGGGGATCTGGATGCCGATTAGGGTCTATCTGATCGGCTGAAAGGCGGGTGCCGTTTTCATATCCCTCGGACTCGTTCTCCCGATAGATGCGCAAGTCGGACAGCACTGCGAAAAAGGGTCAAGCTGAATGGACCAGATAATCGAAGCATTCACGACCGGGGCGGGCATGCTCTGGAAGGCGCTCTGGGCGCTCATCTTCGGGTATATCATCTCCGCAGGCATCCAGATTTTCGTGACACGGGATCAGATGGCGCGTGTTCTTGGCGACCGTGGTGCCAGGAAGGCAGGCATTGCCGGCTTCTTTGGGTTTGTGTCATCGTCCTGTTCCTTCGCGGCTCTTGCCGCGTCGCGTTCGATCCTCGTGAAGGGTGCGCATCCGGTCAATTCGATCGCCTTCCTGATTTCATCGACAAATCTGGTGATCGAGCTTGGAATCGTCCTTCTGGTCCTGCTGGGCTGGAAATTCATGGTGGCAAATTTCATGCTTGGCATCCTGATGACGATCTACGCCTATGCCCTCACCCTGATATGGCTTCCAAGGTCGTTTGTCGAAAGCGCAAAAGAGCATGCGGAGAAGGCCCAGTCCGACGAAGGTATGGAGAGGGACCAGACCATGAAGGGTTCGTTCCGCGACAAACTGCTGTCCCGCGAAGGATGGGACCGGATCGCCCGCGCTTTCTTCATGGAATGGAAGATGGTCTGGAAGGAGATCCTCTTCGGCTTCACGGTCGCGGGTTTCATTTCCGTCTTTGTGCCGCAGAGCTTCTGGAACGCGATCTTTCTGGTCGGAGATGGCGGTGCGCAGGACGCGCCGGGCTTCCTGATCGTTCTTGAAAACGCGCTGGTGGCACCGGTCGTGGCCTTCTTCACCTTCATCGGGTCGATGGGCAATGTCCCCCTGGCCGCGATGCTCTGGTCGCGCGACGCGTCGTTCGGAGGCGTGATCGCCTTTCTCGGAGCCGATCTTGTTGCTGCCACGGTGATCTGGGTGCGCGCAAAGTATTACGGCTGGCAGTATGCGCTCTATCTTTCAGGCTTGCTGTACCTGTGCATGGTCGCTGCGGGAATTACGGTGCATTACCTGTTCGCTCTCGTAGGGATGATCCCGACCGAGCGGCCGTCGCTTCAGGAAATGGTCCGGTTCAGCATCGATTACACGTTCTTCCTCAACCTGATCTTTCTCGTCATCGGGTCAGCACTGATCTGGCTTCACATCAGGAATGCCGAGGAAGACTAACCGATTGAGGCCAAGAATGGGAAGGTTCCCAGAAGCCAGTAGGCAAACCGGGACAATTGGCCGGTCATGATGGCAACGCCCATGATGATCATGGCGACGCCTGCGCCCTTATAGAGCCAGCGACCGGCCTTGCCGATCTGTCTGACCCGCGCGGCGATGGCGTCGGTGAACAGCGCGGCCAACAGGAACGGCACGCCCAGCCCCGCGGAATAGATCGACAGCAGCCAGATTCCGTCCGACATACCGCCGGAAGTCGAACTGAGTGTCAGGATCGCGCCAAGGATCGGTCCGATGCAGGGGGTCCAACCAAAGGCGAAGGCCAAGCCCAGGACGTAGGCTCCAAGCGGGCGACCCCCCGGAATGTCGAGTGTGAAGCGGGTGTCGCGCGAGAAGGCATCCAGACGAAAGACGCCCAACATGACCAGTCCGAACAGGATGATGATCGCGCCGCCCAGATAGTTCAGCTCGATGCGCCATGTCAGCAGCAATGATCCGATCGCGCTGGCCCCGGCCCCGAGGGCGACGAAAACCGTCGAAAACCCCAGAACGAAGCAGGTGCTTAGGCCCAGTGCCCCGGCGCGCGCCCGCAGACCGACCGACCGTGTCGTGCGCAAATCCGGCTGGCCAGCGATGTAGGAAACATAGCCCGGAACCAGTGGCAGGACGCAGGGCGACAGGAACGAAATGGCCCCCGCCAGAAAGGCCGCGAAGATGCCGATGCCGGAAATATCCATCATGCGTTTCCATGTCCGCTAAAGGGCCGTGATGCCCACCAGAAGGCAATCAGCGGGATTACGATCCATTGCAGCACGGGCGACAGCCCTGCATCGAGGACCGGAATGATCGGCATCAGGTCCGAATAGGCCCAAGCCGCGCGGATCACGATGTTGAGCCATTCGCTGAACAGCGTATATCCCAACCCGAACACCACCGTCAGGACGGTTACCGAGCGTCGCGTCGAAGCGACAATGGGCCAGCCTCGGCCCGACATCATCAAGGCGAGCACCAGCGCGCTCATGGCAATCAGGATGTCGCCACCCGTGCAATGAACCGCAGCGAAGACGATCTCACCCCAGGTGCCCTCGTTCCAGATCGTGTAGAGCGGCATGTGCGCGAACTCCCAGACCAGATTGGCCGGGATGATTACCGAAAAATACCGACGCAGGGCTGTCAGTGAAATTCCGTCTGTCGAGGACAGCCTGACGCCAGTCGCGGTGACACTCATTGAAACACCCCTGTCACCCGGTCCCACCAACTGCGTTCCCGGCGTCGATGCTGGGCATTGTTGATCAACTCGCTGACATAGAGGATCAGGTTCACATTCTTGAAATCCATGCCATGGAACTTTGCGGCAAACCGCCCGCCGATATCCACGACATGGGTGACCGCACCGTGCATCATCATGTCGCTGTCGGCGGTCGTGGTGAACTCGAGCCCATAGTCCCGCGCCACAAGGCGCGTCGCGTCGTCGCTCTGATCGGGCCGTTTGGTCAGAATGACCCAGTTGCTCGGATCGAGCCCATGCCGGTCCGCGTAGTCGCGCAGAACGTCCGGCGTGTCATTCACGGGATCGGTCGTGATCGAGATGAATTGCACCAGATCGCTCATCGGCCCGTCGTTGATCGAAGCCTGGACCGCCGCGATCTTTTCCGCATGGAGCGGGCAGAGATCCGGGCAGTTGGCGTAGATGAAATGCAGGATGACGACCCTTTCGCTGAAATCCGCCAAGCGCACAGGATTGCCCTCCGCATTCCGCAACTCGAAATCCGGGGCCTGTGCTGCGTCGATGGCCTGGAAGTATGGCTCCATCTCGAACATCCGCGCATCCAGATTTTCACCCGGATGATTGGCGGAGGCCGGAAAGGAGATCGTGGCCGCAAGTGTGACCAAGGCGGCGCGCCGGGTCAGATAGATAATCAACTGCATCACCTTTCGGATTGATCGGGCGTGCCACTACCCGCATCGTTGCATTTCCCGCCGGACCCGCCCTTCATGCACAGACCAAGCCCGCACATCGCGGCACAGGGTGCCAGTGAGACCAGGACAGGCGCGAGCCCGATCGCGGTGAGCCATCCCCAGTTCAGAGCCATGCCGCCGCCCATCACGGTTGCCGCACCGACGAACAGCAATCGTCTGCGTGTCAACCACCGGGGCCAGTTGCCTGCGCTTTCGATGTCGGCGGCACCCGCATCGTTGGAAGATGATATGTCGGTCATCCGGAAAATCCTTCTGAAGTTTGAGTACTGGTCATTCTGATAACTGGGCGGTCAAGGGCGGGCGGCGCTCTTTCAGGGGCGCTTATTCGATAAAGCCTCGCAAGAAGGAGACCATCTCGGGATCATCCCATTCGGCCGGGCCGACCAGTCTCCCAAGCTCCCGCCCCTGCGCGTCGATCAGGATCGTTGTCGGCAGACCGACGGTGCGCAGCGCGGTCATCGACAGCATGGTCTTGTCGACATATATCTTGAGATTGGTGACACCGATCTCGTCGTAGAAACGCCGCACGACGGGCGATCCGGCCCGGTCGATGGACAGGGCGACCACTTCGAACCGGTCGCCGCCAAGTTCCGCCTGAAGCGCATCCAGCGTCGGCATCTCTTCCCGGCATGGCACGCACCAGGTTGCCCAAACATTCACGAGGATCACCTTGCCGCGAAAATCCTCCATGTCCCCACGGCTGCCGTCCTCGGTCTCGTAGCGCACATTGATCACCGGCTGCGGCGTGTCGTGCAGTGCGAAGCCTTGCGGCCCGGCAAACGCAGCGCCGACGGACAATGCCCAGACGAGCAGCGCCGTTTTTAGATATTTCATGGCGTTGGCTCCTTGCCGGCTTGGGTTTTCAGATCACGGACGATCGGCAAAAGGGTTTCCTCCAGAATCGCTCGCGTGATGGGGCCGACATGGCGGTAGGCAATGGTGCCGTCGGACGTGATGACATAGGTTTCAGGCACGCCGTAAACACCCCACTCGATGCCCGCACGTCCGTTTATGTCGGCCCCGATGCGGGTGTAGGGATCACCCAGTTCGTCTAGCCAGGCGCGCGCCTGTTCGGGCGGATCCTTGTAGTTGATCCCGTAGAGCGGCACTTCGCCCGTGGCGCTCAATTCCATGAATAGCGGATGTTCGGCGCGGCAGGGCACGCACCACGAGGCGAAGACGTTCACCAGCGAAACATGGCCGATCAGGTCCTGCGTCGAAAGACCTTCCTCGCGGCCGAGCACCGGAGCGAGTGCAAACTCCGGTACGGGCTTGTCGATAAGCGCGGACGGCAGATCATCGCCCTCGCTGAAAAGCCCCCAGCCAAACAGGACCATAAGGGCCAAAGCCACGACGGGCACCAGCACAAAGCCGAGATTTCTCCGGCGGGGCGTGGGAACAGTCATATTGTCACGATAGCTGGTCATGGCTTTGCTTGCTGGTCCTCGCGGGTCCGCTCACTCTGAAAGGCACGTTCTTTGTCGGGCCAGGTGCTCTTGATGTAGTCGACGATCGACGTGATTTCGTCATCTGTCAGTACGCCCTCATATCCGGGCATGTCGCTTTCATAACCGGCCCCGACAATCGCCGCCGGTCCGCGTTTCACGATGTCGAACAATACGCGGTCCGTATGATGCCAGGTATGACCCGACGCATCATGCGGCGGGGCAGGCAATCTGCCGTTCGGCAATCGGGTGCGCCAATCAGGCTGCCCCTCCAGGTTTGCGCCATGGCAACTGGCACAATTCTCCTGATAGAGACGCTCGCCCATGCGCAAGTCGCTCTCCGCCGAAACGGGAGAGACCGTTGTGGCGAGCAAGACCGCGGCGAGCCTAATGGTGTTTTTCATGTCGCTTGTGCCTTCTTCTGGCTATCCAAATACAACGAGAGTGCTACTATCGATGCCACGACAAGCAGGACGCACGCCCCCAGACCAATCCCCATCGACAACAGGCCGTCGCCGTTGCTGTCGCCCTCATTCCGCATCTTGGCGCATTTCTATTTTCCGCTGTCCGAGCGGATGTATTTGACCAAGGCGATTGCCGCGAGCACCAGCACCGCCACGATGAGTAACCAAACCAGTCCCATCGCGATCATCATGCCGCCACCCATCATTCCACCATCCATCATCATGCACTTCATCCTTTGTTTTCCCTTGAAACCGGTCAGGCACGGGATCGCACCAGTCCGCGCAATTAATCATTCGACCGCATAGACGGTCGGGTTCACACCTTCTTCGACGGTGTAAATCTTGAACGGTTCCTGCTTCGCGCCCCCCATACCCGGCGATCCCAACGGCATGCCGGGAAGTGTCAGACCGGCAATGTCCGGGCGCTCATCAAGCAACTTGTTGACGACATCAATTGGCACATGACCGCTGACGACGTAGTCACCCAGAAAGGTCGTATGGCAGCCCTGGAAATCGTCCGGGATACCTGCATCACGGCTGATCTGAGCCAGATCATGGGTCGGCTTTACCTCGACCGTGAAGCCATTCTCGCGCAGGTAGTCCGCATAGCTCTCGCAGCATCCGCATTGCGGGTTCTTGTAGAGCGTGGCCTCTTGCGCTGCTGCAGGCGCGGCATTCAGGCTCATTGCAAGGACAGCGGCAGCACCTGCGGTGCCAAGACTGGCAAGTCCAATTAGTTTCTTCATCGGTTCTTTCCTTTCGTGGTGATCGTTACGTGAGATTGTTTCAGGTTTTGGTCGTGCCAGGATCGACACGTATGATGCCCATCATGCCGGCCGCCTGGTGTTCCAAGATGTGACAATGGAACATCCAGTCTCCCGGATTGTCCGCCACGAAGGCGATCTCGACCCGTTCCTCCGGTGCCATCAGGACGGTGTCCTGCCATTCGCGATGCCGTGTCGGTTGCCCGTTCCGTGTGATCACACGGAACGAATGTCCATGAAGATGCATCGGGTGATGCCACGCGGTGCGATTGTCCATCTGCAGCACATGCGACGTGCCCTGCGGCAGGACCAGCAATGGATCCATCATGTGCCCCGTTGCTGCTTTGCCGTTGATGAACCACATGTTGCCTTCGCGCATCTGCTCCATCATGGACCCCATGCCGCCGCCCATCATCATCTGCCCCATCATGCCGCCATTAAAGATGATCTGATGCCGCGTGGCAGCTTGCATATCGGGTTCGGCCAGCGGGTTGGGTGGCAGTTCCATCGACCAGTCCGGGACCGCGTCCCGTAACCGATCCGGCCCGTAGGCGAGATCGACCAGACGGTATTCCAGATCCCTGTAGAAGACATCGGTGATGGTCAGGCTCTCTCCGGGCTTGCCGGTCATATCAATCACCAGATCGACACGCATGGCCGGACCGACCACCACGATGTCATCGTCTGGTACATGAGGTGACACGGGTTGACCGTCCAGAGCGACCACGACCGGCGCAAGCCCCCCGAAATCCAGCCCGAATATCCGCGCGTTCGCTGCATTGACCAGCCGAAGGCGGATGCGTTCCCCGGATCGCACCGCGATACGGTCAGGGATCTGGCCGTTGATCGTCACGGAATTGCCGATACGACCGCCGTGCATCGCGTCGTGCCGGCTTCCGAAATCTGTCGCAATCTGTCCGTCGCCGGTCATCCGCCAGTCATCGAGCATCCAGGTCAAATCGCGATCCACGCGGATCGGGTTTGCTTCCTCGACGATCAGCGGCCCGTAAAGCCCGCGCCCGACCTGTTCCGAACTGCGCTGGTGCGGGTGATACCAGAATGTACCTGCGTCCAGCGCATCGAATTCGTAGAGAAACTCGCCACCGACCGGGATCGGGTCCTGTGTCAGGAACGGCACACCGTCCATCGCATTGGGTGTGCGAATGCCATGCCAGTGGACCGTCGTCCCTTCATTTAGCCCGTTCCGGGCCAGAACCCGAATTCGGTCTCCCTGCCGCACCCGGATCTCGGGGCCGGGGAGGGATCCGTTGTAGCTCCAGACGTCGGTAGGGCCGTAGGGTGCCGGTCGCAGGGCGGCTTGTCCGGCCGCAGCGCGTAGCAAGAATGGGTCCTCTGTCGGACCTGCCATCGCTACTCGTGCCGGTGACAGAGTGGATATGGCCGTGAAAGCGGCACCGGTGCGCAGCACGTGCCGTCGTGAAATCAGTCTGTTGAGGGTCATTACTTCTGCCTTGATCTGAAAGGGTCGCACTCAGCCAGCTTCGGCCAAGGCAACGGTCAGGCCCCGCAACAAGCGAGGCCGCTATCAGGTTCAGACAGGCAGCTTGGGAGGAAATGGATCAAGGGAGGGAACCGCGCCAATCGGGATCACAGGTCCCGCGACCGGGATGACAACACCGAAGGCCATCTCAAGCGTCATCGCTGACGTACGAGCTACGATACCGGCCGTAGTTCCCGCGCCACAAGGGACTGTACACCCACCCTCGCAGGTTATCCCGTCAGCAAATCCGATCGGATCGCATCCGCCGCAATGGTCGTCCCCGCTTTCAGCGCCCACCATCTGAGCCATTGCTGCCTCAGCCGCATTCGCTGCCGATACATCCGGCGCAACCACGGCACCGAAGCTCAATGCAAGAATCAAAATGAGGCGGAAAACGCAGATCATGCGATCCTTATGCAAGCTTCCAGTAGGGGGAGGTCAAGAAGTATCCCGTAACATAGGCGTGACATTGCCACGCGGGTACTCACTGATTGGCCAAAAGATGCCCGAGGTTGGTTTCGGGGGAAAATCTGAGGCGAGACTGCGGACTCATCCAAGGTCTGTTTCGGAGCCAGGCAACCACCCGCATCTTTTCATGCGGGTGGCTGCCCTTGTGTCAACTTGCGTCTTTGAATTCGGTGTATTCGCCGCGCACCTGGACAGTCACGGTTGCGGGCTGGCTGTCCCGATTCCGCCAGAACCATCCGTGTTCGCCGTCGAATGCCGCGATGATCTCGCCCTCGTCGCCCGTCGAACCGCGGCCCTTTTCATAGGTCACCGAATTGCCGCCGCCGTGGCCGTGCATGTCAAAATTCACCCGACCGCCATCGACCAGCATTCGGTATTCCACCGTCTGGCCCTCTTCCATGACCAGCTTCCACTCGGCACTGTCGCCGGGTGCAAGCGTAAAGGTGGTTTCGTCACGCCAGATTTCGGCGTCCTGTGCATATGCCGTGCCGACAAAAAGTCCAAAGATATCGTTCATAAGGCTCGACTGCTCTTCGGCTTCGATCTCCAACAGCCTGTCGGCTTCGGCCTCCTCCGCAAGCTGGGCTTTGATCTCACCCATCTCGCTCAGCCCGAGAACCCCGCCGATCCCGGTCGGGTCGATGTTGTATTCGGCAGGCAGCACGACGGTCACAAGGATCGCAACGGCGCTGGCCGCCGCAATGGCAGTGGAACGGATAAGCTGCGCGGAGCTGGGAAGCTCATCAAGGCTCGGTTTTTTTGCGTTAAACATTTTGGTCTCCTAAATTCTCAGGTGGCTACGAAGTAGCCGGTGATTTGCAGGCCCATGAGGATGAATCCCATGGACATCATGACGACGTTGGCGGTGTAGGCTTGGCGGAAGAAGCTTGGGGATTTCCGCCAGAAGCCCATGACGATGAGGATCACGGCAAGCGCCATGATCTGGCCAAGCTCGACGCCCACGTTGAACGCCAGAAGATTGGCCAGTAGGCCCTCTGACGCGATCTCGTAGTCTAGGATCTTCGTGGCCAGGCCCGTGCCGTGGAAGAAGCCGAAGATCAGCGTTGCGGCCTTGGTGTTCGGCTGGAACCCAAACCAGCGCTGATAAGCCCCGAGATTGTCGAGCGCCTTGTAGACGACCGAAAGGCCGATGATCGCGTCGATGATGTAGGCGTTGATGCCCCAGCCGAACCAGACACCGGCCAGCATCGTGGTCGAGTGCCCGAGGGCGAAGAGGCTGACATAGATGCCTACATCCTTCATCTTGTAGAGGAAGAAGACGACGCCGAGCAGGAACAGGATGTGATCGTATCCCGTGACCATGTGTTTGGCGCCGAGATACATGAAGGGGATGATGTTCACCCCCCAGATTTCCTGGATATAGCCTGCGTCACCTTCTGTGACGGCATGGGCAAGAGCGTTTTCCGCACCCAGGACGAGCGCCGAAAGGGCAATGAAGGACAGGATCACGATCCGGCGTATGCCGGGATCGGTCCAGCCCTGGTGGACTGTATTCATGGATTGAACTCCGCATATGTGTTGATGATCGAATGCAGCGCGCTGTTGGCACGCAGTCGATCAGACGCGCGGAGGTCTTTCGATTTGGTATGTCTGCAAGGTGTTCGACGTGGCCGAACTCAACGGCCATGCGGCTCTATAAATATCGAGCGGGTGCGGCGATCGGTCGGGGCCAGGCACGACCGCCTGACTGTGATCGTGATCGATGCTGTCATGGCTATGTCCATGCATGGCCCAGGCGAGGTCTTCTTCCAGTCCATGCGAATGACCGTGCTCAGCAACCATTTCTGCGTGCTCTTGAAGGACGCCGATGACTGAGGGTGCGTGCGAGGTTGCGGGCACCACAGACCAGAGGAGTACGGCCAAACATAAGAGTGTCGCAAACGCGGCGTTTACAACTGTCCTCAAGGTATCCATAGGATCTGCCCGTCTGCCCGTCTCTAGCGTGGTGCGTCGTGGCACCATCTTGTTCTATCCTCCCGGGGGGGATAGAACTACTTTATGACAAAACATCCAGTCCATGCAACCCATCCCGCCCTTGTCGCCCGGCTGAAACGCGCTGACGGCCATTTGCGCGCCGTGATCGAAATGATCGAGGCGGGCAAACCCTGTCTGGAGATTGCTCAGCAGATGCAAGCGGTCGAAAAGGCCGTGACGAACGCCAAGCGTGCGCTGATCCATGATCACATGGACCATTGTATCGACGTTGAAAGTTCTGAAACTGATCGCGCCGAGTTGCGGGCGATCGCCCGATATCTCTGAGGCTGACCATGCTCGATATTCTCTCCGACCGCACTTATCGGCACCTGTTTCTGGCACAGGTCGTAGCCCTTCTGGGTACCGGACTCGCCACAGTCGCACTCGGCCTGCTCGCCTTTGATCTTTCGGGCGACGGGGCGGCGCTGGTCCTCGGCACAGTCTTCACCATCAAGATGGTTGCTTATGTGGGCATCGCGCCCATTGCAGGGGCTTTCGCAGACCGCGTGCCGCGCCGCGCGCTTCTGGTGACGCTCGATCTGGTGCGTGCCGGTGTCGCGCTCGCACTGCCCTTCGTGACCGAGGTCTGGCAGATCTACGTCCTGATCTTCCTTCTTCAATCGGCTTCCGCCGCCTTCACGCCGACCTTTCAGGCGACGATCCCGGACGTTCTGCCCGAAGAGGCGCGCTATACCCGCGCGCTGTCGCTGTCGCGGCTGGCCTACGATCTGGAAAACATCGTCAGCCCGACGCTGGCGGCCCTTCTGCTCGCGGTGATGTCCTACAATTCGCTTTTCCTCGGCACGGTCCTCGGTTTCGCCGCATCGGCCCTTCTGGTTGTTTCGGTCGTGCTGCCCAGTCCCCGCCCATCCGAGCCGCGCGGTGTCTATGACCGCACTACGCGCGGCATCCGCATCTATCTGGCCACGCCCCGCTTGCGCGGGCTCTTGGCATTGAACCTCGCGGCGGCGGCGGCAGGTGCGATGGTGCTGGTCAATACCGTCGTTCTTGTGCGCGGCTCGCTCGGCCTTTCGGAAAGTGCTCTGGCCTGGACGATGTTCGCCTTCGGCGCAGGGTCGATGATCGCCGCGCTGGTCCTGCCGCGTGTTCTCGATGTGTTGCCGGACCGGCCCGTGATGTTCGGCGGAGCCACGCTGATGGTGGCTACTCTGGTCGGTCTGGCGTTGACGGTCCTTGGAGCGGGCCTTGGCTGGTCCATCCTTCTGACAGCCTGGTTGCTGGTGGGGCTCGGATATTCCGCTGTCCTCACCCCTTCCGGCCGACTGCTGCGCCGTTCCGCCCACGCCGGGGACCGCCCGGCACTCTTCGCGGCGCAATTCGCGCTGTCCCACGCCTGCTGGCTTGTGACCTATCCGCTGTCGGGATGGCTGCTGACAGTCTATGGTGTCGTTCCCGCACTGATCGGACTGGCCCTCATCGCCGCCTTCGGAATGCTCGCAGCGCTGAAACTCTGGCCGTCCGGCGATCCCGTTGAGCTTGAGCACACCCACGATAATTTGCCACTCGACCATCCCCACCTAAGGGGACATCGCAGGCACAGCCATGCCTTGATCATTGACGAGAGCCATCCTCGCTGGGCCACGCATTTATAAGCCGCAGCAAGAGACGAAGACTGGACACGGGCGGTTCGTTTTCATCCATGCGGACATTCGTGCTTCGAGCAAAATTCATCAAAGTGGGCTCGATGCGCGAATTGTCTGCAAGTTTGGCGGACAGAAGCGTTGACTCTAACATAAACTGTCGGCCCCCCGACAAAGAGCACGGCTTAAGTTGCGACCCTCCACATCCGATACCGCCCCTGCCCCGTCATCTCGTGGATCAGACCACGCGCTTCCATCCAAGCAAGGTTGCGCTGGATGGCAGCCCGGCTGGCGCCGATCAGGGCCTCGGCCATCGGAGCGGACACGAGCGGCCATTCGGTAAGTACCGCGCACAAGGCCGGGGGCGTGCGGCCGGAAAGCGGGCTCATCTCGGCTTCCGCCCTCGCCGACCATGCCTCGATATCATCGAGGTGACGCATTGCGGTCAGGCATGCGGTCTCCATCCCGTCAAGCCAACGAGACAGACGGTCAGCGGGTGGGCCACCGGAGCGCAATCCTCCTGCCCCGCCCATGGCCAAAGGCGCGAAGAGCGCCCCCTTGCCCTCACTGGCCACGATCCGTGCGGCTGTGACCGCCGCTTCCATCCGGTCGCCGTGCTGCCCGAGGCCCGCGAGACTCCAGAGATGGAAGCCCATGCAAGCGCGCGTGACTGGGTGAAGATCGGCGGCTTGCGCCATAAGATCGAGCCAACCGCCCGCGCGTTCCGCGAACGGTTCGGCTTCAACGCCGAGGTTCTCGGGGTCGCGGCGGTCGAGGAAGGCGGACAGGTCCACTTCCGGTCCAAGGCCGCCTGTAAGACGCCGCACTGCCCATCCGACACGCGCGAGCGCCGCGGTGTCGTCCTGCACGCCGGACAAGCGCATGGATTTCCAGAGCGCCAGCCGATCCGGGCCAATTCGGTCGCCTACAAACCAGCTGAGGTCTGCCGCCTCCATCAGCGCGAGCCTGTGCCGCCAACCTTTCGGGCCACGGCGCAGCCGGTCGTCCAGCGCGCCGATCCGGCCAGCCACACGGGCGAGACGCGCGGCATTGCCCGCCTCTGCCTTCCGCCAATCGTCGAGGACTGCGGTTTCACGAAGCTCTGCCCTAGGTCCGGGCGGCAGATAATCTGGCTCCTCGTCCATCGGACCGGGCAGGAACCACTGTCGCATTTTCTTCACCATTTCAGCACATGATTATTACGTGATTTCTGGATGATACGGGGTAAGCACACATCATTTTTCAGCTTAAGGCTTC
>PHEQ01000059.1 GCA_002842985.1 Alphaproteobacteria bacterium HGW-Alphaproteobacteria-1
ATCGCTCGTCAGCTACCAGACCTATCGACAACTATCTGGGTGGATCCTTCCTCCACTGGTGAAACGCGCCATCGGGGCGCACTGAATTATCCGGGTTAATGCCTTGCCACAAGATGTTGTGGGGGTTGGGGACCATGCCGCTCATTCACCTGAACGCCGGGGACGACCTGCCCGACACGCTGCCCGATACCGGCACCGGCCCCGTCATCGTGATGGTTCACGGGTTCAAATACGCCCCCGGCCATGCCACCGAATGCCCACATCGCCATATTTTTTCGCTCGCGCCCGAACGCGCGTGTTTCAAGGTTGTCAGTTGGCCGCGCGGCCTTGGATTTGACGGCACGCGCCCCGGCGAGGGGCTGGCCATCGGCTTTGGCTGGCACGCGCGCGGCTCGCTCTGGCATGCCTACCGAGAGGCGGCGCGCGCGGGCGCCGCACTCGCCGCGACGATCCGCGCGCTGCGTGCCCGCGCGCCCCGTCGCCCGGTCCATGCCATCGCCCATTCCTTCGGCGCGCGGGTGGTGCTTTCGGCGCTGGCGCAGCTGCAACCGGGGGCCCTCGACCGCGTGATCCTGCTGGCGGGGGCCGAGTTCGGCCACCATGCCGCCGAGGCCCTGGCCAGCCCCGCCGGACGCGCGGCAGAGGTGATCAACGTCACGACGCGCGAGAACGATGTCTTCGACTTCCTGCTCGAATGTCTGGTCCCGGCCCCGGCACGTGGCGACCGCAGCCTTGGCCTTGCGCTGCCCAGCGGGGCAAATGTGCTGACCCTGCAACTCGACGACCCCGATACGCTCGACGTGCTGGCGCGTGCGGGCTTTGACGTGGCGCCGCCCGCCACGCGCATCTGCCATTGGTCGCCCTATACCCGCCCCGGCGCGCTGCCGTTCTACGGTGCGCTGCTGCGCGCACCGGAGCGGCTGTCGCTGGCGCAGTTACGCGCCGCCCTTCCCGAACGCGCGGCACCGCGCTGGTCGCGGATCATGCCCGAAATTCCCTTGCCAATGGGCCGCAAACCGTCATTCTGAACCCGGACCGCCGGACGGAGAGACACCATGCAAGACCCGATCGACCTTTATTACTGGCCCACACCGAACGGCTGGAAGGTGTCCATCGCGCTCGAGGAAATGGGCCTGCCCTATCGTTGCCACCTGATCGACATCGGCGCAGGCGATCAGCACGCGCCCGCCTTTCTCGCCGTCTCGCCCAATAACCGCATCCCCGCGATCACCGATCCCGAAGGGCCGGACGGCGCGCCGATCCACATCTTCGAATCGGGCGCGATTCTGCTCTATCTCGCGCGCAAGACCGGGCGTTTTCTGGGCGAGACCGAACGCGAGCGCATCGCGGTCGAGCAATGGCTGATGTGGCAGATGGGCGGCGTCGGGCCGATGGCCGGTCAGGCGCATCATTTTCTCAAGTTCGCGAAGGAAGACATCCCCTACGCCAAGGACCGCTACCGAAGCGAGGTTGCGCGCCTTTACGGCGTTCTCGACCGGCAACTGACGGACAATCACTACGTCGCGGGCGATTTCTACTCCATCGCCGACATGGCGCTCTGGGGCTGGTGCTCGCTCTGGGAGGGGCAGCAGCAGACGCTGGAAGACAAGCGGCATTTCGCCCGCTGGCTGAGTGAGGTGGGGGCGCGCGACGGCGTGCGTCGCGGTCGCGCGCTTCATGCCGACAAACGTCGCGACCCCACCGCCAAACCGGCCTGAGGCGCGCGCAGGCCCCTTGCGCGGGAGGGCGCTTCGCTCTACGCTGAACACAACTAGTAATGGAGGGCGTGACGTCATGACGCCCAAGCGTCCGATTGGTGCGGGCGCTATCCCGAAGCCGGTAGAGAGCCCCGCGCCGAGCCTCCCGGATCGCCCGCCGCTCTATGCGGCGCTCGATCTTGGAACCAATAGCTGTCGCATGTTGATTGCCCGTCCCGAGGGCAGCCAATTTCATGTGGTGGACAGTTTCTCGAAATCGGTTCAGCTCGGGACCGGGCTGGAAAGCTCTGGTCGTCTGTCGCGTGCCGCGATTTACCGCACCATTCAGGCCCTGCGCGTGTGTCATCAGAAGTTGCGCCGCCATCGCGTGACGCGGATGCGCCTTGTCGCCACCGAGGCGTGTCGTCGCGCCACCAACGGGCGCGAGTTCATGAGCCGGGTCGAGCGCGAGACGGGGTTGCGGCTCGACATCATCGCGCCCGAGGAAGAGGCGCGGCTTGCCGTCGTCTCCTGCGCGCCGCTGGTCAGCCCGTTGACCGAACAGCTTCTGGTGGTGGATATCGGCGGCGGCTCGACCGAGCTTGTCTGGATCGACCTGCGCGAATTGCCCCCCGCCGACAGACGGCGTGCCATGATGCGGATGCATCTCGGCTTTAACAACCCCGCCCCCGGCCCCGCCGCCCGGGTGGTGGACTGGATCAGCGTGCCGCTCGGCGTGGCCACGTTGCGCGAACAGTTCCGCGATGTCGAGGATGACGCCGCGCGCTTTGCGCTCATGAGCTGGTATTTCGAGGAAAACCTGGCCGAGTTCGCCCCCTACAAGGACGAGCCGTCGCGTGACGGCTTTCAGATCGTCGGCACCTCTGGCACCGTCACCACCGTCGCCGCCAGCCATCTCGGCCTGAGGCGCTATGACCGCAACAAGGTTGACGGGATGACCATGACCAGCGACGAGATCGACCGCGTGATCCGGGGCTATCTGACCCTTGGACCGGCCGGGCGCAGGCGCGACCCGCGCATAGGGCAAGACCGGCAGACGCTGATCATGTCGGGCGCGGCGATCCTTCAGGCGCTCTTGCGCTGCTGGCCCACGGACCGGCTCTCGGTTGCGGATCGCGGCCTGCGCGAGGGGATGCTTTACGCACAGATGGCCGCCGATGGCGTACTCGACGAAGGAGAGGCATGATGGCCAAGGGCCCGGACGGCAAGAACACCTCGGGGCGCGGGCTGCGCGACCTGACCGTCAAGGTCAAGACGGCGCGCGGGCGGCGCTCATCCTCGACACGCTGGCTGCAACGGCAATTGAACGACCCTTACGTGAAACGCGCGCAGGCAGAGGGTTATCGCGGGCGCGCCGCCTACAAGATCATGGAACTGGACGACAAATACCGCTTTCTTGTGCCGGGCGCGCGGGTGGTCGATCTGGGCTGCGCTCCGGGCGGCTGGTTGCAGGTCGCTGTGCCGCGCGTCAACGCGCTTGGGGACCAATCCGGCAAGCGGCAGGGCTTGGTTCTCGGCATCGACCTGCAGGAGGTCGAGCCGGTGGCGGGCGCCGAGATTCATCAGCTCGATTTCATGGCAGACGATGCCGACGAGACGGTGAAGGCATGGCTTGGAGGCAAGGCCGATGTGGTCATGTCCGACATGGCCGCCGCCTCCTCGGGGCACAAGCAGACCGACCATCTGCGCATCATAGCTCTGTGTGAGGCGGCAGCCTGTTTCGCCTTCGACGTGCTCGAAGAGGGGGGCACATTCGTCTCCAAGGTGCTTGCGGGCGGGGCCGAGGGTGAGCTGCAAAAGCTGCTGAAACAGCGCTTTGACAAGGTCGCCAACGTCAAGCCGCCCGCCTCGCGCGCCGACAGTTCCGAGAAATTCGTGGTCGCCACCGGCTTTCGCGGCTAAGCGGCGCGCCCCCGTTGACGCCGCCCGAAACCGGCGTAATGTCGCGCCCGGACACCCCCTCTGGAGACGCCCCCATGAGCCTTGCCAACGGCCGCGCCTATCTTGCCATCCCCGGCCCATCGGTCATGCCCGAAGAGGTGCTGCGCGCCATGCACCGCTCGTCGCCGAATATCTACGAGGGCGCACTGATCGAGATGACGGCGGGCCTTGTGCCCGACCTGCGCGCCGTGGCCCGCACGGCGGGCCGCGTGGCCATCTATATCTGCAATGGCCACGGCACATGGGAGGCGGCGCTGGCCAACACGATCGCCCCCGGCGAGCGGGTTCTGGTGCCTGCCACGGGCCGTTTCGGCCATGGCTGGGCCGATGTGGCGCGCGGTCAGGGGATCGAGGTTGAAATTCTCGATTTCGGCAAGCGCGCCGCAATTGACCTTGACCGCGTCGAGGCGGCGTTGCGCGCCGACACGGGCCATACGATCCGCGCCGTGCTGGCCACGCATGTGGATACATCCACCTCGGTTCGAAACGATATCAAGGCGTTGCGAGACGTTCTTGACGCAACGGGCCACCCGGCACTCTTGATGGCCGATTGCATCGCCTCGCTGGCCTGCGACCGGTTCGAGATGGACGGCTGGGGCGTAGATGTGACCATCGCCGCCAGCCAGAAGGGCCTGATGGTGCCCCCCGGTCTTGGCTTCGTATGGTTTTCCGACAAGGCGGCAGAGGCGCGCAAGCGCATCGGTTCCGTGACGCGCTACTGGGACTGGACGCATCGCGCCGACCCGGAGATGTTCTACCAGTATTTCGGCGGCACGGCCCCCACGCATCACCTCTACGGGTTGCGCGCCGCGCTCGACCTGATCAAGGCCGAGGGGATCGAGGCAATCTGGGACCGCCACGAGACCCTTGCCCGCGCCATCTGGGCCGCCTGCGAGACCTGGGGCAGCACCGGCCCTCTGGAAATGAACGTCACCGACCGGGCCTTGCGCAGTCACGCCGTCACCGCGCTCCGGATCGGCGCGCCGCATGGCTCGGCCCTGCGGCAATGGGTGCAGGACCAGACGGGCGTGACCCTCGGCATAGGGCTGGGGATGGCCGAACCGGGCGATCCGGCCTGGCACGGGTTTTTCCGCATCGGGCATATGGGGCATGTCAACGCGCACATGATCCTTGGCGCGCTCGGGGCGATCGAGGCGGGGCTGGTGGCGCTTGATATTCCGCATGGTGAGGGGGGCCTCGCGCGCGCGGCCGAGGTGATCGCGCGCGGCGTCAGCCGTCCTTGAGCAGGCGGTCGGCCTTCTTGCGCACCAGAACCGTGCGCAGATCGTGCATGGCCAGCAGCAGCGCATCGGTCACCTGGTCAAGCTGAGTATCAGTGGCCTTGGATTGCACCCAATGCGCCGTGGTGTTGAGGTAATCGACCGCGCGCAGGATATCGTCGATATCGCGGTATTCCAGGAGTTTGAGCCGCTCTTCCATCCAGCCGTTGATTGCGGCCATGTCCTCGGGGGTCAGCGCGCGCTCGCCATGCGCCTTGACCTCGCCCTTGCGGATATTGACGGTGGCGATTTGCTCCATGTCGATGCGTCGCTGGCGGTTTTCGGCATCGACCCGAAACACGAAAGCGCCGTTCTCGCGGACGCGGAAATAGTAGTCCGGCAGATCGCCCGCCATATGCCCCTCTTACCGCAACCCGGTGCAGAATGCCTCGATACGCCCGCAGGCCTCGTTCAGCGCCTCGTCCGAGGTAGCGTAGCTGATGCGGAAATGCGGCGAAAGCCCGAAGGCCGCGCCAAAGACCACCGCGACGCCGGTCTCTTCCAGAAGCGCCGTGGCGAAATCCTCATCCGTTACGATCCGCGCGCCGCCGACGCTGACCTTGCCGATCAGCCCCGCGATGGAGGGATAGACATAGAAGGCGCCTTCGGGGCAGGGACAGTCGATGCCGGGAATGGCATTGAGCCGCCCCACCACCAGATTGCGCCGCCGCACGAAGGCGGCGTTGTTCTCTGCGATGAAATCATGCGGCCCATTGAGCGCCTCGACGGCGGCCCATTGGCTGATGGTGCAGGGATTCGAGGTGCTTTGGCTCTGGATCTTGCGCATGGCTGCGATGAGGGCTTGCGGCCCCGCCGCATAGCCGATCCGCCAGCCGGTCATGCAATAAGCCTTGGAAACCCCGTTGCAGGTCAGTGTGCGGTCATAAAGGGCGGGTTCCACCTCGGCGGGGGTGCAAAACTCGAAATCGTCATAGGCCAGATGCTCATACATGTCGTCGGTCATCACCATGACATGGGGATGACGCATGAGAACATCCGTGAGCGCCCTCAACTCGGCACGCGAATAGCCAGCGCCCGTTGGATTCGACGGCGAGTTGAAGATGAACCACCGCGTTTTCGGCGTGATCGCTGCCTCGAGCGCCTCCGGCGTCAGCTTGAACGCCGTCTCGATACCTGCGGGGACGATCACCGGCTCGCCGCCCGCGAGCAGCACCATGTCGGGATAGCTCACCCAATAGGGCGCTGGAATGATCACCTCGTCACCGGGATCAAGCGTCGCCATCAGCGCGTTATAGAGAATCTGCTTGCCGCCCGAGGCCACGCTGACCTGAGCAGGGGTGTAATCCAACCCGTTGTCCCGCTTGAATTTGGCACAGATTGCCGCCTTCAGCTCCGGGATGCCATCGACGGCGGTGTATTTGGTCTTACCCTCCTCGATGGCGCGTATCCCTGCCGCGCGGATATGGGCGGGCGTGGGGAAATCCGGCTCTCCGGCGCCAAGGCCGATCACGTCGCGGCCCGCCGCCTTCAGCTCCTGCGCCTTGGTGGTGACGGCGATGGTGGGCGAGGGCTTGACCCGGTCAAGCGTCGCGGAAAGGCGGATCATGGTCGGCTCCGGTTTGAATTTCGCTTCCAAACCTCATAGGGTGCGCCTGAACCACGATCAAGGACGATCGCCGGAAAGGAAAAGCAATGACCGAGACCAAAGAGCACTGGTTCGACCCCGACGCCACCACCTTTGGTGACCGCATCGCCGGCGCGCGCGAGCGTACGGGCATGAGCCAGAGCGACCTGGCCAAGCGCCTCGGCGTCAAGCTCAAGACGCTCAAGGGTTGGGAGGACGACCTTTCGGAGCCGCGCGCCAACAAGCTCTCGATGATGGCGGGGCTTCTCAACGTGTCGCTGCTGTGGCTCTTGTCGGGCGAGGGCGAAGGCCCCGATTCGCCCGCCATGGGTGAGCTTTCGCCAGATATCTCCGGCCTGCTGACCGAAATCCGCGACATCCGCACGCAGCTTGTCTATTCCACCGACCGTCTGGCGCGGCTGGAAAAGATCCTGCGTGCCAAGCTGATGGAGGAAGCCGGTGAGTGAGGAAAGCCCGGAGCACCGTCTGCGCCGCCTGACGATGCGCGCGAACCGGCGTGGAATCAAGGAGATGGACATCATACTCGGCCACTACGCCGAGGCACGGCTTGGCGCGATGGACGCCCCCACGCTCGATCTTTTCGATGCGTTCCTGTCCGAGAACGATCACGACCTCTACCAGTGGGTGACCGGTCAGGGGGTCGCGCCCGATCGCTTCGCGCCCCTGATCGATGACATTGCGCGGCACGCCTTTTCGCGAAAATAACGCGGATTTTAGACATAAGGCATCCAATTTAACCGATTATTGGCGCTTTTGCCGCAACTTCCCTTGCGAACCCATCGCAAGGGAGAATTGGATGAGCTTTGAAAAGCCCCTCGGCACGCCCCCCTCGCGCGCCGCCTATGTCACCGGCTATCTTGAGGCGCTCGCGCTGGTCGAACGGTTGCATCGGCTGCTGCTTGACGTGATCAAGGACGAGTTCGAGCGCGTCGGCGTCATCGAGATCAACGCCGTGCAGGCGCTCTTGCTGTTCAACATCGGCGAGAACGAGGTGACGGCGGGCGAGTTGAAATCGCGCGGCTACTATCAGGGCAGCAACGTGAGCTACAACCTCAAGAAACTGGTCGAGGCGGGCTATATGCACCATCAGCGCTGCGAGGTGGATCGCCGCGCCGTGCGCGTGCGCCTGACCGAGAAGGGCCGCAGCATCCGTGATGTGGTGGCCGCCCTCTTCGAGCGCCACGCCGAGGGGCTTGAAGGGCGCGGTGTGCTTGGCCCCGACGGGCTCGATCAGGTCACCACCGCGCTGCGCCGGGTGGAACGCTACTGGAGCGATCAGATCCGGTATATCTATTAGAGCATGTTGCTCAAAAGTGGGAACCGGTTTTGAGCTTCTCGAACATGCGAAATCAATAAGTTATACCAACGGCCCTATGAGTTGACCGCTTTGGCATATTCTCGGTCACTGATAGAACGGACGCGTTGCTGATCGTTTGCGAAGAAGTTCCACGCGTCA
>PHEQ01000022.1 GCA_002842985.1 Alphaproteobacteria bacterium HGW-Alphaproteobacteria-1
TTCCCGATCCGACGACGGCGGCCCCGTACCGCCAAGCACCAGACCGCCGTCGTCTTCCACCACCACAGGCCACCGGCAAAGGAGACCCATCATGGCTCAGCCGACTCTGATCCCGAATTGCGACGGCGCAAGGTTTGAATCGCTGCCGCTCGACACGCCCCGCAACCGCTGCATCCTCGCGCTCGACCTCGGCACCTCGACCGGCTGGGCGATCCGCGGCCATGACGGCCTGATCACCAGCGGCACCGTCTCGCTGCGCCCCGGCCGCTTCGACGGCGGCGGCATGCGCTACCTGCGCTTCACCAACTGGTTGACCGAGATCGACCGGCTGTCGGGGCCCGTCGCCGCGATCTGGTTCGAGGAGGTCCGCCGCCACGCGGGCACCGACGCGAGCCACATCTACGGCGGGCTCATGGCCACGCTGACCGCATGGGCCGAGCTGCGCGGCGTGCCCTATGAGGGCGTTCCGGTCGGCACGATCAAGCGCCACGCCTCGGGCAAAGGCAATGCCGACAAGGCCACCATGGTCTCCGCCGTCCGCGCCCGCGGTTTCAGCCCGGCCGACGACAACGAGGCCGACGCCATCGCGCTGCTGCTCTGGGTGATCGAGACGAACGGGGGTGTCGCATGAGATGGCATCCCCACGGCTACGGCGGCCGGCGCCGGGATCCCGAGCAGGTCAAGCGCGAGGGCTGGCAGGAACAGGGCGTCCTCGCGGTCTCCGCCGATGACGACCGCCTCACCTGGCCCGAGCGTGAACTGGTTCGCCAGCTGGGCGAGAAGCTCTACGGCCCGCGCCCTTCCGACAGGGAGGCGCGCCATGGCTGATCGCGAATGGACCGCCGAGTGCGTCGCCGATCATTTCGAGGAGGCGTTCCGCACCCTGCGCAAGCTGCCGCCGGTAGAGGCGCAGGGCTACTTCAACACATGGCCCGACATCGTGCGGACGAGCCGCGAGATCGCGGCGATGGAGCCGCAGCCGATGCGGGTCTGGCCCTCGGCCGCCGCGATCACCCGGCTCGAGCAGACCTTCGACTGGGTGCTCTGGATTGAGGAGGCGGAGCGCAAGCTGGTCTGGTCCCGCGCGGCCCGGGTGCCGTGGAAGCAGATCAGCGGCGAGATGGGGTGCGACCGCACGACCGCCTGGCGTCGCTGGCAACTGGCGCTGACCAAGATCGCTGCGCGGCTGAATGCGCAGTGACTCCAATGTGTTGCAACACTTTTTCCTTCGACATCTGCAACAGATCCATGCTATTCCGAAGGCAAGATGGGGAGAGTGCGCTGGAAAGCTCGCTCTCCCCTTTGCGTTGACGGGGGCCTTCTGGACCCCGGTATCCAGCGAGGGTCCGGCGGGGGGCCATCCCAAGGCAGTTTCCGGTTCCTTCCTGGCGACATTCGTATGCTGGCGGGCGAAGCGCGCAATATCGCCAGCGACAGGGCCGGTTTTTTGGGAAGCCACCCCGGCGGGCATCCACCCGCGATCTGCTGAAAACCACAATAAAACAAACTCTTGGAGCCGGAAACGTCCGGTGGCCGCTGGACCCTTTGCGGAGTCCAGGCTGGCTGCCGGTGTCCGGAGTCCACCCGATTGAGGCGAACCGACCCGCATGACCCTGAGCTTTGCCCCGGACGCGATCGAAACCTGGCCGCTGGCCAAGCTTCAGCCCTACGCGAAAAACGCGAAGGCCCATGGCGCGGATCAGGTCGCGAAGATTGCTGCCAGCATGGCCGAGTTTGGCTGGACCGTGCCCTGCCTCGTCGCAGACGACGGCGAGTTGATCGCGGGCCATGGCCGGGTTCTGGCCGCGACGCAGCTCGGGTTGACGGAAGCTCCGGTGATCGTGCTGGGCCATCTGACGGACGCGCAGCGCCGGGCCTACCGCATCGCGGACAACAAGCTGACGGAACTCGGGACTTGGGACGAGGCGCTGCTGTCTGCCGAACTGAACGACCTGCTTGCGGAGGATTTCGACCTGTCGCTGGTCGGATTCTCCGACGGCGAGCTCGACAAGCTGCTGGCCTTCGTGCCGGAGGGGGACAGTGAAGAAGGTGGCGTCGGGGGCTCCGTGCCCCCGGTGACCATCCCCGAACCCCCGCGCAACCCGGCATCACGGACCGGCGATCTGTGGATCCTTGGCGATCACCGGCTGCTCAGCGGCGACAGCACCAGCGCGGTCGATGTGCGCCGTCTGATGAATGGCGAGCGGGCGATCCTGTTCGCTACCGATCCGCCGTATCTCGTCGATTACGACGGCTCGAACCACCCGACCCGGAACAAGGATTGGTCGGCGTCCTACGGCACGACCTGGGACGACAGTTCTCAAGGCGCGGAACTTTACGACGGCTTCATCGCCGCCGCCGTCGCCGAGGCGATCACCGAGGACGCGGCATGGTACTGCTGGCACGCCTCGCGCCGCCAGGCGATGCTGGAGGCCTGCTGGGAAAAGGCCGGGGCCTTCGTGCACCAGCAGATCATCTGGGTGAAGGACCGCGGCGTCCTGACCCGGTCGCATTACCTCTGGAAGCACGAGCCCTGCTTCATGGGTTGGCGCCGCCCCAACCGGCCGCCGAAGGTCGCCGAGGAAACGCTGCCGTCCACATGGGCGCTGCCCAGCTTCGCCAAGGACGACCGACCCGACCATCCGACGCCGAAACCGCTCGACGCCTTCGGCATCCCGATGCGCCAGCATGTTGCGCGCGGCGGGCTTTGCTACGAGCCGTTCTGTGGTTCGGGTTCGCAGATCATGGCCGGTGAAGCCAACGGTCGCCGCGTTTTCGCGATGGAAATCAGTCCAGCCTACATCGATGTCGCCGTCGAACGCTGGCAGGCCGATACGGGTCGCGATGCACTCCTCGAAGGCGACGGTCGGACCTTCGCGCAGGTGAAAGCCGAGCGGCTGGGCGATGATGCCGAAACCCCCGCCGATGCGCCCGACACTGGCCCCGACCCAGAACCCTCCCGCAAACCCAAATCCGCCGCGTGACATGCATGACCTGGCTCTACATCCCTCCGGACGCGCTTCCGGAACCGCAGGCGTATGCCTGTTCGGCCTCTCGCTGTGCTCCGGCGCAGGCGGGCTCGACCTCGGGCTCACCATCGCCATCCCAGGATATCGAACTGTGGGCCATGTCGAACGGGAAACCTACGCCGCGGCCACTCTCGTGGCGCGGATGGAAGACGCGGCCTTGGATTGCGCACCTGTCTGGGACGACGTTGGAACTTTCGATGGCCGCCCGTGGTGCGGCGCGGTGGATATCGTCACTGCGGGCTATCCGTGCCAGCCATTTTCGGTCGCGGGCAAGCGCCGGGGCGCGGATGACCCGAGGCACCTCTGGCCGCATGTCGCTCGTATCATCGGCGAAATCAAACCGCATTTCGTCTTCCTCGAGAATGTCGCCCATCATCTCCGCCTCGGCTTCCCCGAGGTCGCCAGCGGACTGGTCGACATGGGCTACAAGCTTGCGGCAGGCCTCTTCACGGCGGCGGAAGTTGGTGCGCCCCACAAGCGTGAGCGGCTGTTCATCCTCGCCATCCGCGAGGGCGACGAGTTGGCCGACCCCGCGCGCCTGCTCTGGGACCCGCTCGAGCGGCGGGAACCGAACGGAAATGCTGCGGCTCTGGCCGACGCCCCGGGCCAGCGCAAACGAGAACCGGCAGACGAAACCATCGCCCTCGCAAGAAGCGGGCAAACATGGAATGAACCTCGCGACGAGCGCCGCGATGTGGCCCACGCCGCAGACCGACAGCTTTCGGAGCCGTGGCGGCGACCGGAAGGCCGAAAAGGGTTTGGATCGGTTGGCGCGGGACTGGCCGACGCCGATGGCGAACGACGGCTGCAAGCCGAGTGCTGGCAACCGCAGGACAGCGGATCTGACCCATACCGCGGCCATGTGGATGACGCCGACGGCCCGCGATCACAAGGACGGTGCGACGACATTGGCGAACACGCCGGTGAACGGCCTGCTTGGCCGCCAGGTCCTGGTGACGCCGATGGTTGGGAGCGATACCTCCGAGCCGCGCCGGACCTTGAACCCGCTGTTCGTCGAGGCGCTGATGGGCTGGCCAACCGGGTGGACCGGCTTCGCCTCTGTGGCAACGGCGTGGTCCCCCTGGTTGCAGCGCATGCGCTGCGAACTCTGGCGGCTCAACTGCTGGCGGATGGATGATGGGGCGCTCGCATGAAACAATCGCGCCTCATGTCGCTGGTTGAGTCCGTCGCCAACGTGATCGTGGGCTACGGAGTTGCGGTTGCGACGCAGATCCTGGTCTTCCCGATCTTCGGGTTGCACACGACGCTGGCGCAGAACCTGAAAATGGGGCTTGTCTTTACCATCGTGTCGATCACCCGCTCGTTCGCCTTGCGGCGGGTGTTCGAGGCGATCCGGATGCGGAGCGCCAAATGACGAACCGCCACCCCGGTGGGATGGCGGTCATGAACTTGTCTGGGTCGAGTGCGTCAGGCGGCTGGGAGCCTGTATACGCGCCCCCGATCCTCGATCTTCTCGGATGTGACCTCGAGCCCGAGCTTCTTCTTGAGCGCACCGGACATCGCGCCCCGTATTGTGTGTGGTGCCCACTGGAGCGCTTCGGCAATTTCCTCGATAGTCGCGCCATTCGGCGCGCGCAGCATGGCAATCAGCGCCGCCTGCTTGGTGCCCTCGCGCTGAGTGCGCACCTTGGGCGCGGGGTCGGTTTCGATGCCGATGGCGGCGAGGCCTGCGTCGGTAGCGACCAGCGTGACACCGTGGGCGTCGCCGGTCTCGCGCCAGACGGGCTCGCCCTTGCGCATGTCGGCTTCGACCTCTTCGAGGAAGCCCTTGGTGAGCATCGCGCCGACCACCTTGGCGGCGGCCCCGCCGCGCAGGCTGTCGGGCAGCGGCAGGGCAATGCGGTCTTCGTTCTGGGCCGCGCGGGACAGGATGATCGTCTGGGTGTCGGAAAGCTTGGTCATGGGGTCGTCTCCGTGTTCGGACCGCGACCGTCGCGGTCTTCTACGACCCCAAGCCGCGCAGGGCGCGCGGCCGGAGTTCGGGCGGAGGTCCGAGGTCAGATCAGCCCAAGTTCGCGCAGAAGAGCAGCGGCGTCGGGCAGTCGGTCGGTGGCGACGTCGATGGCGATGGTCATGCTGTCGGCCGTCAGTCGTGCGGGAATATCGGCTTCCTCGCGGAGCGATGCTTTGATCTCGTCGAGAACCACCGGGATGCGGCTCGTATCCCAAGGCTCGTTGAGGCCGCGAATGGCGATGCGGATGGTGCTGGTTTCCATGGCGTTGGCTCCTGTCACTCGGCGTGCTCGCCTTCGCTGAAGGCGCTGTCGGTGATGCGCTTCAGGAGGCTGGCGTAGTGCTCAAGCGTGCCGACATGGCCCCAATTCACCTCGTCGGGGTGGGCGTTGAAATGCTCGTCGCTCAGCCCCTGAAGTCGGGCGAGCATCTCGTCGATCTCGGCTTTCTTGCCCATGAAGGCGCTGAGTGCTGCTTCCTTGTTCCGCGCAGCCTTCTCGGCGCGCAGTTGGTGACGGGGAGTTGTCTGGGGGTTCAGGCGGGTCATCGTGGCGGCTCCTTGGGTTTGCGCTATCGCTGCGCTGCTTGAGCGCGGTGGTGAGTTGCATCGTTTTCGTAGGATCACGTTCGCTCTGATGAGGAGGCTTATCAACACCATAAGAACATGATTTTGAATGATAATCGGAGCGCGTCATGGAGGGGCTGAGCGAGCGCCAGTATGCCGCCCGCGTCGGCCTTTCACGCGGGGCGATCCAGAAGGCCAAGGCGACGGGGCGGCTGGTTCTGCACGGCGATGGCAGCATCGACCCGGTGGCCAGCGATGCCCTGCGCGCCGAGGCGACCGATCCGTCCAAAACCCGTAAAGCGCCGCAACCAAAACTCAAACCCGTCTCCGAGGCCGCGGTCTCCGCCGTGGGCGAGACACTGCGCGAACAGGGAATGGCGGCCCCACCAGTCGGCAGCGGCACGACCTTTCTGCAGGCCAAGACGGCCAACGAAGTTCTGAAAGCGCAGGAACGCCGTCTGCGGCTGCAAAAGCTGAAGGGCGAGTTGATCGACCGCGCCCGCGCGCTGTCGCTGGTGTTTCGGCTGGCGCGGCAGGAGCGCGACGTCTGGGTCAACTGGCCCGCTCGTGCGGCGGCGTTGATGGCGGCCGATCTGGGTGTGGAGCCCGCAGCCATGCAGAAGGTTCTGGAGAAACATGTCCGTGCCCAGCTCGACGATCTTGCCGAGGTCAAACCCGATCTCAGGTGATGCGGACGATATGCTGGAGTTCGACGGCGCAGCAGAAATCCTGCGCGCCTGGGGTTCTGGCCTAACGCCCGATCCGGATCTGACGGTGTCGGAGTGGGCGGATCGGCACCGGATGCTGTCGGGCCGCGCCTCGGCCGAGCCGGGGCGGTATCGCACCGGGCGCACGCCCTACATGCGCGAGATCATGGATCGGCTGTCGCCCGGCGATCCCACACAGCGGATCGTCTTCATGAAAGCCGCGCAGGTTGGCGCGACGGAAGCGGGCAACAACTGGATCGGCTTTGCCATCCACCAGGCCCCGGGCCCAATGCTGGCGGTCCAGCCGACGGTGGAATTGGCCAAACGGAACTCGCGCCAGCGGATCGATCCGCTGATTGATGAGAGCCCGGAACTCCGGGAACGAGTCAAACCGGCGCGATCCCGCGACGCAGGCAACACCATGCTGTCGAAGGAATTCGCGGGCGGCATCCTGATCATGACCGGGGCAAATTCGGCGGTCGGGCTGCGCTCGACCCCGGCGCGATACATCTTTCTCGACGAGGTCGACGCCTATCCGGCCTCGGCCGACGAGGAAGGCGACCCGGTCACGCTGGCGGAAGCGCGGTCCCTGACCTTTGCCCACCGGCGCAAGGTGTTCCTTGTCTCGACGCCGACGATCCGGGGGCTGAGCCGGATCGAACGGGAATACGAGGCCAGCGACCAGCGCCGGTTCTTTGTGCCGTGCCCGCATTGCGGCGCGATGCAGTGGCTGAAGTTCGACCGGCTGCGCTGGCAGAAGGGCCGCCCGGAGACGGCGGAATATCATTGCGAGGGCTGCGATCAGGCCATCGCCGAACACAACAAGACGGCGATGCTGGAGGGCGGCGAATGGCGGGCGACTGCAACGGCCGCAGATCCCGGTACCGTCGGTTATCACCTCTCGGCGCTCTATTCGCCGATCGGTTGGCTGAGCTGGGAGCGGATCGTGCGGGCATGGGACGCTGCACAGGGGTCGGACGAGGCGATCAAGGCGTTCCGCAACACGATCCTCGGCGAGACCTGGGTCGAAACCGGGGAGGCGCCCGACTGGCAGCGGCTCTACGACCGGCGCGAGCGCTGGACATCCGGCACGGTGCCTGCGGGCGGGCTGTTCCTGACCGCCGGGGCCGACGTTCAGAAGGACCGGATCGAGGTGGACGTCTGGGCCTGGGGTCGCGGTCTGGAAAGCTGGCTCGTCGATCACGTCGTCATCGAGGGCGGGCCGGACCGGCACGACGCGTGGTCGGAACTGACCGCGCTGCTTGACCGGTCCTGGCCGCACGAACGCGGCGCGCATCTGCGCATCGCGCGGCTCGCCATCGATACCGGCTACGCGGCCCCGGCGGTCTATTCCTGGTCGCGGGCGCAGGGGTTTGGGCAGGTGTCGCCGGTCAAGGGCGTCGAGGGGTTCAACCGCTCGAGCCCGGTGTCGGGGCCCACCTTCGTCGATGCGACCGAGGGCGGCAAACGTCTGCGGCGCGGCGCGCGGCTCTGGACCGTGGCGGTGTCGACCTTCAAGGCCGAGACCTACCGCTTCCTGCGGCTGGCTCGGCCGACCGAGGAGGAGATGGCCGACGGGGCGGCATTCCCGCCCGGCTCGGTCCATCTTCCGCATTGGGTCGAGAACGAATGGCTGAAGCAGTTCGTGGCCGAGCAGCTGGTGACGGTGCGCACCAAACGCGGCTTCGCCCGGCTGGAATGGCAGAAGCTGCGCGAGCGCAACGAGGCGCTGGACTGCCGGGTCTATGCCCGCGCCGCCGCCTGGATCGCGGGCGCGGACCGCTGGCCCGACGAGAAATGGCGTGACCTCGAGGATCAGCTCGGGGCCGCCCCAACCGACGCCGATCCCGCCGGGCAGATCAACCGGCCGGGACAGGCCCCGCAGGGCAAGCGCCGCTCCGACTGGCTCGGCCGGCGCGGAGGATGGTTGTCTTAAGATCGGTCTCGGCTCCTGTGCGATACAGGAGCCGCTCTCCGGCACCTCACACATGCCGGAGAGCGGCGGGGGACGGGTCGAAAGGATGGAGGTTCCCAAGGACCGGTCAGAAGTTGGATCGCCCCCGCCTTTCGCATGTCCTGAACGGATAGGTGGGGGATGCTGCACGCATTGCCCCGTACGACAAGCACAGGAGACGAAAGGCAATGCAGGATACCATCGGCATAGACATTTCCAAAGACACGCTCGACATCCACCGTCAGTCCGACGGCCGGCATGCCCGGTTCGGTAACGACAGGGCGGGTCTCGCGGCTCTGCGCCGCTGGATCGGCAAGACCCCGGTCCGCGTCGTCTACGAGGCGACCGGGCGCTATCACCGCGACATGGAGGCTGCGCTGGATGCGGCGGGCCACGCGCTGGTCAAGGTGAACCCCGGCCGCGCGCGCCGGTTCGCGCAGGCCGCGGGCTACGGGGCCAAGACTGACCGTGTCGACGCCGCGATGCTCGCGCGGATGGGCGCGGTACTCGAGCTCGGGGCCACGCCGGTTCGCAGCGAGAGCATGCACGAAATCAGGGAGTTGCACATCGCGCGTCTCGGCCTGATCAAGGATCGCACCGCCTGCCGCAACCGTCTTCAGGCGGCGCGCAACAAGGTCGTCCTGGCGCAGCTGCGGGCGCGTCTGCGGCAGGTCGAACGCCAGATCGAACAGATCGACGCCGAGCTCGCGCGCCTCGTCACCGAGGATCCGGCGCTCGCCCATCGCTTCGGGATCCTGATGTCGATCCCCGGCATCGGCCCGGTCGCGGCGGTCGCCATGCTCGTGGAGATGCCCGAGTTGGGCACGATGGACGGCAAGGAAGCCGCCAGTCTCGCCGGGCTCGCTCCGATCACCCGCGAGTCGGGCAGGTGGAAGGGCCAGTCGAGGATCGGCGGCGGGCGCCGCGGATTGCGCCGGGCGCTCTACATGCCCGCTCTCGTCGCCACGCGCCACAACCGGCAGCTCGGTCAGACCTATCAGGCGCTCTGCGGCGCAGGAAAACCGGCAAAAGTCGCGCTCACCGCCGTGATGCGCAAGCTCCTGATCCTCGCAAACGCCCTGATCAGGGATGACCGAAAATGGGCCGAAACCGCCCCTTGATCAAAACGGATAACTTCTGAACATGACCGACTGGACGGAAACCGAGCTCTCGGCGCTGCGCCGCGCCTATGCCAGCGGCACGACCCGGGTCAGCTATGACGGCAAGTCCGTCGACTACGGTTCGGCCGAGGATCTGCTGGCCCGCATCCGGACCATCGAACGAGCCATCGCGGGCGTCAGCCGTCCGCTGCCGGTGGCCGGGCTGGCTGGTTTCTCGCGCGGGGACCGGTGATGTCGGCGACCTGGTTCGATCACGCCATCGCATCGGTGGCCCCGCGCATGGCGGCGCGTCGCGTGATGGCGCGTCAGGCCTTCGAGACCCTGACGCGGGGCTATGACGGGGCCGCGCGCGGGCGGAGGACGGAGGGCTGGCGTGCGCCGGGATCCTCGGCCGACACCGAGGTCGGCGTGGCCGGGGCGCTTCTGCGGGACCGGATGCGCGATCTGGTGCGCAACAACCCTCACGCGGCCAAGGCCGTGTCGGTGCTGGTCAACAATATCATTGGCGCCGGAATCATGCCGCGCGCCGCGAGCGGCGATGACAAGCTGGACCGCGCGGTGGACGCACTCTTCGCACGGTGGTCGGAGGCGGCAGACGCCGATGGCCAGCTCGATTTCTACGGGCTGCAGACGCTGATCTGCCGCGAGATGGTCGAGGGGGGCGAGGTGCTGGTGCGCCGCCGTCTGCGGCGGGCATCAGATGGTCTGCCGGTGCCGCTGCAATTGCAGGTGCTGGAGGCCGACTTCCTCGACGCCATGAAATCCGGCGCCATCGGCGCGGGCCGCCTGGTCCAGGGGATCGAGTTCGACCCGGTCGGCAAGCGCCGGGCCTATTGGCTGCATGCCGAGCATCCGGGCGATGCGCATGGTGCCTTGCGCGGCGGGTTCGACAGCCGTCCGGTCCCGGCGAGTGAAATCGCCCATGTCTATGAAAAGCAGCGCACGCAGGCGCGCGGCGTTCCCTGGGGCGCGCCGGTGATCCGCAGTTTGCGCGATCTCGACGACTATGAGGTCGCCGAACTGGTCCGCAAGAAGACCGAGGCCTGCGTGACCGCCATCGTCTTCGGGGACGATGAGGCGCAGCAGGGCATCGCGCCCTCCGTGGTCGATGCCGACGGAAACCGGGTCGAGCAGTTCGAACCCGGGCTGATCGCCTATGCCCGGGGCGGCAAGGACATCCGATTCAACCAGCCCTCGGCCACCGGCGGGTATGGCGAATACAAGCGCGCCAGCCTGCACACGATCTCGGCAGGGTTCCGGGTGCCCTATGAATTGCTGACCGGGGACCTGTCCCAGGTCAACTATTCCTCGATCCGCGCGGGGCTCGTGGAGTTCCGCCGCCAGATCGATGCGGTGCAGTGGCAATTGTTCATCCCGATGTTCTGCGCGCCGGTCTGGCGCTGGTTCACCGAGGCCGCGTGGGCGGCGGGCCAGATCCCGACACCGGACGTGCCCGTCGAATGGTCACCGCCAAAGTTCGAGGCGGTCGATCCGCAGAAGGACGCGATGGCGAACCTGCTGTCGATCCGATCCGGCACCATGACGTTGGCCGAGGTGATTGCGAAACAGGGCCGTAATCCCGATGCGGTGCTGGCCGAGATCGCAGCGACCAATGCCAAGCTCGACGCGCTTGGGCTGGTGCTCGACAGCGACCCGCGGCGGGTCACGAAGACCGGCAGCGCGCAGACCGGCGATATGGCCAATGACCCGGCAAGCGATCCAGCAAATGAAACTGGCCCGGCGCATGCCGACCAACAGGACTGACCAACATGGACACGATGATCGAACTGCCGGCCATGCGCCGGTCGGCGGAGCTTGCGCCGAACTCAGTAGATACCGACGCTCGCACCGTCGAGGTGATCTGGTCGGCGGGGGCGCGGGTCCGCCGCTCGACGCTGTTCGGTGAGCCCTATGACGAGGAACTGAGCCTCGACCCCGCCCATGTCCGGCTCGACCGGCTGAATGCGGGCGCGCCGTTCCTGAAGGTGCACGAGATCGACACGCTGGATGCGGTGATCGGTTCGGTCGTTCCCGGCTCGGCCCGCGTCGAAAACGGACGCGGCATCGCGCAGGTCCGGATCAGTGAGCGCGCCGATGTCGAACCGATCTGGCGGGACATCCAGGCCGGGCACATCCGCGCGGTCTCCATCGGCTACCAGGTCCATCGCTTCGAAGTGTCCAAGCCCGAAGCGGCCCGAGAACTCTGGCGCGCGGTCGACTGGACGCCTTTCGAGGTGTCCGCCGTGCCCGTCGGCGCCGATCCAGCCGCGGGGTTCCGCGCCCAATCCTCCCTTCACGACTGCGTCCTCCATCGCCGGGACGTCTCACCCACCCAAACAGGAGCCATCCCGATGACGGACAAACCCAACGCCCCGGCCGCAGAGGCCAAAGACCAGCCCAGCGACTCCGTCGCGACCGAGGACACCACCATGACCGAGCCGAAAGCGCCTGCCACCGACCCGAAAAACGCAGCTGTTGAAACCCGCGCCCAACCCAAACAGCAGGCAACCCCTGCACTTGATACCGAAGTCGTCGCGACCCGTGCTCGCGAGGCCGAGCGGGACCGCGTCTCCACGATCTATGATCTGGCGAGCCGCCTGAACCTCGAGCGCAGCTTTGCCGAGGATTTGGTCAAACGCGGGACCGATATCGGCGAAGCCCGCCGTCTGATCCTCGATCAGGTGGCCGCCAAATCCGAAGAAATCCGCACCTTCAGCCAGGTGTCGATCCCGCTGGGCGGACGGGACGAGGCGATCACCCGCCGCGACGCGGTGGCCAATGCGCTGCTGCACCGCTACAGCCCCACGCTGTTCCAGCTGGAGGACGCGGCACGCCAGTATCGCGGCATGACCTTGCTGGAACTCGCCCGCGAAAGCCTCGGCAATGCCGGGGTCAACACGCGCGGCCTGTCGCGCGACGAGGTTGCGACGCGGGCTCTGCATTCGACCTCGGACTTCCCCGAGATCCTGTCGGCGGTGACCAACAAGACCCTGCGGCAGGCTTACGAGGCCTATCCCCGCACCTTCATGCTGTTCTGCCGCCAGGTGCTGGCCACCGACTTCAAGGCGATGCACCGGGTCCAGCTGGGCGAGGCCCCGCAGTTGCTGGAGGTCGGCGAGAGCGGCGAGTTCAAGCGCGGGACGCTCGGCGAGAGCAAGGAGAGCTACAAGGTCAAGACCTATGGCCGGGTGGTCGCGATCACCCGCCAGACGCTGATCAACGACGACCTCGACGCATTCACCCGGATCCCGGCGATGTACGGCAACTCCATCGCCCAGTTGGAATCGGACGTGGTCTGGGGCATCATCACCGCCAACCCGGCCATGGCCGATGGCAACGCGCTGTTCCATGCCAACCACAAGAACCTTGCGGGCACCGGCACGGCGCTGGCGGTCGATGCGGTGGGCGCGGCCCGCGCGGCGATGGCCAAGCAGACCGGCCTCGACAAGAAAACGGTGCTGAACGTGCGCCCCGCCTTCCTGATCGTGCCCGCCTCGCTGGAACTGAAGGCCGAACAGCTGGTCGCGCAGAATCTCGTGCCCGCCGCGACGTCCAGCGTGGTGCCGCAGTCGATCCGCACGCTCGCCCCGATCAGCGAGCCGCGGCTCGACGCCGCCAGCGAGACCGCCTGGTATCTGGCGGCCAGCCCGAACCAGATCGACACCATCGAGTACGCCTATCTCGAGGGCCAGCAGGGCGCCTACATCGAGACGCGTAACGGCTTCGACGTCGACGGCGTCGAGATCAAGTGCCGTCTCGACTTCGGCGCCAAGGCCATCGACTGGCGCGGTCTCTACAAGAACCCGGGGGCATAAGCCGGGTCGTTCCTGACATCTCACCTCTGACGGGCGGTCCAATCGGGCCGCCCGTTCCTGTTTGCAAAGGATCCCGCCATGAAAAACTACGTCCAGCCCGGCAACACCCTCACCCTGACCGCGCCCTACGCCGTCACATCCGGCGATGGCCTGCTCGTCGGCTCCATCTTCGGCGTGGCCACCGGGGACGCCGCCAACGCCGAGGCGGTCGAGGCCGTGCTTGTCGGTGTCTTCGACCTGAAAAAGGTCGCGTCTCAAGCCTGGTCCGCCGGTGACAAGGTCTATTGGGACAACACCACCAAGGAAGCCACCAAGACCGCCACGGCAAATACGCTGATCGGCGTGGCAACCGAAGCCGTCGCTGGCGGCGCGAGCGACACCATCGGCCGGGTGCGCCTGAACGGCAGCTTCTGATGACCGCGTTTGCCGCCGTCGTTGATGCTCTGTTCGCGGATCCCAACCTCGGGCGAGAGGCGATCTACACCTCCGACGGCGGCGCGCCCGTGTTGGTGCGCGTCGTCTCCCGGCAGGCCGATGCGATCACCGACTTCGGCGATGCCCGGCTCTGGTCGGAAACGACGCGGGTCGACTTGCGCGTCGCCGAGGTGGCGAACCCGCGCCCCGGCGACCGGATCGAAATCGACGGCGAGGCCTTCCTCATCCAGGGAGAGCCGCTGCGCGACCGCGAGCGGCTGGTCTGGACCGTGGATCTGCGCCCGGCATGAAGCTCAAGCTCGACATTGATCCTGACATCGTGGCCATGATGGCAGCCGAGGTTGCGGCCGGTGAGCGCGCGGTAACGGCCGCCATGCGCGAGGCTGGGAGCGGGCTCAAAGCTGCCTGGCGCACCCAGATCACCGGCGCGGGGCTCGGTCGACGGCTTGCCAACTCGATCCGCAACCAGAACTTCCCGCGGTCGGGTGAGAGCCTGGATGCGGCAGCGCTGGTCTGGTCGAAGGCCCCGGTGATCGTCGGCGCGCATGACACCGGTCCGCTGATCCGCTCGAAAAACGGGTTCTGGCTGGCGATCCCGCTGCCCGCCGCAGGCAAATCCACACGCGGCGGCCGGATCACCCCCGGTGAATGGGAACGGCGGCGCGGGCTGCGCCTGCGGTTCGTCTATCGCCGGACGGGCCCGAGCCTGCTGGTGGCCGAGGGTCGGCTGAACACGAGGGGCCAGGCGGTGATGTCACGTTCGAAGACTGGGCGCGGAAAGGTGACCGCACCGATCTTTCTGCTGGTGCCGCAGGTGAAATTGTCGAAGCGGCTGGACCTCGACCGGGATGCAGAGCGGGCGCTGGACAGCGTGCCCGGGCTGATCGTGGCGAATTGGATGGAGGGAAGATACTGAATTCAAAGGGGGCTTCCGTTCAAGGCTCACTCTGTTACTGACATTTCAAGTGATAGACCGCCTCCGTTAATCGAGGCAGAATCGGAGATGTCGTAGATGAGCCTAGCTGCTGTCGAGAACGCTATCAGCAACCTCGCAAATTACATGAGGCTATACACCGAGGCCCATAGACGTTTCGCGAGCCTTTTTGACGAGGATCGCGAGGAGGCGATCCATAACATGGAGCGTGCATTCGAGGCAAAACTGGAGGCGTTCCACACCCTCTATGATGTCTCGAAAGATCACTTTCCATATTTCGATCACGGCGACACGTCTGCGCTGATCGCGTTGCGCAATGCCATACACCATCGAGACCATCCTCTATTCCAAGGCCTCTTGTCTGACTTGTGGTTGCGTGGCGATCCAAACCAATGGAACGGCGCGACGTACTTACTCGCTCGGCATCGAATGAGTAGTGAAGGCATGTTATCGATGACTGCCTATTTCAAGCTGAGTGATTTTCGATTGCGATTAGATCCAAAGGCGGACTCACCGTACCGGGACAAGTTTTTGAACGGTGAGAAAGCGTTTAAGAGATTTTGTCTCATTCGTGATGAATTGGGGTTCGATGCCATCCAGCAGGTTTCGGAGGCAGAGCAATATCCCGAGGATCAAGTATACGTTGATATGATGCCGGTGTTCGTTTCGGCAGTTGTGCGTGTGTTCAGAGCTTTTGACAAGGTCGGCGCCAACTTCAAAGGCTTCGATGCGGAGACCTACAAGACGCCATTTACGTCAGAATTAGAAGTAGACCTAAAAGCGATCAACTACCAACCTCTTAAGTTGAATAGCATTTCTGAACGGCCAGCCACCAGAACAAAGCCGCAGGAACCTCGGCACTAGGAAGCCCTATGCCCACCCCACGCGAAACCATCCTAACCGCGCTGCATGCGCGGCTCTTGGCGCTGCCCGCCACAGCCCTGCGCGGTGATGTGCTGCCCGAGCGTGTGCCCACCGAGGGCTTGCTGATTCTGCGCGACGGTGAGCCGGGCGAGCCCGAGGTAACCCTGTCGCCGCTGGCCTACCACTACCAGCACCGTGCCGAGATCGAGGCGGTCGTGCAGGGCACCGACCGTGATGCCGCCTTCGACACGCTGACCGCCAGCATCGGCGCAGCGCTTTCCGCCGACCGCACGCTGGGTGGCCTCTGCGACTGGGTCGAGGCGGAAGCGCCGCGCCCGGTCGATCTGCCGGTCGAGGGCGCGGCGAGCCTGAAGGCCGCCGTGATCCCGGTCGTCCTGCACTATTCCACGGCCGACCCGCTGGCCTGATCCCGACAATCCAAGGAGAGAAACATGGCACGAGCCCAAGGGGCGCGGGCGCAGATGGCGCTTGCGTTCGAGACCACCTATGGAACGCCGCCAGTCGGCGGGTTCACCAAGATGCCCTTTGCCAGCACCTCGCTGGGGGCGGAACAACCACTGCTCAATTCCGAACTGCTCGGCTACGGCCGTGATCCGCTGGCACCGATCAAGGATGCGGTGACGGCAGACGGCGATGTTGTCGTGCCGCTCGACGCCGAGGCCTTTGGCTTCTGGCTGAAGGCGGGTTTTGGCGACCCGACCACGACCGGCACCGGCCCCTGGACGCATGAATTCCAGTCAGGAAGCTGGACGCTGCCCAGCATGTCCATCGAGACCGGCATGCCCGAGGTGCCGCGCTATGCGATGTATTCCGGCTGCGTGCTTGACCAGGTCACCTGGCAGATGCAGCGTTCGGGCCTGCTGACGGCAACAGCCCGGCTGGTGGCGCAGGGCGAGACGGTGGGCACGACGACCAACGCTGGGACGCCCGCCGATCTGGCCCTGCAGCGCTTCGGGCATTTCAACGGGGCGATCACCCGCAACGGCTCCGCCCTCGGCAACGTGGTTTCGGCTGATATCACCTATGCCAACAACCTCGACCGCATCGAGACCATCCGCTCGGACGGCCGCATCGACGGGGCCGACCCCTCCATCGCTGCGCTGACCGGCTCCATCGAGGTGCGCTTCGCCGACCAGACGCTTGTGACACAGGCGATCAATGGTGATCCCTGCGAGCTCGAGTTCGCCTATGTGCTGCCCTCTGGCGAGAGCTTCACATTCACCGTGCACGCCGTCTATCTGCCGCGCCCCCGGATCGAGATTTCCGGACCACAGGGTGTGCAGGCGACCTTCGACTGGCAGGCCGCGCGCGACAGCGTGGTCGGGCGGATATGCACCGCCACCCTCGTGAATAATGTGGAGGTTTACTGATGCTGACGCTGGATCTGACGAATGCACCCCGCTGGCACGACCTCGCGCCCGGCGTGCGGGTACAGCTGCGCCCTTTGACGACGGCGCTGATGGTGGTGACGCGCAGCGATCCGGTTGTCGAAAGCCTGCCAGAGGAGGCCAGCGACGAAGAACGCGCCGTTGCCTTCGCCAAGGCGCTGGCGCGGCGGGCCGTGCTTGCATGGGAGGGTATCGGCGACCCCGACGGCAATCTCATCGACCCGAGCCCGGACGCCATCGACGCGCTCCTGGACGTCTGGCCGATCTTCGAGGCCTTCCAACTGACCTACGTCTCCAAAGGCCTGCTGCTGGAACAGGAAAAAAACGTCTCCGCGTCCTTGCCGAGTGGTCCTTCGGCGGGGGCGACCGATACTGCGAAGCCTGCGCGGAAGCGTGCGAAGCCTGCCCGTCGCGGCTGAACCGACCCGCCACATTCGAAGGCTGGCAGGTCTGGGACCTCGTCGGCCGTCTTGGCGGTCAGCTGCGCGTTCTACCCGGCGCTGTCATTGGCTGGGACATGTCCGCCGCGCTCGCCCTCGGTGACGCGCTTGGCATCCCGCCTCTGGCCATGGCTGAACTGTTGCCCGTCGTCGAAGCGGTGATGGTGGCCAAACTCAACGAACAGATGGATCATTCCCATGGCTGAAAAACGCGTTTCTGTCCGCCTTGCCGCGGTCGGCGGCCGTCAGGTGCGCGCCGAACTGGAAGGCGTTGGCGAGGCCGGGTCGCGCGGGTTCGGTCGGCTCAGCCGGGAGATGGAAGCGGCGAATGCCCGGATGGCGGCCTTCTCACGCCGGGTCAAAGTCGCTGCGGCCGCCGCCGTTGCCGCCGCTGCGGCTGCTGGCGTGGCCATGGTCCGCTCCGGGCTGCAGACGGTCGACGCGCAGGCCAAACTGGCTCAGTCTCTCGGGACCACGGTCGCCTCCATCCAGACGCTGGAGCGCGCGGGCGAGTTGGCCGGTGTTTCCATGTCCGGCATCGAACAGGCGACCAAGGATCTGACGCGCCGTCTCAGCCAGGCCGCCGCCGGGACCGGCCCCGCCGCCGACGCGCTTGACCGGCTGGGGCTTTCCGCCAACGAGCTGATCGCGCTGCCGCTGGATCAGCGTGTTGGCGCGATCAACGCGGCCATCGAAAGCTTCGTGCCTGCCGCCGAGCGTGCCGCCGTGGCAGGCCAGCTTTTCGGTGAGGAAGGCTCCATAGCGATGTCGCGGATCGACACCGCGACGCTGCGCCAGGCGACGGAGGACGTCCTCGCCTTCGGTGTCGTGGTCTCGGAGCAGGATGCTGAGCAGATCGAACGGACGAACGATGCGATCTCCCGGCTTGGCCTGATCTGGCGTGGGCTCTCGAACCAGCTGGCCGTCGCTGCGACACCTGCGCTGGAAGCCGTCGCCAACGCCATGGCGGCCATTGCCAGCCGCACCGGTCCGCTCGGCATAGCGATCCGCGGTCTCTTCGATAACATCGGCCGCCTGACCACCTACGCCGCGACCTTCGCCGCCTTCCTTGCGGGCCGCTGGGTGGCGGGCATGGCCGCCGCCGCGCTCTCGGTTCGCGGGCTCGCCACGGCGCTGGTTGTCCTGCGCGGCGCGCTGATCCGCACGGGCATCGGCGCCCTGATCGTCGGTGCGGGCGAACTCGTCTATCAGTTCACGCGCCTGGTTTCCGGCGCTGGCGGGTTCGGAGAAGCGATGTCGCTCCTGAAGGATCTTGCGGTCGAGGTCTGGGACCGCATCAAGATGGGGGCTGCAGCGGCGGGGGCTGCGGCCACGGCGATGTTCTTCGACCTGAAAGCAGACGCCGCGTCGGGCATGCAGAGTGCCATCGAGAGCGTGGTGGCCTTTGGCAACACGGCCGCGAACACCTTCGAGGGGGCCTTTGAGGCGATCAAGGCGATCTGGGGCCTGCTCCCGGCGGCCATCGGCGATCTGGCGTTTCAGGCGGCAAACAGCCTGATCGACGGCGTCGAGGCGATGCTCAACGGCGTGGTCTCGCGCATCAACGGTTTCATCGGCGGCATCAACCAGGGGCTGGAAGCACTCGGGTCGGAGCGGCGCATCTCGATCATCCCCGATCTTGAGTTGGGTCAGATCGAGAACCGCTTCGCGGGTGCCGCGACGGCTGCGACCACCGCCGCTCAGGCAGCATTTGACCGGGCCTTCGACGACAACCCGCTCATCGCACCAGATTTCGGGTTCACCGAGGCTGCGAACTCTGCGCTTGCCACCGCCAATACCTATCGCGGTGCGGCGCGCGATCTGGCCGAGGGCGCGCGTGCGCCACTTGCCAGCTGGCAGGCCCTGCGTGACGCGGTGCAGGGCAGTAATGAGGGTGGCGCAGACGCGCTGACCGCGGCGACCGACGCGGCGAACCGTTTTGAGACAGCCCTTGGTGATGCCGGACGCGCCGCGGCGGGTGCCGGTGCGGCGGCCGCGACTGCTGCCGCTGCTGCCGAACCCGACACCGAAGCCGCCGTCACCGGCTGGCAGGCGGTCACCGCAGCGCTGGCCGACTATGCCGGCAAGGCCCGCGCTATAGGCGGCGATATCGGACAAAGCCTCGTCAGCGCGTTCCAGTCGGCGGAGAATGCGGTCGGTGAGTTCGTGAAGACCGGCAAGCTGGATTTCCGGGACTTGGTCACCTCACTGATCGCGGATCTCGCCAAGCTGGCGGCACGTCGCTTCATTCTCGGTCCGATCGCCAATGCGCTCTCCGGCGCACTCGGCGGCGCGGGCGGGATCTTCGCGAACATCCTGCATGCGGGCGGCATGGTCGGGTCCGCGGGGCCCTCGCGCATGATCCCGGCTATGGCCTTCGCGGCAGCGCCTCGGATGCACTCCGGCGGCGTTGCAGGGCTGCGACATGACGAGGTTCCTGCGATCCTGCAGCGGGGCGAGCGGGTGCTGTCACGGCGGGAGGTACAGAACTACGGCGGCGGCGGGGTCAATGTCACCATCATGGCCCGCGACGCTGAAAGCTTCCGGCAATCCCGCACGCAGGTCGCGGCCGACATCGCCCGGGCGGTCTCGCTCGGGCGGAGGGGCATGTGATGGCGTTCCACGAGGTCCGGTTTCCGGACAACATCAGCCGCGGCGCGCGGGGCGGGCCGGAGCGGCGCACGCAGATCGTCGAGCTCGCCTCGGGCGACGAGGAGAGGAACGCCAGCTGGGCCAATTCGCGCCGCCGCTACGACGTCGCCTATGGCATTCGCCGCGCCGACGATCTGGCGGCGGTGGTTGCCTTCTTCGAGGCGCGCAACGGTCGGCTCCACGGTTTCCGCTTCAAGGACTGGGGCGACCACAAGTCCTGCCTGCCCTCTGGCACGCCATCGCCCACCGACCAAGCGATCGGCACCGGCGATGGCGCGACGACCGCCTTCCAGCTGGTGAAGCGCTACGCCTCGGGCGCGCAGTCCTGGACGCGCGCCATCGCGAAGCCGGTGGCGGGCAGCGTGCGCATCGCGCTGTCGGGCGTCGATCAGCCCTCCGGCTGGTCGGTAGACACCACTACCGGTGTCGTCACATTCAGCGCCGCGCCGGGCGCTGGCGTCGCGATCACCGCCGGGTTCGAGTTCGATGTGCCGGTCCGCTTCGACACCGACGTGCTTGACGTGACGCTCGACCTCGAGCGGCTCGGCTCGATCACCTCCATTCCGCTTTTGGAACTGCGCCGATGAAGAACTTGGATCCTGCCCTGCAATCCCATCTCGACGAGGGCACGACGACGCTCGCCTGGTGCTGGCGGATCGCGCGTGCCGACGGCGTGAGTTTCGGCTTCACCGACCACGACCGGACGCTGAGCTTCGACGGGACCGACTTCGAGCCGGAAAGCGGGCTGACGGCGTCCGAGGTGCGCTCGGGCTCCGACCTTTCGGTCGATGCGCAGGACGCCGAAGGCGTGCTGACCTCGGACCGGATCACCGAGACCGACATTCTCGACGGCGGCTGGGACAACGCCGAGGTCGAGGTCTGGCGGGTGAACTGGTCTGATCCCGGCCAGCGCGTGCTGATGCGGCGGGGCGCCATCGGTCAGATCCGGCGCGGGCGGCTCGCCTTCGTCGCCGAGGTTCGCTCGCTCGCGCACGTCCTCGGCCAGACGGTCGGGCGGACCTTCCAGGCGACCTGCGACGCCGCGCTCGGCGATGGGCGCTGCGGTGTCGATCTGGAGGCCCCCGTATTCAAGGGTACGGGCGCCGTCATCGACATGCTGCGCGACCGGGCCTTCACCGCCTCGGGCCTCGGCGGCTTCGCCTCCGGCTGGTTCACCTTCGGCACGCTGGACTGGACGAGCGGCGCGAACACGGGACGGCGCACCGAGGTGCTTGGCCATGACGTCACGGATGGCATCGCCGTACTGACGCTGCTCGAAGCGCCGGTGCGCGCGATCGCCGAGGACGACGGCTTCACCATTCGCGCGGGCTGCGACAAGCGGATCGAGACCTGCGGCGCCAAGTTCGCCAACACCGCCAACTTCCGCGGTTTCCCGCACATCCCCGGCCAGGACGCCGTGCTGCGCTATGCCACGAAGGACGGTGGCCACGAAGGGTCCGTGCTGTGACCTCCTCCGATCCAGAGCGTGTCATCGCCGTAGCGAGGTCCTGGCTCGGCACGCCGTATCACGACCAGGCGAGCCTGCGCGATGTCGGCTGCGACTGCCTCGGCCTCGCGCGGGGCATCTGGCGAGAGGTCGTCGGCCCCGAGCCGTTCCCGATCCCGCCCTACAGCCGCGACTGGGGCGAGACCGGCCCGCACGAGGTGCTGGCCGAGGGTGCGCGCGACATGATGATCGAGATGCCGCTCGCCGAGGCGTGTCCGGGCGCGCTGGTCCTCTTCCGCATGAGGCCCCGCGCCATCGCCAAGCATGTCGGGATCCTGACGGGGCCCGACAGCTTCCTCCACGCCTACGAGCGGCTCGGCGTGATCGAGGAACCGTTCACCCCATCCTGGCGGCGGCGCATCGCCTTCGCCTTCCTGTTTCCGCAACGCTGAGACCCCCGACATGGCCACCCTTGTTCTCGGCGCGGCCGGCGCCGCAATTGGCGGCAGCATCGGCGGCGCGATCCTCGGCGTCAGCGCCGCGACCATCGGCGGTTTCATCGGCTCCACCATCGGCTCGGTCGTCGACAGCTGGATCATCTCGTCGCTGGCGCCCACCCAGCGCATCGAGGGCGCGCGGCTCGACACGCTGCGCATCACCTCGGCCACCGAAGGCGCGGTGATCCCGCGGCTCTATGGGCGCATGCGGATGGGCGGCAACATCATCTGGGCGACGGATTTCCGCGAGGAGACGAAGACCACGACGCAGGGCGGCGGCAAGGGCGGCGGCGGCGGCAAGGTCAAGACCACCGAGTATCTCTATTACGCCAGCTTCGCGGTTGCGCTCTGCGAGGGCCCGATCACCGGCATCGGGCGCATCTGGGCCGACGGCAAGCCGATGGACCTCAGCAGCGTCACCTGGCGCTGGTATCCCGGCGACGAGGCCCAGACCGCCGATCCGTTCATCGCGGCCAGGATGGGGGCTGCCAGCACGCCCGCCTATCGCGGCACGGCCTATGTGGTCTTCGAGGAGCTGGCGCTCTCGACCTATGGCAACCGCCTGCCGCAGCTCTCCTTCGAGGTGTTCCGGCCGCTCGCCGATCCCGACACCGCCGAGGGGCTGACCCGCGCCGTCACCATGATCCCCGCCTCGGGCGAGTTCACCTACGCCACGCAGGCGATCCGCAAGACCGATGGCGGCGCGACGGTGCCCGAGAACCTGAACGCGCTGGCAGACTCCACCGACATGGTGGAGGCGCTGGAGCGGCTGCAGGCGATGGCCCCGGCGGTCGAGAGCGTCAGCCTCGTCGTCGCCTGGTTCGGCGACGACCTGCGCGCGGGGTCCTGCAAGGTGCGGCCGGGCGTCGAGGTCTCGGCCAAGTCGACCACGCCCGCCAGCTGGTCGGTCAATGGCGTGAGCCGCGCCAATGCATTCCTCGTCAGCCGCGACGATCAGGACCGCCCGGTCTATGGCGGCACGCCGTCCGACTTCAGCGTGGTGCAGGCGATCCAGGAGATGAAGGCGCGGGGGCTGCGCGTCACCTTCTATCCCTTCATCCTGATGGACGTCCCGCCCGGCAACATGCTGCCGAACCCGTATTCCGACAACGCCGCCGAGTCCGGCCAGCCCGCGTTCCCGTGGCGGGGGCGGATCACCTGTTCTCCGGCTGCTGGCTACGCCGGAACCGCGGACAAGTCCGCCACGGCGGCCGCGCAGGTCGCGGCGCTGTTTGGCGCGGCGACACCCGCGAGCTTCAGCGTCTCGGGGCAGTCGGTTTCGTGGACCGGGCCTTCGGGCGACTGGGGCCTGCGGCGCATGGTGCTGCACTACGCCCATCTCTGTGCGGCGGCGGGCGGGGTCGATGCCTTCCTGATCGGCACCGAGATGCCGGGGCTGACGACGATCCGCTCGGGCGCGTCCACCTATCCGGCGGTGCAGGCCTATCGGGACCTGCTCGCGGATGTCCGCTCGATCCTCGGGTCCGGCACCAAGATCGGCTATGCTGCCGACTGGAGCGAGTATTTCGGGCACCAGCCCGGCGACGGCAGCGGCGACGTGTTCTTCCACCTCGATCCGCTCTGGGCCGATCCGGAGATCGATTTCGTCGGGATCGACAACTACATGCCGCTGTCGGACTGGCGCGACGGGTTCGAGCATGCCGACGCGGCCGAGGGCTGGCCCGCGATCTACGACCGCGCCTACCTGCAGGGGAACATCGCGGGCGGCGAAGGCTTCGACTGGTTCTACGCCAGCGCCGCCGACCGCTCCGCCCAGGTCCGCACCGCGATCACGGATGGCGCTGCGGCCAAGCCGTGGGTCTTCCGCTACAAGGATCTGCGCGCCTGGTGGTCGAACCCGCACTACAACCGCCCGGGCGGGGTGGAGGCCGGAACGCCGACGGCATGGGCGCCGCAATCCAAGCCGATCTGGTTCACCGAGCTCGGCTGTCCCGCCATCGACCGGGGGACCAACCAGCCGAACGTCTTTTTCGACCCGAAGTCCTCGGAGAGCTTCACGCCGCATTTCTCACGGGGCTGGCGCGACGACGCGATCCAGCGGGCCTATCTCGAAGCGACCTATCTTTGGTGGGGCACGCCGGCGAACAACCCGGTATCCTCGGTCTATGGCGGCCGGATGGTGCATGTCCCCGAATGCGCCGCCTGGACCTGGGACGCGCGGCCGTACCCGTTCTTCCCGGCGCTGACCGACGTCTGGACGGACGGCGCGAACTGGCGGCTCGGCCACTGGCTGACCGGACGTCTAGGCGGGGTGTCGCTGGCGGCGCTGGTCCGGCACTTCTGCCTGCGCGCCGGGCTGCCCGAGGATCGCATCGATGTCACCGGGCTTTGGGGCGCGGTCGAGGGCTACGCCATCACGGCGCTTGAAAGCCCACGCGCCTCGATCACCACGCTGTCGCGCCACTTCGGCTTCGACGCGGTGGAGACCGAGGGCGTGATCCGGTTCATCATGCGCGGCCGGGCGTCCGTCGCCACCCTCGCGCCCGACGATCTGGTGGCCACCCGCGAGGGCGATGTGCTGGAGCTGACGCGCGGCCAGGAGACGGAACTGCCGCAGGCGCTGAAGTGGCAGGTCGCGCGGGCCGACGAGGACTACGACGCGGCCCTCGTCGAGGCGCGGCGGATCACCGTGGACACGACACGGATCGCCTCGGAGTCCTTCCCTATGGCCGTGCCGCCCGAGGAAGCCGAACGCCGCTGCCGCCGCGCGCTGATGGAGGCGTGGATCGGACGGGAAAGCGCGACCTTCCGTTTGCCGCCCTCGCGGCTCGCCCTCGACCCTGCGGACGTGATCCGCCTGGCCCATGACGGTCGCGAAGTGGAATTCCGGCTTGTCTCGGTCGCCGATGCCGAGGCACGGGGGATCGAGGGAGTCCGCCAGGACCGCGCCGCCTATGATCTTCCACCGGGCGATCCGCGCCCGGCCTCGCTCGCCAGTCCCGTCGTCTTCGGTACGCCGGAAGTGGTAATGCTGGACCTTCCGCAGATCACCGAAGACCAGCCCGCCCATCGACCCCTGATCGCCGCGCATGCCAGCCCCTGGCCCGGCGAGATCGCCGTCTTCCGCAGCGCATCGAGCGATGGGTTTAGCCTCCTGACCACATTCGGCAGTCGGGCCCAGATCGGCACGTTGGCCTTCGACTTCTTTCCGGGGCCGACCTCGCGCTTCGATCTGGGCAACGCGCTGGTCGTCGATCTCCTGTCCGGAACGCTGGAGAGTGTGACCGACGTCGCGCTGTTCGGCGGTGCCAATGCGCTGGCGGTCGAGAGTGCCGCTGGCCAATGGGAGATCGTCCAGGCTAGCCAAGCCGAACTGATCGGACCCGGCCGATACCGGCTGACCCGGCTCCTGCGTGGTCAGCGCGGGACGGAACAGGCCATGGGCAGTCCCTCCCCGGCCGGGGCGCGGGTCGTGGTGCTGGATGCAACTCTGGCCTCGCTGCCCATCGCCGAGGCCGATCTCGGCCTGCCATGGAACTGGCGCGTGGGCCCGGCCGCGCGCGCGGTCAGTGATGCGAGCTATGCCGCGCTGGCCTTCACCCCCACCGGCCGGGGGCTTGTCCCCTTCGCCCCGGCCCATATCGAACAGCCATGGCGGGTCGCGCGCAGCCCGGGCGATCTGACCATCCGCTGGACGCGCCGATCCCGCGCGCTGGTCGCCGACGCCTGGGAGCAGATCGAGGTGCCGCTCGCGGAGGACATGGAACGCTACGACGTCCAGATCCTCGACGGGGCCGCGGTCAAGCGCACGCTGACCACCAGCACAACCTCCGTCCTCTACACAGCCGCCCAACAGACCGCCGATTGGGGCGCGCCACTCGGGCCTGGCCAGACGTTGGCGATCCGCATCTTCCAGCTCTCGAACCGCCTTGGCCGCGGCACGCCCGCCGCGGTCACGCTGCAATTCTGATCCCAGTCCACGGGAACCCTCATGTCCGACACCACCACCCATCTGGGCCTGCCGTACCTCCTGGCGGCGCAGGCACAGAAACATGTCACCCACAACGAGGCGCTTCGCCTGCTCGACGCAATGGTGCAGCTCTCCGTCCTTGATCGGACGCGCACCACGCCCCCGGCCAGCCCGGCCGACGGCAACCGGCATCTGGTGGCCTCCGGAGCGACTGGCCTCTGGGCGGGGTGGGACCTGAATGTCGCCCTCTGGTCCGACGGCGCCTGGTTGCGCCTGCCACCGCGCATCGGCTGGCGGACATGGGTAGAGGACGAGGCCGTGCTGCTCGTCTGGATCGGCGCGGCCTGGGAGGTCGTGGGCGAGCCGAGCGACATCTCTGACGCTGTTTTCAGCCTCGTCAACGACGCCGATCCCACAAAGAAGGCGGTGTTCTCGCTGTCCGGTATCAGCACCGGCACGACCCGCAGCTACACGCTGCCGAACACCTCGTCGGAACTCGCGATCCTAGCGGGCACCCAGACCTTCACCGGCAACAAGACCTTCTCTGGCACGCTGACGGCCTCCGGCACCGTCACGGTCTCGGGGGCGGCGGCAACTATCGGCACGGCGACGGGAACCGCCACCTACGGGATGGGCACGGGGGCGACGACCACCGGCCTCACCAAGACCGTGAACCTCGGCACCGGCGGCGCGTCGGGCTCGACCACGGTCGTCAACATCGGCTCGGCCTCCGCCGGGGCGAGCGGGACGACCGTCATCAACACGCCGACCGTCACCTTCGCCAATGCCGTCACACAGGTCGGCATGCCGCAGGCGAACCTGACCGCGCAGCTTCTCGGCCTCGGCGGGGCCACGGCCGACAGCTACAACCGGCTGTCGGTGAACACGCCCGCAGTCCTCTTGAACAATGCAGGCGCGGGCATCGAAGCGACGGTGAACAAGGCGGCCCCGGCAAACGACTCCGCATTCGCCTTCAAGACCGGGTTTTCGGCGCGGGCGCTGATCGGGCTTCTCGGCAACGACGACTTCAGCTTCAAGGTCAGCCCGGACGGGTCGGCCTTCTACGAGTCGATCCGCATCGACCGCACTACCGGCCGGGTCGAGATGCCCGAGCCCGTCGTGCTTCCGGCGCTCGATGCCGTGCCCGCGCCACCGCCGACCGGCAAGCTCGCCCTCTATGCCCGCGACCGCGCTGGGGCCGGATGGCTCGACGTCCAGCGCCCCTCGGGGCGGTTCTTCCCGCTGCAGCCCCATTTTGGAGTGAACCGAATCGCGACCTGGGCGCCGTCCACCGGCACGACCGTGAACACCAACGGCATGCCGCGCACGGCCGTCGGCACGGTTTCCACGCCGACGCTAGCCACCACGAACCTCTCGACCTCTATGCGCCGTTGGCGCGTGACAAGCGCCGCCACGGCCGATGCGGCGGCAGAGGAACGCTCGGCAGGTTGGGTCTGCTGGCGCGGCAATGCGGATGGGCTGGGCGGCTTCACCTATGTGAACCGGCTCTCGCTGGTGACGCTGCAGGCGACCGGCATGGGGTTCTTCGGCCTCTACGGATCGACCACGGCGCTGGCCACGACCTTGACGTTGTCCGCCGTGGTGAACTGCATCGGCATCGGCTTCCAGCGCGGCACCCACACGAACTGGCAGCTGGTCCAGAACGACGCCTCCGGCGCGCCGACGCTCACCGATCTCGGAGCGAGTTTCCCGGTCGCGAGCACGACGAACGTCCTGACCCTGACGCTCCTCGCCGCCCCGAACAGCAGCGAGATCGGCGTCCGTGTGGTCGAGGAGGTCGGCGGGGCGGTGGTCGAGGTGATGCTCGACACCGATATCCCCGCAGCGACGCAACTCCTGAGCCCGCGCAACTTTATGAACAACGGCGCCACGGCGGCGGCGGTCGCATACGATTGCTCGGGGGTGTATGTGGAGACGGATTACTGAGCGGGGAATAATGGAACAGGCGCGGGCGAGCTGCGGGCCAGGCGACCCCATTGCCGGATACGTTATACGCCTCGACCGTGGCGCATCGCCCAGCCCGGATCACAGGTTCACAGTTTCAAAAAGCAAACTTGGACTCGCTGCGTCGGAACGATGGCACGGCGAAGTGGCATCTGTCCCGTTCGCTGATGAGCACAAATGTGCCCTTTGTGTCAGTCTCATTTTTGATGCCGTGACTTGGTGATAGCCAGTCGCTCGCCTTCCGACGTCTGCAGGACCGGCTGATGCCGACCTTCGCCTTCCCGATGCAGGTCGGATACACACATTCGGGCCACTGCCGCCGGGAACGGCGCAAAAAGTTGTTCAAAGCTAACGACATCAGGACACATAAAGGTATTCGGAACTACCTTACGGTATCAATCTGCCTCCAGCCGAAAAACCCTAGGTGCTCTTCTTAGCCGAGTTTTTTCACTTGGCGGGGAAAGGGAAGATCAGGGTTGTAGACTAGCACGTCCTTGCGGCGTATGGCGGTCCCAGCGCATGAAGGCGACCGGAACTCCAGGAAATAGCGAGCGCCGAAAAGCCCGCGCGGCGCGCAGTGTGCGGCCATGGAGCGAGGCACAGTCGATGATCCAGAGCGCTTCGCCTTCGTTCCATTCACTTTCGTGGATCCACGCGCGCCCCCAGCGCTGAAAGCGCCAGACCACGTCAGGAGCAAGATGCGCCCAAGTCACGAATGCTGTGGGCTTGTCTGTTTCATCGTGTGCGAATGCAATCCGCTCGTGTCGGGCGGCATGCGCCAGCCAGGATTCGACCTCAATGAAGCTGAGGCTGCAGTAGTAGGGCGTCGCGGCGGCGAGGCGGCAGGCCAGCCCCAGGGTCTCGTCAAGACTGTCCTCCGGTCCCGGGCGGCGCACCCGAAACGACGTCATTTTAGCTAGCGGCCTAACCATCGGCGCGCACCTCCTCAAGGATGTGGTGCCGCGCCTCAGCCCCCAGCGGCGCGTTTGCCGCGTCGAGAAGGCCATTGGCGTGCGGTGCGAAACGAACGGGGCCGTAGCGTAGCGAACGGAAGGCGACTCGCTCGGCGGGAGCTTCCGCGAAGATCTCCGCCACCTGAGGCCCGTGCTTGGCGAAAAACGCCGAGAAGGCTTCGGCGAGGCCGCCGTTCGGATGTGCTTCGATCATATCCATCAGCGCCTGATTGAGCTGCGAACGTTCCAGAAGCGGGTGCAGCTCGTTTCGACGGTACGCGGTCAGGCAGCGCAGAAGATCAAGGTGGACCTCTCCGAGACCCGCGCTGCGCGCTGCGGCTCGCAGCGGGCCGCGCAGATCGTGATGCGCGGCGATGAAGGCGTCCGCTCGGGGTCCGCGAACGCCGATCGCGGCGAGCCCGGTCGACGCTGCGGCCGCATCGTCGGATTGTCCGACGATGCGCAGCGTGTCATTGATGCAAGGCCGCTCCGTAGCGGCATCCTGCGCGAGTTGCAAGGCGAGCGCCTGGATCGTCTGCGCGTGTTTGCCCAGCAGCAGGGGCGCGACCCCTGTGCGGAGTAGCTGAGTCGGCAAACCCGTGCGTGCGGCGAGCTGCACCGAGAGTTCCAGATTGTAGACCTGGTACGCCCTGGTGTGGAGCGCTGTCACCAGCTCGGCGTAGTCGTGATCGCGCAGGTCGCATGTGTATTTTTTTATGTAGAAAATTATCTCCCTAATACTCTCCAAGGGTTTGACGTATTCAACCCATATTTGCGGATTAAATGCGCGATGCAGCGCGAAATTGGGTAGAAATGTCACGCTCCCGAGGTCAATCCAGCGTCCGTCGAGCGCCAGATTCGATGAGACCAGCGCGCCATGATAGATTTGGCGGGCCGCCGCATTGGCCGCCTGCACCGCGAGGCGCGCGACCGTCTCCTCCAGCGCCTGCAGCGTCCGCGGCAACGCCGAAGGCGCCGCCTGCCAACCGCGGGCCGCCAGAAAACCCGGCAGGCCGGCGACCGCATGGCGCACGCGGTCGACGTCGCGGCGGATTTCCTCCGGCTCAGCCGAAATAGGGCGATAGTGGATCGCGCGCTCGAACCCAGCCAGGCGCATTGCGGTCTCACGCACAAGTAGCGCGCCGGGATGGGAAATCTCCTCGCCTGGCGCAGCGGGCAGATGGGTACGCCCCGCCTCGATCACCGCACCTACCTTGACCGCGCCGAAAGGGAGAGCAACTTCGAGCCAACGGGCCCAGATGGTCTCGGCCAGCGCGTCGACGAGCGGCAGGCCACCATGAGAGTACCAGTAGCTCACGTCCCTGCCGATCAGCGGCGTTCTCCCGATGCCCTTGACGCACCACCCGTCATCGAGGCCACAGCGCCCGCCGCCGCCATGGTGCCCGATACCGGGGCCACCGTAGCGTTCGGCATAGAAGACCTTCGTCGCCGCGTCCGCCCTGCGCTGGACATCCACCTTGTAGGCGAAGCGGGACAGAACCTCCGCGTCCGAGGCGAAATCCGGCCCGCGGTGAATCAACGCACACTCATCCAGCGGATAGGCCTCGAAGGGCGTGAGGCAGTAGTCGGGCAGTCTCAAGCCGCTCATCGGCGCGTCTCGAAGCGCGCGGCGAGCGGCGCGGTGCGCCCGGCGAGACGCACGTCGTCGGACGCGGCGAGGACCGATACCACGCCCGAGGGCTCCACCTGCCAGACCTGGGTCGCGAAGGCTGACAGCGCAGGCTTGTGCGAGGTATAGAGCAGGCTGACTCTCTCGGCGCACAGATTTTCCATGATCCGGCGCTCCAGTGCTTCATTTAGATGGGCCGTGCCCTCATCTAGCACAAGGAAGGCGCGGCGCTGATAAAGCCCGCGCGCGATCAGCAGCCGCTGAGACTGTCCCTGGCTCAACGTGCTGCCGATCTCCCCTATAAGGGTCTCGTAGCTCATTGGCAGACCGACGATCTCCTCATGGATGCACGCGGTCTGCGCGCAGGCCGTCGCCCATTCCCAGTCGGGAAAACGATCGAAGAAGGTTATGTTGTCAATGATCGAGCCATGGAAAAGGAAGTCATTCTGCAGCACGGCTGCGAATTTTTCGCGCAGGTACGGGCGCTGTTCGGCAGAGACGGGGGTGCCGTTCAACAGGATCTCACCCGCGCTCGGCTTATACAATCCGCAGAGCAGCTTGAGCAGCGTGGTCTTGCCGCTTCCCGAAGGCCCTTCGATCATCACCCGATCGCCCGTGCGCAATTGCGCCGAAATGTCCCGCAGTACCGTTTTGTCGCTGCCCGTGAAACTGTAGCTTGCCACGCGCAGCCCGATCTCGATGCGGCTGGCGGAGAAGTCCATGCCCGCCCCTGGGAGCTCCTCAGGCGGCTCGAGCACGATGTCGGCCAGCCTCTCCAGATGCACACGGCTGGCCGTGAGATCCATCAGCTGATCGAAGAGCGAAGAAATCCGTCCAAGAAAGATCGCCGCATAGGCGTTGAAGGCCAAAAAGGCGCCCAAGGACAGCGCTTCCTCCGCATCAAGGACGGTGCGGACGCCGAAATACAGCAGCAGCACCGTGGTGGCGTTTCCCAGAACCCCCGCGATCAGCTGATAGCTGGTCATCAGCGCCTGCAGCCGCGCCGAGCTCTCCATGAACGAGGAGAAGCGGTTGTCCCAGAGCGCGAAGCGCTCTAGCTCGCGCCTCCCCAGCTTGATGCTGGTGATGCCCCGGATGCTCTCGAGCAGAACTGACTGCTGGCGGCCCTGCTTCTGCAAAGTCTCGTTCCCCAGCGCCCGGATGGCGGGCAGGAAGAAGATCCGCGCGATCGCCAGCAGCGCGGCCCCGGCGCAGGCGATGGCGGTAAGCTCCGTCGAATAGCGCAGCATCAGCACCAGCACAAACAAAAGAAATAGCGTGTCGAGGATCAGAGTGATCACGCCCTGGGTCACGATCCGCCGGATCTCCTCGGTCGCGCCGAGCCGCACAGTGAGATCGCCGATGTTGCGCCGCTCGAAGAAGATCAGCGGCAACGAGAACAGGTGAGTCACGACGTTGCGTGTAAGCTGTGCGACGAATTGCGTGCCAACATAGATGAGCAGCCGGGTGCGAAGCCAGTCAAGCAGCGGTCCGACGAGATAAAGAATGCCGAATCCAAGTAGCAGAATATTGAGCAGCCCGACGTCGTTGGTCGGAATCACCGAATCGATGGCGACCTGCATGAACAGAGGTGTCACCATCATCGCCACTTGCACCATCAGCGTCAGCGCCAGCAGCTGCAGGCCCGGTCCGGTCAGCCCCTCGACGTCATGCAGAAAGGCCCGATATCCGAGGCGCGCCTTCTCCTTCTCGCGGCTGAAGCCCGGGTTGGGGCGTAGTTCCAAGACCACGCCGGTAAAGCTTCGCGAGAGCTCGGCGAGCTTCAGCCGGCGTCGGCCGATGGCGGGATCGTGAATGGTGAAACGATCCCCAGAGATTGAAGCCAGAACCACGAAGTGATTGAACTCCCAGTGGATGATCGCAGGGAGCCTCACCTCCTTTAACCCGCTGAGATCGCTCTTGAGCACCCGCGGCGTGAAGTCGAGCGCGCGAGCGATCCGCGACAGGTCGCTCAGCGTGGAACCCTGAAGCGAGGTCGGAAACCTGCGCCGCAGCGCCGGCAGGTCGAATTCCCGCCCCCAGTGGGCACAAATCATGGCAATGTTGGCGAGACCGCATTCCGAACCTTCGGATTGCAGGATCACCGGCGTGCGACGCGAAAAGAACATCCGGCCTTCCTTCAATCCCGGTAGAACAACCATCGGACGATCGACATCCTCTCCTGAACGATGTCGACCTCGAAAGTGAAACCAGACGTGAGGGAAAGGGGGCGGCCGCTCTTGTTCAGCGGGGCCTGGTCGACGGTCAGCTCGACCCGGTAGGCGGATTCGTCGAAGTCGATCGGCGCGTTGATCTCGCTTCGGCGCAACGGCGCGATGTCAATATGGCTCACCACCCCATGGAAGCTTCCGTGCACATGATGTGGATAGGCCTCGTACCGCAACGCGAGCGTGTCTCCGAGGGCAACCCCATGGATCGCGTCAGGGGGCACGAATGCCACCGCCTTGAACGGCACCCCAGCGGGGAAAATCCGCAGGAGCAACGCGCCAGCAAAATAGTAGTCGCTGTCGGTCGCCTGCGCGAAGGAGACCCTGCCCGCCGTGGGTGCGAACAGCCCGATTTCAGCGTCGGCGATGGCGGCCTGCAGATCGAAGCGCAGTTCGCGCTCTTGCAGGCTGATTTCGTTGAACTCACGCTCGCGGGCGAGCCTCAGCTCTCGGAAGGTGACGTCGAGCGCATTGAGATCGGCGCGAGCCTGATCCAGCTCCTCTCGCGCCTCCATCGCGCTGCGCTCCATCTCCAACGTGGTGCGATGCGCCGCGTTCAGCTGACTGCGCGAGGCCTGTCCGCGTTCGAAGAGCGTATTCTGGACCCCGAACTGCTCCATGAGGCTAGTTAGTTCCTCGTCGAGCAGCGCGCCGCGGGTCTCAAGACTTTCGACTCGCCGCGCCAGCGTCTCCTGCTGGAGCACCCGACGCTCCTCCAGTGCGCCGAGCTCGGCCTCGACCAAACCGCGCCGACGCGCGAGTAGTGCCAGCCGATCATTGATGTAGCGGTCGCGCAGCTCCTGCGGGAACCGGCTCTGAACGTCCTGCCGCTGGGTGACGATCCGGGCCAGAAGCTCGCCTTTCTCCACCTCGGCGCCGTCCTCGACCAGAAGGATTAACTGTCCTGCAGCGGGCGCCGACATAGACACGAACCCTGTCTGCGGCGCAAGATATCCGGTCACGGTCCGGGTCTTGCCATATTGCGCAAAGCTGCCATAGGCCACGACAGTCGCGAAGATGCACAAGGCCAGCACAGTCAGGATGGACGCCGACAGGCTGCCTCGAATCACCACGACGTTGGCGAAGCCCTGTGTCCGGCTCTCGAGCGCTGCGTCCCGGTACACCTCTTCGCGCGCCTCAGGACATGCCGCCGCCACCGCCGCCGAGGGAAACAGCGTTGGCCATCGCCGCCACGTTAGCCGCGACCCCGGCATTGGCCGCCGCGACGGCGTTGGCTACCGTATGGACGTTCGCGATCACCAGCGCATTGGCCACTGCCACGACCAGAACCACCGCAGCGACGCCGGAAATCGCGCCGGCGACTTCATCGAGATCTCTCTCTTCCAGCGGTTGCGATGCGCCGTCTTCGCTCTTGGCGAAGATGAACTGCAACACATGGCATCGCTCCTGCTCCGTCATCGCGTCGAGTAGTTCCAGGACATTGTGGCTTTCGCCGTCGTCGACCACGATGCGCCAGTCAGCGCAGCCATATGCGGTAAAAATCGCGCGGTAATTGACATCGAAATTCTCGACGGAATCCCGGCCGTCGGTGAAGAAGCGCCGCAACTCCCGTATCTGTCGCCAGAAGCTCATGTGCTGCAAAAGCTTGTCGGTCATCAGTTCAGTCTCCTCTCCAGTCAAACACTCCAGAGCCCGCCGAAACCGGTCTCCGTCAAATTGAGCACCCGGATACCAGGACTCCCCCCCGCCCGTCGGGCGTGCACTGCGAATGTGAAGGCGCTGTCGATCGCATTGGCGTCGACAAAACCCTCAAGGGCGATATGGTGGCGCGCCTGCACCGCAGGGTCCGTGCCGGCCGAACTCAGGATCAGCCCGTTGAACAGCCCCGAGCCGACCGCGAATTCGGTCCTGCGTAGCAGGAATACGTTCAGAAATAGCCCCGCCTCGGCCCCGACCGCAGCGAGCTTGTCGAGAAACGCCGGCGCGCCCTTGACGCCCAGGCCGACACCGATCACTTCGGCTACCCCCTCGGGCGCGAGCAGCTCTCCCGCGCGCGCCAAGATCCGCTCGGTAACCCGCAGTCCGTCCTCGCCGCCGTCGCCGATGAACGGGTAGTCGATCTCCGGCGGCACGGGTAGCAGGGGGGGGTTGGCTGAAATAAAATCAAAGCGCTGATCGGTGCGGAACTCGGCAAGATCGCTTAGCACGATTTCGGTGTTACTCACGCCGTTCGCCGCAACGTTGAGATTGGCGATGGCCGCAGCAACCGGATTAACCTCCACCCCGACCGCCATTCGCGCGGCCCGCCCCGCGAGCAGCGCCTGGGTGCCCGGCCCGGTGCACAAGTCCAGGCAGGCGCTCTGCGGACGCGGACGCAGCCGTGCGGCCAGCCCGATGGTGTCGTCGCCGAAATAGACCGCATTGCGCCGATGTTCTGGCTGAAGGAACAGCCAGAGCCCCATCGTGTGCCGGAGCGTCAGCCCGTCGAGCGCCAGACGCCCGTCAGCGTCGCGCACGAATATCTCGTCGAGCCGCCCGGCGATCTCCGCTACGCGCCCCGGAAGGCGTTCGGGCTCGACCGCGCCGCGCAGCAGCAGCAGATCGACCGTCGCGCCGAGCTCAGGGTCCAGCCGATCGGCAATCAGCGCGACCCGCGCCTCGACACCTGAGCCGGGATGGAAGCTGTCGCAGAAAGAGGCGAAGCCCGTGAGTTCCAGCGCTTCCGTGAGATCAAGCAGGAGGCGGTGCGTTTCCAACGTGCGGGTCACATGCATTCTTCGTCCATCCGCAATATCGTGGCCGCGATCGCATCGGCATGACGACGCAGCACCTGCACCACCTCGGGGCGTGTGACCGTGTCCTCACAGATCTCGCACATTGATCGGCAACTCTCGTCAAAGGTGATCTCGGGCGCGAGCTTGCGGGCCACCTCACGTAGGAAATGCGGCCCGAAGCGACTCAATGCTGTGACGAGTACGTCGTCGCCAGCCTTGCGCAGCTTCGCTTCGGCGTCGCTCTCGCTGTCGATGGGACCGAGATCAAGCACCTCATTGCCTTGAACTTCGAAGCCGCAGCAGGTGGCCAGGTGGTTCTTGGGAGTAATCGCGGCGCTGCGCATTGAGAAACGGCAAGGGCCGAGCGCCGGACCAAGATCGCCCGTAAAGCTCTGCTCGTCTCGGGAAAGGCGGCGCCGTGCCCGGGCTAGCAGTTGCACCGTGGAGTTCGACATCAGATAGAGCGTGCCGTCCTCGGAGGGATCGGGAAGCGCAGCGCCTATGCCAGCATCGTCGAACCTGCGCGGCAGGGTCTCGCCGAGCTGCGCGTCGACGAAATCCGGGGTTACGAGACTTTTTTCGCCCGAGCAGAGCACCACCGAGGCAGAGGTGAAGCCCTGCCCCTTGATCGCCTTCCAGGCACGGACAATGTTCTCGAACGGCACGAACGGTAGATGGTAGTCATCGGCGCTGAAGTTGATCTCGCGCAGGCCCGCCTCACGGAGCCGCGCCACCCAGCGCTCAGCGCGTCGTTCATCGATGGCCCAAGAGGCGTTGGTCACCAAGCGAGTCGAGATTCCGACCTCGTCGCAGGCCCGGATGAGTCGAAGCAGATCGTTCTTGAGCAGAGTAGGCTCGCCGCCGGCAAACACGACGCAGCCGAGCGGTCTCCGGGAATGGACGTCCCGGATGAAAGCGATGGTTTTGTCGACATTGATGGTAGCGCGACGCTTCAGTCCAGAATTCATGCAGCAATGGCTACATTCGGCTGTGCAGGCATCGGTGGTCAAAACCGTCAAACAATCTGGCCAGATCATAAAAGTCAGCTCACCGATCCGACGACGACGGGAACGATTGCACCGACGATGATTATTCCGATAGAAATGAGGCTGCGGGTCGATGCGCCAAAATCCATTGAGAACACCACCCAGATCGCCGCAGCGCAAAGAATGCTGGCCACTAAAAGGCCCCATCCGACATTGTGATTGACGGCATACCAGACCGTTTCATCTGCGAGCGTACGCGGCGTGCGGTACCCCCACCACTGGTTCGGAGGAACTCGATTCAGGATAAGCGGTATGCTCAGGGCAAAATATACGGCGCATGGAATGAGAAAAAGATACTTCATTGACCGCCTCCATTTGGGCTGATTCATACACATCGAAACAAACCTACAGTTGCGAAAATGGCAAGCTAAACTTTCATCTACGGCCCCCGGATCTGTTGATCTGACCGGCTCCTGACTGCACCGATGCGTCGAGGTGTGTCATTGATCATCTGCTTGCGGCATGATTCAGGCTCCGCAAGGAGACTGAACGATGAGCAACCTTTTCTGGCTGACCGACGCGCAGATGGCGCGGCTTCAGCCTTTCTTCCCCAAGAGCCATGGCAAGCCGCGCGTCGATGACCGGCGTGTTTTGAGCGGGATAATCTTCATCAATCGCAATGGCTTGCGGTGGCGCGATGCGCCAAAGGAGTATGGCCCGCCGAAGACCCTCTACAACCGGTGGAAGCGATGGAGCGACAAGGGGGTGTTCGCCCGGATGATGGACGGGCTGGCTGCCGAAGCCGCCGTTCCGAAGACGGTGATGATCGACGCGACCTATCTCAAGGCGCACCGCACGGCGACCAGCCTGCGGTCGAAAAAGGGGGGCCAGGCGACCAAAGGGGCCGTCTGATTGGCCGAACCAAGGGCGGCATGAACACCAAGCTGCATGCTGTTGCCGACGCTGAGGGCCGCCCGATCCGCTTCTTCATGACCGCAGGCCAGGTCAGCGACTATACCGGTGCGGCGGCCCTGCTGGGCAGCCTGCCAAAGGCGGAATGGTTGCTGGCCGACCGGGGCTATGATGCCGACTGGTTCAGGGAAGCGTTGAAAGACAAAGGGATAAAGCCCTGCATCCCAGGCCGGAAGTCCCGCGGCAAACCCGTCAAGCATAACAAGCGCCGCTACAAACGCCGCAACCGGATTGAGATCATGTTCGGGCGGCTAAAGGACTGGAGACGTGTCGCAACGCGATACGACCGGTGCCCGAAGGTCTTCCTGTCCGCCATCGCCCTCGCGGCAACCGTCATGTTCTGGCTATGAAGCGAGAACGAGTCCTGACCCTACAAGGCCCCACAAGTAAGGAGAGTCGCATCATCAGTTCTTATTCGAACCATCTGAACATCAATCTAAACAATAGTTTAGGTGCTAGAGAAGGTTCGACGTCAGGCCCGTCCCCTCCGCCACTTGCCCCCGCGAAAGCGTTCTCCCGATATGGCCGCTGCCGGATTTTATCGTTGTTTTCGAGGGTTATGCGGGAGGGGCTGTTAACCGGCCCTGCTGCCAGGAGGCCCCGAAGTGGTCTCTCCGGGCCGATATTCTCCGGACCTGTTGACTGCGCAGTTTTGGTGAAAAGCTTTCAAGCATCTGTTCTATAGGTCATTTTTGCCTGTGTCCGCGCGGACTCCGATCCCGGTTCCATTCGAGCGAAATGCCACTAGCGTCGAACTCCCTGATTTAGCGATCGCATTTCCGCGGGTCGTTGACCTCATCGCTGCGTTGTGACCATTCTGACCACAAATCAGGGAGGGCCCATGAAGGCCGTGTCTGCCCGTGAGGCCAAGCATCACTTCGGCCAGTTGATCGACGAGGCGCGGGCGGAGCCGGTGGTGGTCGAGAAGCATGGGCGCCCGGTGGTCGTCGTCCTTGCGGTCGAGGAGTACCAGCGGCTGACCGGCCGGACCGTGGAACCCTCCGGCAAGAAACGAGAGGACGAGCGGTAGCGCATGCCGATATTGAACTGGCTGACACGGGACGAGGACATCCGCACGGCACAGCACGTGCCCTATCGCCTGCTGGAGGAAGTCCCGGATTTGTCGGCGGGCGACGGTAGCGCGGGAAACATGCTGATCCAGGGAGACAACCTGGAAGCGCTGAAGGCCCTGCTGCCCTTCTATGCCGGCCGGGTGAAATGCATCTATATCGACCCGCCCTACAACACTGGCGCTGCATTCGAGCACTACGACGACAATTTGGAAAACAGCATCTGGCTCGGTACAATTTGGCCGCGCCTTGAGTTGTTGCGCGATCTGCTTGCGGAAGATGGGTCTCTGTGGGTCAACATCGATGATCGCCAGGGGCACTATCTCAAAGTCATTCTTGATGAAGTCTTTGGGCGCTCGCGATTTGTCGCAAATGTCGTGTGGCAGAAAAGGACCTCACGGGAGAACCGCAAGGCTATCGGTTCAGCTCATGACCATATCCTTGTTTACGCTCCCGCCGGTGCCCAAGATTGGAAGAAGTACCGGAACCTTCTACCCGATACCGACAAGGGGTACGCCAATCCCGACGAGGATCCGAAGGGGCCTTGGAGGTCAATTCCGTTCAGCGCTCAGGGCTTCCGCGCCAACCAGATGTACAAGATTACAACACCAACTGGAGATGTGCTTGACCCTCCAAAAGGCCGCTGCTGGGGTGCCACAGAACCAGAGTTTCTACGCCTCCGCGACATTGAAGGGCGGGTCTACTTCCCGAAGAGCGGCCGTGGGCGCCCAAGGATCAAGAAATACCAGTTCGAGGAAAGCGGATTGGCACCCATGACTTGGTGGACCGCAGCAGATTTCGGGGACAACCAGCAGGCGAAGAAAGAGATCCTCGAACTGTTCAACGATGAAGATGCATTCGACACACCGAAACCCGAGAAACTCATCGAACGAATTCTACACATCGCGACCAACCCAGGCGACCTCGTGCTGGATTCCTTTCTCGGATCGGGGACAACAATGGCAGTTGCCATAAAGACTGGGCGGCGCTCAATCGGAATCGAGATGGGTGAACACGCAGCGACATACTGCGTGCCGCGTCTTCGAAAGGTCATCGAGGGCGAGCAAGGCGGCGTCTCCAAGACGGTGGGCTGGCAAGGCGGCGGCGGTTTCCGTTTTTACCGCCTCGGCCCGCCCGTCTTCGACGAGGAAGGCCACATCCGGCAGGACATCCGCTTCCCGGTGCTGGCGGCGCATGTCTGGTTTTCGGAGACCGACAGACCGTGGGATGGCAGTGGCGACAGCCCGCTGCTCGGTATCGAGGACGGCCGCGCCCATGCGCTGCTCTACAACGGCATCCTTGGCGACAAGAGGCCGGGGGGCGGCAACGTGCTGACCCGCGCGACCCTCGCCCTGATCCGTGAGGATATCGCCAAGCTGGCGCCGGACTTCGACGGCCCGCTGACCGTCTATGGCGAACAATCCCGGCTGACGCCCGCGACGCTCGACCGCGAGCGCATCACCTTCAAACAGACGCCCTACGACGTCAAAGCGCGGGCCTGAGGGGCATCTGATGAAACTGAAGCAGTACCAGACCGATACTCTCTCCGTTCTCCGCCGGTTTTTCGAGGAGGCGCGCGTGGCCGGCCCGAAGGGCGCGTACGAGGCGATCACCAGGGAGCCGGAGCAGGCCAAGCGGCTCGGCCGGTACGGCGGCACCTACACGCCGCTCGCGGAGTTGCCGGCAGTTCCCTATGTCTGCCTGCGCCTGCCCACCGGGGGCGGCAAGACGATCCTCGGGGCCCACTCCATCAGCATCGCGCGCGACGCCTGGGTGGAGAAGGACTATCCCATGGTCCTGTGGCTGGTGCCGTCGAACACGATCCGGCTTCAGACGGCCGAGGCGCTGAAGAACGCCCGCCACCCCTATCGACAAGCACTGGACGAGGCCTTCGACGGCCGGGTGCGCGTGTTCGACATCGCGGACTTCACGCATATCCGCCCGCACGACATCCGCGACCATTGCTGCATCGTCGTGGGCACGATCCAGACGCTGCGCGTGTCGAACACCGAGGGCCGCAAGGTCTATTCCCACAACGAGAACATGGAGCCGCACTTCGCGGCGCTGCCCAAGACTCTGCCGTGGCTGGAAACGCTGGAAGGCGGCGACGTCAAGTTTTCCTTCGCCAATCTGATGCATGTCCACCGGCCGCTGATGATCGTGGACGAGGCGCACAACGCGGTCACCGGCCTGACGCGCGAGATGCAGGCGCGGGTCAGTCCGTCGGCGATCATCGAGTTCACGGCGACGCCGCGGCTCAACTCGAACATCCTGCACAGCGTGACGGCGCAGGAGCTGAAGCTCGAGGAGATGATCAAGCTGCCGATCATGCTGTCCGAGCACGACACCTGGCAGAACGCTGTGAACGGGGCAATCGCGTCACGGGCATCCTTGGCCGAGGAAGCCGAGAAGGACACGGCGTACATCCGACCCATCGTCCTGTTCCAGGCGCAGCCCAAGAACCAGGAGGTGACGGTCGAGGTGCTGAAGAAGCACCTGATGGAGGTCGAGCAGATCCCCGAACACAAGATCGCCGTGGCCACCGGCGATCAGCGCGAACTGGATGGCATCAACCTGTTCGATCCGAAATGCCCGATCGAATACGTCATCACCGTCGAGGCGCTGAAGGAGGGCTGGGATTGTTCCTTCGCCTATGCGTTCTGCTCGGTCTCGCGGATTCAGAGCGCGGTGGACGTCGAGCAGCTGCTGGGGCGCGTCCTGCGGATGCCTTATGCCAAGCGCCGGAAGGCCGAGGATCTGAACCGCGCCTATGCGTTCCTGTCGGAGCCGTCGTTCGGCGAGGCGGCGCGGTCGCTGGCCGACAAGCTGGTGGCCATGGGTTTCGAGGAGGATGAGGCGCTCGACAACATCGAACCGGCGCAGACGTCTCTCGATGCCGATACCGGCCTGTTCGGCCCGCGCGACAAGCCGAGGCCGACCTTCAAGCACACGGTGACGGCGACACCTGAGGTGGTTGCAGAACTGAAGAAGCGCGAAGGGGTGAGCGTTCGCGAAACCGATGATGGGAAGGTCGAGATTGCCGTGACGGGGCGTTTTGACGGCGGCCTCGAAAAGGCGATCGTCGAGGCTCTCCCCGAGACCGAACGAACGGGGTTCTCGGCGGCCGTCACCAAGTATCGCGTCGAGGTGAAGGACCAGCTATCGCCTGCAGAACAGGGCGAGGCGTTCGAGGTCCCTCGCCTGGTGTCCGAGATCCAGGGCGAGTTCGAGTTCGCTGACACCGACGTGTTCATGGAATTCCACGACTGGTCGCTGCTCGACCACTCGTCGAAACTGGGTGAAGGCGAGTTCGCGATCCGCGAGACGGCGCGCAGCTTCGAAATCGACCTCGACGGCAGCCGCATCACGTACCAGTTCGCCGACGAAGAAGAGCAGCTGGCGCTCGACGTCGATGTCGAAGGGTGGACACCGGAGGCGCTGGTGCTCTGGCTCGACCGGCAGGTGCGGCAGCCGGACATCCATCAGAGCGAACTGCTCCGCTGGCTACGCGACCTGGTCGGCCACCTGATCACCATACGCGGCATGCACATCGCGGCGCTGATGCGGTGCAAGTTCATCCTCGCCCGCAAGGTCCGCGAGAAGCTCGCCGCCATCCGCCAGCAGGAACGCGATGGCGTCTACCAGAGGTACCTCTTCGCTCCGGAGGCCAAGGTCGAGGTCTCCTTCGACCAGGCTTTCGCGTTCAAGGACGGAATGTATTGGGATCAGCGCCGGTACCGTGGGCGCTGGAAACCTCGCAAGCACTTCCTTGGGCCGGACCATGTGCCTGCCTTCGATGGGGCCGAGAACGGTGAAGAATTCCAGTGCGCGCAAGCCATCGACAGCTTGCCAGGCCTGAAGTTCTGGATCCGCAACGTCGCACGCCATCCCAACTCGTTCTGGTTGCCGACGGCCACAGACAAGTTCTATCCGGATTTCGTGGCTCAATTGGAGGACGGTCGACTGCTCGTCGTAGAGTACAAGGGAGCTCACATCGCCGATGGCCCCGACACCGCCGAAAAGCGGACCATCGGCCAGCTGTGGGAGAGGAAAAGCGGCGGCAAGGGCTTGTTCGTGGTGGTTGAGAAGACCGTCGACGGCAGAGACATGCGGGCTCAGATGGTCGAAAAGGTTGGCAGCGATCCGTAGTCTATCCGGTGCACCTACGGTCAGGGCGTTTGTGCGCACGGCCCAGCGAATGCCGGGCCGTGCAGATTTTTCAGGGTTTGCGCCGATGCTGGGTCGGATCGACGAGGCGGTACCGCTGGCCCTTCTGTTCGGGGGGAGGGAGCGGTTCGTTGCGCGTAACAGTGCGCTCGACTCCGGTTCCACCACCTCGGGGGCCAGTGATCTCGTATTGACCAGATTTCGGGGCCTTTTGCCCAGGCTTGAGGAGCTTGTCAGACATGCCCCACCTCCATGGACACCGGCGGGACGTCCGCAAAGCGCTTGCCAGTCGCGATCTCGCTGATCCGTCCCTGATTCAGATCGAAATCTGCAGCGATCCGGTGCTGGAAGTCTCCCCGGGCGAGCCGGGCCTTGATGATCGACACCTCCTGCGGTGTCAGCTTGGTGATGGTAGCCATTCAGGCATACTCCTGGGCGCGGATGAAAAGATTTGCCCCGGAGTCCCGAACCGTCTATCTCTTGCGTACCACCACGAGAGTGCTTCGGTCTCCGGAGCCACGGCGGTTGGGTGCGCCTAAACCCTTCCGACGTGTAGTGAAAAGCGGGGTGCCTTGCCGGGCGCCCCGCTTAATCTTTATGCGGCATCCTCCATCAGCAGCGGTCTCACTTCATTCGTGCCGACGAATTGCGAAAGAAGCCGATAGTTGTGCATCTCGTGACGGATGCGCCCGGCGACGATGGCGGGGTGGACGTCGGCCTTCCGCGCCAGCGAGAGGACGTTCTGAACGCTCGGGCTGAAACGCGCCGGATGCTCATCCCAAAGCTCTGGCGGAATCAATGCCTCCTGCGCCCACTCGTCAGCTTCGCGTTCGCGCTCGTCATCGCGCTCATGGTTGCGCTCGCGAAGCTGAAGGTCGTCAATGAAAATCTCGCCGTTTCCATCTGGGAGATGGCGACCGATGTGCGCAAGTTCATGCAGGAGGCAGAACCAGAAGTTGTCCAGGCGGTCGTAACGGATCGTCATTCCGACGACGGGGACCTTGTCGACCGTCCACATCGCAGCGCCGTCGAGATAGGTCTTCGGCAGGTGGGCTGCGACGACGAGGGCGATCCCGTGCTTTGCGAGTTTCTCTTGGGCCAGCTTCGGGCCTTCGTCGAAAGTACTTAGCCGAGCGATCTCTCGCATGAAGGCGCGGTCGACAGTCCCGGCTTTGTAAACCCCCGCAAGCCCTGCACGGCGTGCCATGCAGAGGATATGGAGACACCACGCTTGCAGGGCATGCACGTCCGACTTGGCGTTCGCGCGAGCGCCGCCACCTTGGCGAAAGAGTGCCTGTGGAAGAGCGTTCGGTCCGCCGGCGCACGCAATCAGTTCACGCACGATTTCCTCCGTGCGATCCTTCACGTCTGCTGTCTTCTTGACCCAACCTCGCTTCGCCATCTCCGCGATCGGGAAGTGATCGAGATCGATGCCGGCTGGAGCCTTTGGCAGGCTTCCCCCATCCCGGATCAGCACTTCAGCGGGAATGCTCAGATGCTCATGCAGTGCGCGGATCATCTTCAAAGTTAAATCACGCTTGCCGCTCAAAATCTCAGAAGTCTTGGCCCGGCTTCCGAAGATCGGGGCTAGGTCACTTTGGCTCATCCCAAGCTGCTGCATGCGGAATTTGATCGCTTCTACGGGATCTGGCGCATCCATTGGAAAACGCCGGTCTTCGTAGACCTCGACTAGAGTCGCGAGCACGTCGAGCTCGTCATCTTCCGCGGAAGAACGCCCCATATCCATGAGAGCTTCAACGCGGGCGAGAGCGGCTGCGTAGTCCTGCTCAGAATGAATTGGCCGAATACGATGTTCGCTCATCATCACACTTCCTCCACGTTGATCTCGTCATACTCCTTGTGTGTCCCTAAAAAACGGACAAACCCTATCCCCTTCTCGTAATCGAACTTCAAAATCAGGCGATATTTGTTGCCGCAGATGTTGAAGACCACACGCCCACCTTTGAGAATGCTCGCGTTGCGGTACTGGGCCTTGATGTCTGCTGGCGTTTTCCATTCTGCTCGCCTTGCCTCAGCCCACCAAACGTCGATCTGCACCTTCGCATCTGGAAAGCGCTCCCCGAAAGCGATTAGCTTGGGCCGGGCGATGATTCTCATTCATCACGCTTATACAGCGATCCCTCGCTCTGTCAATGCTATACGATCCCTGTGGGGGAACACATAGGTACTGCCTGTCGTTCTGGCAACCTCTGTCAGCCCAACCCGTGCGATCGCATGATGCGGAAGGTAAGCTGGTCCGAGCAACTTAGTTTCGGGCTAGGTCCGATACGACCCAGTTCCGTTGCGACCACACCGCTGCGATTGCCAATCAGTTGGAAGGGGTTCGAGCAGCTGCGACAGTGTCCGATCGGGCTCCTGCGTCCCATCCAGGATTGCCTCCACAATGTCCGGCGCGAGCAGCGTCAGACGCAGCACGCGGGTCAGATAGGACACAGCAATCCCCTCGCGCTCGGCCAACTCGCCGATGGTGGCAAACTCCCCCGACTCCAGCATCCGTTTCCACCGGAACGCGCGGGCCAGAGCCTTGACCAGCGTGCTGTCCGTCCGTCTCGGATGCGCGACGCCCTCCGGCAGCTGCATCTCCTTCCGCCCGCCACGCTTTACGATGCGGAACGGTACGTGCAGCGTCACTGTCTCGGAGGTCAGGGCTCCGCGGGTCATGCTGCTGCGCCCATATCGCCCGCCAGCATCTCGCGCGCGAGGCTGCCGAGACCATCCGTGCGGAGCCGGACGTTCAGGCCATCGGTGCCAATATCCACAAGCTCGACCAGCAGCGCCACGATGCGGGCCTGCTCGGCAGGGAACAGCTCGTCCCATAGCGGGTCGAGTTGCTGAAGGGCCTCGCGTGCGTCGGCTTCGGTGATGTCGTCGGCGTGGTTGCGCGCCGCCTTCCACGTCCCTGCCACGATCTCCGGCTGCCGGAACACGGCGCGGAGCTGGTCGATGACGGCGGCCTCGATCTCGCCCGCGGGCACGCGGCCCACTGGGCAAGATCCGGCGCCGTGCTTCAGCACTGTCTGGCTGACATAGTATCGGTAGAGCCTGTCGCCCTTGCGCGTGTGCGTCGGCGAGAAGGCCGCGCCGTCCGGCCCGAACAGCAGTCCTTTCAGCAGCGCAGGCGTCTCGGCGCGGGTGCGGGCGGCCCTCTTGCGGGGGCTCTCCTGCAGGATCGCGTGAACGCGGTCCCACGTCTCGCGGTCGATGATGGCGTCGTGCTCGCCGGGGTAGCTGTCGCCCTTGTGGACCGCCTCGCCGATGTAGGCGCGGTTGCTGAGCATCCGATAGATGTATTTCTTGTCGATCGAGTTGCCGCGCGGCGTCCGGATTCCGCGCGTGCCAATCTCCCGCGCTAGTTCCGTGCAGGACCCGATCTCGAGGAAGCGGGCGAAGATCCAGCGCACATGCGCGGCGGTTTCTTCGTCGACCACCAGCTTCCGGTTCTCGACCCGATAGCCGTAGGGTGGCACCCCGCCCATCCACATGCCCTTCTTCCGGCTGGCGGCGACCTTGTCGCGGATGCGCTCGGCCGTCACCTCGCGCTCGAACTGGGCGAAGGAGAGCAGAATGTTCAGCGTCAGCCGCCCCATGGACGTGGTGGTGTTGAAGGACTGCGTGACCGAGACGAATGTCACGCCATTCCGGTCGAACACCTCGACCAGCTTGGCGAAATCCGCCAGCGAGCGGCTGAGGCGGTCGATCTTGTAGACCACGACCACGTCGACCAGTCCGTCCTCGATATCCTCCAGCAGCCGCCTTAAGCCGGGGCGTTCCAGCGTGCCGCCCGAGATGCCGCCGTCGTCGTACTGGTCGCGGACCAGCACCCACCCCTCGGACCGCTGGCTGGCGATGTAGGCTTCGCATGCCTCGCGCTGGGCGTGGAGGCTGTTGAACTCCTGCTCCAGCCCTTCCTCGGAGGATTTCCGGGTGTAGACCGCGCACCGCAGCTTGCGGACGATCTTCGATTTTTCGGGCGGCTTCGTCATCTCCGCCCCCTGTGGTTCTTGAGGCCGAAGAACATCCAGCCGTTCCACCGCGTGCCGGTGATCGCGCGGGCGATGGCGGACAGCGACTTGTAGGGCCGCCCCTGCCATTCGAAGCCGTCGGCAGCGACGGTGACGATCTGTTCGATGCCCTGCCATTCGCGCAGAAGCCGCGTGCCGGTGATGGGGCGATCGCGGTCGGCGCGGATGCTCCGCTTCGTCCTGTCGCCGCCGTCCAGTTCCTCGCCCAGCCGTTCCAGCCGCCGGATCGTCTCCGGCTTCAACCCGCCATAGGCGAGTCCCTGGATGCGATACGCGATGCGGCTTTCGAGATAGCGGCGGTTGAAGGGCGGCGGCTCGCTGTCGAACAGGTCGCGCCACTGTTCCTTCAGGTCGGGCGTCGGCGTGCTCTTGAGCGCGGCCAGGCGCGCGGGGATGGGATCGGGCTTGTTCATGCATTTCTCCGGTGCGTTGGAGTTGCATGACGGCATTGGTCGGGCGGGTAGTGTAGGCAACGTTCTCCAGTATCGTCAGATAATTCGCCCATTTCCCGCATCCGCAACCGAACCAGCCCGAGCGCCAGCAGGCCGCACAGCTCGGCGCGGCGTTCTGCGGGCGTCATCTGGTCGGGCGGGAGCGGATTGGGGCGTTTCAACTTGGTCTCCGTCATGCGGCGCTTGGCTGCAGCGCGCTCTGAGAGAGAAAAGCCAAGTGGTCGGCCTGATCGGGACAGCTGCCGTCAGAAGAGCCTGATGCCGGGAATGCGAGCCGCATAAACCGGCCTCAAGGGGCTCCCCATAGGTCATCCGTGTCCGGGGGTTCCATATGCTTGTTATGCGCCTTCCCGTTCTCCTGCGTAACTGCTGTCTTAATCAGGAGACGCTTACGACTTGGGGGACTAGATGCATGTGTCTGCACCCCCAAGACACAAACGTCCACTTTCCGAGCCTTGTGTGGAGCCCCGGCAGGCTGCATTTATGAGGCAAGGAGAACACAAATGACCGAACAGAATCAATCAGAAACGGCAACCCCGCCCAAGAAGCTGCGTCGGTCTGCGAACGCGGACAAGTGGGGCACGAAGGTGATGGAGCAGGGTTTCTGCATGATCCCGTCGTTGCTGCTGCGCGCGCAACGCCGGCTGCACCTGAACCCGTCTCAGCTCGCCGTCCTGCTTCAGATCATCGATCACTGGTGGGACGCCGCACGCAAACCGTACCCGAGCAAGAAGGAGCTTTCGTCCCGCCTCGGCATCAGCGAGCGCCAGGTGCAGCGATACATCACTGACCTCGAACGGGAGGGGCTGCTGCGTCGGCACGAGCGCTACGGCGAACACGGCGGAAGGCAGACCAATATGTACGACCTGCAGGGCCTCGTCGACAAACTCGCCGAAATTGAGCCCGAGTTCCGCGAGGCGCGCGAGTTGGCGCGCAAGAGCCGGAAGGCTGCTGCCTCCCCCGGCTGGCGTCCCAAGAAGAAGACCGGGGCTGACAAGGACGGTCCCAGCTAAGCCCGACTGATCCAGTCCACCCGAAGACCTCACCACGAAGCAGCAAGATGCGTTGCTTCGAACGATCCCGCACGTCCAGATTTTCGAGGGCCAAGAAGAAAGGCGCCGCATGAACCAACATCCCAAACACAACACCGGTCGGTCGCGTCGCCCTTTTGGCGGCGGAAGCGGCGCCATGGACGCCGAATTCACGCGGGAGTGGCGGTGCCATGACTGCGGGAGGCTCCTCGGCAAGACCAACGGCAGTCAGATGCAGATCCGCCGGAAGCCGCTCGATTATGTCGTCGGGTTTCCGGTGCTTGCGACCTGTCCCGGCTGCGGATCGCTGAACGTGACGAACATGCCGTAAGCGCGCGGCAACGCGCGCCTCCACCCAACCCTCTGAAACCCAAGAGACGCGCGACGTCCTGACCTGGCCACGAGAAGGCGCCGGACGCCTGGCCGCAAGGCAGGCGTCCAATGTCCATCGCGTGGCACGCGATCCGCGATCACCTTACGGGTTCATCTTCCAAGCTTCACTTCCAGCGCAGTTTCGACGGCATCCGGCGCACGCAGGCCGCCCTCGCGCCGTTCCTCGATCCGGCGGCCCTGCTGGACGGGCTGCATAGCACCCCCGGCGATCCCGCCCGGAAAAACCAGATCCTCGCCGCGTTGGTCGGGGCGGCACAGGGCGACGGACCCGCGTCCGATTGCGCGCTGACGATGCTGTTGCTGGCGCTCTGGCCCGGCCTCGACGCCATCCGTCGCCGGTCGATCTGGCGCAGGCTCGGCACCGCCGACGAGGTTGCATCCGATGTTCTGGCGCGCACCACCGAGGCAGTCCGCAGCCTCGACCTCGGGCGCGTCAACTGGATCGCGGCCACGGTGCTGCGCAACGTCGAGCGCGACATGATCCGCGTGCGCCAGCGCGACACGGCGCGCGAACATCTCGCCAGCGGCGCGGACCCCGACGAGGTGGGGGACAGCGGCGACAGCGGGATCGGCGCGACCGGGTACGCACGGCTGAACGGCGCCGTGCGGAAGCTGCTCGGCGATGACGCCCTGCTGGTGATCCGCGTGGCGATCGAGGGTTTCTCGCAAGCCGAGGTCGCCGTGGAACTGGGCCTGACCGAGGCCGCCGCCCGCAAGAGGTACCAGCGCGCCATGCGCCGGCTGCACGACGCCCTCGAGGAAATCCCCTGAACGGATGTCCCGATCCGGTCCCGCCGGTGGCTTTTCCCATTCGAGCGCCCCGAGCGCCTTCCCTCCAACCGAAAGCAGACACGCATGAACCGCACTGCCGATCTGATGCGCCTCCTCGATCACATCATCTCACGGAGAATCGCCATGCCGGACCAGCCGGACGACATCACCCGTCTTCGCAAGGCGAGCTACGCCCTCGAAGACCTTCCCGAAACCATCGCCTTCCCGCAGCGCCCCGGTGACGAGCCGCGCGAGCCGCTGCCGGTCGTCGAGGCGACCGTCGACGAGATCGCCTTCGCGATCGTGGAGGCGGAGCGCGAGAGCACGGCCGCCTACCGACGCGCCGATGCGCTGAAGCGGCTCTACAAGCTCGCCCGCGAGGCGGGGTGCATCGGCGCAGATCGCGCCGCCACGGCGGTGATGAAGAAGGAGGGCCAGTGATGGCCCTTCCCATCATCGGAGCCGACGAACGACTCGCGCAGCGCAAGGGCATCAAGGGCGTCATCTTCGGCCGGTCCGGCATCGGCAAGACCAGCCTGCTCTGGACGCTGAACGCCTCGACCACGCTCTTCCTCGACCTCGAAGCCGGGGATCTGGCCGTCGAGGGCCTGGAGATCGACACGCTCCGGCCGCGCACCTGGAAGGAATGCCGCGACTTCGCGGTGTTCATCGGCGGGCCGAACCCGGCGCTGCGCGAGGACCAGCCATACAGCCAGGCGCATTTCGACGAGGTCTGCGGGCGCTATGGCGATCCCACGGTGATCGGGAAGTACGAGACCGTCTTCATCGACTCGATCACGGTGGCCGGGCGGCTCTGCTTCCAGTGGTGCCGTGGGCAGCCCGAGGCCTTCTCGGAGAAGACGGGCAAGCCCGACATCCGCGGCGCCTACGGGCTGCATGGCCGCGAGATGATCGGCTGGCTGACGCATCTGCAGCACGCGCGCGGCAAGCATGTCTGGTTCGTGGGCATCCTCGACGAGAAGCTCGACGACTTCAACCGAAAGGTCTTCCAGCCGCAGATCGACGGCTCGAAGACCGGGCTCGAACTGCCCGGGATCGTCGATCAGGTCATCACCATGGCCGACATCGCCGATGCCAACGGCCAGCCGCAGCGTGCCTTCGTCTGCCAGACGCTGAACCCCTGGGGCTATCCGGCCAAGGACCGCTCGGGCCGCCTCGACATGGTCGAGGCCCCGCATCTCGGCAGGCTGATGGAGAAGATCCAGCGCCCCGCGGCGCCTGCCTCCGAACGCCTGACCTGGCCGCCGGTGACGCCCGCCGATCCCGCCCCCGCGCAGGAGCCCGGCCATGGCTGAGCGCCTCTCGCCATCCGCGGTGTCCCGATCCGGTCGCCGGGGTGGCTTTTCCCCTCTGACGCCGCTGCGCGTCCCATCCTCCAACTGAAAGGAGCCGCGCAATGTCCGGACCCTGGAACGACTTCAACTCCGCCCAATCCAACACCAACGT
>PHEQ01000060.1 GCA_002842985.1 Alphaproteobacteria bacterium HGW-Alphaproteobacteria-1
TGGCATATCCTTTTCTCTCTGAGAACTGACGGCATCTTCAACACCGCCATGATATGCCGCCTACTTCAGACCATCACCAACTTTCGGGCATAACTCCGCGACGGCAAGCGCGAGGGTAAGGGCGAATTGTCCGATCTCAGGTGTCATTTTGCGTCCTCCTGAGTAGCGCTTCTGCATCCGAGCCGGACAAGGTTTCCGCATCGGGATAGTTCAGCATGTTCATCGTCCATTCTAGTGAGATCATATCGCGACATTCTCCACTTTCCGCCTGTGTTCGCTTCTGTGAATCGCAACCGAGTTGGGGTTGGGCGGAAAACCGAATGGGATGAAGTTCTTTGCGCGTGCATGCCGTGAGCAGGATCCGACAGTTGATTCGCGTCCTTTGTAGTTCCTGTAGTCGCTGTAGGTTCAAGCGTTATTTTAGACTGATACCTTAAAAAATGACCCATGCTTGCAGTGCATCTGCGTAGCAGCTTTGTATCTGCAGGCCCGGTTTCCGCAGGCGTCGGATTTAGCGGAAATTGCCGTTGCCTTCCCTTGATGGCCACCTGCAGGGTCAGACGAAGCAGCGAAACATTGAGTGACGGCAGGTTTTGAAGCGCTGAATAGAGAGCATTAGCTTCACAGGTGCGTGACGTGCTGCCGCAGGGCAAGAATCACGCTTGAACCTACAGTAGCTAGAGGGTGTAAACGCGCTTAAAATATAGAATCAAATTCGGGCGGAGCGGCGTGAAGCTTTCAGGTCTTCAAAAAGTGCTATGGGTATTGGCGGGCGTCGCGGCGCTCGTTTTCATCTGGCTGTTACTGTGGGCGGACTACCGCGCCGATATTTCCCAAGCCGAGACCGAACCACCTTTCCTTGCGCAGTTCGAACTGACGGACCATATGGGCATGATCCGCACCGAAGAGGACTTTGCGGGTCGCTGGATGCTTGTGTTCTTCGGGTTCGCCAATTGCCCAGATGTCTGCCCGACGACGCTTGCAGAGGTGGCGGCGGTCATGGATGGACTTGGCGAGGATGCCGCAAAAGTGCAGCCGATCTTCATCTCGATTGATCCCGAACGCGATACGCCAATGGCTCTTGCCGACTTTGTGCCGCGCTTTGATGCAGGCATCATCGGTCTGACCGGAACATCCGATCAGATCGCTGAGACCGCTGAAACCTTTCCGATCTACTTCGAACGGATCGAAGAGGCCAGCGCGCCGGATGGCTATACAATGGGGCACACATCGCACCTGTTCCTTTTTGATCCGCAGGCGGGCTTCGCCGATTCCTGGCCCTACGGCACACCCGCCGAAGAGATCCTTGCGGATCTGAGAGAGAGGATCTGATCGCCATGACCCGACTTTCCGGAGAAACGGCCCTTGTTCTTGCTTGGATCATTGCGCTTATCTCATCGCTTGCCGTGCTCTTTATTGGCGAGGTTCTTGGTCAAACGCCTTGCGTCCTTTGCTGGTTCCAGCGCGCCTTCATGTTCCCCCTGGCTGTCGTTCTTGGGCTCGGGCTGTGGTGGCAAGATCCTCGCGTGGGGCGCTATGGCGTTGCGCTGGCGCTTGGGGGGGCGGCGGTGGCGTTGTATCACATCGGCCTCTATGTCGGGCTGATCCCCGAGGCGATCCAGCCCTGCAAGGCGACCGGCCCCTCTTGTACCGACGACAACCAGGTGGTCTTCGGCATTCCGATTCCGCTGATGGCGCTTGTCGCCTTCACGATGATCGGGGTGCTGTCGGCCATTTCACTGAAGGAAAAACAAACATGAATCGACGCGGTCTCGTTCTATCCGTTCTGGCTGTTGGTGCCGCAGGTTTTGGCGGCGCGGCCTGGTATGCCACCCGCCCCCAACCCATTGCAGAGGCAGTCCCTGTCGCGCCTGAAGTGAACGATGTGCTGATCCGGCCCTATTCCCCGATCCTCGGCCCCGAAACGGCACCTGTCACGATTGTCGAGTTTTTCGATCCAGCTTGCGAGGCCTGCCGCGCCTTCTATCCCGTGGTCAAGGATATCATGACTGAGCACGGTGATGCGGTCCGTGTCGTCATTCGATACACTGCCTTTCACGGGGACGCTTCGGTGGAAGCGATCCGTGTTCTCGAAGCTGCGCGGATGCAGCATGTGTTCGAACCCGTGCTGGAAGCGGTCCTGCGCGAGCAGCCGCGATGGGCGTCCCATGGCACTCCGGCACCGGGTTTGATCCTTGAGATTGCCGCAAGCGGTGGTCTGGATGTCGAAGCTGCTCGGACACAGATGCTGGCCCCCGGTGTCGTGGCCGTGCTCAATCAGGACCGCGCTGATGTCGAAGCGGTTGGCGTTCGACAAACGCCCACGTTCTTCGTCAACGCCAAGCCATTGGACCCGTTTGGTGAGGCAGAACTGCGGCGACTGGTGGCGGCGGAAGTTGCGGCCAGCCAAAGTTGATGCTCGGCCAGATACAGGAGAATTCTTCATGACAAAACTATCTTACATCAACGGTTTGACCCTTGTCTTACTGCTCTCGGGCATGTCGACTCCGGCATTTGCCGGTTCGGAGGATGTGGTCGTCGAAAACGCGTGGTCCCGTGCTTCAATCGGGGTCAACCGCCCTGGTGCCGCCTATATGACTGTGCGCAACACCGGTGAAGACACGGTCACGCTGACCGGGCTTACAACACCACTGGCCGTGATGCCCCAGATCCATGAGACGAAAACCAACGCCGACGGCGTCAGTTCTATGGCGCCTGCTGACGAAATCACGATTGAACCGGGCCAAAGCGTAGCATTGGAACCGGGCGGACTGCACGCCATGCTCATGAAGCTGCAAAACCCGATGATCGAAGGCGAGACCTTCCCACTGACACTGACGTTCTCGGACGGTGGTGAAGTGACTGTTGAGGTCCCAATTCTGGGGATCGCCGCGCGCGGGCCGGAGAGCTGATGCAGCGTCGGCATGTGGTCCAATACGGTGCAGCCGGTGTAGGCGCTGTCGCTCTGATGCTCGGGGTCGGCTGGTGGCGGGTAGACGGTCCCGGCGCACCAAAACCGGCCGGCCAAAGGCCTCTCCCCCTGTCGGCGATGGATTTCCGACTGACCGATCACGAAGGCAATGAAGTGGGCCCAGAAGCCCTGATTGGACGCCCGACCATGGTGTTTTTCGGGTTCACCTACTGCCCGGATGTCTGCCCCACGACGTTATCGGATATCTCAGGTTGGCTTGAAGATCTCGGGGACGACGCCGCGCGGATGAACGTGGTCTTCATCACAGTCGATCCAGAGCGGGACACGGCCGAGGCCATGGCCGAATATGTCGGCTATTTTCATCCGGCCATTCGCGGCTGGACGGGACCGGAAGACCAGATTTCCCGCGCTGTAGAAGCATTTCGTGCCTCGTATGAGCGCGTTCCGACCGAAGGCGGCGACTATACAATGAACCATACGGCAAGCGTATTCCTGTTCGATGCCAAGGGTGAACTCGTCACCATGATTGACTATCACGAGCCAAGAGAATTCGCAGTGCCGAAGATCCGGCGTGCACTGACAGAAGACGTAGAGGGGGCAACATGAATATTAGAATTGTTTTGGCGAGCGCTGTGGTCGCAGGCGCTTTTTCGGTGACCGCCATCGCCATATCTGGCGTTCTTTCCAAAGAGCCAGTGCCTCCTGCGATTGCTGAAGCCACCCTCTGGACTCCCGATCCGCTCTCGATGCCTCAGATCGCCGACTACGATGTGACAACGCCCGCTGCATTTCACGCCGACAATGCTAGCCCAATGCGACCTCTGCCGCTCTTGCAATCCGTCTTCGCAGAAACCGCCTTGCCCGAGATTGAACCGCCTTTGATAACCTGGTCGCGTGAGATCGCGTCGGGCGAGACGCTGGATGCGGTCCTGGCGAACGCGGGTATCGCTGCGCCTGCGCGTGCCGAAATCGCGCTCGCGCTTGGTGCAGAATATGACCTGCGCCGATTGCGCCCGGGCCATGAGATCACTGTGATCTCAAAGGTGGACGGAAATCCGAGCCGCGTGGAACTGGCAGTTGACGATGGGGTGCGGATCGAAACGGTCTTTGGTCAGGAACTTGTCACACGCGTGTTGGAGCCAGACCCTGAAATGGTGACGTTCGCGGGCGAGGCAGTGATCGAAAGCTCTGTCTTCGCGGCATTGGACAAGGCGGGCATCCCTGCTCGCTTTGCGGTCGACATGGCGCAGATGCTGGGCGGCACAGTGGATTTTCGACGCGAACTTTCCGGTGGCGAGACGATGCGTCTTCTTTGGCGCGAAGCGCGCGACGGAAACGAGAGGATCGGTCAGCCCGAACTTGCCTTTGCCGCACTGAATCTTGGTGAAACGGTCTACGAGATCGTCTGGCCGGATGACGGCAGCGGCAAAGCGACGATCTATGTTGATGGAGAGGTCCTGCGTGTCTTTGCCCAACCGGTGGAAGGAGCGCGGCTGAGTTCCGTCTTTGGCCGTCGCACACACCCAGTCTATGGGAATGTGCGCATGCACACCGGCGTCGACTTTGCTGCAGCAAGCGGTACGCCGGTGAAAGCGACGGCGCCCGGACGCGTGAGCTTCATCGGACGTCGCGGTGGATATGGCCGGGTGGTGGAGATAGCGCATGGATCCGACACCCTGACACGATACGCACATCTCAGCGAGGTGCCGGACACACTCGAACAAGGGCAGCGCGTGATGGCCGGAGACATGATCGGTCGCGTCGGTGCGACCGGCACCGCGACCGGCCCCAATCTGCATTATGAGGTTCTTGTCGATGGTCGCCCGACGGATCCTCTCTCAGACGACCGACTGGCAGAGGCGGCCGAGCGGGATGCGGATGACACGGCTGCACTTGAGCGATTGGCTGAGGCACGCACGCTACTGGCCGAGAGGCTCACCAGCGAATTTATGCAAACAACAACCGAAAGGCTTTAATCCATGAAACGACTGGCTCTCGCCCTTGCAGTCACGCTGGCCTTGTTCCCCGCGGCGCAAGCTGTCGCCGATGCGATCCAGATTGATGTCCGGAAGACAAACGGCTGCGGCTGTTGTCTGTCCTGGATGAAGCACCTCGAGGAAAGCGGATTCGCGCCGACAGGCGAGGACATGTTCGGGGGATCTCTTGTGCGCTTCAAACTCGACAATGGCGTGCCTCAGCGCATGGTCTCCTGCCATACGGCTTTGGTCGACGGCTACGTGATCGAAGGACATGTACCGGCATCAGACATTCAGCGTTTGTTGGATGAGCGTCCAGATGCAGTGGGGTTGGCGGTGCCCGGAATGCCCTATGGATCGCCGGGCATGGGACCGGAAGACGATCGTGAGGCTTATGAGGTCTTCCTGATCCGCGGCGATGGATCGACCGAGATCTTTAGCAGTTATTCGGCCGCTGACTGACGTATCGGCGAGACCTCAGCGCTTGGAACCCTTCTCCCCAATTACCCTTGGCTTTCTTGGAAGCCTGGCCGCCGGATCGCTGACCGCGGTCGGGGCGATCCCCGTTCTTTTCGGGCGCATCCCATCCCGGGCTACACGCGATCTGCTACTTGGCTTCGCAGCGGGTGTCATGCTCGCGGCCTCGTTTTTCTCGCTGATCATCCCGGCTCTCGATGCAGCCGAAGGACAGTTCGACAACGGTGCTCTCCCGGCGGCCATCGTTTGTGTTGCGATCCTGCTTGGCATGGGCGCGGTCGCTCTGATGAACGAATGGCTGCCGCATGAGCATTTCAAGACGGGGCGGGAAGGCCCAGACGCTGCTTCGCTGCGCCGCGTCTGGCTCTTCATCATTGCGATCACGATCCACAATTTCCCCGAAGGACTCGCCGTTGGTGTCGGGTTTGGGGCTGACGGTCTGTCTGGTGGCTTGCCGCTTGCGATTGGCATCGGGCTGCAAAACGCTCCCGAGGGTCTCGCCGTAGCGGTCTCATTGCTTGGTGAGGGTTATTCCAGGCGCCGTGCGTGGGGGATTGCCGCCCTGACAGGTCTTGTCGAGCCGGTAGGCGGGCTTCTTGGGGCTGGGATCATCAGCATCTCGCAGCCGCTGTTGCCATGGGGGCTCGCCTTCGCCGCCGGGGCGATGCTCTACGTCATCAGCCACGAAATCATTCCCGAAACCCACCGTTCAGGCCATCAAAACAGGGCGACACTCGGTCTCGCAGCCGGCCTCGTGATCATGTTGTTCCTCGATGTATGGCTGGGAGGATGAGATGAAACTGACCCATTTCCAAGGTTTCATTGCGGCTGGAACTGCTTTTCTTGTCGATCAGGTGACAAAAGCAATTGTCGTCGCCAATGCGGCAGATTTGAGCGCCGGAATTCCGGTCTTTCCCGGTTTCAATCTCATCTACCTGCGCAACGATGGCGTGACATTCGGATTACTTGGTGGCGCGCCATGGTGGAGCCTTACGGCGTTGGCCCTCGCTGTCTGCGGCTGGTTGACCGTCATGTTGGTGCGCACTGCCAACCCGGTTGAGGCTATCGCCTATGGTGCGATTATCGGTGGCGCGCTCGGCAACGTCCTCGACCGCATCCGGTTTCGGAGTGTGACGGACTTCCTCGATTTCTATGTCGGATCCACGCATTGGCCCGCCTTCAACATGGCGGATGTTTTCGTGGTCAGTGGCGTGGGCCTACTGCTCATAGCCCCTTGGTTGAGCGCCAAGTTGAAAACAGGCACATGATGGCGGGCTTGCGACCACTGACGGGTCGTGGCCGTTACATTCCCCTGCGATCAGGGATTAGCTTTGCAGCGGGCGGTTTAACGGTTTTAACCCTTCCACCATTCTCATGGCTCATCGTTGTTCCAGTCGCCTTCTCAGCACTCTTTCTCGTCCTCCGGCAGGTTTCGACAGCGCCTGCCTTCTTCATCGGCTGGGTCTTCGGAATGGGCCAGTTCGGGTTTGGAGTTTCCTGGATCGCCGAGAGCTTTTACGTCGATTCCGAACGTTTCGGTGCCCTTGCGATCCCGGCAGTCGCGGGACTGTCCGCCGGACTGGCCATTTTCCCGGCGATTGCGGCGATGTTATTTGCCACCATCATGCAGCGCCGTGCTGTCGGCGACACTACGGCAGGTCTTCTGCTTGCAACCTGCTGGGTTGCCGCAGAATGGCTGCGTGGTCATGTCCTGACAGGGTTTCCCTGGAACCTTGCCGCTTATGCCCTTGTCGAACACGCCGCTCTGCGCCAACCCGCCGCCTGGGTAGGAAGCTATGGGCTGAGCTTTCTCACGGTCTTTATAGGGCTGTTGCCCGGTGTGTTGATTGTGGCGGCACCAAACAGACGCGTGCCTGTTCTCGTGCTCTTCGCCGTTGTGGTGATGGGCCTCTGGGGTGGCGGCGCGCTGCGTTTAGGGACGAATGTGCCTCCGACGGACAGCGCTTTGCGCATCGTCCAAGGCAATGTGCCGCAAGTCGAGAAGTGGGCACCGGGCAGCCGCGAGCGAACGCTGGAGAAATATTTGGGCTTGTCGGCGCAACCTGGACGCTTCGACCTGTTGCTGTGGCCGGAAACGGCCTTTCCCGGTTTTCTGGACGAGGACGCCTTGGCGCGTAGGCGGCTATCCACGGTTCTGCCAGACGGCAGGATCCTTTTGACAGGCGTGCCTGACCGCGTAGAGGGCGATGGGGGAACCCGATATTTCAACACGGTTCAAGCCTATGACGGCAGCGGCGAAATTCTGACGGGATATGCAAAACATCATCTTGTTCCGTTCGGGGAATATGTGCCCCTGAGAGGCTGGCTGCCGATCGAGCGGCTGACCGAAGGTTTGGGTGATTTCACGCCAGGACCAGGGCCACGCACGCTGGCGATCCCGGGTGCGCCTCTGGTCGCGGTGGAGTTATGCCCGAAAGTTGGTGATGGTCTGAAGTAGGCGGCATATCATGGCGGTGTTGAAGATGCCGTCAGTTCTCAGAGAGAAAAGGATATGCCAC
>PHEQ01000061.1 GCA_002842985.1 Alphaproteobacteria bacterium HGW-Alphaproteobacteria-1
CCTTTTCCGCCCCAAGCGCCACCAACTCACTGCTGCATCCTATCGCCACGCCCGGGCTGACGCGTTCAGCCTGTGGGTCGACTATGCCGATGAAATACACGCATGATGGCGACGCCGATCTTTATCAGCGCAAGTTCCAACAACCTGACAAAGCCGGTCCATTTGCCTTTAACCTTGATGTAGGTTTCGTCCATGCGCCAGGATTCAGCCGTTGGCTTCTTGCGGCACTGCGCCTGTGCCGCAAGAAGCGGCGCAAACTTGACCACCCAACGGTTCAGCGTCCCATGATCAACGTCAACGCCGCGCTCCTCCATGATTTCCTCGAGATCACGGTAGGAACCAGGGTAGCGCAGATAGAAGAACACGGCGTACAAGATCGCTTCTTTTGGGAAATGTACGCCCTTGAAGTCAACCATCGCTCCGCCCCTCTCGTCCGCCACCTCTGCCGCAAAATTACTGCCGCATCACGTGACCCGGCGAAAGTCAAAAAAGTTTGCGACAGAACCCTGGCCTTTGCCCCCGACAAGGCCCGCTCCGATGCCACGCCTGATCGCGTATCACAGACATGACTGGTGAATTACGAACATCACAAGAGCAAAGCCGATTGGATTTGTTGAGGAAGAAATGATTTAGATCAAATCTTTCACGCGCGACCCGGATCATAATAGGACTCGAAAAGTTACCTTATAGCGTCTCCTTGTTTTGGGCGCCTCTTGTGGTCGGTATCGTGATGGGATGAACCTAGGTGGGCTTTATGCAGGCAGGACACGGATTGGCACCCAAGCACAGCAGACGCGACATCCTGCGCGGAACCCTGCGGGAGCAGCGCCGCCCGGTCATGCGTCCGCCGGGCGCGCAGGCCGCATTCGACCATCTTTGCGATGATTGCGGGGCCTGCGCGCGGGCCTGCCCGCAGAAGATCATCCGCCACGCCGAAGGGGGCGGGCCGGTGCTGGATTTCAGCCGTGGGGCCTGCACCTTTTGCGGCGATTGCGCCCGTGCCTGCCCGACCGGCGCCTTGGTGGCCGAGGCGAAGACCGATTGGCCGTGGCGGGCGGTGATCCTGCCGTCGTGCCTGTCTCGTCAGGGCATTTCCTGCCGGGCCTGCGAAGACGCCTGCGAGCCGCGCGCGATCCGGTTTCGTCTTGAAACAAAGGGGCGGGCCGTGCCTGTCCTTGCCACGGATATCTGTACCGGCTGTGGCGAATGCGCCGCTGCCTGCCCTGCCGGGGCGGTCACATTCGAGCGCGCCTTGCCCGAAAGTGCGGAGGTTTCGGCATGAATATCTGCGGATGCCTCGTTCATGTCGCCCCTGACGCGATGCCCGAAGCCCGCCCCCTGATCGAGGCGATGGAAGGGGTTGAAATCCACGCCCAGACGGAAGACGGGCGGCTTGTCGTGGTCGTCGAGGATATCGGCGAGCACCGTGCCTCGGACACCATCATGGCCATGCACCAGGTGCCGGGCGTTCTGTCCCTGACGATCAACTATCACCATTTCGAAGACCTTTCGCCGCGGGCCCCGCTCGCCGCCACCCAGCCGGAGAATTGACATGACCATCTCGGAATCCCGCCGGACCTTTCTTAAAGCCACGGCCGCCGCCAGCACCGCCGCAGCCGTGGGCATTCCTCTTGCCGTCGAGCCGTCGCTGGCACAGGGGGCGGGGGCCGATCTGCGATGGGACAAGGCACCCTGCCGGTTCTGCGGCACCGGCTGTTCGGTTCTTGTTGGGGTCAAGGAGGGGCGCGTTGTCGCCACCCAAGGCGACCCGGACGCGCCGGTCAACCGGGGCCTGAACTGCATCAAGGGCTATTTCCTGTCCAAGATCATGTATGGCGCCGACCGGCTGACCACCCCGCTGCTGCGCAAAACGAACGGCGTCTACGACAAGAACGGCGCGTTCGAACCGGTCTCTTGGGACGAGGCATTTGATGTCATGGCGCAGAAATGGAAAGAGGCGCTGGCCAAGAAAGGCCCGACATCCGTAGGCATGTTCGGATCGGGCCAGTGGACGGTGTGGGAAGGCTACGCCGCTGCCAAGTTCATGAAGGCGGGGCTGCGATCCAACAACATCGACCCAAACGCACGGCATTGCATGGCCTCGGCGGTGGTGGGGTTCATCCGCGCCTTTGGCATCGACGAGCCGATGGGCTGCTATGACGATCTGGAGCAAGCGGATACCTTCGTGCTTTGGGGGTCGAACATGGCGGAAATGCACCCGATCCTGTGGTCGCGCCTGACCGACACGCGCCTGACCAAGCCAGGGGCGGAGGTGCATGTGCTTTCCACCTTCGAGCACCGCTCGTTCGAGCTTGCCGATAACGGCATGATCTTTCACCCGCAATCGGATCTGGCGATCCTCAACTACATCGCCAATTACATCATCCAGAACGATGCGGTGAACTGGGATTTCGTCGACAAGCACGTGAATTTCAAGCGTGCCACCACCGATATCGGCTATGGGTTGCGCCCCGAACACCCGCTGCAACAGGCCGCCGCCAATCCCGACGATGGCGCCATGACCGACATGACATTCGAGGAATACGCCGCCTCTGTCGCCGAATACACGGTCGAACGGGCGTCGGAACTATCGGGCGTGCCGGTGCATCAGCTGGAACGGCTGGCACAGCAATATGCCGATCCCGACCGCAAGGTGATGAGCCTGTGGACCATGGGGTTCAACCAGCATACGCGCGGGTCGTGGGTGAACGGGCTGATGTATAACGTGCACCTTCTGGTGGGCAAGATATCGGAACCGGGCAACTCTCCCTTCTCGCTGACCGGTCAGCCATCGGCCTGTGGCACCGCGCGCGAGGTTGGCACATTCGCGCACCGTCTGCCAGCCGACATGGTGGTGATGAACGACAAGCACCGCGAGATCTGCGAGACCGCTTGGAAAATTCCGGCGGGGACGATCCCGCCCAAGCCGGGCTTTCACGCCGTGTTGCAGAACCGGATGCTGAAGGACGGTGTGCTGAATGCCTATTGGGTGCAATGCAACAACAACATGCAGGCCGCCGCCAACATGAGCGAAGAGGGCCTGCCCGGCTATCGCAACCCCGAGAATTTCATCACCGTATCCGATCCCTATCCGACCGTGACCGCGATGGCCGCCGACCTGATCCTGCCTACCGCGATGTGGGTCGAAAAGGAAGGGGCCTATGGCAATGCTGAACGGCGCACGCAGTTCTGGCGCCAACAGGTCAACGCCCCCGGCGAGGCGCGCTCGGACGTGTGGCAGGTGATGGAATTCGCCAAGCGCTTCACCGTCGAAGAGGCCTGGGGAGAGGAATTGCTGGCCCAGAAACCGGAATTGCGCGGCAAGACCGTCTACGAGGTGCTGTTCGAGAACGGCAAGGTGAACAAATACCCCTTGTCAGAGACCGCCGAGGGCTTTGAGAATCAGGAAAGCCAGCATTTCGGCTATTACGTTCAGAAGGGCCTGTTCGAGGAATACGCCGATTTTGGCCGGGGCCATGCCCATGATCTGGCGGATTTCGATGTCTATCATCAGGCGCGCGGGCTGCGCTGGCCGGTGGTGGACGGCAAAGAGACGCTTTACCGCTTCCGCGAGGGTTATGATCCGTATGTGGAGGCCGGAAAGGGCGTACAGTTCTACGGCAAGCCCGATGGCCGCGCCAACATCATCTTTGCCCCGTTCGAGGAGGCTGCCGAGGCCCCCGATGAGGAGTTCAATCTTTGGCTCTGCACCGGGCGCGTGCTGGAACACTGGCATTCCGGGTCGATGACGCGGCGCGTGCCGGAACTGCACCGCGCCTTTCCGTCGGCGATGGTGTTCATGCATCCCGAGGACGCGCAGGCGCGCGGGCTGCGGCGCGGGCAAGAGATCATGATCTCCACCCGCCGGGGCGCGATGCTGAGCCGTGTTGAGACCCGTGGCCGCAACAAACCGCCCCGGGGCCTCGTCTTTGTGCCGTGGTTCGACGAGGGGCAGCTCATCAACAAGCTGACGCTCGATGCCACCTGCCCGCTGTCGAAAGAGACCGATTTCAAGAAATGCGCCTGCAAGGTCGAGCGCGCCTGAGCCTTTGAGAAAGTAACGACATGCCTGCCGCCGCCCCCCTGTCGCATCACCGCCGCCGGTTCCTGCTGGAAACCGCGCGGATGGCGGGTGGCTGTGTTGTGGCGGGCGGCGTGCTGGCCTATCTGGCGCGCGATGCAAGGGCGCTGCCAGCCGAGGCACTGCGCCCGCCCGGTGCCTTGCCCGAAGCGGATTTTCTGGCGGCCTGCATCCGCTGCGGGCTCTGCGTGCGCGATTGCCCCTATGACACGCTGACGCTGGCGGAACTGGGCGTCGATGGCGCGGCCACAGGCACACCGTTTTTCACCGCGCGCAAGATCCCCTGCGAAATGTGCGACGATATTCCCTGTGTGGCCGCCTGCCCAACCGGCGCACTTGACCCGGCGCTGCGCGATATTGACGACGCCCGAATGGGCACCGCCGTGCTGGTCGATCAGGAAAACTGCCTCAATTTCCTGGGGCTGCGCTGTGATGTCTGTTACCGGGTCTGCCCGGTGATCGACGAGGCCATCACGCTGGAGCTGTCGCACAATGCCCGCTCGGGCCATCACGCCATCTTTGCCCCCACGGTTCACGCCGACAAATGCACCGGCTGCGGCAAATGCGAGCAAAGCTGCGTGCTGCCCGAGGCGGCGATCAAGGTTCTGCCCGTCCGGCTGGCGCGCGGCACCTCGGCCGACCATTACCGCAAGGGCTGGGAAGAAAAAGACGCCAAAGGCGCGCCGGTGGTCGAAGGTATCATCGACCTGCCCGACCGCCTGCCGGGGCCGGGCACCGACAATCTGGCCGCGCCGGGCGGGTATGAAGCGTTCAAGCCTGCCTTCACACTGCCGGGGGCCAGACAATGACCATCAAGACCAGATACCCTACCGGGCAAGAGGCGATCGCCGTCAAGGGCTGGCTTGGGGCGCATCGCTTTCTGATCCTGCGCCGGGTTTCGCAAGGGTTTTTCCTGTTCCTGTTTCTGATGGGGCCGTGGTTCGGGATCTGGTGGGTGGCCGGGTCGCTGTCGGGATCGCGCACCTTCGATGTGCTGCCCCTGACCGATCCGTTCATCCTGTTGCAAGGCATTGTCGCGGGCCACTGGCCGGAACTGACCGCGCTGATCGGCGCGTTGATCGTGCTGGCGGTCTATGCGCTGATTGGCGGGCGGGTCTATTGCGCTTGGGTGTGCCCGATCAATCCTGTCACTGATGCGGCGCATTGGCTGCACGTGCGTCTTGGCCTGCAAAAGGGCTGGCAGCGGAAAAAATCCACCCGCCTGTGGCTGCTTGGCACCACGCTTGCGGTGTCGGCCCTGACCGGCACCATCGCGTGGGAGGTCATCAACCCCATCACCATGCTGCATCGCGGGCTGGTTTTTGGCATGGGGTTTGCCTGGGCGCTGGTGATCGCGGTTTTTGTCTTTGACCTGGCTGTGGCGCGGCGCGGCTGGTGCGGGCATATCTGCCCGGTCGGGGCCTTTTACGGCCTCATCGGCGCCAAAAGCCTGCTGCGGGTCAGCGCCGTGAACCGCGCCGCCTGCGATGACTGCATGGATTGCTTTGCCGTCTGCCCTGAAAATCAGGTTATCGCCCCCGCCCTGCGCGGCAAACCGGGCGAAACGCCGCTGATCCTGTCCCCCGACTGCACCAATTGCGGGCGCTGCATTGATGTGTGTTCGGTCGATGTCTTTGCCTTCACGAACCGTTTCGACAACCGCGTCAACGACCATGAACAGGTGGCCGACAAGGCCGCCTGACCCAAACACGGAGAAAACAGATGAAACTTCCGGTCATTGCGGGTCTCTCCGCCCTCGCGACAACCCTGTTTATCGGCGGATTCGTCGTCGCGCAAAACACGGCAGGGGTTCAGACCCTGCGTGGCGCCGATATCGAGGCGACATTGCCCACCGACGATATCCACCGCCCGATGGAGGGCCGCAAGCTGCGCAACTATCGCCAGCAGCCCCCGATCATCCCGCATTCGACGGATCAATATCAGATCGACCTGCGCACCAACCAGTGCCTTGCTTGCCACGACTGGACCAAGGCCGGGGAACGCGGGGCGCCGACCCTGTCGATGACCCATTATCTGGATCGCGACGGCGTTCAGATGGACACGGTCGCTGGCACCCGCTGGTTCTGCAACCAATGCCATGTGCCACAGGTCAACGCCCCGGAACTGGTCGGCAATACCTTCACGCCATCCAACAGCTTGAAATGACAGGGGACAAGGAGAATTCATAATGCCTGATCCAAACCAAGACCCGTCCCGTCGTCACGGCCTGTTGCGCCGCACCTGGATCGCATTCTGGAGCCCGACCGGCGTGCTGAGCATGGGGTTTCTGCTGATCTCGGGCTTTCTGGCCGGCATCCTGTTCTGGGGTGGCTTCAACTGGTCGCTGGAACTGACCAATACCGAAGAATTCTGCGTTTCGTGCCACACCATGGAAACCAATCTTGGTGAATACCGCGAGACGGTGCATTACAGCAACCATTCCGGCGTGCGGGCGATCTGCTCGGATTGTCATGTGCCCCATGAATGGCAGCACAAGATGAAGGCCAAGATCATGGCGGTGAAGGATGTCTATCACGAGGCCATGGGCACCATTTCGACGCCGGAAAAATACGAGGCGCGCCGTCTCGAGATGGCCTCGGCTGTCTGGAAAAAAATGAAGGCCAGCGACAGCCGCGAGTGCCGCAACTGTCATGCGTTTCAATACATGGACTTCACCATTCAGGAAACCCGCGCGGCGGACAATCATCAAAGGGCTCTCGACGAAAACATGACCTGCATCGACTGTCACCAAGGCATCGCGCATGATCTCGCCCCCGGTTACCTTGAAGAATACAACCATGTTGTCGAAACGCTGGCGCAGAGCGGGCGCGACAGGTCGCAGGATATGGCGCAGATCAAGACCTACCTGAATGGCAAGACAGAGTGATCGCGCCGGAATGCCGCGCCTCATCCTAGTTTGGAGATGTATAAATGATCAGCATGCTTGACCTCGTTGGAACCATCGGCGCCAATGTGCTTGGCCTTCCCGGCATCCTTGGCGTGTCGCTTGGCCTGATGACGCGGAACTGGATCCTCGCTGCGGTGATGGGCGCGACCGTCGGGTTGATCGCGCCGATTTTGCTTGGGGCCTCTCACGCCACAAATGTTGCCGTGCCATTGAGCGAACACGCCATCGGCATCGCCATCGGTATGCTTGCCGGTTTGCTTGGCTGCGCCATTCGGCACAAGGGCGCAACCGTCTGACGGGCGAGGAGCGCACAGCGGCGGCATGATGATAAGCGATGACGGCATTGCCAACTTGCTGAGGCATCTTGGTGCGTCTAGCGTTTTGTCATGAAAATTCCAACCAAGATGCGTAAGCCTACGGGGAGGGCCGTCTTTTTGGTTTGAGGCTCGGGGCGTAGATCTGGCGCTATGTCCGACCATAGATACAGACCCGAAGTAGAGATCCTT
>PHEQ01000085.1 GCA_002842985.1 Alphaproteobacteria bacterium HGW-Alphaproteobacteria-1
TGCCATGTGTTAACGGCCCTTCTTCTTGGCGTGACGCGAGCGCACGATGAGCTTTTGCGACGCCTTGTTCGTGTTGCGGGTGCGCGCGCCCTTGGTGGGTTTGCCCCAGGGCGTGACCGGGTGACGGCCACCCGAGGTGCGGCCCTCGCCACCACCATGCGGGTGGTCGATCGGGTTCATGACAACGCCGCGGACCGAGGGGCGAATGCCCTTGTGGCGCATCCGGCCGGCCTTGCCGTAGTTCTGGTTGCTGTTGTCGGGGTTGCTGACCGCGCCAACCGTGGCCATGCATTCCTGCCGCACGAGGCGCAACTCGCCCGAACTGAGGCGGATCTGCGCATAGCCGCCATCGCGGCCGACGAATTGCGCATAGGTGCCTGCCGCGCGCGCGATCTGCCCGCCCTTGCCTGCCTTCAGCTCGATATTGTGGATGATCGTGCCGATGGGCATGCCCGAAAACGGCATCGCGTTGCCCGGCTTGATGTCGGCCTTGGCCGACGCGATGACCTGGTCACCGATGGCCAGACGCTGCGGCGCGAGGATATAGGCCTGCTCGCCATCCTCGTAGCGGATGAGCGCGATGAAGGCGGTGCGGTTGGGATCGTATTCGATCCGCTCGACGGTTGCCGGGATGTCGAACTTGGTGCGTTTGAAATCAACGATACGATAGAGGCGTTTCGCCCCGCCGCCCTTGCGGCGCATCGTGATTCGTCCGGTGTTGTTACGGCCACCATTCTTGGTCAAACCCTCTGTGAGGGATTTGACCGGACGGCCTTTCCACAGCTCCGAACGGTCGATCAGCACCAGCCCGCGCTGGCCCGGCGTCGTCGGCTTATACGACTTGAGTGCCATGCTTTCTGCGAAGCCCCGGACGAATCCGGGGCTTTGCGGATGGGCTCTGTTAGGGGAGTGCGCTCCCGGCGTCAAGGGTATTGCCCGGTTTTCAGCCCGATCGCGCCTATTCCTCGCCCTCCACCTTGCCGCGCAGCGCCTTCACGTCGCCGCGCACCTTCTTGGCCTTGAGGCGGCGCTTCTTCGCGCCAAGCGTGGGCCGGGTCGGGATGCGCCGTTTCGGGGCAACCAGCGCCTGCCGGATCAAGGCGGCAAGCCGGTCGCGCACGATCTCGCGGTTGCGCACCTGGCTGCGGGTCTCGTCGCAGTGCAGCACGATCGCGCCCTCGCCGGTCCAGCGCCGCCCGGCAAGGCGCCTGAGCCGCGTCTTGACCGGCGCGGACAGGTGGGGCGAGCGCGCGGCCTCGAAGCGCAGTTCCACCGCACTTGCCACCTTGTTGACGTTCTGGCCGCCGGGGCCCGAGGCGCGGATGAACTGCTCGGACAGTTCCCAATCCTCGATGGCGATTTCGTCGGTGATCCTCAGCATCGTCCCAGCCGGTTCAGTCCCTGCCCGATTGAAAAGGCCGCCCCTCGCGGAGCGG
>PHEQ01000023.1 GCA_002842985.1 Alphaproteobacteria bacterium HGW-Alphaproteobacteria-1
GCGGGCCGCGATGTCCCCTTTTCCACCCATTCTGATGCGCGGAGCGCCGAATCTGCGCTACATCCCCGCTGTGGCGGTTGATTGGTGCGAGGAATCTGGTTTGATAGACTCAGCGTCATCTCGTTCGGGATGGCGGTTGACACAATGAATGACTCTGGGAGGAGCAACATGACCTACCGCTTTATCGCGGCCCTTGCGGCCGCTGCTACCTTGTCGCTTGGCACGGCCTCGATGGCGCAGGACAAGGCCGGCTGGCCCAACAGCCTCACCATCGGCACGGCAAGCCAGGGCGGCACCTATTTCGTCTATGGCAACGGTTTCGCCAGCTTCATATCGGAATCACTCGGTATCGCTGCCAGCGGTGAAGTGACCGGCGGCCCGGTGCAGAACGTGACCCTGGTCGAGACCGGTGATCACCTCATGGGTCAGGTGACGATGGGCCCCGCCTATGATGCGTGGAACGGCAAGTCGGAACTCGCGCCGGGACTGGAGCACCGCTCGATCCGCGCGCTCTTCCCGATGTATCAGACCCCGTTCCAGGTGATTGCGCTGCGCTCGTCGGGCATCACCTCGGTGTCGGATCTGGCAGGCAAGCGCGTCGGCGTCGGCCCGGCCGGCGGCACGCCCGGCACCTACTGGCCGCAGTTCCTCGAGGCGCTTGGCGTTCAGGCGACGGTCTCGAATGCGGGTGCCTCGGATTCCGCAGGCCAGTTGCAGGACGGCTTGATCGACGCCTTTGCCTTTGCGGCGGGTGTGCCGATTTCGGCCTTCGCGGAACTGGCGGCAAGTCAGGACGTGGTGATGTTCGGCTTTAACGACGCGGAATTGCCCAAGATCAAGGAAGCATTCCCGGCCTTCGCCCCGCTCAACATCAAGGCGGGCACCTATGCCGGGCATGACTACGATCAGAACACGGTCGCGATGTGGAACTTCACCATCGCGCACGAGGACATGCCCGAAACCCTCGCCTACGAGATTACGAAGCTTGCCATGGATAATCCCGAGCGCATGGTCCAGATCCACGCCGCCGCCCGCGAGACGCTGGTCGAGAACTGGGACAAGAACACCTTCATGCCGTTCCATCCCGGTGCCGTGCGGTATTTCGAGGAAAAGGGCATCACCATCCCCGACAACCTGCGCTGATCGCGACGGAAATCACACGGGCGGGCCCTGGGCCTGCCCCTGCCTGCTCCGGTGCGTGCCGGGGCAGGCGAGCTTGAGGGTGGAGGAGACCTGAACCATGACCGCGCAATCCGCAAGACCGGCGGCGACGCCCTCACCGGTGCCAGACGCCATCGCCGATGGGGTCGATGCCGAGATCTTCACCGCGAACCAGCGCAAGCCGCTTGGCCAACTTGGTCTGATCGCGGCGATCCTGTGCATCCTCTATACGGTGTTTCATGTCGGCGTGATGAACGGCCTGCATGACCGTATCACCGATTTTCTGGGCCTGAACTCTGTCGATCTGACGGAGCCATGGCGCTATCGGCTGATCCATGTGGGCGGCGGTCTGGCGCTGGGATTTTTGCTCTATTCCTCCACGCTCTTCTCCGAAGACCGGCCCGGACAGGCCGATCCGCGCCGGATGCTGGCGATCCTGCCCGGTGCCCTGGCCGTTACCCTTTCCTTCGCGCAGGTTCTGCTTTTCTGGCTCACGGGGCAAGGGGTGGATCAGGCCGCTGGGGCCGATACGGCTGTCTGGACGTTCGGCCTGCCGCTTGTCGCGGGCAGTGTCTGGCTCATCGTGGTGGGCTGGTTCTGGCCTGACCGGCGACGCGGACAGTTCGACATGGCAGACCTCTTTCTTGCGCTCGCCGCGATCACGGTGGCGATGTATCTGATCTTTCACGCGCCGTTCCTGCGGCTGCGGGCGGGGACCGGGCTGGCGAAACAGGCGGACATGTATGCAGCCCTTGCCGGTACGGTGCTGATCCTCGAATTGACCCGCAGGCTTGCGGGGCTGGCGCTGGTGGTGATTGCCGGGATTTTCGTGCTCTATGCCTTTGTAGGACCCTGGCTGCCGGGCATCCTGCAACATCGCGGTTACACGATGACGCGGTTCTTCAGCTATGTTTACACCGATCAGGGCATCCTCGGGCCGACGACGGCGATTTCCTCCACCTACATCATCCTGTTCGTGACCTTCGCGGCCTTTCTTCAGGCAAGTCGCGTGGGTGAGTATTTCGTCAACTTCGCCTTCGCGGTCGCGGGCGGGGCGCGGGGCGGCCCGGCCAAGGTGGCGATCTTTTCCTCGGGGCTGATGGGGATGATCAACGGCACGTCGGCGGGCAATGTGGTGTCCACCGGATCGCTGACGATCCCGCTGATGAAGAAGGTCGGCTACAAGCCCCAGACCGCCGCCAGCGTCGAGGCCGCCGCCTCCTCGGGCGGGCAGATCCTGCCGCCGATCATGGGGGCGGGTGCCTTCATCATGTCCGAGATCACAGGCATTCCCTATTCCGAGATTGTTACCGCCGCGATCATCCCGGCGCTTCTGTATTTCGCGTCGATCTATTTCAACGTCGATCTCAACGCGCTGAAGTACGGCATGAAGGGCCTGCCCCGGTCCGAATTGCCGCGCTTTGACCGGCTGGCGCGGCAGGCGTTCCTGTTCCTGCCGATCTTCATCCTGATCGGCGCGCTGTTCGCGGGCTATTCGGTGATCCGCGCGGGCACTTACGGGATGGCGGCGGCGGCTGTCGTGTCGTGGCTGACGCCCTACCGGATGGGGCCAAGACAGATCCTCTATGCCTTCGAGATCGCGGCCAAGATGACGCTTCAGCTTGTCGCGGTCTGCGCGGCGGCCGGGGTCATTGTCGGGGTCATCGCACTGACCGGGATCGGGACGCGGTTTTCCTCGCTGCTGCTGGGGATGGCGGATCAGAACCAGGCGATCGCGCTCTTCTTTGCGATGGTCGTCTCGATCATCCTCGGCATGGGCATGCCCACCACCGCCGCCTATGCCGTGGCCGCGAGCGTGATCGGCCCCGGCCTTGTGCAGATGGGCATTCCGCCGCTGACCGCGCATTTCTTCATCTTCTACTATGCGGTGATGTCGGCAATTACCCCGCCTGTGGCGCTTGCCGCCTATGCGGGTGCGGCCATCGCGCAGTCGGACCCGATGAAGACCAGCGTTGAAAGCTTTCGCATCGGGCTTGCCGCCTTCGTGGTGCCGTTCATGTTCTTTTCCTCGCCCGCGCTGTTGATGGACGGTAGCTGGCTTGAGATCATCCATGTGGTGATCTCGGCCTCGCTTGGCATATTCATGCTGTCGGCGTCGGTGCAGGGCTGGTTCTTCGGTCTCTTGGCGTGGCCGCTGCGGATCGTTCTGCTGGTTGCGGCGCTGTCGATGATCGCCCAAGGGTGGTTCACCGACTTCATCGGACTGGGCACGGCGATGGCGGTCTGGTTGTTCCAGAAACGCATGGTCAATCCCCAGACCGTCATCCGCGGCTCGGATTGACAGGGGAGCGGGGTGCGCGGGTTCCGGTTGGTCCAGAACCCGCGCCCCGCCACCCGGCGCCGTCTATCCCGGCAGTTTGACGCGGCGCAGATACGGCAGGTCCGCGTCGAAGCTGCCGAATTTCACGCGCGCGGCCTCGTCATTTACCGACGGTGGCACGATCACGTCCTGCCCGATGGTCCAGTCGGCGGGCGTGGCCACGCCGTGCTTCGCCGTGGTCTGAAGCGCGTCGAGCGCGCGCAGCACTTCGGCAAAATTGCGCCCCACGGTCATCGGGTAGGTCATCGAGAGTTTCAACTGCTTGTCCGGCCCGATGATGAAGACCGAACGCACCGTCGCGCTGTCCGCAGGGGTGCGCCCGTCGGGCAGATAAGCCTCGGCGGGCAGCATGTCGAAGGCCTTCGACACGGCCAGCCCGTCATCGGCGATGATCGGGAATTTCGGGGCGGCGCCGCCGACCTTTTCGATATCGCCTTTCCATTTGCGATGATCCTCGACGCCATCCACCGAGACGCCGATCACCTTGGTGCCGCGTTTCTCCCACTCATCGGCAAGCCGCGCGACGGCACCGAATTCGGTCGTGCAAACGGGGGTGAAATCCTTGGGATGCGAGAAGAGAATCGCCCAAGAGTCGCCAATCCAGTCATGCAGGGAAAATGTCCCGAGATCGGTCTCGACAGTCAGATCGGGGATCGTGTCGTTGATGCGAAGTGCCATGATAGCCTCCTTTGAAGGTGGGTGCGGGTAATTTGATCAAATTATACGCCAAGCCGACTCATCCTGTCTTGCGGCGCGCCCGAACGGCTGACAGAGTGCCGCCAAATCCACGGAGGTCAACCATGATCGAGAGAAAGAGCTTCTATATTGACGGTGCCTGGCAGAAGGCCATTTCCGGGCGCGATCACGCCGTTATCAATCCCTCCACCGAAGAGCCCTGCGCGGTCATCGCGCTTGGCGGGCAGGCCGATACAGATGCCGCCGTGGCTGCGGCAAAGGCCGCCTTTCCGGCATGGATGGCCACCCCGCCCGAGGAACGGATCGCCCATGTCGAACAGATCCTGAAGGTCTACGAGGCCCGCGCCGAGGATCTGGCACAGGCCACCAGCATGGAAATGGGCGCGCCCATCGACATGGCCCGCCAGCAACAGGTGCCCTCGGGGACCTGGCACATCACCAATTTCCTCAAGGCCGCGCGTGAATTCCCCTTCGACGCACCGCTCGGTGATCATGCCCCCAATGACCGCATCATCCACGAGGCAGTGGGCGTGGTGGGCATGATCACGCCCTGGAACTGGCCGCAGAACCAGATCACCCTCAAGGTGATTGCAGGGCTGATCGCGGGCTGCACCATGGTGCTCAAGCCAAGCGAGGAATCGCCGCTCAATGCGCTGATCTTCGCCGAGATCATCCATGAGGCGGGCCTGCCCAAGGGCGTGTTCAACCTCGTCAACGGCGACGGCCCCGGCGTGGGCAGCCAGCTTTCGGCGCATCCCGATGTGGATATGATCAGTTTCACCGGCTCCTCGCGGGCGGGCAAACTCATCTCCAAGGCCGCCGCCGAAACGCTCAAGCGCGTCAGCCTCGAGCTGGGCGGCAAGGGCGCGAACCTGATTTTCGCAGATGCCGATGACAAGGCCGTCAAGCGCGGCGTGATCCATTGCATGAACAACACCGGCCAGTCCTGCAACGCCCCCACGCGGATGCTGGTTGAGCGGTCGCGCTACGCGCAGGCGGTGGAAGAGGCGGCCGAGGTTGCCGCGTCGATCACGGTCGGCCCCGCCCACGAGGAGGGCCGCCATATCGGCCCGGTCGTGAACGAGGCGCAGTTCAACAAGATCCAGGGGCTGATCCAGCAAGGCATCGACGAAGGCGCGCGGCTGGTGGCGGGGGGCTTGGGCCGTCCCGACGGCCTCAATCGCGGTTTCTTCGTGCGGCCCACGGTCTTTGCCGATGTCACCAACGAGATGACCATCGCGCGCGAAGAGATCTTTGGCCCCGTGCTCTCGATCATTCCGTTTGAGACCGAGGAAGAGGGGCTGGCCATCGCCAATGACACGCCTTACGGCCTCACGAACTATGTCCAGACCGGCGATCCGGCGCGGGCCAACCGGCTTGCACGGGTCTTGCGCTCGGGCATGGTCGAGATGAACGGCAAATCGCGCAGCGCGGGATCGCCCTTTGGCGGGATGAAGCAATCGGGCCACGGGCGCGAGGGCGGCAGATGGGGCATCGAGGATTTCCTCGAGGTCAAGGCCGTTTCGGGCTGGACGCCCGGAGTCTGACCAGGCGCCTGAACTGCCTCAGAACGGCGCGGGGACGCGAAACCGCATCCCGCGCCCACCATCGGGGTGGCGCAGACGCAATTCCTCGGAATGCAGCATCAGGCGCGGGTGATCGCGCGCGACACCTGTGGCATAGAACGGATCGCCCAGGATCGGGTGCCCGAGCGCCAGCATATGCACGCGCAACTGATGGCTGCGCCCGGTCTTGGGGCTAAGGCGCACCCGGCTTTCCTCGTCGCCCGCGCGCAGCACGCGCCAGTCGGTCTGCGCCGGGCGCCCGGTCTCGTGGCACACCATCTGCCGGGGCCGGTTGGGCCAGTCGACAATGAGTGGCAGATCGACCGTGCCCTGCGCCGGTTCCAGCCGTCCCGCGACACGCGCCACATAGGTCTTTTGCACCTGCCGCTTTTCGAATTGCAGGCCAAGATGGCGCTGCGCATGGGGGCTGAGCGCAAAGACCATCACCCCCGACGTATCGCGGTCGAGCCGGTGCACCAGAAGCGCGGTCGGAAATGCCTCCACAATACGGGCAAGCAGGCAATCGGCCAGATCCGCCCCCTTGCCCGGCACGCTGAGCAGGCCCGAGGGCTTGTTCACCACGATGATCTCGTGATCGTCATGGAGGATATCGAGCGGCGTGTCGGGCGGTGCGTATTCGGTCATGGCCGCCGCATACACGATGGCTCGCGCGGGGACCATGCCGCGCGACAACTCATACGTGTTGCGCGCCGTTGATCTCGATCTCGGTGCCGGAGATGTAGGATGACGGTTCGGTGCACAGGAAATAGATCGTGTCGGCCACCTCGGAGGGCTCGCCCAGACGCCGCATCGGGATGGAGCCGACGAGTTCCTCGGTCCCCGGTGACAAAATGTCGGTGCGGATCTCGCCTGGTGCAATGGCGTTGACGCGCACGCCCAGGGGGCCGAAGTCATGCGCCATCTCGCGGGTAAGCGCGGCCAGCGCCGCCTTGGACGTGGCATAGGCTGCGCCCGCAAAGGGATGCACGCGCCCGCCCGCGATGGAGGTGACATTGACCACCGCGCCCTTCGCCGCCGCCAACTCGTTCTTGAGAGAACGCGCCAGCACCACCGAGGCGAAGAAATTGACGTGGAACACCTGACCCCAGGTGCGCAGGTCGGTGGTGAGCGTATCGAGCCGCTCGCCATTCGGCCCCTTGGGCGAGATGCCCGCATTGTTCACCAGCGCGTCGAGGCGCTTGCCGATCATGCCCCGGATCACCTCGACCTTCTCGATCACATCGCTGGGGCTGGCAAGGTCGATCTGGACATGGTTCTGCGCCCCGCCGCCCCAGGGACATTCCGACGGAAAGGGATGGCGCGAACAGGTGATCACCTTCCACCCCTCGGCGTTGAAGCGGCGCACGGTGGCGTGTCCGATGCCCCGGCTTGCGCCGGTCAGAAGCAATGTGCGCATGGTGTGATCCCTTCGATCTCTGCCGATCCACCCTATCCCGGTCAGCGCCAAGTTCAACGCCCCTTGGCAGCTTTGCGCGCAGCCGCTAACAAGAGGCTCATCGTCCCGCCGGAGACACTGATGAAGGCCCGAGACATGAATCGCGATTGGATCGCCACCGCCCGCACCCTCTCCGAGGCGCTGCCCTATCTGCAACGCTACACCGGTGCGATTGTCGTCATCAAGCTGGGCGGGCACGCCATGGGCAGCGACGAGGCGATGGAGGAGTTTGCCCGCGATGTGGTGCTGATGCAGCAGGTGGGCGTCAATCCGGTGATTGTGCATGGCGGCGGGCCGATGATCAACGACATGCTGGCGCGGCTCGACATCCGGTCGGAATTCGTGAACGGCAAGCGGGTGACCGATGCCGCCACGATGGACGTGGTCGAGATGGTTCTTTCCGGCACGGTGAACAAGCGCATCGTGGCCGCGATCAACGGGCAGGGCGGGCGCGCGGTGGGTCTCTCGGGCAAGGATGCCCGCCTTGTCACCTGCACCCCCGCCAGCCCCGATCTGGGCCTTGTGGGCGAGCCGTCCGAGATCGACCCCAAGATCCTGCATACGCTCTTTGCCGCCGACATGATCCCGGTGATCGCACCGCTTGGCGCGGGCGCGCAGGGTGAGACCTACAACATCAATGGCGACACGGCGGCAGGGGCGATCGCGGCGGCGCTCAAGGCCGACCGGCTGTTGTTGCTCACCGATATCGACGGGGTGCGCGATGCGTCCGGTCAGGTTGTCACCGAACTCAGCGCCGATCAGATCCGGCAGATGACCCGCGATGGCGTGATCGCGGGCGGCATGATCCCAAAGACCGAGACGGCGCTTGCCGCGATCGAGGGCGGCGTGCGCGCCGTGGTCATCCTCGACGGGCGCGCGCCCAATGCGACGCTGCTGGAGCTCTTTACCGAGCACGGGGCGGGCTCGCTCATCCGCGGCAATCAGGGACCGCTCGTCAAGCGCGTCCCCGCCTGAATGACGCGCGCGCCCGATCTTGCCATGATCGACGCGGCGGCGCGCGAGCATCATCTTGCGGTGTTCGGCGCGTTGGCCCTTCATCCGGATGAGGTGGCGGGGATGCAGAGCCTTGTCCTGCTGGGACCGCAGGAGCCGGGATTCTGGGCGCACTTCACCGCAACACCCGAATACCGCGACGGCGCGCGCGACCCGATGAACCGCTGGTCGGCGCGTGTCATCAGCGCGCTGGCCGAAACCCTTGATGCCTGCGCGCTTTTTCCCTTCACCGGGCCACCCTGGCAGCCCTTTACCGATTGGGCGCGGCGGTCGGGGCGGGCCTGGCCGTCACCGGTGGGCCTTTTTGTGCATGATGTGGCGGGGCTGATGGTATCCTATCGGGGGGCGCTCGCGTTTGCTCATGCGCTCGATCTGCCGCCCGCGATGCCCGCGCCCTGTGAGACCTGTGCCGGTCAGCCCTGCCGGTCGGCCTGTCCGGTGGGTGCGCTCGACCCCGGTGCCTATGACGTGACCGCCTGCAAGGCCGATCTCGACCGCCCCGGCAATGACTGCCGCGCACGCGGCTGCGCGGTGCGGCGCGCCTGCCCGGTCAGCCGGGACTATGGGCGGCAGGAGGCGCAATCGGCCTTTCACATGGGGTATTTCCAGTGAAACGCCTGATCCTCATGCGCCACGCCAAATCCGACTGGGGTGATCCCGCCTTGCCCGATCATGCCCGCCCGCTGAACAAGCGTGGACGGCGCTCGACCAGGGCCCTGGGAGACTGGCTGCGCGCCGAGGGGCTGATGCCCGGCGAAATCCTTTGTTCCACCGCCACCCGCACGCGGGAAACCTGCGCGCGGCTCAAACTGCCGGTTGCCCCGCGCCTGATCGACGGTCTCTATCTGGCAGAGCCTGCGGCCATGCTGGCCGCGCTGCGCGTGGCGCGCGCCGACACAGTGCTTATGATCGGCCACAATCCCGGCATCGCCGAACTTGCCGCGCGCCTTGTTGCCGCCCCGCCCGCGCATCCGCGTTTCGAGGATTACCCGACCGGCGCGACGCTGGTGGCCGATTTCGCCATCGAAGATTGGGCGGCGCTGCAAGAGCATAGTGGTGACGCCATTCATTTCGTGATCCCGCGCGACTTGCCCGGCGCGGCATGAGGGCGCCGATCTTCATCGGTTCGGAGATCTATCGCGGCTCTTCCTACGGGCCGCGTCACCCGCTATCGATCCCGCGCGTGCCCACCGTGATCGATCTTTGCCGCGCGCTTGGTTGGCTGCCCGATGCGCAATACCGCACCAGCCCGCGTGCGAAGCCACGGGCGCTCACCGCCTTTCATACGGCGGACTATATCGCCGCCCTGCAACGCGCCGAGACCGAGGGACAGGTAAGCGAGGCCACCCGCGCCCGCCACCATATCGGCACGCTTGCCAATCCGGTCTTTCCCGAGATGTTCCGCCGCCCCGCCACCGCCGCCGGTGGATCACTTCTGGCGGCCGCGCTGCTGGCGCGGGGTGGCACGGTCTACAATCCCGGCGGCGGCACCCATCACGGCATGGCCGATCACGCGGGCGGGTTCTGCTATCTCAACGATCCGGTGCTGGCGATCAAGGCGCTGCTGGCGCAGGGCCTCACCCGCATCGCCTATGTCGATATCGACGCGCATCATTGCGATGGGGTGGCGGCGGCCTTTCACGGCGAGAACCGCGTCTTGATGATCTCGACCCATGAGGCGGGGCGCTGGCCGTTTACCGGGGTGCTCGGGGATCGGGCGGGCGGGCAGGCGATCAACCTGCCGCTGCCGCGCGCGACCAATGACAGCGGCTTTGCCATGGCACTGCACGAGGTGATCCTGCCTGCGGTGCAGGCGATGCGGCCAGAGGCGGTCGTGCTGCAATGCGGGGCCGACGCCGTGACCGAGGATCCGCTCTCTCGGTTATGTCTGTCGAACAATGCCCATTGGCAGACGGTTGCGCTGCTGCGCCCGCTCAGCCCGCGCTTTCTGGTATTGGGCGGGGGTGGCTACAATCCCTGGACGGTGGGGCGCCTCTGGGCCGGGGTCTGGGCCACGCTCAACGGGCACGAGATCCCCGACCGCCTGCCCGAGCGGGCGCGCGCGATCCTCGCCGCGCTTGGCTGGCCGCGGCGCCCGGCCCTTCCGCCCGATGCGCTGGTCGAGACGCTGCGCGACCCGCCGCGCGAAGGGGCCGTGGACGCCACCTTGCGCACGGCCATCGCGCACCTGCGCGCGCGCGGCCGCGCCTGGGTCTGAGCATGCGCTTGTGTCTTGTCGACGAAGCTGAGGATCGGCCTTGTCCGAATTGGGCAGCCGGTGATTGCCCCAAGCGGGGCGCGGGGGTAGGGTGGCCACATATATAGACCCGTGAAGGAGACCCCGATGTCGCGTCCTCTCGTCTTTTCCGGCCTTGTCCTTCTCCTGAGCGCGCAACCGGGCGCCACGCAGGAGGCCGAGAGCCGCACCGTCTCTGGCGCGGTGGATTACCTTCAGCGCATTGCCCTGCCGCCCGAGGCCGATCTGCATGTGGCGGTCGAGGGGCGGTTTGGGGCCATTTTGGGCGAGACACAGCTCAAGGCGGGGGGGCAGCAGGTGCCGCTGCCCTTTACGCTCACCATTCCCTCGGGGTTGCACGGCGATCTGGCGGCGGTGATTCGCCTTGACGGTGCGCCGCGCTGGATCGTGCAGGATGTGGCCATCGCCGCCGGATCCGATCCGGTCGATCTGGGCAATATCCGGGTCGAGCCGGTGACGCCGCTGGCCTTTGTCACCGCGATAAGCTGCGAGGAGCAGGATGTGGAGGTCGGTATTCTAGGCCAAGAAATGGTGTTGCGCGCCGATGGGCGCGATATCCCGCTGCGCGAGGCGGTTTCGGCCTCCGGGGCGCGCTATGAAGGGGTGAACGAACCGGACACCGAGGTTTGGTCCAAGGGGGATGCCTTCGCCATCAAGATTGCGGGGCGCGATCTGACCGAGTGTCGCGCGGTGCAGCCGCCCGAGCGCCGCCCCTATCGGGCACGCGGGATCGAGCCGGGCTGGCATGTTGACCTCGGCGAGGAGCAGATGGAGATCGTGGCCGACTACGGCGAGTTGCGGCGCGAGGCGGCGCGCCCCGCGGTCGGGGTGTTGCCCGGTGCCTATGTCTTCGACGTGCCCGAGGCCGGGGCAAGCCTGCGGATCGAGGAGACGTTGTGCCGCGACGCGGCGACGGGGATGCCATACCCCGACACGGCGACGCTCTTGCTGGGCGAGCGCGCGCTTGATGGCTGCGGCGGCAGTCCGCGCGATTTGCTGACCGGGGCGACATGGCAGGTCACGGCCCTTGGCGGCGAGGAACCGCAGGAGGCAGAGCGCGTGTCGATCACCTTTCTTGCGCCCGCGCGCGTGGCGGGCAGCACCGGTTGTAACCGTTTTGTCGGGGGCTTCACGCTGACGGGTGAGGGACTTGAATTCGGTGCGCTCGGCTCGACGCTGATGGCCTGTCCCGACGCGCTGATGGCACAGGAACGGGCGATGCTCGACGCGCTTGAACAGGTGCGCCGGTTCGACATCGGCGCGGACGGTGCGCTTTTGCTGATAGGCGGGCCGCGCGACGAGGTGTTGATCGAGGCAGCGCGCTGAGCGGCGTGGTTCAGGCGGGCGGCAGGTCAAAATCCGGCAGTCCGTCAAGCGCGTCCTTGAGGGCTTCGCCCCAGCGGTCGGCAATTTCGCGGTAATAGACGTCCTCGGCCTCGATCCGGCCCTGCAAGCCGGAGCGCAGGCTGTCGGTCTGATAGAAATGGTAATCGAATGGCGCGCCGACCGATAGATTGGCCTTGAGCGTCGAATCGAAGCTGACCAGCAAAAGCTTCATCGCGGCGGCAAAGCCCATATCCGGATCATAGGCGCGCACAAGGATGGGGCGGCCGTATTTCGTCTCGCCGATCTGGAAAAACGGCGTGTCGGCGCTTGCCTCGATGAAATTGCCCTCCGGGTAGATGAGGAACAGGCGCGGCGCGCCGCCCTCGATCTGCCCGCCCAGGATGAGCGTGGCACGAAAGGCGCTGTCGGCCTCCTGTCCGGCCTGACGATGGGTGGCAATGACCTCGCGCAGCGTGTCGGCCACCAGCCGCGCGGCCTGAAACATCGAGGGCACACCAAGAAGCGTGGGCACGCGATCGTCATGGGCCTTGGTGCGCTCGTCCAGAAGGCTGACCACCGCCTGCGTAGTGGCAAGGTTGCCCGAGGAAAGCAGTGTGATCACCCGTTCTCCCGGCGCCTCCCAGATGGTCATCTTCTTGAAGGTCGAGATATTGTCGAGCCCGGCATTGGTGCGGGTATCGGACATGAACACAAGCCCGCGCCCGAGCATCATGCCAACGCAATAGGTCATCTGGGCCTCACTGCTGCGAAACGTCGATCCGGACATCGAGCGCTTCGGCGGCGCCCCCGATCCGCATACCGGATACAGGCGCGGCGTCGGCATAGTCCAGCCCTGTTGCGACGCGCACATAGCGGGTGTCGGGGGCAATCCCGTTTGACACGTCGTAACCGACCCAGCCCAGCCCCTCGACATGGGCCTCCGCCCAGGCGTGCATGGCGTCCTGGCTGGTGCGGTCGTCAAGCATGAGATAGCCCGAGACATAGCGCGCCGGGATATCCATATGGCGCGCACAGGCGATGAACACATGGGCGTGATCCTGACAGACGCCGCGCCCTTCCGATATGGCGTCCTCCGCGCCCCAGCCGGGATGCGAGGAGCCGACCTCATAGGCGATGGTCTCGCGGATATGCGTCGAGAGTGCGTGCAGCCAGTCAAGCGTCGTCTCGCCCTGCACGCTGCGCGCCGTCTCCCGGACACCCGCGCCGGGCTGCGTGCGCGGTGTATGGGTGCGGTAGAGCCAGAGCGGCGCGGGCCCGCGATGACGCCCGACGATGCCGTGATTGTCCTCCAGCGCCACCCGCCCGCGCGAGACGACGGAAATCTCGGTCGTGTTGCGGTCAAAGCTGATAAGTTCCACCACGTTGTTGTGGTGATCCTCGAACCGCAGTTGCTTGGTGCCGCCCGTCACCTCGGTGGACCAGTCGAGCACGCTCTGGTGCGGCGTGCTTTTGGGGGTTTTGCGCACCTGTTGCAGGGCGAATGTCACCGGGGCCGCAAAGCGGTAGCGCGTGGTGTGGTGTATCTCAAGCTGCATGGGATCACTCATAAAAGCGGAAATCGCGCTCTATCTGCGCCGCAACATCGCCAAGCGCCGAAAGCACGCTCTGGATGAATTCGTGCAGGCCATAATCGAAAATGGCCGATACGTCATGCGAGAGATACTGCGTCTTGAGATCGCGCACCATCCGAAGCGTGGGGCTGCGCCCGTCGGGGTCGAGATAGCGCAGGTTGTCCTCGATCTTGGAGACGCAGAACGCAAGGCTGCGCGGCATCCTCTTGTCGAGGACAAGGAAATGCACGATCTCGCGCGGGCCGCCGCCTGCGCCATATTCCATGCGAAAGCCGCCCCGCCCCGAAACCGCGCGCAGGATGCTTTCCCAATGTACATTGTCGATCATCGTGCCGACCGCGTTGATCGAGGGCAAGAGCACGTAATATTTCACGTCGATGATCCGGGCGGTGTAATCGGCGCGCTCCAGAAAGGTGCCGATCCGCAGAAAGTCGAAGATCTCGTTGCGCATCATCGTGCCCAGGATCATGCCGCGCACCAGCGCCGTGCCCTGCCGCATCCGTTGCAGGACTTCGGTCAGGTCGCGCTCGGTCACCTTGCGGGCAAGGCTGGCATTCGCGCTCATATAGGCGGCATTGATCGCCTCCCAGGCCTCACCGGTGATGGCCGTACGCACCAGCCGCGCGTTCTGCCGCGCGGCCTCGATGCAGGTGCGGATCGAGGACGGGTTGTCGCGGTCGCGCAGCATCCAGTTGATCGCGGCTTCCTTGGTCACCTCTTCATGGGCATTCATGAAGGCCGGGTGGGATCCCGCGCTTTGCAGGATCGAGGCCCATTCGCGGGCATCGTCGTCGCCAAGCCGGGTCAGCGCGATGCGCTGCCCGGTCTCGATCAGGCGGGCGGTATTTTCGGCCCGCTCCAGATAGCGCGACATCCAGAACAGGCCATTGGCGGTTTTTCCCAGCATCGCGTTCAGTCCTCCAGCACCCAGGTGTCCTTGGTGCCCCCGCCCTGCGACGAGTTGACCACGAGCGAGCCCTTCTTGAGCGCCACCCGCGTGAGGCCGCCGGGGGTGACGTTGATGTTGCCGGGACTGACCAGCACATAGGGCCGCAGATCGACATGACGGGGTGTCAGCCCCGCACGCGAGAAGATCGGCACCGTCGACAGGCTGAGCGTGGGCTGCGCGATGTAATTGCCGGGCCGCGCCTTGAGCTTGCGGCGGAAGGCGGCGATCTCCTTGCGGCTCGCGGTCGGGCCGATCAACATGCCATAGCCGCCAGAGCCATGCACCTCCTTGACCACCAACGCGTCAAGATGGTCGAGCACATAGGCCAGCGCGTCCGGCTCAGAGCAGCGCCATGTCTGCACGTTTTGCAGGATCGGGCGCTCGCCTGTGTAGAATTCCACGATTTCTGGCATGTAGCTGTAGATCGCCTTGTCATCGGCGATGCCGGTGCCGGGCGCATTGGCGATGGTGATGCCGCCCGCGCGGTAGACATCCATGATGCCAGGCACGCCAAGCGTGCTGTCGGGGTTGAAGTTGAGCGGGTCGAGGAAACCGTCATCCACCCGGCGATAGAGCACATCGATGGGTTTGTATCCTTTGGTCGTGCGCATCGCCACGCGGCCATCGACCACCCGCAGATCGTGCCCCTCGACCAGTTCCACCCCCATCTGATCGGCAAGAAAGGCGTGCTCGAAATAGGCCGAGTTGTAGATCCCCGGCGTCAGAACGGCGACCACCGGATCGCTTGCCGCACAGCCCGGCGCGCAGGCCGCCAGCGAGCGGCGCAGGTCGAACGGGTAGGTCTGCACCGGGCGCACCCGGTTCTGCGAGAAGAGTTCCGGGAACATGCGCAGCATGGTTTCGCGGTTTTCCAGCATGTAGCTGACGCCCGAGGGCGTGCGTGCGTTGTCCTCGAGCACGAAGAACTCGCCCGGTCCGGTGCGCACCAGATCGACGCCGACGATATGGGTATAGACGCCCCCCGGCGGCTCCACCCCGATCATGTGGGGCAGAAAGGCCTCGTTGCGGCGGATCATCTCTTCGGGGATGCGGCCCGCCTTCACGATCTCCTGCTTGTGGTAGATGTCATGCAGAAAGGCATTGATCGCGCGCACGCGCTGTTCGATCCCGCGCGAGAGCCGCGCCCATTCCGGCCCCGAGATGATGCGCGGGATGATGTCGAACGGAATGAGCCGCTCTTCGGCCTCGGCCTTGCCATAGACGTTGAAGGTGATGCCGGTCAGGCGGAAAAGCTCTTCGGCCTCGCGCTGCTTGGCGCGCAGGCGTTTGGGGTCCTCGCACTCCAACCAGTCGTGAAAGCCGCTGTAGGGCGCGCGCAGGCGCGCATCTGTGCCCCACATCTCGTCGAAGATTTCCGTCTCGCTCATGCGCACCCCCGTTTTCTTTCTCCCTCAGCAAACGCGAGGCCGCACAGAGCCTCCAGCGTGACATGCGCCTTGGCCCCCGATCGGGGCCGTCGCCGCCCGAAAAACAAGCATAAGCGCACTGACTGCCGTTTTGCCAGGCATTTTAGCGGGTGTGTGACAGGCGGACCCCCTACGTCTTGAGGATCGCGGGCAGGTTCAGCCCGTGCTCGATCGCGCAGTCGCGGGCGATCGCGTAGCCCGCATCGGCGTGGCGCATCACGCCGGTGGCCGGGTCGTTCCAGAGCACGCGCTCGATGCGGCGGTCGGCCTCCTCGGTGCCATCGCAGCAGATCACCATGCCGGAATGCTGCGAGAACCCCATGCCGACGCCGCCGCCGTGATGCAGGCTGACCCATGTGGCGCCCGAGGCGCAATTCAAGAGCGCGTTGAGGAGCGGCCAGTCGCTGACCGCGTCAGAGCCGTCCAGCATCGCCTCGGTCTCGCGGTTGGGGCTGGCGACCGACCCGCTGTCGAGATGATCGCGCCCGATCACCACCGGGGCCTTCAACTCTCCGCTACGGACCATCTCGTTGATGGCCAGCCCCGCACGGTGCCGGTCGCCAAGCCCGATCCACATGATCCGCGCGGGCAGCCCCTGAAAGGCGATACGCTCGCGCGCCATGTCGAGCCAGTTGTGCAGATGCGCGTTGTCGGGGAAAAGTTCCTTCATGCGCGCGTCGGTCTTGTAGATATCCTCCGGGTCGCCCGAGAGCGCGCACCAGCGGAACGGCCCGACGCCCCGGCAGAACAAGGGACGGATATAGGCGGGCACGAAACCGGGGAAGGCAAAGGCGTTTTCCAGCCCCTCTTCCTGCGCCACCTGCCTGATGTTGTTGCCGTAATCGAGCGTCGGCACACCTGCGTTCCAGAAATCGACCATCGCCGCGACATGGGTCTTCATGCTGGCGCGCGCGGCCGCCTCGACGGCCTTGGGGTCGCTCTCCTGTTTGGCGCGCCACTCCGCCACGCTCCAGCCCAGGGGCAGGTAGCCGTGGATCGGATCATGCGCCGAGGTCTGGTCGGTGACGATATCGGGGTGCGGTCCGCCCGCCTTCATCCGGCGCACCAGTTCGGGGAACACCTCTGCCGCGTTGCCGATAAGGGCCACGGATTTCGCTTCACCCGCCTTGGTCCAGTCGTCGATCATGGCCAGCGCCTCGTCGAGGTCATGGGCCTTGGCGTCGCAATAGCGGGTGCGGATGCGGAAGTCGGCGCGCGTCTCGTCGCATTCGACGGCCAGACAGCAGGCCCCGGCCATGACCGCCGCCAAGGGCTGTGCCCCGCCCATGCCGCCAAGCCCTGCGGTCAGGATCCAGCGGCCGCGCAGGTCTCCGCCGTAATGCTGACGGCCGGCCTCGGCGAAGGTCTCAAAGGTGCCTTGGACGATGCCCTGCGTGCCGATATAGATCCAGGAACCGGCGGTCATCTGGCCGTACATGGCCAGCCCTTTTTTATCCAGCTCGTTGAAATGATCCCAGGTCGCCCAATGCGGCACGAGGTTCGAGTTGGCGATCAGCACGCGCGGCGCATCCGTATGGGTGCGGAACACGCCAACGGGTTTGCCCGATTGCACAAGGAGCGTCTCGTCGGCCTCGAGCGCGCGCAAGGCATCGCAGATACGGTCGAAATCCTCCCATGTGCGCGCCGCCCGCCCGATCCCGCCATAGACGACAAGCTCATGCGGGTTCTCGGCCACATCCGGGTGGAGGTTGTTCATCAGCATCCGCAAGGGGGCCTCGGTCAGCCAGCTTTTCGCGCTGATCTCGGTGCCGGTGGCGGGATAGATGTCGCGGATATTGTGACGGGGATCGGTCATGGTCAGCCTCTCAGTTGCGGGGCCAGCGCGGCCAGTTTGTGCAGGATATCCGCGAGCACCGGGCGAATTGCCCCTGCGCGGGCGGGGTCATAGGCGAAGGGCGGAGATTCCGAGGCGAGATGGGTGGATTGCGCCAGTTCCATCTGTATCGCGTGGATATTCTCCTCGGGGCGGCCATAGTGGCGGGTGCACCAGCCGCCCTTGAACCGGCCATCGCGCACGGCCGGTCGGCCCGTGGCGCGGCACCGCTCAAGCACCGCCTGCGCGATGAGCGCGTCGCAGGTGGCGCCCTCCGCCGTGCCGATGTTGAAATCGGGCAAGATGCCCTCGAAAAGGAACGGGATGCGCGAGCGGATCGAGTGGCAATCATAAAGGATCACCACGCCATGCCGCGCGCGCACCCGCTCGAGTTCGGCGGCGAGGGCCGCGTGATAGGGCGCATGATACGCCATGCGCCGCGCCTCGACCTCGGCGGCACCGGGGGGCGTGTCCCAGATCGGCGCGCCGTCGAAATCGGTGAGCGGCACAAGGCCGGTGGTGTTCTGCCCCGGATAGAGGCTTGATCCTTCGGGCGGGCGGTTGGCGTCGATCACATAGCGATGGAAGGTGGCGCGCACGGTGGTGGCACCGGGCAAGAGCCCGTCATAGAGCCGGTCCACATGCCAGTCGGTATCGGCAAGCGTTTGCCCGCGTGCGTTCAGCCGTCCGGCAATCTCGGGCGGCACATAGGTGCCCACATGCGGCAGGCCGAGGACAACCGGGCCGTCGCCCCGCTCGACGATCACGGGCGTCATGGCCGCACGCCTCTCAGCCCCGCCGCCGAGATCAACGCGCCAGAGCGGATCATATCCGCCGCGCGCTCAAGATCGGGGGCAAGGAAACGGTCCGCCCCGAGCGGGGCCACTTCGGTGCGCAGCGCGGCAATCACCGCTTGCAGGCGTGGCGAAGTCCTGAGCGGGGTGCGAAACTCTATCCCTTGCGCGGCGCAGATCGCCTCGACCCCGAGGATGACCGAAAGGTTGCCGTTCATCCGCCCCAGCCGCCGCGCGCCATGGGCAGCCATGCTGACATGATCCTCCTGATTGGCCGAGGTGGGGGTTGAATCGGTCGAGCAAGGGTTGGCCAGATGCTTGTTCTCGCTCATCAATGCCGCGGTTGTCACCTCGGCGATCATCAGGCCGGAGTTCAGCCCCGGCGCAGGCGTGAGGAACGGCGGCAGGTCATGGCTCAGCGTCGGATCGACCATGAGGGCGACGCGGCGTTGCGCGATGGCCCCGATCTCGGCCAGCGCGAGCGCGATGATATCGGCGGCAAAGGCGACCGGCTCGGCGTGGAAATTGCCGCCTGACACGATCCGCCCCGGCCCGAGCACGAGCGGGTTGTCGGTGACGGCATTGGCCTCGATTTCCAGCGTGCGCCCGGCCTGGCGCAGCAGGTCGAGCGCGGCACCGGCCACCTGCGGCTGGCAGCGGATGCAATAGGGGTCCTGCACGCGGGCGTCATCGTCGCGGTGGCTCTCGCGGATTTCCGAGCCGTCCATCAGCGCGCGCATCTCGCGGGCCACCTCGATCTGGCCGGCATGGCCGCGCAGATCGTGGATTTCGGGCTGCAAGGGCGCGGTAGAGCCCATGATCGCATCGGTGGACATGGCTGCCGTGACCATCGAGGCGGCAGCGGCGCGCCAGCCGTCGAAAAGGCCGGTGAGCGCGAGCGCGGTGGAAAACTGCGTGCCGTTGATGAGCGCGAGCCCTTCCTTGGGGCCGAGCACGACCGGGCTGAGGCCCGCGCGGGCAAGCGCCTCCGAGCCGGAAAGCCGCGCGCCCTCGACTGTAGCCTCGCCCGCGCCGATCATGACGGCGGCCATGTGCGCGAGCGGTGCCAGATCGCCCGACGCCCCGACCGAGCCCTGACAAGGCACCACCGGCACGACACCGCGCGCGAGCATCCCCTCGATCAGCGCGACGATCTCCCAGCGCACGCCCGACGCCCCGCGCCCGAGACTCAGCAGCTTGAGCGCCATCATCAGCCGGGTGGTGGCGGGCTCGAGCGGCTCGCCCACGCCGCAGCAATGCGACAGGATCAGGTTACGTTGCAGCGTCTCGGTATCCCCGGCGGCGATCTTGACCGAGGCGAGCTTGCCAAAGCCGGTATTGACGCCGTAGACGGCCGCCGAGCCGCGCGCGGCCTCGGCAATGAGTGCCGCCGACGCCTCGACCGCGCCGCGCGCGCCCGGGTCGAGCCGCGCCGCCGCCCCCTCGCGCCAGAGCGTTTCAAGCTGCGCGAGCGTGGTCGCGCCGGGGGTGAGGGTCAGGGTCATTCGGTGCCTCCGAAGATGCGGGCATGAAGCGGGTTGAAGCCGATGCGCCAGGACAGTTCCGCCGGGCTGGTCACGTCCCACACGGCGAGATCGGCGCGCAGCCCCGCCGCGATCCGCCCGCAATCATGCAGGCCGAGCGCGCGGGCGGCGTGGGTCGTGACACCGCGCAGCGCCTCCTCCGGCGTCAGACCAAAGAGCGTACAGCCCATGTTCATGGTCAGAAGCAGCGAGGTCACCGGCGAGGTGCCGGGGTTGCAATCGGTGGCAAGCGCCATGGGGACATTCTGCGCGCGAAAGGCCGCGACGGGCGGCAACTGCGTTTCCCGCAGGGTGTAGAAGGCACCGGGCAGGAGCACGGCGACCGTGCCCGAGGTGGCCATGAGGGCGGCGTCCTCTGCCGTTGCATATTCCACGTGATCGGCCGAAAGCGCGCCATGACGGGCCGCTAGCGCCGTGCCGCCCTGATGGCTCAACTGTTCGGCATGGAGCTTGACCGGCAGGCCGAGGGTGCGCGCGAGATCGAAGACGCGGGCGATCTGTGCGGTATCGAACGCGATCCCCTCGCAGAAGCCGTCCACCGCATCGACAAGCCCCTCGGCATGGGCCGCGCGCAGGGTGGGCAGGCAGACATCATTGATATAAGCATCCGCACGCCCCGTGTATTCGGGAGGGCAGGCATGGGCGGCAAGGTATGTGGTGCGCACCCGCACCGGGCGCAATTCGGCAAGGCGGCGCGCGGCGCGCAGCATACGCAGCTCGGTTTCCGGCTCAAGCCCGTAGCCCGATTTCACCTCGATCATGGTCAACCCCTCGGCAAGGAGGGCATCGAGCCGGGGCAGGGCCTGCGCGATCAACGCCTCGTCGGTGGCGGACCGGGTGGCGGCGACGGTCGAGAGGATCCCGCCGCCCGCGCGGGCGATCTGCTCATAGCTGGCACCCTCAAGCCGCATCTCGAACTCGCGCGCGCGGTCGCCGGCAAAGACGATATGGGTGTGGCAGTCGATCAGCGCGGGCGTGACGAGCCGCCCGCCCATGTCGTGCCGGGCGGCATTGGCGTGCTCGGCAGGCAGATCATGTTCGGGGCCGACCCAGAGGATGTGGGCGTGGTCATGCACCAAAGCGCCCGCCTCGATCATACCGTAACCGGGACCGTCGAGCGTGGCGATGCGGGCGTTGTTCAGAACTTCGATGGCCATTCGTCCCTCATGCACGACTCGGGCTTGTCAATTCTCTTATTATCTGCAATATGTATGCACATAATATTTCTGTCAACCGGTAATGAGCGGGGCAAGGCATGACGGTTCTCTGGGCGGATCAGGCGCTTTTGCCGGATGGCTGGGCGCGTAACGTGCGGGTCGAAATTGACGGCGAGGGGCGCATTGCGGAAGTGGCGCGCGACGTAGCCCCCGAGGGAGAGCGTCACGCGATCCTGCTGCCTGCGCCCGCCAACCTGCACAGCCACGCCTTTCAGCGCGCCATGGCGGGGCTGACCGAACGACGCGGCCCCGATCCGCGCGATACGTTCTGGACGTGGCGGCAGCTCATGTTCCGCTTTCTCGACCGGCTGACGCCCGAGGACGTGGAGGCCATCGCGGCCTTCGTGCAGATGGAGATGCTGGAGGCGGGCTATGCGTGCAATGTGGAGTTCCATTACCTGCACCACGCGCCGGGCGGCGTGCCTTATGCCGATCAGGCCGAGATGTCGGCGCGGATCGCGGCGGCGGCGGTGCAAAGCGGCATCGGCCTCACGCTCTTGCCGGTGCATTACCAGTTTGGCGGTTGCGACGGGCGCGCGCTTGGCCCCGGACAGGCGCGATTCGGCACCGATCCGGAGGGATTTGCCCGACTGCATGAGGCCGCAGGCGCGGCGATTGCGCATCTGCCTGCCGACACGGTCCTTGGCGTCGCCCCCCATAGCTTGCGCGCGGTCAGCCCCGAGGGGTTGCGCGCGGTGACGGCGCTGGGTGCTGGGCCCATTCACATGCACCTTGCCGAACAGGTGGCCGAGGTCGAGGAGGTGCAGGCGGCATGGGGCGCGCGCCCGGTGGACTGGCTGCTGGCCAATGCGCAGGTCGATCCGCGCTGGTGCCTGATCCATTGCACGCAGATGCAACCCGACGAGACCCGCGCGCTTGCCGCGACCGGGGCGGTGGCAGGGCTGTGCCCGATCACCGAAAGCTCGCTTGGGGATGGGATCTTCGACGGGGTGCGCTGGTGCGAGGCGGGCGGGCGGCTCGGCATCGGTTCGGACAGCAATATCCGTATCGCGCTGTCGGAGGAGTTGCGCACGCTGGATTATTCGCAGCGTCTGCGGGACCGGACGCGCGCAGCATTGGCGCGACCCGAGGCCTCGACCGGGCGGGTTCTATATGACGCGGCGTGCGGGGGCGGCGCACAGGCGGCGGGGCGCGCGGCGGGCGCGATTGCGCCGGGTCTTTGGGCCGACCTTCTGGCACTCGACGGCGCGGCGCTTGACCTGATGGGCCGCAGCGGCGACACCCTGCTCGATAGTTGGATATTTGCAGGCGATGACCGGATGGTAAGGGATGTGTGGGCGGCGGGCCGCCACCTTGTGCGCGCAGGGCGCCATCACGCGGGCGACGCGATCCGCGCGGGCTATGCCGCCACGCTGCGCCGCCTGCGCGACGCGCTCTGAGCATGGCCGAGGCGCTCACATCCTGGCAGGCGGTGGCCGACGAGGTGCTTGCCCGTATCCGCCGCCGGGACTGGGCACCGGGCGACCTGATCCCCAACGAGGTCGATCTGGCGGGCGAAATGGGCTGCGCGCGCACCACGGTGAACCGTGCGCTGCGCCATCTGGCCGAGGCGGGCTATCTGGAACGGCGGCGCAAGGCGGGCACGCGCGTGGCGCTCAACCCGGTGCGCCGCGCGACGCTGCGCATCCCCGTCATCCGCGAGGAGGTCGAGGCGCGCGGCGCGCACTACGATCATGCGCTGATCCTGCGCGAAGAGGGCGCGCCGCCGCTCGCCGTGCGGAGCCTGTTGCACCTGCCGCCTGACCGCAGACTCTTGCATGTCGTCGCGCTGCACCTTGCCGATGGCGCGCCCTATGCGCATGAGGATCGCTGGGTGGACACCGAAACCGTGCCGGATTTCGCCACGCTCGACCTCACGCAGCAGAGTGCCAATGCCTGGCTGGTGCAAAATGTGCCCTACACGCGCGGCGCGCTCGCGCTCTCCGCGATGGCGGCGGACCCGGACACCGCCGAGGCGCTTGGCTGCGCGCCCGGTGCGGCGCTCTTCACGCTGGAGCGCACCACCTGGAAAGCGGCGCGACCGATCACCTGGGTGCGCCTTGCCTATCCGCCGGGTCACCGGCTCACCACGGATCTATGAGATGGAGGCAGATCCGGTCGGAATTCGCTTGGCCCCCTGAACCGAAGATCGGGCGTGCCGTCGGGCAGCAGATCCCCGGGCGCGCCTGCTTGCAAATCGCGCGTCGTGAGACGATTGTCTTGCCATGGAAAATGAAACCTGTCGCCCCCGTCTTCGGATCAGGATCGTCTTTGGCGACCACGAGATGATCGGGCCGGGCAAGGCCGAGCTGCTGGAACGCATCGACCGCTGCGGGTCCATCGCGGCTGCAGGGCGCGAGATGGGGATGAGCTACAAGCGGGCATGGGAGCTGGTCGGCACGCTGAATGCGATGTTCCGCGAGCCGGTGGTCGAGAGCACGCGGGGCGGTCCGGGCGGCGGGGGCGCGGTGCTGACCGAGGCGGGGCGCCTTGTCCTGAAACACTATCGCGGCTTCGAAGCCGAAGCCGCAGACGCCGGTGCCGGGCGGCTCAGGGCCATGCAGGCGCTTCTCAGGGATATTCCCGAAGAAAAATAACGGTTGACCGGTTGGATGCTGTCCTGCGATATGTTTCATGAACCATATCAGCGGGGGAAGTGCGTGTGCCCACAGTTTTGAACCGTCGATCCATCCTGTCGGCGCTTGCCGCAATTGGTCTGACCTTCGGTTCGGCGGCGGCCCAGACTGACGCGCCCGTCATCGCAGCGGCCGCCAACCTGCAATTTGCCGTGACCGAGATTGCAGAGGCGTTTACCGCCGAAACCGGGCTGCCCCTGCGTTTGTCCTTCGGCTCCACCGGCAACCTCTCGCGCCAGATACGGGAAGGGGCGCCGTTCGAGCTTTTCCTTGCCGCCGATGACAGCACGCCGCTGGCGCTTCACCGCGACGGGTTCACACGCGACGAAGGCAGGGTCTATGCCTTTGGCCGGATCGTTCTGGTGGCGCCGATCGGGTCGCCGCTCGACCCCGCACAAGGGCTGGACGGGGTGCGTGCGCTGCTCGATGCGCATGCGCTCACCCGCTTTGCCATCGCCAATCCCGATCATGCACCCTTCGGGATCGCCGCCCGCGCCGCCCTGATGTCGCAAGGCCTGTGGGACGATCTGCAACCTTTCATCGTGCTGGGCGAGAATGTCAGCCAGGCGGCGCAGTTCGCGCTCTCGGGCAATGCCGAGGGCGGCATCATCGCATATTCGCTGGCCTTGGCCCCCGAGGTGGCGCCGCGCGGCACCCATGCCCTGATCCCCGAGGACCGGCACGAGCCGCTGCGCCAGCGCATGACGCTGCTCAATGGGGCGGGCGAGGTGGCCGAGGCGTTCTATGCCTACATGGCCGCGCCTGCCGCGCGCGAAATCATGGAGCGTTACGGCTTCGTGCTGCCGGCGGGCGAGTAACCGAATGGACTGGACGGCGCTCTGGCTGTCGCTGCGGCTGGCGGGATGGACGGTGCTCTTTCTTCTGCCCGTCGCGGTCGTGATGGGGCGGTTCCTCGCTTACCGGCAGTTCCGCGCGAAGGGGCTTATCGAGGCGCTGGTGATGTTGCCGCTGGTGCTGCCGCCCACGGTGTTCGGCTTCTACCTGCTGGTGGCTTTCGGGCGGGGCTCAGTGGTGGGCGATCTGTGGCAAACCCTGTTCGGGCATCAATTGGTGTTCAGTTTTGAAGGATTGGTTGTGGCGTCCATCATCTTCAACCTGCCCTTTGCAATTCAGCCCGCGCAGCGCGGGTTCGAGGCGATTCCAACCGAGGTGCGTGAGGCAGCCAGTTGCTGCGGGATGTCGCCTTGGCGGTCCTTGTGGAAGGTTGAATTGCCGCTTGCCTGGCCGGGGCTGATGACGGCGATGGTCCTGACCTTTGCGCACACCCTTGGCGAATTCGGCATCGTGCTGATGGTGGGCGGCTCGATCCCCGGCGAGACCAAGACCATTGCCATTTCAATCTATGACCGGGTGCAGGGCTTTGACGACCGGGGTGCCGCGATCATGTCGGGGGTGCTGGTGTCGATCTCGCTCTTCACCATCGCGGTGACATTCTGGCTGTCGTCCCGCGTCGGGCGGAGGCTCGGCTGATGGCATTGGAGGTCATGGCGCGGGCGGCCGCGCCCATCCCGCTCGACGTGGCCTTCCGGGTGGAGCCGGGCGAGTTGCTCGCGCTGGTCGGCCATTCGGGATCGGGCAAGACCACGCTGCTGCGAACCATCGCGGGGCTGTGGCGACCGGAGGTGGCGCGCGTGACGGTGGACGGAACGGCGTGGCTCGATACTGCCGCGGGGGTGAGCCTGCCCAGCCATCGCCGCCGGGTGGGCATCGTGTTTCAGAACTATGCCCTTTTCCCGCATATGACCGCCGCCCAGAACGTGATGGCCGCCATGGGCACGCCAGAGGCGGGCGAGGCGGAGCGGCTTCTGGAACTGGTCAACCTGATCGGCCTTTCGGACCGCAAGCCTGCGCAGCTTTCGGGCGGACAGCAACAACGGGTGGCCGTGGCCCGCGCGCTGGCCCGCCGCCCGAAGACGCTGCTTCTGGACGAGCCGTTCTCGGCGGTGGACCGCGTCACGCGCGAAAAGCTTTATGGTGAGATCATCGCGCTGCGCGCCCATCTGAAGATGCCCGTGGTCCTTGTGACCCATGACGTGAACGAGGCGCAGTTGCTCGCCGACCGGATGGTGGTGATTTCGGCGGGTCAGGTGGTGCGCGAGGGCACCACGGCGCAGGTGATGGCCGACCCGGCGGCGCTGCGCGCCATGGGCATCCGCGAGGTGGCCGCCATGCTGCCCGCCACCGTGGTCGAGCATCTGCCCGACGGTCTGACCCGGCTTGACGCGCCGACGGGACCACTGTTCCTGCCTACGGTCGAGGGTGTGCCGGGAACCCGCGTGCGCGTGCGGATCATGGCGCATGACGTGATCCTGTCGCGCGCCCGCCCCGAGGGGCTGTCGGCGCAGAACATCATTGCCGGGACAGTGGTGCGAACCGTGCCCGGTGGCGGGCCGGGCATGATGGTCCATGTCGCGGTGGGCGATCACGAGATCCTCGCCCGCATCACCCGCCGCGCCGCAGAACAGTTGGGCCTGCACCCCGGCGACACGGTTCATGCCATCCTCAAATCCATGTCCGTCGCTCGCGACCACGTCGCCCGCGCCCGCAACGACGACACGTCTGCACCGCAGGCCGCAACCCCTGTGCCGGATGCCGTCAGCCCTGTCAGGTAGGCGCGCCCGCACGGGGACGGGCGGCTTGGGTTTCAACCGTCGAGGCGCCGCGGTTGCAACAGCGCCTTGCGCATCATCATGTGCACGCCCTTTTCACGGTTGACAGTCTGGGTGATCCGTAAATCACCCGCCAGTGAGCAAAGCATGTAAGCCTCGGCCCGGGTAATGCCTGCGCGCGCTGAGACCCGCGTAATCATCTGGCGCAAGGCGATCTCGACACAGCTATCAAGGTCGGGATGCATGCCCATGGTGATCAGGTGGGTGGGGGTCTCGGCCTCGGGGTAGTCAATGTCCAGATCGCGCCGGACCGTCAGGCGGAACCTGCCCCGCAGGGCGGTTTCGATCGCGGTGACGCAGACTTCGCCATCGCCCTGCGCGCCGTGGCCGTCGCCGCAGGAAAACAACGCGCCCTCCACCAGCACCGGCAGAAAGAGCGTGCTGCCCGCGATCAGCTCCTTGTTGTCGAGATTTCCGCCATGCGCGCGCGGTTCGATGGTCGAAATGCGCCCCCATGCGCGCGGCGGTGCCACCGCCATGACGCCAAAAAAAGGTGCTAACGGCAGAGTCAGACCCCAGGGCAACAGGGCGGTTTTGGTCGTGGCATCGAGCGTGGTGATCATCTGATGCGTTTCGGGAAAATCCTGTGGCAGCGAACCGGCCAGCGGACGGATGAACGTATAGCCCCAGTCCTGTCGAAGCGCGACATCCAGAACCTCGATCTGCAACACGTCGCCGGGCCGCGCGCCCTCGACCGCGACCGGTCCGGTCAGGATATGGCCCGGCATGGCTGGTGCACCGGCGGCGTGGATGGCCAGCAGCTCAGGCGGGACATGAAACCCCGCGCCCGGCAGCGCATTCGGCCCGCCCGAGACCGTGTCGATCGTGATCTCGCCGCCGCTGGCGATCGTGACGATGGGGGGCAGGGTCGCGTCGAAATAGCCCCAGTGGCAGGTTTCGGGTCCGGCGGTTACATGCATGATCTTGTCCCTTGCGCGTGATGTCTGTCAGTCCTTGTTGACCATATGAGAGGCGCTGGGGCGGCCCGCCGCGATCCTTTCAGCTTCCAGTCTTGCGATGGTGGCGTCGATCTCGCGCCGGTCGAGCATGCCGTGGGGGTTTTCCCGCGTCGGCATGGTTTCGACCACATGCAGGAACCGCTCCTGCGCCACGGCGTAAAGGCGGCGCAACTCGGACAAGGGATCGGCGTGATCATCGGCGCGGATATCGAGCCAGGCGTAGTCCTGATCCCGATAGATCACCAGACAGGCGGACTGGCGGCCGCGCTTGTCGCCGCCTGCATCCTCGCCCGCCTGCATCGCAATCAGCAGACGCTCGGCCAGGGGTTTGTCCATCGCATCCCGGTAGGCGGTCAGCGTGTCGGCAATCACCGCTGGACCTTCCAGCATGTTGCCCGCGACCGAGACCCCTCCGGCCACCAGATGACCGCACCAGTCCACGCAATCGTCCCCGGTAAAGGCCGCGTTGCGTCCGGCCGCGTCGATCAGGTGACACTGGCGGTTGCGATGCCCGTCATCGCGCGCCGTCAGGATCGGCAGGATCGCATCGGGCGGCGCGCCAGCCTTCATCAAGCGCAGGGCATCGGGCCCGTAGGTCGGGTTGACGAAGGCCTGTGTGGCCACGGCCCCAACCCGGCCGCACAAGAAGGGCACTGCATGGCCCACGGCGAAAAACCGGCTGGCGACGGCCACACCCAGATGGCCGGTTGCCGGATCACGGGCAACGATGGAATAGGTCATCGCTCAGCGTCCCAGGGCATAGGCCTGCATCAGGCGGGGGGTGGCCGCGGCGCGCAAAAGACCGTCGGGATCGCGCCGCGCGGCGGTCATGCGACCGATGCTCCATGGTTCGGCCTCGGTGATCTTGTGGCCGCGCGCGCGCAGATCGTCGAGAACATTGGCGCCAAAGCTCTGCTCGGCCATGATCATGCCCGGCTCGCGTGAGCGTGGGTAGAAGCTCGAGGGGAAGTGCGTCGAATGGAACAGCGGTGCGTCGATGGCCTGTTGCAGGTTCATCCCGTGATGCACATAGCGCAGGAAGAACACCAGTTGCCACTGGTCCTGCTGATCGCCGCCCGGCGTGCCGAAAGAGAGCTGTGGCAGGCCGTCATGCAGTGCCAGCGACGGGGTCAGCGTGGTGCGCGGTCGCTTGCCCGGCGCGAGCGAGGTTGGCAGCCCCGGCTCGAGCCAGAACATCTGTGCCCGGGAGTTCAGGCAGAACCCCAGACCCGGAATCGTTGGCGAGGATTGCAGCCACCCGCCCGACGGCGTGACCGAGACCATGTTGCCCTCGCTGTCGATCACGTCGATATGGACGGTATCGCCCTTTTTCTCGGATAGATGCGCCATCGTCGGCTCGTAGACCGCCTGATCCGTCCGGCTGAGCGCATCCAGAAGCGCCATGGTCCGGTTCACCTGGTTCTCGAACCCCGGCACGTGGCCCGGGCGCAGCTCCATGTTGGCGCGGTCGGTCATCAATCGGCGGCGTGCGGTGTTATAGTCATCCGACAGGAGCGCCGTCAGCGGCACATCCGCGAAATCGGGATCGCCGTAATACACCTCGCGGTCGGCATAGGCGAGTTTCTTGGCCTCGACCACGTGATGGATGAAATCCGCGCCCGTCGGGTCCATCGCGCCCAGATCGACCTCCTTGAGCAGCGCCAGGGCCTGAAGGAACACCGGACCTTGCGTCCAGGGTCCGCATTTCGCCACCGTCCAGCCGTGGTAGTCGTAGGTGAGCGGGTCTTCGACGTGGGCGGCATAGCCGGCCAGATCATCCGCCCCAAGCACGCCGCGGTGACGCTGGCCAGAGGCGTCCATAACCTCGGCCTGCGCCAGATAGGCGGAGATCCGTTCGGCGACGAACCCGCGGTAAAAGGCGTCGCGCGCGGCGTCGATCTGTGCCTCGCGGCCCTGTTTCGCCTCGGCCTCGGTCAGGATGCGCGCCCAGGTTGCCGCCAGCGCGGGGTTGGTGAGATTGCCCCAGGGCTGGGGCGCCATGCCGCCGGGAAGCCATGTTTCGTGCGATGTCGGCCACTCGGTGCGAAAGAAATCGTCCAGCTCCGCGATGGTTGCGGCCACCCGCGGCAGAACCGGGTGCCCCTTTTCCGCATAGAAGATCGCGGGTTCCAGCACCGCGCGCAGCGGCAGCGTGCCATAATCGCGCAGCATCAGCATCCAGCCATCCCAGGCACCGGGAATGACGGTTGCAAGAAGACCATCACCTGGAATCACCTGCATCCCTTCGGCCTGGTAGTGTGCGATCGTCGCCCCGGCAGGGGCGGGCCCCTGGGCACAGATCACCTCGACCTTGCCACGGCGCGCGCTGTAGACGATGGCCGGCATGTCGCCGCCGGGGCCGTTCAGATGGGGCTCGACCACCTGCAGCACCAGACCGGTGGCCACCGCGGCGTCAAAGGCGTTGCCACCCTGTTCGAGGATTTTCATCCCGACCGCCGAGGCGATCCAGTGGGTCGAGGTCACGACCCCGAAGCGGCCCAGGATTTCGGGTCGCGTTGTAAAGTCAGACATGCGGTTCCTCCGATCAGGTCAGTCAGTTTTCGCGCGGGTCCAGCGCATCGCGCAACCCGTCGCCCAGAAGGTTGAAGCCCATGACCACCAGAAAGATACCGGCGCCGGGCCAGATCGCCATCCAGGGCGCTTGGGACAGGAAATTCTTGGCCGTGTTCAGCATCGATCCCCAACTGGGCGCTGGCGGTTGCTGCCCCAGCCCGAGAAACGACAGGGCCGCCTCGGCGATGATGGCGGTGGCGATGGTCAGCGTGGCCTGCACAAGGATCGGTGGAAAGACGTTGGGCAGGATGTAGCGGGTCATGATCGGGACATGCCCCAGACCGATGGCGCGTGCGCCTTCGACGTAATCCTCTGTCTTGACCGACAGGACCTGCCCGCGGGTCAACCTGATGAAGACAGGCACTGCCGACAGGCCAATGGCGATCATCGCATTGGTCAGTGACGGACCCAGGAACGCCGCAAGGGCAATGGCCATGATCAGGAAGGGCATTGCCAGAAGCGCCTCGGTCACGCGGCTGATGATGCTGTCGGTCCAGCCGCCGAAATAGCCTGCGATCAGGCCGAAGGGGACGCCGATGGCGACCGCGATCACGACCGAGACGACACCGGCCAGGAGCGAGGCTCGCGCCCCCCAGATCATCCGCGACAACACATCGCGGCCCAACTCGTCCGTTCCCATCCACGCGGTGGCCGACGGTGGTTTGCGAATCGCGCCCCAGTCGGTGCCCGTCGGGTCCGCAATCGGCAGGACCGGGGCCAGCAGCGCCAATGCAACGAAGGCGATCACCACCGTTGCGCCGACGAGCGCGCTTCTGTTGTGGTTGAGCTTGCGCCAGATGCGGCGGGTGGCGCGGGGTTGCGGATCGGTCAGGGCGCTCATTGTGCGGCCCTCAGCCTTGGGTTCAGCAGCATGTAGAGCACATCGGCCATCAGATTCATCACGATGAAGCCCACCGCGGTGCACAGAACCACGCCCTGCACCACGGCATAGTCGCGGTTGAACACCGCGTCGACGATCAGCTTGCCGAAACCCGGAATGGTAAAGATCTGTTCGGTCAGCACAGCCCCTGCCAGCAATTCGCCAAACAGCAGCGCCGTCAGGGTCACGACCGGCAGGACCGCGTTGCGAAACGCGTGTTTCATCACGACGATCGGGCCCCGCAACCCCTTGGCGCGCGCCGTGCGCACGTAATCGGCCTGCAATACCCCCAGCATGGCTGATCGGGTGTGCCGCATCAGCGTGGCCGCCAGCGCCGTGCCCAGCACGAAGGCAGGCATGACCATCGTGGTCAGCGATTTCTTCAGATCGACGAACGGGCTTTCATAGCCCGAGGCCGGCAGCCAGCCGAGGTTGACCGATACCAGCAGGATCAGCATGAGCCCCAGCCAGAAATTCGGGATCGACAGGCCCGAGAGCGCCACCAGATTGGCCAGCCAGTCCACCCATGTTCCCTTGCGCACCGCCGACAGGATGCCCGCGGGAATGCCGATGCACAGCGCGAACAGCATCGACATCACCGCCAGTTGTATCGTGACCGGGAGTTTGGAGGCGATGAGGCTCAGCACCGGTTCATTGGTGCGCAGCGACACCCCCAGATCCCCGCGCAACACGCCGCCCGCCCAGTAAATGTATTGCATCACGATCGGCTCGTTCATCCGGTATTTCTCGCGCAGAAGGGCGATCACCTCGGGGTCGCGCTCCTCGCCGGCCATGACGAGGATCGGATCGCCGGGCAGCAGTTTCTGCAAGGCGAAGACGAACATCGACACAAGGATCAGCGTCGGGATCGCGATCAGGATTCGGCGCAGGATGAACAACAGCATCGGGGCGGTCCGTCTGTTCGGGAGATGGCCGGGTCTGGCGGGAGGCGGGGCCGTGACCGGCCCCGCAGTTCTTGTGGCCTGCGCGACACAGGTCTTACCGGATCGTCACGCCCGCCAGACGGATCATGCCGTCCGGGTAGGCGGTAAAGCCCTGCACCTTGTTCGACATCGCCCAGAGCCAGGTCTGGTGGTACAGGTAGATGATCGGCATTTCGTCACGCAGGATGACGTTGGCCGCGTCATACTTGGCTTTGCGGGCTGCCGGGTCGTTGGAAAGGCGGGCCTCGTTCAACAGCCTGTCCACCTCTGCCGAGCAGAACTTGCTGTCATTCAGGCCGCCCTGGCAGGTCACGAAGGCGTGGATATTGCCGTCGGGATCCGTGCGGCCGGACCAGCCGACCTGCGAGCCGTCGAAATTGCCTGCGGTCTGTTCCTGAAGAAGCGTTGCAAACTCGGTGGCGCGGATCGAGATGTCGATCCCCGCCTCGGCGGCCATGGCCTGCACCACCTGCATCAGTTGCAGCTGCACCGGGTTGTTGGCGGCCTGCACCTCGATGCTGATGCGCTCCAGCCCCGCCTCGGCCAGCAGTGCCTTTGCGGCGTCCACATCGCGTGGCGGCACCGGGTTGGACTGGTCATACCAGGGCGAGGTCGGCGCGAACGGCTGGTTGCCGGCGGTGTAGGTGCCCTCGAACACAACCTGATTGATCACCTCGCGGTCGATGGCCAGTGACAGGGCCTGCCGCACGCGCTTGTCCTGGCCAAGCGGGCCCTCGGAGCGCGCGCCATTGGCCACGTTGATGGTGATGCCCTGATAGCCGAGGCTGGTTTCGGCGGCGAAGGTCAGGCTGGCATCGGCCTGCACTGCCGGCGCGTCCGACGGCGCCAGGCGTTCCAGCATGTCCAGATCGCCCGAGCGCAGATTGGCGAGGCGCACGGTCGTGTCCGGGATCGGCAGAAAGATCAGCCGGTCGAAACTGTAGCTGTCGGCGTTGTAGTGATCGGCGAATTTTTCCAGCACGATGCGGTCCTGCTGGATCCGCTCTACGAATTTGTACGGCCCCGAGCAGACCGGATCATTCGCCAGTTCCAACCCCTTTTCGGCGGCGGCGGTCGGCGACAGCATCATGCCCGAGCGATCTGACAATTGCGCAATCAGCGTCGCATCGGGCGAGGCGAGCGAAAATGTCACGTCATGCGGGCCGGTGGCGGCCACGCTTGCGACCGAGGCCAGTTCCGATTTGCGGCGGCTTTCGGCAAGGGTTTTCGAGCGCTCGATATTGGCGACCACGGCTTCGGCGTCGAAAGGCGTGCCGTCATGGAACACCACATCGTCGCGCAATTGCATGACCAGGGTCAGACCGTCGTCGGACCATGCCCAGGCGGTGGCCAGCTCCGGAACGAATTCCAGCGCGGGCGTGATGTTCACCAACTTGTCGCAGAGCGATTCGAACACGATGCGGCCTACGAATGTGCGCGCCTGATCTGTGTCCAGCGCGTCGGGGTCTTCCTGAAGGCCGATGCGCAGATCGGCGGCAAAGGCCGAGGTGGTCATCGCAACCGACGCCAAAAGCACGGTTGAAAGCTTGGCTGTTTTCATTGGGTCGTCTCCTTGTCGGTGGGTGAAGCGGTCTGGCTTGCCACGCGGAACAGCTCGAACCGGGCGGCGGCGGCGGCGCTGCGGGCGCCCGTTCTGCCCAGCGGCAGATCGGGGCGGGGCAGGGTGGCGTGATGGTGACAGGCAACCTGATGAGCCGCGCCGGTCAGCACGGGACGGGTGCGGCGGCACAGGTCGGTCGCATGGGGGCAACGGGTGTGGAACTTGCATCCTGCGGGCGGATCGGCGGGTGAGGGGATATCGCCGCCAAGATGCACCCGCACGGCCCGCACATCCGGCCTCGGCACCGGAATGGCCGCCAGCAGGGCCTGTGTGTAGGGGTGGCGCGGCGTGGTGAACAGGGCTTCGGTCTCGGCCTGCTCGACCACTTCGCCCAGATACATCACGGCGATGCGATCGCTCATGTGGCGGATCACGGCAAGATCATGCGCGATGATCACCAACGTCAAACCGAATTCCTTCTTCAGATCCTCCAGCAGATTCACGATCTGTGCCTGAATCGATACATCGAGCGCCGAGACGGGTTCATCCCCGATCAGAAGTTTCGGACCCGAGGCGAGCGCCCGCGCGATTGCGATGCGTTGTCGCTGGCCGCCGGAAAACTCATGCGGATAACGATCCGACATGTCAGGCCGCAGACCCACCCGCGTCATCAGATCCGCCACTCGGGCGCGGCGCGCAGCGGATGACAGGGTAGTATGCACGCGCAGCGGTTCACCAATGATCGCGCCCACGCTCATGCGCGGGTTCAGCGACGAGAACGGGTCCTGAAAGATGAATTGCAGGTCCGATCGCAGCGCCCGCATCCGGGCCGCGCCAAGCGACGTCAGATCCTGTCCGTCATAGACGACGCGTCCCGCGCTGGGATCGATCAGGCGCAGCAAGAGCCGCGCCAAAGTGGATTTTCCGCAACCGGATTCTCCGACAATAGCGAATGTTTCTCCGCGCTTGACCTGTAGCGACACGCCGTTGACGGCGTGAATCGTGGTTGCCCGCGCCAGCAGGCCGCCGCCTTGCCGGAAGCGGCGTTGCAGGTCGTGGGTCTCAAGAATGAAATCGCTCATTGCGCCGCCACGATCTGATCGAGCGGCGCGCGCAGGCAGGCGACCGACTGGCCCGCGTGGTCTGCAACCAATGCCGGCCGCGTCACCGAACAGTCGGGGATCGCCAATGGGCAACGGGTCGCAAAACGGCAGCCCGCGGGCATCGCGTCCGGCGCGGGCACCGCGCCGGGGATCGTCATCAGCCGCCCCTGCCGCCCCGCGATCGCGGGCATCGAGCCCATCAGCCCGAGCGTATAGCAATGCTGCGGCTCCTCGAAGATACGGTCCACCGGGCCGCTTTCGACCACGCGTCCGGCATACATGACCGCCACGTCATCGGCGATTTCCGCCACCACACCCAGATCGTGGGTGATCATCAGAAGTGCCGCTCCGGTATCGTCCTGCAATTCGCGCATCAGGTCGAGGATCTGCGCCTGGATCGTCACATCAAGAGCCGTTGTCGGCTCATCCGCGATCAGCAACGCAGGATCGTTGACCAGCGCCATGGCGATCATCACCCGTTGGCGCATACCGCCCGACATCTGGTGCGGGTAATCATCGAGCCGGGTTTCGGCGGCCGGCATCCGCACCTTGCGAAACATCTCCAGCGCGCGGTCGCGGGCCTCGGCCCCGGAGCAGCGTTTGTGACGCCGCACCGCCTCTGCCACCTGATGACCGACGGTGAAGGCCGGGTTGAGGCTGGTCATCGGTTCCTGAAAGATCATCGCCATGCGATTGCCGCGCAGATCCTCGATCGCGCGCTCCGGCAGCGCAAGCAGTTCCTGCCCGTTGAACCGCACCGACCCTTGCGTGATCGTCGCCGCGCGTTTCGGCAAAAGGCCCATGATCGCCAGAGAGGTCACGGATTTTCCGCAACCCGACTCTCCCACCAGACACAGTGTCTTGCCGCGCGCGATCGAAAAGCTGACCCTGTCGATCAGATCCAGCGCCTGACCGCGAAAGCGGATCGACAGGTCGCGGACCTCCAGTGTGCTGTCCGGTCGGGAGGTGTCAGGAGGCATCCTCAAGCTCCTCCAGCGAGGTCAGGCGCAGGATGCTGTCATGCAGCGTCATCAGGTGGGCGCGCATCGCCTGACCTGCGCGAATAGGGTCATGCGCGGCGATGGCATCCAGCAATGCACGGTGCTGACGCGTCGTCTGCGCAAGATTGGCCCGGTTGCGCGCACGTTCGCGCAAGGCCCGCCAGGCGTCGTCGTGGCGCGCGCGATCCATCGAGTCGAAGATCGTCAGAAAGAACCGGTTGCCTGCCGCACGGGCGATCTCTCGATGAAAGGCGGAATCCCACAGCTCGCGCCCGTCGGCGTCGTGGGTGCCTTCCAGCCGGGTCAGCGCATCCTCCATCCGCGCGATATCGGCGGCGGACGCGCGCAGGGCGGCCAACTGCGCCAGTTGCGGCTCCAGCCGCAGGCGGACTTCCATGATTTCGGAAAAATTGACCTCAAAAGCAGTGGTGCCCGACAGGGTATCCGGGCGCGGTCCGGCGAATGTCCCGGCACCCTGTCGCCGCCAGACCAGCCCTTCGGCCTCCAGCACCTCCAGCGCGCGCCGCACCGAGCGGCGGCTGATCCCCAGTGTCCCGGCCAGTTGACGCTCGGTCGGCAGGCGCGTGTCGCCGGTTGCCGGAATGTCGCGCAGCATGCCACGCAGCCGCTCCAGCGCAAGCGAGGAATTGTCGCGTTCGGCGTCGGTCATGGGGAACCTTTGTGAACCAATTGACAATAGGTTCATCATGGGCGTTTTACTGCCCCGCGCAAGAGGAATCTTCACCCCGCGCGCTCTCGCTTGCGCGTATCCTGCTCGGCAAGCCGCTACTTGTCTTGTTGGGCGACGGCCTCTTTTTCTTGATCACGACGCCAGCGACATCCTTGCCGCGCACCTTGCAACGACCGGGGGCAACGATCCTGTGTCATCCCGTCCTCGCGCACTCGGATATTGCCGCGGCGCTGGCTGCATGATGATCGTTCTGCCGGCTTCAGACCGATACGCCCCCCGTGACGCGCGGCCTTGCCCTTTTGTCGCGCCGATTGTAGGCAGTGAGAGGCTCATTTTCCGGGGGTTCCGATGTCCGACGATCCCAAGACGCTTGTCTCCACCGACTGGCTGGCAACGCATCTGAAGGACCCCGATCTGCGGGTTCTCGATGGCACGACCTTTCTGCCCGGCTCGGGCCGCGATGCGCGGGCCGAGTATGCGGCGGGGCATATTCCCGGCGCGCGGTTTTTCGACATCGAGGATATCAGCGATGCGCGCTCGGCGTTGCCGCACATGGTGCCGCCGGTCGAGAAATTCATGTCCAAGCTGCGCGCCATGGGCGTGGGCGACGGGCATCAGGTGGTGGTCTATGACAGCCACGGTCTTTTCTCGGCGGCGCGGGTCTGGTGGCTCTTTCGGCTGATGGGGCAGGAGAACGTGGCCGTGCTCGACGGCGGTTTTCCCAAATGGCAGGCCGAAGGCCGCGAGATCGAGGATATGTCGCCCATCGTGCGCGATCGGCACATGACGGTGCGGCGGCAGAACCATATGGTGAAGGATGTCACGCAGGTCTCGGCCGCGGCCAAGCTCGGAGATCACGAGATCATCGACGCACGCTCGGCCGGGCGGTTTCGCGGCGAGGAACCCGAGCCGCGCGCCGGTCTGCGCGGCGGCCATATTCCGGGGTCAAAAAGCGTGCCCTTCACGGCGCTGCTGAACCCTGACAAGACGATGAGGGACCCGAGCGCCCTGCGCGCGGTGTTCGAGGCCGCCGGGGTGGACCTGACGAAACCGGCGATCACCACCTGCGGCTCGGGGCTGACGGCGGCGGTCATCAATCTTGCGCTGGAACAGATCGGCAAGACCGACCACGCGCTTTATGACGGATCATGGGCGGAATGGGGCGCCTTTGCCACCCTGCCCGTCGCCACGGGAGAGGCATGATGTTCGAGCATCTGAAGGAAAAACCCGCCGACAAGATCCTGGCGCTGGGGCAAGCCTATCGCGAGGACCCGCGCGAGACCAAGATCGATCTGGGCGTGGGTGTCTACAAGACGCCCGAGGGCGTGACGCCGGTGATGCGAGCCGTGAAGGCCGCAGAGAAACAGCTCTGGGAGATCGAGAGCACCAAGGCCTATACCGCGCTGGCCGGTGATCCGGCCTTTGCCGAGGCCATGACCGGGCTGGTTCTGGGCGATGCTGTCGCGCGCGATCAGGTCGCCACCATTGCCACACCGGGCGGCACCGGGGCCGTGCGGCAGGCCTTTGACCTCATCAAGATGGCCAATCCGGGCGCACGCGTTTTCGTGTCCGATCCGACATGGCCCAACCATCTGAGTATCCTGGCGCATATGAAAATCGAGGTGGTGATGTATCGCTATTTCGACAGCGCCACCTGTGCGGTCGATTTCGCGGGCATGATGACCGATCTTGAGGCGGTGCGCGCGGGCGATGTGGTGTTGCTCCATGGCTGCTGCCACAACCCGACGGGGGCCAATCTCAACCTGACCGAATGGCGGGCGGTGGTGGATCATCTCAACGCGCGCGGCGCGCTGCCTATGATCGACATCGCCTATCAGGGATTTGGCGACGGGCTGGAGGCGGATGCGGCGGCGGTGCGGTTTGTGGCGGCCAATTGCCCCGAGATGCTGATCGCCGCAAGCTGTTCCAAGAATTTCGGTATCTACCGCGAGCGCACCGGCATCCTGATGGCGGTGGCGCAGGAGCGGGGGCTTCACAAGGTCACTCAAGGCAATCTGGCCTATCTCAACCGGCAGAACTATTCCTTTCCGCCCGATCACGGCGCGCGGCTGGTGAGCATGGTGCTGGGCGATGACGACCTGCGCGCCGACTGGCAGGCGGAACTGGAGGAGGTGCGGCTGGGGATGCTGAAGCTGCGCGAGCAGCTGGCAGGCGAATTGCAGCGGCTCTCGGGCTCGGACCGGTTCGGGTTCATCGCGCAGCATCGCGGCATGTTCTCGCGGCTGGGGGCGACGCCCGAGCAGGTGGAGCGGCTGCGCGAGGGGCATGGCATCTACATGATCGGGGACAGCCGGATCAACATTGCCGGGCTGAACGCTACGACCGTGCCGGTGCTTGCGCGCGCGATGATCGACGTGGGCGTGTGACAAAAAAGGGCGGCCCCGGTGGGGCCGCCCCGCGGTGTCGTGAGGTTACGCTTATTCCGGCAGGATCACCGCGTCGATGACGTGGATCACGCCGTTGCTGGCCTCGATATCGGCCTGCACGACATTGGCGCCGTTCACGGTGACGCCGCCCGTCGTGCCGATGGTGACCTCGCCGCCCTGAACCGTCGCGGCGGTCAGGCCGTCCGAAAGATCGCCCGACATCACCTTGCCCGGCACCACGTGATAGGTGAGAATCGCGGTGAGCTGATCCTTGTTCTCGGGCTTCAGAAGGTTTTCCACCGTGCCTTCCGGCAGGGCGGCGAAGGCCTCGTTGGTGGGGGCGAAGACGGTGAACGGACCATCTCCCTTGAGCGTGTCGACGAGACCCGCAGCCGTGACGGCGGCGACAAGGGTCGAGAAGCTGTCATTGCCGGCGGCGATGTCGACGATGTCCTTCTTGTAGCCGTGGCCATCGGCAAGTGCGGGTCCGACCGTCAGGACGGCGGCGGTAAGTGCGAGGCAAGTTCTGCGAAGCATGGAAATGTCTCCTTTGGTTAACCTTGTTCACGACACCCTTGCGGTATCGTCGGAACGGATACGCGGGCCGGGGCAGGGTGGTTCAGCGGGGATTTCCGCCGAGGCCGCTTGACGAAACTGGGTGCCTCGCTAAGCCACGACTGCTTGAAACATCCAATCACGATTTTGTGATCTGGCGACTTTCCGCCCTTGTTTCACAGGCGTTTCAGGCGCGTTGCGCTGCGCTGCGGCGGCAAACGGGCGGATCGCCTGAAGGGTCGATGAGCGCGCGGATAAGTGTCTTGCCCGAGGCTTGTGAAAAGCGCAGGGTCCAAGCCAGAGATCCCGCGCGAGGGGCCGGGACCGAGGCGATATGTCGGAGAGTTCTTATGGGTTACGTCACGCAGATCCTCGAGGTTCTGGCGCTGTTGTTCGTGTTTCTGCTCGGGGCGGCGGTGCTTGCGGTGCTGATATTCTACGTCATCGACCGCACACAGCCGGGCGACGCGATCCGGCGCAACTATCCGGTGATCGGGCGGTTTCGGAACCTCTTTACCAAGCTGGGCGAGTTCTTTCGGCAGTATTTCTTTGCCATGGACCGCGAAGAGATGCCGTTCAACCGCGCGCAACGCGACTGGGTCAGGCACGCGACGCGCGGCAAGGGCAACACCATCGCCTTTGGCTCGACGCGCAATCTCAATGTGCCGGGAACGCCTATCTTTGTCCCGGCTGTCTTTCCGCCGCTCGATGATCAGTTCGCGATGACCGCCCCGATGGAGATCGGGCCGGGGGCAGCCATCCCCTACAAGGCGAAGTCAATCTTCAACGTGTCCGGCATGAGCTATGGCGCGATCTCGCGCCCCGCCGTCGAGGCGCTCAGCCGGGGGGCCGCGCAGGCCGGTATCTGGCTCAATACCGGCGAGGGGGGGCTGAGCCCCTATCACCTCACGGGGAATTGCGACATCGTCTATCAGATCGGCACGGCGAAATACGGCGTGCGCGACGCCGACGGGCATCTGTCGGATGAAAAGCTGCGCGAGGTGTCGGATCACCCCTGCGTCAAGATGTTCGAGATCAAGCTGGCGCAAGGCGCCAAGCCCGGCAAGGGCGGCATCCTGCCCGGCGCCAAGGTCGATGCCGAGGTGGCGCGCATTCGCGGCATTGCCGTGGGGCAGGACAGCATCTCTCCCAACCGTCATGCCGAGGTGGACGATTTCGACGACCTCATAGACATGATCTGCCACATCCGAGAGGTGACGGGGCGGCCCGTGGGCTTCAAGACCGTGATCGGCTCGTCCGAGGCGTGGGAGCCGTTCTTCGAGCGCATCGTCGCGCGCGGGGCAGACTGTGCGCCCGATTTCATTGCCATCGACGGCGGCGAGGGGGGCACCGGGGCCGCTCCCATGCCGCTGATGGATCTCGTGGGGATGCCCTTGCGCGACGCGCTGCCGCGCATCGTCGATTTGCGCGACCGGTACGGCCTCAAGGAGCGGATCCGCATGATCGCGGCGGGCAAGCTGATCAATCCCGGCGACGTGGCCTGGGCGATCTGCGCGGGCGCGGATTTCGTCACCTCGGCGCGCGGCTTCATGTTCGCGCTTGGCTGTATCCAGGCGCTCAAGTGCAACCGCAACACCTGCCCGACAGGGATCACCACCCATGATCCCTATCTGCAACGCGGGCTGGTGGTGGAGGACAAATACATGAAGGTCGCGCATTATGCCAAATCGGTCATAAAGGAGGTCGAGATGATCGCCCACTCGGTCGGCGTCGCCGAACCGCGGCTGATGCGGCGGCGCCATGTGCGGATGGTGCAGGCGGATGGCACCTCGATCGCGTTCAACAAGATCCGGCCCAGCTATCAGCCACCCGAAGCGGTCAGCTGACGGGGCTGGCAGGCGGCAGGCGGCGCCCTATCTTCTTCGCAAACAGGAGGATGTCATGGCCCATCGTTGGACGAACAGGCTACAGGCGGCGGATGTGACGCCCGAGGCGCTCTGGCTGAACCGCCGCGCGGTTCTGGGCGGGCTCGCGGGGCTTGGCCTGGTGGGGGCGGGCAGCGCGCGCGCCGACGCGCTGGAGCCGAACGCCTGGGAGGATATCACCCGCTACAACAATTATTACGAGTTCGGCACCGACAAGGGCGACCCGGCCCGCAACGCGCGGATGCTGACAACCGCGCCCTGGACGGTGCGCATCGACGGTCTGGTGGATCGGCCCGGCGATTACGATTTCGCGGACATCATGGCGCAGATGACCATCGAGGAACGCATTTACCGGTTCCGCTGTGTCGAGGCCTGGTCGATGGTGGTGCCGTGGAACGGGTTCGAACTGGCCGACCTGCTGGCGCTGGCGGGGGTGCAGGCGGGAGCGACGCATGTGGCTTTCGAGACGGTGTTGCGCCCCGACGAGATGCCCGGTGTCCGCTATCCGGTGCTTGATTGGCCCTATGTCGAAGGCTTGCGGCTGGATGAGGCGATGCATCCGCTGACCATCATGGCGACAGGTATTTACGGCCGCGACCTGCCCAATCAGAACGGCGCACCGCTGCGCCTTGTGGTGCCTTGGAAATACGGGTTCAAGTCGATCAAGTCGGTGGTGCGGATCACCCTGACCGACAAGGAACCGCCGACAAGCTGGAACAAGGCCAATGCGCGCGAATATGGCTTTTATAGTAATGTGAATCCCGAGGTGGATCACCCGCGCTGGAGCCAGGCCACCGAGCGGCGCATCGGCGGCGGGCTGTTCTCCTCGCGCGTGCCCACGCTCATGTTCAACGGCTATGCCGAAGAGGTGGCGGGGCTCTACACGGGCATGGACCTGAAGGCGAACTTTTGAGGTCGGCGCGAATCATGACATGGGGCGGGGGCATCGGCGCGGGATTTGCTGCGCTGTGCTGTTTCACTGGACGGTTGCCGCTTGTCCTTGGCGCGGTTGGATCGGGCATGCTGACAGGCGCGCTTTACCGTGACAGCGTGCTGCCGCCAGTGCTGGGGCTGTGGTTGATTGTGATGGGAGCGGGCCTGTGGCTGCAAAGGCAGAGATAAACCCGACCTCTACCCTGACATGCCCGGATTGCGGCCATGCCAGCGTGGACACCATGCCGACCGAGGCCTGCCAGTTCTATTATGAATGCAAGGGCTGTCACGCGGTGTTGCGACCCCTTGAAGGGGATTGCTGCGTCTATTGCTCCTATGGTGACGTGCCCTGCCCTCCGATCCAGGCGGGCGACGCCTGCTGCGGATGAACACCGCCGTCGACCGGATCAACGCCCTCGCTCGGCGTGTGCCAGTGTGGTCTGTCTGGCTGATCCTCGGGATACCTGCGGTCTGGACCTTCTATCTCGGTCTGACCGGTGGCCTTGGCGCAGAGCCGATCAAGGCGCTGGAGCGGAAACTGGGCGAGGTGGCCTTGCAACTGGTGATCCTGGGTCTCTGCCTCTCGCCGCTACGCCGCCATCTGGGGGTGAACCTGATCCGGTTTCGCCGGGCGGTGGGATTGCTGGCCTTTACCTATGTCTCTTTGCATTTGCTGGTCTGGCTGGTGCTCGATGTGCAGATCTGGGCGCAGATCTGGGCGGATATTCTCAAGCGGCCCTATGTGACGGTCGGCTTTACCGCGTTCCTGATGATGATTCCCCTCGCTCTGACCTCGAATGACCTGTCTTTGCGTCGGCTGGGACCGCGCTGGCGGGTCTTGCATCGGCTCACTTATGTGGTGGCGGTGTTGGGGGCGGTTCATTTCATCTGGCTCTCCAAGGGCTTTCAGATCGAGCCGCTGGTCTACCTGGCGGTGATTCTGGCGTTGCTGGCGCTGCGATTGCGCTACGCGCGGCGCCGGCGCAGTGCTTGAGTCGGGGCTTGTCGGGGGGCATGGGCGGTCCTCTTGAGCGTGACTGTGTGGATAGCGCAAGATGTGGTTTCAGCTCCTGCGAGCAGGCCGCAAGAAACGTGCGTCTCCCGCGCCTCTGGCAATGAGATTGTTGCTCTAACCCGTTAATAATCTGTAAAAATCCACCTACATGAAGAAAAAATGACGAATGGGAAAAAAAGCTCTTGCGACTCTTTGCTGTCGACCGTAGATACGCCTTCACCGGCGGCGCTGAGGTGTTGTTGGGGTGGATCGGGGATTGAGGCACTGAGGTGCTGAGGTTTTCCGGTTCGGACAATTGGGGCAGGTTTGGCGGGGCGCGCCGAAGTTCAGGGCGCACTCTGTTGATTTTGTCTCTTGCTCTTTGACAAGACTGGTATCTGAA
>PHEQ01000062.1 GCA_002842985.1 Alphaproteobacteria bacterium HGW-Alphaproteobacteria-1
TCATACCGCGCGTCTTGCCCGTGTGGCCGGTCGCGTCGGCGCGCTGGACGACCGGCTGAAGCGCGGCCCGGAAGGATGGCGGCACAGGCTTGCCCTGATCGAGGCTTCCGACCTCAGCTGGTTCGCGGGTGACCGCATCGGCACGGATCGACTGGCGCTCTGGATCTCCATGCGCATTTCCGGCCTGCAAGACGACACCGCCGCACTGGCGCGGGTCGGTTGGGCGGTACGTCGCCTGACAGGGGGCCCAGGCCCTGAGGTAGACTTGTCTGCCTTCCTCGACCGCCGCGATCCTGAGAACATTGCAGATGAGGCCGAGCCCTTCGCAGATCGCGCGGGCGGTTGGCTCGACCTGATGGCACAAGTCGCCGAGCTGCACCCGATCACACGCGCCTGCATGGGCTTTCACCTCTGGAGCCTTGCGGGCCTCGGGCAGCAGGGTGACCGGATAGAAGCGGCAGTTACGGCCGCGCGGATCGTGGCCAGTGAGGGGAAAGGGGCGATCTTTGCGCCTCTGGCAATGGGTGGGGCAGGGGGGCTTCGCGCCGGCGGCCCACCCGCTGACCGTCTGGCGCGCTGGCTTGACGGGATGGAGACGGCCAACCTGACTGCGATGCGGCACCTCGATGATATCGATGCATGGTCAGCGCGGGTGGAAGCCGCGATACGCCCGCTCTCGGGCCGCACGCCTCCAGCCTTGTGTGCGGTGCTGACCGAATGGCCGCTCGTCTCCGCCCCGATGGCCGAGGCGCTGACCGGCGCCAGTCGCGCGGCCGTCCAGCGCAACCTTGCCTGGATGGAAGCGCGGGGCCTGATCCGCGAGATGACTGGGCAGGGGCGGTATCGGATGTGGCGTGCGACGAACTTAAGCGGTTATCCTCAGTAGGATTGCGTAAAGACTGACACATAAATTTAGAATCGACCCTTATTCCATTCATGCTCTTGAGCACGGCTCAAAGGCTGGGACGAGCCCTCCTTCCGCACGAAGAATTCTTCCTTTCCTTCATGGCTCACATGGACGGGCTTGTTTGCTCGCGTGACCTGCACGTGGCAGATCTGCCTGTCATCATAGAGGGGCCAGTCGAGTTTCCAGAGCTTCATCACATCCTTGCCAAGGTAAGAATCTAGAATATTGCCCAGGTGAAGCTGGAAGCCATCTCTGTCTGCTTTTTTCAGCGTACCGTAATCCAAATCTAGACCAATGGCGTTGCCATGGTCATCCACCCCGATGAACAAGCTGCCACCATCTGAATTCATAGAGGCGGCCAATGTCTTAGCGATCACATGTTCGAGCTTCTTGTTTACCTCGCCGGTGCGCATGGGCATTGTTGCAGAAAGGCGGCTTGAGGCGTGATTTTCCCTTTCTCCTTTGGCTTCAGGCCACGCGGACGATCTCAGCGGTGCCGAGGGCGGAGAAGCGGTTCATGATGGCGATGCGGATGTAGATTTCGGCGGTCTGACGATCGGGGTCTCTTGCGGCGATACGTTCGCCAAATGCTTTCAGGCAGCGCATCTTCGCCTCGATCCGGCTTCGAGCATGGTATCCCGACCAGCGCTTCCAGAATGCCCTGCCATAGTATCGCGTGGCGCGCAGGGTTTCGTTGCGGACGCATGCCGCCGGGCAGTCTTCCTTCCACAATCGACCATTCTTACGGATCGGTATGATCGGGACCGCGTCGAGCGCGAGGATCGCGCTGTGGCATCGGCGCGTGTCATAGGCACCATCGGCGGTCACGGTGCCGATTGGCTCGTCTGCCGGGATCTGGCCGAGCAAGTCCGGAAGCACGGGACTGTCGCCGTCGCGGCTGGGGGTGAACTCCACCGCGCGGATGTCCGAGGTGGCGGTATCCATGGCAAGATGCACCTTGCGCCACTGGCGTCGGCCCTGCACCCCGTGCTTGCGCGCCTGCCATTCGCCATCGCCGAGGAACTTGATCCCGGTGCTGTCGACCAGCAGGTTTAACGGTCCGTCGGCGCGGCGATACGGGACCTGAACGGCCAGGGTCTTCTGCCTTCGGCACAGGGTGGAAAAGTCCGGAACGGGCCAGTCCAGCCCCGCCAGCCGGAGCAGGCTCGCCACCATCCCGGCGGTCTGGCGCAGAGGAACCTTGAACAGAACCTTGATCGACAGGCAGAACTGGATGGCAGCATCGGAAAACACCGCTGGCCGTCCGGGCCGACCGTCACTCGGCGCGCGCCAGGTCATGTCCTTGTCGACCCAGATCAGCAGGGACCCCCGTTTGCGCAGCGACGCGTTGTAACTGGACCAGTTCGTCGTGCGATAGCGGGCGGGAGGTGGCTTGCTCATGCAGCCGTCTAACCGCATGGATTCGCGAAGTGAATCCTTTGCGATCAGAGTTCTGCAACAACGCCCATCACACCGCGAAAGGGCTTTGTATCGCTGGTCGTGATGCTTCTATGGTGAACATGGCCCATATTGCCTCCTTCAATCTCTGAGATAGGATCTCACCATCAGACTGTGGGCTCAAACACCTAGAGCAGCTGCGGCTAGATTAACGCTACAGCTGCCAAGGCGTCAGACGTCCAGACCCAGGTCCAGCACCTTGACCGAATGTGTCAGTGCCCCGACCGAGATATAATCCACGCCCGTCGCCGCCACTTCGGCGATGCGGTCCAGCCGCATGTTGCCCGAGGCCTCCAGAACCACGCGGCCTTCGGTCATCGCGACGGCCTGTTGCAGGGTCGGGTTGTCCATATTGTCCAGCAACACAACATCGGCCCCGCCTTCGTCCAGAACCTGACGAAGTTGGTGCAGGTCGTCGACCTCGATCTCGACCCGCATCATGTGGGACGCGCGCGCCCGGACAGCTTGCAGGACGGGTCCGATACCACCGGTGGCGGCGATGTGATTGTCCTTGATCAGGATCGCATCCGAAAGAGACACGCGGTGATTGAACCCGCCACCGTGCAGGACCGCCTGCTTTTCCACCAGCCGCAATCCCGGTGTCGTCTTGCGTGTGCAAGTGATGCGCGCCTGCGTCCCACGGGTTTCCGCAACAAAGGACGCGGTCATCGTGGCGATGCCGCACAGCCGCCCTGCGAAATTCAGCGCCACCCGCTCCGCCGAGAGGATCGCCGCCGCATCGCCGGTGATCCGCGCCAGTACGTCACCTGCGGCAAAGCTTTCACCATCCGGGATCAGAATTTGCAGCCTCAGGTTAGGATCCACCATGCGGAAGACCAGTGCCGCCAGCGCCATGCCCGATGCGGTGCCTGCCTCTCGGGCGCGGATGGCGGCGGTCATGACGGTGCCGGTGGGGATGACGGTCCGGGTGGTGATGTCACCGTGGCTGCCCAGATCTTCGATCAGGGCGGTGCGGACCAGAGGTTCCAGGATCAGGTCGGGCAGGGGCGGGATCATGTCGGCTCCGGTTCGGGGGCGGGACGCAGGGACAGGGCCTGCGCAAGGGTCAGATGGCTGCGGGCGGCCTGCGGCAAGGGGTCGGGATAATCGGACCGGCAATGCGCGCCCCGGCTTTCGCAGCGCATCATCGCGGCTGCGCAGATCATCGTGGCGGTCGCGGTCATATTGGCAAGGGGCAGGTCATGGCGGGCCGCGGCCTCGATCGCGGCGATGCGGCGCAAGGCAGCGGTCAGGCCCTCCGCGTTGCGGATGACACCCGCACCCTGTGTCATGGTCGCGCGCAGATCCGCGATCAGCGCCGGGTCGGGCAAGGGCGCGGGCGGTGGATCGGGCAGGATGACCGGCGCCGCTTGCAGATCGGCCACCGCCCGCGCGATGGATTGCGCAGCACGGCGGGCAAAGACCAATGCCTCTAACAGACCGTTCGACGCCAGCCGGTTCGCGCCGTGCAGCCCCGTCGAGGCCGCCTCGCCGCAGGCCCACAGGCCGTGTAGGCTGCTTCGCGCCTGCGCATCGGTGCGGATGCCGCCCATGTGGTAATGCGCCGCCGCCGCCACCGGGATCGGCTGACGTGCGGGGTCGATGCCTGCGCGGGCGCAAGCGGCAGCCACTGCGGGGAAATGGTCGGGCAAGGGCGGCAGGGCGCGGCAATCCAGCGCCGGGGCGCGCGCCGCCTGCGTTTCGGCATAGACCCCGCGCGCCACGATGTCGCGCGGTGCCAGATCGCCGTCGGGATGCAGCGCCTGCATGAAGCGGTGACCCTGGAAATTGACCAGACAAGCGCCTTCGCCGCGCAAGGCTTCGGTCGCAAGGGGGCTGGGGTCTTCGGTACCGGCAAGGGCGGTGGGATGAAACTGTACGAATTCCGCATCGGCGATGACAGCGCCCGCGCGGGCAGCCATGCCGATCGTTTCGCCACGGATGCGGGGCGGGTTGGTGGTCACGGCATAAAGCCCGCCCGAGCCGCCCCCGGCAATCAGAACCGCGGGCGCGTTCAGCGCGATGGGCCGTGACCCCGATACCCGCATCAGCCGCAGGCCCGTCACATGGCCGCCGTCCATCAGCAGATCGCAGGCCGACCACCCTTCAAGCACCTGAACCGAGGGCGCGGCCCGCACCGCCGCAATCAGAGTCCGCATGATCTGCGCGCCCGCCTGATCGCCTTGAACGCGGACTACGCGGGGCAGGCTGTGCGCGGCCTCTTTCGACAGGACATAGCTGCCCGCCGCGTCGCGGTCGAAGGGCGTGCCAAGTTCCGTCAGTGTCAGGATGTGATCGCGTGCCTCGGTCGTGACCAGATCGGCAATGGCGGCATCGACGGTTCCTGCGCCGGCGCGCACCGTGTCGGCGGCATGGCTGGCGGCGCTATCTTCGGGGGCCATCGCTGCGGCGACGCCCCCCTGTGCCCATGCCGAACTGGACCCCTGACCCAAGGGATCGGGCGAGATCATCACGACCGGACGCGGTGCCAGCACCAGCGCGGCATACATGGCGCCCAAGCCCGCGCCGACGATCACCACGCGATCGGTGGTGATCGTCATGCCGCCAGTTGCCGCGACAGGTCGATCATCCGCTGCACCGCAAGGCGAGCAGGGGCGGCGATGGCAGGATCGACCTCGATCTGTCCCGTCATCGAATGCAGCGACCAAAGCACCTTTTCCAAGGTGATCTTCTTCATATAGGGGCACATGTTGCACGGCCCTAGAAACTCGACCTCGGGGTGGGCATCCGAGATGTTCGAGGCCATTGAACATTCGGTGACCAGCATCGCCTTTTGGGGCCTGTTGTCGCCGACCCAATCGATGATGTGCTTGGTCGATCCGGCGAAATCGGCTTCGGCGACGACGTCGGGCGGGCACTCGGGATGGGCGATGATCTTCAGATCGGGGTGCCATTCGCGAAAATCGCGCAGATCCTGCGGGGTGAACCGTTCATGCACGATGCAGGCCCCGTCCCACCAGACGATGCGTTTTTGCGGCACCTGCGCGGCCACGTTCTGCGCCAGCCATTTGTCGGGCGTCATGATGACCGTATTGCCGGGCATGGCCGCCACGATCTGCGCCGCGTTGGACGAGGTGCAGCAGATGTCAGAGGCGGCCTTCACCTCGGCCGTAGTGTTGACATAGCTGACGACCATTGCGCCGGGATATTGCGCGCGCATCTGCGCCACGCCCTGGGCGGTGATGCTTTCGGCCAGCGAACACCCGGCTTCGATATCCGGCATCAGCACGGTTTTCGACGGGTTCAGGATCTTCGATGTTTCGGCCATGAAATGCACGCCGCATTGCACGATCACCTGCGCTTCGACGCGCGTCGCCTCGATCGCCAGTTGCAGGCTGTCGCCGACGACATCGGCAATTCCATGATAGATATCGGGCGTCATGTAGTTATGCGCCAGCACCACCGCCCCGCGTTCCGCCTTGAGCCGGTTGATCGCCGCCACATACGGTGCCGCGATGGCCCAATCGGGAAAGGGCATCACCCGCGCCATCCGCGCATGAATATCCGCCATCTGCGTGGCCAGCGTGACCGAGGGCGACAGATCGTAATGCGCCTGCAGTTCGGCACGGATGTTCGTCAGGTCCAGCATCAGCCGCTTCTCCCTTGATGCACCCGGCAAGGGCATAACCGCATTTTACAGGTCTTTGTGTTCATATCCTGCCGATGACGTTACGGCAACTGTTCACGGCACCGTTCGCTTTGGTCGGGATCGTGGATCGTTCTACATATCGCCGGAGCCAAGTGTCTGATCCCTTTTTGCCGCTGCTGATCCGACAGGACCATTTTTTGTGCGCGTGGGTGTCTGAGCGATTGGCATGGGTCGCAGGCGCAGAGCGGGGGCACATCAGAACAGCCAAAGGGACAGCGAATGCATGTTGCACCCTAGGCTTTAGATGCATTGATTTCCGTTTCGCAGCGTGAAAGGTGGCAATCGGGGGCATGTGGATATGGTCGGCGGTGGGGTCGTAGTAGGCTTGCGGTTCGTCGCTGGTGCGAATTTGGGCCCCGGTCGCGGCAAAGAAAGCATCAAGCGCCGAGTCGGCTTCGGTCCCAAGGTCGCGTGCGGCCTCGGCGGGGGTGCCATAGTATTCCGGGGCCAGCCCCTCGATCCGCTCGGAGTTAAACACGCTGTAGGATTTCAGGTATGGCAGTCGGCGTTCCTCGCCGGTGTCTTTGTCCTCGCGGTCAAACGTCCCATATTTAACAACCGTGGCGCAGCGCTCTCCTTTACGGGGTAGATTCCGGTAGGGGGCAGGATCGTATCACAAGGCATTTTGGCGGTGCCGTCTGACGATGTCGGTGACGGTATTTTTCGAGATGCCGAGGTCCC
>PHEQ01000063.1 GCA_002842985.1 Alphaproteobacteria bacterium HGW-Alphaproteobacteria-1
CATCGCCACCACGAAGGCGACCATAGGGCTCAAATTGAAGGGAAGTAGGGGGCGTCAGGGCCTTGTGATACGATCCTGCCCCCTACCGGAATCTACCCCTTTACGAACGTTTCCGCCCGCCTCTTGAGCTTGGCGATAAGTAAACCAGAACGGGGCAAGATAGCCTTTGGCGTCTGCGGCAAGCCAAAGCATCAGGACATTGATGCCGGAATAGGGTTCGCTGTTGCTGCGCAGCGGGAACGGTGCGCTGCCCTTCTCGCCCGTCCAAGGCTTGCGCCATGCGGGAGTGCCGGACGCGATGCTGAAAATGATGCTGTCGATGACGTGCTGGTAGAGGTCAAACGATTTAGCAATTTGGCTTTCCTTTCTTTGCGACGATCCCGCCCGGTCTTTGCGCCCTGGTCGGGTGCCCAAATTGGGTGGGGGGTCAGGCGAGGAAGCGCGAAGCGCGCCCCTCTCCTGAACCCTTGCCTCCCGGCGAGGGCAGGGGGGGAACCGCCGCAATGGGAAAATGAAATGGACAAGGGGGTGGTGCGGCCCGCAGCCGAAGGCGAGGACACGGCCCCGCAGGACGTGCAGCATTTTCATGTTGCGGTGGGGGACCAGTGGTCCCCAAAACGGAGAGGCGCGCAGCACCTGACCCAACAAGGGCAGGCGCTTTTGGCTTGTCCAAATCCCCCCTGCGTTTCGATCGCCGCGCCTGTCAGATGCCAAGCAAAACCGACTTTTGTGTCAGATAACTGACCCAAATCGCATGGGAAAAAGGAAAACGGCCGTTCGTGCCTAGCGCAGCGAACGACCGAAAAGAGCCCAGTGTAACCGGTGCTGCATCGACTACGAATGTCTGCTATCAACAGCAAGCCAAAAAACCTTCAACAACTGTTTGGGTTTTGAACGGGGTTTTTGGCGGCGTTGGACGAGGCGGTTTGCGCAGGTGCAAAAAACGAGCGTTTGTTGAGCGGCTAAACTCCCACTGGATACGGTGCATCACCTCTATATAATTCGCCGCCAACAGGACGCTGGCGGCGACGTGCATGACAATCTGGCTGGGGATGCGCTGCGCCAGCCGCATATTGGTGACAGGTCTTTCCGATATTACGCTTCCGGCGAACCTGTCACCCCTTATATTTCCTTTACCTTATCAAGAGGAACATAAAGATCACCGCCTTTGCGGAACTTCTCGGCCATTTTCGCCATGCCGTCCTTCTGCGCCTCGGCGCGGATATCGTGGCTGATCCGCATCGAGCAGAACTTCGGTCCGCACATGGAGCAGAAATGCGCGACCTTATGCGCCTCTTTCGGCAAGGTTTCGTCATGCATCGAGCGCGCGGTTTCGGGATCAAGCGAGAGGTTGAACTGATCCTCCCAGCGGAACTCGAACCGCGCGCGTGACAACGCGTCATCTCGGATCTGCGCTCCCGGATGCCCCTTGGCCAGATCGGCAGCATGAGCCGCAATCTTGTAGGTGATGACACCGATCTTCACATCGTCACGGTTAGGCAGACCTAGATGCTCTTTGGGAGTGACATAGCAAAGCATCGCCGTGCCGAACCAGCCTATCATCGCCGCACCAATACCGCTGGTAATGTGGTCATATCCCGGTGCGATATCCGTGGTAAGCGGCCCGAGCGTATAAAACGGCGCCTCGCCGCAGACCTCCAGCTGCTTGTCCATATTCTCCTTGATTTTGTGCATGGCTACATGGCCCGGTCCTTCGATCATCACCTGACAGTCATGCTTCCATGCGATCTGCGTCAGTTCGCCCAACGTCTCCAGTTCGGCGAATTGCGCCTCATCATTGGCGTCCGCGATAGAGCCGGGACGCAACCCATCCCCCAAAGAGAAGCTGACGTCATATGCCCGGGCAATTTCGCAGATCTCAGCGAAGTGCTCGTAAAGGAAACTTTCGCGGTGATGATGCAGGCACCATTTCGCCATGATCGAGCCGCCGCGCGATACAATCCCGGTCACCCGCTTTATCGTCATCGGGATCATATGCAGCCGCACGCCAGCATGAATGGTGAAGTAATCCACCCCCTGTTCAGCCTGTTCGATCAGCGTATCGCGGTACACCTCCCAGCTTAGGTCTTCGGCGATACCCTCGACCTTTTCCAGCGCCTGATAAAGCGGAACGGTGCCGATGGGTACGGCAGAATTGCGGATGATCCAGTCGCGGATGTTGTGAATATTGCGGCCCGTAGACAAGTCCATCACCGTATCCGCGCCCCAACGTGTGGCCCAGACCATCTTTTCCACCTCTTCCTCCATCGAGGAGGTGACGGCGGAGTTACCGATATTCGCGTTAATCTTGACCAGAAAATTACGCCCGATCCCCATCGGCTCGGCCTCGGGGTGGTTGATATTGGCGGGGATGATCGCACGGCCCCTGGCGACTTCTTCGCGCACGAAATCGGGAGTCACAAAATCGGGGATGGCCGCGCCCCAATCCTGGCCGTCACGTACCAGAGCCTCTTTCGCGGCCTTACGGCCAAGGTTCTCGCGGATGGCGACAAATTCCATCTCGGGTGTTATAATCCCGGCGCGGGCATAGGCCATCTGCGTGACCGCGCGTCCTGCCTTGGCTTGCAACGGCTTGTGGCGGACCGGGAATTCGGGCACCAGCCGGGCACCCTCAGCAAAGCCATTATCCTCGGGACGCACATGGCGACCCTCATAAAGCTCGATATCGTTGCGTGCGGCGATCCAGTCTGCCCGCAGGCGCGGCAGGCCACCGTTGATAGCGATTTTAGCGCTGGGATCAGTATAGGGGCCAGAGCTGTCATAGACCGTAACCGGCGGTTCGCCAGCCGAAGGGTGAAGATCAATCTCGCGCATAGGGACGCGAATTTGGGGATGCAGCGTTCCGGGCTGATAAACGCGCCGGGATGCCGGTAAGGGTCCAGTAGTAACGGTTGGTGTCAGATCTTTCATGAGTCAGTATCTCCGTGCTCATAGCAATGAGATCCAGCTCCGCCGTACTGAATGGAGAATAGCCACGCGATAAACGCCTGTAAAAAACAGGCAGGGCAATGCCGCACAGCCGAACACCATCCCTACGCCAGTATGAACTGGATCAGGTTCGTCGGGTCACTGCGCTATGCGTTGCCGCACCATCAGTTTCTCAGCCCCTTGTCGGGACCCCCCGGGTGAGAAAGGACTACGTTGTGCGCCAAGGGGGGCTTTGTCAACTGCTGTTCCCGTGGCGGTCTGACGGACCAGTTTTATCAGGCCTCAGGGGGTTTAAATGTAGCCAGAAATTAATGTCATCCGTAAGGGTGTGATTCAATATCAATATGGTAGCCGCTCACTTTTACCGGAAGTGAAGCAGCACAGCTCGTTCAAAAACCACCATTTGTTGAACGGTTTGCTGAACCAGACATTGGTGCGCCTGCAGCGAACGGCAAAAAAGTCCCGCACTGCCGACCTTCAGTCTCCGAAAATGCTGCAAGTGGCACGAATGGCCGCTTAGACGGGCCGCAACGCAGCGTACCGAATGACTGACGAACGGCAGCTAAGGGCCGACAACGTAGGGTGTACTGCTTCAGTCCAAATCGACACCGCCGAGGCGCGGCACATGGACATGCGTCCGGACAAGGGATGCAGCGACAGCGCCCGCGATGGCGCCGAAGAGATGCGCCTCCCACGAGACGCCGGGTTGGCCCGGAAGAACGCCCCAGAGAATGGAGCTATAGAGGACACCGACCAGTAGTGCCGCGCCCAGCGTGATCGGGGAGCGATCCACGAAGCCGCGCGCGACGAGGAAGCCAAACCAGCCGAAGACCAACCCTGACGCACCGATATGGATGGCGGAGCTTCCGAACAGCCAGACGAGTCCGCCGCCGAGGCCGATCACCACTGCGTTCACCGGCAGCAAGGCTCGCGTGGTCGTGGCAACCAGCAGCCCACCCATCACCAGGAGAGGCGGCGTATTGGCCATCAGATGCGCGAAGCTTCCGTGCATCAGCGGCATGGCGACAACGCCATCCAAACCATCGAGCTGCCTGGGGATCAGGCCGAAGGCCGGGTTCAAACCGTAGCCGGTGATCCAATTGACGACCTGAACCGCCCAGAGCAGCGCGACAAAAGCGGCAAGCGTTGCGGCGCGCCGCAAGAAAGCGCGCATGTGATCCCGTTTCATCATGTTCGCGACAGTAGACGTCCCCACAGCGCCTTCAACAGCTTTCGCGCGCTGCACAGGGTGCCCCTTCCGAGAAAGGGGGTTTGAGGCGGCCAACCTCGGTACGGCTCAAGCCAGGAGAATCGCTTCGATCTTACACAGTGTTCCCAGGCCGCAGCGGCATGATTTCACGCTCGGGGCGCTTCAGGGCTTCGGCGTATTTGCGGGCATTGTCATCGATCGTGCTGTGCCACAGCTTCGAGACAAACGCCCGAGCGTCTTGGACCGTCATATCGTTCAGCGATGAGGACAACGCCATGAAGAGCTCATCCTCGCTGATCGCGGCGGCGCTATGCATGGCGTCCGCGTAAAATGAAGGGTCGTTCAGGACCTGTTGGCTTAGCGGCATCAGCGCGAGGTTCTCTTCCGGGATCGCCATGAAGATCGTGTCCTGCAGGTCGGTCAGATACGCACGCCGCGAGGTGGACACCGACTTTCCCACCGGCTTGGCCTCCTGATATGCCTGCCTTGTCCTGTCGAGCTTCGCCCTTGCATGGGTCATGATGACTTCACGCTTTCGGGCGGGTAGCGAAAATCCAGTGCAGCGCTCGATATGAGCAAGGAGTTCTGCAACCTCTGCCTCAACATCAAAGCTCTCGAACCATGGAACCGTCCCTGATCTAGCCGCCACGCGCCCGCCCTCTATATTACGTGAATATATTATTGTATCGCATTTGCACCTGATCGCAAGCGGGTGGCGTCCTTCACGCAAACGGACATGGAAAAAGGGGAACCGTGATCCCACGGCTCCCCTTTCGGTTCAGATCGTCTCCCCTCGCGCGTTGATCATGCGACCAGCGACAGCCCCGCGCCCTGCGGCTGCTCACCGCTGTCGATGAACGGGATGATCGAGAAAGTCTGCCCGCCGCGCTGTTCTTCATTCTGCACCGCGTTGACCCGCAGATCTCCATCGGGCGTGTTGATCAGCAGCGACAGGTAGTCATTGCCCGTGCGGCCGCTTTTCGCCATCCAGGCCGAGCCGACGCGGATCGGTGTGCCCCGGGGCGAGCTGACCTCGATGCGGTAATCGGGGTGGGTCTCTTCGGATTTGTAGCTGTTCTCGATCAGCATGAACTCCAGATCGAACATCATGTTGGCGATGTAGCCGGTAAAGGCGTTGTCGGCGTCCATGGCGGTGAGCTCGCCCGAGATCGAGCCGGATTTCATCAGGCCGTTCGAGGCCAGCGGGATGATCTCGAATTCGCCGCTCTGGGCCGCACGCGCCTCTTTCGTCTGCACCGCGTTGACCCGGAAGGGGCCCAAGCCGACATCGATCTGCATCGAGATGTAGGGGTTGCCGCTGGTGTTGCCGGTCTCGTTCCACGCCGTGCCGATGCGCACCTTGCGACCCGACTTGTTGACTGCCGTCACGTCAAAATCCGGGCTGCGTTCGGACATCTTGGCCCGCGCCTCCAACTGGATGGCGATGTCAAAGCGCGTCGAATGGATCATGCCGGTGTACTGAGCGGCTGCGGTCTCGACATTGCGGGTGAGGGTTCCTGCGAACATGGGATGTTTCCTTTTGGATTGGCCGGTGCCTGACGTCCTTGCCAGCGCATCCGGGATTGCTTTCTCGACCCCTTGAGGGATCACAAATCAGAAAGCTTGCTTTCCTTTCAGCCCCGCCCACGGGTCAGAGCTGCCGTCCGAGTGGGAATGCCCCCGCGCCTCCGGGTGCTAAGCCCCTCCCCTGCCCGTCTGGTCTTGATTGGCTGCCCGGATTTTCTGCGGCGTCCTCAGATGGCGCGATGAAGAACTCCGCCTCTTTTCCGTTCAACCGGTGCCCGCTCCGGTCTGTCAGGCCGATGCAGCTACCATTCGGCACATAGGTGATCAGGTACTGACCGAGCCTGTCCTTGTGGACAATGTAGCCGGAATTGGCCCAATGCACGGTCTGGCCGGCATCGACGGCCGCCTTGATGTCATCGAGTGTCATGCGAACCTCCTCAAGAAGAATGGTGGGGAAACGACGCAAGAAGCCCGGTCGTCCAACCGGGCTTCCATGCAGCATTCGTTTGGCAAACAGCCTAGAGCTGTCAGGCACCTTGCGTGGCTTGCGTCGCGCGCGCCGCCATCCAATCCTTCAGGCCAAGAACCGTTCGTCCGGCGGCGACCTCGGAGGCCCAGGCAACCCTTGGGTCGCCGCAGGGCTCGGAGCCGGAATACCGGTCGATGTGGCCATTGGCCATCCATGGCTCGGGCTGGATCCGTCGCAGCCAGTCCGCCATGCTCGGAATGCGGCCCTGGCAGTCTTCACGAATATGCTGCTCGCCGATCCAGCGCACGGGGATCTCTCGACCTGCGCTATTGGTCAGGGACAGGCCGAAGACACGTTCGGCCTCAAAAAGGCCTTGGGCATGGTGGCGCATGGCTCTGTGCGTGAAGAGCGCGAGGTGCTCTTTGGAAACATCGAACCAGTCGTGGACGGCTTGATAGTCGGACGGCACCCCGCCGAATTTCCGGGCAGAGCTTTCGGCATGATGAAGCGGATGGGCCATCTCACAGCCCCTCGTCATAGCTGTGCGAGCATTCGACATACTCTGTGGCAAGCGGCTCCGGCAGTTGGACCTCTGCAGGCTGCACCGTCACATCCTCGACATTGCCGGAGTCGCCATAGCCTTCGTATTCGACAGCGACCTCGCTGATGCCAAGCGCACGTAGTTGCGCGAGCAGCTCCACTCTGGATGCCTTCAAGGTGGTTTCGCGCTCTGCACGCCACTGAGCCGCCATTGCGGCATAGTCGATCTGGGGATTGGTCATGGGTCTGTCCTCTTATCTGAATTTGGGGGGCCGGGCCTGGCATTGGTCAGCGCGCGCCCGGAAAGCGCAGATCGGCCAAATCCCATCCACGCCGCCCGACCGGAAGCTCGCTTTGACTTTTCAGGCGGCTTGTTCTGCCGCTTTGGTGGTTCCCTGCCCCACGATCCGGGCCAGAATGCGGCCCGTGTCGATCCCGTCCCCATGCGGCAGGAACACCCGTAGCTGGAAGGCGATGATCTCGGTGAAGCAGCCGAGGGCCTTGAGACCTTCAATCATGCCCCTGTCCACGCCGCCCAGCTCAAGGCGCATCTCGCCTGCGACCCGGCGACGGGTCAGGGTGAGACCCCGGCCCAGATCGACAGGTGCGGTGGTGCCGAGGGCGGCGGTCAGCATCTCTTGCGGTGTTTGCGGGTTGGAGACGAGGAAGCGGGCGCGCAACGCTGCCGCCCCTTCCTCGCTCAGCGTGCGCCCGATCATGGCGGTCGCCCCGTCGGGCGTGACGCGGTAGATGCGCTCATTGGTGGTCGGAATGTCCTTCCAGATCGGCAGCAGCAGCCCAGTCAGCAGGTAAAGCTTGGTCGTGGTGGTTTTTGGCAGGGATGCAGCCTCGGCATCCCAAAGCCTTGCAAACTCGGGCCTGTCGATGTCTTCCCAGGCCGAGGACCCGAACCGCGTCTCCTCCAGATAGCTGGACCCGTTTGGCCTCACCGCCTTGCGCATCAGCGTGACAATGTCCTCGTCATACATCTGCATGGGGCGCGCCGAGATGAGCGCCGCGCGGCTGGAGGCGCGATTTACCATTGGTAGCTTGTCTGGATTGCGCGACATGGCCTCTTCGGCGTCCAGGACATGGACCGGGTCCGTCACCTCGAGCCCGATGATCCGCGTCACGGCGCCAGATTTCGGGCAGGTCCAGAGATCCTCTGTGGAGACCTGTTCGATCTTTTCGCCGCGCAGGGTTTCCACGCCGAGATCGAGCGTGCCCGCCGCGCGCGCCCGTTCCGTCTGATCAGCGATCCGGCGCATGAACTCGGCAAAGAGCGCGTTCTGCATGTGGATGGGAAGGGCAAGCACCCGGTTGAGAAACCGCTGGATCGGCGGCAGCTCCTCGAGCAGCACCCCGTCCTTGTCGATCAGCCGCAGGGCTGTCCAGTCGGTGAAGCTCTCGTAGCTCATCGCCTCAGCGCGCCCGGCGGCAAGATCGGCGAAATACCCACGCAGCGCCGCCCGTGCGATCGGGCTTTCGAGATTGTCCTCCTCGCGGAACATACCCTGCGAGCCGGTTTCGCGCTGGCCCTTGGTCAGGGCCCCCAGCTGGTCGAGGCGTTTGGCTATAGTCGAGGTGAAGCGTTTCTCGCCATGCACATCGGAGGTGCAGACCCGGAAGAAGGGCGCGCTGACCTGAGCCGAGCGATGCGTGCGGCCGAGCCCCTGGATGGCCGCATCGGCGCGCCAGCCTGGCTCCAGCAGGTAGTGCCGCCGCCGTTTCTGGTTCTTCGCCGTTTGCGCCGCGTGATAGGACCGGCCCGTCCCGCCCGCATCGGAGAAGATCAGGATATCCTTCTCACCATCCATAAAGGCTTGGGTCTCGGACGAATTACTGCTGGCGGCGCGCTTTTCGATAAAGAGATGGCCATCCTCGGCCTTGAGGGGCCGGATGGACCGCCCCGTGACCTCTGCGACGGCCTCGTCGCCAAAAGCCCAGAGGATCTGATCGAGCGCCGAGGGGATCGGAGCCAGCGTCATCAACTCCATCATGGCCGCGTCACGCAGAGCGAGCGCCTCGCGCGAGACGACCAGCGCGCCAGTTTCATCGCGGAGCGGCTCGGCCACCATATTGCCGTCGATCTCGACCAGCTTTTGCGCATGGATTGGGAAGGCCTGTTCGAGGTAGCCAAGCACATAGTCACGCGGCGTCAAGGCACCCTCGGCGAGCTCATCCTCCGGGTCCATTGTCTCAAGCCGGCGTTTCAGCAGGCTCTCGCCTGTCGAAACCACCTGGATGACGCAGGCGTTGCCCGCCGCCAGATCATCCTCGATCGCGCGGATGATGGTCGGGGCCTTCATGCCCATCAGGAGATGGTTGAAGAAACGCTGCTTCGTGCTCTCGAAGCGGGACTTGGCCGAGGCGCGAGCGGCCGAGGCATTGGTCTCGCTAGAGGCGTCGTTGACGCCGGTCGCCGTCAGCGCGGCTTCGAGATTGTGGTGGATCGTCCGAAACGAAGCCGCGTATGCGTCGTAGATCTCGATCTGGGCCGGAGTGAGCGCGTGTTCGAGCACGTCATACTCCACCCCATCAAAACTGAGGGCGCGCGCCGTGTAGAGCCCGAGCGTCTTGAGATCACGGGCGACCACTTCCATCGCCGCGACACCGCCCGCCTCCATCGCCGAGACGAAGCTCTCGCGGCTTGGACATGGGTATTCGGGCCCCTGCCCCCAGAGACCGAGACGCGCGGCATAGGCCAGGTTGTGCACGCTCGTGGCGCCGGTAGCCGAGATGTAGAAGACGCGAGCGCGGGGTGCGGCGAGTTGCAGACGCAGGCCCGCAAGGCCCTGCTGGGAGGGTTTGACCCCCCTGCCCTGCTCGGACCCAGCCGCGTTCTGCATGGCATGGGCTTCATCAAAAGCCAGCACGCCATCAAAGTCTCCGCCCATCCAGTCGAGAATCTGGCTGAGCCGCGTGGTGCCGCATTTGCCCGCGGACCGCAGCGTGGCGTAGGTGACGAAGAGGATCCCGTCGCCCATCGGGACGGGCTGGTCCGGTTTCCATTTGGAGAGCGGCTGGATGTCGGCTGGCGAGCCGCCGAGATCGGTCCAGTCGCGGATGGCGTCCTCGATAAGCGTGGCGGATTTGGAAACCCAGATCGCCTTCCTGCGCCCGGAAAGCCAGTTCACGAGAATGAGCCCCGCGCATTCGCGGCCCTTGCCGCAACCGGTGCCGTCGCCGAGGAAATAACCAAGGCGATAGGCCCGTGCGTCTGGATCATCATCGGCGCGCGTCGGCTTGGTCTGGTCGTCATCGATGGTAAACCGACCGGGCAGATCACGCCCATGGGCATCATGCGCCATGATGATGGTCTCGAGCTGCGCCTCGGAGAGATGTCCCTCCTCGATCAACCGTGCGGGCAGGCGCAAGTCATCACTGCCCGTGTTTGAGGGCATGGGCGGGGCAACCGAGGCCATGGCGATGCTTTCGACCAGCGGCGTGGGATGTTCCTGCGCACCCGCGATCTCGATCCGCTGCGGACGGTAGCGCGCATAGATGTCCGAGATCGGCATGTTGTCGCGCGGGATATCAAGGCTCGTGAAAACTAGCGGGACAACGGCATTGGCCCTGGCTGTGGGGGCGGTGATAACACCGGCAGCGGTCTTGCGCGGGACAGATGATCGAACGGTCGGCCGAGCATGAGGGATCGCTTCAACCCGTTGGGCCGGGCTCATCTCGGTCCGTGTTGCGGCCACAGCATCGACATATGCCAAGGCTTCATCCAGATCCCGCACAGGGACGCGGATCATTTCGCCGTCCTCCTGCACCTTGTCGAAGACCATGAGCTGGGTTTCGACAGAGGTGCCGAGCTTGCGGTAGACCTGCCCCGGCATCGTCAGCGCCAATCGTGGCGTCAGCGTTCGGGCGTGAACCCCGGCGGCATGATCGCCACAAGCCGCCCGCCGGGTGCCAGACGCTTTGCAGCCGCGATGAGATGCTTGGCGGCGATGTGTTTGTCCCGGGCGCGATCGACCGAGGAGGCGAAGGGCGGATTCATCACCACGACGTCGGGTAGAACCGGCGTTTGCAGCAGATCATCGATATGCTCGCCGTCATGGCCTGTGACCTCGCCGCCGAAAACCGCGCGCAGGAGGCGCTGGCGAAAGGGGTCGATCTCGTTGAGCAAAAGCGTGGCACCGGCCCGGGCGGCGAAAGCGGCCAGGGCACCGGTGCCAGCCGAGGGCTCCAGCACGGTCTCGCCCTTGCGGATCCCCGCGGCCCGCAAGACCAGCGCCGCGAATGGCAGCGGCGTGGAAAACTGCTGCAGCCGGATCTGCTGCTCTGACCGGCGCGTTTCCGTCAGCAGCCGCGAGGCAAGCAGCCTTGCAGCGGCGATGTCACCTGCCGCGCCGTCCCCACGCAGCAGCACCTGCACAGCCGCCGCCTGCATCAGGTCATAGGCCATGCGCCAGTCCCAGGCACCGCCGGCATCGCTGCCATGAAACGTCTCGCGCATGATGCGCGCGAGCGCTGAACTGCGCAGGGGCTGGTTGTCGACCTCCGCGCCGATCTGCGCGAGGGCAGAGGTGAGGTTAGCGTCGGAGATTGCGAGAGCCGGGTTGGCCGGTCTGGGTTTGGACATGGGGATTTTCCTTTGGATCAGGGTCTGAGTTCCAAAGGACAAAAAGCCCGCTTCCGTAATGGGGCGGGCCTCTGTCAAGGGTTTCGGGCAAGTCAAAAATCCCGGCGAAGATCTCAACTTTCACCGAGTTTTAAGGCACAG
>PHEQ01000064.1 GCA_002842985.1 Alphaproteobacteria bacterium HGW-Alphaproteobacteria-1
GGGGCGTGCCAGGCCATCTCCTTGTCCAGCCAGATCAGCAGCGACCCGCGCTTCCGAAGCGCAGAGTTGTAGGTGAACCAGTTGGTGGTGCGATAGCGGGCGGGCTTGGGCTTGCTCATGCCTCCCGTCTAACCGCATGGATTCGTGATGTGAATCCTTCACGGCAAGAATTCTGCAACAACGCCATTCGCCGTGATCATGAACGCTGTTATCCCCGAAAAAAAACTCCCGGGGTAGTCGTCAGAGCGGCATGCCAGAAGTTTGTTCAGCCTGAAGTACTCTACTGATTTTTCATTTGTTCAAGTTCGCGCCGCGCTTCATCTTCCAAGCCTTCGATGTAGTAATCCGATCCATTGTCTTCGAGCATAAGTCTGGTCATCGTTCCTATCAAATATGCTAACGCTGCAGGATCGTTCGAAGCCTGCTCTTTCAGCAAGTCAAAGACCCAATTGCCACTTCTAGTATTGACGCCGCTGAAGTCGACGAAACCTCGTGGGCATCCTCTTTGTCGCTGGGTATTTCGAAGTGGATGACCAAAGCCAAGTCGGAATTCATTTTGGTAACCTGAAATAGATGATCCTGACGAGATTAGCGCCATGTGACTCCATTTGACCAAGTCTGCTCTCGCTTGATAGTATGAAAATGTTGGCGCGACGTGGCCTGTGACCCAGTTTCCGCGCTTAATATTCCGAAACACTTCCAAACCAACATTCCCCAAGTGGCATGCTTTCCGGCTCCAACGTCGCTCAATCTTGCCAGTCGATCAAGCGTTTTTCGCCCTGAGCGGCGCCTGTGGTCGCGCAAACGCCTGGAGCTGGGCGGATCACGCCGCGAACCCGCGTCATCCGTGCCCGGCAACGACGTTCTTCAGCGTGGCGGACAGACCTGTCGTGCCGCTTTCGTTCAGTTTGGGTCGGGATCGCGGTCATGCGCATAGCGGTGACGCTCGAAGGTGGCGGATGGCGGCGAGGATGGCGCGCACCATCGGGCCGGTGACCGCAACTTCGGCCAGCTGGAAGGTGATGGCGCGGGCGTGGCGCACGACGCGGGCGCCGCTCTTGATCAGTTTAAGTGCAGGCTGGTCAGCGAGGACAGCATCGGTTACTGCAATCTAACATAGAAAATCTTGTTGGTTGCGTCTTTGTCCGGCGCCCTTCCGCCGTTGATGCGACTGACCCTATGTCAAGTTGCTACCGCAACCCCACGAAACTCTCTCGGCACGGAAGACCAATCTCCCGGATCCAAACTCGTGTGGGCAAGATTTTTCGATTTTTTCTTCGTTGATCCTGCAGCCGGCCAATATGTTCTTCGAAGACAAAACAAGGAAGATCAAAGCCTCATCCAAGCAGGTCCCCACCCATAGACTTCTGACGGTCGTGGCGGCGCAAGCCATCCTCTCCGAACGCGACCATCGGGCACGAATGCCCCGGACCATTGCCTGGAGGTTCACTCATGAACTCTATCGTCTTCACTCACTTCGAAGTGCCCGATGAGGGCGCTGCACCCCTCACTGTGGCGCTCGACCGTCTGAGCGCCTGGCTCGATGCCGAACGCGACACGCTGGGCCGCGTGCTTGCGCAAGCCGGCCAGTTGCAGACCAGCAGCGCGCTCGAAGCGCTGGACCAGCTGCATCTCGAGCCGGGTCACGGCCCAGCCGAGATCCGCGAGTTGCTCGAGCACGCGCTCGCGCTTCTCGAGGTTCTGCTCGGAACCCTGCGCGACATGTCCTGCCGCCAGGGGACGATCTCGGCTTGGGGGCTGCCGGGACCTGCGGCGTTCGACATGCATGTTCGCTGGTCAGGCGCGCGGCTCGAGGACATCACGATTACGCTCGAGCGCGCTCTGGCGGCCTGAAACGGGCAGGGCACGGGCCCCGGTAATCTGCCGGGGTCTATTCTTTCGTATCCGATAAGACCAGTTATCAGATACGAACTGGAGGCGGGAGCAGAGAGACAAGGGGGCTCAGCCTTTTCAACCTTCGGCTCCGAGAGCAGGCCGGCCTCCTCGTGGAGCCGCGGCCCGGCCGGCGAACCTTCGGCCAACCGCCGCCCCAGCACGCCTCCCTGGCGGACTGGGTCGAAATTCGGGCACGAGCCATCCGCGATGCCGTCGGCAATCTCTACATTGACGGCGCCGGAAGCGAGGAGACCCGGGCCGGCCGCTGCATGAGCCTGGTGACCATCGAGCGGCTTATCGACCGGCTCCGGACCCAGCTCGGGGGCGATACGCCCTTCGAGCTTGCGCCTGACGACAGTCTATACGACGCCCAGATCGCCAGCGCGCTCGAGGACCACTTCATCCTAAGACGCTACCCGTTCCTGACCTCCGAGTGAAATACCAGGTCGTCCTGCCGGCGAGGATGCCCGCGCCGCGGCGGAGGTGGTGCTCCTCGCGGAGCGCGGCAAGCGAAGCGCGGCGGAGGATTTCGAAGTACTCGATTATGGTGATATCGGGTCGGGCGCATTGTTTCGCTCCCGGCCGCGGCCCGTCGCGCAGTCTCCGGAGTCGCGTGGCAATTCGCCCTCTGCACGGCCTGTCGCGCCAGTCCCCTCCGGGCTGACCGCCAGCGCCGACTCCACCGGAAAGGTGATCCTTGTCCCCGTCGCGGGGGATGGCAGCACGTTTGGCCCCGATCTCGCCCGCAGCGGCCGTTACACGGTCGGAGCCAAGGGGGCCGAGGTGCAGTACGATGATTTCGCCGCAGCGCTTGCGGCGTTGCACAGGATGGATACTCCGCATTGGCGGCGTCCGAACGCGGCAGGCAACTGGGGCATCGCGGTCTCGCGGCTGCACGAGTTGTTGCCATGGAACTGGCAGAAGAAGCAGGCACCCCGATCGGCCGAGGCTGCATGATGGCCCGGATCACCCATGTCCACACCATCGATGAGGTCGCAAGGAGGATCGGCGAGAACCTCGAGTGGCATCGAATGCCTTCAAGAACTTGTCGCGGACATACGGACATGGGAAGGCGGCATCCGTGAGTTCCTGCGCGACGAACAGTGTGATCCCAAAGTCATCGAGAGCATCATGGCCGACGAGAAGAGCTGCTGAGGCAAGACGGCCCTCGGCGAAACCTTACTCATAGCACCCACTCTCAAGTTAACGGCTGGCATCGGCATTCCAGCCGTTCATTTTAGAGTGGCCTTTATAAGAACAGTACTGGAACACACTCTATAAATATGTTAGCGGCTCATCCCGATCCCGCCGCTACCGTGGCCGACTTTCGCACCGCCGTTCTCAGTGATCGCGGTCACCAGCTTGTTGCCCCAGGTAGGGCGGCATGATGAGCGCAACGCGCTGTCTCAGAACCGTGCCCCGCTACACAAGGCTTTTCTTCGGCCTAAGTCAACGTGTTAACCAGCACTAACAACCCAAGCAGCACGAGCGCCCACTTACTGATCGAAACTATCTTGGAAAGAACTGAACGATTCTGTTCGACCTCTGACCGGATGTGGCCAAGTAACTCGAGAAACTCGTTCGCCTGAGGTTTCTCATTGGTTGGTTCTTTTCTTGAATCCGGATTTTCGCTTTGGGTGCCAATTCTGCCCGCTCCAGAATTCAAGCACACTCTGGGTTTTCGATGATACCCATCTCCAAGCGACTTCATAAATTGAACGTAAAGCTCGTGAAAAGGTTTGCTGTATGGAACCCAATAGACGGCTTCAGGTCTGAACATACTATCGCGCTCGGCAATCATCAAAATTGGATCGCCTACAAATTCATCGATCTCAATGTACAAGCACCCGGTTCTTAACACCCCCTTTAGAACGTCCTCGAATTCGTCAGGGCCCAAAGTAATCTCGACGGAAAAGCAATCTGAGCCATTCACATCGTGATTGACATGAAATCGGCTTGGCTTGTTTACGGCGCCAAGGTTTATGTAGCATGTGCCTGACGTGCTTTTATGTTTTCCGTAGCCAAGTACGCCAAGGGTTAGCTGATTGCGCAACTTACCGTGGGCGAGCAGTTGAGATGTTCGCTTTGACTCAATGCGGGTATGCACAGGTTCGCCGACATATAGACTTGAGGATGGGAGACGTGCTTTCCCATCCTCATATTCGACCAACGAACCTTCGCAGTACCAAAGCCCTTCCTCCGGGGTATCTCTTTTAAAAAACTCCTCATATGATAGACTCCAGCCACCGCCAATGTTTAGGCCTTCTTCAAGAGTAAAGTCATCCACAAGAATAGAAACACTGCCCGTGTACAGCTTAAAATGTTCCGGAGTACTATCACTTCCGTATGGCTTTCGAGTTACCCTGAACCTGTATCTCCAAGCTGTTGATTCTTCGTCGATCTCAAAGTCATAGTCCGCATCGAATTGCTCATGAGTATCCTCAGCCATTGATGTCTCCAATTCGTAGCCGCGCCAAACCATACAAGTTCAATCGAACGGGTAGCGACGGTTGTGTCTCGGAAGTGGTGGAAATTCTCTGGCGGCGGTCTCCGAGCATTGAGATTTGGGCCTGATCAGGCGATGAGGTCAAGGGTGATCGGTTCGATGCGTCTCCGGTCGAGACTGGATCCATATCGAGAAGAAGTAAGAGCAGAAATAACACAGCCACCGAGATTCTCGATCAACTCGGGCACACCACGCCGCTGGTCTCCTGCTGCTCCCGAACCGCACTGATCGGGGCGCGTCAGTTTAACATGTGAAGTCCAGCGCGGTATCCGTCGCGCTGGAGAGCCATGCCGTGTCCGGACGGTCAGCGTCCCAAAGTTACGAAGCCTCCTCGTGACGAGAGCAGGCATGCGCATGCACACCCTTCAGCGGTGCATCGCCCATGAGCGAGGGAACCCGGATGAAGCGGCCAAGCCCTTGCTTTGTGGGGACTATGTGCCGATAGAAAAGAATCTTCTTCCGCGGCGAGAATGCTCATCCCAGTTCCTTTTCGAAAGGAACGAAACATGCCGCAAATATCATCCCCCGAGGCCGCCAAGCCCGCGATAATCACCCCATCTTCCCACGCGACGAACGGTGAGTTCGAGAAATTCTTTGGCGGCTGCGGAGACGACACACGCCGCAAGATCTTCCATCACCTCGGACTTCCCAAACGCGCGAAGCGGCCGTGGGGAGAGTTCTGGAACGCTGTCGGTCTCGATCCGGATCAGCCCGAAAAACTCTGGGAAGACCTCACCCATGGAAGCGATGGCAGCAAAACGCTCTGGAATGCCGCCCGGGTCGCCGAAGAGGTCGGGCTCACGGCAGCTACGGTGAACGGCTACTGCCACAAGAACAGCTTTCCGGTCGGCTTCCCCAGGCCGTTGATCGACCTGAGCCCTAAAACGCGTCTTTGGCTCCCGCTTGAGGTGCAGGCTTATAACCGCCCGTCTCTCTACAAGGTCCGGGCAGCCATGATCCGGTGGAAGCCAAAACGTCAGGCCGTAACCAAGAAGGCCGAGCGCATCCCCTACACCGGCACAATGCAACCGCTACCGTCGCGATCCGCGGACGCGGGATGACGCCTGTTTCCCTCCTCCGGCAAAGAACGGGATCCGCATTCCGCAAGGGAAACGCGGATCCTGTTTCTGCCTGAGCGGAAACGGCCAACCTTCTGCACAGAAGACAACACAGAAAGGCTCTTTCATGCTGCAAACTCTCGACCAGATGGCCCTTGCCAAGGCCACACCCGCCCCTCACCGCACCTGGGCGGCAATCCCGGAATTTCTCGACGGCAAGGTCGCTGCCGGCGCTTCAAAAAGCTCCGCCGCCAAGATCCGGAGCGCTGTCAACGGCCTGCTGAAAGCCAAGGGGATCACGGCGGAGAATGCGCCTACGAAGCTCGAATGGTTCGACCGGATGTTCCCCGTTGATGGCTGGGATCCGACATTCATGCCGTTCGAGCAGGCGACCTACCAGGACTATCGCAACCGTGTCCGCCCTCTGCTCGAGGAGATGCTCGGCGTACGACAGGAGAATAGGGTCATCCGCGCGGTGGTCGACGGCTGGGACGAAGCCGCCGCCGAGTTCGAGCGTCTCGACACGATCGTTGGACGCAACAGCCAACGGAAGATCATCCCCATCCGAAGCACTCTGACGATGGCGGCGCGCCGCGCTGGCCTGGCGCCTGGTGACCTCGACCAGTCGGCGCTCATGGATCTGCATGACGACGCGAAAAAAAGCGAACGGACCAGCCTGAGGAACGCGTCCCGGATGATTTCCGAAGGCCAGAAAGCGTCGACGGCGATCGCCCGCCTGTTTCCGCATCCGATCCGGCCCATCGAGGCCGACGGGGCATTTCGCTACAACGTCCCGGCACACTTCGCAACTGAAGTGGAGGAGTTCGTCGAGCGGGCCGCGAAGGTAAGGTATATCCGTGCCAGGAAAGTTCATAAATACGTCAAGGAACGCACTCGCCCAGGTATCAAGACCACCCTGCATGCAGTCATCGACGGCCTGATCGCGACCGGGCATCTCGACCCGCGCGCCAACAGCTTTGCCTTGGTGCTCGAGGATCCGGCAGCCCTCGAGGATTTTCTCGGCCACATCGTGGACCGCATCGGAGAGGACGGGATCACCGCGCGGCATGCCACCACTCTGGTCGGCCGCCTTCCCACGATTCTCGACCGGAACGGCATTGAAAGCCGCGGGCTGCGGGAATTGATCAAGGAGGTGGAGGAGCTCGGGCATCACTCCGATAAGGCAGGCATGCCCGATAAGACGAAGCGGCTGTGCCGGGCCCTCATCGAGAAGCGGAAATTCAGGAACGATTTCCTGCTCGCCCACGCCCGGCCGCGGCGGATTGCCCAGGACCTGCTGGATACCGCAGCTCGGGAAGGGCGCACATTGACCCGGGGAGAGCGACTTCAGGTCATCCGACACGGCACCGTCGCGCTCTTCTGCGCAATCGAGATCGGGGGCGCGCCGGTGCGCATCGAAAACGTGCTCGAAATGCCGTTCGGCGGAGACGATGCCTGGATGTGGTTGGTCGGAAAGGACGTTCGCGTCGTCATTCCCGGAAATTTCGTCAAGAATGGCAAGGATATCCGGTTCGAAATGCAGCCCGGGCCACACCGGTTCGCCGAAACAGTGCGCTGGTATATTAACACCATCCGCCCACTGATCCTCACCGATCCGGATACGGGCAAAACCGCCTCCAGCCCGTGGCTGGTGCCTATGCTGAGCGCACCTCACCGGCCGTGCCCCTATGAGACGTTCCACGGCTGGTTCGTCCGCATCATGCGCGATGTCGCGGGCGTCCCCTGCACGCCTCACAATTACCGGCACGGGCAGGCCTCGCTGCTCTACCACCGTTACCCGGAACGCATCGGGTGGATCGCGGTGCGTCTGGGCGACACCCAGGAAACGGTGATCCGGCACTACGCCTGGGTTCACGCGGAGAAGGCGATGGCGGAAGGCCAGCGGCTCATCTCCGAAATGATCGAAACATAGGAGTTCGGAACATGAAAAAGGATCTGAGGGACAGGGAGGCGCTGAAAGGCACCCCCGAGCTTGCCGACGTGGCGGACTCTGCCGCCTTCCCGTCCGTCAAGGTGGAGGACCTGAGAAAGCTCGCGGAGCTCGTTCGGGATTATTCCGGGGGCTCTCTGGCCGGTATTTCGCTCGAGAGCGCCACCGCGTTCGGGGGGACCAGCCGTCACCGGTTTCAATGCGCGCAGCGCGCGTTGCGCGCCCTCGTAGGCATGGATCATCCGGCGACGAACGCGGTGTCTGCAGCCCTCCGGAACCACGGAGCGGCGAACCGCAAAGGGTCGCGGCACCGGGATGACCGGACACGGGAAGCCATTCTGCACGAGGCGCGCTGGACGCCCTTCCGCGAGATCGACGCCACCCGGACCATGCCCCTGGATGAGTTGCGCGCGCTCGACCGGTTCCTCGCGTTCTGCGAGACGAATGGCCGTGGCACCGAGACCGAGGATTTCCTCGCCTTCGTCTCTGATCGGGAGTCCTCGATGCTGCTGCGTACGCTCCGCGGGGGGCTGGAAAAACTCGTCACCCCCGCGCACCCCGCCGTTATGGCCGTGGAACACGCGCGCGGCCTGAAAGAGGCGGATCGCTACCGGCGCCGAAAACCGGAACAGACCGAAGATGACGAGCAACGTCCTCTCGAGGTCTCGGTTCCGCGCGACCAGTTGCCGGCCGATTGGCTGCGAGTTCTCGATACCCTGCTGGCCGGCAAGCGTTATCGCGGCAAAAAGCTGGCGCCTAAAACGGTGAAAGGCATGACCGGTGCCGCGTGCCAACTCGTTCGAACTGCCCGTGACAACGGTTTGCCGGACGAACTCAGCCTCGACACGATCAGTGCCTACGACAAGGCGCTGGAAGCGCGGGGTGTCCGGGCCAGCAGCCGTAGCATTCTTTTCGCGTCCCTTCGCACGTTTGCGAAGCGTTTGGGACATAGGGACGAGCTTCTGGCCGATCTCCAGGACCTCGTTGGCCATTACGAGGGCGAAGCGAAAGGCGACATGAAGGTCAAGGAAGCCCGGCTCGCCGACCTTCCGGACCTCCAGGCGATCTTCGACTTGGCCAACAAGCTTCTCGATCAGGCGCCGAACACCATGGACCGCCGAAGTCGCACCACGCTCTATGTCGATGCCGCTGCCCTGCCCTTCCTCTCGCTGATCCCGCTGCGCAACCACGATACCTGTCTCCTGTGGGGGCAGCACATCCTCTACATCGGTGGCGATGACCCGGCGGATTGGGGATTGGAAGACCACGACGAGCCGTTGTCTTATTATCTCGATCTGCGCACATCGAAGACGGACAGCAACCTGTCCGGCCCTCTGTCCCCGATCCTCACGCCGTTTCTCGACGCCCTGATCCTGCGCGGCCAGGACGAGCGGATGTTGCCGGATCTTCGGGACGCGATCATGAAGGCTCGGGCCCCTGTCTTTCCCAAGAGCAATGGCGTGGCGCGCAACGTGCACAGCCTGTCCGAGCGGTGGCGCAAACATCTGGGGACCGGGTCCATCATCAGCCGCACCCGCATCCACACGCTTCTGGGGGCGCTCGGAGAGCACGGCACGCGCGCCGCTCTGGCGCTCTGCGCGCAGAGGTCGCCCCGGACCGCGAAATGGTACCAGGCGGAGAGCCTCGCGGGACGGCGCATGCTCGAAAGCCAGGACATGATCGCCGGGCTGATCGAGATGGGGACAGAGGAAGCAGACCTTCTGGAGCGCCTGTCCTGACGGAATCGCGAATGGGCGACCCGACATGGACAACGGACATCGCCTTGCGAATTTGTTCCAGTATGGCCGACTGTGTAACCGATGATACCGTCAGTGGCACCCGCATGGACGCAAGAAGGGCCCCGAGGGGCCCCTCTTCCGGCCTGAACCGGTTTAATTCAGTGCGCCCCGATGGCGCGTTTCACCAGTGGAGGAAGGATCCACCCAGATAGTTGTCGATAGGTCTGGTAGCTGACGAGCGATTTCGCTGGGT
>PHEQ01000003.1 GCA_002842985.1 Alphaproteobacteria bacterium HGW-Alphaproteobacteria-1
GAGCGAACTGCCTCGCCATTTCCGTGTTCGATACCTACGACGACATCGTTGCGCGATGCTGTGACGCGTGGAACTTCTTCGCAAACGATCAGCAACGCGCATTTCTCGGGCATCGCTACGCTCCGTTTCCATTGGAAACAAGTTTTTGACAAGACGACGATAGCGCAGGGTCGGGCAAGTCGAACACCATCGCCTGGACCGCCCACCAGATCATCAATCTGCATGACGAAGACGACAAACCGCTCTTCGACACCGCGATCATCGTGACCGATCGCTTGGTGCTGGATCGACAGTTGCAGCAGACCATCAGCGGGTTTGCCCAGACCGAGGGCGTGGTGAAGAAGATCGACGGCACGTCCCGCGATCTGAAAGACGCGATCCTGAAAGGCGCGCGGATCATCATCACGACGATCCAGAAGTTCGGAACCGAACATCTGAAGGCGATCTCGGGTCAGGGCGGCAAGAACTTCGCCGTGATCATCGACGAGGCGCATTCGTCCCAGTCCGGCAAGGCGGCGCAAGGGTTGACCGACGCGCTGACCCGCGACGAGACGAGTTCCGAAGATATTGAAGACATGGTTCTCGCGTTTCAGAAGGCGCGTGGACCGCAGAAGAACATCTCGTTCCTCGCCTTCACCGCGACACCGCGCAACGTGACGCTGGAACGCTTCGGTCGCATCGGATCAGACGGCAAACCGCACCCGTTCCACCTCTATTCGATGCGTCAGGCAATCGAGGAAGGGTTCATTCTGGACGTGCTCCAGAACTACATGACCTACAAGGCATACTACCAACTCGAAAAGACCATCGAGGACGATCCCGCCTTCAAGGGGCGCAAGGCACAGGCGCGTGTTGCGCGCTATGCCTCGCTGCACCCGACCGCCATCGATCAGAAGGTGGAGGTGATCGTCGAACACTTCCGCCGCCACGTTGCCAAGGAACTGGACGGAAAGGCGAAGGCGATGATCGTGACCCAGAGTCGCAAACACGCCCTGCGCTACTGGCAGCGCCTGAACGAGTATATCGCGGGCAAGGGTTACACCGATCTGAAGGCGCTGGTCGCGTTCTCGGGCGATCTGAACATTGATGGCAATGTCTGGACAGAAGCGACCGCGAACGGGTTCGCCGAGACCGAACTGCCGAAGAAGTTCGACACCGACGAATTCCAGATCCTCGTCGTTGCCGAGAAATACCAGACCGGGTTCGACCAACCGAAACTCGTCGCCATGTATGTGGACAAGAAACTTGCCGGGTTGCAGGCGGTGCAGACGCTTGCCCGGTTGAACAGAACGCACCCCGGCAAGACCCGAACCTTCGTCCTCGACTTCCAGAACGAGATGGATGACGTGAAAGAAGCGTTCGCGCCCTTCTTCGAAGCGACCGCACTCGAAGAACGCACCGACCTGAACCAAATCTACGATCTGGAACAGCGCATCTCGTCGTCGACCTACATCCACAAAGACGAGGTCGAACGCTTCGCCGATCAGTTCTTCAAGGGTGATATGACGACGCAGGATCGTCTCAAGTTGGAGGGCACTGTCCGTCTCGCGGTGGGGCGCTTCGAACTGGATGAAGACGAGGCGCAACAAGAAGAGTTCCGCCAACTCCTGAAGAGTTTCCAGCGGTTCTACGCCTTCGTGGCACAGGTCGTGTCGCTCAACGATGCGTGGTTGGAAAAACTCTATGCCTACACATCGTGGTTGTCGCGTCTGCTGCCGTCGCGCGACGTGCCCGCCGATATAACGATCACCGACGACATGCTGAACCTGTCCGCCTTCAAGTTGCAGAAGGGCGAAGAAGGCAGCGCATCCCTGTCGCCGGGGCAGACTGCGACCCTGCAACCGATCACCGAGTTCGGCGCGAACGCCTACACCGAGGAAGAAGAAAGGTCGCTGTCCGAGATCATCGAGTCGTTCAACGAGAGATATGGAGCAAACATCAGCGAGGCAGACCTGCTGATGGTTCATCAGGCAGCAGACAAGACAAACGATGCCGAGATGAAGGAGATAATCAACAAAAACCCTGCTGACGTTGCTCAGGGCGTGTGGAGCAAAGACATGCGGCAGAACCTGATCCAGACGATAGTTAGAAGCAACGAGTTCAACAGCATCCTGCTAAACGACGGTGACTTGATGGCAAAGGTGATCGCGTATTCGTTTCAGCGTGCTATGCGACAAGCGAAAGACGCACCACACCATGGAGGCGACAAATGACAACCTGTATTTGCGGATGCGGCGAACAGACGAAGGGCGGCAAGTTCCGCCCCGGTCATGACCAAAAACTTCGCGCTGCAATAGAAGATGCCGCAGGCGGGTTGGAGTCTCTGCGCGTGATCGTCGAGAAGCACATCGGTCGCGCGATCACGACCGCAAAGACAGACGAGTGAGCGTCAGACCAACGGATTCCAAACCCACGCAATCCGCGAAAACCTCCGCTTCTCAAGCGCTTAACACACTTAGACACATAGTTAGACAAAAATCTGTAACGCACTGTTATCATTAGCGGGCTGCGTCATCATAATCCGCGTGTCGGGGGTTCAAGTCCCTCCTCCGCTACCAAAATCCCGCGGCGTCCGGTGCGCGCCACGCCAACCATACCCGCCACGACGTGTTCGACGACATCGAGTTTCCGATGCCAGGCAGCGCATGCGCAGGTCAAACGAAACCCGCGGCGTTATCCCCGCCGTCGCCTCCGCCCGCCCGTATCGCCACCGGTGTTGAAGCTTACCTGTGGCAGGGTGACGATCTTGTTGAGTTCCGGGAAGGGGTCTGTCTTGTGGGGGATCGCGTTGGCGGCCACGAAATGCTCCTGGAATTTCGGCTCGATGGCGGTTTCCACCTTGGTGATCTCGCCGACCACCCGTTCGATCTCGCGCCGCGCGGCGACATTGCACAGCGCAATCCGCGCGCCCGTGCCAGCGGCGTTGCCCGCCGATGTCACCTTGTCCAGCGGCACATCGGGGATCATGCCAAGCACCATTGCATGCAGCGGTGAAATATGCGCGCCAAAGGCCCCGGCCAGAACAACGCGGTCAACCCGGTCCACGCCGCGCGCATCCATGAGCAGCCGCGCGCCCGCGTAAAGCGCGGATTTCGCCAGCTGAATCGCGCGAATGTCGCCCTGCGTCACGGTGATGCGCGGGCCGCCTTCGGCGGTGCCGTCATGGACAAGATAGGCGTGCGTGCGCGCTTCGGGAATCATGCGTGCCGTGCCGGTGATCTCGGCGGACCCCATAAGCCCGCTCTCGTCCAGAAGCCCCGCCAGCCGCAACTCCGCCACCGCCTCGATGATGCCCGAGCCGCAGATGCCGGTGATGCCGCCCGCGCCCACCTCGTCGAGAAAGCCCGCCTCGTCCGACCACTTGTCGCAGCCGATCACGCGAAAGCGCGGCTCTTTCGTCGCCGGATCAATCCGGATCGCCTCGATGGCACCCGGGGCGGCACGTTGACCGCTGGAAATCTGCGCGCCCTCAAAGGCCGGCCCCGTGGGCGAAGAGCACGCCAGCACCCGGGTCCTGTCGCCCAGCAGGATCTCGGCATTGGTGCCCACATCGACGATCAGAGCCAGATCCTCGGATTTCCCCGGCTCTTCGCTGAGCGCGACGGCGGCGCAATCGGCCCCGACATGGCCCGCGATGCACGGCAGGATATAGACCTGCGCACGCGGATTGAGCGTGCCGAGGTCAAGCTCCCTGGCCCCAAGGGCCATGCTCCGCGAGGTGGCCAGCGCAAACGGTGCCTGTCCCAGTTCCACCGGGTCTATCCCCAGCAGAAGGTGGTGCATCACCGGGTTGCAGACAAAAACCACCTCGACAATCAGCCCCGCGTCGATCTCGGCCTCACCGGCAACCTCGCCTGCCAGCGTATTGATCGCCTCGCGCACGGCGGCGGTCATCTCGCGGTCGCCGCCGGGATTCATCATGGCATAGCTCACGCGGCTCATCAGATCTTCGCCAAAGCGGATCTGCGGGTTCATGATCCCTGCCGAGGCCGCAACCTCGCCGGTCTCAAGGTTCGTCAGATGGGCGGCGATGGTGGTCGAGCCGAGGTCGATGGCCAGCCCGTAAAGCCCGCCCTCATGCAGTCCCGGCCAGATATCGAGCACCTGCGCCGACTCTCCCTGATGGCCGCGATGGAGCGCGACTGTCACCTGAAATTTTCCCTTGCGCAGAACAGGTTGCAGCTTGGACAGCAGGGACAGATCGGCCCGGATACCCTCGATGCCCCATTCGCGCTTCAGTGCGCGCGCCAGCCGCTCGAAATCGCCCGAAGGTTCGTGCATGTCCGGCTCTTCGACCTCGACGAAGTAAAGCCGCGTCGCCGGGTCCATGGCGATGACGCGGGCCGAAGCAGCCTTGCGCACCACCTGCTTGTGAACCTGGCTTTCGGGCGGCACGTCGATCACCACATCGCCCATGATCCGCGCCTGACAGCCCAGACGCCGCCCCGGCTTCAGCCCGCGTTTCTCGTCATAGCGCGCCTCGACCGCGTTCCACTCCGAGAGCGCATCGGCAGCGACCGTCACGCCATGTTTGGAAAACTCGCCATAGCCCGGCGTGATCTGGCATTTCGAGCAGATGCCGCGCCCGCCGCAGACCGAATCGAGATCGACGCCAAGCTGCCGCGCGGCAGTCAGAACCGGCGTGCCCGCGGCAAAGCGGCCGCGCTTGCCCGAAGGTGTAAAGACGACAAGGGGATCGGTGGTCATGGGGGCGTGTTCCTTGCTGTGCTCAGGCGGAACATAAGCCATAGGCGCGCGCCCGACAGCCCGCAAGCGTCAGAAATCCGTCCAAGCGCGGCATGGGGCCTCAGCCGAAGGGCAACGTCCAACCGAAGAGCCAGATCGCCAATGGCACAGGGGCCGTGGCCAACGCGATGGTGAGCATGGTCAGCGGCACCCTGAACATGCCCGAAAGCCCGGAAATCAAAGCAATGCCCCCGCCGCCGCCGATCACCGAGTTGCCGGGAATATTGATCAGCACGGCCAGATTCACATAGCGGTATTTCACGATCCAACCGCAGTATTTCCTGGGCAGGAGCGTCTGGACACAGGCAACGCGCCCCTTGGGCGGCAGTGCTTCGAACCGCGCGACGATCTCTGCGGCGCCGGTCAGGCGCAGATCAAGCAACACCCGGTGCAGCCACGCCAGCGGCAACGTGCAGCCCACCATGTAGGCCAGCATCAGTCCCGATGCGGTCGCAAGCCACACCAGAGGGGCGATCTCCGCGCCACCTGCCGCCAGCACGGAAAGGCCTATTTCGACTCCGGGCACAAAAGGGATGGCGATCAGCACGGCATAGATCAAAAGCACCAAGGCCAGCAGCCCCGGCATGGCCCAGCCGTAATCATTCTGCCTGATCCAGCCCTCGGCCCATGTGAACAGGAAATGCAAGGCGACCGCCAGCACCGCAACAAGCATGAGCCGGCCAAGCGTGCGCATCACCCCCACCTTGAGAGGCGGCGGCGCGGGAAGGGTGGGGCGGGCGACGGCGCGTTTCTCCATAACCGCAAGTCTAGGCTGCATGTGACCTTGGGCCAATGCGCCTCACATGCCGTTCACGTCCTTTTGCAACCAGTTAACAATCTCTTCACGGTCGCCATCGAGCGCGGGCGCGGGCGGGCGCGTGGCCGGATCGGCCATTCCGCTCAGCTTGATCGGATTGCCCGCGGCCACAAAGGCGGGCCGTCCGTCCGCCCCCAGCACATCCACCACCATGTTGCGCGCAAGAATCTGTCGGTCATGCAGCACTTCGGCCAGGGTCTGAATCGGCCCCGTGGGCACGCCTGCGGCCTCCAGCCGTTCGATCCAGTGGGATTTGGGCCGGTCGAGCGTGATCGCCTCGATCAACCGCTTGAGTGTGCGCGCGTTCTCGCATCGCGCCGCATTGGTGGCAAAGCGCGGATCGCGCGCAATCGGCAGGCCGAGCACATCACACAGTCACGCGAAAAGCGCATCGTTGCCGGCGGCGATGACAAACAGGCCGTCGGCGGCGTGAAATGTTTCAAAAGGCGTAATCGAGGGATGCCGCGCGCCCGCTGGCGCAGGCGGCGTGCCGGTGACCGTTGTGATCGCCACGGCATGTTCGAGAATCGCCAACTGGCTGTCGAGCATGGCCACATCCACCTTGCGCCCCAGCCCGGTCTTTTCGCGGTCAAGAAGGGCTGCCAGCACCCCCTGCACCAGAAACATTCCCGCCACGATATCGCCGATCGAGGCGCCAACGCGCACCGGCTCGCGGTCCTTCTCGCCGGTGATCGACATCACCCCGCCGCGTGCCTGCACCACCATGTCATAGGCGGGCCGCTCCGCATCCGGGCCGGTATGGCCAAAGCCGCTGACCGCGCCATAGATCAGGGCCGGGTAACGGGCATGAAGCGCCTCCCAGCCATAACCCAGCTTTTCCATCACTCCGGGGCGGTAATTCTCGAGGACGATATCGGCGCGGGAGAGGAGTGCCTCGAAAATCGCGCGGTCACCGTCGGCCTTGAGATCAAGCGCGATGGATTTCTTGCCATGGTTGATCGCGGCGAAATAGGCGCTTTCTCCGTCCTTGAATGGCGGAAATGTCCGGGTGTCGTCACCGGTGCCGGGGCGTTCCACCTTGATCACCCGCGCGCCGAGATCGCGTAGCGTCAGCGAGGCGAACGGCCCCGCAAGCACATGGGTGAGATCAAGAACAGTCACGCCGTCGAGCGGTGCGGTCATGGGGGCCTCCTTCGGTCCTGTCGGGGCGTATCTTTACCCACCCTGCGAGACAGGGCCCTGACAAGGATCAATCGGGCCGACATTCTTCGCCCGCAACACGACGAAGGGCGCGAACCTTGCGGTTCGCGCCCTCGATACATCGCATGCGCGAGGTCTCAGCCCTGGCGGGCCTTGAACTTGCGTTGGGTCTTGTTGATCACGTAGACGCGGCCCTTGCGGCGCACGACGCGGCAATCGCGGTGCCGGTTCTTGAGCGAACGCAGCGAATTGCGAACCTTCATGGTCGTCTCCTGTCTGTCGCGGCGCGCTCCTGCGCCTTCTCGGTTGCGGGTGCTACGTGCCTGACACGTAACGAGAATTCATGGTGGGCGATACAAGGTTCGAACTTGTGACCCCTTCGATGTCAACGAAGTGCTCTACCACTGAGCTAATCGCCCCGGCCGGCCCCAGCCCCCCGTAACAAAGAGGGGCGCGGAGTTCCGCGCCTGTCCGGCGGTCTATAAAAGGAGTCGGTGAGGGGATCAAGGGCTTTCAGCACGATGATTTAGCTCTATTATGATCGTCAAGGAGCGCGCGCAATGCCGAAGGCCGCCTATTATCTGATCCATCCCGAACGGCGCACCACATCGGCGGTGTTCGCCTCGCCGCATAGCGGGCGGGAGTATCCGTGGTCCTTCCTGCGGCGCACCGCGCTCAACGAACACTCGGTGCGCTCGTCCGAGGATGCCTTTGTCGATCAATTGTTCGACAGCGCCCCGCGCGCGGGCGCGCCGTTTCTCATGGCGGGTGCGCCGCGCGCTTTTGTCGATCTCAACCGCAGCGCGGACGAGCTTGACCCGGCCTTGATCGAAGGTGTCAGCCGTCAAGGCCACAATCCCCGCGTCGCCTCGGGTCTCGGGGTCATCCCGCGCGTGGTGGCCAATGGCAAGGCGATCTATTCCGGCAAGATCTCGCTTTCCGAGGCACAGGCGCGCATCGACAGCTATTGGCGGCCCTATCACGAGGCGCTTCAGGGACAACTTGATCAGGCGCATCTCATGTTCGGACAATCAATCCTGATCGACTGTCATTCCATGCCGCACGAGGCGATGGACGCGGTCTCGCGCCGCGGGTTGCGCCGCCCTGAAATCGTGCTCGGGGATCGTTTCGGCGCAGCCGCCGATGCCGCCATCGTGGACCGGATCGAGGCGGCCTTTACCCGCGCGGGCCTTTTGGTGACGCGCAATACGCCCTTTGCCGGAGCCTATATCACACAGGCCTACGGGCGGCCCGGTCGCGGGCGGCACGCCGTTCAGATCGAAATCGACCGCGCGCTCTACATGAACGAGCGCCTCATTCGCCCCAACGGCAATTTCGAAGCCTTCCGCCGCCTCCTGCGCGGCGTCATCCACGAAATCGCCGAGATCGGCCGCGCCGAACAGATGCCTCTGGCCGCTGAATAGCGCGCCCGCCCTACGCCGTCAGCCCTTCCGGCTCTGCCAGCCCATTCGCGCGGCAGCAGGCGGTGACGGTATTGGCCAACAGGCAAGCAATCGTCATCGGCCCAACGCCACCCGGCACCGGGGTGATCGCGCCCGCTACCTGCCGCGCCGAGGCGAAATCGACATCGCCCACGAGCACATTCTTGCCGTCCCGCTCGATGCGGTTGATGCCCACGTCGATCACCGTGGCCCCCGGCTTGATCCAGTCCCCCGGCACCATCTCGGGGCGGCCCACGGCGGCCACCACGATATCGGCGCGCCTCACCACATCTGCCAGATTGCGTGTGCGCGAATGGGCGACCGTCACCGTGCAGCTATCCCCAAGCAGAAGCTGTGCCATCGGCTTGCCAACGATGTTCGACCGGCCCAGCACCACCGCATCCAGCCCGCTGAGCGACCCCAGATGCGCGCGCAGCATCATCAGGGCGCCAAGCGGTGTGCAGGGCACCATGCTCTTTTGCCCGGTGCCCAGAAGGCCCACGTTGGAGATGTGAAACCCGTCCACATCCTTGGCCGGATCAATCGCGTTGATCACCAGATCGGAATCGAGATGCCCCGGCAGCGGCAGTTGCACAAGGATACCGTGCACGTCCCGGTCGGCATTGAGCTGCGCGATCAGCGCCAGAAGATCGGCCTCTGACGTCTCCGCGTCAAGCTTGTGCTCATAGGAATTCATCCCCGCCTCGACCGTCTGTTTGCCCTTGGAGCGCACATAGACCTGCGATGCCGGGTCCTCGCCCACCAACACCACGGCCAGCCCCGGCGTGATGCCGTGCCCCTCTTTCAGGCGCGCGACGTGCTCCGCAACCTTGCCCCGGATCGTGGCGGCAAAGGCCTTGCCGTCGATGATGTCTGCGCTCATGTCGTTCCCTTTCATCTGCGCGACGGGCCGGGGGCTCTCCCGGCCCATGCCTGTCAGAACAGACCTTCGATCTGGCCTGCGTCATTGATGCGGATATTCTCTGCCGCAGGCTTCGACGGCAACCCCGGCATGGTCATGATCTCACCGCAGACCACCACGACAAAGCCCGCCCCGGCGCTCAGCCGCACCTCGCGCACTGGTACCGAATGGCCAGTGGGCGCGCCGCGCCGGTTTGGATCGGTGGTAAAGCTGTATTGCGTCTTGGCCATGCACACGGGGAGGTTGCCGTAACCTTGCGCCTCCCAGTCCTTCAACTGGGTGCGGATCTTTTGATCGGCCAGCACCTCGTCAGCGCGGTAGATGCGCTTGGCGATGGTCTCGATCTTGTCGAAAAGCGGCATCTCGTCTGGGTAAAGGGGCCTGAAGTTACCCGTCCCGCCCTCGGCCAGTTCGACCACCTTGCGCGCCAGCGGCTCTGATCCTTCCGAGCCAAGCTCCCAATGCCGCGACAGCACCGCCTCGGCGCCATGACCGGCCACATAGTCCTTGACCGCGGCAATCTCGGCCTCGGTATCGGTGACGAAATGGTTGATCGCCACGACCACCGGCACGCCAAAGCTCTTGACGTTCTCGATATGTCGGCCAAGGTTCGGACAGCCCGCCTTGACCGCCGCCACGTTCTCGGTTCCCAGATCACCCTTGGCGACGCCGCCATTCATCTTCATTGCGCGCACCGTGGCCACGATCACCACGCAATCTGGCGCGAGGCCCGCCTTGCGGCACTTGATGTTCATGAACTTCTCGGCACCCAGATCGGCCCCGAACCCCGCTTCGGTCACGACATAGTCGCTGATCTTCAGCGCGGTGGTGGTGGCGATGACAGAGTTGCAGCCATGCGCGATATTGGCAAAGGGTCCGCCATGCACGAAGGCGGGGTTGTTTTCCAGCGTCTGCACGAGGTTGGGCTGCATCGCGTCCTTCAAGAGAACGGTCATCGCGCCTTCGGCCTTGATGTCGCGGCAGAACACCGGGCTCTTGTCGCGTCGATAGGCGACGATCATCGAGCCCAGACGCTCTTCGAGATCCTTGAGATCGCGGGCCAGACACAGGATCGCCATGACCTCTGAAGCCACGGTGATGTCGAACCCGTCTTCGCGCGCGAACCCGTTCGAGACCCCGCCCAGCGACGAGGTGATCTGCCGCAGCGAGCGGTCATTCATGTCCACCACGCGACGCCAGACGACCCGGCGGGTGTCGATGTCCTGCGCGTTGCCCCAGTAGATATGGTTGTCGATCATGGCAGACAGCAGGCTGTGCGCGCTGGTGATGGCGTGGAAATCGCCGGTGAAATGAAGGTTCATGTCCTCCATCGGCACCACCTGCGCGTGGCCACCGCCCGCCGCCCCGCCCTTCATCCCGAAATTCGGCCCGAGGCTGGCCTCGCGGATACAGACGGTGGCCTTCTTGCCGATCCGGTTCAGCCCGTCGCCAAGCCCCACAGTGGTGGTGGTCTTGCCCTCTCCCGCAGGTGTCGGGTTGATCGCAGTCACAAGGATCAGCTTGCCCGCCTTGTTGCCCTGCACCGAGGCGATGAACGCTTGGCTGACCTTGGCCTTGTCATGGCCATAGGGCAGCAGATGCTCGGAAGGGATGCCAAGCTTGGCGCCGATCTCCTGAATGGGCTTCTTGTTGGCGTCGCGCGCGATCTCGATGTCGGATTTGTAGCTCATGTCGGTCCCTGTTCTGGCCGCGGCTGCGGGGGTGTCGTCCTGTCGCCTATAGCGGCTTTGCCCCGCGCGCTGCGCCGCGTTTCCGACATATCCCGCGCCAGTTGCGGCGGGGTGTCGCACCGCCTCAGCCCCGCGCGCGTGCCAGTTCCGACCAGACCGGTTGATCGGGAACATGCAACCGCAGCACATCGCCAAGCGCGATGCGCCCTTCGCGCTCCACCCAGGCGGTGACGCCGCGCCGCCCTTCGGCGGCGGGCTTGAACAGCTTGCCGCGTCCCGATCTGTGCCTCTCGATCACCTTCGCAGGCAGTTGACAGGGCCGGTTCTCCATGTCGATCACAAGAGTCGCCCCCGACGGAGCCTGAAGCCGCGACGATGGCGGCACATGGCTGAAATCGGGAATGCCTTCGATCACCAGCGACGCACCCAGCCAGGCCGGATAGAGCGCATCGATCCCCATCTCCCCGGCGATCGCCGCCAGTTCCTCTGCCGAAAGCACCGACAATTGCCGCACATTGCGGATTTCGGTGCCGCTCGGATGCTGCGCCCGCACCCGGCTGCAAGAGGGCCGCGTCACCCCGCCATGCGCCTCGCCAGCGATCCCGGCAAATGTCAGTTCGGCCTCCGCCAGCGCCTCGGCCTCCAGCCGCGCCGCGCGGTCCGTGACCCGGCCCAGCCAGACCACCCGCGCGGTGAACTCCGTCGGTTTCAGTGCCTGCATCCCGGCCCCCGTTTCATCGTTCCTGAAATACTCATATCCGGCACCGCCACCCGCTCAGACGGTGAGGGTAAAGAACATCCGCCGGAACGGGAACAGCACCGTTCCGTCTGCCCGCACCGGATAGGCAGTGTGCATCACCTCCTCGTAGCGGCGGATCAGATCGGCGCGCTCCGCCTCGTCCAGCGCGGCCAGAACAGGCCGTGCATAGGTGCTCTCGGTAAAGCGGCGTACCGGATGGCTGCCCGGCTCGGCGGTCAGCCGCTGGTAATAGTCGGTCTCCCAGAGGCGGAACTGTCCCAACGGGGCCAGCAGTTCCTCGTATTTCACCGGCGCCATGACGCCGGGCGTGCCCATTTTCTCTGCGCGGCCCGGATACAGCTCTTCGGCCAGCGACAGCCACACTCGGTGCGAGGGGGCCTTGTTCTGATGCGGCATCTGCACTGCCAGCGTGCCACCCTTGCCCAGCAGCCTCGCCAGCCGTGGCATCAGTGCTTCATGCCCGCCGACCCAGTGCAGCGCAGCGTTGGAATAGATCAGCCCCGGTGCGCGATGCGGGTGCCAGTCGGCGATGTCGGCCTGTTGCAGCGCATCATAGCCTGCCGCCCGCGCCTTCTCCAGCATGGCGGGGCTGGCATCCACGCCGGTCACGTTGCGCCCGCCTGCGCGCGCGCGCAGCGCCTCGGCCATCGCGCCATTGCCGCAGCCGAGATCGACCACGTCCCCCGCCCCCATCTGCCCGACCGCGTTCAGCAGGTCGAGCGCCGGGCGCAGACGCTGGTCACGAAAGCGCGCATAGGCCTTGGGATTCCAGTCTGATTTCGCGGAGGACGGACTCACGTCGAGGGCTCAGGCTCCAGCCCGCCGTCGCCCGCACCGCGCGAGGATTTGGGCTTGGTCTTCGGAATGGCGGCAAGCGAGGGTTTGACCGCCTCGGGTGTGCCACCGTCACCGTCATCCGCCATGGGCGGGTCGCCGCGCATCACGCGCTTGATTTCCTCGCCGGTCAGCGTCTCGTATTCCAACAGGCCCTGCGCCAGCCGCTCCCATTCCTCTTGCCGTTCCTCAAGGATGGCACGGGCGTTCTGATAGGCCTCGTCTATGAGGCGGCGCACCTCGTCTTCGATCAACTCCTTGGTATGGGCAGAGATCGAGAACCCGCCGGCGCCGTTGCCCATATAGCCCTCATGCGCCTGCTGGTAATCGACATTGCCAACCTTGTCGGACATGCCCCAGCGCATCACCATCGCGCGCGCAAGGCCACTGGCCTGCTGGATGTCGCCCGCAGGGCCGTTCGAGACGTTCTCCTCGCCGTATTTCATCACCTCGGCGGCCTTGCCGGCCATGGTCATGGTCAGCTTTTCCTCGCATTCGGCCTTGTGCCAGTTGAGCCGGTCGATCTCGGGCAGGCTCACGACCATGCCAAGCGCGCCGCCGCGCGGAATGATCGTGGCCTTGTAGACCGGATCGCATTTCGGCAGGGCAAGGCCCACAACGGCGTGACCGGCCTCGTGATAGGCGGTCTTTTCCTTCTGGTCGTCGGTCAGCACCATCGAGCGACGCTCGGCCCCCATCATCACCTTGTCCTTGGCATTCTCGAAATCCACCATGGTGACGAAACGCCGCCCGATCCGCGCCGCCGTCAGCGCCGCCTCGTTGACGAGGTTGGCAAGGTCCGCGCCCGAGAAGCCCGGCGTGCCGCGCGCGATGAGGCGCAGGTCAACATCCGGTCCAAGCGGCGTCTTGCGGGCATGGACATTGAGAATTTTCTCGCGGCCCTTGATATCCGGATTGGGCACGGTCACCTGACGGTCAAACCGGCCGGGACGCAACAGCGCGGGGTCGAGCACATCCTTGCGGTTGGTGGCGGCGATGATGATCACGCCCTCGTTGGCCTCGAACCCGTCCATTTCCACCAGAAGCTGGTTCAGCGTCTGTTCCCGTTCGTCATTGCCGCCGCCATAGCCCGCGCCGCGATGGCGACCCACGGCGTCGATCTCGTCGATGAACACGATGCAGGGCGCGTTTTTCTTGGCCTGCTCGAACATGTCGCGCACACGGGATGCGCCCACGCCCACGAACATCTCCACGAAGTCGGAACCCGAGATGGTGAAGAAGGGCACGCCCGCCTCCCCGGCGATGGCCCGCGCCAGCAGCGTTTTACCGGTGCCCGGAGGGCCCACCAGAAGCGCCCCCTTGGGGATCTTGCCGCCCAGACGCGAGAATTTCTGCGGATTGCGCAGGAATTCGACGATTTCCTCAAGCTCTTCCTTGGCCTCGTCGATCCCGGCCACATCGTCAAATGTCACGCGGCCATGCTTTTCCGTCAGCATCTTGGCCTTGGATTTGCCAAAACCCATGGCCCCGCCTTTGCCACCGCCCTGCATCCGGTTCATGAAATAGATCCAGACCCCGATCAACAGGAGGAAGGGCAGGAGAGACAGAAGGAAGGACTGAAAGCCCGATTGCTGCTGGCTCTCGGCCTTCACGGGAATGCCCCGGTCGATCAGGCGTTGCGTGATTTCGGCATCTGCGGGGCGGATGGTGGTGTAATCGTTGCCGTCATTGCCGCGATAGCGCACCGTCTCGCCATCGAGCGTGACCTGGCTGACTGCGCCGCTATCGACGGCGGCGACGAACTCGGAATAGGGCACCGAGCGGCTCTGAAGCGTGTTGCCCGATCCGCTGAACAGGTTGAAAAGCGCCATGATCAGCAGGAACAGGATCAGCCAGAAGGCGATGTTGCGCGCGTTGCCCAAGAGAAATCTCCCCAATGTCGGTCTGAATGCCCATAGCATGAGGGCTTGATCAGTTAAATAGACATCGCTCGGCCGGGTTCAATGAGAGATTACGATGTCGAGATAGGCCGCGAGCGGGCGGGCAAGCGAAAGCTGCCAGCCATTGGCCCAACCATGGAGCGGCGCGGCGATGAGTGTATCACCCCGCCAGAGACCGGGTGCCGCCAGCGCGCTTGCATAAGGCAACCCACCCGCACGCCAGTCCGGACAGGCGGAAAGACCCTCGGGGCCGAGCGCTGCGATTTCGGCCTGACCCTCGCCTGTCGCGCGCCAGCGCCCGTCCCAGAGGCCGGTTGCCGGGGTGCGGCACCCGGCCACGGCGCTGTATTCCCGGCTCAGGCGGAGATGCGCCCTGTCCGCGCTCAGCAAACACCCTTGCAGGGTCATCCTGTGCCCCGCGCGTGCGACGCGCAGCAAATCCGTCATGGCCGTGCCGCGCGGCGGATAGGCCGCGCCCGTCAGCCAGCGCAGCCCCGCCAGCAACAGACGTCGCGCGGTCTCGTCGGGCAGGGCGGTGAACCTTTCGCGTTCGAGCAGCAGATCGCCCGCCTCGACCGCAACCAGTGCTTCGGCGGCTTGCCTTGCATGATGGTCCAGCGCCGTGCGCGCCTCTGCGAGGTGCCGCGCGGTCACGGCCAGCGTGGCCGTGTCAATGCCCAACGGTGCAAGGGCGGTCAGGGCCGTGCGGGCCCGTGTCCGGTCGTATTTCGGGTCTGCATTGGTCGGATCGTCGATCCATCGCACGCCGCGCGCCCGCAGCATGTCGCGCAAATCGTCGCGTCCAAGCAAAAGCATGGGGCGGTGAAAGGTCACGCCGTCCGCCTGCCACCGGGCCCGCATCGCCGAAAGCCCGTCAAGGCCCGATCCCCGCGCCAGGCGCATCAGGAACGTTTCGGCCAGGTCGTCGCGCGTGTGGCCGATGGCCACATCCGCGATGCCGTGGACCCGCGCCCAATCGGCCAGCAGGCGATAGCGCGCGTGCCGCGCCCGGTCGGGCAGGTTGCCGCCTGCCTCTTGGTCGGTCCAGTGCAGCGTGTCATGCGCCACGCCCAGCCCCGCGCAAAGCCGGGCCACCCCGGCGGCCTCCGCAGCGGCCTCAGCGCGCAAACGGTGATCCACGGTCGCCACCCGGAGCAAAGGTCCCCCCGTGCCGCGCCAGTCATTCAGAAGGTGCAGCAGGGCCAGCGAATCGCTGCCGCCAGAGACGGCAACGCCCAAAATGCGCGGCGGGGCAGGGGCGAAGTGATCCGCCACCACCCCGCGCGCCGGGCAGCCACTGCTCACGAACAGCCGAGCCGGGCCATTTCCGCCTGTGCCTCGGCCGCCGCCGCCGCGCCCGGATAGCGCGGCGTAACCTGTCCCAGCGTGACGCAGGCCTCGTCGGTCTGGCCAAGCACGCCCAGCGCGCGACCCAGATTATAGAGCGCCTCTGGGGCTTCGGGTCCATCGGGGGCGGCACTGAACGTGTCGAGATAGGCACGCGCGGCGGCGCTTTGCTGGCCTGCCGCCTCTAGCGCGCGCCCGCGCAAGAGGCCCGCCTGACCGGCGAGCGGGCTGCCGGGATAGGTGGCAAGGAAGGCCCCAAGCTGCTCGGCCGCGCCCGCGTGATCGCCCGCGTCAAAGGCGGCGCGAGCGCGCTCGAAATCGTCGCGCTCGCCCATGGCAAGCTGTGGACCGCCAGGGGCGGGCGCGGGCGTGGGCGCGGATATCGCTCCGCCGCCCCCCGTCTGCGGGATCACGCCGCCCAGGGTGCTGCCCGGCTCCAGCGCGCCGATATCGCAGCCCGGCTCCAGCTCGCAGAGCCGAAACTCCAGATCGCCCACCCGGTTGGTGCCGTCGCTCACCACGCGGTCGATGCGAAACTCCAGCTCCTCGGTTTTCGACGTGAGCCGCTGCACCTCTGATTCGATCGCGTTCAACCGGTCAAGCGGCGAGCCGCCCCCGGCAAGCTGCCCCGCGCCGCCGGTCGTGCTCAGCTCGCGCTTGAGCTTTTGCAACTCGACGAAGAGCACGGCAAGTTCCTGCCGGATATCGGCGAGGGTCTCGGTGGCCTGAGCGGCGGCCCCGTGCGGAGCGACGAGCATCAGCGCAACAAGCGGCCCCAGAAACGCACGCTTCATCGCCATTTAACTGCCCAGACCTGCGGCCAGCACGGTCACAGCGCGGCGGTTCTTGGCATAGCAGGACTCGTCGCTGCAAATCTCGATGGGCCGCTCCTTGCCGAAGCTCACCACCCGGAGGCGGTTGCCCGCCACCCCCCGGCTCACCAGATATTCCTGCACAGCGTTCGCGCGCCGCGCGCCAAGTGCCAGGTTGTATTCGCGCGTGCCCTGTTCGTCGGCATGGCCCTCGATCACAGCGGTGAAATCGCGGTTGGTCATCAGCCACCCGGCCTGTCCGTCAAGCGTCGCCTGTGCCGTCGGCGACAGCGTGGACTGATCCACCGCAAATAGCACCCGGTCCCCGATCGCCTGCTGGAAATAAGCAGGCGAGGTGGGGTCAGATACCGACCCGGCCCCGGCGCCAAAGCCACCGCCGCCGAGACCGGCCCCGGCCTGATCTTCGAACCGGTTGGGATTGGTACAGGCAGCCAGCGCCAGCCCGGCCACCAGAATCATCGTCTTGCTCAGATAGGTCATGTCAGCCCCGTTCCTCTTGATTGGGTGTGTTCTAGCACAGGGCGTGCGCCCTGTCAGTCCTGCTTCAGTTCTGCAACGGTCCCCAGGAGGGATCGCTCGCGCCGCCCGGCGTCGCCACCTGCCGCAGGTTGCGCCCGGTGATATCGACCGAATAAAGCCGCGCCTCGCCCTGAGCGCCCTGCGTCTCGCGGGTGAACATGATGACGCGGCCGTTGGGGGCCCATGTCGGCCCCTCGTCGAGGAACGACGCGGTCAGAAGCCGCTCCTCGCTGCCATCCACGCGCATCACGCCGATATGAAACCGGCCCTTGGATTGCTTGGTAAAGGCGACGAGATCGCCACGCGGAGACCAGACCGGTGTTCCATAACGGCCCTCGCCGAAACTGATCCGCCGTGCCTCGCCCCCGCTTGCACTCATGATATAGAGCTGCGGCGTGCCCGAGCGGTCGCTCTCGAAAACGATCTGGCGGCCATCCGGGCTATAGCTCGGGGCGGTCTCGATCGAGGGCGCGGTGGTCAGCCGCGTGCTCGCGCCCGAGCCGATATCCATGGAGTAAAGGTCGGTATTGCCGCCCTGCGTCAGCGAGTAGAGCACTGTGCGCCCGTCCGGCGAGAAGCGCGGCGCAAAGGCCATCGTTCCGTCCAGCGTCGGCAGCGCCCGCCGACCCACGCTGGCAACGTCGAGCACGTAGATGCGCGGGAATCCGGTCTCGTAGCTGGTATAAAGAACCCGGTCGCCCGTGGGCGAGAAGCGCGGCGCCAGCACGATCGACGCGGCATCGGTCAGGAACTGGATGTTCGCACCGTCGTAATCCATGATCGCCAGCCGCTTGGCGCGCTGGTTCTTGGGGCCGCTTTCGGAGACGAACACCACACGGCTGTCGAAATAACCGCCCTCGCCGGTGATGCGGGCATAGACCTGATCGGCCACCTTGTGCGCGATACGCCGCCAGCCGTCGCGCTGGCCGACAAGCTGCTGACCCTGGCCAAGCTCCTGTCCGGCGAAGACATCGTAGATGCGGAACCGCACCACCACGCGCCCCGCCCCGTCCACATTGACCGCACCCGTGACCATCGCCTGCGCGTTGATCGCGCGCCAGTCGGCAAACTGCACCGGGCTTTCAAAGCTGGTGATCCGGCTGATATGGGCCTCGGCGGGGATTTCGCGGAAAAGGCCGGTGCCGGTCAGATCAGCGGCGATCACGCGGGCGATGTTGCGGGCAAACTCCTGCGCCGCAGGCGTGTCGGCCACGAAATCGGGCACCGCCACCGGCATCGGTTCGATCACGCCTTCGGTGATCTCGAGCCGGAGCGGACCGCCTTGCTGGGACGTTGCGGGAGCAGCCCAGAGCGTCAGGGCGGCGAGCAGGGTCAGGAGTGAGCGCATCATTTGATCCTCATTCTCTCCGGGTTGAATGTCATTTCGATATCACGCCATTGCTCGAATTTCTCGGGCGGCAGGTTGAAGCCGTCATTGCCGCAGCGGATGATGGCGCGGCGCGCGGCCTCGTAGGCCTGTTGCGCGGCGGCGGCGGAGCCGCCGGAATGGTTCAGCATCCTTATGCCGCCGGTGTCGGGCTTGCCGTTCTCGAACATCGGCACGCTGACGACGACGGTGGTGGCCAGTGCCTCGGAGCTGAGGCTGCCCACGTTCCAGCAGCGTTGCACGGCGACCCGCAGCGCGTCCTTTTCCCCGGCGGTGAGCGGCGGGCCGGCGGGGCGCTCGGGCGTCGGCGTGCCCTGGCCCAGGGCCGCGGCAAGCGCATCGCTGACCGCGCCACGGTCGGTGGCGGGGGGGGTGGGGGCCGGGGCCGGTGTTGGGGCCGGGGCCGGCGCGGGACGGGTGGCGGCCTCGGTCGGAGGCGCAGGGGTCGGCGCAGGTGCGGGATCGGGGCGCGCGGCGGCGACGGCGGGCCGCGCGCGCGGGCGCGGCGATGAAGTCGGGGCCGGATCGCGCGGGCGTTCGGCCTCGGTCACGATCTCGGTCGCGGCCTCTTCGGGCGCGGTTGCCTCCTGTGGGGCTTCTTCCACCACGGCGCCCGCATCGGGGGCGACCTCGGGGCGCGTCACCTCATCGACCCGCACATCGGGCTCCGACGGGGCCACCGGCTCGGGCGCGACGCGCGGTGCGGGGCGCGGTTGCGGGCGGGGCGAAACCTGCGGCACCAGCGCGGCCACATCCTCGGCGGGTGGCGTGACCTCGGGCGCGGTATCGGCCACCTCCGCAGGGGCGGGCACGGGTTCGGGCGGGGACGGCACCGGATCGGGCGGCGGTGCGGGGTTGGCCGGTGGCTGGCTCTGCGCGGGTGCGCTGTCGGCCTCGGAGGCAAGCGCGGGCGCATTTTCTCCTGGCGCGGGCGGCTCGGGCGTATTGACGTTGGCGACGGCCTCGGGCGCCGTCGAGGCGGCCAGGATCGCGGCATAGTCTTCAGAGGAAATCGCCATCGCCTCCACCACCTCGAAAGGCGGCGGATCGGAGCGGAACGCGCCCCCGAAGAGGGCCCATCCGATCAATGCCAGATGGCCCGCCCCCGATATGATCTGCCCGGTGTTCACGCCGCCCCCGCGCCCCGCGCCCTAGCCGCCGCGTCCGTCGAGGGCCGGACCGCCGGTTTCCGTGACCAACCCGATATTGGCGAACCCGCCGCGATTGAGCGCGCCCATGACCTGCATCACCTCGGCATAGGGCACCGCCCCGTCCGCGCGCAGAAACACCCGAGAGCCGGAGCGCTCGGCGGCGATCGCCGCCAGCCGTGCAACCAGTTCCTCGCGCGGGACATCGGTGGTCTGGATCGCCACGCGCCCGTCTGCACTCACCGTCACCGTAAGCGGCTCTTCCTGATCGCCCGGAAGGGCATTCGCGGCGGTTTTCGGCAATTCCACCGGCACCCCCACCACGAGCAACGGGGCCGCAACCATGAAGATGATCAAGAGCACCAGCATCACATCGACAAATGGCGTGACGTTGATCTCGGACATGGGCCGCGACCGGCCTTGCCCCCGTCTGCGCCGCCCGCCGCCGCCGGATTTCTGGATGACACCCGCGCCCATGGCCTAACCGTCCAACTGGCGGCTGAGGATGGTGGCGAACTCGTCGGCAAAGGCCTCGTAGCCGGCCACGATGCGGTCGGAATCGGCGCTCAGCTTGTTGTAGAAGATCACCGCCGGAATCGCCGCCAGAAGCCCGAGCGCGGTGGCCAGAAGCGCCTCGGCGATGCCGGGGGCCACCACAACGAGGCTGGTGTTCTGCTGCGCCGCGATCTCGACAAAGGCGTGCATGATGCCCCAGACCGTGCCGAAAAGCCCGATGAAGGGCGCGGTGGACCCCACGGTCGCCAGCACCTGCAACCCGCCTTGCAAGCCCTCGGATTCCTTGGCGATGGCCACATCCATCGAGCGGTCGATCCGCGCCGTGGCACCTGCGATCAACTCGCCGTCATTTCGATGGCTGCGCCGCCACTCGGTCATCCCGGCCGCGAAAATCCGCTCGGACTGTCCCGCCGGGTCCGGCCCGATCTCTTCGTAGAGCCCGTCAAGCGGCTCTCCCGACCAGAATCGGCGGTCGAAGATCTCGGCTTCGGTGCGGGCGCGGCGATAGGTGATGAGTTTCTGGATGATGATCGACCAGGACCAGAACGAGGCCAGCACCAGAATCAACATGACCAGTTTCACGATGAGCGTGGCGCGCGCGAACAGCGCCCACATGGAGAAATCCATCTCCTGCGCCAATGCCAGGGTTTCTGCTTCCATTTGCCTGCCTATGCCTCTGCTGGCCGTTTTCCGGCCTTATCAAAGGTCAAATTAGCCGATTTCCAGAGGGAAAGCCATGAGGATCGGTGCAGATGCCGCAGAATGGCAAATATAGCGATTCAGGGCGGCGGATATTCGCCTGCCCGCCAAAACTCGACACCGCTGTTTCGTGTGTTTCGTGATTTGCAACGACGGTGTTGCCGCGCTGACGTGGCGCGCGCCCAATTTTCATCACAATTTGAGCCTTGAGTAATAAGGCGATCAAAAACGAAAGCACGCAATCATGACGTGAATCGGCCCTGTTAACATGAAAAATCGGGAGACACGCCCAATGAGCATCCAGTTCTTTACGCCGCGAGGACCGGATAACGAGTTCCTCAGATTGCCCGGTTCCCTGCGCAAAACCGTGCGGTGGCTGCCGCAGATCGGGGATGTATTTCCCGATTTCACGGTCACCACGACACAAGGTCCGCTCCGCTTCTGGGAATGGGCCGAAGGGAGCTGGGTGCATCTCTTCAGCCATCCCGCGGCCCTGACCCCGGTCTGCACCACGGAAATGGCCTCCCTCGCTGATTGCGGTGAGGAATGCCGGGCGCTCAATCTGAAGAATCTGGCGCTTTCCGGGTCCAGCATCGACGAGCAACATGCCTGGCATGACGACATCCGGCGACTGTTTGGCCTGACGGTGGATTTTCCCTGCGCCACCGATCCTGGTAACCGGCTGTCGCGGCTCTTTGGCATGATGCACGACAAGCAATCGACCACCTGGCCGATCCGCAAGAGCTTTCTCATCGATCCCGCGCTGCACATCCGGCTGATCTTTGAGTATCCGTTCTTCATCGGGCGCAATATCGAGGAGGTGCTCCGCACGACCCGCGCGCTGCAACTGCATGATGCGGCCGGTGTGGCGACGCCTGCCGACTGGGATCAGGGCGATCTCGTCATCATCCCCGACACACGCCCGGAAAGCGAAGTTATCCGGCAATTCGGTGCGCAGTCGCAGACCCTTACCCCGTATCTGCGGGTGGTCGAAAACAGAAATGGGCGCTCAGGGCCGCAGCACTGAGGGAAGCCGCACCGGCGCGCCGTTCGGTCCGACGCAGACAACCGTGACCATCGCGCGGAAAAGCGCGGTGGCCCCGCGCATCACAACCTGTTCCATCACCAGACGCGCCGCGCTGACCGAAGCGGTCTCAGTCACCACCTCGAGCGCATCGTCGAACCGCGCAGGGGCGAGGTAATCCGCCTCCACCCGGCGCACGACGAAAACCGTGCCGCCCGCGCGCATCGCATTCTGATCAATCCCCAGATCGCGGACCCAGGCACTGCGCGCGCGCTCGATGTATTTCAGGAAATTGGCATGATAGACGATGCCGCCCATGTCGGTATCCTCGTAATAGACGCGGACGGGGAAACGATGGGTCATGGCGCACCTGTCTTGGGAAGCACGAGCAAACCTAGACCGCCAAGAAGAGACTGCCAAGGCTGTGCCCGACGGTGTAGACTGGAGACATCATGCCAAGCCTTTGTCGCGATTGCCTGCACATGTTCGAGAGCGCCGCGCGCTGCCCCGCCTGCGGCAGCCCGCGGATCGTGGCACATCGCGAACTTTGGGATCTCTCCATTGCTCATATGGATTGCGACGCGTTCTATGCCAGCGTCGAGAAGCGCGACAACCCGGCGCTTGCCACGCGCCCGGTGATCATCGGCGGTGGGCGGCGCGGCGTGGTCTCGACCGCGTGCTATATCGCGCGTATCCGGGGCGTGCGCTCGGCCATGCCGATGTTTCAGGCGCTGCGGCTCTGCCCCGAGGCCGAGGTGATCCGCCCCCGCATGGCTGTCTACGCCGAAGCCTCGCGCGCCATTCGCGCGATGATGCTGGACCTGACCCCGGCGGTCGAGCCGCTCTCGCTCGACGAGGCGTTTCTTGACCTCTCGGGCACGGCGCGGCTTCACGGCGCGCCGCCTGCGGTAATGCTTGCGGGCCTCGTGCGGCGGATGCGGTCAGAGCTTGGGTTGACCGGCTCCATCGGTCTCAGCCACAACAAGTTTCTCGCCAAGATCGCCTCGGATCTCGACAAGCCGCACGGGTTTTCCGTCATCGGGCAGGCCGAGACCGCCGATTTCCTGCGCGACCGCCCGGTGAGCCTGATCTGGGGCGTCGGCCAGTCGACGCTGGCCGCGCTGCACGGCGCGGGCATCCGCAGCTTTGCCGATCTGCTGCGATGGGAGCGCACCGATCTCGTGGCCCGATTCGGGTCGATGGGCGAGCGCCTCTGGCATCTCGCGCGCGGGCAGGACCGCCGCCGCGTTTCGGCCGATGCGCCGGTCAAGTCGATCTCGAACGAGACCACCTTTGCCGAGGATATTTCCGACGCGGATCTGCTCGACGGGCACCTGTGGCGGCTCTCGGAAAAGGTGGCCGACCGCGCCAAGGCGCGCGCGCTCGCCGGTCGCGTGGTCACGCTCAAGCTCAAACGCGCGGATCACGGGCTGCTTACCCGACGCCAGTCGTTGCGCGAGCCGACACAGCTTGCCGACACGCTCTATCGCGCGGCCCGCGCCCTGATGGACCAGACGCCGCAGGGCGTGGCGTGGCGGCTTATTGGGGTCGGGCTGTCTGACCTCCTGCCAGAGGCGGAGGCCGACCGCGCGGGCGACCTGCTTGACCCCGATGCCCCCCGCCGCGCCGAGGCCGAGCGCGCGACCGACCGCATCCGCGCCCGCTTTGGCGCGGATGCGATCCTCAAGGGCCGCGCGCTGCGCTGAGCGGCGGCCACATAGGGGCTTGCGCCCGCGCCCGTGCTGCGCTTCCTTGGCGGCGCTCCAACCCATGAGGCCCGCACGCATGTCTGCTTCCCGCAACGTCATCGTCATCGGCGCCGGTATCTGCGGCCTCTCGGCCGCGATCTGGCTCACCCGCGCGGGCCATCGCGTGACCCTGCTCGACCGCGAGCACCCCGGGGCGGGCGCGTCCTTCGGCAATGCCGGGTTGCTGGCGCAATGGGCCATCGTGCCGGTCAACACGCCGGGGCTGCTGAAAACCGCCCTCAAATACCTGATCGATCCGGACGCCCCACTCTGGCTGCGCTGGCGCGATCTGCCGCGTCTTGCGCCCTGGCTCTGGCAATTCGCGCGCAACGCCAACCCGCGCGATACGGCCCGCATGATCGAGGGGCTTATTCCCATCCTCGCCGACAGCGTCGATCAACACCGTGCGCTGACGCGTGGCACGCAGGCCGAAAAATGGCTCGCCACCAGCGATCTGGCCTATGCCTATGACAGTCGGGCGGCCTTTGATGCGGACAGCTACGGCTGGCGGTTCAAACGCGAGGCCGGTTTCACCCCCGAGGTGATCGAAGGCGACGCCGTGCAGGAGGCCGAACCGATGCTTGGCCCCGCGATCCGCTGCCTGGCGATCCTGCGCGCGCAGGGGCATGTGCTCAATCCCGGGGCCTACATGGCCGATCTGGCCATGGTTTTGCAGGCCGAGGGCGGCACGTATCGCCGCGCCGAGGTGCGCGACATCACGCTCACGGGTGGTCGTGTAACGGCGGTAGAGACGGATGCGGGCACCCTGACGTGCGACGCCGCTGTGCTGACGGCGGGGATATGGTCCAAACCGCTGATGCGCAAGCTTGGCCTCAGGATGCCGCTCGAGGCCGAGCGCGGCTATCATCTTCACCTGGCGGAACCATCGCAGATGCCGCGTCAACCCCTGATGATGGCACGCGGCAAATTCGGCGTGACGCCCATGACCCACGGGCTGCGTTGCGCCGGAACGGTCGAGCTTGGCGGGATAGAGGCGCCTGCCTCGCGCGCCCCCTTTGCCATGATCCGGCGCGAGATCGCCCGCGTCTTTCCCGATCTGCGTTATCAGGGGGTCGAGGAATGGATGGGCTTTCGCCCCTCCACCCCCGACAGCCTGCCGCTGATCGGCGAGATCGGCGCAACCGGGGTCTATGCAGGCTTCGGTCATCAGCATATCGGGCTGACCGCAGGGCCCAAGACCGGCCGCCTCCTCGCCGACCTGCTCAGCGACCGGCGCCCCAATCTCGATCTTGCGCCCTATGACGCCAACCGGTTCTGAAACGGCTCAGGCCGGACGCAACCCGGTCTCGACCAGAAGCCCCAGGCGCTTGGCCTCGTAATAATAGCCGCGCGCATACCACATGATCGCCGCATCCGGATCGCCCCCGGCCACAAGCCACGCCCCGCGCAGGTATTTCACGCCGTATTTCAGGTTCGTTTCGGCGTCGAGCAACTCCGATGGCGGGCCGCCATGGCCCATGGCGCGTGCGGTCTGCGGCAGGATCTGCAACAGGCCATAATAGGGGCCGTTGCGCGCCTCGGGCCTGTGCGTGCTCTCACGGATCGCCAGCCGATGCACAAGCGCGCGTGGCACTTCGTAATGATCGGCATAGTGGTTGATGAGGCGCCGCAGTTCCGGCGTCTCGTTTGGATAGAGCGGCGGCGCGAACAGGTCGGGCGGCGCGGCGCGGCTCACCTCGGGCACTTCCGCACAAGCGGCAGCGGCAAGACAGAGGACAAGGGCGGCGCGGCGACTGAGACGGGACATGGCACCTCGCATGTGAACGGTTCGCGCAAAACATGCCCGTCCGCGCGCGCGTCGTCCACCTCGCCTTTCCTGCACAGGCGGAAGCTTGCCAAAGCCCGCCTGCCCGGCCACAAAGGAAGCATGACCCAAGTGCTTCTCTCCTTCGGGCACGGCTATTCGGCGCAGGCGCTGGCGCGGCTGCTCTTGCCGCAGGGCTGGCGCATCATCGGCACCACGCGCGACCCTGCAAAGGCCGCGCACCTAGCCGAAACCGGCATCGAGCCGGTCATATGGGGCGACGACCTCTCCGACGCCTTTTCAGAGGCAACCCATTTGCTCGATTCCGCTGGCCCCTCGGAGGCGGGCGACCCGGTGCTGGCACGCTACCGCGCCGAAATAACGGCGCTTGCCCCCGGCCTCGACTGGGCGGGCTATCTCTCGACCACCGGCGTCTATGGAGATCATCAAGGCGGATGGGTGGATGAGGAAACGCCCCTCGCCCCCACCACCAAACGCGGCCGGTTGCGCGTCGCGGCGGAAGCCGACTGGCAATCCATCCCTGCCCTGCCGCTTCATATCTTCCGGCTTGCGGGCATCTACGGCCCCGGTCGCGGCCCGTTCGAGAAGGTCCGGCAGGGCACCGCGCGCCGCATCGTCAAGCCGGGGCAGGTGTTCAGCCGCATCCATGTGGAGGACATCGCGCAGGCGCTCGCCGCCTCCATCGCCCGCCCCCGGCCCGGTGCGGTCTACAATCTCTGCGATGATGACCCGGCCCCACCCGAGGACGTGATCGCCCATGCCGCGCATCTCCTGGGCCTGCCGGTGCCCGAGGCCGTGCCCTATGACGCGGCCGATCTCTCGCCGATGGCCCGCAGCTTCTACGCCGAATCGAAACGCGTCTCGAACCGCCTCCTGAAGGAAGAACTGGGCGTCACCCTGCGCCATCCCGACTACCGCAGCGGTCTCGCCGCGCTTCTGGCCGAAGGCGATTGACCGCGCGTTTCATCGTTCCTAAAATACTCACAATCCGCGCTCACAGGGCGCGCACCAATGAAAAAAGGGCCGCGACGCGCGCGACCCTTTCCGTTTGCCTGCAAGGGCTGGCTTACATCATGCCGCCCATGCCGCCCATGTCGGGCATCCCGCCGCCGCCGGCGTTCTCTTTCTGCGGCTTGTCGGCGATCATCGCCTCGGTGGTGATGAGCAGACCGGCGATCGAGGACGCATCCTCAAGCGCGGTGCGCACAACCTTCGCCGGGTCGATCACGCCGAACTTGAACATGTCGCCATATTCCTCGGTCTGGGCGTTGTAGCCGAACTTGAGGTCTTCGCTCTCGCGCACCTTGCCCGCAACGACCGAGCCGTCGACACCGGCGTTCTCTGCGATCTGGCGCAGCGGTGCCTCGAGCGCAAGGCGCACGATCTCGATACCGCGGTTCTGGTCCGCGTTGGCCCCGGTCAGACCGGCCAGCGCCTTGGCACCCTGCACGAGGGCCACGCCACCGCCGACAACGACACCTTCCTGCACGGCCGCTCGGGTCGCGTTGAGCGCGTCATCGACGCGGTCCTTGCGCTCCTTCACTTCGGTTTCGGTCATGCCACCGACGCGGATGACGGCAACGCCACCGGCGAGCTTGGCCACGCGCTCCTGAAGCTTCTCGCGGTCATAATCCGAGGTGGTGTCCTCGATCTGCTGACGGATCTGCGACACGCGGGCCTCGATCTCGGCCTTGTCGCCCGAGCCATCGACGATGGTGGTCTCGTCCTTGGTGATCGAGACCTTCTTGGCGCGGCCGAGCATGTCGATGGTGACATTCTCGAGCTTCATGCCAAGGTCTTCCGAGATCACCTGACCGCCGGTCAGGATGGCGAGATCCTGGAGCATGGCCTTGCGGCGATCACCAAAGCCGGGGGCCTTGACCGCCGCGATCTTGAGACCGCCGCGCAGCTTGTTGACGACGAGCGTGGCAAGCGCCTCGCCTTCCACGTCCTCGGCGATGATCAAGAGCGGTTTCTGCGACTGGATCACCGATTCGAGCAGTGGCACCATCGGCTGAAGCGACGAAAGCTTCTTTTCGTGCAGCAGAATCAGGACATCGTCCAGATCGGCGATCATCTTGTCGGCATTCGTGACGAAATAGGGCGACAGGTAGCCGCGATCGAACTGCATCCCCTCGACCACTTCGACCTCGGTGGCGAGACCCTTGTTTTCCTCGACGGTGATCACACCCTCGTTGCCGACTTTCTGCATCGCGTCGGCGATGAAGCGGCCGATCTCGACCTCGCCATTGGCCGAAATGGTGCCGACCTGCGCCACTTCGTCGGAGTTCTCGACGGTGCGGGCGGCGGCCTTGATGTGCTCGACGACCTTGGCGGTGGCAAGGTCGATGCCGCGCTTGAGGTCCATCGGGTTCATGCCGGCGGTGACGGCCTTGAGGCCCTCTTTCACGATCGCCTGCGCAAGAACGGTCGCGGTGGTGGTGCCGTCGCCGGCCTCGTCATTGGTGCGCGAGGCAACTTCCTTGACCATCTGCGCGCCCATGTTCTCGAACTTGTCTTCCAGTTCGATTTCCTTGGCGACGCTGACACCGTCCTTGGTGATGCGCGGCGAGCCGAAGCTCTTTTCGAGAACCACGTTGCGGCCCTTGGGGCCGAGCGTCACCTTGACCGCATCGGCCAATACATTGACGCCGCGCAGCATGCGCGAGCGGGCGTCGTTGCTGAATCGTACATCTTTAGCAGACATGTTCAGACTCTCCTGATATCGTGGATGTTTGTGCGAATGGAAAACGGATCGACGGCTCAGGCCGCCTTTGCCGCCTTCTCGTCCTCGATGATGCCGAGGATGTCGCTTTCCTTCATGATCAACAGCTCTTCGCCATCAACCGTCACCTCGGTGCCCGACCATTTGCCGAACAGGATGGTGTCACCGGCCGCGACGGCCATGGGGATCAGCTCGCCGTTGTCCTTGCGTGCGCCTTCGCCCACGGCGACAACCAGACCCTGACTGGGCTTTTCCTTGGCGGTGTCGGGGATGATGAGGCCGCCCTTGGTCTTTTCTTCGCTCTCAACGCGACGGACGAGCACGCGGTCATGCAGCGGTTTGAATGCCATCTTCGAGGCTCCTTGGCTCAAAGTTTCTATTTTCATGGCCCTTCAGGGCCATTAGCACTCTCTCATGATGAGTGCTAACGAGCGTTAGGTAAGGAGTGGCAAAGCCCCTGTCAACACCCCATTTCAGCAAAAATCGACCGCGCTCCGGCCACGCCTCGCCGTCCTGAACGGCGACAGTGCGCTTGTTCCATGTTCGGCCGAAACGGACGTGACTTTCTCCCAGCCATGATGACGCCATGGCGCCGCGCGAGATGATGCCGTCTGGTGGCAAAGATGCTTGCACCAGAACCGGGCGCGACAAGAAAAAAGCGCGCCGCAGGGGCTGCGACGCGCTTTTCTTCATGCGACGAGAACGCGGCTCAGTCTGCCGCTTCTTCCGCCTTGACCTCTTCACCGGTCTCCTGATCGACGACCTTCATCGACAGGCGGACCTTGCCGCGATCATCAAAGCCCAGAAGCTTGACCCAGACTTCCTGACCTTCCTTGAGCACATCGGAGGGATGGTTCAGGCGGCGGTTCTCGATCTGGCTGACATGCACCAGCCCGTCGCGCTTGCCGAAGAAGTTCACGAAGGCGCCGAAATCGACGATCTTGACGACCGTGCCCTTGTAGACGCCGCCCTCTTCGGGCTCCGCCACGATGGACCAGATCATGTCATAGGCCTTCTTGATCGACTCGCCATTGGGCGAGGCGATCTTGATGATGCCTTCGTCGTTGATATCGACCTTGGCTCCCGATACCTCGACGATCTCGCGGATCACCTTGCCACCCGAGCCGATGACTTCGCGGATCTTGTCGGTGGGGATCTGCATGGTCTCGATCCGGGGTGCGTGGACCGAGAAATCATTGGCCCCCGAAAGCGCCTTGTCCATCTCGCCCAGGATATGCATCCGGCCCTCGCGCGCCTGCGCCAGTGCCTGTTTCATGATCTCGGGCGTGATGCCCGCGACCTTGATGTCCATTTGCAGCGAAGTGATGCCGTCGGCCGTGCCCGCCACCTTGAAATCCATGTCCCCGAGGTGGTCCTCGTCGCCGAGAATATCCGACAGGATGGCGAACGATCCGTCCTCTTCAAGGACAAGGCCCATGGCCACACCCGCGACCGAGGTCTTGAGCGGCACGCCCGCATCCATCATCGCCAGCGACCCGCCACAGACCGAGGCCATGGACGAAGAGCCGTTCGATTCCGTGATCTCCGACACCAGACGGATGGTGTAAGGGAAATCCGTCGCCGGTGGCAGCACCGCCTGAAGCGCGCGCCAGGCGAGCTTGCCATGGCCGATCTCACGACGCCCCGGAGGGCCGACGCGCCCGGCTTCGCCGACCGAATAGGGCGGGAAGTTGTAATGCAGCAGGAAGTTCGATTTGAAATTCCCGTGCAGCGCATCGACGAACTGCTCGTCATCGCCGGTGCCAAGCGTGGTCACCACCAGCGCCTGCGTCTCGCCACGGGTAAAGAGCGCCGAACCGTGCGTGCGCGGCAGAAGGCCGGTTTCGCACACGATAGGCCGGATCTCATCCAGACGACGCCCGTCGATGCGGTTGCCGTTCTTGACGACATCGCCGCGCAGCACGACCGACTCGAGCTTTTTCAGGGCAGACCCGAGACTGGCATCGTCAAGCTGTTCTTGGGTCAGTTGCGCCTTGATCGCCTCTTTAGCGGCGGAAATCGCATGGGTGCGTTCCTGCTTGTCGCGGATGGCGAAAGCGGCGCGCATCTGCTCTTCACCGGCGGCCTTCACGGCGGCGTAAAGCGCGGAATAATCCGGCGGGGTAAAGTCGAAGGGCTCTTTCGCGCATTCCTCGGCGAATTCGATGATCAGGTCGCAGACCGGCTTGATCTGCTCATGCGCGAAGGTGACCGCGCCGAGCATCTCGTCTTCCGTAAGCTCATAGGCCTCGGATTCGACCATCATCACCGCATCGCGGGTGGCCGCGACCACCAGATCAAGCCGCTGCTCGGGATTCGAGCGCAGATTGTGCATGTCGTCGATCTCGGGGTTGAGGATATATTCCCCATCCACAAATCCCACACGGCAGGCGCCGATCGGCCCGCGGAACGGCGCGCCCGAAATGGTCAGCGCGGCGGAGGTCGCGATCATCGCCACCATATCCGGGTCATTGACCAGATCGTGGCTGAGTACGGTGCACATGACCAGCGTCTCGTTCTTGAAGCCGGGCACGAAAAGCGGGCGAATCGGTCGGTCGATCAGCCGCGCGGTCAGCGTTTCCTTCTCAGAGGGGCGCGCCTCGCGCTTGAAAAAGCCGCCGGGCACCTTGCCTGCGGCGTAATATTTCTCCTGATAATGGACCGTCAGCGGAAAGAAATCCAATCCCGGCTTCGGTTCCTTGGCAAAGGTCACGTTGGCCATGACCGAGGTCTCGCCAAGCGTGGCGATCACGGAGCCGTCGGCCTGACGGGCGATCTTGCCGGTTTCCAGCGTGAGCGTCTCTTCGCCCCACTGCATCGTCTTCTTCGTTTCGTTGAACATCATATATCCTCTTGGAGGCACTCCCGGGCGTATCCCGGGTCCTCCGTTGCCATGGCGGCCCCATTGCCGCCGACCCCTTTCAACCATACCATGCGCCGGGGCCAGGGCGTCACGTCTCAGATGTGGGGGCCGGATACATGTTTTTTGACGATTTGGAAAGGGCAGACAATGCGGGGCGCGATACGACAAAGGGGCCCCATGGGCCCCTTTGCACTTCAAACGACCAAGCGCGCGCTCAGCGGCGGATGCCGAGACGCTTGATGAGGTCGGTATAGCGCGCCTCTTCCTTGCGCTTGAGGTAATCAAGCAGCTTGCGGCGCTGTGCGACCATCATCAGAAGACCACGGCGGCCGTGGTTGTCCTTCTTGTGGGTCTTGAAATGCTCGGTGAGCGTGGTGATCCGCGAGGTGAGGATCGCAACCTGAACTTCGGGAGAGCCGGTGTCGCCCTCCTTGGTCGCGAATTCCTTGATGACGCGGGCCTTTTCTTCGACAGTGATCGACATCGGGATCTCCTTTTATCAGAATGTGACGGGCGCAAGCCGGGATGTCGTCCAGCAAGGTCCGGGTCGCAACGGGCCAGAACCCGAAGGATAGGCGCATATAGGAGAGTTGCGCCGGAATGGAAAGCGGAAATCGGCCCTCACAGCCGTGCGATTGTCGTCAACTCCGCTTGCGGCACCAACGTGACATGCGCGAGCGTCACGCCCGCCGCATCGGCGATGCGCGCGATCTCGACCCCGTCGAGCAGGAGGCGCTGATCGGCGGGATTGTCCGCATCGGGTTCAAGAGAGATATTCGGCTCCGGCCCGGTTTCGTCGTAGAACACCATCAGCATATCTTCGGAGGCGGAGAAATCGAGGATCTCCGCCTGGTGCTCCGCCGCCAGCCAATCGCCGAGCAGGACCGTATCCGCGCCGCTGCCGGTTGTGACAACGTCGCCCCGTCCGGCAAGGATCACGTCATCGCCGCCGCCGCCATTGAGAAAATCGCGCGCATCGTCGATATCGTCGAGCCGCGTGGTCCCGGGATCGTCAACGATGCCGATCACCATGTCATTGCCATGCCCGCCAAAGAGCGTGTCCGACCCCATCCCGCCATGCAGCCAGTCATCGTCAAGCGCGCCATGAAGCGCATCATCCCCGTCGCCGCCAAGAAGCGTATCATTGCCCGCGCCCCCCACGAGGCTGTCATCGGCCGCATCACCCAGGATCGAGTCGTCGCCGTTATGGCCGAAAAGCCGGTCATCTCCTGCCCCCCCGTCGAGCAGGTCACCGCCGTCATCGCCGTGCAATGTATCCGCCCCCTCGCCGCCCCGGATCACGTCATCGCCCGCACCGCCGCGCACCTCATCGGCACCCGCGCCCGCCTCGATCGTGTCATCGCCATCGCGCCCGAGGATCATTTCCGGCGCATCGCTGCCGGTGATTGCGTCACCCGACGCGCCGCCTTCGACAATGACGTAACCGTTTCCGGGCAAGGGAGCATTGTCATTCCAGACCTCGCCGACCGTGTCGCCAGTGCCCGCAATCGCGTCGAGAAGATCAGGCCCGGCATCATCTTCCGCGACAATGTCCCGAGGCTGCGGATCGCCCGGTTCCTCCTCGCCGATATCATCGCCGAAACCGACAAAGGCCGTGGCCGAAACGGCCACCAGACCCAGAAGACTGGCGATCAGCAACATGGCACCACCTTGCAAGCTACCGCGCCATAGTGCCACATGTCTCTGCACACCGGCAACGACAGCCGGAAATTCCGGTTAACGCCCGCGCGCATCGCGCAGGGTCGTCCGTCAACCGCTTGTGCCTGCCGCCTTGCCCCTTGCCCTCAGCGGTTCAAGTGATCGAGCCGCGCGCGCACCGACAGGCCGTGCGCCTCGAGGCTCTCGGCGCGGGCCAATGTCTCGGCGGCGGGGCCGATGGCCGCCAGCGCCTCAGGGGTCATTTTCGCCAGCGTGGTGCGCTTGAGGAAATCGAGCACCGACAGGCCCGAGGAGAACCGCGCCGAGCGCGCCGTGGGCAACACATGGTTCGGCCCGCCCACGTAATCGCCGATGGCCTCGGGCGTCCAGGCCCCCAGAAAGATCGCGCCCGCATGGGTGATCTCGCGGGCCAGGGCCTCCGGGTCAGTCACGCAAAGCTCAAGATGTTCGGGCGCGACGCGGTTGCTGAGCGCGGCGGCGGTGGCGAGATCCGGCACGGTGATGATGGCGCCGTAATCGCGCCAGCTTGCCCCTGCGATGGCGCGCCGCTCCAGCGTCTCCAGCCGCGCCTCGATGGCGGCGGCAACCGCGCGCGCGAGGCCCGCATCATCGGTGATCAGGATGGCCTGCGCGCTTTCGTCATGCTCGGCCTGACTGAGCATGTCGAGGGCGATCCAATCAGGGTTCTGTCCTCTGTCGGCGATTACGAGAATCTCCGACGGCCCCGCGATCATGTCGATGCCGACCTTGCCGAAGACCCGCCGTTTGGCGGCGGCAACATAGGCGTTGCCCGGCCCGGTGATCTTGTCCACCGGAGCGATGCTCTGCGTGCCGTAGGCAAGCGCGGCGATGGCCTGCGCGCCGCCGATGCGATACACCTCGTCCACCCCGGCCAGCCGCGCCGCCAGCAGCACCAGCGGATTGGCCTGACCGTCCGGCGTAGGCACGGTGACGGCAAGGCGTTCGACCCCCGCGACCTTGGCCGGGATCGCGTTCATCAGCACCGAAGACGGGTAAGAGGCGAGGCCACCCGGCACGTAAAGCCCCGCCGCCGAGACGGGCGACCAGCGCCAGCCAAGCGTGGCGCCGCTCTCGTCGGTCCAGCTTGCATCTTCGGGCATCTGGCGCGCATGGTAATCCCGGATGCGCGCGGCGGCCAGATCGAGCGCGTCGCGCTCTGCCTGCGGCACCCGCGCGATCAGCGCGTCGATCTCGGCCTCCGAAAATCGCAGCGTGTCGGGCGTCAGCGTCATCCGATCGAACTGCGCGGTCAGCTCGATCACGGCCGCATCACCGCGCGCGCGCACATCGGCAATGATCGCGGCCACGGTGTCATCCACGTCGGGGCTGTCCTCGCGCTTGGCCGAAAGCAGCGCGGTGAAACGGGCCTCGAAATCGGGCTGGGATGCATCAAGGGTGATCGGCATGGGCGGTTCCTTTGCGCAGGCGGGATAGCCGGGGCGGGGACAAGGCTCAAGTCCTTGCCGCAGTCAGATATCGTGCTGCGGCACCTTGCCCGAGGGGGCGCGGTAAGGGCGGGTCACGTCCTTGAGCGACACCTCAAGCGCCTCGACCTCTAGCCGGATCGCGCCATCGCCCGCGAGCGTCAGGATTACGTGGCCCGCGCCGTCCACTGACGGCTCGAAGGCGAGCGAGAGCAGCGACAGAACCGTATCGCGGTCCGAGCGGTCGATCCCGTGGCTGGCCACGCTCAGCACGGTGTCGATCACCAGAAGCGATTGCACACGCTCCGGCCCGTGCCGTTCGCGCGCAGTATCCTCCCAGCGGAAGCGGTTTATGAGCAGCGCAAAGCGGCGGTCCTTCGCCACCCAAGTCATTTCGGTGATCGGAAAGACCGCATCTTGTGCCAGGCCCGAGATCACTTGCAGATCATCGGGGTCGAGCGCGCCAAGATTGAGCGGCGCCTCGCGCCCCTCCTCGAATGTGGCATCGCGTGTCATTGGCCGCTGATCCTCTCTATTTTCGCGCCGACTGCGCCCAGCTTTTCCTCGACCCGCTCATAACCGCGATCAAGGTGATAGACGCGGTTTACGATGGTCTCGCCCTCCGCCGCCAGCCCTGCAAGAATGAGCGAGACCGAGGCGCGCAGATCGGTGGCCATTACCGGCGCGCCCTTGAGATGCTCGACACCGGTGACCGTGGCGGTGCCGCCATGCACCTCGATGCGCGCGCCCATGCGCATGAGTTCGGGCGCGTGCATGAAGCGGTTCTCGAATATGCGCTCCTCGAGCACCGAAACCCCATCCGCCGTGGTCAGCAGCGCCATCATCTGCGCCTGAAGATCGGTGGGAAAGCCGGGGAAAGGCTCTGTCACCACATCGACGGCGCGCACCCGGCCATTCCTGCGCGCGACCTTGAGGCCCGTGGCGGTTTCCTCCACGGAGATGCCCGCCGCATCGAGCCGCTCGCAGAAGGCGGCGACAAGCTCGATCCGCCCGCCGAGGCATTCCACCTCGCCACCGCAGATTGCAGGCGCCAGCATGTAGGTGCCAAGCTCGATCCGGTCCGGGACAACCGCATGGGTCGCCCCGCCAAGCCGGTCCACGCCCTGAATGGTGATGGTGGATGTGCCCTCGCCCTCGATCTGCGCGCCCATCTTGCGCAGGCATTGCGCAAGATCGACGATCTCCGGCTCGCGCGCGGCGTTTTTCAGCACGGTCGTGCCCTTGGCCAGCGTCGCGGCCATGAGCGCGTTTTCCGTGGCCCCGACCGAGACGAAAGGGAATTCGACCACACCACCCCGAAGGCCGCCGGGGGCACGCGCATGAACATAGCCGTCGCGCAGTTCCAGCTCCGCCCCCATCGCCTCGAGCGCCTTGAGATGCAGATCGACGGGGCGCGCTCCGATGGCACAGCCGCCCGGAAGCGAGACCACCGCGTGCCCGTCCCGCGCCAGCATGGGTCCCAGCACGAGGATCGAGGCGCGCATCTTGCGAACGATGTCGTAATCGGCGACATGATTGTTCAGATCGTGCGACGACAGCGCCAGAACCTGCCCGCCCTGCATCTGTGCCACCTCCGCGCCCAGCGACTGCAAAAGCGTGGTCATCGTCTTGATATCCGACAAGCGCGGCGCGTTTGTCAGCGTGAGCGGCTCCTCGCTCAGCAGCGTCGCGGGCATGAGCGTGAGACAGGCATTCTTGGCCCCGGCAATCGGGATCTGCCCGTTGAGCGGGCCATTGCCCGTGACGATGATGGAATCCATGCTGCTCTAGTCCTCGTTCTTGTTCTGTGTCCCGGCCCCGTCCTGCGCGCCGTCCCGATCCGCGCCGCGCGCCTGCGCCTGCGCCTTGCGCCGCGCCAGATTGGCCTTGAGCGCGGATTTGAGCCGCTCCTCCCGAAGAGCGGCAGTGGCGGCAGGGCGGTTTCCGGGGCGTTTTTCGGTCATGAAGCCTCTCTTATAGCAGGGGTCAAATTGCGTCCAGTTACCCCTTGCGTGAGGGCCGAGAAGCGTCTAATCAGCGCGCCACATGCTGTTTAGGGTCAGCGATAAGTCACTCCCTTGGCAAGGGGCGGCTCGCAGGGCCAAGGCGGCGGAAACGAAAGGGCTTTTCCAGAGCCCGCCCGCTCCGGGGTAACGCCCGGGGTAGCTATCTGGAAACGGTGATGCTGCTGTAGCTCAGTGGTAGAGCACTCCCTTGGTAAGGGAGAGGTCGACAGTTCAATCCTGTCCAGCAGCACCAGAAACCTCTGGAAAATCGATCGGCGGGAAAATCGATCAGCCGGACAAAAGCGGCGGGGCGGGCCACCCCGTGACCCCGCGTTGGCCGAACGCCACGCCGCCCGAAGGAGGTTCATCCCTCCGCTACGCTTGAGGGCGTCAGAGGCGGTTCTTCAAAACAAGTCCTCACACGACACGGTGTGCATCGAAAAACACCGTTCCGTGCAGTCCTATGCCTGCGTTGCACCTTGAGAAAGAGGCAAGATGTGGTGACCCCGGCGTGATTCGAACACGCGGCCTACGGTTTAGGAAACCGCCGCTCTATCCAGCTGAGCTACGGGGCCGCCGGTGACTGATTAGCGGCTTTGGCGGGGTTTGTCATCGGTGGATTGCACCGATGAGCGATCGAAGGGGGCCGTGCCGAAACAGCGCCCAAACCCTGACATCTTCCGCTCCCGTTCGCCAGGATTGTGGGCCGAAGCGGTTCATTGGGGCTTGGGGTTTCCCGACATCCGCCTTACGGTCCTGTCATGCGCCTCATCTGCCGCGTCAAACCATGATCCCCGATCCGGGCCAGATCGCTCAGCTTGCCGGGCTTTTCGCTGCCGCCTTCGGGGCGGCGACGCTGCTGCCGTTCCAGTCCGAGGTGGTCTTTGTCGCACTACAAGCGGCGGGCACGGTATCGCTTGTCTCGATTCTGACCGTGGCTTCGGTGGGCAACACGCTCGGCTCGGTGGTCAATTACGTCATGGGGCGCGGGATCGAGCGGTTCCGCCACCGCCGTTGGTTTCCCGTGACCGAGGCACAGCTTGAACGGGCTCAGGGCTGGTATGCCCGCTGGGGGGTCTGGACGCTTCTGATGAGTTGGGCCCCCCTGGGCGACGGCTTTACCGTGGTGGCGGGCATCATGCGCACACCGGTCTGGCTGTTCGTGACGCTTGTGGCCATTGCCAAGACCGGGCGCTATCTCGTGCTCGCCTGGATCACGGCGCAGGCGATGGCGTGATCAGCCGCCCGCGTTGCGGTTGATCTCGTCGTGGATTTCGATCACCCGGCGCGGCCAGGTGGATTTGATATAGGCCAGCACCGCGCGCATTTCGTATTCGGTCAGCTTGCCCTTGTAGCCCGGCATCCGGCTGCGATAGCCCTGACCGACCACCGCCTCGGTGCCGCGCCGCACGATATCGAGAAGCTGCGCATCGGGATGGTGCCAGGTATGGCCCGAGGCATCATGTGGCGGCGCGGGCAGGTATCCCTCTGCATCGCGGCTCTTCCAGTCGGGCTGTCCCTCAAGCCGCGCGCCGTGACAGGTGGCGCATTCGGCCTCGTAGACCATTGCCCCATAGGCCACCGCATCCGGGTCCTGCCAAGGCAAAATCCCCTCGCCCGCCATCGCCGCACCCCCGAGCGTCACGACCAAAGCCGCCAGATATCGCATACTTGCCTCCGTCTTTGCCCGCTCTTGCCGCTATCCTGCACGGGAAGGTCAAGCGTGGCAAATGTCGCAGATCATGCCCCCCGCTCTTTACGCCGCATGCCTGCTGCCTTACCTCTGAACCAAGCAGGAGATGCGCAATGACAAAGCCACCCCTTACCCTCTATCTCGCCGCGCCGCGCGGCTTTTGCGCCGGTGTGGACCGCGCGATCAAGATCGTGGAAATGGCGCTCTCGAAATGGGGCGCGCCGGTCTATGTGCGTCACGAGATCGTGCACAACAAATACGTGGTCGATGACCTGCGCGCCAAGGGGGCGATCTTTGTCGAGGAACTGGACGACTGCCCCGACGACCGCCCGGTGATCTTTTCTGCGCATGGTGTGCCGAAATCGGTCCCGGCAGAGGCGGCAGCACGGCAGATGCTCTATGTCGATGCCACCTGTCCGCTTGTGTCGAAGGTGCATATCGAGGCCGAGCGCCATCATGAGAACGGGTTGCAGATCGTCATGATCGGCCATGCGGGTCACCCCGAGACGGTGGGCACCATGGGACAATTGCCGCCGGGCGAGGTGCTGCTGGTGGAAACGCCTGCTGATGTGGCCACACTATCGGTGCGCGACCCCGTGCATCTTGCCTTTGTCACGCAAACCACCCTGTCGGTCGATGACACCGCCGAGATTGTCACCGCCCTTCAGGCGCGTTTCCCGGCCATTGTCGGCCCGCACAAGGAAGACATCTGCTACGCCACCACCAACCGGCAGGAGGCCGTCAAGGCGATGGCCGCAAAGGCCGAGGCCATGCTTGTGGTGGGCGCGCCGAATTCGTCCAACTCGCGCCGTCTGGTCGAGGTGGGCGCGCGTGCCGGATGCGCTTATGCGCAACTGGTGCAGCGCGCTGCGGATATCGACTGGCGCGCGCTTCAGGGCATCACCTCCATCGGCATCACGGCCGGGGCGTCAGCGCCCGAAGTTCTGGTCAACGAGGTCATCGACGCCTTCCGCGACCGCTATGACGTGACCATCGAGCAGGTCGAGACCGCGCAGGAGAATGTCGAATTCAAGGTGCCCCGCGTCTTGCGTGCGACAACGTGACCGAATGAAAACCCCCGCACGCCAAAGGCGTGCGGGGGCAAGGTCGTGTCAGCGTCTAAAAGGAGGCCCTTCAGCTATCCTTGCGATGCTTGATCGGGGCCCAGAGGCGCTTGTTGGTAAGGTAAAGCAGCACCGACAGCACGGTAAGAAAGATCACCCCGGTGAGGCCTGCCTGCTGGCGCGCCATCATCTTGGGTTCCGCGGCCCACATCAGGAAGGCCGCCACATCCTCGGCTTGCTGTTCCAGTGTCGCCTCGGTGCCGTCATCATATTCGACATCGTCACCCCAGAGCGGCTGGCCCATGGCGATCCAGCTGCCGGGCACGGTGTGGTGGCCGTGCTCGTCCTTGCATTCTTCCGGAAAGCCGCCGGCGGTGAACGCCGCGTTATAGCTGCCGGGAAAATCCTCGGGGGCGCATTCCGGTGCGTCATGATAGCCGACCATCAGCGAATAGATGTATTCCGGCCCCCCCATGCCCTTGAAGAGTTGCGCAATCCCGGTGCCGTAAGGCCCGTGGAAGCCAGCGCGCTTTTTCGCCATGAGAGACAGGTCCGGTGCCCCGGCCGAGGTGACGGCCGGGAAATGATCGGTCGGTTTTGCCGGACGGAAATCGTCAAGCTCGGGGTCGAAGACCTCGAACTGTTCGGCAAAGGCAAAGACCTGATCCTCGGGCAGGTGCGGCCCGCCCTTGTCGCCGAGCGTGCGCAGGGGCACGTATTGCATCCCGTGGCAGGCCGCGCAGACCTGGGTATAGACCTTGAGGCCACGCTGAAGCTGGACCTCGTCGAACGTGCCGAACGGGCCCTCGAAGGAAAAGGCGACATCCTCGATATGCCCTTCCGCCCCGGCGGCGAACGCCCCACCCGCCGAAAGCGACAGGGCCGTGAGCGCCGCAATGCCTGTTTTCTTGAACATTGTCATCCGTCCTCTCTTATTCGGCAGGCGTCTGGGCTTGGCCGTAATGCGCCTCGAAATCCTCTTCGATGGTCGCGGGCTGTGCCTCGGGTTTCTCGATCACGCCGAGAAGCGGCAGGATCACGAGGAAATAGGCGAACCAATAGGCCGATCCGATGAGGGCGATATAAGGATAGATCCCCTCTGCCGGCATGGCGCCAACCCAGGTCAGCACCACGAAATTGACCGCAAAGAGCCAGAACCACCATTTGAACATCGGCCGATACCGGCCCGATCGCACCGACGACGTGTCAAGCCAGGGCGCCAGCGCCATGACGATGATCGCGCCGAACATGGCGATCACGCCGAAGAACTTGGCGTCGATGATGCCGCCGGTGATCCAGTTTGTGAACATCACCACCCAGACATCGGCGGTAAAGGCGCGCAGGATCGCGTAGAAGGGCAGGAAATACCATTCCGGCACGATATGCGCGGGCGTCACCAGCGGATTGGCCTCGATATAGTTGTCGGGGTGGCCAAGGTAGTTGGGCATGAAGCCCACCACAGCGAAGAACACCACCATGATCACCGCCAGCGCGAAGAGATCCTTGATCACGAAATAGGGCCAGAAGGGCACGGTGTCCTTCGCGGCCTCGGCCTTGGACGTGCGGCGCACATCAATGCCCGTGGGGTTGTTGTTGCCGGTGGTGTGGAAGGCCCAGATATGCAGCGCCACCAGCGCCGCGATGACGAAAGGCAGCAGGTAATGCAGCGAGAAGAAGCGGTTGAGCGTGGCATTGTCCACCGCCGGCCCGCCCAGAAGCCAGGTCTGGATCGCGTCACCGATGAACGGGATCGCACCGAAGAGGCCGGTGATCACCGTGGCGCCCCAGAACGACATCTGCCCCCAGGGCAGCACATAGCCCATGAAGGCCGTGCCCATCATCAGCACGTAGATCAGCATTCCGATGATCCACGTCACCTCTCGCGGGGCCTTGTACGACCCGTAATAGAGGCCGCGGAAGATGTGCAGATAGACGGCGACAAAGAAAAGCGACGCGCCGTTCATGTGCAGATAGCGGATGAAATGGCCGCCGTTCACGTTGCGCATGATGTGCTCGACCGAAGCGAAAGCCAGATCGACATGCGGGGTGTAGTGCATGGCGAGAATGATACCGGTGACGATCTGCAAGGCGAGGCAGAAGGTCAGGACGATCCCCCAGATCCACATCCAGTTGAGGTTCTTGGGGGTGGGGATCATGATCGTGTCATAGAGCAGCCCGACGATGGGCAGGCGCGAGTGAAGCCACTTTTCGCCGCTTGTCGCAGGCTCGTAATGGTCGTGCGGAATACCGGACATGCGCGCGTCTCCTTATCCGAGCTGAATCGTGGTGTCGTCGAGGAACTGCGCGACCGGAATCCACAGGTTCTCGGGCGCCGGTCCGCGGCGGATGCGGCCAGACGTGTCATAGTGCGAGCCGTGACAGGGGCAGAACCAGCCGCCGAAATCGCCCGCGCCGTCCCCGATGGGAACGCACCCCAAATGGGTGCAGACGCCGATCATGACCAGCCATTCGCCCGCCTCGTCCATCGTGCGGTTCTGGTCCGAGGCATCGAGCGCCATGTTGTTGCGGTTCTGTGCGTTCTGGTCGGGCAATTGCGAGAGGTCCACCGAACGGGCGGCCTCGATCTCGCGCTCGGTGCGCCGACGGATGAACACCGGCTTGCCAAGGAACTTGACGCTGATCTGCGTGCCCGGCTCGATGCCCGAAACATCGACGCGGATCGAGGACAGCGCCTGAACGTCGGCCGAGGGGTTCATCTGGTTCACAAGCGGCCAGATGGCCGCGCCTGCGGTGACCGCACCCGCCCCTGCGGTGGCGTAGTAGAGGAAATCCCTCCGGGTGCCTTCGTGATCTTCTGCGTGGGACACGAGGTTTGCTCCATCTTGTCAGTGCCGATATGCCGATAACGGCGTCCTCTGCGCCGGAGATGCCCCTCCGACGATGATGCCGGTGTATCTAGCGGGGCTTTGCCAAGCCGTCCAGCCTGCAATCCCGTATAGATCACCCAAAGCGCGCTTCTGTCGCGCCTTGTCACGAGGTTGTCAGCCCACGGGCACGGTCTGCACCATGCTGTCGCGGGCCACAACCCCCTCATACCAGGCCGCGAGCGCCGGATGACCCTGCCGCCAGCCGCGCGCGTCGTGGCGGAAATCGAGATAGCCAAGCGCGCAGGCCACGGCGATCTGGCCCATGTCGAGCGGTCCGGACAGGTGGCTCATCCAGCGCTCCTCGAGCGCGTCGAGCGCGCGCGCGATCTTGGCCCATTGCGCCTCGACCCACGCCTCAGAGCGCGCGCCCTCGGGGCGCAGCCGCGTCTCGTAGACCATGAGCACGCCCGATTCCATGATCCCGTCGGCGGTGGCCTCCAGCGTCAGCACCTCCCAGAGCCGCGCCTCGGGGTAGAGCCCGGCACCCGCCCGAGTGTCGAGATAGCGGCAGATCACCCGGCTGTCATAGATCGCGGGGCCATCGTCGCGCAAAAGCGCGGGGATCTTGCCCAGAGGATTCGCCGCCATCGCCTCTGGTGCGGTGGCGAGGGCGGTTGTGGCGACGGGCAGCTCTTCGACCTCGGCCGCAAGGCCGCTCTCGTGCAAGAGCACGCGCACCTTGCGCACGAAGGGAGAGGCAGGCGAGGAAATGAGTTGCATGGGCCAAGGCTCCTGTCTGGCGTCGCGCAGACGCTAGGCCGGGGCAGGGCGGGTGTAAAGCGGTCTCGGAGGGACGGGTCGCGGATCATCGGCCTGTGAAGTCTCTTGGCGTCCAGGGGCACCCCGTCCTGCCCGGCACCCGGCTGGATGCCGCCCGATATGCCGCGGCAACATCCCCGCTTGACGGTCTGCCGGAGTAGCGGCACGGTGCAGCCAACAAATTCGGCTGCCAATTTGTGCAAGCTTCGGGCTTGAGCCCGTCTGCATACCGTTCACACGACAGATCAAATTCGTTCAGGAGACAAATGATGTCCACAAGCCTCGAGCCGCGCCGCTCAGGTCTGTCGCGAAGCGGTCAGAAAGCACGGGCGTCTCGATGTGATCGAGGCCGTGATTTTGATAGCTGCGCGTCTCGCGGTGATCATCTTTCCGGCTTTCTCATCCGCCCTCTTCGTTCTCATGCCGGGCTGGCTGCTGATTATCTCGCTGCTTCTGGTTGTCTATTTCATGATGGAGGGCGTTTCGAAAACCGTCTTTGCCCTCACCATCAGATCATTGAAAATCTGGCTCTGGCTCTGGCTCTGGCTCTGGGTCCTGGCGAGCGCGATCCTGAGCGTTCGGCTGTCGATGCTGCCATGGGCGAGTATCCCGATAACCGCGCTTTGGTTGGTTGGCCTGCTGCCGGGCATCCCCCTCATTCCGGTGGGGACGTCACCTGGCGATATGGCGATGTTCCAACATCGCCGCGAAACAGTCTGAACCTTCAAAAGCGGAGTGTGTGCCATGTCCGTCACCTGGCATCGTGATTTCGTGCGATCCTTCTCCGGGCTGGGGCTGCTGCTGGGGACGGTGTTTCTTGCGGCCTCGCTGACGCCGAGCCTTGTGCCGCGTGGAGCAGTCGTGCAGGGGCTGCTCAGCGGGCTGAGCTTGTCTGCGGGCTATGGCCTCGGTGTGGTGCTGCGGGCGGGCTGGCGTGCCTTGCAGCTTCCGTCGCCGCAGGGTCACGCGCGCATCCTGCTGGTTCTGGTGGCGGTCGCGGTCAGCGCGGTGCTTGCGGGTGTGGCGATCTGGAAGGCTGCGGTGTGGCAGAACCGGCTGCGCGCGCTTATGGAGATGCCGCCGATCGAGGCGGTCCATCCGGTCACGGTGCTGGGTGTGACGCTTGCGGTTTTCCTTTTGCTGGTGCTTCTGGTGCGGCTGGTCCGTGGCACCTGGCGGCGGATATCGACGCGGCTGGCGCGTCGCCTGCCCGGTCCTCAGGCGGCCTTGATCGCACTGGCGACGACGGCTCTGCTGTTCTGGCTGATCGGCAACGGCGTGCTGGTGAAAGGCGCGATGCGCATGTTCGACGCCACCTACGCAGCACTTGACGCCCGTTTCGACGAGCATAGCCCGCGTCCCGTCGATCCTTTCAAGACCGGCGGGCCCGGCTCGCTCATCACCTGGGAGAGCCTCGGGCGGGCCGGGCGCGGGTTCGTCGCGGGCGAGCCCGATGCGGCCCGCATCACCGCCATGACCGGCGGTCTGTCGAAGGAGCCGTTGCGCGTCTATGTGGGGCTCAATTCCGCCGATACACCCGCCGAGCGCGCCGCGCTGGCGCTTGCCGAGCTGATCCGCGTGGGCGGGTTCGAGCGCGGCACGCTGGTGATCGCGACGCCCACCGGCACCGGCTGGATCGACCCGGAGGGCCAGACGTCGCTGGAATACCTCATGCGGGGTGATGTGGCCACCGTGGCGGTGCAATATTCGTATTTGGCCAGTTGGCTCGCCCTGCTCGCCGACCCCGATTACGGCGTCGAGACGGCGCGCGCGGTCTTTGCCGCGATCTACGAGCACTGGCGCGCGCTGCCATCCGACACGCGCCCACGGTTGTTTCTGCACGGGCTGAGCCTCGGGGCGTTCAATTCAGACCTCAGTCACGATCTGCATCAGGTCATCGCCGATCCCTATCACGGAGCGTTCTGGACCGGGGCACCGTTTCCCAGCCGCACCTGGATGACGGCCACGCGGGGGCGCACCGCCGACTCGCCCTACTGGTTGCCGACGTTTCGCGACGGCTCGGTGATCCGGTTCACCGCCCAGAAAAACCATCTGGACGCGGCCACGGCGCCCTGGGGCAGCTATCGGGTGGTGTTTCTGCAATATGCCAGCGACGCGATCACGTTTTACGATCCGAGGGCGATATGGCGACAACCGGAGTGGATGCGATCCCCACGCGGCCCCGATGTGTCGCCCGACATGATCTGGCTGCCGGTCGTCACCTTTCTGCAACTGACCTTGGACCTGATGACGGCGGTCCTGCCGCCCAAGGGCTTTGGCCATGTCTATGCCTTCGACCATTACCTCGATGCATGGGCGGCCCTGACCGACGCGTCCGGCTGGACACGCGAAGAGCTTGACGCGCTCAAGGCGCGCGTCGCCGCTGACCGGTGACGGGCCGCCAAAGCCCGCGGCGTGCCGCGTCGGAATGCCAGGACTGCGGAGACGGGGCAGAGCCCTCTGTTGTCTGTCCCCCGGTTCGCAGCCGTGGCATATTTGGCGCGGAACGATGCTCGCGTTTCACATCGGCCAATCCCTCAAGCGACCTCGCCCACCAGAGTGGTAGACAAAGGCAGCCCCGCCACAACCCGAATCCGCGGAGATATCCGCTCCCTGGTCAAGCGTGCCTCATGTCTTTCATTCCAGAACCCCGCGCGATCGTAAGTTGCCTTCTTGTCATGGTCACGATCGGTCTGGCCGCGTGCACCCGCCCGCCCGAACTGATCGGGATCGAAAATCCACAGGTTCCGGCGGCGTCCGTGGACGGTTTCAGCACGCGCCGCGTCTTCATCACGACGACGCGCGAGGCCTCGGACAAACCTGGCGCCCTGTTCTCGGACGCGCGTGCGCGGGATCTGGGGCTGGCCTCGGTCGAGGTGACGATCCCGCCGACGCATGTGATCGGTCAACTCAGGCGCCCGCGTCAATTGCCGCCCGATCCGCGCACGGAATTCACCGCTGTCGATCCGGAGATTTACGAGAGCGAGACGGCGTTTATCCGCGCCATCAACCGCGCGCTTCTCGCGCGTCCGCGCGAACACAGAACAGTTCTGCTCTTTGTCCACGGCTTCAACAACACGCCGAGCGATGCCTTGCTGCGTGTGGCGCAATTCGTCGAGGATACCGGCTTCACGGGCGTGCCCGTTCTGTTGTCCTGGGCATCGGCGGGCCGATCCCTGCGATATGTCTATGACCTCAACAGCACCCTTGTCGCTCGTGGCAAGATCGGCGAAGTCGCCGATATCCTTCTGAGCACCAAGGCGACCGGGGTCACCGTGTTTGCCCATTCCATGGGCAGTCTGCTGACCATGGAGGGGCTTGTCGATCTGCAAAAATCCGGGACCCTTACCAAGAAGCGCCTGCTTCAGAACATCGTCCTGGCCGCCCCCGACATCGACATTGATCTCTTCCGATCCCAGCTTGACCAGCTTCCGCTGGAAACGCGGCGCAAGCTTTATCTGCTCATCTCCAAGGATGACGGTGCGCTGCGGCTCTCGTCGCGCATCGCGGGCGGCGTGCCCAGGGTCGGCGCGGCCGATATCGCGTCGCTTGAGGAATTTGGCCTGACAGTGATCGACCTGTCGGAAATCAGCGAGTCGGCCACGGGTAGCCATTCCAAGTTCGCAGGCTCTCCCGAGGTGGTGCAGCTTATCGGGGCGGGGATGAACAATGTGGGCCGCTTCGGCGAAGACAGCTCGCCGGTGATCGAGCAGGTGCTCAGATCCTCCCCGATCAGGATCTTCCGGTTCGGGCGATGAACCCCGATGACACAGGCACCGCTGAGCCGCAGGCCCTTTTCATGCATGCGCGGGGCATCTGCACCGCCCAGAACCAGGAAGCGGATGAGCGCGGCCCGGATATGGCTGGCCTCGTTCGCAAGGTCGGGAAGGCCGCCGACACGGTCCAGAGTGCCCGTGCCGACCCCGTCGATCAGCCTCTGTTCGGCCGGGCCAAAAGGCCCGAACCGTGCGAGCCCGTCCACCGCCGTTTCAGAGCCGGGCAAGCACCCGCGCCCAGGAGCGGATGCCCTTGTGGAAGCTGGTGAGGCTGTATTTCTCGTTCGGGCTGTGGATGCGGTCATCCGAGAGGCCGAAACCGGCCATCACCACATCCATCCCCAACTTTTCCTTGATCATCGTCGTGACCGGGATCGACCCGCCACCGCCGACAAAGGCCGCCTGCTTTCCCCATTCGTCGCTCAGGGCCTGCTGCGTGCGCTGGAACGCCGGGGCGCCGACCTCGAAGGCCACCGCGCGCCCCGATCCGAAATCGGTGACCTCGACCCGGCAATCGGCAGGCACGCGCGCACGCACGAACTCGCGAAAAGCGGTGCGGATCTTGTGCGGGTCCTGATCGAACACCAGCCGGAAACTGATCTTGGCCGAGGCAACCGCCGGGATCACCGTCTTGAATCCGTCGCCGGTATAGCCGCCATGCATCCCGTTGACCTCGCAGGTCGGGCGCGACCAGGTCTGTTCCAGCACCGCACGCCCCTTTTCGCCTGCCGGAATGGAAAGCCCGACCTCGCCCAGAAATTCCTCTTCGGAAAAACCGAGCCCGTCCCAGCTTTTGCGCGCCGAATCCGGCAGTTCCGGCACACCTTCATACAAGCCGGGGATGGCGATGCGCCCCTCATCGTCGCGCAGATCGGCCAGGATGCGCGCAAGGATGTGGTTTGGGTTGGCCGCAGCCGAGCCGTAGAAGCCCGAATGCAGATCGCGGTCGGCGGCGTGAATGAAGATTTCTTCGGCGCAGAGACCACGCAGGCTGGTGGTGATGGCGGGGGTTTCCTTGTCCCACATGTTCGTGTCGCAGATCATCGCCACATCGGCCTCAAGCTCGTCCTTGGCGGCGTCAAGAAAGCCGGGCAGGTTCACACCGCCGGATTCCTCCTCGCCTTCAAGCATGAGGGTGATCGGAATGGGCAGGCTGCCAGTCACGGCCTTCCAGGCGCGGCATGCCTCGACGAAGGTCATCAGCTGACCCTTGTCATCCGAGGCGCCACGCCCGCGGATTTCCTTGCTGCCATCGGGCAGGGTGGCGATGGTCGGCTCGAACGGGTCGCCCTCCCACAGTTCCAGCGGATCGGCGGGCTGCACGTCGTAATGGCCGTAGAACAGGACCTTGGTTCCCGTCGCCTCGTGGTTCTTGGCCAGAACGACCGGGTGGCCGGGGGTGTCGCGCACCTCCGAGGCAAAGCCGATCGAAGCCAGATCCCGGCTATGCCACTCGGCGCAGGCACGGGTTTCCCCGGCATAGGCCGGATCGGTCGAGATCGACTTGAGCCGCACGGTCTGGAACAGACGATCGAGCGCATTGTCGAAATCGGCGTCGATATGGGCAAGGACTTTTTCAAGGTCTGACATGACTATTACCTTTCTCTGTCGAAACTGCGCCGGTCTGCTGACCGGGGCCTGTTTGTGACGATGCGCGCGCCGCGCCTCGCAGGGACGTCAGAATGGCCAGATGAGCGGCACCAGGAACACCGAGACCACGAAGAACCAGATCATGATGGGCAGGCCCAGCTTCCAGTAATCACCGAACTTGTAGGCTCCCGGCTCCATCACCATCAGATTCGTCGGGGTTGCCACCGGCGTTATGAAGGCGGCCGCACAGGCGATCCCGACACACATCAGCACGGGCTGCACGGAAATGCCCATCTGATGCGCTGTCACGACGGAAATCGGAATCACGATCAGCGATGTGGCGGTGTTCGAGACTACCTGGCTCATGACGGCCGAGAACACGAACAAACCGGCCAAAAGCGCGTAGGGCCCGGAATCGCCGACCGTCGCGACCAGTTTTTCGGCCATCAGGTTGGCCGCGCCGGTCTGTTGCATCGCGATCGAAAGCGGCGTCAGCGCGCCCACAAGTATAACGGTCGTCCAGTTGATCGCGCGATACACCCCCTCGACGGTCAGAACCCCGGAAATCAGGATGATCCCGGCGGCGATCAGCCCCGCGACCGAAGGCGGCACAAGGCCCGTCGCCAGCAAGAACACCATGATCGCAAGCGCGGCCAGAACGGTCTTGGCACCGGTGCCCATCGGCACCGCCTGACGGCGCACCAGATCGGGAGAGTTGACCACCAGCACTTCGGCCGGGTTCAGGCGGCGGTCATGGCGATGTCCGCCTGCCTGCCCGAGGACGAACAGACCGAGGCCGAGGTCAAGCCGCGTCCCGTGCGCACGTTTACCGTCATCGAACAGAGCTTCGGCGACACGGTGACGCTTGCGGGGACAATCGAAAGCAAGGTGCAGGCCGATCTCGGGTTTCGCATCGGCGGGCGGCTGACGGAGCGTCTGGTCGGTGTTGGCGACCGGATCGAGGCCGGGCAGCTTGTCGCGCGGCTTGATCAGTCCGACGAAGAGAACGGGTTGCGCGCAGCCGAGGCCAACATGATCGCGGCCAGGGGCCAGGAAAGCGAGGCGCGCATCAATTTCGACCTTCAGAGCCAGCTTTACGACCGGGGTTTTGCGGCGCGCGCTGCCTTTGACCGCGCCGAGACGACGCTGACCAATGCCGTGGCCCAGCTTGACGCCGCGCGCGCAATATCTGATCGCCAAGCGGCGGCTGAACGACACCCGTCTTCTTGCCGACGCACCGGGCCTTGTTACCGCCATCGGTGCCGAGCCGGGCGAGGTGGTGCAGCCGGGCCGCATGATCGTTCAGGTGGCGCGGGATGGCGGGATCGACGTGGTGTTCGACGTGCCTGCGACCGTGCTGGAAACCTCGCCTGCCGACCCCGAAGTGACGGTGGCACTGTCACAGGCCCCGACGGTCACGGCGCAAGGGCGGGTCCGCGAGGTCTCGCCGCGCGCCGATCCGGTGACCGGCACCTTTCGGGTGCGTGTCGGGCTGATCGACCCGCCGACCGAATTGCGGCTTGGCTCAACGGTCACGGGCACGGCGATATTCGGCGATGTGACCATGATCGAGGTCCCCGCCGCCGCCCTGACCCGCAGCGACAGCGGCCCGGCGGTCTGGGTTGTCGATCCCGGTAGCCGGACGGTCTCGATGCGCGATATCGTGGTCGACCGTTTTCTGTCGGCATCGGTTTCCGTTCTCGAGGGGCTTGCCCCCGGCGATATCGTCGTGACCGCCGGTGTTCAGGCCCTGCGCCCCGGTCAGGAAGTGCGGTTGCCGCAATGATTGGCCCGAATCTGTCGGAATGGGCGCTGAAGAACCGTCAGCTGACTGTCTACATGATGGTCGTGGCGGTCATCGCGGGGGCCTTTGCCTTTTTCAATCTCGGGCGCGACGAGGATCCGCCCTTTACCATCAAGACGATGCTGGTTTCGGCGGTCTGGCCCGGTGCCACCATCGAGGAAACCCAGACCCAGTTGACCGACCGCCTGGAACGGCGGCTTGAGGAAACCACCGGCCTTGATTCGCTGCGCTCGATCACCCGGCCGGGGCTGATCACGATCTTTGTCGATCTGACCAACGACTTTTCTCCCGACCGCGTGCCCGAGGTCTGGCAGGAGGTGCGCAACGGCATCGGCGATATTCGCCACACCCTGCCCGAGGGCGCGATCGGGCCGTTCTTCAACGATGATTTCGGCGATGTGTTCGGGATCAACTATGCCTTTATCGCCGACGGGTTCAGCCAGCGGGAATTGCGCGATCATGTCGATATCGTCCGAACGGGCCTGTTGCGGCAGGTGGATGGCATCAAGAAGATCGAATGGATCGGCGTTCAGGACGAACGCATCATGCTTGAATTCCAGCCCGACCGCGTGGCCGCGATGGGGCTGGACTATTCTCAGGTCTTCGCCGCCATCGCGGCGCAGAACGTGGTGCGCCCGGCGGGCGTGGTGACGACCGGCGAGGAAAACGTGGCGATCCGCGTCTCGGGGTCCTTCGAGACCGAGGCAGACCTGCTCGAGGTGTCGCTGGTGGCCAACGGGCGGATGCTCCGGCTGGGCGATATCGCCACGGTGCGGCGCACGCTGGTCGATCCGCCGCAACCCATGCTGCGCGTCAACGGCCAGCCCGCAATGGCGCTGGCGATCTCGATGGCCGAGGGCGGCGACATTCTGGAGCTGGGCGCGCAGGTCACGCGCGCCATGGACAGGATTGTGGCCGATCTGCCGCTTGGTATCGAGGCGATCATGATCTCGAACCAGGCCGAGGTGGTCGATCAGGCCATTGGGGAATTCACCACATCGCTGAAGGACTGGATGACCGAGACCTTTCCCGAGGCGATCAGCCGGATCAGCCCGCTGGAACTCGGGCTGCCGGTGGGATGACCCATCCAGTATCGTGTCAGTGGCCCCGACCTTGAATCGGTCCGCGCCCGCGCGATGGCGCTTGCGGGCGTGATCGCGGCGAACCCGCATACGCGCGACGTGCATTTCGACTGGATCGAGCCCGCCCGCCAGATCAGCATAAGGGTCGATCAGGATCGCGCACGACGGCTTGGCATGACCAGCGCACAGGTGGCCTCGGTGCTCAACACGGCGATCACGGGAACGACCGTGTCGCAGATGCGGGACGATATCTACCTCATTCCGATCGTGGCGCGCGCCGACGAGAGGGATCGCATCTCAATCGAACGGCTGGCCACCTTGCAAGTCCCGGCGTCCGGCGGACGGACGGTTGCCCTCGGCCAGTTTGCCAGTTTTGCCTATGATCAGGAACAACCGCTGCTGTGGCGCCGTGACCGCGTGCCGACCCTGACCGTTCTGGCTGACACGGCACCGGGGATCTCGCCGGAAGCGGTGGTCGAACAACTGGCCGACGGGATAGCCGCCTTCGACGCGGGGCTTGATCCGGGATACGAGGTGATCGTCGCGGGCACGGTCGCCGAAAGCGCCGAAAGTCAGTCCTCTGTCTTTGCGGTGATTCCGGTCATGCTTTTCCTGATGGTGACGCTGCTGATGATCCAGTTACGCGATTTCCGCGACGTGGCGCTTGTGATGATCCTGTTGCCGCTTGGTCTGATCGGGGTGGTGGCGGCCCTGATGCTGTTTGTCTGCCCGCTCGGGTTTGTCGCGATCCTGGGTATTCTTGCCCTGAATGGCATGATCGCGAAGAACGCGGTCATTCTCATCACCCAGATTTCGGAAGAACGGGCGACAGGTATGCCTGTGCGCGACGCAGTCATCAAGGCCGCCTCAAACCGGTTCCGGCCGCTGCTTCTGAACGCGCTTTCGACGGTTCTGGGCCTGATGCCGATCGCGCCCACCCTGTTCTGGGGCCCGATGGCCTTTGCCACGATGGGCGGCCTGCTTGTGGCGACGCTTCTGACACTTGTGTTTCTGCTAACGGTTTACACCATGCTGCACCGCGATCCCGTAGCTGGGCGCCCGCCTGACGATGTCTGAGACCGGAGGCGAGACGGACTACGGCATCGGGGAAGGGCCGGGGGTTCGCTGGAGCGGAGTGAGTGACAAGCAAAGTTACTACCGGCTCTTTGCGGGCTATGTGTTTGCTCTGGTCGCGACCGGGGTGGCCACGGTCGCGCTGGCGTTTCTTGCCTTCGACATAGCGTGGGACAACTCGGGTGCGGTCATCGGCACCGCACTGTCGCTGAAGATGCTTGCTTATGTGATGGCGGCGCCGATTGTCACGGTGCTGCTTGAACGGTTGCCGCGCAAGGCCGTTTTGATCACGCTTGATCTGGTTCGGGCGGCTTGCCTTCTTCTGCTCGTCCTTGTCACCGAGATCTGGCACATCTATCTGCTGGTGTTCGTGTTTTCGCTGGCCTCCGGCACGTTTTCCTTCGTGTACATGGCTGTTGTGCCTTATCTTCTGGGCACCGAAGAGGACTATACCCGGTCGCTCTCGCGGTCCCGGATCGCGGCCGAACTGGAAGGACCGCTCAGCCCCCTTGTGGCGGCGGGATTGTTGTTCGTTCTGGCACCCAAAAGCGCGATCGCGGTGACAGCAGCGGCGTTCATCCTGTCAGCCCTGCTGATCCGGGCGGCGCATCTGCCGTCATCCAAACCGGCAGACATGTCGCCCGACCGGCTATTGCGGCGAGTGACGCGCGGACCCGCGCTCTTCTTCTCTGTGCCGCTGTTCCGGGCGGTCGTGGCGCTTGACCTTGCTGTCGCCTCCGCAGCCGCGATGGTGCAGGTGAATACGGTCGTCCTTGTTCAGGGCATGTTCGACCTTCAGCGCGATGACAGTGCTCTGGCCTTCGGGGCCTTCGGGCTTGGCTCCGTGCTGGCGGCGGCGGTGCTGCCCTTGCTGCACAAGAGGTTCCGGGACCGTTCGATCATGCTGGCCGGGCTTTGCGTGCTCTGTGTCGGTCTGACACTGGGTATCGTGCAGTCAAGCCTTCCGGGGCTTTTGCTATTGTGGGCGTGGCTGGGTATAGGCGTGTCGCTGGCCCTTACCCCGGCGATATTCCTGATCCGCAGGCTGGCGCGCCCGTCCGATCTTCTGGGGTTGATTGCGGCGCAGATGTCGATCGCAAGCGCGTGCCTGCTGGTGGCCTATGCGCTGGCGGGATGGCTGGGTGCGGCGCTTGGCATGGGGCCGACGTTCGCGATCCTGGCTGCCCTTTGTTGCGGCGCCACACTCGCGTTCATGCGTCTGTGGCCGATCGATATGGCGCGTGAATGAACCTGAGATTGGATCTCCCGCAGATCCAGCCGACAAGGTCGTTGCGCATTTCCGACCCGACCGATGATATCATGGCGCTTCCTCCAGCAGGCCGCGCCCGTTTTAAGCATGGAGTAGATCATGTCAAAAGACCGTCGCGTTGTCGATATCGCGCTGCAAGGGGGGGGCTCGCACGGGGCCTTTACATGGGGCATGCTCGACCGGCTGCTTGAAGAGGACTGTATCGAGATCGAGGGCATCTCGGGGACAAGCGCCGGGGCGATGAACGCGGTAGCGCTGGCGCAGGGTCTGGCGCAGGGCAGCCGCGAGGCCGCGCGGGAGTGCCTCGAGAATTACTGGACGACGGTCAGCGACATGGCCCGGATGAGCCCGATCCGGCGCAGCATCTGGGATAAGATGGCGGGGCGGTGGTCGCTTGACATGTCGCCCAGCTACATCCTGTCGCAATATTTCACGCGGACCTTCTCGCCGTATCAATACAATCCTCTCGACATCAATCCGTTGAAGGACATCGTATCCAGCTGCTTCGATTTCGATATGGTAAATGCCGCCGACAAGCCGCGCCTGTTTCTTGGCGCGACCAATGTGCGCACCGGCCGCCCCAAGATCTTTCGCCAGCCCGAGATCACCGCTGACGCGGTGATGGCCTCGGCCTGCCTGCCGTTCATGTTCAAGGCCGTGGAAATCGACGGTGAGGCGTATTGGGACGGCGGTTATATGGGCAATCCGCCGCTTTTTCCGCTGATCGACGAAACCGAGGCGCGCGACATCATTCTTGTGCAGATCAATCCGTTCCACCGCGACAAGGTGCCCACCACCGCCGCCGAGATCGAGAACCGCCTGAACGAGATCACCTTCAACGGCAGTTTGATAAAGGAGCTTCGCTCTGCCGCCTATCTGTGGGAACTGATCCACGCCGAAAACCTTGATCGCGCCGCCTATCGCGATGCGCGGCTTCACATGATCGGTGCCGAAGAGGAGATGCAGACGCTCTCCGCCTCCAGCAAGCTGAACGCGGAGCGCGAGTTCCTCCTGCATCTGAAGGAAATTGGTCGAAGGACCGCCGATGCGTGGCTCTCTGTGAACCTCGACAAGATCGGGCACGAAAAGACGTGGCGTCCCGATTTCCTGTTCGAGGAAAGTCTTGCGCCGGCACATCTCGGAGAGCGCCAGCGCGTCAATCGCCCGTCCCCCTTCCCGGGCTTGGCGGCGGACAAGTGAACCGCAAGTGCACGCATGTCGGTGCTGCCTGAGCTGGGCCGAGTCGCATAAAGGCGTGGCGCCGGGAATCAGTCGGAAATCCACATTGGTCACGCGCGGTTTGCTGCCTCCCGCCAGACGGTCGAGCCGTCGCGCCAGCCCCTCGCGCCCAAGGGACACCGTCTCGGCGTCGTGCGCGGCTTGCGATGATCGCCTCACTCCGGCGGAACGGGGCCACCTGTGACAGGGTGGCGGCATATCTTGTTGTCCTGGCGTTTGTCGTCCATTCTGCAATAGCGAGACATTATGCTGTCGATGTCATACGCTGTATGCATTCTTCGAGACGCGATCGAACACGCTTTCGCCGCCGCTTGCGTCAAGGGAGAGGACATGGGCCGGGGCATCAACCTGCCGGGCCGACAAAAGGAGGAGTTTCATGAAACATCACGCAATTGGCGTGCTTGCCGCGCTCTCGCTGGCCACCGCAGGCCACGCGCAGGAAAGCATCGTTGTTGGCCACGCGCTGTCGCCGCAGTCGCATTACGGTGTCGGCGCGCAGGCCTTCATCGACACGCTGACCGAGCTTTCGGGCGGCGCCTTCACCGGCGAGCAGGCCCCGGCGGGCCAGTTGGGTGGCGAGCGGGACATGATCGAGGGGCTTCAGATCGGCTCGCTCGACGTGGTCATCACCTCCACCGGACCTCTGGGCAATTTCGTGCCGCAGATCTACGCGCTCGACCTGCCGTTCCTCTTTCGCGATTACGACCACGCCCGCACCACGCTTGATGGCGAGATCGGGCAGGAACTGCTGGACGAGATCGGCAAGAACAACCTGGTCGGCCTCGCCTGGTCGGAAAACGGCTTTCGCCACGTAACCAATTCGCAGCGCCCGGTGCGCACCCCGCAGGATCTGGATGGGCTGAAACTGCGCACGATGGAAAACCGCGTGCACATGGCCGCCTTCGAGGGGATGGGTGCCGCGCCCACGCCGATGGCCTTTCCGGAGCTGTTCGGCGCGCTGCAACAGGGCGTGGTCGATGGTCAGGAAAACCCGGTGACCGTGATCACCGCGTCGAAATTCTGGGAGGTGCAGAAATACGTCTCGCTCACAGGCCATGTCTATTCGCCCGCCGTGGTGCTGGCCTCGCCGATCCTGTTCGACGGGCTGACCGAGGAACAGCAGGGCTGGTTCCGGCAGGCCGCCAAGGCCTCCGCCGCCGCCACCCGTGCCGAGGTCAACCGGCTGGAAGAGGCCGGCGTCGAACTGCTTCGTGAAAACGGCATGGAGGTGATCACCGATATCGACAAGGCCCCCTTCGCCAAGCTGGCCGCCGAAAGCGCCTACTCGGTCTATACCGACCAATACGGCACCGAGATGGTGGAGCGCATCAAGGCCGTCGAATAAGGCCCTTGCCGATCCCGGGCCGGTGCGTCGTCTGCGCGCCGGTCCGTCCTGTTTCACGAGGGCGGCGATGACACTCTTTCTCAGGTTCGAGGCGATCGCCACCGGCATCGCCCTGCGGCTTGCCATCGGCTTTCTGCTGATCGCGACCGCCTTGGCACTCTATCAGGTGACGACACGCTTCGTCTTCGGCCACCCCTCCACCTGGTCCGAGGTGATCACCCGGTCGGCAATGATCTGGTCGGTGTTCCTCGGCGTTGCGCCAGCCTTTCGCGAAGGCTCCATGATCGCGGTCGAAATCGTGCAGCGTATCCTGCCGCCGCGGCTCGGCTTTGTGCTCTACCTCGTCGCCTGCAGCCTGTCGCTCACCTTCTTCGCGATCCTGTTCTGGCAGGGCTGGGCGATGACCCAGCGGGTCATGGGCCAGAAACTCGCGGCGCTTGAGATTTCCATTGCCTGGGTCTACGCGGCGCTGCCGGTGGGGTCGATTTTCATCTTCATCGCTGTCCTTGGCTGCGCCATTCGCGCCCTGCAACTCGGGCGGTTGCAACCGGCGGAGACGGGCGCATGAACCTCGCCCTTGCCCTGTCGCTCGCGATCTTCTTTCTGGCGGGCGTGCCGATTGCCGTGGCCATCGGTCTTGCCTCGGTCATCGGGATCGAGGCACATGGCCGCCTGCCGCTGCTCCTCGTGGCGCAGCGCATGTTTACCGGCATCGACAGCTTTCCTCTGATGGCGATCCCGCTCTTCATCCTTGCGGGCAACCTGATGTCGGCGGGCGGCATCTCGCACCGGTTGGTGGAGCTTGCGAAATCCATCGTCGGCGGTATTCAGGGCGGGCTTGCGGCGTCCTGCGTGCTGACCTGCATGATGTTCGCCTCGGTCTCGGGGTCGTCCGTCGCCACCACCTTCGCCATCGGTGCGATCCTCATTCCGGCGATGGTCAGGCATGGCTATCCCAAACCGCTTGCCGCCTCGGTGCAGGCCAGCTCCGCCGAACTCGGCGTGCTCATTCCACCCTCGATCCCGCTCATCCTTTATGGCGTATCGACCGACACCTCGATCGGACAGCTCTTCATTGCGGGTATCGGGCCGGGGGTGCTGGTCGCGGGCGCGCTGATGGCGCTGGTGCTGATCCTCTGCCGGGTGCGCGGCATCGGGCTTGAGGACGGGCGCGACCGGCCCCGTCTCGGCCCGGCGTTGATGGCCGCGCTGCCCGCGCTGATCGTGCCCGTCGTGATCCTGGGCGGAATCTATTCCGGTATCTTCACCCCGACCGAGGCAAGTGCCGCGGCGGTCGCGGCGGCGGTGATCGTGGGGATGCTCTTTTACCGCGAATTGCGCGTGGCCGACCTTCCGCTGATCCTCAAGAAAACCGTGCTCGCCACGTCGGCGATCATGCTGATCATCTCGGCGGCGGCGCTGTTTTCCTTTCTCATCACCCGCTCGGGTCTGCCCAACGAGATCGCCGCCTGGTTCAGGGACGTGTTCGAGAGCCGCATCGCCTTTCTTCTGGTGGTGAACCTGATGCTGCTGGTGATCGGCATGTTCATCGAAACCTCGGCGGCGATCCTGGTGCTGGCCCCGATCCTCACACCCATCGCCATCAGCTACGGCGTCGATCCGGTGCATTTCGGGCTGGTCATCGTGGTCAATCTCGCGCTCGGCATGATCACCCCGCCACTTGGCGTCAATCTTTTCGCCGCCTGCTCTGTGGCCGACCTGCCGGTCGAGCGGATCATCCCGCAACTGGCATGGTTCGTGCTGACCGTGTTCGGCGCGCTGATGATCATCACCTATGTCCCGGCGATCACGCTCTGGCCGGTCGAACTGGTATTCGGAGGCACACCATGACACGGATCGTCCATTTCGCGGGGCTCGGCTCGATGGGGCAGGGCATGGCGCACTCGGTGCAGCGCGCGGGCCTTGAGGTATACGGATTCGACCCCGACCCGTCGCGCGTCGCCGCATTGACGGCCGCCGGGGGGCGGGCGCTTATGCCGTGATGCGGGTGGGCAAGGTGGCGCTCTTGCCGTTCTTCGTGCCGGGCGATGCGGGCATGGCCGAGGCGATCCGGGGCTTGGCCGGGCGGCGCGCAGCGGTGCTTCTGGCCCATCACGGCCCCGTCGTGGCGTCAAGGGATCTGGAGGCGGCGGTCTTTGCGATGGAAGAGCTGGAGGAGACCGCGAAACTGGCGCTTCTTCTGCGCGGCACGGGCGCGCAGCCGCTCGATGCCGGGAAGATCGGGCAGGTGGTGCGCAAGTTCGAGGTGGAGTGGGACTGATGCGCTTTTCCGCCAATCTGGGGTTTCTCTTCACCGACCGGCCCCTGCCTGATGCGATCCATGCCGCCCATGCGGCGGGGTTCGAGGCGGTGGAGTGTCATTTCCCCTATGACAGCGATCCGGGCGCGGTGCGCGCGGCGCTCATTGCCACCGGCCTGCCGATGCTGGGGCTCAACACCTGGCCGGGCGACCGTGACGCGGGCGAGTTCGGCCTTGCGGCGCTGCCCGGGCGCGAGCGGCAGGCGCGTGAGGCTATCGCGCAGGCGGTGGACTACGCGCAGGCCATCGGTGCGGGGGCGGTGCATGTCATGGCGGGGCGCGCCGAGGGCCGCGCGGCCGCGGCCGCGTTCCGCGACAACCTCGCCCATGCCTGCGATCTGGCCGCACCGCACGGCATCGACATCCTGATCGAGCCGATCAACCGGCGCGACGTGCCGGGCTATCACCTCTCGCACAGCGCCCATGCCGCCGAGGTGATCGCGGCGGTGGGTCGCCCCAACCTGGCGCTGATGTTCGACTGTTATCACCTGCAGATCATGGAGGGGGATCTGCTGCGCCGGTTCGAGGCGCTTTTGCCGATCATCGGCCATGTGCAGATCGCGGGCGTGCCCGAACGCGGCGCGCCGGATGCGGGCGAGGTTGACCTGCCCTGGCTGCTGGCGCGGATGAAACGGCTGGGCTGGGACCGTCCGGTCGGGGCCGAATACCGGCCCGCCGGGGGGCAGACCGAAGCCAGCCTCGGCTGGCTGCCACGCTTTCGGGCGATCTGAGCGGCGCTTCACCCTGCGCACGATCCATCGTCACGCAGCCCTTGCCAACCCGACGTCACCGCGCCAATTTGCGCGCATGTTCCAGACCATTCCCCGTGCCCCCCTGATCCTTGGCCTTGCCGGTCTCCTGCCCTTTCTGTGGGGGGCGCTGACCGTGCTTCTTCCTGACCTTGGCCTCTGGACGGCGCAGGTTGCCGGGCCGCGTTTCGCGGGGCCCTATGTCATGCTGTTCTACGGCGCGGTGATCCTCTCGTTCATGTCCGGTGTCCTCTGGGGCTTTGCCACAAAGGCCAGCGGACCCCGCGCCGCCACGGGCTATGCGCTCTCGGTGATGCCTGCACTCTGGGCGTTCTTCATGACCGGCGGCGGACCGCAATCGGCGGGGATAAGCCTCATCTCAGGCTTTGCCGGGTTGCTGCTGCTCGATGCGCATTTCGTCCGGCAAGGGCTTGCACCCGGCTGGTGGATGCCGCTACGGCTCGTGCTCTCGGCCATTGTGATCGGCTGCCTTGCCATCGGAGTGATCTACGGATGACAGACCTCACGCTCTATTCCATGCCTTCCTCGGGCAACAGCTACAAGGTGCGGCTCATGCTGGCGCTTTTGGGCAGGAAGGTCGACACGATCGATGTCGAATATGGATGGGAGTCGCTTGCGCGGGCCAAGAAGGAGGGTCGCCTGCCCTTTGGCAAGGCCCCGGTGCTGGACCTCGGCGACGGCACGCTTCTGCCCGAATCGAATGCGATCCTGGTCTGGCTGGGACGGGACACGCGCTTTGTGCCCTCGGACGCGCTGGAACAGGCGCAGATGCTGTCCTGGATGTTCTGGGAGCAAAACCAGCATGAGGGCGTGATCGCCGTGCGTGCGGCGCTGCTGAGCTACCCGCACCGCAAGGCACAAGCCACACCCGCGCGGCTGGCGGAGTTGCTGGAGAGCGGCAACGCGCTGCTCGGGATCATGGAGGATCATCTGCGCGGACGCGACTGGCTGGTGGGGGACAGTGTCAGCCTCGCGGACCTGTGCCTTTACGCCTATACGCATACGGCCGAAACCCGCGGCGGTTTTGACCTCGCCCCTTTCCCGGCGCTGCGCGGCTGGCTAGAGCGGGTCGCGGGCCTTGACGGCTATGTTGGCATCGATGCCTGACCTCTTTGCCTATACCGACGGCGCCTGCTCCGGAAATCCCGGCCCCGGCGGATGGGGCGTGCTGATGCGCGCGATGGCGGGCGGCGTGATCGTCAAGGAGCGCGAGCTTTCGGGCGGCGAGGCCGACACCACCAATAACCGAATGGAACTTCTGGCGGCGATCAATGCGCTCGAGGCGCTGAGCAAACCCTCGGCCATCACCATCGTCACCGACAGCGCCTATGTGAAGAACGGGATCACCGGCTGGATGCATGGCTGGAAGCGCAACGGCTGGAAAACCGCCGCGAAAAAGCCTGTCAAGAATGTCGAGCTGTGGCAACGTCTGGACGAGGCGCAGAAACGTCACAACGTGACCTGGGAATGGGTCAAGGGCCATGCGGGCCACCCCGAGAACGAGCGCGCGGACGAGTTGGCCCGCGCGGGCATGGCACCGTTCAAACCGGGCAAGCCAGGGGCATGACCGCGCTCATCCTCCTTGATTACGCCTCGGTGCTGATCTTCGCGCTGACCGGCGCACTCGTCGCCTCGCGCCGTCAACTCGACATCGTGGGCTTTGCCTTTCTCGCCTGCCTCACGGCCGTGGGCGGCGGCACGCTGCGCGATGTGCTGCTTGATCGCAACCCGGTGTTCTGGCTGGCCCATCCCGCGTATATCCTGATCGCCTGCGGCGCGGCACTGCTCGTCTTCTTCACCGCCCATCTGGTCGAAAGCCGCTATCGCTGGCTTCTGTGGCTTGACAGCTTCGCGCTTGCCGTCGCCGTGCCTGCCGGTGTCAGTGCGGCCATGGCCACCGGGCAGGGCGCAGTGATCGTGGTGTTGATGGGCATGGTCACGGGCTGCATGGGCGGGCTGATGCGCGATGTGGTGGTGGGCGAGGTGCCTCTGGTGCTGAAACGCGGCGAGCTCTACGTCACCGCCGCTTTCACCGGTGCCACCGGCGCGGTGGTCGCCGCGCACCTGACCACGGAGCCGCTCATCATCCTTGGCACATGTGCGGCACTGACATGGGTCTTGCGTGCAGGGTCGCTCACCTTCGGCTGGCAACTGCCGGTCTATCGCGCCCGCCCGCCCCGGACCTGACCCCCCGATGCCCCCTCAATGCGCCTCGGCCCAGTTGGTGCCGCTGCCCGCATCCACCACCAGCGGCACGTCGAGATGCACGGCCGGGTGCGGCGCGGATTGCATGATGTTGCGGGCCACCTCGGTGAGGCGATCCACGGCATCCTCTTCCACTTCGAAGATCAGTTCGTCATGGACTTGCAGCAGCATCCTGGCGGGCAGGTCCGCTATGGCGGCGGGCATCCGGATCATGGCGCGGCGGATAATGTCGGCGGCGGTGCCCTGGATCGGCGCGTTGATCGCGGCGCGGCGGGCGAAACCGGCGCGGGGGCCTCGGGCCGCGATCTCTGGCGTGTGGATTTTCCGCCCGAACAGGGTCTGGACGAACCCGTGTTCCTTCGCAAACGCAATCGTGTCGTCCATATAGGCGCGAATGCCGGGGAAACGCTCGAAATAGCGGTCGATGAAGCCCTGCGCCTCGCCTCTCGGGATGCGCAGGTTCCGCGCGAGGCCAAAGCCCGAAATGCCGTAGATCACGCCGAAATTGATCGCCTTGGCGCGGCGGCGGATCTCGGGTGTCATTTCCTCCATCGGGACGTTGAACATCTCTGATGCTGTCATGGCGTGGATGTCCTGCCCCTCGCGGAACGCCTGTTTGAGGCTGTCGATGTCGGCGATATGGGCAAGGATGCGCAATTCGATCTGGGAATAGTCGAGCGACACGAGGCGATGGCCAGGGGCAGCGACGAAGGCCTCGCGGATGCGACGGCCCTCCTCGGTACGCACGGGGATGTTCTGAAGGTTGGGATCGGATGAGGAAAACCGCCCCGTGCTGGCCCCGGTTTGCAGATAGGAGGTGTGGACGCGGCCCGTATCGGGGTCGATATGGTCCTGAAGGGCGTCCGTGTAGGTCGATTTGAGCTTGGAAAGTTGCCGCCAGTCGAGGACGCGCGCGGGCAAATCATGCTCGGTCGCCAGATCCTCGAGCACCTCGGCGCCGGTGGCATAAGCGCCGGTCTTGCCCTTTTCGCCGCCCGGCAGGCTCATTTCGTCAAACAGGATCTCGCCCAACTGCTTGGGGGAACCGACGTTGAAGCTGCGGCCTGCAAGTTCGTGGATTTCCGCCTCGAGCGCGGCCATCTTCTGCGCGAACTTGCCCGACATGGCGCGCAGCGTGTCGCGGTCCACCAGCACGCCGTGGCGCTCCATCGTGGCCAGAACCGGCACGAGGGGGCGCTCGAGCGTCTCGTAGACGGTGGTGACGCGGGCGCGGTGAAGCTGCGGCTTGAACGTCAGCCACAGACGCAGCGTGATATCGGCATCTTCGGCGGCATAGCCGGTGGCTGTGTCGATGGGCACGCGGTCAAAGGTGATCGCCGATTTGCCCGAACCGAGCAGGGTCTTGATCGGGATGGGGGTATGCGAAAGATATCGCTCCGACAGCGTGTCCATGCCATGCCCATGCAGCCCGGAATGCATCGCGTAGGACATCAGCATCGTGTCGTCTATCGGGGCGATGGCGATGCCATGGGCGGCCAGGATCTTGGCGTCGTATTTCACGTTCTGGCCGATCTTGAGGATGGCGTCATCCTCGAGAATGGGCCGGAGTGCTGCGAGGGCTGCGTCAAGCGGCATCTGCCCCCCGGCCAGCTTGTCCGAGGAAAACAGATCGCCCGCCGCGCCGTCCTTGTGCCCGAGCGGGATATAGCAGGCGCGCCCCGGTGCGGTGGCCAGCGAAACACCGACAAGCGCGGCCTGCATCTCGTTGAGAGAGGTCGTTTCGGTGTCGACCGCGACAAAGCCCTGCGCGCGGATTTGGGCCAGCCAGGGCTCGAGCGCGTCCATGTCGCGGACACACTCGTAGCTTTCGGGCGCGATCGCGGGCCAGCCGGGCGCCGCCATCGCCACCTCGTCGCCCCCTTGCGGCATTGGCTCGGGCAGGGTGGGGGCCTCGCGCCCGAGCGCCTCGGCAATGCGTTTGGTCAGGGTGCGAAACTCCATCTGCGCGAGAAACCCCAGAAGCGTCTCGGGATCCGGGTCGCGCACCTCGAGATCGTCGAGGCCAAAGCCGAGCGGCGTATCGCAATCGAGCTGCACGAGGCGCTTCGACATCTCGATCTGATCGCGCATTTCGATCAGGGTCTGGCGGCGCTTGGGTTGCCTGATCTCTTCGGCGCGGTCGAGCAATTCCTCGAGCGAGCCAAACTCGTTGATCAGAAGCGCGGCCGTCTTGATGCCGATGCCGGGCGCGCCGGGCACGTTGTCGACGCTGTCACCGGCGAGGGCCTGCACATCGACCACGCGCGCCGGATCAACGCCGAACTTCTCGCGCACCCCGTCCACGTCGATGCGGCGGTTCTTCATCGCGTCGAGCATCTCGACGCCGTCGCCGACAAGCTGCATCAGGTCCTTGTCGGAGGAAATGATCGTCACTCGCCCGCCCGCTGCGCGCGCGCGGCAGGCGAGCGTTGCGATGATGTCATCGGCCTCATAGCCCTCGATTTCCTCGCAGGCGATGTTGAAGGCGCGGGTGGCCTCGCGGGTGAGCGGGATCTGCGGTCGCAGATCCTCGGGCATCGCCTCTCGGTTGGCCTTGTATTCGGGGTAGAGATCGTTGCGAAAGGTATGGCTGCCCTTGTCGAAGATCACCGCGACATGGGTGGGCGCGTCATGCCCGTTATTGCCCTCGACATAGCGTTGCAGCATGTTGCAAAAGCCCGACACCGCGCCCACCGGCAGCCCGTCTGATTTGCGCGTGAGCGGCGGCAGCGCGTGATAGGCGCGGAAGATGAACGACGACCCGTCGATCAGGTGCAGGTGACAGCCTTTGCCAAATGACATGTCTTGCCCCCCCGATCAGGCTTCATCGTTCCAAAAATACTCATGTCGTGACGCGGCCGCAGGTGACGGCGACGGTTCAGACCCTGCCCTCGAAATCGCGGTGGATCAACTTGGCGTCGCAATAGGGGCATTCGACATAGCCCTTGTCCTGCGGGATCTGGAGCCAGACGCGGGGATGGCCAAGCGCCCCCTCGCCGCCGTCGCAGGCCACGCGATAGCTCTCGACAATGCGGGTTTCGGGGGCTTCGGTAACCATCGGCGGATTTCCTTTTGCGATGCGTTGGATTAGGTCGGACTATGATCGAAGGCGCGGCAGGGAGCAAGAGCGGCATGGGGCGGAACGCCATTGAAATCCGGGGTCTGGTCAAGACCTATGCGGGCGGGCGGCACGGGCCGGAAAAGCGCGCTCTGAAAGGTGTCGATCTGGAGATCCCGCAGGGCTCGGTCTTCGGCCTGTTGGGGCCCAATGGCGCGGGCAAATCGACGCTGATCAACATTCTGGCCGGTCTGGTGATCAAGACCGCCGGACAGGTGACGATCTGGGGCTTCGATCAGGACCGCAACCCGAGGCAAAGCCGCGCCGCCATCGGCGTCATGCCGCAGGAATTGAACCTCGACCCGTTCTTCACCCCGCGCGAGGCGCTGGAGGTGCAGGCCGGGCTTTACGGTGTGCCGAAAAGCCAGCGGCGCAGCGACGAGATCTTGCGGCTGGTGGGGCTCGAGGACAAGGCCGGGGCCTATGCGCGCACGCTCTCGGGTGGGATGCGGCGCAGGCTGTTGCTGGCCAAGGCTCTGGTGCATCACCCCCATGTTCTGGTGCTCGACGAGCCGACCGCGGGCGTCGATATCGAACTGCGCCAGATGCTGTGGGAGAATGTGCGCCGTCTCAACCGAGAGGGGATGACGATCATCCTCACCACCCATTATCTCGAAGAGGCAGAGGAGATGTGCGACGAGATCGCCATCATCAACCAGGGCGAGGTGGTGGCGCGAGACAGCACCGCACGGCTGCTCGGGCGGCTCGACGGCAAGACGATGATCATCCAGCCCGAAAGCCCGGTGACGGTGCTGCCCGAGGGCCGGGGCCTGGAGGTGACACAGCGCGCGGACGGGGCGCTCGTGATCGCCTACCGCGCATCCGAGACCGGGGCCGAGGCGGTGCTGGCGGCGGTGCGGGCGGCCGGCATCAGCATCCGCGACGTGCGCACCGAGCAGGCGGATTTGCAGGATGTGTTTCTGGATCTGACGCGCAGCCGGGTCGGCTGACGGTCAGACGCGGCCCAATTCCCCGAGGATTGCCAGCGCCGCCGCGCGCGGGTCCTGCGCGGCCCAGACGGGGCGGCCCACCACGATGTGATCGGCCCCGTCGGCCACTGCCTGTGCTGGGGTGGCGACGCGTTTCTGGTCGCCAAGCGCGCTGCCTGCGGGGCGCACGCCGGGGGTGACGATGAGGCGGCCCTTGGCCTCGGGCAGGGCGCGGATCATCGCCGCCTCCTGCGGGCTGGCGATGACGCCATCGGCGCCTGCGTCGAACGCGCGGCCCGCGCGCTCGGCCACCAGATCGGGCAGATCGCCCGGCTTGATCAGCCCCGCGTCCAGATCCGTGCGGTCCAGCGAGGTAAGGATGGTCACGGCAAGTATCTTGATCGGCTTGCCGCCCGCGCCTTCCTTGGCCGCGCGCACCACATGCGGGTCGCCATGCACGGTCAGGAAATCGAGATCATACCGCGCGAGGCCCCGCACGGCGGCCTCGATGGTGGCACCGATGTCAAACAGCTTCATGTCCAGAAAGATGCGCTTGCCATGCTCCTGCTTGAGTTCATCGGCCAGCGCGAGCCCGCCGCCGGTGAGCATCCCGAGGCCGATCTTGTAAAAACTCACGGTATCGCCCAACTGCCCGGTCAGGTGCAGCGCCGCCAGGGCATCGGGCAGGTCGAGGGCAACGATCAGGCGGTCATCGGACATGGCATACGTTCCGGAGCAGAGCTGTCGCCTTGTCGCGGCGGCGGGGGCGGGCGTCAAGCCCTCGTCGTGATCTCGATCTTCGCGTCGGGCGCGAGCACCAGCGCCCGCGTGCCGCAGCGAAAACCGGGCATCCGCTGCAACTGTCGCAGCGCCTCGGCGACGAGATCGGGCGCAGGGTTTTCGGTGGCGGGGACGCTTGCCAGAATGCTGACCTGACCGGTTTGAGTCTGACAGATCACAACGGCGGATGTGATGCTGCCGTCGTGCCGCAAGTCGCGGATTTCAATCTTGTCGATCATCATCACCATACCCCGCTTACGTATACGAGGGCGGCTTATTCCGTCCGGTCACGCGCGAAAAGGAAAAATGTCGTGCGGTGTTCCCCTGCGCGGCGGGCCGCCGTCAGGCGGCGAGCGCGGGCGGGAATCCGCCGCATATCGCGGGCTCGGCGCGGCGCAATCGCAACGGTGCATGGCCCGACCGGTGCGCATGAAGGGCGCGCGCACGCAGGCGGCGCATGACGTAATCGAAGGCGGCGGTCATCGGTGCGGGCACATCGACCGGATAGGCAAGACGCGCACCGCGATCGGTGATTTCGGCGAGGGCCTCGTAACTGCTCGTCTCGGGGTTGTAGCGGACCGGGCCGAGGGTGAGATGCGGATCGGGCATGGCTTGGCTCCTTGTCTCGGCGCGGGTTGCGCGCCTGTGGATAACTATTGAAAAGGTGGGAATTCCATAGAGTTGCGCCAAGGGGACGTCACAAAAACGTGCAAGTCCCGACAATCTGTCGCATTGCCTGCTTGAACCTCACGGCCGTGTTACCCATTTCTGGGATGAGGTTCCCGACCACGCCACGCCTATCGCAGGGTGGTGACATCCGGGGAACGCTTGGAAAAAGGAGAATACCCATGGACTTCAACAAGTTCACGGAACGCGCGCGCGGTTTCGTGCAGGCCGCCCAGACCATCGCGATGCGCGAAAGCCATCAGAAACTGGCCCCCGAACATATCCTCAAGGCGCTGCTGGACGATCCCGAGGGATTGGCCAGCAATCTCATCAAGCGCGCGGGCGGCGATCCCGCGCGCGTGGCGCAGGCCAATGATCTGGCGCTGGGCAAGATTCCGCAGGTCTCGGGCGATGCGGGCCAGACCTATATGGACCAGCAGACCGTCAAGGTTCTGACCGAAGCCGAGAAGCTGGCGCAGAAGGCCAAGGACAGTTTCGTTCCGGTGGAGCGGGTCCTCTGTGCCCTTGCGGTCGTGCGCTCGCCCGCCAAGGAGGCGCTGGAGGCTGGTGGCGTCAGCGCCCAGAAGATCAACGAGGCGATCAACGATCTGCGCAAGGGCCGCACCGCCGATACGGCCAGCGCCGAGGACACCTACGAGGCGCTCGATAAATACGCGCGCGACCTGACCGAGGCGGCGCGCGAGGGCAAGATCGACCCCATTATCGGCCGCGACGACGAGATCCGCCGTGCCATGCAGGTGCTTTCGCGCCGGACCAAGAACAACCCGGTGCTGATCGGCGAGCCGGGCGTCGGCAAGACGGCGATTGCCGAGGGGCTCGCGCTGCGCATCGTCAATGGCGACGTGCCGGAATCGCTGCGCAACAAGCGGCTGCTGGCGCTCGACATGGGCGCGCTGATCGCCGGGGCAAAGTATCGCGGCGAGTTCGAGGAGCGGCTCAAGGGCGTTCTGAACGAGGTGACGCAGGCCGCCGGTGAGATCATCCTTTTCATCGACGAGATGCACACGTTGGTAGGTGCGGGCAAGACCGATGGCGCGATGGATGCCGCCAACCTGATCAAGCCCGCACTGGCGCGTGGCGAGTTGCACTGCATCGGCGCGACCACGCTCGACGAATATCGCAAGCATGTTGAAAAGGACGCAGCCCTCGCCCGCCGGTTCCAGCCGATCGTGGTGGAGGAACCGACCGTCGAGGATACCATCTCGATCCTGCGCGGCATCAAGGAAAAGTATGAGCTGCACCACGGCGTGCGCATCTCCGACTCTGCGCTCGTGGCGGCGGCGACGCTCAGCCATCGCTACATCACCGACCGATTTTTGCCCGACAAGGCGATCGACCTCATGGACGAGGCCGCGAGCCGTCTGCGCATGGAGGTGGACAGCAAACCAGAGGGGCTTGACGCGCTCGACCGCGAGATCCTGCAAAAGCAGATCGAGGCCGAGGCGCTCAAGAAGGAAGACGATGCCGCCTCGAAGGACCGGCTGGAGAAGCTGGAGCGCGAACTGGCCGAGTTGCAGGAGCGCTCTGCCGAGATGACCGCCCAATGGCAGGCCGAGCGCGACAAGCTGGCCAGCGCGCGCGACATCAAGGAACAGCTTGACCGCGCCCGCAGCGAGCTTGAGAGCGCCAAGCGCGAGGGCAATCTGGCGCGGGCAGGCGAGCTCAGCTATGGGGTCATTCCGCAGCTTGAAAAGCGGCTGGCCGAGGCCGAGGCGCAGGGCGACGAGATGATGGTCGAAGAGGCCGTGCGCCCCGAGCAGATCGCGCAGGTGGTCGAACGCTGGACCGGGATCCCGACGGCCAAGATGCTCGAGGGCGACCGCGACAAGCTTCTGGGGATGGAGGCCAACCTGCACCGCCGCGTGATCGGGCAGGATACCGCCGTCCGGGCCGTGGCCAATGCCGTGCGCCGCGCGCGCGCCGGGCTCAATGACGAGGGCCGCCCGCTGGGCTCGTTCCTCTTTCTCGGGCCGACCGGCGTTGGCAAGACCGAGCTGACCAAGGCGGTGGCAGAGTTCCTCTTTGACGATGACAGCGCCATGGTGCGCATCGACATGTCCGAGTTCATGGAAAAGCATTCGGTTGCACGTCTGATCGGTGCGCCTCCGGGCTATGTCGGCTATGAGGAGGGCGGTGTGCTGACCGAGGCGGTACGGCGCAGGCCCTATCAGGTGATCCTGTTCGACGAGGTCGAAAAGGCGCACCCGGAAGTGTTCAACGTGCTCTTGCAGGTGCTTGACGATGGTGTGCTGACCGACGGTCAGGGCCGCACGGTCGACTTCAAGCAGACGCTGATCATCCTGACGTCGAACCTCGGCTCTCAGGCGCTCAGCCAGTTGCCCGAAGGGTCGGACGTGGCCGAGGCCAAGCGCAATGTCATGGAGGCGGTGCGCGCGCATTTCCGGCCCGAATTCCTCAACCGTCTGGACGAGATCGTGGTATTCGACCGGCTGACGCGGCCGCAGATGGATGGCATCGTTGATATCCAGATGGCGCGGCTCTTGAAACGCCTGGCGGCGCGCAAGATCACGCTGGCGCTCGATGACGCGGCGCGCAAATGGCTGGCCGATGAAGGCTATGACCCGGTCTATGGGGCGCGGCCTCTGAAGCGGGTGATCCAGAAGGCGTTGCAGGATCCGCTGGCCGAGGCGCTTCTGGCCGGGGACATCCTCGACGGGGCGACTGTGCCGGTGACGGCGGGGCCCGAGGGCCTCATCATCGGCGAGCGCGTGGGCACGACGCGGGCCGAGCCACCCCGCGACGCAGTGGTTCACTGAGCGCGGTTTCGGCCTCGACTTTCGGAGCCCTCCTTGGGACAAGACAGGGGAGGGCGAAGGGAGCCGGGCCGATGGCTGACGAAACGATCCCGGTGGCCCGGCCCGCAACCTGCGTGCCGGGCCATTTCGGTGAATGGATACAGGGCCGGCTTGGGCCCGAGGGGCCGGTCGTCTTGGTCACGCTGAGCTGTCCCGCGCTCTGCGTGCGCGCGCCGGGCAGCGGTCCGAGGCTCGACCAACTCTTTCCGTCGCGCGCGGTGTCGGGGTTCGCTGCGGCGCTGGGCCTTGGGCCGGTGAGTTGGCCCGGACTCGACTGCGACATGCCGGTGGGGGCAGGGGCCGGAGCCTCGACGGCCTGTCTGGTGGCAAGCGCGCGGGCGCTTGGAAGCCGTGCCGCGCCCGAGACGCTGGCACGCGCCTGCCTCGATGTGGAGGGCGCAACCGATCCGCTGATGTATTCCGGTCCCGACGCGATGCTATGGGCCTCTCGCGAGGGCTGCGCGCTCGAGGCGATGCCGCCGCCGCCTCGCTGCGAGATTGTGGGCGGGTTCTGGGGTGCGCCGATGCGCACCGATCCGCAGGATGCGGCGTTTCCCGACGTTGCCGATCTGGTGACCTTCTGGCGCGGGGCCGTGGCGCGTGGTGACCGCGCGGCACTGGCCGGGATCGCCAGCGAATCGGCGCGCCGCTGCACGGCGCTGCGTGGCCCTGATGACCCGATGGAGGCGCTGGCGCGCGCGTTGGGGGCGCTGGGCCATGTCCGGGCGCATACAGGCACGGCGCGGGCGCTGATCTTTGGCCCCGGCAACGTCCCTTCCGAGGCCGGGGCGGCACTGGCCGAGGCCGGATTGACGGGCGCGCTGCGCTTTGTCACCGGGGGCGGCGCATGAGCTTTGCGGGCATGATGCTGGTGGGGCTGACGATTGATCTCGCCATCGGCTGGCCCGGCTGGCTTTACGCGCGGATCGGGCATCCGGTGACATGGCTGGGCGCGGTGGTCGCGCGGGTGGAGAGATTGGCCAATCGTGGCAAGCGGCCCATGCGCCTGGGTATGGGTGCGCTCTGCGTGACGCTGGTGCTGGCCCTGGCGATCGGCCTGGCGCTTCTGGTGCAATCGCTCCTGCCTGAGGGGATCTGGGGCGTGTTCCTCGGCGGTGTTCTGGCCTGGCCGCTGATTGCACTGCGTGCAATGCACGACCATGTGGCCGCCGTCGCGCGGCCCCTGGCAGCGGGCGATCTGGCTGCGGCACGCGCGGCGGTGGCGATGATCGTCGGGCGCGACCCGAGCGCACTTGACGAGGCGGGCGTGGCGCGCGCGGCGATCGAGAGCCTGGCTGAGAATACCGGCGACGGGATCGTCGCGCCGTTGTTCTGGGGCGTGGTGGCGGGGCTGCCGGGGATTGCGGCCTACAAGGCGGTGAACACGCTCGATTCGATGATCGGGCACCGCAACGACCGCTTTGAGGCCTTCGGCAAGGTCGCGGCACGGCTCGACGATCTGGCGAACCTGATCCCGGCGCGGCTCACGGGGGTGCTTTTCGCGCTGGCCGCGCCGTTTGACGCGGCGCGCGCGCTGCGCGTGATGGCGCGTGATGCCCGCGCGCACCGCTCGCCCAATGCGGGCTGGTCCGAGGCGGCGATGGCGGGCGCGCTGGGCGTGCGCCTTTCGGGGCCGCGGATCTATGGCGACAGGGTGAGCGCGGAGCCCTGGCTCAACGGTGAGGCGCGCGATCCACGCGCGGAGGATGTGTGGCGCGGGCTGCGGCTCTATGCCCGCGCGATGGCGCTGATGGCGCTTGGGCTGGGTGTGCTCTGGCTGGTCCTATGAAGGTTTTGAGAAGGTCGAGAGGCGGTATGGCCAATATCTTCCGACCAAAGCGCCACCGCCTTTCCGCAACATCCTGCCGCCAATCTCGGGCTGACGCGTTCAGCCTGTGGAACAACCATGCGGCCGAAATGGTTGCCTGACCGGCGCGCGGATCCAGCTCACGTCGCTACATAACAACCTGACAAAGCCCATCGTCATGCCTGGGCACTGACCGCCAGCCAAAGCCCGGGCACGACGTCCGTGGAGCGCCATGGATATCGCAATCCCGGCTTACGAAAAACATTAGATTTTATTCCTTTTCGTTAGATGCCCTGATAATTATGATCGATCCCGTAGTCATCGCAGCAGCCAAGAGGCCCAGCCGTGAGCACAGATCATGACATGTTGGACGTCACCGTCCAGCGCGGCTCGGCGGATCATGTCCATCATGACCGCTTTCAGGTGCCCGCCCGCGACAACCAGACCGTTCTGGATGTGGTGACGTGGATCCAGCAGATGGCCGACCCCTCGCTCAGCTATCGCTATGCCTGTCGCGTGGGCATGTGCGGCTCTTGCGCGATGATGGTCAACGGCGTGCCGCGCTGGACCTGTCGCACCCACGTGAAAAAGGTGACGGTGAATGGCAAACTCTCTCTCGCACCGCTGCGCAACCTGCCCGTGATCAAGGATCTTGCCGCCGACATGGACCCGTTTTTCGATAAATGGGTCGCCGCCGAGGCACGCCATCACCCGACACGCGGACGGCTGGAAGAGTTCGACCCGATCAAGCCGGACGCCCGCGACCGGGTCGAGGCCAATCTTGGCATCGAATGTATCAACTGCGGCATCTGCTACGCGGCCTGCGATACCGTGGCGGGCAATCCCGACTATCTGGGACCTGCCGCGCTGCAAAGGGCGTGGACCTTGCTCAACGACAGCCGCGACGGGGACCGGCCCGGTATTCTGTCGGCGGTCTCGGGCAAGGGCGGTTGCCACAATTGTCATTCCATGGGCAGTTGCGCGCAATATTGCCCCAACGGGCTGAACCCGATGCGCGCGATTGCCGGGCTCAAGCGCGAGACAGTCAAGGCAGCCTTGCGGGGGAAACGCGATGCTTGATTTGCGGCTCTACATGGCGCAACGCCTGAGCGCACTGGTGATGGCACCCTTGGTTCTTGGGCATATCGCGGTGATGATCTACGCCATTCAGGGCGGGCTCAGCACGGCGGAAATCCTTGGCCGCACCCAAGGCAGCCTGTTGTGGTTTCTGTTTTACGGCACTTTCGTCGTGGCAGTCTCTATCCATGCTGCCATCGGCCTGCGCGTCATCGCGCACGAATGGTTGCGACTGAGGGGCGCAGCGCTTTGGATGCTCACATGGGGCATTTGCGCCGCGCTTCTCGCCCTTGGCTTCAGCGCGGTTTTCGCGGTGACGCTGCCATGAAACCGCCGCCCCGTTCACACCCTCTCTGGTTTGCCTTTGTGCTGCACCGCCTCTCTGGGCTGGCGCTTGCGCTGTTTCTGCCTGCGCATTTCTGGCTTTTGTCGCAGGCGATCACGGCACCCGCGCGGCTTGATGGCTTTCTCGCCTTCGCAGAAAATCCGTTGGTGAAAATCGCCGAATTCGGCCTCGTCTTTCTGCTTGCCGTCCACATGTTCGGCGGCCTGCGCCTGATGGCGCTCGAATTCCTGCCATGGTCCGACCGTCAGAAAACGCTGGCGGCGGCGGCGGTCGGCGTGGCGCTCTTTTTGTCCGGCACGTTTTTTCTGAGGGCGATCTGATGACTCATATCGACCGGCACGACACTGATATTCTCATCATCGGCACCGGTGGCGCGGGGCTCTTTGCCGCGTTGCACGCGCAGCAATCGGCGCCTGAAGGCACGCGAATTACCATTGCCGTCAAGGGCCTCATTGGCAAATGCGGCTGCACGCGCATGGTGCAGGGCGGCTACAACGTCGCATTGGGGAACGGCGACACGGTCGAGCGGCATTTCATGGACACGATCCGGGGTGGCAAATGGCTGCCCAATCAGGACATGGCGTGGAAGCTGTGCGAACAGGCGGTGGTGCGCATCCATGAGCTTGAGAATGAAATCGGCTGCTTCTTTGACCGCAACCCCGATGGCACGCTGCATCAGAAGGCCTTTGCCGGACAGACCGCTGACCGCACGGTCCACAAGGGCGATCTCACGGGCATAGAGATCATCAGCCGCCTGATGGAGCAGGTTCTGGCGCGCCCCGTGGACAAGCTGCAGGAACACCGCGCGATTGGCCTGATCCCGACGCGCGACGGCAGCGCGCTTGCGGGTGTGCTGTTTATCGACATGCGCACAGGCGGTTTTCGTCTGGTCCGGGCCAAGACGGTGCTGATGGCCACCGGCGGCGGGCCGACCATGTATAAATACAACACCCCCTCGGGTGACAAGACGATGGATGGCCTTGCCATGGCGCTGCGCGCCGGGCTGGACCTCCGGGATATGGAAATGGTGCAGTTCCATCCCACAGGCCTTTTGGCGGGGGATCATACGCGCATGACCGGCACCGTGCTGGAAGAGGGCTTGCGCGGCGCGGGCGGTCAGCTCCTCAATGGCGCAGAAAACCGCTTCATGTTCGACTATGATCCCAAGGGCGAGCGCGCGACGCGCGACGTGGTCAGCCGCGCCATCTATGCCGAGATGCGCAAGAACAATACCTCGGCGAATGGCGGCGTCTTTATCTCCATGGCGCATCTTGGCCCCGACACCGTGCGCGCCAAATTCCCCGGCATGGTCAAACGCTGCGCTGACAGCGGTTTCGATCTGGCGGGCGGTCTGGTCGAGGTGGTGCCAACCGCGCATTACTTCATGGGCGGGGTGGTGGTTGATGCCGACACCCGCACCGCGATGGAGGGGCTCTACGTTGCGGGCGAAGATGCCGGCGGCGCGCATGGCTCGAACCGTCTGGGCGGTAATGGCGTGGCCAATTCCACGGTTTATGGCGGTGTTGCGGGCGATGTGATGGGCGCGGATATCCGCGCCATGGGCACATTGCGCGATCCCTGCCCCGAGGTGTTGCAAGCCGAGATTGAGCGCGCCCTGCATCCCCTCTCGCGCCAGCCCGCGCCGGTCCATCCCCTGCGCGCCGCCTTGCAAGAGGCGATGTGGGACGATGTCGGCGTCATGCGCACCGCCACGGGACTAGAGCGTGGCCTGAGCCGCGTGGCCGAGATTTCCGATGCGCTGATGGATGTCGGCGTCGCGGGCGATAATCTTGCCTTCAACCTCACATGGCACGATTGGCTCAACCTGCGCTCGCTCTGTGATGTGTCCGAGGCGATCACGCTTGCGGGCCTTGCGCGCGAAAACTCGCGCGGTGCGCATTACCGCGAGGATTTCCCCGACGAGGGCGATCTTGATGCGTCCTATTATACCGTGATCACGCAGACGGGACGCGATCTGAGCGTGCGCCGCGACCCGGTTCAATTCACCATCATCCGCCCCGGCGAGACGATCCTGCCCGAGAGCGAACCCGAAACACTGGTGGCCGCGCAATGATCTCCATCGACCTCATCCAGACCACCGCCGAACGCCTGATGGACAAGGCGGCCATTGAAATCCCCGAGGATTACCTCTCGGGCCTTCAGGCGGCCGCGGAAACCGAGGATGGCGATCTGTCCTCCTTTGTCCTTCAGGCGATGCTGGAAAATTACAAGGCTGCCAAGGAAGACCGCCGCGCGATGTGCGGCGATACCGGCTGTCCGCGCTGGTATGTGAAAATGGGCAACGAGGCCCGGATCGAGGGGGGGCCGGTCGCGCTCGAATCCGCGCTGCGCCGCGCCACGGCCAAGGCGACCTATGACGTGCCCCTGCGCCCCAACCGCGTGCATCCGCTCTGGCGCACCGATCACAACAACAACGTCGGCATCGGCGCGCCCGAAATCGAATACGGGTTCGAGCCGGAGGGCGATTGGATCGACCTCATCACCGTTCACAAGGGCGGCCTTTTTGGCACCGATTACCGGATGCTCTTTCCCTCTGACGGGATCGAGGGGATCAAGCGGTTCTACCTCGACAGCCTTGTCGCCTTTGGCAAACGCGGGCTTGCCTGTCAGCCTGCGATCATCGGCATCGGTCTGGGCGGCTCCAAGGATACCTGCATGGTGCTGGGCAAGCGCGCCGCCTGCCTGCGCGTCGTGGGCAGCGAGAATCCGGACCCAAGGATTGCCGCGCTGGAGCGCGAGTTCAAGGATCTGGGCAATTCCATCGGCATGGGGGCCATGGGCTTTGTCGGCAAGAACATGGTGATCAATTGCAACATCGAGGTGGGCTATTGCCATACCGGGGGCATGCAGATGTCGGTGCATGCCTTTTGCCTGTCGTCCCGTCGGGCGGTCGCGCGCCTCTATCCTGACGGGCGCGTCGAATATCGCACCGATCCTGATTGGTTCACCCCCTATCAACGCCGCGAAACCGTAGACTGGCAGGGCGGCGCACAGGAGGCGGCAGAATGACGAAACCCCGCGAAATCCGCCTGAGCACCACGCCGACACCCGAGGCCCTCGCCGAATTGCGCCTTGGCGATATCGTCTATCTTGATGGGTTGCTCTACACCGCGCGCGAAGGCGTTTATATGCGCGCACTTGAGGACAAGGCGAATATCCCGCTGGAATTGCCCAGCCAGAGCGCCGCGAATTTCCATTGCTCCCCCGCCGCCGCCATTCGTCCCGATGGGTCGTTCAACATGGGCGCGGTGACGGCCACCGCCTCGTTCCGCTTTGCCAAATGGCTGCCGGAATGGATGGCCAAGACCGGCGCCAAGCTGATCATCGGCAAAGGCGGTATGTCGTCCAGGGATTACAAATCCTATTTCGTGCCCAATGGCGCGATTTATCTCTCGACCGTGGGCTATGGCACCGGCGCGCTCTTGGGACGTGGGATCGAAAAGGTCGAGGCGGTGCATTGGCAAGAGGAACTGGGGCTGGCGCAGGCGATGTGGGTCATTCGCTGCAACAAGATGGGACCGTTCATCGTGGCCTCTGATCTTGGGGGAAATTGCCTCTTTGAACGCGAGAACGCCAAGATTGCCAAGAACCTCGCACGGGTCTACGAGGGAACGCGTCCCGCGACACTCAAACGCTATGGAGAGACCGATGACCGCTCTGACGAGGTGATCGGCTAAAACAGTTCGCGCAGCAAAAGCACCGCGCCCGACACGAATGTCATCACGATCATCAGACGGCGAAAGGCAGCATCCGTAAGGCGGCGAAACACCGCAATGCCGATCTGTGCGGCCAGCAGAGACGCCGGCAAGGCAACCGCAAGATAGATCAGGGTTTCCCGTGTATAAGCGCCCTTCAACGCCAGCAGCACCGTCGTCACCGCCAGAACGACCACATTGAACGGTTGCAGCACCGCGCGCGTTTCATGCTTGGGCCAGGGGCGCAGGGCGCACCACATCATCGGCAGCGCCCCCGATAGCGCGGCCGCACCGCCCAGAATACCACCCGCGAATCCTACCAGAATATCCAGAACCGGTGTCGGACGCTCGAACCGGGGCAGACGTGCGCGCATCGAGAAATAGCCGCCATAAAGCAGCAACATCCCCGCAATCACCAGTTTGAGCGTGCGCGCCTCGATCATGCCGAGGAGGGCCACTCCCAGCGGGATGCCGACAAGCGCGGGCAGCAGAAACCGCGCCAGTCGCGCGGGCTGCGCTGTGATCGCACGGCGCACCACCCATAGCCCCTGCAACCCGGTCACAACCGAAAGCACCACCACAATGGCCACCGCCTGCAGGGGCGGCATCACGATCAGAAAAAAGCCGAGCGCGAAAAGCGCCGTGCCGAACCCGGCCAGCCCGTTGATCAGGCCGCCCGCCATGGCACCGGCAATGACATACGCCACTATCTCGGGGGTCATTGCGTCGGCGCTTTCGCGGCCGGGGTGAATACACCGATCGCCACCGCGCCAAGCAAGGCCTTGTGGATCTCCTGAATGACCCGCAAACGCGGGTTGTCGCGCCGCCACGCAAGGCTCAGAACTCGCACCGGCGCGCCATCGGGCAGCGGCAGGCGTTTGAGCGGCAACGGGTTGAAGCCGCGCACGCAGCGCGCCGGCACGATCGACACGCCCAATCCGGCCAATACCATGCTGGCGATCGCCTCCAGCCCTTCCAGTTCCATGGTGACCGACACCTTGATGCCGCTCTCGCGCAACCAACCGTCGATCAGGCTGCCCACCACCGCGTCACGGCTGAACCGGATGAACGGATAGCGGGCCAGCAAGTCCAGCGGATCAGCACTGTCGGCCGTCTCGGGGGCCAGCAAATGCATCGGTTCTGCCGCGACATCGGCATATTCCATATCCGGCAGCATCGGGCCCTGCCGCGACAGGATCGCTGCATCCAGCGCACCGCGATCCACCTCGGTGACGAGCGGCCTGGTCATGCCGGGAAAGATCCGCACATGCAGATCGGGGTAGCTGTCCTTCAGAAGGCGCACCGACAGCGGGGTGAGGCCGGTCAATGTCATCGGCACGGCCCCGAGCGAAATCTCGCCCTTGAACCCTTCGTCACCCAGAACCGACGGCACGAGACCGTCATAGGCGTGCACGATCTCGCGGGCGCGCGCAACAATGGCCCGGCCTGCCGGGGTGAGTTCCGGGGTGCGCCGCGAGCGGTCGAACAGCGGCACGCCCCATTCTTCCTCAAGGCTGCGCATTTGCTGGCTGACAGCCGCATGCGTCACGAACACCGCATCCGCAGCCGCGCTGAACGTGGTGTGATCATCCACCGCGATCAGGGTCCGCAAACGCCGGATGGACATGCGACACTCCTTTTGTAAATTTTCACGACGATTTGTGTAAGCTAATATCACTTATGTTAAGTGACACTTAAGGTTAATACATAAATCATGTGGTTCGCAACCGTTCGCAAAATACGCGACAGAACACGCATGGCATCGGATCGAGCCGGTCTGTAGCCTGTGATCGACAAGTGAGGACCTGAGGAGGGACGGAGAAATTTTCTTGTCGGACGGGCGAGAACTTAAGGGCTGATCTCTGCTGCGGCTGTGTTCGGCATTGCATGAGGACCAGCGAACGTTAAGCTCCGCACCACAAAATCAACAAAGCACAGGAGAGGAACATGACTGCCAAAGTACTAGCGGGCGCGCTCGCCTTCGGGGTCGGTCTTGGGGTGACGGCCGCCTTCGCCGAATATCCCGAACGCCCCATCAACATGGTCATTCCCTACAGCGCTGGCGGGGCCACCGACATTTCCGCCCGCAGCATCGCCGAGCCTCTGGGCAAGGCAGTGGGTCGGCCGCTTGTGATGTCCAACATCACCGGGGCTGGCGGGGCGACCGGCTCGGTTGCGGTGCAAAACGCCAAGCCCGATGGCTACACCATGCTGTTTGCGCGCGTCGGCTCGCATACCGTCAACCCGGCGATGAAGGAAACCCTGCCTTATACGCTGGATGATTTCCGCTTTGTCACCGTCTATGAAATCAACCCCGTGGCCTGTGCCGTGCGTCCCGATTCCGGCATCGAGAGCATGGAGGATCTGGTGGCGCTGACCGAAAGCGAGGGCACCAGCTACAGTTCGTCCGGCGTCGGTTCCATGCTGCATCTGGCGGCGGTGTTCGTGCTTGACGAGTTCGGCGTGTCCGACCCGCTGGAAAAGGCCACGCATATTCCGCAAAAAGGCGGCGGCGAGGCGGCGACCGCAGTGCTCAACGGAACGGTGACGTTCATTTGCACCAACACATCGGCCCTGGCGAGCTTCGTGGCCAATGGTCAGCTCAAGCCGCTGATGGTCACCACAGACGAGCCGGTGCCGGGTTTTGATGTGCCCTCGGCAAGTTCTCTCGGCAAGCCCGGGCTGAAGCAGCTTGTGGGCTGGACCGGCATTGCCGGGCCCCGTGATCTGCCCGATGACATCGCCGCAAAATGGGGCGACTGGATGGCCGAGGCTGCGGGAAACGAGACCTTCGTCGAACAGATGACAGCGCGCGGCTCGGTGATCGAGGTCATGAGCCCCGAAGACGCCGGCGCCTTCATCCAAAAGCAATACGAGACCTTCCGCGCGCTGGTCGACAGGCTGGGGATGCGGATCGAGGGCTGACAATATCCGCCGCAAACTGGATCGCGACGGCGGCCGGGCGTGCTCTGCGCCCGGTCCGCGCCCAGCGGAAAACTGATCGGGGAGGGTCAGGGTGAGCAAACGCGCAATACAATTCCAACTGGGCATCGGTGCCTGCCTCGGTTGCCTTTTCCTGATCCTCTACGCCATTCCGCACTGGATTTCTTCGCCCAGCAATATCCGCAACATCGTGTTGTCGCCCCGGTTCTGGCCCAGTATCGTCGCCGGCTTGACCGGGCTTGTGGGGCTTGGCCTGCTTGTGGTCAGCCGCAGCACGCCGCATGAAAGCGGCCTCGCCAACACGCCCATCGACGCCCCCCGCGCGGGCCTGATCCGACTGGCGGGCCTGGCCGGCTTGATGGTTGCGACCTTCTGGTTACTGCCACGTCTCGGCATGGTCTGGGTTTCGATACCGGCATTTCTTGCCCTCGCCTTCCTGGCACGGACGCGCCACCCGAAGACCGCGCTGGTCTGCGCCGTCGCGGTCCCGATGCTGCTCTATGGTTTTTTTGCCCATGTTGCCGGGATCGCCATCCCGCAAGGCGATTATGTGAGGCTGCCATGAGCCTGATCGACAATGTGATGGCGGGCTTTGCGCTGGTCGGCAATGTCGACGCCTTTCTCGCGCTTGCCATCGGCATCGTGATCGGCGTGATTGGCGGTGCGATACCGGGGATTTCGGCGACGATGGCGGTGGCCTTGGCGCTTCCTTTCACCTTTCCGATGCAACCGGTCAACGGCATCCTTCTGCTTCTCGGTGTCTACAAGGGCGGTATCTTCGGCGGTTCGATCCCGGCCATTCTGATCAAGACGCCGGGCACGCCCGCGTCATCGGCAACCATCCTCGACGGTCACCCGATGGCCGAGCGCGGCGAGGCCGGGCGCGCTCTGGGCATGGCGCTGTGGGCGTCCTGCACCGCGGATGTGATCTCGAACCTGTCATTGATCCTATTGGCGGGCTGGCTTGCCTCCTTCGCGCTCAGCTTCGGCCCGCCGGAATTCTTTGCGCTGATCCTGTTTTCGCTGACGATCATCGCGGGCGTGTCGGGCGAGAGCCTGCTGCGCGGCGCGCTCTCGGCGCTTCTGGGGCTGCTGCTGGCCACGATCGGGCTGGATCTGGTCTATGGCACGAACCGCTTCACCTTCGGCAATCCGAACCTGATGGGCGGGTTGAATTTCATCGCCGTTCTGATCGGCCTGTTTGCCATCCCAGAGATCATCAATACGGTCTGGAACCCGACGGGTCATGTGGGCAAGGTCCGGACTCTCGGCAGCAAATGGGTCACATTTGCCGATTATCGCCGCTGCTTCCGCTCCATCTTGCGGGGCAGCTTCATTGGTGTCTTTCTCGGCTCCATCCCCGGCATCGGGGCTGCTCCGGCGGCGTTTCTGTCCTATTCCGAGGCGCGGCGCACATCGCCCAACAAGGCCAATTTCGGCAAGGGAGAGATCGAAGGCGTTGCCGCCTCGGAGGCGGGCAACAACGGCGTGGCGGGTGCCACCCTCATCCCGCTTCTGGCGCTTGGCGTCCCCGGGGACGTGATCACCGCGATCATCATCGGGGCGTTCATGGTCCACGGGCTGCAACCCGGTCCGATGATGTTCGTGATGAATGTGGACATCATCTATGGGCTGTTCATCGGGTTGATCCTGTCCTCCGGCCTGCTGTTCATCGTCGGCAGCCTGGCGATTCGCGGCTTCAAGCCCGTGGCGGACATTCCCAAGCGCATTCTGATGCCGATTGTGCTGGTGCTGTGCATCTACGGGGTGTTTGCGGTCAACAACAACATCTTTGACGTGGGCGTGATGTTCGTGATGGGCTGGGTGGGTTTCTTGATGTCGCGCTATCACATCCCCGCGGCACCGTTTCTCATCGCCTTCATCCTTGGCCCCCTGCTCGAGGACAACTTTCGCCAGTCGATGCTGATGTCGGGGGGCACACCCGATATCCTTCTGCGCGGGCCGATCACCTGGTTTTTCTGGGGGCTGACGCTGATCACGATCATTGCCATCACCCGGGGCACGCTGGACAAGGCGCGGGAAAAGGACTGAGGGCCTTGCCAGCTTGCTGACGCATTCTGGGGCGTCTGGCGTTTTGTCATGAAGATACCATCTGAGATTCCGCACCTGAAGGGCTGCCGTTTCCCCCGTGAAGTTGGCCTGTGCCTTATGGGCCGATCATCGCTTCGCGCTCGGCACGGCGAACGTCGAGGCTCTGCTGGCTGAACGCGGTATGACCGTCAGCCGGGAAAGCGTGCGCACATGGGTGAACCGGTTTGGCCGGCATTTTGCCGCTTGCATGAAGCGTGACCGTCCCGCTGCAGCCGACAAATGGCATCTGGACGAAGCCGTCGTGTCGATCAACGGCATAAAGAAGTGGTTGTCGCGTGCGGTGGATGCGAACGGGGACGTGCTGGCCCATTATTCCGCGTCGAGGGTGAACGTGATCCGCTCTCCTGCGAACCACGCGCGACCGTATTCGACCGGCACGCCATTCTCGTCCACGTTGATCGCGGTGGTGCGCAGGATCGGCGCACCGGGGGCGATCTGGAGGTGGCGCGCCTGGCTTGGCGTGGCGAGTTTCGCGGTCAGGCGGGTCGATGCGCGGGTATAGTCGGCCAAGCCGCAATCGCCGAGAGCGGCCGTGATCGAGCGGTGCCGTCGCAGCGCCTCGGGCAGGGTGGGGAACCGATAGACCGGAAAGAGACTCTGGAAGAGTGAGAGCGGCAAACCGTCGGCCAGGGAGAGCCCTTCACAGACATGGACCGGTGCGCCGGGAGCGAGACGCAGCGCCTCGGCCTCGGTCGGCGCGGCGTTGCGGGTCTCGATGGTGAGGATTTCGCGGGCGGGCGCGCGACCGGCAGCGCGCAGATTCTGGTGAAAGCGCACGCGCTTGCCCAAGGGGTAATCGGTCGGGCGATGCGCGACAAAGGCCCCGGCCCCGCGCCGCGTATGGATCGTCCCCGCCTCGGCCAGCGCGCCAAGCGCGCGGCGCACGGTATGGCGGTTGACGGCAAAGCGCGCGGCGAGCGCGGCCTCGGTGGGCAGCTTGTCGCCTGGGCGATACCGTCCGGCGACAATGTCACCGTGCAGGCTATCGTGGATGGCGCGCCAGAGCGGATCCTGGGTCATGTCACAGAAGTTTCACCGTTGGATGGCTTGTCGGGTGGGTTCGGTTCGGGTATTGATTTGTATAGTTGTATAGTGTTCTCGACAAATCGACAAGGTGTCTACGTGAGCGAAAATCAGGACCGGGCCGGATGGATGGGAGTGCTTGCGCGTGCGCAGGCCGGAGAGCTTGCGCGGCTGGTGGCCGGGCTGGGTGACCTGCCGGCGCATGACTGGCTGCGGCCGCCCGAGACCGGCACGGTGATGGTGCGGGGTCGCACCGGGGCCACGGGTGCGCCGTTCAACCTCGGCGAGATGACTGTGACGCGCTGTGCGCTGCGGCTGGCGGATGGCACGGTCGGGCATGGCCATGTGACGGGGCGCGACAAGGGGCATTCGCGCGAGGCCGCGCTGGTTGATGCCCTGCTGCAGGGGGCGCGGGCGGACGAGGTCCGCGCGACCGTGCTCGTCCCGCTCGCCGAGGCCGAAGCCGCGCGGCGGGCAGCGCGGGCGCGCAAGGCAGCGGCTACGAAGGTGGAGTTCTTCACCATGGTGCGGGGAGAGGATTGATGCAGGCAGCGGCACTGTCAGGCGGGTTTTCCGACCCCTCGACCGATGGGGCTCGGGCGTTCCGCGCGGTGATGCAGGCGATGGCGCGGCCGGGCCGTATCGAACGGCTGGAGGGTGCCGCGCCGCCCGCGCCGATGTCGGTGGCGGCGGGCGTGGTGGCGCTCACGCTGTGCGATCCCGACACGCCGGTGCATCTGGCGGGGGCGCTCGACTGTGACGCGGTGCGCGGCTGGCTCTCCTTTCACACCGGTGCGCCGGTGGTCGGGCGGCAGGCGGCGGTCTTTGCCTTTGGGACATGGCAGGCGCTTTTGCCGCTTGAGGGCTATGTCATGGGCACGTCGGACTATCCGGACCGCTCGGTCACGCTCATCGTCGAGCTGGCGCGGCTGGAGGCGGCGGGCGCGCGCCTTTCCGGGCCGGGGATCGCCGGGGTCTCCGCCCTGTCCCTGCCCGAGGTTGCGGCATTTCGGGCGAATGCGGCGCACTTTCCGCTGGGTATGGATTTCCTGTTCTGCTGTGGCTCGCTGCTTGCCGCGTTGCCGCGCAGCACGCGTGTGGAGGCGGGCTGATGTATGTGGCGGTCAAGGGTGGTGAGCGGGCGATCGAGGCGGCGCATGACTGGCTTGCCGACGAGCGGCGCGGCGCGCGGGACGTGCCCGAGCTGAGCGTCGCGCAGATCCGCGAGCAGATGGCGCTGGCGGTCAACCGGGTGATGGCCGAGGGATCGCTCTATGATCCGGACCTTGCCGCGCTGGCGATCAAGCAGGCGCGCGGCGACTTGATCGAGGCGATATTCCTGATCCGGGCCTACCGCACCACGCTGCCGCGTTTTGGCGCGTCAAGACCGGTCGAGACCGGCGCGATGCGCTGCGAGCGGCGCATCTCGGCCACGTTCAAGGATGCGCCGGGGGGGCAGGTGCTTGGCCCCACGTTCGACTATACGCATCGCCTGCTGGATTTCGCGCTGGCCGCCGAGGGAGAGGAGCACGTGTCTGCGCCCGAAGCCCCGGCGCGGGCGGGCGATGTGCCGCATGTCGCGGGGTTTCTCGGTCGTGAGGGGCTGATCCAGGGCGAGCCGACCGTGGACGATGTGCCGCCCGACCTGACCCGGCAGCCCATGGACCTGCCCGCCAACCGCGCGTTGCGCCTGCAGGCGCTGGCGCGGGGCGATGAGGGGTTCCTGCTGGGCCTCGCCTATTCGACGCAGCGTGGCTATGCGCGCAACCATGCCTTTGTCGGCGAGTTGCGCATCGGTGCGGTGGCGGTCGAGATGGAGATCCCCGAGCTTGGCTTTGCCATCGAGCTGGGCGAGGTGGTGCTGACGGAATGCGAGACCGTCAATCAGTTCACCGGCTCGAAAACCGAGCCACCGCAATTCACGCGCGGTTATGGGCTGGTCTTCGGGCAGACCGAGCGCAAGGCCATCGCCATGGCGCTGGTGGACCGGGCGCTGCGCTGGAGGGAGTTGGGCGAGGAGGATCAGGGCGCACCGGCGCAGGACGAGGAATTCGTGCTCATGCATTGCGACAATATCCAGGCCACCGGGTTTCTGGAGCATATCAAGCTGCCGCATTATGTCGATTTCCAGAGCGAGCTCGAGCTTGTCCGCAAGCTGCGCCGCGAGGCCGGTGAAGGGCGGGAGGCGGCGGAATGAGTATTTGTGGAACGATGAAACCGGAGGCGGGGCTTGTTGTGTTCGACATCGGCAACGTGCTGATCCGCTGGGATCCGCATGCGGCGTTTCGTCATGCTTTCGGCAGCGATGGCGAAATCGATGCGCTGTTTGACGAGGTGGGGTTTTACGACTGGAATTATGCCAATGACCGGGGACGCCCCCGTGTGGACGCGGTGGCCGCAATTGCCGCGCGCTGGCCGCAGCACGCGACCCTTATGGCGGGGTATTTCGACCGGTTCGGCGAGACCATCCGCAGACGGGTCGAAGGTAGCTGGGAGATCATCGCGGCACTGCGCGCGCGCGGGGTGCGCCTGTGGGCGCTGACGAATTTCTCGGCCGATACCTGGCCCGAGGCGCTGCGGCTTCATCCCGAATTGGGCGAGGAGTTCGAGGGGATCGTGGTGTCGGGTCATGAAGGCGTGGCCAAGCCCGAACGCGCGATCTTCGATTTGCTCTGCGCACGGGCGGGGGTGGCCCCCGAGGCGTGTTACCTTGCCGATGACAGCGCCGCAAACGTCGCAGGCGCACGGGCGGCGGGATGGCAGGCGCAACACTATGACGGGGCCGAGGGTCTGCGCACCGACCTGATCGACCGGGGGTATCTGTGATGTCAGTCGCCACCGCCGCAATCCCCGTCATCACCGTTCCCGGCGCCGCTGTCCGTCCAGATGATGATGACGGCGGACCGCGGGACGAAACCGGCAAAGAGCCCACCAGGGGCGATGATGATCCAGGTGCCGGACATATCCGGTCTTCTTCTGCCGTGTATGGAGGCATCCCGAAACGGACGATTTCCTCGCGGCATGGTGGGAAAGGAGTGGCCCGAAATGTCTGATTACAACTTTGCCTATCTCGACGAGCAGACCAAGCGGATGATCCGGCGCGCGATCCTCAAGGCGCTGGCGATTCCCGGCTATCAGGTGCCCTTTGCCAGCCGCGAGATGCCGATGCCCTATGGCTGGGGCACCGGCGGCGTGCAGGTGACGGCGGCGTGCCTTACCCCCGAGGACCGGCTCAAGGTGATCGACCAGGGGGCGGATGACACCACGAATGCCGTCTCGATCCGCAAGTTCTTCGAGCGCACGGCAGGCGTGGCAACGACCGAAGAGACGGCGCGCGCCAGTCTCATCCAGACCCGCCACCGCATACCCGAGACGCCGCTCACCGAGGATCAGATCCTGGTCTATCAGGTGCCGATCCCTGAGCCGCTGCGATTCCTGGAGCCGCGCGAGACCGAGACACGCAAGATGCACGCGCTTGAGGAATACGGCCTTGTGCATGTCAAGCTTTACGAGGACATCAGCCGCCATGGTGCGATTTCAACCGCCTATGCCTATCCGGTGAAGGTCGAAGGGCGCTATGTGATGGATCCGTCTCCCATTCCCAAATTCGACAATCCCAAGCTGTCGGATTGTCCCGCGATCCAGCTTTTCGGGGCGGGGCGCGAGCAGCGGATCTATGCTCTACCGCCCTGGACGGAGGTGGTGAGCCTCGATTTCGAGGATCATCCGTTCGAGGCGAGCAAGGCCGATGCGCCCTGTGCGCTCTGCGGGTCGGAGACAAGCTATCTCGACGAGGTGATCGTCGATGATGCGGGCGGGCGGATGTTCGTGTGTTCCGACACCGATCATTGCCGGGCGCGGCGCGCGGCGGGGCATGTCGGGGCCGAGGGCGCGCCCTTTGAGGAGGCTGGCGCATGACCCCGCTCTTGCAGGTGCGCGACGTGGCGAAGTTCTACGGGTCCCGCCGGGGCTGCGAGGGGGTGAGCTTTGATCTCTGGCCCGGCGAGGTGATGGGAATCGTCGGCGAGAGCGGATCCGGGAAATCCACCCTGCTGGCCTGTCTGTCGGGGCAGAAGGAGCCAGACCGGGGCGCGGTGATCTACGACACCCGTGACCGTGGGCCGATGGATACGCGGGCGATGTCAGAGCCGGAGCGGCGGATGCTCATGCGCACCGACTGGGCGCTGGTGCATCAGAACGCGCGCGACGGGCTGCGCATGGGGGTCTCGGCGGGCGGCAATGTGGGCGAGCGGTTGATGGCCGTGGGCGCGCGGCATTACGGCGATATCCGTTCGCAAGCGGTGGACTGGCTGGGTCGGGTCGAGATTGCCGCCGAGCGCGTCGACGACCGCCCCACGGCCTTTTCCGGCGGGATGCAACAGCGACTTCAGATCGCGCGCAATCTGGTGACCGGCCCGCGCCTTGTGTTCATGGACGAGCCGACCGGCGGTCTTGACGTGAGCGTGCAGGCGCGGCTTCTGGATCTTCTGCGCGGGCTGGTTCGCGAGATGGGCCTGTCGGCGATCATCGTCACGCATGATCTGGCGGTGGTGCGGTTGCTGGCCGACCGGCTTATGGTGATGAAGGATGGCCGCGTGGTAGAGGCGGGGCTGACCGATCAGGTCCTCGACGATCCGCAGCACGGGTATACGCAGCTTCTCGTCAGTTCGGTCTTGCAGGTATAAGGCGGGGTGAGGATGGCACGGGGAGAGCGAGCATGATCACCGCTTATGTGCGCGACGGCGAGGGGCTGCGCGTCCTGTCGAACGGCGAGTCCACGGCACCCATCTGGATCGACCTTTTCCAGCCCGACAGCGATGAGCTTGCGCTTGTGTCCGGGCGCGTCGGCGTAGACCTGCCGACCAAGGCCGATCAGGAGGAGATCGAGCAATCCTCGCGGCTATATCTGGAGGAGGGCGTGCCGGTGATGACGGCCCTGCTGCCCGCTCGCAGCGGAACAGAGGCGATGCAGATGGGGCCGGTCACCTTCGTGCTGCGCCCGTCGCAGCTCATCACCATCCGCCACCACGCGCCGCGCCCGTTCGAGACATTTCCGGCGCGCGCGGGAAAATCCTCGCTTGGTTGCGCCACGGCGGAGGCGGTGCTGGTGGGGCTGCTGGAGGAGATCATCGACCGGCTTGCGGACCTGACCGAGCAGAGCGGGCGCGAGATCGACGCCGTCTCTCGCCGGGTCTTTGGTCCCGAGAAGATGAGCACCGAAGAGCACCGCGCCGCCCTGCGCGAGATCGGCGCGGCCGATACCCGAGTGATGCTTCTGCGCGAAAGCCTGATGACGCTGGAGCGGGTGCTGGGCTTTCTCATGCCCGTGCTCGAGAAGATACGCACCGACAAGGCGCTGCGCGCCATGCTCAAGACCCATTACCGCGACGCGCACACCATCGCCGAGCACGCCAACTACCTGCAACAGAAGACGGCGCTTTTGCTCGATGCCACGCTGGGGATGATCAATATCGAGCAGAATGCCATCATCAAGATTTTCTCGGTCGTGGCCGTGGCGTTTCTGCCGCCGACGTTGGTCGCTTCGATCTACGGGATGAATTTCACCCATATGCCGGAACTTGACTGGCCCTGGGGCTATCCGCTGGCGCTCGGGATCATGGTTCTCACGGCGGTGGTGCCCCTGTGGTTTTTCAAGCGGCGGGGATGGTTATGAGGAGGGAACGATGATCAGGGTTGAGGGTGCCGCCAAGAGCTTTACGCTGCATAATCAGGGCGGCGCGGTGATCCCGGTGATGGCTGGCGCCTCGCTGTGCGTGGCGCGGGGCGAATGCGTGGCGCTCACCGGGCGCTCGGGCGCGGGAAAATCGACGCTGATGCGCATGATCTACGGCAATTACCGCGTGAACGGCGGGCGCATCATGGTGGGCGCGGTCGATGTCGCGCAGGCAGCCCCCCGCGAGATCATCGCGCTGCGTCGTGAGGTGCTGGGCTATGTGAGCCAGTTCCTGCGCGTGGTGCCGCGTGTGCCAACGCTGGAGGTGGTGGCCGAGCCGTTGCTCGTTCTGGGCGTGGCGCGTGCCGAGGCGCTGGCGCGTGCCGGGGCGTTGCTTGTGAGGCTTAACATCCCGGAGCGGCTCTGGTCGCTCAGCCCGACGACCTTTTCGGGGGGCGAGCAACAGAGGGTGAACATCGCGCGCGGCTTTGCCCATGACTATCCGGCGCTGTTGCTCGACGAACCGACAGCGAGCCTTGATGCAGAAAACCGCGAGGCGGTGCTTCGGCTGATCGAGGAGGCCAAGGCGCGCGGTGCGGCGATCCTCGGGATTTTTCATGACGAGGGGGCGCGGGTGCGGGTCTGCGACAGAGAGGTTGACGTGTCGGGCTTCGCGGCAGGCGTGGCGGCATGACCCGTGGCCGGTTCGTCGCCGTTGTTGGGCCCTCGGGCGTGGGCAAGGACACGCTCATGCGCGCCATGTCCGAGGCACGGCCGGGGCTGCGGCGCCTGCGCCGGGTAATCACGCGCCCCGCCGACCCCGATGGCGAGGGGCACGAGGCCGTCAGCGAGGCGGAATTCGACGCGCGGCTCAAGGATGGCGGCTTTGCGCTGCACTGGCGGGCGCACGGGCTGCGTTATGGCGTGCCGGTCGGGGTCTGCATGGATCTGGCGCAGGGGCGTGATTTGCTCGTCAACCTCTCGCGCACCGTGCTGGCCGAGGCGCAGTCGCGGTTTCGGCCCTTCCTTGTCCTGCACCTGACCGCCGATCCGGGCGTTTTGGCGGCGCGGCTTGCGGGGCGTGGCCGCGAGACGGCCGAGGATGTTGCCGAGCGGTTGCGCGGCGCGGCGCGGGCCCTGCCCGATGGGGTGGGGCCGGTGGTCACGCTCGATACGGGCGCGCCGGTCGAAAAACTGGCGAAGGCCGCGCTCAAGGCGCTTTATGCAGTCAGGGTATGACGGTGGATCAGGTGAAAACGCCCCTCCCGATCCTCGCCCATGAGCGACAGCGCGTCGATCACGAAGGGGCGCGGCAGCAGCGGCGCAAGCACGGGGCCAAGCGCGGTCTGCACCATGTCGAGCGTGTCGGGCGGCAGATCGCCGGTGAGGGTGATGTGAAAGCGGAAGGCGTCCATCACATAAGGATAGCCCCAGTCGCGCAGGTTGGCCTCATGTCCGAACGAGAGCCCCTTGCCACGACGGCGCGCCAGTTCGGCCTCGGTCAGGGGCGCACGGTAAGGCTCGAACGCGCGCACCGTGTCGGCGGCGAGCGTGTTGAGCGCGCGCACATCCCCCACCGGCCGCAACGCAAGGAACCGGCCAAGCCGCGCAATTTCGAGCGCATCGAGCGTGACCGGAGCGCGGCCCGCGCAAAAGGTGCCGAGCGCCTCGACGAGTGCCTCTTCGCTCTGGCCGGGGGCAAGGCGAAAGGGCGGCTTCATCGTCGCGTGCAGCCCGTACTTGCGCGGTGTGGCGGTGATCTCGGCCAGCGGCAGGTCCATTGCGGGATGGACGCAGGGCGCACCGCGGACCGGGTCCCAGCCGAGCCAGGCCGCGCCGAACGCGGCGAGCGGCCCCGGCGCGGGTGTGAAATAAATGGCGTAACGGGTGAAGGGCATCGGGCGTTTCTCCACGGGCGCGGAAAGGCGTGACAGCGACATGACAGAAGAAACCATTCTCGCCAACGCGGAAATCGTTCTGCCGGGTGAGGTGCGGCGCGGATTGGTCGTGCTGCGCGAGGGGCGCATCGCCGATCTGGCCGATGGGGCAGGCGTGCCGAACGGAGCTGTGGATTGCGCGGGCGATCTGGTCATGCCCGGTCTGGTCGAGTTGCACACCGACAATCTGGAGCGTCATATCCAGCCGCGCCCCTCGGTCCACTGGCCCCATGACGCGGCGATCCTCGCCCATGACGCAGAGCTTGCCAGCGTCGGGATCACGACCGTTTTCGACGCGATGCGCGTGGGGTCCGTGCCGTCGGGCATCGGCAAATATGCCGAATACGCGCGCGGGCTGGCGAGCGAGCTTCTGGCGCTGCGCGCCGCCGACGCGCTCCGGATCAGTCATTTTTTGCACCTCCGCGCCGAAGTCTGTTCCGAAACGCTCGAGGCCGAGATGGCCGCCTTCGGCCCCGAGGACCGGGTGGGTCTTGTGAGCCTGATGGACCACACGCCGGGACAGCGGCAGTTTCGCGATATTTCCAAGCTCGAGACCTATGTGAAGGGCAAGCACGGCCTTGACGATGCGCAGTTTGCCGCCCATGTGGCGCAGCTTCTGGCGCTGCGCGAAGCGCATGGCGCGCGTCACGAGGCGGCGGCGGTCGCGCAGGCGCGCCGCTATGGCGCGGTGCTGGCCAGCCATGACGACACCACCGCCGAACAGGTGGCGGTATCGCATCGGCATGGCGTCGGTATCGCGGAGTTCCCGACGACGGTTGAGGCCGCGCGCGCCTGTCACGCGGCCGGAATCAAGGTGATCATGGGCGCGCCGAACCTGATCCGGGGCGGATCGCATTCCGGCAATGTCGCGGCGGGGGAATTGGCCGATCTCGACCTCCTCGATATTCTGTCGTCCGATTACGTGCCGTCGGCGCTCCTCTATGCGGCGGTGCGGCTGGGGCAGCACTGGGGCGACATGGCGCGCGGCATCGCCACCGTGACCGAGGCCCCGGCGCGCGCCGTGGGGCTCTCGGACCGGGGCCGGATAGCTGTGGGCGCGCGCGCCGACGTGATCCGCGTGACGCTCCGGACCGAGGCCCCGGCGGTGCGCGGGGTCTGGTCGCAGGGGCGTCGGGTGGCCTGAGCAGGGGCTTTGACAAGGCCCGGGCAGCGGCGCATAACCGGCGGCGAACCAGACCCGGAGGCCCCATGACCACGCCGCTTTTCGATCTTGCCGCCCCGCCGCTCGTGCCCGTCGAGGGGGGTGAAACAGGCTACCCGGTGCGCCGTATCTTCTGTGTCGGCCGCAACTATGCCGCCCATGCCGCCGAGATGGGCAACGAGGTGGATCGCGAGGCGCCGTTCTACTTCACCAAGACGCCCCATGCGCTTTGCCTCAGCGGCGCAAACATCCCCTATCCGCTGGAGACATCCGACTGTCATCACGAAATGGAATTCGTCGTGGCCCTGGGTGCGCCCGCATTTCGAGTGACGAAAGCGCGCGCCATGTCGGCGGTCTGGGGCTATGGCTGCGGCATCGACCTCACGCGGCGCGACCTGCAAGGTCAGGCCAAGGACAAGCGGCGGCCATGGGATCTGGGCAAGGATTTCGAGGATTCGGCCATCATCGGCGCGCTGACCGCGAAAGCGGCCTTCGGCGAGATCGGCGATCAGGCGATCCGCCTTGATGTGGACGGGCGGCGGGCGCAGGAGGCAAGCCTGTCGGAGATGGTCTGGTCGGTGCCCGAGATCATCGCGCATCTGTCGCGCTTCTATCATCTGGGGGCGGGTGACCTGATCTATACCGGTACGCCCGCAGGCGTGGGCCCGGTCGCGCCCGGAAACGTGCTGCGGGGCGAGATCGACGGGCTTGCGCCCCTTGTGGTCACCATCGGCGCGGCGGAATAACTCGAGAGCGATTGCAAAAGCCGGAGTCTCAGATTGCCGTTAATCGCCCCTTAACCTCTTTGCGCCACGTTTGCCGGTGGGACAGACGCGGAGAGGTGGAATGGCGGATCTGACAGCACTTGATTTCGCGATCCTTGCAGGAACAGCCTTGGTCCTTTCGCTTTTGGTCGTGTGGCTTTCGGGATTTCTCGTGACGCGGGCGTCGTCCGTCACCGAGGGCGGGGCCACGCGCCACTTTCTGTTTCGTGATGGCGCGCTGATCGACACGGATGGTTCCGATTTCGTGATGCCCGACGCCGTTGAGCCACAGGAAAGCGACTGGTCCCGATTCCGCCGCTGGCTCGCCCCCCGGCTTGCCCTGCCCGAAACCGTCGAAGAAGACATGACCCTGACCGCAGATAGCGCGCGCCTCACGCTGACCCCGCAACGCGCAACGCTCCGTGTGACGCTCGCCGACACCAACATTTGCGCCGCCGCGCGCCACGACCTCCTCGCGCGGCTGGCAGCGGCTGACTGTCACCGCAGCGCGCTTGGGACGGCACCACTGCCGGTCTGGCTGCGCGATACCTCGGGCCGTGTTTTATGGCAGAACAGGGCCGCAGGAATCATTCCCGAACCAGACCGGCACCGGCTTCTCGGCACAACGCAGCCAGGGCGCGTCGCGCTCGATGACCCGCCGCGCTGGTATGACATCTCCTATGTGCAGCATGAACAGGGGCAGATCGTCTATGCCAACGACATCACCGCCAGCGTTCGTGCCGAACAATCTCAGCGCGAATTCGTTCAGACCCTCGCCAAGACCTTCGCTGACCTGCCGACCGGTCTTGCCATCTTCGACCGAAGCCGCGCGCTTGCCATGTTCAACCCGGCGCTCACGGACCTGACCGCCCTTGATCCCGTGTTCCTCAGCAACCGCCCCGAGATCTTCGATTTCTTTGACAGGCTGCGCGACCGGCAGGTCATGCCGGAACCCCGGAGCTATGCCACATGGCGCACGCAGATCACGGCGATGATCCACGCCGCCGATGTCGGGCAGTATCAGGAGGTCTGGAGCCTTGTGAACGGGCGCACCTACCGCGTCACCGGGCAGCCCCACCCGAACGGAGCGGTGGCCTTCTTGTTTGCCGACATCTCTGACGAGGTAGCCAGCACGCGCGACCAGCGCGCTGCGCTCGATCTGCGCCAGGCCGCGCTTGATCGCGTCGAGGAGGGGGTTGCCGTGCTCGACCGCGACGGCGCGCTGCTCTTTTGCAACCGGCGCTTCGCCCTGCTTATCCGCATTCTGCCAGAGGCGCGCGCGAATCTTTCCCTGCCCGATTTGCTCGCCGCCTGCCGCACCCGATTTCCGCGCTCCGCGCTCTGGGACGGGATCGCGGCGCAGATGCGTGACGGGTCCGCCACAGCCTTCAACGACAGCGTGACCCTCGAGCGTGGCGCGAACCTATTCGTGCGGCTCATGCCGCTCGGGCAAGGCCAGACGATGCTCTCGCTGCACCACGTCCCGGCACAGACCGAGACAACAGCCCTCAGCGCCTGAACGTATCCGCATCCGGCTTGCAGGTCGCGGCGGGGCGTGTAGTCTCGCGCCATGACCGCCCGCGCCATCGCCCTTGTCAGTCCCGCCGAAACCTGCTCATTGGCACGGCGCCTTGCACCCCGCCTCGGGCCGGGCGACACGCTGCTGCTGTCGGGCGGTGTCGGCGCGGGGAAAACCCATTTTGCCCGCTGCCTGATCCAGAGTATCTTGTCCGTCCCCGAAGACGTACCATCGCCTACCTATACCCTGGTCCAGACCTATCCTGGTCCCCGCGCCGAGATCTGGCATGCCGACCTCTACCGCCTCACCGACCCGATGGAATTGGTCGAGCTCGGCCTGACCGAGGCGTTCGTCACCGCCATTTGCCTTGTCGAATGGCCCGACCGCCTCGCCGATCTCGCCCCCGCGAGCGCGCTCTCGCTCGATCTCGCCCACGGCGACACCGATGAGGCCCGCCGCCTAACCCTGCGCTGGTCCGACCCGCGCTGGGCCACCCGTCTTGAAGGAATCCTCGATGGCTGACCGCAGCGCCGAAATTGCCGACTTCGTGGCCACCGCCGGGTGGGCGGAGGCGGATATGCGCCCGCTCGCGGGTGACGCCTCCAACCGCCGTTATCTGCGCCTTACCGCCCCCGACGGCGCGCGCGCGGTGCTGATGGATGCGCCCGGCGATCGCGGCGAGGATGTGCGCCCCTTCATGCATATCGCGCGCCATCTGTCGGGCCTCGGCCTTTCCGCCCCGGCAATCCTCGCCGAAAACGTCCAAAGCGGCCTGCTCCTGCTCGAAGATCTCGGCGACGCGCTCTTTGCCCGCCTTCTGGAACAGGCCCCCGAGATGGAGCGCCCGCTTTACGAGGCCGCCACCGATCTTCTGGTGGCTCTCCACCGCCACGCCCCGCCCGCCGGTCTTGCCAGTTACACGCCCGCGCACATGGCCGATCTCGCCTGCCTCGCGCTTGACTGGTATCGCCCCGGCGCAACCGGCACCAAGAGCACCATAAGAGACCGGTTTTACGCCGAAACAGAGACTGTTCTTGGCGCTCTCGAAAATCTTGACACTGTCCTGATCCAGCGCGATTACCACGCCGAAAACCTGCTTTGGCTGACCAAGCGCGTCGGCATCGCCCGCGTCGGCCTGCTCGATTTTCAGGACGCGATGCGTGGCCATCCGGCCTATGATCTCGTCTCGGTGCTGCAAGACGCCCGCCGCGATGTGACCCCAGCCCTCGCCAAGGCGATGACCGCCCGCTACATCACCGAAACCGGGCACGACGCCGAAAGCTTCACCACCGCCTACGCCTGTCTCGGCGCCCAGCGCAACCTGCGGATTCTCGGTGTATTTGCACGTCTCTGTCTGCGCGACGGCAAGGCGCATTATGTCGATCTCATTCCCCGGGTGTGGGCACATCTTGCCCAGGACCTGCGCCATCCCGCGCTTGCTCCGGTCGCTGCGCTGGTTGCGTCGGAATTGCCGGTCCCAACGCCCGAAATCCTTGCCCGCCTCAAATCCCGGTGCGCGGCATGACCCTGCCGGTGATGCTCTTCGCCGCCGGGTTCGGCACCCGCATGGGCGCGCTCACCGCCTCCCGCCCCAAACCACTGGTCGAGGTGGCCGGGCGCGCCCTTATCGACCACGCGCTCGATCTGGTGGACGCTTATGCCCCACCGCGCACCGTGGTCAATCTTCACTACCTGCCCGAGCATATCCGCGCCCACCTCGCGGGCCGCGACCTGCTCTTTTCGCACGAAACACCCGATATTCTCGAAACCGGCGGCGGCCTGCGCGCCGCGCTGCCGCTCCTTGGCCCTGGCCCGGTCATGACCCTGAACACCGACGCGATCTGGCGCGGCCCGAACCCGCTCATGCACCTCGCTTCACTGTGGGATCCCGCGCGCATGGACGCGCTCCTCCTGTGCATCCCACCGCAAAACGCCATCGGCCATGGCGGCACGGGTGATTTCACCCTGGCCGAGGATGGCACGCTCTGGCGCGGTCCGGGCCTTGTCTATTCCGGCGCGCAGGTCATCGCGCCCGATCTGCTCCACACCATCCCCGAGTCGCAATTTTCCCTTAACCGCGTCTGGGATCGGATCGCCGAAAATGGCCGCCTCTTCGGCGTCGCCTATCCCGGCCAATGGTGCGATGTGGGCCGTCCCGAGGGCATCGCGCTGGCCGAAGAAATGTTGGAATCCGGCCATGTTCGAGACTGATCCCACCCCTCATATCTTCGCACTCGCGCCCGGTGTCGATTTCCCGCGGGCCTTCATCGACGGGCTGCGCACGCGGCTTGGAGATTCTCCGCCCGAGGCGCTTGCCCGCGTCCAAATCATCGTCAACACCCGCCGCATGGCCCGCCGCCTGCGCGAGATCTTCGATTCCGGGCCGCCCTGCCTTCTGCCGCGGATCGGCCTTGTCACCGATCTCGGCGAAAGCTGGGATCTGGCGCATCTGCCGCCTCCCGCCCCGCGCCTGCGGCGGCGGCTCGAACTGGTCCAACTCGTATCCGCGCTGATCGACCATCAGCCCGATCTTGCCCCCCGCAGCGCCGCTTTCGACCTCGCTGACAGCCTCGCTGCGCTGATGGACGAAATGCATGGCGAAGGTGTTGCGCCCGACGCCATAGAGACCCTCGACATCACCGACCAATCCGGCCATTGGGCGCGGATTAAATCGTTTTTGGGCATTATCAGACCCTATTTCGACGCCGCCGCCAGCGCGCCCGACCCCGAGACCCGGCAGCGCATGGTGATCGAGCGGCTCATCGCGCGCTGGCGGGAGGCACCGCCGCCGCATCCGGTCATTGTCGCAGGCTCGACCGGCTCGCGCGGGGCGACGCAGCTTCTGATGCAAGCGGTGGCAAAACTGCCGCAAGGGGCCGTTGTCCTGCCCGGTTTCGATTTCGACGCGCCTGCCGCCGTCTGGGAGGCGCTCGCCGACCCGCTCACCTCGGAGGATCACCCGCAATTCCGCTTTGCGCGTTTCGCCAAGGGTGCAGGTATCGCCCCGACCACGATCCGCCCCTGGGCAAACACGCCGCCGCCCAATCCCGCGCGCAACCGCCTCCTGTCACTTGCGCTCCGCCCCGCGCCCGTCACCGATCAATGGTTGCGCGACGGGCCTTCGCTGACCGATATTCCCGCGGCGATGGAAACTGTCACCCTGATCGAGGCGCAGAGCACCCGGCAAGAGGCGCTCGCCATCGCCATGCGCCTTCGCCAGGCTGCCGAGGACGGTACGAATGCGGCTCTGATCACGCCTGATCGGACGCTTGGACGTCAGGTTGCAGCCGCGCTCGACCGCTGGCGCATCCGCCCCGATGACAGTGCCGGTCAGCCGCTGCACCTCTCGCCGCCCGGTCGTCTTTTACGGCATGTGGCCGAGATCTTCGCCAACCGGCTCAGCGCCGAAGCGCTCCTGACCCTGCTCAAGCACCCGCTCACCCATCAAGGCGACGGGCGCGGCGCGCATCACCACCTCACCGCACGGCTGGAATTGCACCTGCGCCGCCACGGCCCGCCCTACCCGGATGCCGAGAGCCTGCGCGCCTGGGGCGAGACCCGGACCGAACCGCTTGCGGCGGACTGGGTGCGCTGGCTCTGCACCTGTTTCACCGGGCGCAACCTGCCGGGCGACAGACCGCTCAGCCAGCGCGTGACCGAGCATCTGCTGCTGGCCGAACATATCGCCCGCGGCTGTCGGGCCAAGGGCAGCGGCACGCTCTGGGAGCGCGAGGCAGGCGAAGAGGCGCGCGCCGCGATGGACGAACTCATCGCGGAATCGGACCATGGGGGCCCGATCTCGGCGCTCGATTACGCGCATCTCTTCCACTCCGTCCTCCGCCTCCGCGAGGTGCGCGACCCGCTCGAGCCGCATCCCCAAATCCGCATCTGGGGCACGCTCGAAGCCCGCGTTCAGGGCTGTGATCTGCTCATTCTCGGCGGTCTCAACGAGGGCACGTGGCCCGAGAGCGCCGCGCCCGACCCATGGCTCAACCGTGCCCTGCGCGCGCAGGCGGGGCTTTTGCTGCCAGAGCGGCGCATCGGCCTTCAGGCGCATGATTTCCAACAGGCCATCGCCGCGCGCGAGGTCTGGCTTACGCGCTCGGTGCGTTCGGCGGATGCGCAGACGGTGGTCTCCCGCTGGCTCAATCGGGTGCAGAATCTCCTCGCCGGTCTACCAGATCAGGCAGGAACAGAGACGCTTTCCCACATGCGCGCGCGGGGTCAGGCCTGGCTTTCCCGGGTTGCCCAACTCGAGGAACCGGGCGAGGTGCCCCGCGCCCCGCGCCCCGCGCCCTGCCCGCCCGTGGCGCTACGCCCCGATCGCCTCTCGGTCACTGAGATCAAGACGCTGATCCGCGATCCCTACGCCATCTATGCGCGCCATGTCCTCGGCCTGAGGTCACTCGATCCGTTGATGAAACTACCCGACGCGATGATGCGCGGCACCGTGCTCCATACCATCATGGAGCGATTCATCGCTGAGACGCGCGCCGAGCCAGAGCGCCTAACCACCGCAAGTCTTCTGGCTATGACAGAGACTGTTCTGGCGGAATTGGTGCCTTGGGGTGAGGCGCGCGCGCTCTGGCTCGCGCGCATCGAACGCGTGGCGGACTGGTTTATCGAGGGCGAGGCCCAGCGCCGCCGCGACGCCTGGCCCGCCGCCATCGAGAGGCGCGGCACACTTGCCCTGCAAGCACCGCCTTTCACCCTGACCGCCAAGGCCGACCGTATCGACCTTGATCCTCACGGGCGCGCGCTGATCTACGACTACAAGACCGGCGCGCCCCCCTCGAAAAAGGAACAGGCCCATTTCGACAAGCAACTCCTGCTCGAGGCCGCCATGGTCGAGCGCGGCGGTTTTGACAATCTCGGTCCTATGCCCGTGCTCCGCGCCGCCTATATCGGCATGGGCAGCACACCCGCCATCGTCGAGGCACCTGTTGACGAGACAGGCACCGCCCAGATCATCGCCGAATTGGCCGAGCTGATCGCCGCCTACACCGAGCCCGACAAGGGCTATGTCGCCCGCCGTGCCCCGCGCAACGACAACGATCGCGGCGATTACGATCAGCTTGCCCGCTTCGGCGAATGGGACATCACCGATTCTCCCGCGCCCGAGGATGTCGGCCCATGACCGACGCCGCCACCCTGGCGCAACTGGCCGCCGCGCGCCCCGACCAATCCACGTGGCTGTCTGCCAATGCCGGCTCGGGCAAGACGCGCGTACTCACCGACCGGGTGGCGCGACTCCTGCTGGACGGGGTCAGCCCACAGCATATCCTCTGTCTCACCTATACCAAGGCCGCCGCCAGCGAGATGCAGAACCGGCTTTTCGCCCGCCTTGGCGATTGGGCGATGAAACCGGATGACGCCCTGACCGACGCGTTGCGCGCGCTCGGCCACGAGGGCACGGCCGATGCCAGCGCCCTGCGCCGCGCCCGTCGTCTCTTTGCCCAGGCGATCGAGACGCCGGGCGGGCTGCGGATCCAGACGATCCACTCTTTCTGCGCCAGCCTCTTGCGCCGCTTTCCGCTCGAGGCGGGTGTCACGCCGCAATTTTCCGAGATGGACGACCAGACCGCTCGCCTGCTGCGCGCCGAAATCGTGGAGGAAATCGCCGCCGGGCAAGACGCCGCAGTGTTCTATAACATTGCCAGACACTATTCCGGCGAAACACTTGATAAATTCACGCTCGAGATCCTTCGTCACCAGGCCGGTTTTTCCCAACCGAGAGGCCGTGCGGCGATTTGTGCGCTGTTCGACCAGCCCCCGGATCTGAGCCGCGAGAGCCTCGCCGCGCAGGTCTTTCTCGGCTCCGAGCGCGCCTTGCTTGAGCAGCTTCTGCCGGCCCTGCGCGCTGGCTCTCCCAACGATGTGAAGGCGGCGGACAAGCTTGAGCGCCTTGCCGCGCTCGATTTCTCGGCCTTGCCCGTGCTGGAGGAGGTATTCCTCACCGGCAAAATAGCAAAATCACCTTTTTCTGCAAAGACAGGCTCTTTCCCGACCAAAGCAACCCAGCAGGCCATCGCCGCGATCATCCCGCAGATCGATCAATGGATGACCCGCATCGAAGCCGCCCGCGACACCCGCCTCGCGCTCCTCTCCATCGAGCGCAGCACCGCGCTTCATGCCTTTGGTGCGGTCTTTGTCAGAGCCTATTCCAGCATGAAGCAGGCTCGGGGCTTGCTCGATTTCGACGATCTGATCCTGCGCGCCCGCGATCTGCTCACCGATCCCGCCGTTGCCGCCTGGGTGCTTTACCGGCTCGATGGCGGCATCGACCATATCCTTGTGGACGAGGCGCAGGATACCAGCCCCGCGCAATGGCAGGTGATCGAGCGTCTGGCCCAGGAATTCACCAGCGGGCAGGGCGCGCGCAGCGAGACGCGCCGAACGATCTTTGTCGTGGGCGACCGCAAGCAGTCGATCTATTCCTTTCAGGGGGCCGATCCACGCGAGTTCGACCGGATGCAACGCGATTTCGCCGCCCGCCTCGCGGAGACTGACGCGCCGCTTCAGAGCCGCGTGCTTGCCCATTCGTTTCGTTCCGCCCCGGCGATCCTCGCCACCGTCGATGCCACCTTTGACGGGGCCGAAGACAGCGGTTTTGCGCCGGATCAGAGCCACATTGCCTTTTTCGACATGCTCCCCGGCCGGGTTGATCTCTGGCCCGTTGTACCCAAGCCCGACAAGGAGGATCCGCCGCCCTGGCATCTGCCCGTCGATATCCGGCACGAGAGCGACCCGGCGGTTATCCTTGCGGGACATATCGCCGCGCATATCCGCGCGCTCATCGCCGCGCGCACGCCGCTGCCGGTTCGTGACGCGCCCGGCACCTTTCGCCCGATAACGGCGGGTGATGTGCTTGTCCTGGTACGCCGCAGGTCGGCGCTCTTTCACGAGATCATCCGCGCCTGCAAGGCCGAAGGGTTGCCCATCGCCGGGGCCGACCGGCTCAAGGTCGGTGGCGAGCTTGCCGTGCGCGACATCGCCGCGCTGCTCTCGTTTCTGGCGACACCCGAGGATGACCTGTCGCTCGCCACCGCCCTGCGCTCGCCACTCTTCGGCTGGTCCGAGAGTGACCTTTTTACCCTTGCGCAGGGCCGTGGCCCCCGGACCCTCTGGGAGGTGCTGCGCGAGCGCGACAACCACCCCGAAGCCCGCGCGATCCTTGACGATATGCGCCGTCAGGTCGACTTCCTCCGGCCGTTTGAGCTGATCGAGCGCCTGCTGACCCGCCACGATGGCCGCCGCCGCCTGCTCGCCCGCCTCGGCATCGAGGCCGAAGACGGGATTGACGCGCTGCTCACGCAGGCTCTTGCCTATGAGCAACGCGCCGTGGACAGCCTCACCGGCTTTCTCGTCTGGATGGAAACCGACGATCTGGAAATCAAGCGCCAGATGGACAGCGCCGGGGATCGCATCCGCGTCATGACCGTCCACGGGGCCAAGGGGCTTGAATCCCCGGTGGTGATCCTGCCTGAAACCGGCGCCTGGAAACTTCCCGACGCGCCCGAGATCGTGGCGCAGGACGGCTTGCCGCTCTGGCGCGGCAAGGCTGACCTCATGCCACCGCTCGTCGACAGCGCCGTTGCCGTTGGCCGCACGGCCCAAATGGCCGAGCGCGACCGCCTGCTGTACGTGGCCATGACACGCGCCGAGACCTGGCTGATCGTCGCCGCCGCCGGTGATCTCGGCAAGGATGGGCGGGCCTGGCACGACCGTGTGCGCCGGGGGATGGAGGCCGTTGGGGCTTTTGAGCAAACACTCCCAACCGGCACCGGATTGCGCGTTCAAACCGGAATTTGGGCCGAAACAGTATCTGATATTGCACAAACGGAGTCTCCCCCCCAACCGCCGCTTGCCCCGCTCTTTCACACGCATGCGCCCGCACTCGACACACCCAAGCCCCTCAGCCCGTCCGATCTCGGCGGAGCCAAGGCATTGCCGGGGGAGCGTGGCCTTGACGAGACCGCGGCCAAGCGGCGCGGGCGGCAGATCCACCGCCTGCTGGAGCTTTTGCCAGACCTGCCGCGCGCCGACTGGCCCGAAAAGGCCGCACACCTCTTTGCCGCCGGACCCGACGCCGCCGGTTCCGAGGAAAGTGCGCTTCTTCTGGCCGAGGCGCAAAAAGTGCTCGAGAAACCGGCCCTTGCGCCGCTGTTCTCCGCCGATGCCCTGGCCGAGGTGCCTATCAGCGCGCCGTGGGGCGAAAAGCGCCTGCACGGCGTGATCGATCGGCTGATCCTTGCCCCCAATCATATCCTTGCCGTCGATTTCAAGACCAATGCCGAGGTGCCCGAGCGCGTTGAGGATACGCCCGAGGCGCTTTTACGCCAGATGGGGGCCTATGCACACGCGCTCGCCCTGATCTATCCGGGCCGTCGCATCGAAACGGCCCTCCTCTGGACCCGCACCGCCACGCTCATGCCCCTGCCACACACTCTTGTGAGCGCGGCGCTTGCCCGCGCCGCCGGTCCTTGACGCTGACGCGCCCGCTCCATAGGTTCGCCGCAAGTGTCCGATCAAAGGAGATAGCCAATGGCCACCGTCGCCGTAACCGATGCCACCTTCGATGCCGAGGTGAAGAATTCCGATATCCCCGTCGTGGTGGATTTCTGGGCCGAATGGTGTGGCCCCTGCAAACAGATCGGCCCCGCCCTTGAAGAGCTCTCGACCGAACTTGCGGGCCGCGTCAAGGTCGTCAAGGTAGATGTCGATTCAAACCCCAACTCCGCCGTCGCCATGGGCGTGCGCGGCATCCCGGCGCTGTTCATCTTCAAGGATGGCGAAGTGGTCTCCAATCGCGCTGGCGCCGCCCCCAAGGCCGCGTTGCAAAGCTGGATCGAAGACAGCATCTGAGCCACGCCTTGCCGCTTTCGGGGGTCGCGCATCGCGCGGCCCCTTTTCTTTGGCCACCCCAGTCGGCATGATCGCCCCATGATCCTTACCGCCACCGATATCTCCGATCTCACCGTCTTTCGCCGCGCCCTGCATCAGGTTCCCGAGCTTTCGGGGCAAGAGGCCGGGACCGCGCGGCAGATCACCGACGCGCTTTGGCCGCTGAACCCCGACAGGGTGCTTGCCGGGCTTGGCGGACATGGCGTGGCGGCGGTTTTTGGCGGGCGCGCCGACGGCCCCACCGTGCTTTTCCGCTGCGAGTTGGACGCGCTGCCGATCGAGGAGAAATCCGAGGCGCCCCACCGCTCGCGTATCCCCGGCAACGGGCATCTTTGCGGCCATGACGGACATATGGCGATCCTCATGGGCCTTGCCCGGATACTCTCGCGCCAGCGCCCGGCGAGGGGCCGTGCCGTGCTGCTCTTTCAACCGGCGGAAGAGACCGGCGCAGGCGCGGCGGCGGTGCTTGCCGATCCGGTATTCGAGACTGTTAAACCCGATTATGCCTTTTCGCTGCACAACATGCCCGGCCTGCCGCTGGGCCATGTCGGCCTGATCCACGGCCCGGTCAACTGCGCCTCGCGCGGCATGGCCATCACCCTCAGCGGGAAGTCCGCCCATGCGTCCGAGCCGGAACGTGGCCGCTCGCCGATGCACACATTGGCGCATCTCATGCCTGCGCTGACCGCCCTCAGCCACGGCACGCCGCACGACAGCGATTTCACGCTGGCCACGGTCACGCATGCCCAGATGGGCGCCCCCGCCTTTGGCATCGCGCCGGGCGATGCGACGCTCTACGTCACGCTGCGCACGCTGACCGACGGCGGCATGCAGGCGCTTTGTGATACGGCCGAAACACTGGTGATGGATACCGCCAAGTCATGGGGTCTCATCCCCGAAATCACCTATCACGACATTTTCGCCCATTGCGAAAACCACCCCGATGCGACCCTGATCTTGCGCCGCGCGCTCGATGCGCTGCACATTCCTCATGACGGGCGCGGTCTGCCGATGCGTGCTTCAGAGGATTTCGGTCGCTTTGGCCACCATGCCAAGGCCGCGATGTTGTTCCTTGGCGCGGGCACCGCGCACGCCGCGCTGCACAATCCCGATTATGACTTTCCCGACGACCTCATTCCCATCGGCAGCCGCATTTTCGCGCAGGTCGCCCGCGACCTTCTGGGCTGAGCCCGCGCCCTTGCGCCTGATCGGAGACCCTTCCATATTGGCCCTGACAAAACGGAGAGAAGTGGCATGAGCGATTTTCCCGGTTGGCACGGCACCACCATCATCGGCGTGCGGCGCGGCGGCGAGGTTGTCGTTGCCGGTGACGGGCAGGTCAGTCTTGGCCAGACCGTGATCAAGGGCACCGCCCGCAAGGTGCGCCGCCTCAGTCCCGGTGGTCATCCGGTTGTCGCGGGCTTTGCCGGCTCGACGGCGGACGCCTTCACCCTCCTTGAACGTCTCGAATCAAAGCTCGAAGCGACCCCCGGCCAACTCCAGCGCGCCTGCGTCGATCTGGCCAAGGACTGGCGCACCGACAAATACCTGCAAAAGCTCGAGGCGATGCTGATCGTCACCGATGGCGATCAGCTCTATGTCATCACCGGTGCGGGCGACGTGCTTGAGCCAGAGCATGACGTGGCTGCCATCGGCTCGGGCGGCAATTTTGCCCTCGCCGCCGCGCGTGGCCTCGCGGAAAACCCCAGCCTCACCGCCGAGGACATCGCCCGCCGCGCTATGGCCATCGCCGCCGATATCTGTGTCTACACCAATGGCAACCTGACGGTGGAGAGCATCTCGAAATGACCGACCTGACCCCGCGCGAGATCGTCTCCGAGCTTGATCGCTTCATCATCGGCCAGCGCGACGCCAAGCGCGCTGTCGCCGTCGCCCTGCGCAACCGCTGGCGGCGCAAGCAGCTCGCCCCGGATCTGCGCGACGAGGTTTATCCCAAGAACATCCTGATGATCGGCCCCACCGGCGTCGGCAAGACCGAGATCTCCCGCCGCCTCGCCAAACTCGCCCGCGCGCCCTTCATCAAGGTCGAGGCCACCAAATTTACCGAAGTGGGCTATGTCGGTCGCGATGTCGAGCAGATCATCCGCGATCTTGTCGATACCGCCATCGCACAGACGCGCGAGCACATGCGCGAGGATGTCAAGGCCCGCGCCCACAAGGCCGCCGAGGATCGTGTCATCGCCGCCATCGCCGGCGAGGATGCCCGTGACGGCACCCGCGAGATGTTCCGCAAGAAGCTCCGCGCCGGAGAGCTTGACGATACCGTGATCGAGGTCTCCCTCGCCGACACCTCCAACCCCTTGGGTGTGATGGATATTCCCGGCCAACCCGGCAGTCAGATGGGGATGATGAACCTGGGCGACATCTTCGGCAAGGCGTTCGGCCAGCGCCGCACCACCAAGCGCCTCACCGTCGCCGAGAGCTATGACCTGCTCATCAGCGAGGAAGCGGACAAGCTCTTGGACGACGAGGCCGTGACCCGCATCGCCATTGAGGCGGTCGAACAGAACGGCATCGTGTTTCTCGACGAGATCGACAAGGTCTGCGCCCGCGCCGAGACGCGCGGCGGCGATGTCAGCCGTGAGGGCGTGCAGCGCGACCTGCTGCCGTTGATCGAGGGCACGACCGTCTCCACCAAATACGGCCCCGTCAGAACCGACCATATCCTCTTCATCGCGTCAGGCGCCTTCCACATCGCCAAACCTTCGGATCTCTTGCCCGAGCTGCAAGGCCGCCTGCCAATCCGCGTCGAGTTGCGCGCCCTGACCGAGGCCGATTTCGTCCGCATCCTGACCGAGACCGACAACGCCCTCACCCGCCAATACACCGCGCTGATGGGCACCGAGGAGGTGACGGTGAGCTTCACCGAAGACGGCATCACGGCGCTTGCCCATATCGCGGCGGAGGTCAACCAGTCGGTCGAGAACATCGGTGCGCGGCGGCTCTACACGGTGATGGAGCGCGTGTTCGAGGAGCTGTCCTTCACCGCCCCCGACCGCGCAGGCGAGTCCGTGACGGTCGATGCCACGTTCGTGGACAGGAACCTGGGCGAGCTGATGAAGTCCGCAGATTTGAGCAGGTATGTGTTGTGAGGGCTCTGTCCGTTTATTGACGCGCTGCGGCTGCATGCATAGCCATCTCTCGTGATCAGCCACGTTTCACAACCTCGCCTGAAGGGCTTCTATTTCACTTGGGCCATCATTTTGCGCTGAGCCTGCGCGATGTCGAGGATCTGTTGTCCGAACGGGGTGTGATCGTCTCGTATGAAAGCATCCTTGTTTGGTGCCAGCGGTTCGGAACGCAGATAGCGGCCAGGATCCGTCGCGCTTGCCGGGTTCCTGCCGACGAATGGCACCTCGACGAGGTCGTAATTCCAATCCGGGGCCAGAAACACTGGCTTTGGCGAGCCTTCGACGCACACGGACATGCGCTGGAACAGCGATGGAGCCTGCCACGCGTCCTCGTGACCCACAAGCTGCGCAGCTATGGCGCGGCCGTCCGTGACCTTTGCCCAAGCGTCGATCATCGTTCCCACAAAACAGGTCACACGCGATTGCCCCGAGCGGCGGGACGGTCACGCTTCATGCCATCGGCAAAATGCGGGCCAATCCGGTTCACCGATTGGCGCACGCTTTCCGGGCTGACGGACATACCCGGTTCAGCCAGCAGATCCTCGACGCGCGCCGTGCCGAGCGCGAAGCGATGATCGGCCCATACGGCACAGGCCAACTTCACGGGGGAAACGGTCGCCCTTCAGGCGCGGCATCGCGGCTGGTATCGTCATGACAAGACGCCAGATGACCCAGGATGCGTCAGCAAGCAGGCAATGGGCACGGCGCCGCCTAGCCGCCCTGCCGCAAAAGGCGTTGTTTTTGGCGGTCCCAGTCGCGCTTGGCATCGGTGGCGCGCTTGTCGTGATTCTTCTTGCCCTTGGCGATGCCGATCTTGATCTTGGCGATGCCGCGATGGTTGAAATAAAGCACCAGGGGCACCAGCGTCATGCCCTTGCGCTGCGTCTCGCTCCAGAGCCGCGACATCTCCTTTTTCGAGACCAGCAGCTTGCGCCGCCGCCGCTCTTCGTGGCCGAAGGTGCGAGCCTGCTCATAGGGGGCGATATAGCTGTTGACGAGCCACAATTCGCCGCCCTCCACGGTGGCATAGCTCTCGGCGATGTTGGCGGTCTTGTGACGTAGGGACTTGACCTCGGAGCCAACCAGCATGATGCCGCACTCGAGATCGTCCTCGATGGCATAGTCATGCCGCGCGCGCCGGTTTTCGGCGATCACCTTGTAATTGGGGGTGTCCTTGGGATTTGCCATCTGCGCGTCATATCCCCGCGCTCAGAGGCTGTCCAGCGGATCGGGGGCGAGATTGCCGCCGCAGATGAGCACCGCGACCCGCTCACCCGCCTGCGGCACATAGGCCCCCGACAGAAGCGCCGCCAGCGCCGCCGCTCCCGCCGGCTCGACCAATTGGCGCAGGTCCTGCCAGAGCGTGGCCTGCGCCGCGCGGATGGCCGCGTCGCTCACCAGCACCGTTTGCACATCGTATTGCTGTGCCAGATCTAGGCAGATACCGCCGATCCGCCGTGCGCCAAGCGCGTTGGCGGCAATGCCCGACACCTCGACATCCACCGGCGTCCCGGCGTCCATCGCGGCATGAAGAGCGTCGCAGGTGTCGGGCTCGACCGCGACCACCTTGCGCCGCCCCTGAAGCCAGCCGAGCACCCCGGCGATGAGGCCGCCGCCACCCACCGCGATCAGCACCGTGTCGGCGTCAAGCCCCTGATCCTCCCATTCCGCCATCAGCGTGCCCTGTCCTGCCACGGTGGCCGGGGCGTCATAGGGGTGCACCTCCATCGCGCCGGTGGCAAAGCGCCATTCGGCGGCGCGGGCGGCGGCCTCTGCATAGGCGCCGGGGACCACTTGCAAGGTAGCATTCTGCGCGCGAATCAGCGCGATCTTGGCCGGACCCGCGATCTGCGGCACGTAGATGCGCGCGGCGTGCCCGAGCGTGCGCGCGGCATGGGCCACCGCCGCGCCATGATTGCCGCCAGAGGCCGCGACGATCCCCACCTCGGGCACGCGGGCCTGCATCAGCGTGTTGAACGCGCCGCGCGCCTTGAAGCTTCCGGTATGCTGCATCTGCTCGAACTTGAGGTGAACGGTCTGCGCGCCGAGATGAACGCGTGCCACCGGCGTTTGCCGCACATGGCCCGCGATGCGCGCCCGCGCTTCGGAAATCATGGCGTGCCAGTCCATCGCTCACACCTCTTTGCGGTTTGGGGTCTCCGTCATGCGCGGTCGATCCAGGCCTATCCGTGACACATGCGAAGTCTGCGATCATGTTGAAAACGACTGCAAGTGATATTCGGCTCCCGGTCCCGAGGCGATCGTATCATGAGGCGCCAGGATCGATGAAGGCAGGCGGTAAGAATGTCGGCGACGACTGACTGCAATGTGGCCTGCTGCCGGTTTCGTGGACAGCGGGCTCAGCGAATGTGTGCCACCTGACACAAGATTCCCAACCGCGGTTTGATGTGCCACATTCGGCGCATGAGGCGCTCCGACATCTGCCTTTACCTTGGTCATGCTGACCGCGTTGTGTTTCAAGCGCTGATTGCCAACCGCAAAACCCCGCGCAAGCTGGTCTGGCGCGCGGGGATCGTGCTGGCGACGGCGGATGGTCGGGGCACCTTCGAGATCATGCGGCGCGCGGCACGGTTTGCCTCGCGACAGGCTGTGCTCCAAACGGATATGGCACATTCCATTGGCAGCAGCCCGGCAGAATGAATCTCACGTCGTCCGGGAATTCAGGTCGCGATGACCCGACCGCTTGTTTCAGTGTCCGAAATTCGGGGGCAGCTGAACGGAGAACGCACTTGTCGGATTGCCGTGCGAGGACAACAGACATCTTTCCTTTGCCGCTGGAAGTTTGGAATCCATTAATCTCGATGGATGTTATGGTGTTTTTAAATCTCTCAGCATGAAGGACACACCATGTCACGACATTTCAGACCTCTCACCGCGCTTTCACTGGCGCTTGGCTTGGCGCTGGCCCCGGCGCTGCCGGCAGCGGCCGAAGGCACCATTCGCCTGGTCGAACAGCCGGGCATCTCTTATCTGCCCTTCCACGTGATCCGGGACCAGGGCCTTCTGGACAGGCACGGTGCGGCGAAGGGCATCGAGATCACATCGGAATGGGCACAACTGTCGGGCGGGGCGGCGACGAATGACGCGCTGCTGTCCGGCTCGGTCGATATTGTCGCGGCCGGCGTCGGGCCGCTTCTGACTATCTGGGATCGCACGCGCGGGGCGCAGAACGTGCGCGGGATCGTGGCGGGGGCGCAGTTTCCCTTTGCGTTGGTCACCAATAACCCGAAGGTAAAAAGCATCGCCGATTTCGGCCCGGATGATCGCATCGCGGTGCCCTCGGTCGGCGTGTCGGTGCAGGCGCGCACGTTGCAATTCGCCGCCGCGAAGCTGTGGGGTGCCGAGAATTTCCAGAAGCTGGACGAGTTGACCGTGTCGCTGCCGCACCCGGACGCCACACAAGCCCTTCTGTCTCGCTCGGGCACGATCACGGCGCATTTCTCGAACTCACCGTTCCAGCAACTGGCGCTGGCCGATAACGGCATCCATCAGGTTCTGGACAGCTTCGAAGTCTATGGCGGGCCGACCACGTCGATCATCATCTACACCACCGAAGCATTCCGCGAAAAGAACCCGCTGACCTATGCGGCCTTCGTCGATGCCTATTCCGAGGCGGCGGCGTGGATCGCCGAGAACCCCGAAGCCGCCGCCGACACCTATATCCGAGTGACCGGATCGAAACTTGATCGAGACCTGATCCTGTCGATTCTCTCGGATGATCGCTTTTCCTTCGATCCGACCCCGCGCAACACCGAGGCGCTGGCGCATTTCCTGCATGATGTGGGCGCGCTCAAGAACCGCCCCGAAAGCTGGCGTGATTACTTCTTCGAAACGATTCACGATCGTCCGGGCAGCTAAGAGATGACGGTGCTCTCACCCAAGCCGCTCGCCGAGCCGGTGCGAACCGGCCCGGCGGTATTGTCGGCGCGCGATCTGACGCTGGTCTACCGCACCGAGGCGGGCGCGCATCTGGCGGTAGACCGGGTCAGCCTTGATCTGGCCGAGGGCGAGCGGCTGGTGCTTTTGGGCCCGTCGGGCTGCGGCAAGTCCACCATCCTCAAGGCGGCGGCGGGGTTTCTGAAACCGGCGGGCGGCACGATCGCCCTGCGTGGCCGGCCGGTGACAGGTCCGGGGCCGGACCGCATCGTTGTGTTTCAGGAATTCGACCAGCTTTTGCCGTGGAAGACCGCGCTGGACAACGTGATGTTCCCACTTGTGCGCGCCCGCAATCTGCCCCGCACCGAGGCGCGTGCGCAGGCCGAAGAGGCGCTGGAACGTGTCGGCCTCACCCGGGCGCTGCACCAGTACCCGCACGAACTGTCGGGCGGGATGAAGCAGCGCGTGGCGATTGCCCGCGCGCTGGCCATGCGCCCCGAGGTTCTGCTGATGGACGAACCCTTTGCCGCGCTCGACGCGTTGACGCGCGCGCGGCTTCAGGCGGACCTGCTGCGCGTCGTCGAGGAGGCGCGCGCGACGCTGCTGTTCGTGACCCATTCGATCGAGGAGGCGGTGCTGATCGGCACGCGGCTGCATCTGCTATCGGCGCATCCCGGCCGCACCCTGACCACGCGCGACGTGGCGGGGCTGACCCCCGGCACGCCCGCCTTCACACGCGAGGCCAAGGTGGTGCACGATCTGCTGTTCCCGCAAGCGGAGGCCGCCGATGTCTGATCTACCCTTGCTGCATTCCCCCTCGCTACTGGCACGGGTTTGGGAAAACCAGATCGTCAGGCGCCTTGCGGTGCTTTCGCTGCTGGGACTGGCCTGGGAACTGGCCGCGCTCTGGCAGAACAATCCGATCATGCTGCCGCGCCTGACAACAACCCTGGCAGCCCTGGCCGAGGCGGTGCGCGACGAACGCCTTCTGGGCGCGGCCTGGGTGTCGCTGTCGGTCCTGCTCAAGGGCTACGGGCTGGCGCTTGCCATCGCGTTGGCGCTGGTTGCGCTGGCGGCGGCCAATCGTTTCGCCCGCGACGCGCTGCAAACGCTCACGGCGATGTTCAACCCGCTGCCCGCCATAGCCCTTCTGCCGCTGGCGTTGCTGTGGTTCGGGCTGAACGAGCAAAGCCTGATATTCGTTCTGTGTCATGCGGTCATCTGGCCTTTTGCGCTGGCCGCGCTCCAGGGGTTCGAATCCGTGCCCGAAACCCAACGTCTGGTCGGGCGCAACTATGGCCTGCGCGGACCGACCTTCGTCGCACTGATCCTGACGCCAGCGGCGTTGCCCTCGCTTCTGTCGGGGCTCAAGATCGGCTGGGCCTTTGCCTGGCGCACGCTGATTGCGGCGGAACTGGTGTTCGGGGTGTCCTCGGGCACCGGCGGGCTGGGGTGGTTCATCTTCCGCAACCGCAACGAGCTTTATACCGACAAGGTCTTTGCCGGGCTTCTGGTCGTGATCCTGATCGGACTGATCGTGGAGCTCGGCGTGTTCCGCACCATCGAAAACCGCACCGTGCGCCGCTGGGGAATGCTGAAATGACGGAGAGGCCGATGCACCTTGGGGCGGCGCGTGAAGCCAAACAAGAAAGCAGATCGCCCGGATCGCCCGGAGGCTCATAGCCGATCTCCGCTGTGGTGAGGTTCGCAAAACCACCAGAGAGACCCACGCCCCGGATATCGCAGGCGTTGGGGTGACGCTTGTCAGAACAGGTCGTCAGGAGGGTCGGGGCAGCCTGTTCGCGCGGCTGCGCATACAGGCCGTTCCCGCCATGCCCCTCGTTCAGCCGCCAATCAACCTTGGCACCAGAAGTGTGAGGCCCGGGATGAGAAGAAGCAGGCCGATACGCAGGATCTCGGCGCCAAGGAAGGGCATGACGCCACGAAAAACGGTGGACATCGGCGTGTCGCGCGTGAGCGAGGAAATGATGAAAACATTCAGACCGACCGGAGGAGTGATCAACCCAAGTTCGACCACGATCAGCGCCAATATCCCGAACCAGATCTTCAACTCTTCCGGGGCCAGCCCGAAAGCGGCCGTTTCCGCCGTCACATATTCCCCGCCATTGAGCGCGATCAGGCTGGGCCAGAAGAAGGGCACGACGACAAGGATCATCGCCAGGCTTTCCATGAAGCAGCCCAGGACGATGAAGATGCACAGCATGATCACAAGGATGGTCATCGGCTCCATGCCGCTGGTTGCCGCCCAGTCCGACAGTGCCTGCGGAAGGGTCGTCCGGGTAAAGAACCCCTTCAAGACCTCCGCTCCGAACAGGATAAGATAGATCATGCCGCTGGTGATGGCCGTGGACCGGATCGCCCGCAAAAGCCCCGCAAGGTTCAGCCCCTCGCCGGTAAGGCCCCGCAGGACAAAGCCGTAGGCCGCGATGACAAAGACACCGATACTGGCGGCGGGCGTGGGCGTGAAAAGGCCAAAGCCCAGCCCGAGGATGATGCCGCCAAAAATCGCGATCACAGGCCAGAGGCGGCGGATGGCCCGGCGCCGCTGGCAAGGCTCCATCTGCGCGGGCTCGGGCGCGAGCGACGGATTCAGACGGACCTGAAGCGCGATGACCAGAATAAAGCCCAGAACCGCGATGATGCCCGGCACGATGGCCGCCTGAAACATCTTCAGGATCGAACCTTCGACGATGATCGCATAGATCACCAGCGCGACCGACGGCGGGATAAGAATGCCCAGCGTGCCCCCCGCGGCCAGAGAGCCGGAGGCAAGGCTGGGGGCGTAGCCAAGTTTCCGAAGCTCGGGCAGCGCCACTCGGCCCATGGTGGCGGCCGTGGCCAGCGAAGAGCCGCACACGGCGCCAAAGCCGCCGCAGGCCGCGACCGCCGCCATGGCGACACCCCCGCGCAACCGCGACATCAGCGCCTCGAGCCCCTTGAAAAGGTCGCTCGACAATCGGGCCTCGGCGGCGATGTAGCCCATGAGAACAAACAGCGGCACGACCGACAGATCATAATTGGCGACGTTTTCCCACAGCAAGCTCTTGAATTGCCGCAGATAGGGAATGAACCGGACATGGCTGACCACAAGGCTGAGAACCCCGGTGCCCCCGATGCCCACAAGGATCATGGCGATGCCCACCGGCATTCGCAGAAGCAGCAGGACGAAAAGCACCACCAGACCAAGCACGCCTATCGTGATGGGATCAAGCATCGCGCGCGCCTCCGAAGACCTGCGAGGCGGCGATCAGCGCCCAAAGCAGCATCGAGGCAACGCCGGGAAGGTAAAACGGCCAGGTCGGCCAACCCAGCACGCTGGTCACCACCGTGTCAGAGCGCGCCTCGAGCAGACCGAAGACCATCCACCAGGCCAGAAACAGCGCGACGGCGACCGTCACCAGCAGCCACATCTTGTCGAAACCGCGCTGGATGATCTGCGGAAGGCGGTCCATGAACAGCTCGACCGCGACATGACCCCTGTGCGCCTGACAATAGGGAAAAAACATGAGCGCCGCGCCGCTGATCGCGAGCCGGACAAAATCTTCGTATCCGGGCAATCCCGCGACATTCGCCCCGAACGTTCGCGCGATCCGGTCCAGGATGAAGGCGGTCGTGTTCGTCGTGGTGACGGCGACGATCACCAGCAGAATGATGCCACCAAGCACGGCGAATATGTCTGCCAGTCGCCTGAGACGGGCGGTCATGGCGTTTTCCCTTCGGTGAGGTGCGACAGCGGGAAAGGCTGGATTGCCTTTCCCGCGATGTGCGCTCAGTTGCTGGAAGCGGCCGCGGTAACCGCCGCCCGCGCCTGTTCGACCAGCGCGGCGCCGTCGATCCCCTTGCCGGCCACGTCGTCGATCCATCGCTGGACGACCGTTTCACTGACCGCGTTGAACCGGGCTGCCTCTGCGTCGGACAGGACGATGCGTTCGATGCCCGCATCCGCAAGCGCCTTTTCGCCACTGGCCTCGAACCCTTCCCAGATCGTGCCGATCCGGGCGGCCACGTTGGCCCCGGAATTCGCGTCGATCACGGCCCGAAGATCATCCGGCAACGCCTTGTAGGCATCCTTGTTCATCGCGACCATGAAGGTAGAGGTGCCAAAACGATCGCCGCCCGGAAGTTCGGTTGTGGATTTGTCCAGCTCCTGCAACTTCAGGGCCGGCACGATCTCAAGCGGGATGAGCGCGCCGTCAACCACGCCTTTCGACATCGCCTCGGGCAGTGTTGGCACGGGCATACCCACGGGTTCGGCCCCGATGCCCTCGATCACCCAGGCGCCCGTGCGGCTTGGTGTGCGCAGCTTCAGGCCGGCGGCATCCTCCAGCGAGCGCACGGGCGTGCCGGCCGAATGGATCAGGTTTCCGTCATGGCTGTGCAGGAACAGGACATGCACATCCTTGAAGTCCTCGGCCAGCTGGTCAAGTGAGGCATTCATCGCAATCGTCGTCGCCCTGGCCGATCCCGCGTGCACCAATGGCAGCTCGAACACCTCGCTGCGCGGGAACACGCCCGGCGTATAGCCCAGAAGGGTCCAGACGATATCAGCGGTCCCGTCGCGGACCTGCCCGTAAAGCTCGTTGGGTTTGCCGCCCATCGACATGGCGGGGAAAATCTCGATGGCGATGCGGCCACCGCTGTCGGCCTGAACCTTGTCGGCCCAGGGTTGCAGCATGTCCTTGTGCGCGCTGGCCACGGGCGGCAGGAAATGATGCAGCGTCAGCGTCACCTCTTGCGCCAGACCGGCCGACGCCGAAAGCGTGAGCGCGGCGATAGAGCCCAGGAATTTGGTCTTAAGGGTCATGTTTGTCTCCTCCTCTGGTCCTTTGTTTGGCGGCGCACGACCTGGCGCCCTTGGCCGCGCGCAGGCGGGCAATCCGGCGACCGGCGTTTGCGAGGGCTCCTCCCGGATCCCCTTGCCCGGAGGGTGCCTTACGAAAACAGACATGTAAAATTACTTTTCGCCGAATATGATTGTCGAAAACAGCAACTAAACGGTCTTCAATGCGGCTTTTCCCTCGGACCGCCCGCGCGCCTGTCATTTATTGACCGCGACGGGAGCACTCGCCCCCCGCGCCTCGAGCAGCGCCTGGCGGAAGAGGCGCACCGGCGGGGTCGGGTCCTCCTCGGAACGTGCCATGATGCCAACCGGCCCCGCCATCGCGCTTGTTTCGATCGGCAGCAGAACCATGCGGCCAGCGGCGATATCGCGTGCCACGACACCCTGGCTTATGATCCAGACGGCCCGCGCCGGGCCAAGGGTCATCGAGCGGCCGAAAGCTCCGGACACGGTTTCAAGGCGGTTGGGCCAATCGCCGATCCCGTTCATGATCAGGAATCTGTCCACCAGCGGGCGGATCGCCGCATGCTTGGGCGGGTAAAGAATGCGCCACTCGGCCAGCGCCTTGAGGTCCTCGCACCCGACCAGCGGATGATCGGCCGCCACGGCAAAGACCACCTGTTCCGAATAAAGTTGCGTGAAGGCCAGGCCGGTCATCATTTCCGGCCGCCCCATACGCCCGATGACAAGATCGACGGCCCCCGCGCGCAAGCGATTGACCAGATCCTCTATGCGTCCGTCCTCGACCATGACCGGCGTTCCCGGCGAAAGAGCCCCGAACCGCAGAACCGCATCGGGCAGAAGATCGGCCGCGACACTGGGCAAGGCCCCGATGCGAAGCGGCGCCGCCGCGCCCGCACCCAGGGCATCAAGGCTGATCAGTCCGTGGTTCAGCGCGGCAAGGCTCTGCTCGGCAAACTGCCGGAACACGGCGCCCTCGCGGGTCAGCGCGACGCCGCCGCGATCCCTGGTCAGAAGCTGCGCTCCCAGGATCGTTTCCAGATCCTTCAGGTTCTTCGAGATCGCCGGTTGCGTCAGGAAAATCCGCTCTGCCGCCGCCTTCAGGCTGCCGCAGCGGACGGTTTCGACAAAGGCGTAAAGGTGCCGCATCTTGATCTGGCGCGCACGTTTGCTTTCCATAATGGCAACTATGCAGCCCCGTTTCTCATTTTACAGGCACTTTATCGCTAACTAAACTGGATGCAATAGCGGAGGAGCGGACAGTGAAGACTCAAGTCGCAATTATCGGGGGCGGTCCTTCGGGGCTTTTGCTGTCTCAACTTCTGCATAAGCGCGGCATCGACAGCGTCGTGCTTGAACGCAAGACCAAGGACCATGTTCTCGGGCGCATCCGGGCTGGTGTGCTGGAACAGGGCTTCGTTCAGTTGATGGAAGAGGCGGGCTGTGCCGACCGGATGCACGCCGAGGGGTTCACCCACGATGGCGCGCTCATCTCGTACGGCGACGAGATTTTCCGGGTCGATTTCACCCGCCACACCGGCACGCCGGTGATGGTCTATGGCCAGACCGAGGTCACCCGCGATCTTTATGACGCAAGGGAAAGGGCAGGGGGCAGGATCGCGTTCAATGTCGAGGATGTCGTGATCCACGGTGCCGACAGCGACCACCCCCATGTGACCTACACCGTCGGCGGAGAGGCGCAACGGCTGGATTGCGATTTCGTGGCAGGTTGCGATGGCTTTCATGGCGTGAGCAGACAGACCATCCCGCTAAGTGTCCGGAAGGAATACGAGAAAGTGTATCCCTTTGGCTGGCTTGGCATCCTCAGCGAAACGCCGCCGGTCAACCATGAGCTTATCTATGCCAATTCAAGCCGCGGCTTCGCGCTTTGCTCGATGCGCAACGACAATCTCAGCCGCTATTACATCCAGTGCTCGCTCAGCGACAGCCCGGAGGATTGGACGGACGAGGCGTTCTGGGAAGAACTCGGGCGCCGCATTCCGCAGGAATACGCCGGGAAACTGGTCACCGGGCCGTCCATCGAGAAATCCATCGCGCCGTTGCGGTCCTTTGTCACCGAACCGATGCGGTGGGGGCGTCTGTTTCTTTGCGGCGATGCGGCGCATATCGTTCCGCCGACGGGCGCGAAGGGGCTGAACACGGCGGCGTCGGATATTCACTATCTCTATTCTGGCCTGCGCGCGTTCTACGAAACCGGCAGTGAAACCGGCATAGACGCCTATTCCGCTAGGGCACTTCGGCGGATCTGGAAGGCGGAACGCTTTTCCTGGTGGTTCTCGTCGCTGATGCACCGCTATCCCGATCAGTCGGAATTCGACCTGAAAATGCAAATCGCCGATCTTGAATTCCTGCGCTCCAACGAGGCGGCGCAGAAGTCGATGGCCGAAAATTACGTGGGATTGCCCTACTGATGCATAACGTGATGGCAAAGGGCCTGTCCGTGCCGATACCCCTCGCCCTTTCTGAAGGAACATACCGATGCCCGATCGCCTGAACACCGGAATGACAGTGCGCCGCGAGGTGCTTGGCAACGCCCATGTCGATCAGGCCGAAGCGGCAAAGACAGCGTTCGACAAACCTTTTCAGGAGTTCATCACCGAACAGGCGTGGGGCAGCCTTTGGGCGGATGACACGATCACCCGCCGCGAACGCTCGATGCTGACGCTTGCCCTTCTGGCCGCCACCGGGAACTTTGAAGAGATCCCGATGCACATCAGGGCAACCCGCAATACCGGCGCCTCTCCCGAGGATGTGTTGCAGGCGTTCATGCATGTCGCGGTCTATGCCGGCGTGCCCAAGGCAAACCACGCCATCAAACTTGCGAAAGCCACATTTGCCGAATTCGAGGAGGAACAGATATGACCAAGCCGGCAGAATATTATCAACGCGACCGGAACCGGCACCCGCCGGCCTTCACGCCGACCTACAAGACCTCGGTGGCACGGTCGCCCCGCTATTCACTGATCAGCCTCGAACAGTCTGCCAGCGAAATCACCGGGCCGGTTTTTGGCCACAACGACATCGCCGCGCTCGATCATGACCTGATCAGGAACTACGCAAAAGACGGCGATCCGGTTGGCGAGCGTATCATCGTGCATGGCCGCGTTCTGGACGAGAACGCGCGCCCGGTGCCCAATACCCTGGTCGAGATCTGGCAGGCCAATGCGGGCGGGCGATACCGGCACAAGAAAGACACCTACCTTGCGCCGATCGACCCCAATTTTGGCGGCTGCGGTCGCACCCTGACCGACGAAAACGGCTATTATTTCTTCCGCACGGTCAAGCCGGGCGCGTATCCTTGGCGCAACATGGTCAACAACTGGCGACCGGCCCATATCCACTTTTCGGTATTTGGCGCGTCTTTCTGCCAGAGGCTGATCACGCAGCTTTATTTCGAAGGCGATCCGCTTATTCCGCTTTGCCCGATCGTGCAGACGATCCCCGATCCCGATGCGATCGACCAGCTGACCGCACGGCTCGACATGAACGCGACGATCCCGCTCGATACCATTGCCTACAAGTTCGACATCGTTCTGCGCGGCCGCCGGTCCACGCTTTTTGAAAACCGGCTGGAGGGAAACTGATGGGACAGACACTCGATTACCTCAAGGAAACGCCCTCGCAAACCGCAGGCCCCTATGTTCATATCGGCCTTGCACCGGGGGCCGCCGGGTTTGACATCTACGATCACGAGCTTGGATGGGATATCGTCGGCCCCAACGCCAAAGGTGAACGCATCCGGATCGAAGGGCGTGTGATCGACGGCACCGGCGCGCCCATCAAGGATGTCATGCTAGAGGCCTGGCAGGCCAATGCCGCAGGCATTTATGCCCATCCCGAAGGCGGTGGCGACGTCGAAGACGGCTTTCGCGGTTGGGGCAGGGTCATCACGGATTTTGCCTCCGGCGAATGGGCGTTCGATACCGTAAAGCCCGGTCCGGTGACGGGCCGCTGCGGCACGGTTATGGCGCCGCATATCAATTTGTGGATCGTCGCGCGCGGCATCAATATCGGGCTGAACACGCGGATGTATTTCGACGATGAGGCCGAGGCAAACGCCAAGGACCCGGTGATCAACCTCATCGAGTGGGAAAACCGCCGCCAGACGCTGATCGCGACACGCGGCACACGCGACGGGCAAGTGGTCTATCGGTTCGACATTCGCATTCAGGGCGATAACGAAACCGTCTTCTTCGACATCTGAGGCATCCACACGTCCCGCCCCGGCATCACCTGCGCAGGGTCCGGGCGGGCGGCGATGTTGTCTCGGCGCCCCTGTCGCAGGCATCACCGACGATTTACAGAGACCCGCCTTTTCTTGTCCGCGCAAAGCCTATACCCGTGAAGGTCCAGACCCAAGCGAGGATCGCCTGCGATGAACGACGACCGTCACAGCCTGTTTCGAGACGCCCATGAGGATCGCACCACCGCCGAGAAGATCCCCGACACGCCGCAGACCCGCGCGCCCGCCTATCGGCTGGCCTTTGCTGACCCGGATTTCCTCTGCCGGGACGAATTGCGTCCGGTGCGGCTTCAACTGGAACTGCTCAAGCCCGAGATGATCCTCAACGAGCGCGGCATCCAGAGCACCGTGGTGCTGTTTGGCGGTGCGCGCATCCCCGAGCCGTCGAAAAAGGCCGAGGCGCGCACGGAGACCCTGGCGGAGTTGTCGCGCTATTATGACGAGGCCCGCAAGTTCGCGCGGCTGATGACCGAGAAATCCATGGCCAGCTATGGCCGCGATTATGTCATCGCCACGGGTGGCGGGCCGGGTGTGATGGAAGCGGGCAACCGGGGTGCCATGGATGCGGGGGGCGCGTCGATCGGCTTCAACATCGTGTTGCCGCATGAACAGGCCCCGAATGAATACGTGACCCCGGGGCTGTGCTTCAACTTTCACTATTTCGCCATCCGCAAGATGCATTTCCTGATGCGCGCGCGGGCGATCTGCGTCTTTCCCGGCGGGTTGGGCACGCTCGACGAGATGTTCGAGGCGCTGACGCTGATCCAGACCGACCGCATGAAGCGCGTGCCTTTCCTGCTGTTCGGCGAGGCGTTCTGGCGCGGAATCATCAACTGGGAGGTGCTGGCCGAGGCGGGCACGATCAGCCAAGAGGATCTTGATCTTTTCCGCTTTGTCGAGACGGCGGAGGAGGCCATGGCGCTCATCGAAGGGTGGGAGGAACGCTGAGCGCGCTCAGATGATCTCGTCCTCGTCAAATAGCGCCTCGGCCTCGATCTGGGCGGTGATGCCTTCGGCGGCGGCCTCGGCGCGGGGCGTTTCGGCGACGTGGAAAAGCGCGTCGCCCTCGTATACCACGGGCAGGTTCGCGCGGCCGATGACGATGCCGGTGGTATCGGCGGCGATCTCGCTTTCGATATCGCCAAAGGCATTGGCGACCGCGCCCATGACCGTGCCGGGGGCCACCGCATCGCCAAGGCCCAGATAGCCGCGGAAGAGCCCGCCGCGCGGCGCGCGATACCAGACCGAGCGGCGCGCCCGCACCGGCAGCGCTCGCGCGCGCGGCACGCCCTTGGCTCCGATCATGCCAAGATGGCGCATCACCCGCAGCACACCCGCAACGCCGGTGCGCGCCGCGAATTCGTCGAAACGCAGCCCCTCGCCGCCCTCGTAAAGCAGCACATCGACGCCCGCTGCCTCGGCGGCCATGCGAAGCGAGCCCTCGCGCAGTTTCGATTCCATCATCACCGGTGCGCCGAAGGCCGCGCCAAGCTCTGCCAGGCGCTCGTTGCCGGGGGTGAGGCGGATCTGCGGCAGGTTGGTGCGATGAATGGCGGCTGAATGAAGGTCGATGCCGACATCGGCGCGGCGCACCACCTCTTCCATGAAGATATGGGCAAGCTGCGAGGCCATGGAGCCTTCGGCCACACCGGGAAAGACCCGGTTGAGGTCGCGACGGTCCGGCAGGTAGCGCGAATGGCTGAGAAATCCGAAAGTATTGACGATGGGCACCGCCAGCAGCGTGCCGGACATGGAGCCGAGCGGCGCGCTGCACAGCAGGCGGCGCAGGATCTCGACGCCGATCACCTCGTCGCCATGGATCGCCGCCGAGACAAAGAGGACCGGCCCGGTGCGCCGCCCGTGGATCACCTCGACCGACAGGTTGACGGGAGTGTGATTGGAAAGCTGGCTCACCGGGATATCGACGCGGGCGCGGGTGCCGGGGGCGACCCTCTGCCCGCCGATTTCGAATGCCGTGCGCCGTGCCATGGCTCGTTTCCCCTTCCATCGCTTGCCCGGCAAGGCTTAGGCAATCGTTGCGGCGCTGTCCATGGCCGCGCTTGAAGCGGGGCGCGGGGAGGGCTAAGCGGTGGCATGTCCTCGGCCCTGCCTCTCGCCTGTCCTGTCTGCCGCGCTACCCCTGTCGGGGATTTCGGGGTATTCGACGGCAAGGGGTATTGGCGTTGCGCGCGGTGCGGCGCGCGGGGGATGAACCCCGCGCATTACCCCGACAGAAGCGCGGAACGCGCCCATTACGACTGGCACGAGAACCACGTTGACGATCCCGGCTATCGCCGCTTTCTCGGCCGACTTGCCGCGCCCCTGCGCGCCCGTCTCGTGCCTGGCGCGCAGGGCCTCGATTACGGCTGCGGGCCGGGGCCGGCACTGGCCGCGATGCTGCGCGAGGCGGGGCACGGCATGGCGGTCTATGACCCGTTCTATGCGCCCGATCCCACACCGCTGACCGCGACCTACGATTTCGTGACCTGCACCGAGGTGGCCGAGCATTTCCACGCGCCCGCAGTCGAGTTTGACCGGTTGGGTGCGCTTTTGCGCCCCGGTGGCCTGTTGGCCGTGATGACCTGTTTCCAGACCGAGGACGCGCGGTTCGAGACCTGGCATTACCGCAAGGATCCGACCCATGTGGTATTCTACCGCGCCGAGACCTTCGGGATCATCGCGGCCATGCGCGGTTGGGAGTGCGAGATTGTCGCCAAGGATGTGGCATTTCTGTCGGTGCCGGGGGCATGACCACGGCTCTGCACGAGGAACGGCTGGCGGCGGTGCTGGCGGCGGTGGCGGAGCTGGACGCGCGCACGGTGCTCGATCTGGGCTGTGGCGAGGGCGACCTGATCCTGCGACTGGCCGAAGTACCGGGGATCGCGCGCGTCACCGGTATCGAGATCGGCATGGAGCGGCTGCGCGGGGCAGAGGCGCGGCTGAGCGCCCTGCCCGAGGGCGCGCGCGCCAAGGTGCAACTGGCCTGCGCCTCGCTCACCGAGGGGCACCCGGCACTGACAGGCTATGACTGCGCCTGTCTGGTGGAGGTGATCGAGCACTTGCCGCCCGCCGACATCAACCGGCTGGAGCGCGCGGTGTTTGTGCTCATGCGCCCCGCCCATGTGATCGTGACCACACCCAACGCCGAATATAACCCGGTGCTTGGCGTGCCTGCCGCGCGGATGCGGCACCCCGAGCATCATTTCGAATGGGGCCGCGCGCGGTTCGCTCGCTGGGCCGGAGGCGTGGCCGCGCGCACCGGCTACACGGTCACCTGCCGCGATATCTGCGGCGCGCATCCGGCGCTTGGCGGGGCAAGCCAGATGGCGGTGTTCAGCCGTAGCGTTCGATGAAGTTGCGCAGGATTCGCGCCGGGGCCTCGACCCGTGCGGCGCGGCACATGGCAATCAGGCTGTCGGCCTCTTCGGGGGCGAAATAGCCCTTGTGGCGGTAGATACGGATGCGGGTCTCGAACCCTGCCGCGTCGGCCTCGGGGTGGAACTGCGTGGCATAGACATTGCGGCCAAAGCGCACCATCTGGAACGGGCAGGTGGGCGCAGCCACGAGATGCGCGCAGCCATCGGGCAGCGATTGCAGCGCCTCCTTGTGGCCGACGAAGGCGTCGAATCGCGGTGGCACTCCCGCAAGCAGCGGATCGGCGGCGCCCGCCTCGGTGAGGCGGCAATCGGCGGTGCCCACCGGCTCGCCATGCGCGCGCTTGCTGACCTCTGCGCCAAGATGCGCGCCAAGGATGCCGATGCCGTAACAGCATCCCAAAAAGGGCCTGTCGGCCCCGGTGATCGCGGGCATGAGGCCGAGGATCTGCGCCTCGATCCGGGCCTCGACGGGGGATTTCTGGTCTGGCGCATCACTGACGCAGCCGGGGCCGCCGCCGACGATGACGCCCGCATGATCGTCAAGGTTCAGGTCTTCGGGCAGGCCCTCCCGGTCGAGACGGATGCGGCGGGCGCGCGCGGGCAAGAGGCCCGACATGCGCAGGATCGCGGCGAATTCATCGTCGGCGGCCTCGGTCTCGGGGCGCAGTTGCAGGATCAGGAAGGGCCGTGTCATGGCACTGCGGTTGCCCGTCGCGGCGCACAAAGTCAAGCGCCCCGCGCCTGCCTTGACGCGCGGGGCCAAAGGGCTAGGGTGCGCGCAACTCCGGCAGAGCAAGGATTCACGCCATGGCCCAACGTCTTCACCTGGTTTTCGGCGGCGAACTGGTCGATCCCTCGCGCACTGTCTTTCGGGACGTGGACGCCCTTCATGTCGTGGGGATATTTCCCGATTACGACACCGCCTACAACGCCTGGAAGGCCGAAGCGCAGCGCACCGTGGACAATGCCCATATGCGCTATTTCATCGCCCATCTGCACAAGCTGCGCGATGAGGCGCAAGAGGCCTCGCCCACCGAAGAACTGGGCTGAGGCCCCATGAGCCGCTCGCTCAGCCTGGCGGCCTATCTCGCCGTCGCGCGCCGGGGCGGGGCGGTTGGAGCAGCGCCTGACCGGCCTCGTCCCGAAGGGGCGGTCATATGGGCCCATGCGGCGGACGCGGGGCGGGCCGATGTCCTGACGCATCTGGCCGAGCGGCTGGTGCAGCATCGACCTGGCCTGCAAATGGTCCTGACCTCGCCTGACGGCCCGCCCCGTAGCCTGCGCGCGCATGGCCGGGTGATCTGGCAGGCGTTGCCGCCGGACACCCTCGCGGCGGCGGAGGCGTTCATGGGGCATTGGCGGCCCGATCTGGCTCTCTGGACAGGGGGGGACCTCAAGCCGGCATTGCTCATCTGTGCGGCGCGGGCGGGCGTGCCGCTCTATCTCGTGGATGCCGAAACGGGGCCTCTGGAACGGTCGACCTGGCGCTGGTTTCCCGATCTGTCACGGGCGGTTCTGGCCGAATTCGAAGAGATCCACGCGCGTGACGAGGCGGCGGCGCGGCAGGCGAGGCGGTTGGGCGCACCGCCGCAACGGGTTAAAATGACCGGGGTCCTGCGGGCAGGGGCGTTATCGCTGCCCTACAACCTGTCCGACCGTGACGAGCTGGCGCATATCCTGCGCGGGCGGCCGGTCTGGCTTGCGGCGATGGTGCAGCGCGATGAACTGGAGACGGTGCTTGCGGCGCATCGCGAGGTGAGCCGGATGGCGCACCGCGCGCTGCTGATCGTGGTGCCGGACGAGCTTGAGGACAGCGATGCCATGACCCGGATCCTCGACACGGCGGGTTGGCGATGGATCGCCTGGTCAACCGGCACGCTGCCCGATGAGGCGACGCAGGTGATCCTTGCCGATACGCGCGGCGAGATGGGACTGTGGTATCGGTTGGCACCAGTGACGTTCATGGGTTCATCGCTGGTCGCGGGACAGCACGGGCGCGACCCGAACGAGCCGGCGGCGCATGGCTCGGCGATCCTTTATGGTCCGAACGTGGCGCGCTATCTGACGCGCTATTCGCGCTATGCCGAGGCGGGCGCGGCACGGATCGTGCGCGACACAGCGACCCTGGCGGCGGCGGTGAAAGGGTTGTTGCCGCCCGATCGGGCGGCCGCGATGGCGCACGCGGCCTGGGATGTGGCCTCGCGCGGGGCAGAGGTGATGGATCGGGTCGTGGACATGATTCTTGACCGGCTCGACCGGGAGGAGGCGTCGCGGTGAGGCCGCGCACTCTGTCGATGACGGGGTTGCGGGCGCTGGTGCTGTCGCCGCTGTGCTGGTGGACGGCGCGCAGAACGGCCCGGCGGATGGCGCGGCCGGGATGGCGTGCGCCGGTGCCGGTTATTTCGGTGGACAGCCTTTCGGGTGATGTGGCGCTGCCGGGGGCGCTTGCGGTGATCGAAAAGCTTCAGGGCAGAGGCCTTTCACCGGTAGTGCTGATAGGGCGGGATGTCGCCGCGCCGACAGGGGTGGACGAGCAGAAACATACGTATGCGGATGTTGGTGGTGCGGCTCTCCTTGCCGCAGCTTTCGCGCCGACATGGGTGGCGGGTGACCTGCTTGACGGTGCGCGGACAGTGCTTTCACATACGTTCGCGTATGGAAAATCTCCCGGCTGTATCGTTCTGATCGGAGAATCCTATAACCCACGCATTCAAAGCGATATCTTCATTGCGATTGTCGATGCCGCCTGCGGGTTCGGCAACGGGTTGTGCCGCCCGGCGGGTCCGTTGCCGGAGCCTTTGGAACAGGCAATGGCGCGGGTCGATATCTGTCTGACCATCGGCCGTCCCGCCCTGCATGAACAATTCGCCGCAGCATGGGGTCAGGTAATCCCGGAGCATAACATACGTGCGCGTATGGAAGTGTTGCCAACCGGTATGGACTGGCGAGGCTTGCGTGTCCTGGCGTTTTCGGGCGCGCCCGCGCCGGAGCATTTCGTGGCCACGCTGCGTGAGCTTGGGGCCGAGGTCGCGCGTGCGGTAACCCTGTCGGCGGGACAACCCGTCACGCGCGCGCTCATCACGCGGTTGCGGAACGAGGCGGCGATGCTTGGCGCGCAGCTTGTCACGACCGAAGCCGATGCCGTGCGCCTGCCCGGCGATTTGAGACGCGAGGTGCTGGTGCTGCCGATGCGGCTTCGGGTCGAGGATTGGGGCGCGCTTGACGCGGTGCTGGACCGGCTGGGCATGGCATGACAGGGGCCGGGACTGATGCCCGGCCCCTTCGGTCCAGCGAAACGGGGTTTATTGCGCCAGCTTCTCCTCGATGATCGCCTTGAGGTCGGCATAGGCCATGTTGCCATACTTCTTCTCGTTGATGATCAGCGTGGGGGTGGAATTCACGTCATGCGCGGTGGCGTTCTCCTGATACCAGGCCACCAGCGCCTGTGCCTTGTCGCGGTCATTGAGGCACGCTTCGAGCGCGTCAGGCTCGATCCCGGCCAGTTTGCCGATGCGGCGCAGGTTGTCGGCGATGGCGGCGGGCTCTCCTTGCGCCCAATCGCGCTGTTGTGCGTAGAGCATGTCGGCGATGCCGAAAAATTTCTCCGGCCCGCCGCAGCGCGCCACCATCGACGCCCAGAGGCCGAACCGGTCGAAATAGACATCGCGGTAGACGAAGTGGATCTTGCCGGTGTCGATGTAGTCGGACTTCAGGTCCTTGAGCGGCCCGTTGTGGAAATTGGCGCAATGCGGACAGGTGAACGAGGCATATTCGATGATCGTCACCTTTGCATCCTCGGGGCCCATGGTCATTTCGGTAATCGTGCTCTCTTGCGCACTCAGCGGTGCGGCAAGGGTGGCGAGCGCCAGCACACCGGCGGCGAAGAGATGTTTCATCAGGGTCATGGTCTGTCCTTCTTCGATCTGGTCAATACATTCTGCGCCAGCTTTTCCAGCGCGGCGCGCAGGCTGTCATCGGTCACAGGCGCGACCAATTCGCCCGCGCGGACGAGGGTCTCGGGGGCCGGCGCCGCCGGCGCGGCCTCGTGCCTGTGCGTGAAATCCGCCTGTCCCTCGTCAAAGCCCGTGGGCGCGGTCTGCGTCAGGCGGATGCGCACGATGGCGTTGTAACCATAGACGGCGTTGATCTTTTCGCGCAGCGATTCCTTCTGCATTTCCAGCATGGGGGCCTGCGCGCCGGTGGTCAGCAGCGTGAGTGTCGCGCCCATGCCGTGCCGCCCATAGGAGATATCGACCGGGCGCGCTATGGCGGCGATGCTCTCTCCCGCGATCTCGGGCCAGTGGGTCAACAGGCGCGTCTGCGAGAAACCACGCGATTCGGACGCGCGGCGAATGCTCGGCTGCAACAGCGCCGAGGTGCGTTTGAAGCCCTTCGGTCCGGTCTGGCGCATGGCCATGGTTGGTTCTCTCCCGTCTGGCGCTAATCTATGTCATGGAACGGGGGATGAAAGACCCGATTGCAGGCGAGGGGATAAACTATGCGTCAGGCCGCCGATCCGGGGGTGTTGCTGGACTGGTATGACACTCATGCGCGCGACCTGCCGTGGCGTATAAGCCCCGGTGCGCGGGCGCGCGGCGTCATGCCGGACCCCTATCGTGTGTGGCTGTCAGAGGTGATGCTGCAACAGACCACCGTTGCAGCGGTCCGGGCCTATTTCGAGCGGTTCACGACTCTCTGGCCCGATGTGGGGGCGCTCGCAGCTGCCGAGGACGGCACCGTGATGGGGGAATGGGCCGGGCTTGGATATTATGCGCGGGCGCGCAACCTGCTGAAATGTGCGCGTGTCGTGGCGGGCGCGCATGGCGGGCGCTTTCCCGAGACGCGCGAGGGGTTGATGGCGCTGCCGGGGATTGGCCCCTATACGGCGGCGGCGATCGCGGCCATTGCCTTTGACCGGCCCGAGGTGGTGGTCGATGGCAATGTCGAGCGGGTGATGGCGCGGCTCCATGACATCCGCACGCCCTTGCCCCGCGCCAAGCCCGAACTGACCGAAGTGGCGGCGCGGTTGACCCCCGCTGCGCGCCCGGGCGATTACGCTCAGGCGGTGATGGATCTGGGGGCGACGATCTGCACACCGCGCGCGCCTGCCTGCGGGATATGCCCGTGGCGCGCCCCCTGTGCCGCGCGGGCCGCGGGGGTGGCGGAAAACCTGCCTGCGCGTCTGCCGAAAGTGCCCAAGCCGGTGCGCCTCGGCCATGCCTATGTGGCGCGGCGCGGCGATGGCGCGTGGCTGCTGGAGCGGCGGCCCGATGCGGGGCTTCTGGGCGGGATGCTGGGATGGCCCGGCAGCGACTGGGGCGAGGCGCCCGAGCCTGCGCCGCCGCTGACAGCGGCGTGGCGCGATATCGGCGTGGAGGCGCGCCACACCTTCACCCATTTCCATTTGCGGCTGCGGGTGCATGTGGCGATGGTCGGCCCCGAGGCGCTGCCCGAGCGCGGCACCTTCACGCCGCAGTCGCACTTTCGCCCCGCGTCGTTACCCACCGTCATGCGAAAGGTATTTGACCTTGCGCAAGGCGCGTTCGACACTTTGCCGCAAGACTGATGGAAACCCCGCAAGGAGAGCGCCATGATCCCCGCCACTCAGGTTGCCCGTTTGCAAAGCGCGCTGCCGTTCTGGATGTCCTTTCTGCTGGTGCCGGTGGCGATCCTCGGCGCGGTGCATGGCGGCTGGACCGTGATTCTTCTCCCGGTCATAACATGGTATTTCTTTTCCATCCTCGACGCCTTTCTCGGGACCTATACCAAGAATGCAGACCTGAACACGCGCGAGGATCAACTGTTCTGGTATCGCGCGATCACAATGCTCTGGGCGCCGGTGCAGTTTCTGCTGCTTTACTGGATGATCTGGTATGTGACCGGGCCGGGCGACGCGCATCTGAACCCGCTGGAAACCATCGTGCTGTTTTTCGGGGTGGGCGTGATCACCGGCACGGTGGGGATCAATTACAGCCACGAATTGATGCATCAAAAGGACCGGGGAGAGCGGTTTCTGGGCGATGTTCTTCTGGCGATGGTGCTTTACTCGCATTTCCGGTCAGAGCACTTGCAGGTGCATCACCGCCATGTCGGCACGCCGCGCGACCCGGTGACGGCGCGCTACAACGAGGGCTTCCACCGCTTCTTTCCGCGAGTTCTGCGCGAGTGCTGGCGCTCCGCGTTCCGCGCCGAAGCCGAGATGCTGGCGCGCAAGGGGTTGGCATGGCATGATCTCAAGAACCCGTTCTGGCGCTACTGGGCGCTTCAGGGCTACATGATTCTTCTGGCCGGGCTGATTGGCGGCTGGGTCGGGCTGGGGCTGTTTTTCTGGCAGGCCATCGTTGCCATCTGGCAACTGGAGCTGGTCAATTACATCGAGCATTACGGCCTCACGCGCAAACATCTGGGCGAGGGCAGGTATGAGCACGTCAAGCCGCGCCATAGCTGGAACGCGGCGCATCGCGCGTCGAACTGGCTCTTGATCAATCTGCAACGGCATTCGGACCACCATTACAAGCCCGACCGCCGCTTTCCCCTGTTGCAGAACCATGACGAGGCCGCGGCCCCGCAACTGCCCTATGGGTATCCGGTGATGACCATGGCGGCGATGGTGCCGCCCTTGTGGCGGCGGGTGATGAACCCGCGTGTGCGGCGCTGGCGGGCGATGTATTATCCCGAGATCACCGATTGGCGGCCCTACAACAAGGCCACGAACCCGATGTGTTGAGAGCGGAACGTCATCTTCAGGCCGCAGACCCACCTACCGTCAGCCCGCCGATCAGCACCGTGGGCTGGCCCACGCCCACCGGCACCCATTGGCCCTGCTTGCCGCAATTGCCCATGCCGGGATCGAGCGCCATGTCGTTGCCGAGGCCACGGATCCTTTGCAGGGCTGTCGCGCCGTCCCCGATGAGCGTGGCGCCCTTGACCGCGCGGCCTATCTTGCCGTTCTTGACGCGGTAGGCCTCGGTGCAGGAAAACACGAACTTTCCGTTGGTGATGTCGACCTGCCCGCCGCCGAATCCCACGGCATAAAGTCCGTCCGTCATCTCCGCCACCAGATCGCCGGGGGTGGCGTCGCCGCCCAGCATGTAGGTGTTCGTCATGCGCGGCATGGGGGCGTGGGCATAACTTTCGCGCCGGCCGTTGCCGGTGGGCGTGACCCCCATCAGGCGCGCGTTCTGGCGGTCCTGCATGTAGCCCACAAGGATGCCGTCCTCGATCAGCACGTTGCGGGCCGAGGGGGTGCCTTCGTCGTCGATGGTGAGGCTGCCCCTCCGGTCGGGGATTGTGCCATCATCGAGCACGGTGACACCGGAGGCGGCGATGCGTTGCCCCATGAGACCGGCGAAGGCGGAACTGCCCTTGCGGTTGAAATCGCCCTCGAGCCCGTGGCCGATGGCCTCGTGCAGCAGGATGCCGGGCCAGCCGGGGCCAAGCACCACGTCCATCACGCCTGCGGGCGCGTCCTCGGCCGCGAGGTTCACGAGCGCCACGCGCAGCGCCTCTCGGGTCTTGGCCTGCCAGTCGGCGGGGTCGATGAGGCCATCAAGCCCGATGCGTCCGCCGCCGCCCGCGCTGCCCTGTTCGCGGCGGCCGTCCTGCTCGACGATCACCGCGACATTGACGCGCGTCATGGGGCGCGTGTCGCTGAGGGTCTGGCCGTCGGGGCGCAGGATCACCACCTCCTGCAACGAGGCCGCTAGCGAGGCGGTGACCTGCACCACGCGGGGATCGAGCGCGCGGGCGAAAGCGTCGATCTCGCGCAGTGTCTCGATCTTCACCGCGAAGGCGGCTCCGGCGATCGGGTCCGCGTCGGTATAAAGGCGGCGATTGGTGGCCACGGGACCGGCGGCAAGCGTGGCCCCGCCCGCACCCACGGCAAGGCGTGCGGTCTCGACGGCGCGTTTGAGCGCGGCTTCGGTCACCTCCGAGGAATGGGCATAGCCCGTCACCTCGCCGCGCACGGCCCGCAAGCCAAAGCCTTCGGAGGCGTCATAGGAGGCGGTCTTGAGCCGTCCATCGTCGAACATGAGCCCCTCGGCGCGGCGGCGCTCCAGAAACAATTCCCCATCGTCGGCGCCGTCGGTGGCGGCGCGCAAATGAGCAAGCGCCGCGTCCCGGTCCAGTCGGGTTTCGAAGGGGCGGAAGGGCGTTTCGGTCATGGGGCGGATGTCCTTTCGGGCGTCGAACCGCGGGGGGCGTATTTGATCCAGATCAAAAAAGCGTCCCTTTGCCGCAATGCGCGTTCTTGTGATGAGTGTGATAGTATGGTTTTAACCGGGACCGAGACAATGGGATTCCATGGTATTCCTGCGATCCCGGCGCTAGAGAGACGAACAGTTCAACCGATCAGGGTGCACAATGCGACTTAACCCCAGCCTTCTGGCCGCTCTGGCCGCCATCGTAGCCCTCCCCGCCGCCGCGCAGGAGATTGTCGGCGCGCCGATCAGGGGCGGAATCGGATTTCAGCCTGCGGCAACCGAACTGGCGAGTGATCTGCAATGGCTGGACGGGGTGATCAACGTCATCATCATCGCTATCGTGATTTTCGTGACCGCGCTTCTGGCCTATGCGGCGGTGAAATACGCCCGGCGGTCCAACCCGACCCCGGCGAAATTCACCCATAACACCCCGATCGAGATCGCCTGGACCATCGTGCCGATTCTGGTCCTTGTGTTCATCGGCGCCAATTCGCTGCCGATCCTGTTCAAGCAGCAGGAGATCCCCGAGGGCGAGATCAACATCAAGGTGACGGGGTATCAGTGGTATTGGGGCTATGAGTATACCGACCACGATTTCGGCTTCGACAGCTATATGATCGGCGCTCCGGCGACGGGGGGTGACAACCGCCTCACCCCCGAGGTCGAGGCGCAACTGGTCGAAGCAGGCTACAGCAAGGATGAGTTTCTGCTGGCGACAGATACCTCCGTTGTCGTGCCGGTGGGCAAGGTCGTCGTGATGACCGTGACCGGGGCGGACGTGATCCATAGCTGGACCATTCCCGCCTTTGGCGTAAAGCAGGACGCGGTTCCCGGCCGTCTGGCGCAGCTGTGGTTCAAGGCCGAGAAGGAAGGCATCTATTTCGGCCAGTGCTCGGAACTGTGCGGGCAGGCCCACGCCTACATGCCGATCACCGTCAAGGTGGTGAGCGAGGCCGAATACGAGGCATGGCTTGACGGAGCCATAGAGGAATATGCCGGTGTGCCGCGTGCGCAGCAAGTGGCATTGGCCGACTGAGTGACCGGGCCGGGGATGATCCCGGCCCCTCCCTTTCCAGAGATGACGGATCAAAGACCAGACCCATGAGTGACGCCAGCCTCAACAGCGCAAGCACCACGCAATCCGGCGAGGCGGGGTTCGGCGATTTCTTTGCCCTGCTCAAGCCGCGCGTGATGACGCTTGTGGTCTTCACGGCGCTGGTGGGGCTTCTGGCGGCACCCGTGGCGGTGCATCCGGTGGTGGGGCTGGCGGCGATCCTCTTCATCGCCGTGGGCGGCGGGGCCTCTGGTGCGCTCAACATGTGGTGGGAATCCGACATCGACGCCAAGATGAAGCGCACCGCGCGCCGCCCGATTCCGGCGGGAAAGGTGACGCGGGAAGAGGCGTTTGCCTTCGGCATCACGCTGGCGGTGTTCTCGGTGGTCATGATGTGGCTGGCCACGAACGCGCTGGCGGCGGGGCTTCTGGCCTTTACCATCTTCTTTTATGTGGTGATCTACACCATCGGCCTCAAGCGCTGGACGCCGCAGAACATCGTCATCGGGGGTGCCGCCGGGGCGTTTCCGCCGATGATCGGCTGGGCCGCGGCAACCGGCTCGGTCAGCATCGAATCGCTGTTGATGTTCGCGCTGATCTTTTTGTGGACGCCGCCGCATTTCTGGGCGCTCGCGCTGTTCATGCGGGGTGATTATGACAATGCGGGTGTGCCGATGCTGACTGTCACCCATGGCCGCCGCGCGACGCGCGTGCATATCCTGGCCTACACCGTGATCCTTGCCGTGATGGCGGTGGGTGCCGCGTTTACGCAGATCGGCGGGCCGGTCTATCTGGTCACGGCACTGGTCTTCAACGCGCTTTTCCTGCGTGATGCGGTGGCGATCTGGCGGCGCGACGAGGTGATGGCCGAGGCTGACAACTTCAAGGTGGAAAAACGCGCCTTCCGGCTGTCGCTGTGGTATCTTTTCGCGCATTTCACCGCGATCCTCGCCGAGGCGGCGCTGCGGGGCTTTGGCATGGCGGGCTGGGCATGAGCTTTCGTGAGGAACACGAGTTGCACAAGCGCCGGTTCGGGCGCAATCTGGGGTTGGGGATCGTGCTGGCCGGATTTGTCGCGCTGGTCTTCGGGTTGACCATCGCCAAGGTCTCTAACGAGAATTTCGTCGTTCCGACGCAGGTCACCCAACAGGGAGGCAATTGAGCGCCATGGACCGCAATATGAAAACCCTTGGCCAATTGGTCGGCGTGGTGGTTCTCATGGGCGGGCTCGCGTGGGCCTCGGTGCCGTTCTATGACTGGTTCTGCCGCGTGACCGGTTTCGGCGGGGTGACGGGGGTAGCCGATGCGGGAAGCGCAGAGGTGCTTGAGCAAACCATCAAGGTGCGCTTCGATGCCAGCAAGGAGCGCGGAATGCCGTGGGAATTCCGCCCGGTCGAACGCCAGATGGAGATCCGTATTGGCGAGACCGGTCTGGCCTTTTACGAAGCCTACAACCCCACCGACCGGGTCGTTGCCGGGTCGGCGAGCTATAACGTGACGCCCTACGAAGCGGGCGGTTTTTTCACCAAGATCGACTGTTTCTGCTTTACCGAGCAGGTCCTGCAACCCGGCGAGCGGGTGCAGATGCCGGTAACATTCTACGTGGACCCCGAGATCGTGACCGACCGCGAGGGGCAGTATGTCCACACGATCACGCTTTCCTACACGTTCCACGAGATCGCCCTGCCCGAGAGCCATGCGGCCCTTGCAACGGGCGCAAAAACCGACAAAACGCTGAACTGAGCCTTCGACGAGGGAAAAGACCAAGATGGCACATACCAAGAACCACGATTACCACATTCTGCCCCCTTCCCTCTGGCCGCTTCTGGGCGCGCTGGCGGGGTTCGTCATGCTGTTCGGGGCGGTTCTGTTTTTCCACGATCATGGACCGTGGATGCTTCTGGCGGGCGTCGTGGGCGTGCTCTACGTCATGTTCGGCTGGTGGGCCGATGTGGTTCATGAGGGGCAGACGGGCGACCACACGCCGGTGGTGCGGATCGGGCTGCGCTATGGCTTCATCATGTTCATCATGTCCGAGGTCATGTTCTTTGCCGCCTGGTTCTGGAGCTTCTTCAAGCATGCCATGTATCCGATGGGCGATGCCTCGCCGATGGTGGATGGCGTCTGGCCGCCGGTGGGGATCGAGACCTTCGACCCCTGGCATCTGCCGCTGATCAACACGCTGATCCTCTTGTGCTCGGGCTGTGCCGCCACCTGGGCGCATCATGCGTTGGTGCATGAGAACAACCGCAACGACATGAAATGGGGCCTGATCCTTGCCATTGCGCTGGGCGCGATCTTCACCGTTTTCCAGGCCTATGAATACAGCCATGCGGGTTTCGGTTTCTCGGGCAATATCTACGGCGCCAATTTCTTCATGGCGACGGGCTTTCACGGCGCGCATGTGGTGATCGGCACGATCTTCCTGTTCGTCTGCCTGATGCGCACGCTCAGGGGGCATTTCACCCCCGAGCAGCATGTCGGCTTCGAGGCAGCAGCCTGGTATTGGCACTTTGTCGACGTGGTCTGGCTGTTTCTCTTTGCCGCGGTGTATGTCTGGGGCGGCTGACCGGCGACGCCTGTCAAGCGAGAGTATTTTTGGAACGATGAAGATGCGGGGGTTTTCCTTCCCCGCATTTTCCTTTTGAAGGCAGGACATGCGACAGGGCGTTCTTCTACTGCTGATCTTCGGGCTGGCCGGACTGGCGCTGCTTGTCGGGCTGGGTGTCTGGCAGGTGCAGCGGCTGTCGTGGAAAGAGGGCGTGCTGGCCGAGATCGCCGCGCGGATTTCGGCGGAGCCGGTTGCTCTGCCTGCGCGCGCGACGGAGGCGGATCGCTATCTGCCGGTGCGGGCAGAGGGGCGCATCGGGGGTCAGGCGCTGCGGGTGCTGGTCAGTCAGAAGCAGGTAGGCGCGGGCTATCGGCTGATTTCGGTGCTGGAGACAGGCGGGCGGCGGGTGCTGCTTGATCGCGGCATTATCCCGGTGGCGCGCGAGGTGCCCGCACCTCCGGAGGGAGAGATCTTGGTCATCGGCAACCTGCACTGGCCGGATGACCGCACAAGCGCGACGCCCGAGAACGATTTGGCGGGCAATATCTGGTTTGCCCGCGATATCGCGCAGATGGCCGGGGTGCTGGGCACCGAGCCGCTGTTGATCGTCACGCGCGATCTGTCGCCGCCGGAGCGCGGCGTGGTGCCTCTGCCGGTGGACGGGGCCAGCATTCCCAACGATCATCTCGAATATGCCGTCACATGGTTTTCCTTTGCCCTCATCTGGGCGGTGATCGTGGCGGTTCTCATCCGGCGGCAGATCGGGGCCGCGAAAGGGGTCAGGCCATGAAATACATCTCGACGAGGGGCCGCGCGCCCAGCTTGAGCTTTGAAGAGGCGATGCTTACGGGGCTGGCGCGCGATGGCGGGCTCTATCTGCCCGAGCGCATCCCGGTAATGGCGCCCGACGATATCCGCGCGCTGGAGGGGGTGAGCTATGAGGAGGCCGCGTTCCGTGTGATGTGGCCGTTCATCGGCGATGCCTTCACGGAGGACCAGTTTCGCGGGATCATCGCACGGGCCTATGCGGGCTTTGGTCATGCGGCGCGGGCACCGCTCACGCAGCTTGCGCCGGGGCATTTCCTGCTGGAGCTGTTCCACGGGCCGACGCTGGCGTTCAAGGATTTCGCCATGCAGCTCATCGGGCAGATGTTTGAGTTTTCGCTCAAGCGGTCGGGCAAACGCGTGAGCATCGTGGGCGCGACAAGCGGTGATACCGGCTCGGCGGCGATCGAGGCGTTTCGCGGCCTGGATGCGGTGGATGTGTTCATCCTCTATCCGCATGGCCGCGTCTCGGAGGTGCAGCGGCGGCAGATGACGACGCCGGTCGAGAGCAATGTCTATGCGCTGGCGATTGACGGGCATTTCGACGATGCCCAAGCGCGTGTGAAGGACATGTTCAATGATTTCGAGTTCCGCGACAGTGTGCGGCTGGCGGGTGTCAACAGCATCAACTGGGCGCGGGTGCTGGCGCAGGTGGTGTATTATTTCACCTCTGCCGTCAGCCTTGGGGCACCCGATCGCAAGGTCAGTTTCACTGTGCCAACGGGCAATTTCGGTGACGTTTTCGCAGGCTATATCGCGCGGCGCATGGGCCTGCCCATCGACCGGCTGGTGGTGGCGACCAATCAGAACGACATCCTGCATCGCTGTCTGAGCAGTGGCGCGTATCGCCCTGACGGCGTGATCCCGTCGATCAGCCCGTCGATGGACATTCAGGTGAGTTCCAACTTCGAGCGCGCGCTTTACTATGCCTACGGACAGGATGGCGGCGCGGTGGCGCAGGTGATGGATGAGTTGAAGGACGGCGGGTTCTCGGTCAGTCAGGGCGCGCTTGAGGCCTTGCGCGAGGTGTTTGATTCGGACCGCTGCGACGAGGATGCAACGCGCGCCACGATCCGGCGAACATGGGACGACACCGGCGAATTGCTCTGTCCTCATAGCGCCGTAGGCGTGCATGTGGCCGAGGCGCATCGCCGCCCCGGTGTGCCGATGATCACGTTGGCCACGGCGCATCCCGCCAAGTTTCCGGCGGCGGTGGAGGAGGCAAGCGGCATCCACCCCCCCTTGCCCGAGCGCATGGCAGACCTGTATGAGCGGGAGGAGCGCGTGACGCGGGTGGATAATGACCTGAGCGCCATCGAAACATTGATCAAGGAACGGATCGCCAATTGAGTGTCAATCTGACAACCCTTTCCAACGGATTCCGCATCGTCTCGGAGGCCATGCCGGGGCTGCAATCGGCGGCTGTGGGCATCTGGGTGCTGGCAGGCGCGCGCCACGAGGAGGCGAGCCAGAACGGCATCGCGCATTTCCTTGAACACATGGCTTTCAAGGGCACGGCGCGGCGCAGCGCATTGGAAATCGCCGAGGCGATCGAGGATGTGGGCGGTTATATCAACGCCTATACCAGCCGCGAGGTGACGGCCTATTACGCGCGTATCCTCAAGGATGACGTGCCGCTCGCCGTCGATGTGCTGGCCGATATCCTGCGCAACCCGGCCTTTGACGCGCGCGAGATCGAGGTAGAGCGCGGCGTGATCCTGCAGGAGATCGGGCAGGCGCTCGATACGCCCGACGACATCATCTTCGACTGGTTGCAGGAGCGCGCCTATCCTGACCATCCGCTCGGCCGCACGATCCTGGGTGCGGAGGAGCGGGTGCGCGCCTTCGCACGGCCCGATCTGGAAGGGTTCGTGGACCGACATTACCGGCCCGGGCAGATGGTGCTGGCGGCGGCGGGGGCGGTGGATCACGCAGCCCTGGTCCGGATGGCCGAGGAGATGTTCGGCGACATGTTGCCCGCGCCGTCGGTGGAGCCGCCGCGCGCCCGTTTCGAAGGCGGCGAGATGCGGCGGGAAAAGGCTTTGGAGCAGGCGCATTTTGCGCTGGCCTTCGAGTCGCCCGACTACGCCCATGAGGATATTCACGCAGCACAAATCTATGCCTCGGCGCTGGGTGGGTCGATGTCCTCGCGGCTGTTCCAGGAGGTGCGCGAGCGGCGGGGGCTGTGTTACACGATCTTTGCGCAAGGCGGGGCCTATGCGGACACGGGCATGATGACGATCTATGCGGGCACATCTGCCGGACAGATGGCCGAGCTTGCCCATGTCACCATCGACGAAATGAAGCGTGCGGCCGATGACATGAGCGCGGCAGAGGTGGAGCGCGCGCGCGCGCAGATGAAGGCAGGGCTTCTGATGGGGCTCGAGAGCCCGTCAAGCCGCGCCGAGCGGCTGGCGCGGATGTTGCAGATCTGGGGCCGGGTTCCGGACCTGTCCGAGGTGGTCGAGCGCATCGACGCGGTGAGCCTGGCCGATGTGCGGCGCGTGGCCGAAACCACGGTGGCGCAGGCGCCTGCCGCGCTTGCGCTTTACGGGCCGGTGGCGGGCGCGCCGGACCTGGCGAGCCTTGATGCGAGGCGCGCGGCCTGATGCTGCTCTTGCCACGCCGGAAGGTCAGGATCGAGACCGAGCGTCTGACCCTGCGCCCGCCGGCGATGGCCGATTATCGAGACTGGAGCGGGCTGCGCGCCGAGAGCGTCGATTTCCTGACCCCGTGGGAGCCTGCCTGGGCCGCCGACCACCTGTCGCGCAAGGGGTTTTCCAACCGGGTCTGGTGGGCGCAGCGCGCGATTGCGGGCGGCACGGCCCTGCCGCTCTTCCTGACCCGGCGCGAGGACCGCACGCTTCTGGGGGCGATCACGCTCGATAATATCAGGCGGGGTCCGGCGCAATCGGGCACGCTTGGCTACTGGATCGGGGCGCGCCACGCCCGGCAGGGCTATATGCGCGAGGCGATCGCGGGGGTGTTGCACCACGCCTATGAGCGGCTTGACCTCAGCCGTTTGGAGGCCGCCTGCCTGCCGGAAAACCATGCCTCGCGGGGGTTGCTGGAAAGTTGCGGGTTCAAGTACGAGGGCGTCGCGCAAAGCTATCTCCAGATCAACGGGCGCTGGCGGACGCATGTCCTCTATGCGGCGCTGCGGGTGGATCGGCGCGGGCGGACCGGGGCGGGGTGAGGGTGGGACCGGGGTTTTCGCCGTCTGTCACGGTCGGCACCTGACCTTGCGAAAAACCGTGCTATTCTCCTCGGGACAAGAGGAGACGCGCCATGACCCGACTTGCCCTTGCCCTTGCCCTCACCCTTATCGTCCTGTCCGCACCCGTTTTCGCACAAGACCGCCGCCCGAGCCATTGCATCGCCGTCGCCCGGAGCACGCCGGGGATGGACTACCTGCACAAGGCCAGTTTTCGCGCACCCATGCCGGAGTTCACGGTGCGAATCCGGTATGTTAGCCATGCCAGTTTCCTCATCCTTGGGGGGGGGCTTTCGGCGGTGACGGATTATGCGGGGTTTCTCGGCAGTGCCGATTTCATCCCCGATATCGTCACCATGAACCACGCCCATTCCACCCATTTCACCGCCGATCCAGATCCGCGCATTCCGCATGTGCTGCGCGGTTGGGGTCCGTTCGGGGAAGGGGTTGAGCATCATCTCGATCTGGGCACCATGCTGGTGCGCAACGTGCCGACCGATATCCGGCTGGGCGAGACCGGACGCGAGCGCAATGGCAATTCGATCTTCGTTTTCGAGAGCGAGGGGTTGTGCATCGCTCACCTGGGCCATCTGCATCACGAGCCCACGGACGAACAATATGCCGCAATCGGTCGCATGGATGTGGTGATGGTGCCGGTCGATGGCGGCTATACAATGGCGGTGGACAGCATGATCAACGTCATGCGCCGGGTAAAGGCAAGCGTCATTCTGCCGATGCACTGGTTCACGGACATGACGTTGGACCGGTTCCTGCGCGGGATGGAGGAAGAGGGGTTCGCGATCGAGCGGCCCGGCACGAATGAAGTCGAGGTGTCGCTGCGCACGCTGCCCGAGCGGCCCACCGTGATCGCGCTGCGGCCCGCCTGGCTGCGCGACGACGAGTAGCCATCAACCGGGGCGCGGCACGGCGAAAAGGCCAAGCTCGCGTGCAGTGTCGAGTGCAAGAATGTCGCTGTCGAGACCGTTTGCGGCCTGATGGCGCCGAATGGCGGCCCGCGTGCGCGGATCGAGCGTGCCGGTTACGGGGCCGCGATACTTGCCCCGCACGGCAAGCGCGCGCTGCACCGAGGCGATGAACCGGGGCGTCATCACCTCCGCGCAGGGTGTTTCGATCCAGCGCACCTGCCGTTCGCTGACAATGACCTGCCGGGTTTCGGTGGTATAGCGCGCGGGCGCGACGATCTGGCCGCCCGCGCCGTAGATGGGCGGCGCAATCTCGATCTGTTCGGTCACGGTCTCGATCACCGCCGGGGAAACCTCCTTGCCCCAGCAGGTGCCGGGTGGGGCACCGGGCGGGGCCTCGGTCAGATCGGCGGGCGCACGGGCCACGGGGGCCTGTGGCGCACAGGCCGTAAGGATGAGCGCGGTGAGGACGGGGAGAAGCAGGCGGGGCATGACGGGTTCACGGCGCTCGATCTGGTTGCGCAGACCCTAGGCCGCGCGCGCCTTTGGGGCAAGCGGCACGCGCGCGCCGCGTGATACAAAGCCGTTACGGTTCTTACATCCTGCCGTCATCTAGCCGCACTACCACACCCGCGATTGCTTTCTCAAACCTGGGTGGGCTTTCCGATGGCCTTTACGCTTCAACTGCTCCATGCCAGCGATCTTGAAGGCGGCGTCGCCGCGCTCGAGAACGCGCCGAACTTTGCCGCGATCGTCGATACGCTGGAAGACACGTTCGCCAATACGCTGCTGATCTCGGCGGGCGACAACTTCATTCCCGGGCCGTTCTTCTCGACAGCGGCCGATCCGTCGCTTGCCCCGGTGCTGAGCGATGCCTTCATACGGTTCGTGACCGAGGTGCAGGGTGTCGAGTTGGGCGAGGTCAATGTGAACCTCGGCGCGGGCGTGGGCCGCGTGGACGTCACGATCATGAACGTGCTCGGCTTTGACGCCTCCGGGCTTGGCAATCACGAGTTCGACGCGGGCACCAACGCGCTTGGTGGTCTGATCAACGCGTCGGGCAGCGGTGGCACGATCGGCTGGACCGGTGCGCTCTTTCCCTATCTGTCCTCGAATATCGACTTTTCGGGCGACGGGTCTCTCGGGCGGCTCTTCACCGACGAGATCCTCGATGCCGAAAGCTTTGCCGAATCGGTCGCTGACCTCGCGGCGGGCAACATCGGACCTGCTATCGCGCCCGCGACCATCGTCGATGTGAATGGCGAGATGGTCGGGATCGTCGGGGCCACGACCCAGATCATCCAGAGCATTTCCTCCACCGGCGGCATTCAGGAAACCACCGGCGGTGCGACCGACATGGCGGCGCTGGCCGCCGCGATCCAGCCGCAGATCGACGCGCTGATCTCTGCGGGCGCGAACAAGATCATCCTGACCTCGCATCTCCAGCAGATCGCGCTGGAAAAGGAACTGGCCGGGCTGCTCGACGGGGTGGATATCATCATCGCGGGCGGATCGAGCACGCTTCAGGCGGATGCCGGGGACCGGCTGCGCGACGGGGACACGGCGCGCGAGGGCTATCCGTTCCTGACCACGGATGCAGGCGGCAATCCGGTCGCCATCGTCTCGACCGACGAGGAATACAGCTATGTCGGACGTCTGGTCGTCGAGTTTGACGAAAACGGCGTTCTGATCGTCGAGTCGATCGACGCAAACGTATCGGGGGCCTTTGCCACCGATACGCAAGGGGTGCTGGACGTGACCGGCGCGGACACGCTGGAAGAGGCGTTCGAGGGCTCGGTCCGGGCACAGATCGTGCAGGACCTGACCGCCGCCGTGGGGGCCATCGTCGCGGCCGCCGATGCCGTGATCTTCGGCGATCATGACGTGTTCCTCGACGGGCGCCGCGAGACGGCGCGCACCGAGGAAAGCAACCTTGGCAACCTGACCGCCGACGCCAATCTCGAGGCGGCGCGCGCGACCGATGACACGGTGATGGTCTCGTTCAAGAACGGCGGCGGTATCCGCGCCGAAATCGGATCGTCCACCGATACCGGCACCAACGCAGGCGACGGGCAGATTTCTCAGCTCGATATCCAGAACGCGCTGCGTTTCGATAACCAGTTGATCATGGTGTCGCTGACGCCCGAGGGTCTGTTGATGATCCTCGAACACGGCGTGGCGGCGACCAATACCGCCGTCGGCGCGACGCCGGGCCGGTTCTTCCAGATCGGCGGGCTGCGCGTCAGCTTTGACGAGACCGCCCCGGCGCAGCGCCTCGTGACCGACGACAGCGGGCGTTACGTGGTCGATCCCGAAACCGGGATGCCTGCGGTGGATGTGGCGGGCGGGCGTATCCAGACCATCGCGCTTGTGGATCCCGAAACCGGCGACGATCAGATCTGGGGCGCTGCGGGCGCTGACAGCCTTTCGGGCGGCGTGGGCAACGACATACTCGGCGGCGGCACCGGGTCTGATACCATCGACGGCGGGGCCGGGTCGGACACGATGTGGGGCGGCGCGGGGGCGGATGTGTTCGTGTTCTCTGATGTCGAGGCAGGTGATCTTGATCTGGTGCAGGACTTCGAACTGGGTGTGGACCTTATCCGCATCGAGACCGGCGGGGCCTCTCTGGGCTTTGGCGATCTCGGGCTTGCCGATGTCGGCGGCGTGGCCGAGTTCACGCTGGGCGGGGCAACCGTGCGCCTTGTGGGACTGACCGCAGCCGAAATCGGGGCAGACAGCTTCGACTTTGTCTGACACGTGTCAGCAATGTAAAAGCCCCGGGCCAGCCGTGCCGGGGGCTTTTACATTACGTATGCGGACGGATCAGGGTTTGTCGCCGATCTCGCCGGTGAGCGTGAAGAGGCGCTTGGGTCCTTCTGCGGCCTCGATCCTGAGCGCGCCCACGCCGCGCTTGCCTTCGAACTGGCCGGTGCCGTTCACAAGTTCCCAAAAGCCGTCATCGTGCAGCTCGGGTTTGTCCGCGCCCGCCATGAACACGGCGCGCACGGTGAATTTGACGATGGCCACATCGCCGTTTTCCGCCTCGAAGCGCAGATAGCCGCGCGGATCGCCGCCCATGGGTGGCTGGATGTCGTGCCAGCCGAATTCGGTAACCTTGGCCCCGGCAAGCACACCCTCGCCTTCGGATACGCCTTCGCGGCGCACGGCGAGGACGAAGTGCGGCGTGCCATCGCCCATCTCGAAGCGCATCTGCTCCTGCGGGTCGAGAACGGTGGTGACGCTGACGGGGGCGGCGATGGCGGTGCTGCCCATGAGCATGAGGCCAGCGGCGCCGAGAAAACGGGTGAAAGGCATGTGGGGACACTCCCTGAAAATGATATCCGCCCAATTCGGGCAGTGACAGGAATATGTTCCACATAGCGAATCAAAACCGGGAAAACATCCCGGTTCCGTCACATTGTCGTGTCTGAATGTGTCGCGTCAGTCGGGTGCGAGCATATAACCCTCACCGCGCACGGTCTGCAGGTAGCGCGGCTGTTTCGGGTCGGTCTCGATCTTGCGGCGCAAGCGGGTGATCTGCACATCGACCGCGCGTTCCTGCGCCTGCCCGTTATCGCGGCCCAACTCCTCGACAAGGCGGGAGCGGCTGATCGCCTGGCGCGGATTGTCTGCGAAGATGCGCATAAGCTGCACCTCGGTCGCCGTCAGTTTGACCGGCACGCCGCCGCGCGTCAACTCGGCGCGCTCGATATCATAGCGAACGGGGCCCATCCTGAGAGCGCGGGGCTGGATTTCCTCGGGTTCCGGTTCGGGCATCCGGCGCAGGATGGCATTGATCCGCAACAAGAGTTCGCGTGGCTCGAACGGTTTCGGGAGATAGTCGTCGGCCCCCGCCTCGAGCCCCTCGATGCGGTCGGCGGCCTCGCCCTTGGCGGTGAGCAGAAGGATTGGGGTGGTGCGCCTCTCGCGCAGGGTGCGGGTCAGATCGACGCCGCTCTCTCCGGGCATCATCACGTCGAGCACGATCAGGTCGAAATCAAGCCCCGCGAGCACGCGCCGCGCATGGCCCGCATCACGGGCCACGGAGACAAGAAAGCCGTGCCGCATCAGGAACTTGCGAAGAAGGTCCCGGATACGCTCGTCATCATCGACGATCAGAAGATGCGGCGCAGGTTCGTTCATGTGTCGGACTCCCTGATGGCATGGTAGCGGCGGCGCATGTCGGGGTCCATCATTGCTTCGAGCACCTGCCGAAAGCCCGCGACCGCCTGCGGACCGGCGGCGCGATAGGCGGCGCGCATCCGCGCGCGCTGCGCATCCGACAGCTTGCGTTCCAGTGCCTGGCCCGCCTCGGTCAGCGTCAGGTGCCGTTCGCGCCGATCGCTTGCGCCGACCCGACTTTGGACCAGGCCATCCTCGATCAGGGTGCGCAGCACACGGTTGAGCGATTGCTTGGTCACGCCGAGAATGGCGAGCAGGTTGTTGACGGTGGTGCCTGGGTTGCGGGCGATGAAATGGATCGCGCGGTGATGGGCGCGACCGTAAGCCATGGTGGCAAGGATGCGGTCTGGATCGGCGGTAAAGCCGCGATAGGCGAAGAACATCGCCTCGATGCCCTGGCGCAACTGCTCATCAGTGAGGAACAGCAGGTTTTCGCCGCCCTGCATCTCCGCCATGGCACTGCTCCGTTCACAATTCACGTGTTACAGGCCGATATTAAGTCAGCTTTATTGACATTCCAAGTTCGAATCGGTAGCAACTTTCAGAAACTGCGTAATTTAATGTCCGTTATGGCCATAATTCACGCAACAAATGAAAAATTCAACCCGTGAGGATGGGATCATGGCAAGTTACGACGACCGCGACGGCAAGATCTGGATGGATGGCAAGCTTATCGAATGGCGCGACGCCAATGTGCATATCCTGACCCACGCGCTGCATTATGCAAGCTCGGTCTTCGAGGGCGAGCGCTGCTATGACGGCAAGGTTTTCAAAAGTCGCGCTCATTCCGAACGCCTGCTGAAATCGGGCGAGTTGATGGATATGCCGATCCCCTACACGGTGGACGAGATCGAAGCGGCCAAGCGCGCGGTTCTGGAGGCCAATGGCCTGACCAATGCCTATGTCCGGGTGGTGGCGTTCCGTGGCGCGGGCGAGGATATGGGGGTGGCCGCTGCGCGCAACCCGATCCGCATGGCGGTGACGGCGTGGGAATGGGGAAATTACTACGGCGACGCCAAGATGAAGGGGGCCAAGCTCGACATCGCCAAGTGGAAGCGCCCGAGCCCCGAGACGATCCCGGTCGCGGCCAAGGCGGCTGGTCTCTACATGATCTGCACCATGTCCAAGCATGCCGCCGAGGCCAAGGGGTGTTCGGACGCCATGTTCCTCGATTATCGCGGTTACGTGGCCGAGGCGACGGGGGCCAATATCTTTTTCGTCAAGGATGGCGAGGTGCACACGCCGCTGACGGACGCGATCCTCAACGGGCTGACGCGGCAGACGGTGATCGGGATGCTCAAGGATCGTCAGATCAAGGTGCACGAGCGCCATATCATGCCCGAAGAACTGGAAGGCTTCGAGCAGTGCTGGCTGACCGGGTCGGCGGCGGAGGTGACGCCTGTGGGGCAGATCGGCGATTACCGGTTTGAGGTGGGGGCGATGACCCGCGACGTCGCCCAGGCCTATGAGACGCTTGTGCGCGCCTGATACCTGCTGCCAAGAGAGACGCGCCGCCCGGTCCCGTGCCGGGCGGCTTTTTCGTGCCTGCACGCGGGTGATTCGCGCGATTTCCGGGGCGCAGCAGCGATCCGTCGCACGACTGCGGCTTTTGGCACTCGACTTAAAATTGTCGAAAATGTGGCGGTTTCGGGTCGAGGTTATCCGCCGCCCCGCGCCCGTGCCGCACCCGTCACTTTTGCAGCGAAATGCGGACGTAACGCTGCGTAATGGGGAGTTATGCCGCCTTATTCTCCGTTCTCATGCATCAATTGAAGGCTTATATCAACGCTGACCGCAAATCGGAAACAGTTTGCCGGTCCGGGCGGGAAAACTGGTGTGGAGATGGAAGCGATCGACGGTCGAAATCAGGCAACAATATGGCCGACTTCGGACTGATCGTTTAGCCAAGGGTGTCTTTCACGATGGCAAAGTAATGGCGGATCTGTCGGCTGAAGAACGAGTTCGGATGGCTGCTGATCATCCTGGGATTGTATTTTTCACGCCTGCTTGACCGGGCAAACCGGCGAGGGCATATTGTCTAAGTCTACTTGGATATTGGAAAAATTCCCGTGACTGGCATGTGGGGGCATGACGTTACTGGAAGGCCGAGGTGGCAAGCCGGGTGATGTCATATGCAGCTTGGGTTCGGAATGCGTGTGTGAAACGTCGGGGTCGTCCGACACGTTGTTGCCACATTTCGATCAACTGAAGGTCTTGTTTCGCCGAAGGGTCGGCGAGGCTCAATATATTGTGAGACGTCACGAGAGTGCCGGTTTCTGCTGGGGAGTTGCTGCCATGTCGGTCGTGGATATTGCGGGATCAAGCCGCGGTTTTCGGTCGAATTTTATTCAAAACGGTCCTGTTCGGCAAAACCGATCGGGTTTGTATGACCGGGTCATGAAGCGGGCGCTGGATATCGCGCTGGTGCTTCTGGCCGCGCCGCTCGCCCTCTTGATCATCGTGTTGTTTTGCCCGCTGATCATGCTTGACGGGAAATCGCCGTTTTACACGCAGCCACGCGTCGGGCGCAACGGGCGCATCTTTCGCATGTGGAAACTGCGCAGCATGGTGGCGGATGCCGACGCGCGGCTGGGGGCCTATCTGGACGCCAACCCCGAGCGCCGCCGCGAATGGGATGAAAACCAGAAGCTGCGCGATGATCCCCGGATCACGCGGGTGGGGCGGATCATCCGGAAAACCTCGATCGACGAGTTGCCCCAACTTTGGAACGTGCTGAGGGGCGAGATGTCGATGGTGGGTCCACGCCCGATGATGCCTGACCAGCAAGCCATCTATCCCGGCACCGCCTATTACGCGCTGCGTCCCGGCATTACCGGGTTTTGGCAGACCTCCGTGCGCAACGAGAGCAGCTTTGCCGACCGGGCGCAGTTCGATGCGAGTTACCTCCGGGAATTGTCGTTAGGGACCGATTTCGGCGTGTTGCTGCGCACCGTGCGGGTGATCGTCTGTGGCACCGGCTGCTGAGCGCGGCCCGCTTGCCCTGAAATCGTTGGAATCCTGCCCTCTTGGCGCGTAGAAGCTGAGCGATACTTGACGCGCGGGGCCGGATCGGTCCCCGTCCATGCGGCAAGCGACACGAGGTGCCCGGCGCGTCATGCCCAACGGGTTTGCATATCTGATGCTGGCGCTCTGGCCGCTGGTGACGCTGGTGATGTTTCGTCGCTGGCCGCTGGAGCGGGCGTTGATCTGGTCTCTGCTGGGGGCCTATCTGTTTCTGCCGCCACCGCCTGCGGCCTTCGATTTTCCGCTGATGCCGCCCTTGACCAAGGACTCGCTGCCAAGTGTGGCGACGTTCTTCATCTGTCTCTATCATTGCGGCAAGGCGCGTCCGCTGCACGCGCTCATCCCCGAGGGGCTGGTGGCGCGGGCGCTTGTGGTTCTGTTCGTGCTGAGCCCCATCGCCACGGTGGCGACCAATACCGAGGAGGTGTTTTTTGGGCGGATCGGCCTGCCGGGGCTGGGGCTCAAGGACATGGTGGCGCTGGTCTTGCTGCAATTCATCCTGCTGATACCGTTTCTGCTGGCGCGTGCACATCTGGCCACCGCCAAGGGCCTTCGGGAACTGGTGCTGGCGATGGCGGTTGGCGGGCTGATCTATTCGCTGCCGATGCTGATTGAGGTGCGGCTGTCGCCGCAGCTCAACATCTGGGTCTATGGCTATTTCCAGCACATGTTCGAGCAGATGATCCGGCAGAGCGGGTTCCGGCCGATCGTGTTCCTCTATCATGGGCTGTGGGCGGCGCTGCTGCTGGTGATGGCGATCATCTGCGCGTTGGCGCTGGCGCGCGAGGCCGATCAGCGGCGGCGGGTGCTTTGGCTGGTGGCCGCGCTCTATCTGGGGGCGGTGCTGGTGCTTGCCAAGTCGCTCGGCTCGCTGCTTTACGGGATCTACCTGGTGCCGCTCGCGCTGTTGCTGCCGACGCGGCTACAGGTCCGGATTGCGGGCATCATGGTGTTGGTGGCGATTGCGTATCCGGTGCTCAAGGGGGCGGGATACGTGCCGGTGGACTGGCTGCTGGACAAGGCCACGGCGATCGACCCGGATCGCGCCGGTTCGCTTCGGTTCCGGTTCGACAACGAGGATATCCTGATGGAACGCGCGCTGGAAAAGCCAGTCTTTGGCTGGGGAAGCTGGGGGCGCAACCAGATTTTCGACCCCGTGAGCGGCGCGATCCTGACCGTATCGGACGGGCGCTGGATCATTCTCATCGGGATTTTCGGCTGGGTCGGCTATCTGGCCGAATTCGGTCTGATCGCGCTGCCGGTGCTGGCGCTGTGGGCGCGCGGCGCGGCGCTGGCGGGGTCGGGTGCGGGGCTGCTGGTGGGGCCGGTCGCGCTATTGCTGGCGATCAACCTCATCGACATGATACCCAACGCGACGCTGACGCCGCTGACCTGGCTTTTCGCCGGGGCGGTGCTGGGGCTGGCCGAGCGGGTGCGCGAGGTTGAGTTGCACGGGACACGGCACCGCTCACTTGGCTGGAAGCCGTTGATGTGAGGCCGGACATGACCCGCCCCCGCGTTTTGGCCATCGCCGAGGCCGCCAATCCCGAATGGGTGTCCGTCCCGCTGGTGGGCTGGTCGCTGGCCACGGCGCTGCGCGCGGTGGCCGAGGTCCATATCGTCACGCAGGTGCGCAACCGCGATGCCTTTCTGCGCGCCGGGCTGGTCGAGGGGCAGGATTTCACCGCCATTGATTCCGAGGCGCTGGCACGGCCGGTCTGGGCGCTTTCCGAGCGGTTGCGCATGGGCGAGGGCAAGGGCTGGACCATGGTGCAGGCGATGAGCGCGCTGAGTTATCCGTGGTTCGAACATCTGGTCTGGCGGCGCTTCGGGGCCGAGATCCGCACCGGGCGCTGGGACATCGTGCACCGGATCACCCCGCTCAGCCCGACGATCTCCTCGTCGCTGGCGGGACGCTGTGCGGGCGCGGGCGTGCCGTTCATCCTCGGGCCGCTCAATGGCGGGGTGCCATGGCCCAAGGGGTTCGACGCCGAGCGGCGGCGCGAGCGCGAATATCTGAGCTATCTGCGCGGGGTCTACAAGGCGCTGCCGGGGCGCGCATCGACCCTGCGCCACGCCTCCGCGATCCTTGCAGGCTCCCGGCACACGCTGGAAGAGTTGCCGGCATGGGCGCAGGCCAAGGCGGTCTATCTACCGGAAAACGCCATTGATCCAAAAAGATTTTCCCGCCTTGCCGCGCCCGCTACCGATGGTCCGCTGCGCGCCGGTTTCGTCGGTCGTCTTGTGCCCTACAAGGGGCCGGACATGCTGATCGAGGCAGCGGCGCCGATGCTTCGCGACGGGCGGCTGGTGCTCGACATCGTGGGCGACGGGCCGATGATCGGCGATCTGCGCGCGCAGGCGGAGGGACTTGGCGTGGCGGACCGGGTCACGTTCCACGGCTGGCTGGCGCATGAGGTTGTGCAGGAAGTGCTCGCCGCCTGTCATCTCCTCGCCTTTCCGTCGGTGCGCGAGTTCGGTGGCGGCGTGGTCCTCGAGGCGATGGCGCTGGGCGTGCCGCCGCTCATCGTCGATTATGCCGGACCGGGCGAGTTGGTGGCAGAAGGGCGCGGTATAAAGGTGCCGCTTGGCGCGCGGGCTTCGATCGTAGCCGGGTTCGCCGAGGCGCTTGAGAGGGCGGCGCGGGACCGCGCCGGGCTGGTCGCCATGGGGCGGGCGGGCCGCGACTGGGTGCGGGCGCAGGCGACATGGGAGGCAAAGGCGCGGCAGGTGCGCGCGGTCTATGATGCGGTGCTGGCGTGCGCGCCTTTGCCGGTTGTGTTCGGGTGAGCGGTCAGGCCGGGGGCTGTTGTCGAAGATGCAGGGCTTCGAGAGCGAGGGCGGGCAGCAGCGCCGCGCAGGCCGCGTAGCGCGGCATGAGGCGGCGCGGCTGCGTGGCCATCCGCCACAGCCATTCGAGCGCGAGGCGGCGCACAAGGCGCGGCGCGCGGCGCTGTGTTCCGGCCAGAAAGTCGAGACCGGCCCCGATCCCGGCAAGGCCCATCTGCGGCAGGGCGGCACGCGCACGGGCGGCAAAAATCTCTTGCTTGGGTGCGCCAAGCGCCAGCAGGCAGAGCCGCGCGCCCGAGCCGCGCAGCGCCTCGATCACCGCCGCGCCCTGCGGCCCTGCGGGATCGAAGCCCATGGGCGGCGCGATGCGGGCGGCGATGCGCAGCCCGGGTACGGCGGCGCGCAGCCCCGCTTCGGCCCCTTGCAGCGCCGCCTCGGTGCTGCCGACAAGCGCAACGGTGCGGCCTGCCTCGGTGGCCAGACGCGCAAGCGGCGCGACCATGTCGGCGCCGGGCACAAGCCCGACCGGACGGCGCGCGAGCCGCGAGAGCCACACCACCGGGTTGCCATCGGCCACGATCAGGTCATGGCGCGCATAGGCGTCGAGGAAGGCAGGATCGGCGCGCAGCTTCACGAGGTGATCGAGGTTGAGCGTAGCCAGCGCAAAGCCCTCATCCGTCGCGAACCGGCGCGCCACCTCTGACAGAAGGGCGGCGCGGTCGCGCGGGGCGATGCACAGGGTCTGGTCCTTGATGCGGAATTGCACGCGGTGCTCCTTTGCCACAGGTGGTATAAGGCGCGCAGGATCGCGTTGGCCAGAGGGCGAAACCGGGGAGATTTCGGGATTTCCGCGCAATGGCTTGGCTTTGCGGAAATATTGTCGGATTCTCGCCATGTTGGCATGGTGATTGGGCGTGTGATGGCAGGCAGATCGGGATCAGGCGGGCAGGATGTGGCCGGGCGCGTGGCGCTTGTCGGCTGCGGCTTCGTGGCCGATCTCTACATGCGGTCGCTGCGGCTTTATCCCGAAGTGCAGGTGGTGGCCGTTCATGACCGCGACGCGGGCCGTCAGGCGGCATTTGTAGCGCATTGGGGGGTGACGGGGGTGAACAGCCTCGAAGCGTTGCTCGGGGTGCTCAGACCCGGCGATGTGGTGCTCAACCTCACGAACCCGGCCTCGCACGCAGAGGTGAGCCGTGCGGTGCTGGAGGCCGGCCATCATGTCTGGTGCGAGAAGCCGATGACACTCGATCTGGCGCAGGCGCAGGCGTTGCACGATCTGGCCGAAGCGCGGGGCCTTTGGCATCTGTCGGCCCCGGCCTCGGTTCTGGGCGAGGCGGCGCAGGTGCTGCTGGCGGCGGTACGGCACGGTGTGGCGGGCCGCGTGCGCCTCATCTATGCCGAGATGGATGACGGCTATATCCCGCAGGCGCCCTACCGGCGCTGGCAGAGCGAGAGCGGCGCGCCCTGGCCTGCGGCGGACGAGTTTGCCGTGGGCTGCACGCTGGAACATGCAGGCTATGTGGTGGCCTGGCTGATTGCGATCTTCGGGCGGATCACGCGCGTGGTGGCTGCCTCGGCGCAGGTGGTGCCCGAGACGGGGGCGGGCGCGCCGGATGTCTCGGTTGCGGTGCTGTTTTTCGAGGGGGGTGAGATGGCGCGGCTGACATGTTCAATCGTCGCCCCCCACGATCATCGCTTGCGGATCATCGGCGACAGGGGGGTTCTGGGCCTGCGCGAGGTCTGGGACAATGCAGCAGCGGTGCGGTTCTACCGCCGCTTCACGCTGCGGCGACGGCTGATGGAGGCCCCATTCGGTCGGCGGCTGCGCGCGCGCGGGCCGAGCCATCCCAAGGCAGGGCGCTGGGGGGCGGCGGCGATGAATTTCGCGCTGGGGCCCATCGAGATGCTGGCGGCGCAGGCCGAGGGGCGCGCGCCGCGTATTACCAACGCCATGGCGTTGCACCTGACCGAGGTGGTGCTGGCCATTCACGAAGGCGCGGGCGCGCGGGAGATGGCCACGCGTTGCGATCCGATGGAGCCGGCACAATGGGCCTGAGCCTTGTCATCACCGGGGCGGGCGGGTTTCTGGGCCGCGCAGTGGCGCGGGACGCGCGGGAGCGCGGGCATGAGGTGCGGACGCTGACCCGCGCCGATCTGGATCTGGCACGCGACGATCCCGCCCCGGTGCTGGACGGGGTCGATTGCGTGATCCACCTCGCCGGGTCGCTTTCGGGCGACTGGGCGGATCAGGTGCGCGACACGCTGGGCGGCACCGCGCGGCTGATTGCGGCCTTGCAGGCCATGGCGCTGCCGCCGCGTGTGGTGCTGGCAAGCTCCATCGTCGTCTATGATGCGGATGCGGGTGGCGTTGTGACCGAGGCGACCCCGCTCGAGGCGGCCCCCGCGCGGCGCGATGCCTATGCGCGTGCCAAGATCGCGCAGGAGGCGCTGCTGCGCGACAGCGGGTTGCGGCATACGATCCTGCGGCCCGGTGCGATCATGGGGCCGGGAAGGGTGTGGAACGCGCATCTGGGGCCCGTGATCGGCGGGGTGCTGGTGCTGATGGAGCGGCGCGGCGAGGTGCCCCTCGTTTCGCTCGGAGATTGCGCGCGGGCCTTCGTCCTGGCCGCCGAGATGCCGGGGGAGGGCCGCGCGCTCAACATTCTCGGGCGCGACCTGCCCACGCGGGCGCGCTTTGTGGCGGCGGTGCGGCAAGCGGGCTGGCCGCGCCATGTGGTGCGGCTCAACTGGCGGCTCTTGATGCCGCTGGCCTGGGGGCTCTCACCGATGGGCGACCGGGCGCCGGGGCTATTGCGCCCGACCGTTCTGCGCGCGCGGATGCGGCCCGTGCGCTATGATATCGCGGCGGCAGAGGCGGCGCTGGGCTGGGCACCGCAGGATGATTTCGACACGGCGCTGGCACGCGCGCGGGAGGGGGAGGGATGAGCCTGCGCATCGCCTATCTGACGGGCGAGTATCCGCGCGCGACTGACACGTTCATCCAACGCGAGGTGGCGGCCCTGCGCGCGCGCGGCCTGACGGTCGAGACCTGCTCGATGCGCCGGACGGAAGCAGAGCATCACACCGGCCCCGAGCAGCGGACAGAGGCGGCACGCACCTTTCACGTGCTGGAGGCGACGCTGAACCCCGCGCGCCTGATCGCCGCACATCTGGCGGCGTGGCGCAGGCCGCGGGCGTGGCTGCGGGCCTTGCGGCTTGCCTGGCGGACAAGCCCTGGCGGGATCAAGCCGACTCTCTATCAACTCATTTATCTGGTCGAGGCTGCTGTTCTGGCCCATCACCTGCGCGTGCGGGGCCTGACCCATCTGCACAACCACATTGCCAAGTCGAGCTGCACCGTGGCGATGCTCGCCTCGGAGATGTCGGGCATCCCGTTCAGCTTTACCCTGCACGGGCCGGATATCTTCTACGAGCCCTACCGCTGGCGGCTGGACGAAAAGATCGCGCGGGCGCAGTTTGTGGCCTGCATCAGCCATTTCGCGCGCTCGCAGGCGATGGTGTTTTCGGGCCCGGTGCATTGGCGCAAGCTGCATATCGTGCATTGCGGGGTCGATCCCGCGCGCTATGACGGGGCTGCGCCAGACGTGCCCGCGCATCTGGTCTTTGTCGGGCGGCTCGCGGCCGTCAAGGGTGTGCCAATGCTGCTGGAGGCCATGCAGGGGCTGATCGCGGATCATCCCGACCTGCGCCTGACGCTGGTCGGCGACGGGCCGGAACGTGAAGGCCTGGAGGCGCGGGCGCGAGGCTTGCGCGGCCATGTGGATTTTGCAGGCTACCAGTCGCAGGACGAGGTGGCGGCGCTGTTGCGAGAGGCGACGGCGCTGGTCCTGCCAAGCTTTGCCGAGGGGCTGCCCGTGGTTCTGATGGAGGCGCTTGCCGCCCGCGTGCCGGTGGTGACGACCCGCATCGCGGGGGTAGCGGAACTGGTCGAGGACGAATTGAGCGGGCTCTTGGTGCCGCCCGGTGACGCGGTGGCGCTGCGCGCGGCGCTGGGGCGGGTGCTGGGCGACCCGGAGATGCGCCGCCGAATGGGTGAGGCCGGGCGCGCGCGGGTGCTCGAAGAGTTCGCCTCCGACCGCGAGGCGGCATGGCTCGCGCAGCTATTCGAGGGCTACGCAAAGGGCACACCACCCGAGACCCTCAGACCGGAGGGGCGGGCATGAGCGTCGCCGTGGTGCTGATCGGGCGCAACGAGGGCGCGCGGCTCAAGGCGTCGCTGGCGTCGCTGAGGGGGCAGCGCATCGTCTATGTCGATAGCGGCTCCACCGATACGAGCGTGGCGGCGGCGCGCGAGGCGGGCGCCGAGGTGGTGGAACTGGACCCCGCCACACCCTTCACCGCCGCGCGGGCGCGCCATGCGGGGTTTCAGGCGCTCGGGCCGGTGCCGCCCGAATTCGTGCAATTCGTCGATGGCGATTGCTCTGTGGTGCCGGGCTGGATCGAGACCGGGCGCGCGGCCTTGCAGAACGACCCAACCCTTGGGCTGGTGACCGGGTGGCGCAGCGAAATCCATCCCGAGGCGTCGGTCTACAATGCGCTTTGCGATCACGAATGGCACCGTCCGGCGGGCGAGATCACGGCCTGTGGCGGCGACATGATGGTGCGCAGTCGCGCCTATATTGAGGCGGGGGGCTTTGACGCGCGGGTGATCGCCGCCGAGGATGACGAGTTCTGCCAGCGGATCGCCAAGGCGGGATGGGGGCTGCGGCGGCTGCCGGTAGAGATGACGCGGCACGATGCCGCGATGGCGCGCTTTGGCCAGTGGTGGCGGCGCGCGGTGCGCTCGGGGCATGGCTTTGCGCAGGTGGGGGAAATGCGCCCCGGCTATTTCGCGCGCGAGCGGGCGCGGGTCTGGGCCTATGGTCTGGTATTGCCTCTGCTGGCGGTGGCCGGGCTCTTCTGGCGTCCGTTGCTGGTGGGGGTGTTGGCCGCTTATGCGTTGTCCTATGCCAAGACGGCGCAGGGGCTGCGCAAGTCGGGGATGAGCACGCGGGACGCCCTGCATCAGGGGATCTTTCTCAGCCTGTCCAAATTTCCAAATCTGATCGGCATCCTGACCTATCATTCGCGTAAATGGCGCGGGGCGGCGATGCGGATCATCGAATACAAGTGAGCGATTTCTGATGGCGGATAAGGTGATCACTGTGGGGCTTGTCGGCGCGGGCTATATCGCGGGCTGGCACGCGGCGGCGCTGCGGTTCACGCCCGGCGCGCGGCTGGCGGCGGTCTGTGACCTGTCTGCGTCTGCGGCGGAGGGTTTGGCGGGCGCGCATGGGGCGCGGGCGTTCACGTCGCTGGACGAGATGATCGCAAGCGGCGCGGTCGAGGCGGTGCATATCCTGACGCCGCCCGACAGCCACGCCGCATTGGCGCGCAAATGCCTGGCCGCCGGTCTGCATGTGCTGGTGGAAAAGCCCGTGGCGCTCTCGGGCGAAGAGGCGGCCAGCGTGGCCGAGGCGGCGCGCGCCGCCGGGAGGCACTTTGCCGCCGGGCATAATTTCCTCGGGCTGCCTGCCTACCGGCGTCTCAAGGCACTGGTTGAGGCAGGGGAACTTGGCCGGGTGTCGAGCGCCGAGATCACCTGGGCCTTTCCGCTGGGACCGCTGCGCTCGGGCCCTTTCGGGCTGTGGATGCTGCGCGAGCCTGGGAACCTCTTGCGCGAGTTGGGGCCGCATCTTTTTGCCTTTGCGCATGATCTTTTCGGCCCTGTGACGGTGACGGGGCTGCATCTCGGCAAGCCCGTGCAACTGCCCGGGGCAGGCATGCGCCCGCAAAGCTGGCGGATCACGGCGCAGGCGGGAGACGTCGATCTGGCGATCGATCTGCAACTCGTGGAGAGCGTGGATGACCGTTCGCTCACCCTGCGCGGCTCCTCGGGGCTGGCGCGGCTCGATTACGCCGCCGATGTGCTGACCGTGACCCGCGAGAACACCGCCGATCTGGTGCTCAACCCGTTCCTGCGCGAGATGGGCGGGGCGTGGGCGCATCTGCGCGAGGGGGTGGCCAATGCCGCGCGGCAGGTCGCATCGCTGAACCGTAAATCGCCCTATGCGCTTGGCTTCATGGGGCTGTTCGAGGCGTTCTATGGCGTGATCCGTGAGGGTAAACGGCTTGATCCGCGCTTTGACGGCACGGCGGCGGAGGGGGTGATGCGGGCGATTGATGCGGCGCTTGCCCTCATGCCCGATCAGGGGCGCGAGATTGTGCGCCGCCGCAAACCAAGCCGCGAACCGAAACCGACGGCGCTGGTGATCGGCGGCACCGGGTTTCTGGGCCGGGACCTCACGCGCGCGCTGGTCGCGCGGGGCGAGGATGTGCGGGTGCTCTCGCGGGGCGCGCACGGGCCCTTCGACGATCTGCCCGAGAATGTGGAGACCTGCGCCGTTTCCTTGCGCGACGAGGCGGGGCTCGCCCGCGCGATGGAGGGGGTGGGTGTGGTCTATAACCTCGCCCGCGCGCTTGGCACCTCATGGCAGGACTGCCTTGAGAACGATGTCGGCGTCTCGGACCGGATCGCACGGGCGGCGCTGGCGGCGGGGGTGGGACGCCTTGTCTATACCGGCACGATTGCCTCCTATGACATGTCGAACCCGCAAACGGTGATCACCGAATCCACGCCCTTCGCGCAGGATATGAGCGACCGCAATCTCTATGCCCGCTCCAAGGCGGAATGCGAGCGACGGCTCTGGGAGATGCGGCGCGAGCACGGCCTGGCCGTCACCATCGCGCGACCGGGTATCGTGGTGGGCAATGGCGGGCCGTTGCAGCATTGGGGGATCGGGCGCTGGCACGGGTCCGGGGCGGTGCGGCTCTGGGGGGCGGGGGACAACCCGCTGCCATTCGTGCTGATCGAGGATGTCTCGGATGCGCTGATCCGCATGGGCAAGAGTGCCTCGGCGGAAGGGCAATCCTTCAACCTTGTGGGCGACGTGCAGATGTCGGCGCGGGCCTATTTCAACGCCATCCACGCGCGGCTTGGCGCGCGGCTCCGGGTGAGTTCGGGCAACCTCATGGCGATGTGGGCTGCGGATGCGGTGAAGGCGGCGCTCAAGACATATGCCTTGAAGCGACCCGACGTGGTGCGCGCCTCGCTGGCGGATTGGCGCTCGCGGGCGCATTACGCGCGCTTCGACAATGCCGCGCCAAAGGCGCTCTTGGGGTGGGCCCCGGTGGCAGAACGAGAGGCTTTCCTGCGGCAGGCGGTCGATGAGGCGGGGCTGTTCGGATTTTGAACGGCCCACAATCCCTGCGTTTCCGTCGCATTGTTGCCGGAATTGCGGGGCATATCTGTGCCCGATGGCAGGAGACCCGGCAATGAGGCAGGCCCCGGAGGCAGAGGCGGAGGACGCGACCCTGTCGCGTCACGAGGCGTATATGCGCCGCCGCGCCGCGCGTCTGGAAGCAGAGGCGGCGGCGCCTGATGAGACGGAGCCGGAGCCGGAGGCGGCGCTGGAAAAAGGGCTTGCGCGCAGGGGCGATCCTGTGACGCTTTCTGAGCCTGAGCCTGAGCCTGAGCCTGAGCCTGAGCCTGAGCCTGAGCCTGAGCCTGAGCCTGAGCCTGAGCCTGAGCTTTCACCGGAGATGGAGGCCGACGCACCACCCGATTCGGGCGCGCGCATCGCAGCCACTTGGGCGGCGCTGCGGCCCGTGCCGCTTGATGCCCGACACCTCACGCGCAACCGGCTCATTTCTGCGTCACGCGACGATCCGGCACATGTGGCCTTTGATGTGTTGCGCACCAAGCTGATGGGGGTGCTGCGCAAGCAGGGCTGGAGCCGGGTGGCGATCACATCGGCCACGTCGGGCTGCGGCAAGAGCTTTGTCGCGGCCAATCTGGCGATCAGCCTCTCGCGCAAGGCGGGGCTGCGCACCGTGCTGATGGATGCCGACCTGCGCCGCCCGTCACTGGCCAGGCTCTTCGGCGTGAAGGAGCCCGGCACGATGGGCCGCTTCCTGAGCGGCGAGATTGCACCCGAGGATTACCTTGTTCGCCCTGCGCCCAACGATCTCAATATCGGCGAGGGGCTGGCGCTCGGCCTCAATGACCGGGCTGAAAGCTATGCGGCCGAAATTCTGCAATCACCAGTGGCGGTCGATGCGCTGGCGGCGCTTGGCGCCCGGCTCGCACCCGATGTGGTGATCTTCGACATGCCGCCCGCTCTCTATCACGACGATGTGCTGGCGTTCCGTCCGCAATTCGACGGGGTGCTGATCGTGGTGGCGGGTGGGCAGAGCACCACGCAAGAGCTGCGCGACCTCAAGGACCGGCTGGGCAGCGACACGCCGCTTCTGGGCGTGATCATGAACCGCGCTGAAGGCGAGGACATCACCCGCTACGAATACTGAGCCGCTCAGTTCGCCGTCGGCAGTCGCAGGTTAGGGAAGTGTTCCTGCACAAGCCGGAGGGCGAGGGGCACCACAAGAAGGGCGGCAAGCACCGTGGCCGCTATCCTGAGCGCACGCGCGCGGCGTTCATGGCGCAAGTGCACGACCGGAATGGTTACGACCGGCGTGATATCCAACTCGTCGCGCAGTTGCTGCGCGGTGCGCAGCTTCGGATTGAGGATTTCCAGCGACAGGGCAAGACCGACGGCGAAGAGCAGGCTTGCCACGCCGCCTGCCGCCGCGATCTTCTTGCGGCTGGCCGAGACCGGCATGGTCGGCGGCACGGCGGTTTCGAGGATTTCGAAGCGTTCCTGCTGCTGGCGGTTTTCCAGCACGCTGGCCATTTCCGCCTCCACGCGGGCGCGGGTGATCGTGCCGAGCTGATCCTGAAGCTGGGTCAGGTCCCGATTGAGCGCGTTCAACTCGCGCTCGACGCGGGGGGCCGTTGCAAGCGCCTGCTCGATCTCGGACATGCGGGCGGTGACAAGGTCGCGCTGCTCGGTCAACTGGCCGATCTGGCGGGCAAACACCTCCTGCCGCTGGCGGCTGCTCTCGGTTTCCAGCGTGATGATCTCGCGCTCGATACCCAGAAGCGTCTCGCGCAGGGTGGCAAGCTCGCTGCGCTGAGAGGCCATGGCCTCGGGCAGGGCCTCGGAATTGCCGCGCTTGAACTCGACAATCCGCGCTTCGAGCGCGGTGATCGCGGCATTGACGCGCTCTTCCTCGGCGGTGAAGAAGCTGAGCGTTTCGCGCACGCTGGCAAGGCGGCGTTCGCGGTTCTGGACAAGGACGGCCGCCACGAAGTCATTGGCCACAGCGGCGGCCTTGTCGGGATCGTCGAGCGCGACGGTCACACTCAGCCCCGAGGGCGTCGCGGCCTGCGGCGCATAGCCCGGCACACCTACGGAAATCGGCGTTATCCGCGCGGCGGTGCGCAGCAGGAACACCTTCTGATCCATCGGCAGGTCCGCGCGGTTGCTGAACAGACCGTGTTTCTCGATCATCGCGATGACATGGTCGCGCGCCATAAGCCGCTGTTCGATCAGTTGCAGGCGCAGGCGGGCGTCGGTGGCGACAAGCTGCGCGCTGGTGCTCGGGTCCACCTGCGGCGTCTCGATCTGGATGACGGCGGTTGCCTCGAAGACATGCGACCGGCTGAGCGCGAAGCCGACCGAGAGCACGCAGCCGATCAGCGTCACCATGAAGACAAGCCATTGACGGCGGCGCAGAAGACGCAAAGCATCGGGAAAGGAAGTGATCGAACTCACGGGGCGCACACCTGTCTTTGTCGTGGGGACGTTCCGGCGGGGGCCGCGTGGCAAAGGTTGCGGGTCGCTGCCCCGTGTCCCCTGCCGACCGAATGCCCCCAAACGACCCTGACAGAATTATGTCCCAATTCCGCCCCAATCTAGGCGATCGGTCACATTTGCGCCATAGTTTATTGGGGCCTCGGCGGAAACACTGTGTTCAGGCGGCGCGGATGAGAACAAGTGCGGCAAGATGCGTGGGCGTTGTCACCAGATGGCCGTCGATCCGCGCGCCCGCCTGAAAGGGCGCGAAAGCAGGGATGAGGCGGGCGATAAAGCTGCCGTCCGCGTGCAGGGCCACGGTCATGTCGTGGAATGTCGGGATGGTGCGGATCTGCGCGGAAATGGCCTTGTAGGTGGCTTCCTTGGCGCAAAAGAGCGCGCGCGCCGTGGTCGGGTCGGTGCTCTCGTCGGGTGTGCAGATCGTGGCGACAAGATCGGCGGGCAGGGGCGTGGCCGGTTCGATGTCAAGGCCGAGCCCGGCCCAATCGTTGCGCCACCCGACCAGCGCAAGGCAGGTGGTGGCGTCATGGCTGATCGCGCCGGTGAGGGTGGCGGGCCAGAGCGGCGCTCGGTCCGGTCCCATCGGCAGGGCGGCAGGGCCATGGCCAAGCGTGGCCATCGCAGCCCGTGCGGCGCGGCGTCCGGCGGCGAACTCGCGCAGGCGCGCGGGCACCATCCGGTCGGTGGCGGCCTCTTCCTGCGGCAGGAGGCCGGTGGCGGGTGCGCGCGGGTCGCCCCCGGCCAGCGCGACGCGCGCGGGCAGGTGCGCACGGAGCCTGTCGCTCAGGCTCATCCAGACCGCGCGGCGCGCATGGCGCGGCGACGCGCCATGGCATCGGCACGACTCCCGGCACGATCATTGGCCGAGGGCGTCGCGGGTGTGGGGGCGGGCACATCGCCGCGCAACTCCGCCACCCGCGCGGCCAGCGCCGCCAGTTTCGGGCTGCGGAAAATGTCGGTGATGCTCAACCGCTCCACCCCAAGTTCGGCCCGGATCTCGCGATGCGCCTGCACCGCCAGAAGCGAATGACCGCCGAGGTCAAAGAAGCTGTCCTGCGGGCCGATATCCGCCACGCCGAGCACCCGCGCCCAGATCGCGGCGATGGCGCTCTCGGTGCTGTTGGCGGGCGTTATCGCCGCAGGGCGCGCGGGGGGGGGCGCGTTGCGGATTTCGGGGGCGGGCAGGGCCTTGCGGTCCACCTTGCGGTTGGGGGTCAGCGGAAAGGCGTCGAGCGCCACCAGATGCGCGGGGCGCATATGCGCGGGCAGGCGCGCGGCAAGCGCTGTGCGCACCGTCTCGGGCGTGGCCGAGCCGCGCAGATAGCCGACGAGGCGCGGATCGCCGGACACGTCCTCGCGCAGGATCACCACCGCCTGATCGACGCCCGGCACCGATTCCATCGCGGCCTCGATCTCTCCGGGTTCGATGCGATGGCCACGCAGCTTGACCTGCGCATCGGCCCGACCAAGGAAATCGAGCCGCCCGTCCGCGCGCCAGCGCACCAGATCGCCGGTGCCGTAGATCCGCCCGTCTGCCCGGAACGGATCTGGGCGAAAACGCTCGGCGGTCAGATCGGCGCGCCCAAGATAGCCGCGCGTCACCCCCGCGCCGCCGATCCACAACTCGCCGGGTTGGCCCACGGGCAGGGGGGCCATGTCCCGGTCGAGAACGTAGGCCTGCGTATTGGCAATGGGCATGCCGATATTGGCGATGGCGTTCTCCGGGTCGGCGGGGCCGCAGGTGGACCAGATCGTTGTCTCGGTCGGGCCATACATGTTGTGGATCTGCGCCGATGTGGCCGCCTGCAATTCGCGCACCAGGCTTCCCGGCAACGCTTCGCCGCCCAGCAGGAGGTGGCGCAGGTGCGCAAGCGCCGCGCGCGCCTCGTCGTTCAGAGCGATCATGCGGGCCATCGACGGCGTGCATTGCAGATGCGTGACCTTGTGGCGCAGGATCTGCGCGGCGATCGAGAAGTCGTCCTCGGGGATGGTGCCCACGCGATTGGATCGCTCCAGCACCCGCGCCAGTGGCCGCAGCCCGTCGAGCACCTGCCGCGCGGGAATGCCGTAGTCGATCAGGCAGGCCACCTCATCGACGCCGATGCGCTTGAGCGCCTCCACCCGCGCGACGCAGTCCTCGATGGTGCCGAAGAGGCCCGACTCCTCGAAATACCGCTCGAAGGCGAAATCGAGGATGCCTTCAAGTTCCTCTTCGGAAAGCGAGCCGAGATCGAGCTGAAAGGCATTGTTCACCCCCTTGGGCCGTTTGAAGGCCGGAAAGGCCCAGGCATACTGCTTGATGAGGCCCGCAGCCGAGCGCAGGTACTCCTTCATCGGCTCGCGTGCCACGCGCCGCGCCTCGTCGCGGGTCTCGGCGACATAGGTGTGCAGCATCAGCGTCACGGTAAAGGCGGCCGGGTCATGCCCGGCCTCGCGAAGCGCCGCGCGGTAGAGCATGATCTTGTCACCCACCTCCGGGATGGACTGCCCGAGAAGATGGGTAAGCACATTGGCCCCATGCGCGCCGGCCTCGCGCCATGTTTCGGGGTTGCCCGCCGTGGTGACCCATACGGGCAGCACCGTGGACACCGGGCGCGGTTGCGTGACGACCTCGTGCATCGTGCCGTCGGCGCGGGCAAAGCCCACGGCCTCACCCTTCCACAGCTTGCGTAGATCGCGGATCGCATCAAACATCGCGGGCTTGTTGTTGGGTGGTGCGTTCTCCGGGCGCAGGATGAAATCATCGGGATGCCAGCCGCTTGCAATCGCCAGCCCCGCGCGCCCATTGGTCAGGTTGTCGATGACCGCCCATTCCTCGGCGATGCGGGCGGGATGGTGGAGCGGCGCGACACAGCTTCCGGCGCGCACCGAGAGGTTTTGCGTGACCGCGGCCACGGCGGCGCCGGTGACGGAGGGGTTGGGGTAAGGGCCGCCAAAGGCGTGAAAATGCCGCTCGGGCGTCCAGACCGCGCAGAAGCCGTGCGTGTCGGCGAATTGCGCGCCTTCCAGAAGGGTCTTGTATTTGTCGCGCCCCGCGCCGTCGTCATTGCCCCAGTAATAGAGGCTGAACTCCATGCCGCGGTCCGAGGTCGCCAACTGCCCCGAGGAAACGAGCGCGCGGCTTTCCTCACCGCTGAGCACGACAGTATAGCCCTGCGCCAGCGTATGGAAAAGCTCCAGCACCGAGATATCGAAATTGAGGCTGGTCACGGCCAGCCATGCAGCCCCCGGCGCGTGCGGGATGCGCGCAGTCATCGCGGCGCAGAAATTGGCAAGGTTGGCATGTGTGACCATCACCCCCTTGGGCCGCCCGGTCGAGCCGGAGGTGTAGATCACATAGGCCAGGTCCTCGGGGCGGGTTGGGTCTTCGGGCGCGGTCGCGGGCGCGCTCGCCAGGCGCGGATCGGTGTCGAGATCGAGCCGCACGGCCCCTTCGAGCGCCGTGCCGATATCGCTGCGGGTGACGACCACGCGCGCGCCGCTATCCTCGAGATAGAGCGCAAGCCGGTCGGGGGGATAGGTCGGGTCCATCGGCACATAGGCCGCGCCCGCCTTCCAGATGGCGAGCACGCAGGCGACCATATCCGCCGAGCGCGGCAGGCAAAGGCCGACAAGATCGCCGCGCGCCACGCCCATGGCACGCAGCACATGGGCGATGCGGTTCGCGCGCGCATCAAGCGCGGCATGGCTGAGGCGATCCGCCTCGAAAATCAGCGCCGTGGCGTCGGGAGTCTCGCTCGCGCGCGCGGCGATGCGGTGATGGACCGGGCGCGCGTCCGTGGGCGTGTCGGTGGCGTTCCAGGTCTCGGTGACAAGGCGGCGCTCGGCCTGCGTGAGGCCGGTCTCGCCGCGCGCATGGGCCTCGAGCCGCTTGGCCAGCAGATCGACCATGGCAGGCGAGAGGCGCGCGGGATCGTAAAGCAACGCGGGTGCGCCGGTCAGATCCACCGTGAGGGCAGTGCCGGGAACAAGGCCTGCCCCCGCCTGACGCAGGCCCAGATGCGGGCGATGCGCGGCGTCAAGGCTCGGGTCGCGGGCGAAGAGATCGCGCGCGAATGGGCCGCGCGCCGCGGCCTCCGCGATGCTTTCGGCGAGCGTGCTGGCCGCGACGGGAACCCAGGGGCAGCTATGTCCCGGCACCTGAGCCCGCAGGATGGCGGGTCCGCAATAGGCCAGATGCTCGGCCTCGCCACCGCCAAGATGGCTGGCCCAGATGGCGATCGCGTCAAGCGCGTCGGCGTTGCCCAGATCGAGGGTTAGACGCTCGGTGCGCGCGCTCTCGGCACCGTCGAGCGGCAGGGTAACCGGGCGCAGCGCCACGAGGGCGCGGCGCCAGGCCCCGTCCTGCGGCGCAAGGCGGGCGAGGGCCGCTTCGGCCCTGGGATCCGGTGGGTCGATCGCCATGCCTGCGGTGATCCCGGCGAGGATCGGAACATGCCCATCCGCCGACATGAGCCCCGTCAACCGGAGCGCGCCTTCCCCTGTGGCGATGGTCAGCCCGCGCTCTTCGGTCGCTATGATCGTTCCGGGGCACGCGGCCGCCCCGGCGGGGCCTGTCACCTCGGCGCGAGGCGCGAGGAACACCCGCCCGCCGATGGCGATTCGCGCCATGTTGAGCGGGTTGCGGTATCCGCCATGATCGAGCGCGCGGACAAGCCGCGCCAGATCGGCAGCGGGGCGTGCGGGGTCGAGAATCAGGCCCTCGGGACGCTTGTCGCGCCCGAACCAGCTTCGCGCGCTCGCGTCCTGCGCCCGTGCCTCGGGCGCGCCGCGCGCAAGCTCTGCCACCACCTCGGGAAAGCTCTCGAGAGCGGCGGCGTAGCATTTGGCGTTCAGCGTAAAGGCAGTTTCGTCCGGGCCGATGTCGACGGACCGCTGCGCCACGATGCGCCCGGCATCCACCCCGCCCTCGATCAGGTGCCAGGTGACGCCGTGCTGCGCCTCGCCGTTCAGGATCGCCCAGACCGGCGCGTTGAGGCCGGCATAGCGTGGCAACGGCCCGTCATGGAAATTGACCGCGCCGCGCGTGGCGCGCGCCAGAACCGGTTCGGGCAGCAGATCGAGATTGGCAATGGAAAGAAGCCAGTCAAACTCCAGCCCCTCGATCCGCTCGGCGAGCCCCACGCCCGGCGCAAGGACGTGCAGACCGGCCGCGCGCGCCCAGTCCGCCACATCCGCATGGCGGGTGGCGACGGCGGCGATCTCGTGCCCGGCCTCAAGCCAGGCCTTGCCGCATTGCAGCGCCAACGTTTCGTTGCCGATCAGAAGCGCCCGCATCATGGCTTGATCCTTTCATGCAGATTCAGCGCCGCGCGCAGGTCGCCCTGCACCAGATCACGCAGGAAATGCGGCGGCGGCGGAGCGCCTTTGCGCCGGATGAGGCGCCAGATTGCGCCTGCGCCCGCGCCCAGCACATGCGCCAGCGTCACAGCCCCGAGATAGGCACGGCCATGGTTCTTGACGAAATAGTGCCGCCGCGAGGCAAACCAGTAATCGGGCACACGGTCCCAGCCCTTCATGCCGGTGGAGACCGAGCCGATATGCTCGACGTGAGAGTCGGCCACGTAATGCGTCTGCCAGCCCGCCCGCGCGGCCCGCAGGCAGAGATCGGTTTCCTCGAAATAGAGAAAAAAGGTTTCGTCGAAACCGCCAATCTCGTCGAGCACCGCCTGCCTGATCATCAGGCTTGCGCCCGCAAGCCAGTCTACGGGCTGCGTTTGCTCAAGGATCGGCAGCGGCACGGCATGGCGGCGCAGCAGGCGCGAGAGCGGGCCGATGCGCGCGGCACCTTCGAATTCGCCGAGGATCGAGGGGAAGCGGAAGCACGTGACATGGGGCGCGCCGTCGCGGCCGTGAATCTGGCTGCCCGCCAGACCGGCCTTTGGCGTGGCTTCCAGATGCGTCAGCAGCGCGGCGATGGCGCCCTCGGCGGGGAAGGCGTCTGAATTCAGGATATAGGTGTAATCGGGTCGCGTGCCATCCGAAAGGCCTGCGCGCATGCCTGCGTTATTGCCCGCGCCAAAGCCGCCGTTTCGGCCGGATTGCACGACGTGGACCCGTTCCCACCCTGCGGTTTCGGCTTGCATCTTCTCGAAAGAGCCGTCGCCGGATGCGTTGTCCACGATCACGATCTCTCCCGCGATGCCCGTCATGGCGCGCTGCGCGGCGGCGGCGGCCTTGAGCGTCATCTCGGGCGTGCGCCAGTTCAGCACGATGGTCAGGACGCGGGGGGCGGTCATTCGGCGGCCTCCGGGCGGGTGGGAACGCTCTCTCGTGTCCCCTCGGCCGCCTCGATGGCGCGGCGCATCCGCGCGGCGAGGACGCGGACATTGGGCTCCAGCACCATGGAGTCGTGGGTGCCGGGCACTTCGGTCACCGAGAGGTTGGGGGCAAAGCCTGACCAGTCGTTGTCGGGCAGCACATAGGCGCGCTCATCGCTCACCCATTGGCCGTTCGAGACCTGCCACTTGCCCGATTGCGGCGGGCGGAAGAGGTGGAGCGTGCCGGTCCACGGGCGGACCTGATACCTGGTGATGGCGCGGTAGAAAGCGGCCTCGATCTCATGATCGTGGAACTGGTGTTCGGAGGTTTCCGTGTGGTCCTGCGCGCGGCGTTTGGCGATTTCCCACTTGACGCGCCGCGCTGCCCATTTGACCGGGTAGAGCGGACCCTGGCGTTTCAATTCCTGCCATTGGATCAGGGCCCTGTCCCGGCGCGAGAGGGGGCGGCGCTGCGGCAGCGGCGTGTCGAGCAGGATCACCACGGCCACCTCTTCGCCCGCCGCCTCGAGCTGTTGCGCCATCTCGTAGGCGGTGATGCCGCCGCCCGAGAAACCGCCCAGCAGGTAGGGGCCATGGGGCTGCACCTGCCGGATCTCGGCGATCATGTCGTGGGCGGCCTCGGTCAGGTCGTCATGCGGTGCGTCATTGCCGTAAAGCCCGCGCGCCTGCAGCCCGAAGAAGGGCCGGTCATCGCCCAGCAGATGCGCAAGGTGGCGCAGGTTGAGCACGTTGCCGAACATGCCCGCGACGAGGAAGAAGGGCGTTTTTGCCCCGCCCTCACCGCGGTGCATCGGTACCAGATGGGTGAAGCGGCGGGCGGGCTCGGCTACGGCGGGCGTACCGGCCTCCTGCGGGCCGATACGCGCCTCGATCAGCCGGGCGCAGGCACGGATGGTGGGGGCCTCGAACAGGATCGAGATTGGGAAATCGACGCGATACGCCTTGCGGATCATCCCGAAGAGCCGCACGGCGATGAGCGAATGGCCGCCGAGATCAAAGAAACTGTCCTCGGCGCCCACGGTGCCGATCCCCAGAAGCTCGGACCAGAAGCCCGCGAGCCGCGTCTCGATCTCGCCCTCGGGGGCGACGTAATCGCCGTCGAGATCGGGCCGCTCGAAGCGTTGACCGCCCTCGTCGGACCCTTGCGCGCCCGCCTCGGCCTGACGGATCAGCGCGGGCAGATCGAGCGAGGACACAAGCACTTGCGGCAAACCAAGGGCCATGGCCCGGCGGAACGCCTCGGCCCCCTCGGCAGGCCGGATGCCTTCGCGCAGGTTGTGGCGCAGGCGTTCTTCGGCGGGGCTGGTGGGGGCGCTGTCGGCACTGGCGTCAAAGCGGATCTCGCCCGCGCGGGGCGGGGTCAGGGCCAGCCCGCCCACCTGCTTGCGGATGGCGAAATCCTCGATCTCGACCAGCACGCGCCCGGCGGGATCGGTGAGCGTGATATCAAAACGGGCGGTGCCGCTGTCCTGCGCCTGCGCGCTGGTCAGCCGGGCGAGGCTCCAGACCTCCGGCCCGAGCGGCGCATGGACCCGCAGCGCGCCATAGGACATCGGCACCCAGAGATCTGATCCGTCATAGCCGTCGATCAGGCCCATGGCCCAGCCGGTGGCGATATCCATCAGAGCGGGGTGCAACAGGTGGCCGTTTTCCAGATCGTCCCGCGCCTCGGCGGGCAGGCGCAGATGGGCGAGACCCTCGCCCGCGCCAAGCCCGCGCGCCCTGAGCACGCGCCAGCGGGGGCCGAAATCGAGATGCGCCTCTTGCGGAGAGAGGAGCGGGTCGGGGCTGGCCTCTTCCCAGGTTTCCATCCGTGTACGTATGGTATCGGGATCGAGGGGTTCGGCGGGAGCGAGCGGCAAGAGGCGCAGATCGGCCTCGGCCAGCGTAACCCAGCCCTGGCGGCCGGCCTGCTCATGATCGGCCTCGATCCGGGCGGTATATCCCTGATCGCTGCGCGTGAGGGTGAGGCGCATGTCACGCGCCGCGCCCTTAGCGAGGTCGAAGGGGCGCAGGAACATGAGGTCGCGGATCTCGAAGGCGCCGTCCTCGCCCTGCGCACGCAGCGCCTGCGCCAGCAGGTCGAGATAGCCGGTGCCCGGCATGAGCGCCTGTCCGTTTCGCGTGCGGTGCTGATCGAAGACCCAATGGGTGGCGGCACTGTAGCGCGCGTGAAAGACGCGGTTGCCCTCGGCGTCAAAGCCCGCCTCGTCGATCAGCGGGCTGTCGACCGGCAGGCGCGGCGCAGCAGGCAAGGTGCCGGTTTGGCGGGCCACTGCCTCGGCGGCCATGCCGACCTCGGCCCAGATACCCCAGTCGAGCGCCAGAACCTGCGTGCGTCCGCCCGCCCGCGACCGTGCATAGGCGTTGAGACATTCGTTGGCGGCGACGTAATCGACCTGTCCCGCAGGCGCGGTGGCGGTGGAGCTTGACGAGAACAGCACCAGCCAGTCGAGCGCGCCATCGGGAAAGACCTGCTCCAGCACCTGCGTGCCGTGGATCTTGGGCGTGAAGACATCCTCGATGGTGTCCGGCCCCTTGGCCAGCAGCGGCGCATCGGCGATGACGCCGGCGGCGTGGATCACCCCGTTGAGACGGCCAAAGCGTGTCTCGATCCGGGATTTCGCGGCCTGCATGTCCTCGATATTGCTGACATCGCCCGCGATCACCATGACCTTGCCGCCAAGCGCCTCGAGGCGGGAGACGGCGGCGATGCGGCGGGCGAGCGGCCCGCCCGAGGCGGTGATCCGGGGCCAGTCGGTGCGGGGCGGCAGGGCGTGGCGAGCCATGAGCACGATGTTGGCGTTGTTCTGCGTGATGAGGTCTTCGGCCAGCGTGAGACCAATGCCGCCAAAGCCGCCGGTGATCAGCACCGTGTCGCCCTCGGCAATCGGGGCGGTGCCGGGCGAGAGTTCCGTGGCGCGCCATTCGGCCTCGTAGCGCCGGGCACCGCGCAGGGCGGCGGTGTGATTGCGGGGGTCTTGGGCCAGGTCTTCGAGCACGCGGGTGACAAGCGTCTCGTGCGGTGCGCCGCGCGCGGGCAGGCTCAGATCGAGGCTGGCCGTGGTGATCTGCGGCATCTCGCGCGGGATCACGCGCAGCGGGCCTGCAAGCGTGGCTTTGGCGGGATAGGGCAGGGCCTCGGTGCGCACCTGCGCCGCGCCGGTGGTCAGCGCAGTGATGTGGCAAGGGGTCGTGCCCTCCTCGGCCAGCGCCTGCGCGAGAAAGAGCAGGCTGTAGAAGCCCTGTTCCTGCATCCGGTGAAAAAAGCTGGAGCCGGGGCGGTGACGCTCGTCGCGGGTAACCAGCCAGAAATGCGCGATGCGGGTGGGCGCGCGCCCCTCGGCTGTCAGCGCGCGAATGAGCTGATCATAGCCCTCGCGCCCGCGTTCCGGCGAGAGAGTATAGCGCGCCTCATTCAGCCGCGCGAAGCTGTCGCCGGGCGTGACGGTGGTGACGCTATGGCCAGCGGCGCCGAGGCGGTCGGCCACGGCGCGGGCGAGGCCGGTATCATCCTCGAAGAGCAGCCATGTTTCCTTGGGCAGCAGGGCAAGATCGGCGTCGGACGTGATCTCGATCTCTGCCAGCCGGGGCCGCCAATGGGGGGTGTAGCCCCATGTCGCGATGTTGTCCCGATGGGTGGGCCAAGCGTCTTCGGTCGGCTTTGTCGCCGTGGCGGGGGCGATGAAATAGGGTTTGTGCTGAAAGGGATAGGTGGGAAGCGACACGCGGCGGCGCGGTCCCTCGCCCCAGATCTGCGGCCAGTCGATCTCGACCCCGACGGCCCAGAGGCGGGCCAGCATGGCCATGAAATACTCGTCATCGGCGATGGTGTCTTCGGGATGGCGCAGGGTTCCGATGACCTGATTGGCGCTGATCGCGCCATGCGCCTGTGCCAGCGACGAGAGCGCCTTGCCGGGGCCGACCTCCAGGAAGATGCGGGAAGGGGTTTCCGCAAGCCGGGTGAGTCCGTCGGCGAAATGCACGGTATGGCGCAGGTGGGCGACCCAATAGGCGGGATCGGTGGCCTCTGCCGCCGTGAGGTAATCGCCTGATCGGTTGGACAGGATGGGGATTTGTGGCGCGTTCAACTGGATGGAGCGCAGGTAATCCCCGAACCGCTCCAGAATAGGCTCCAGCATCCGGCTATGGGCGGCGATGTCGATGGCGATGCGCTGTGGCTCGATCCCGTCGGCGCGCAGGCGGGTGTCGAGTTCAAGGAGGGCGGCATCCGGCCCCGAGACGGCGGTGAGGTCGGGGGCGTTGAGCGCGGCGATGTCGAGATGCGCGCCGAGGTAAGGTTTCAGGGCCTCGACGGAAAGCGGCACGCTGAGCATCCCGCCTTTTTCCACGCTGTCGAAGAGCTGCCCGCGCAGGTGGACGAGGCCGATGCAATCTTCAAGGCTCAGGACACCGGCCAGACAGGCCGCCGTGTTCTCGCCCATGGAATGACCGATGAGGGCAGCAGGGGTCACACCCCAGCTCTGCCACAGCTGCGCCAGCGCGTATTCGGAGATCATGATCAGCGGCAGTTGCACCGAGGGGCGTTTGAGCCGCGCATCCGCCGCCGCCTTCTGATCGGGGTCAGGCAGCCAGAGCGCGCGGATGTCGTAATCGAGCTTGGGGCTGAGGATATCGAGGCCGCGATCCATCCATTCGGCAAAGACCGGCTCGGTCTCATAAAGGTCGCGCGCCATGCCGGCATATTGCGCGCCGCCGCCGGGGAACATGAAGACCACATCGGGATTGTCGAGCGCCTGATGGGTAAAGACGCGGCGAGTATCGCCCTTCTCAAGCCGGTCTGCGGCCTCGGCGTGGCTGCGCGCGACGGTGACGCGGCGACGCTCGAAGGCGCGGCGGCCGTGCCTGAGGGTCCAGGCGACATCGGCCAATGGCTGTTCGGGGTGTTCGCGCAGATGGGCGGCCAGACGTGTGGTGGCCTCGTCGAGCGCGGATTTCGAGCGCGCGGAGATCACGATGGGCTGGAAGGGCCAGTCGCTCTCACCTGATGCGGTGCGGGCGGGCGGCTCTTGCAGCACCACATGCGCGTTGGTGCCGCCGACGCCCAGAGAATTGACCCCGGCGCGACGGGGGTGGTCTCGGCGGGGCCAGGGCGCAAGCCGGTCATTGACCGAAAACGGGCTGCCGTCAAAGGCGATGGCGGGGTTGGGCGCCTCATAGCCCAGTGAGGGCGGCATCTCGCCGTGATACAGCGCCAGCGTGGCCTTGATCAGGCTCGCCACGCCCGCCGCCGTGTCGAGATGGCCGATATTGGTCTTGACGCTGCCGATGCGGCAGAAACCGCTGGCCTCGGTCGTCTCGCGGAACGCTTGGCTTAGCGCCGCGACCTCAATGGGGTCGCCCAGATAGGTGCCGGTGCCGTGGCATTCGACGTAATCGACGGTATCGGCGGTGACGCCCGCGCCCGCCTTGGCCGCGCCGTCGTTGTTGACTGCAGAGCCCTTGATCACGCCCCAGATGTGATCGCCATCCGCCAAGGCATCGGCCAGGCGGCGCAACACCACCACGCCCGCGCCCGAGCCAAACACCGTGCCCTGGGCGCGATGGTCAAAGGCGTGGCATTCGCCGTCGGGCGAGAGGATCTCGCCCTCTTTGTAGATGTAGCCACGGTTCTGCGGCAACTCGATGGTCACGCCGCCCGCAAGCGCCATGTCGCATTCGGCATTGAGCAGCGATTGCGCGGCGTAATGCACCGCGACCAGCGAGGTGGAACAGGCGGTTTGCAGCCCGAGCGATGGCCCCTTGAGATCGAGGATATGGCTGAGGCGGGTGGTCAGGAAGTCCTTGTCATTGCCGGTATGGCGCAGAAGGAACATGCCCACATCGTCCACTAGATCGCGGTTGGAGCAGAGGTTGAAATAGAAATAACTGCCCATGCCGCAACCCGCGAAAACGCCGATCGGGCCGGGGAAACTCTCGGGCATGTGGCCCGCATCCTCCAGCGCCTCCCACGCCACCTCCAGAAAGCGGCGGTGTTGGGGGTCTAGGATTGCGGCCTCCTTGGGGCCGAAGCCGAAGAATTCGGCGTCGAACATCTCGAATCCCTCGAGCGGCGCGGCGAAGGGCACGTAATCGGGGCGGCGGATGCGCTGCGGCGCTTCTCCGGCGGCGAGGAGTTCGGCCTCAGACAGGCGGCGGATGGCGCGGCGGCCATCGCGCAGCATCTGCCAATACTCCGGCACGCCGCGCGCACCGGGCAGGTGCGCGGCCATCCCGACAATTGCAATATCGGCGGCACCGGGCGCAGGTGTGTTCACGTCATCGGCCATTGATAACCATGCTGAAATCATACCCTGCCGGAGATGCACCGGCAATGCGACCGATTTGGGGCGTGGCCTTGGCGATTGTCGCGCATTCGCGCGGCTTACCAGCCCGAAAGCGCGGCCAGTTCGACCAGCGCGGCAGCATTGATCTGGAAGGCCAGAGCCGTGATCGCAAGCCCCAACGCGGCCATCACCGCGTCATGGAGCGGGTCCCAGGCCCGCATGTGCCGCGCGAGCCAGACCACCACCGGGTAGACCACCACCATCGCCGCGCCATAGCCAAGGGCCGCGCCCAGCAGACCTCCCCAGGCCAGTCCCGAAAGCAGCATCGCCACCATCGCCACCGCCTGCGCCAGCCGCAGCAGGAAATAGCGCCGCGTGTCTCCCGCCGCGGGCGCCGCCTGATCGTAGGTCATCCCGATGATGAACGGGATCTGCATCGCCGCCATCACCACCACCACAGCGCCCGCCATGGCATAGCGGTCGTCATAGAGCAGCCCCACCAGCCAGACCCCTCCAATGGCCGTCGCCGTCGTAAGTGCCATCAGCCCGCCCGTGACCGCAAAGCGCATCCGCCGCAGCTTGGCGAAATTCGCCCGGCTCTCGCCCGGTGGCAATTCGCGGTAGATCGGGATCAACAGCCGCCAGGTGAACATCTGCCCCAGCAACATCGGAAAGGAGGCGAGAAAGAAGCCGATATTGTAGATGCCCAGCATCTCGAAGGTGAGCGCCTTGCCGAGGATGATCTTGTCTGACTGTTGAAGGACGAAGCCGCAGATCGTGCTGAGAAAGATCCACTTCCCGAAGGTAACAAGCTCGGTCAGTGCGCGTCGCTCGATGCGCGCCCGGTTGCGCGGCTCGGGCAGTAGCAGGTGATAGAGCGCAAGTGCCAGGACCGCGCTGACCACCCCCGAGACGACCAGCGCCCAGACCGAGTGCCACCACCAGGCCAGCGCCACGGCGATGGCGATGCCCGCGATCTGCGCGGTAAAGTCGATCACGGTAAGGCGCCCCCAGCGCAGATGTCGCTTCGCGGTCTCGAGCGCAGTGGGGTTGAACCCGGTGATCAGCAGCGAGAGCGCCGCCACCGGCAGGATCTGCGCCAGAAGCGGCTCGTCGTAAAATCTCGCCAGCGGCCAGGCCAGCGCGCAGGCGATGAGGAACAAGACCCCGCCGCGCACGACCTGAATCGTCCAGGCTGTGTCGAGAAAGGCGCGCTCGTCGCCGCGCTTGCTCTGCATGATGGCGGGGCTGATTCCCACGTCGGAAAAGAGCATCAGCCCCTGAACGACCACGCTGACGATCGCCATGATCCCGAACGCCTCGGGAAAGAGCAGCCGCGCGAGGATCAGGTTGGAGGCGAGCCGCAGGAATTGCTGACCGCCATAGCCCAGCACCGTCAGCGCGGAGGAGCGCAGGATACGGGGCAATAACCCCTCGCCTGAAAAAAGGGCGGTGACGGCGCGCATCTGTCCTCCGGGGTCACGGTTGGTGCCTGACCTCGTGCATCATGACGGCGGTTTTGCGGCCAATCCATTGAATTTTTCGGGCCGTCACCGGCGCGTCCCGCCTGTTATCCGTCAGTCGCCGTCATCCTCCGGCTTGACCGGAGGATCTCTTGGGATGGAGACTCCCGGTCAAGTCCGAGGGTGGCGCGTGGCCTGTAGGATCGCCATTCGCCGCAGACCCTCGGGGCCCGGACCCGAGGGCGCCGGGGCCCCGCTTATCGCCCCCGTGCCCAGCCCTTCGCCGGGCGCAGGCGGGCGGCGACGCGCACCGCCGCATATGTGAGGCAGGCCAAGGGGTGCGCGAGCGCCGCGCGCATCAGCCGCGCCCGCGTGTTGGGGCGCGGATCGTCATTGGTCAGCAATGCGGGGTAGCGCGCGGCGATCTCGGCCACGCCTGCGTCTTGCCGCCGCCGCACCCGCACCAGCGCCGCCCAGCCCTCGACCACGGGCCAGCGATAGGGGGCCGCGACAAGGTGGCGCTCGGCGGGCGTGAACATCAGCCGCGCAAAGGTATCGTCGGAGATGACCCCCGGCCAGTCGCCCCAGCGGGCGCGGCCCGCGCGGTTCATGGCGAAAAGGCCACAGCCCGGCACGCCGGTATGAAAGAACGGCACCGCACGGTAGAAGCGCGCATAAAGGCGGCTCGCGCGGCTCAACGGTTCGGGGATCACAACCTGACCGCTGCCATAGGCGGGGGCGGGGCCTTTGAGTGCGTCGGCAAGCGCGGCCATGAGCGGGGGCGAGACGATCACATCGGCGTCGAGATAGGCCAGCACCGCGCCGCGCCCCACCGCCTCGCCCGCAGCCAGCGCGCGCGTCTTGCCGCCCTCGGGCAGGTCGAGCACCCGCAACGGCCACGCGCCCTTGGCCGTGCGCATGGCCCGTGCCTCGGCAACGGTCGTATCCGCGCAGCCATTGGCCACCACGATCGCCTCGGCCCCGCCCGCGACCAGGTCAGAGGCAAAAAGCGCCGCAAGGCAGAGACCGATCCGGCCCGCCTCGTTATGGGCGGGGATGATGACGCTGAGGGTGACGGGCGCGAATTCGGTCAACGGTGCGTTTCTTTCGGGACATGGCCGCGCGCCTGTTCCACCGCGCCGCAACATGCTAGCCTTAGCGCGTAAACCGCCGGAAACGAAATCGGAAATGGCCGCACCCCTCGCCCTTGGCTACCTCGTGCCGCAATTTCCGGGCCAGACGCATGTGTTCTTCTGGCGCGAGATCGCGGCGCTCGAGGCGCGCGGTGTGCGGGTGCATCTGCTCAGCACGCGTGTGCCGCCACCGGGCCTCATCTCGCATGACTGGTCCGGGGCGGCGATGGCGCGCACCACCTGGCTGGGCCGACCCTCACCTCTGCCCGCGGTCGCCGGTCTGCTGCACGCGCCATGGCGCGCGGTGCTGGCCGAGGGGGCGGGCCGCGCCTTTCTGCGTGACGTTCTGATCGCGCTGCCCGCCGCGCAGGTGCTGATCGCCCATTCCCGTGCGCAAAACATCACCCATGTCCATGCTCATTCGTGTGGGCGCGCGGCGCTCATCTGTGCGCTGGCGCGCGCCATGGGCGGGCCGCGCTACAGCCTGACATTGCACGGGCCGCTGTCGGATTACGGCCCCGGTCAGGGTTTCAAATGGCGGGGGGCCGATTTCGCCACGGTGATCACGCACAAGCTGCTGGGCGAGGTGCGCACGGTCTTGGGGGCGGACCTGCCCGATGACGTGGTGGTGCAGCCGATGGGGGTGGATACCGCCGCCTTCGCGCGCGCGGCCCCCTATCGCCCGCCTGCGCCGGGCAGGCCCCTACGCCTTTTCGCCTGCGGGCGGCTCAACGTGGTCAAGGGGCATCAGGACCTCTTGTCGGCGCTGCGCCTGCTTCTGGATCGCGGGCTCGAGGTGCAGCTTGATATCGCCGGAGAGGATGACGCGGGCGGCCATGGCTACCGCGCCGGGTTGCAGGCCCATCTTGACGCGCTCGGGCTGGCGCGCCACGCCCGGCTTCTGGGGGCGGTCAGCGGGGAGGAGGTGCGCCTTCGGCTGATGGCGGCGGATGTCTTCGCGCTGGCAAGCTGGCACGAGCCGCTTGGCGTGGCCTATATGGAGGCGATGGCGGCGGGCGTGCCGGTCATCGGCACCGATGCGGGCGGCGTCCGCGAACTTATCACCGATGGCGAGACCGGCCTTCTGGTGCCGCCCAGAAACCCCGAGGCGCTGGCGGGCGCCATCGCGCGGCTGGCGGGCGATCCAAACCTTTGCCTGCGGCTCTCGGCGGCGGGGCGCGCGCATGTGGTGGCAGGCTACGACTCGGCGCGCGGGGCCGAGGCGCTTATTGCCGGGATCACTCGTGCCGCAGACGCGCGCGCAGCCGTGCCCAGCCACCGGGGCTGAGCGGGACAGAGGCGGCGAACCCGGCAACGAAACCCGCCACATCGGCAACCCATGTGGGTGCCGCCCCGAACAGAAGCGCAAACACCAGTTGCAGCCCCATCAGCACGCCGATGAGGGTGAAGGCGCGCGCCTGATTGGCCCCCACCTGCCCCAGCCGCAGCCAGAGCACGTAGGTAAACCCGCCAATAAGGCCATAGACCCCCGGAAACGCCCCGATAAGCCAGGGCTGCTGCCCCGGCAGAAGCGCATAGACCAGCGCCCCCGCCATGGTCGAGACGGCGAAAAGCGCCAGCACCGCCCAGTGCCGGAACACCTCGGCCAGAAACTTGCCCATGGCGAGGATCAGCACCCCGGCAAAGAGCGCATGGGTAAAGCTGCCATGGACAAAGGCATAGGTGACAAGGCGGCGCAGATGCTCTGCCGGATAGTGCCCGGTCTCGATCATCCAGCGCAGGATTTCGGGGTGAAAGCCGTAATCCTCGATCGCGCCCGCGCGCCAACCCACCGCCCCCGGCCCCCCGATCAGGCCTCGCGCGCCCAGCGAAAACGCCGCCTCGACCCCGATGATGACCAAAAACAGCACCAGCGCGAAGGGTGGCACCGGGTTGAGGGGGCTGGGATCGTCGCGCATGACCGCTCTCCTTGACGGGGATAGGCGGCATGGGTAAGCGAGGCGGGCACAGAAATCCACCACGGAGTGAGCCTATGACCGAGGCGGCCTTTACCCCGCGCGTCTTTTCGGGAATCCAGCCCTCGGGCAACCTGCACCTGGGCAATTACCTCGGTGCGCTCAAACGCTTTGCCGAGGCGCAGGAGCGGGGCATCGAGACGATCTATTGCATGGTGGACCTGCATGCCGTCACCGTCTGGCAGGAGCCTGCCGATCTCGCGCGCGCCACGCGCGAACTGGCCGCCGGATTTATCGCATCGGGGCTCGATCCCGCGCGCTCGATCCTTTTCAACCAGTCCCAGGTGGCCGAGCACAGCCAGCTCGCCTGGGTGTTCAATTGCGTGGCGCGCATGGGCTGGATGCAGCGGATGACGCAGTTCAAGGACAAGGCGGGCAAGAACGCGCAGAACGCCTCGCTGGGGCTGTTCGCCTATCCCGCGCTGATGGCCGCCGATATCCTTGCCTATCACGCCACCCATGTGCCGGTGGGCGAGGATCAGAAACAACATATCGAGCTCGCGCGCGACATCGCGGCCAAGTTCAACCACGATTATGGCGTGGAGTTCTTTCCGCTGCCCGAGCCTGTGATCGAGGGGGCGGCCACGCGCGTGATGAGCCTGCGCGACGGCACCAAGAAGATGTCGAAATCCGACCCCTCGGACATGAGCCGGATCAACCTGACCGACGATGCCGACACGATCTCGAAGAAGATCCGCAAGGCCAAGACCGACCCCGAGCCGTTGCCCTCCGAGGTCGCGGGGCTGGAGGGACGGGCGGAGGCGCGCAACCTTGTCAATATCTACGCGGCGCTGGCCGATATGAGCGTGGATCAGGTCATGGCCGAGGCGGGCGGGTGCGCGTTTTCCGAGTTCAAGCCGCGGCTGGCAGATCTGGCGGTGGAGCGCCTTGCGCCCATTTCGGCGGAAATGGCCCGGTTGATGCAGGACCCGGCCGAGATCGACCGCATCCTGGCCGACGGCGCGTCCCGCGCCCGCGCCATCGCCGCCCCGATCCTCGACCGGACCTATGCAATCATGGGTATGGTGGGCGCACGGCGGGGGTAGGGGGCCGGGGCTGCGTCATCCTCGGGCTCGACCCGAGGATCTCCCGGCGTGGCGAAGTCCCCGTTTAACACATGCGGCAAGCGTGTCTGGCAGGCGCGATCTCGTCGGCAGGACCACCAATCCTACGCTTGCGCGACCGTCACGCCAGGCCTCTCTGTCTCAATACCCTCAAGCCAGAGCGTCCCGTTTCGATACCCACCCCGGATGAGCCGCCCCGGCTCGGCGATTTCGGGATAGTCGTCGGCCCAGTCGCGATAGCGGTCATTGGTGACGATCGGCGCGTCGAAATCGCGCGCGACGGTCAAAAGATACGTATCGGCAATCGTGCCCTTTGGCACCACCAGCACGCGGTCCTCGGGCAGGCCGAGATGCCTGGCGATCATGTGATCGTCCTGATATCGGCCCGCCAGAAGGTAGCCGGCATTGGCGTCGAAGATGACGGCGGGCATTTGGTTGCGGTCCCTGAGATGGGTGATGACCTCGCGCAGCGTCTCGATCTTCGGGATGTTGTCCTTCCAGTGCATGACGTTCGAGCCGTCGATCAGGATCCAGTTCGGCGCGGGCGTCTTGCGCGAGAAGACCGCTCGCAGCCACAGGATAAGAGCCGCGACCGCACAGGGCGCGGCCAGCAGAATGAGATCGGCATAAGCGGGCATCACAAGCGCCACAGCCACGCCTGCCAGAGACACAAGAAGGATCAGGAGCGGAACAACCATGGGAGGTGTTTAATGCGCCTGACCCAAGTTGGGAAGTGGCCAGTGCTGGATCAGGCCGAGATCGACCGCATCCTCACCAATGGCGCGCTGCGTGGCTGAGGGAGCGGGACGTTCCCCGTCATCCTCGGGCCTGACCCGAGGATCCCGGACGACCAGGAGATCCCCGCTTTCGCGCGAATGACGGGGCGCGGAAGAGCGGCGGGGCCGTGCGTCCCTCACCCACGCCCATGCGGCGCGTCGTAATCGAGCACCGGGTTGATGGGGATGATCCGGTGCGGGTTCACCGTCTCGTGGCTGTAGTGGTAGTGGCGCACGATATGGTCGAAATTCACCGTCTCGCGCACGCCGGGCCATTGGTAAAGCTCGCGCAAATAGCCCCAGAGGTTCGGGTAATCGATGATCCGGCGGCGGTTGCACTTGAAGTGCAGGTGATAGACCGGATCGAATCGGATGAGCGTGGTGAAAAGCCGCCAATCGGCTTCGGTCAGCCGCTCGCCCATCAGGTAGCGATTTTCGGACAGGCGCTCTTCCAGCCAGTCGAGGCTGTCGAAAAGCGGCTGCACGGCGGCGTCATAGGCCCCCTGAGAGGTGGCGAACCCGGCCTTGTAGACGCCGTTGTTGACCGTGTCGTAGATGCGGTCGTTGACCGGCTCGATGGCGGCGCGCAGGTCTTGCGGCCAGTAATCGTCGGTGTTGCCGGTCAGCCCGTCAAAGGCGGAATTGAACATGCGGATGATTTCGGAGCTTTCATTCGAGACGATGGTCTCGCGCTCGGTATCCCAGAGGATCGGCACGGTGACGCGACCCGAGATGTTCGGGTCGGCCTTGAGATAGATGTCGCGGGCGAAGGGCAGGCCATAAAGCCTGTCGCCGGTCGCGCCGGGGTAATCGGTGCGAAACTCCCACCCCTCGGTCAGCATGTCGGGATGCACCACCGAGACGCCGATGTGATCCTCAAGCCCCTTGAGCGCGCGAAAGATCAGCGCGCGATGCGCCCATGGACAGGCCAGCGCGACATAGAGGTGATAGCGGCCCGATTCCGCCCTGAAGCCGCCTTCGCCCGAGGGGCCGGGGGCGCCATCGGCGGTGATCCAGTTGCGGAATTTCGCCGTGGAGCGGACGAATTTACCGCCCGTGGACTTGGTATCATACCAGGTGTCGTGCCAGGTGCCGTCAACGAGTTGTCCCATGGGTGAAGCCCTCCTTTGAACATCAAGTTAGGGCCGGCACACGCCCCGCTCCAGCCGCAGCGCCGCGCAGCGCCCGTGCGGGGGTGCACAGCGGCGGGTGGGGTGCGTGCGGGCCTTGACCGCGCCCGCGCCCCGCCGCAAGGTCCGCCGCGCGAAGGAGACCCACGATGACCCCCGAAGAGATCGCCCGCCTGCCCTATCGCCGCTGCGTCGGCGTGATGCTTGCCAATCCGGCAGGTCATGTCTTTGTCGGTCAGCGGCTCGACAACGACACCCCCGCCTGGCAGATGCCGCAGGGGGGCATCGACAAGGGCGAGAGCGTGACCGAGGCGGCGCTGCGCGAATTGTGGGAAGAGACCGGGATCACCGCCGACAAGGTGCGCATAGAGGCGGAAACGCCAGACTGGCTGTGCTATGACCTGCCGCACGAGATCGTGCCGCGCATCTGGAAGGGGCGCTATCGCGGGCAGGAGCAGAAGTGGGTGCTGATGCGCTTTGTCGGTCAGGACGAGGATGTGAACATCGCCTCTGATCACCCGGAATTTTCGGAATGGCGCTGGCTGCCGCCCGAAGACCTCGTGGACCATATCGTGCCGTTCAAGCGGGCGGTCTATGCCCGCGTCCTCGACGCGTTCCAGGGCCGGCTCTGAGTCGCGCCTTCAGTCGAAGAACGGCGTCATCTGCGCCACGATCACGGAATTCTCGTCAAGCGCGCGCTGCATCAGCGCGCGTTCCTCGGCGCTGATCTCGTGGCCCTCGGCCTCGCGCTCGGCCAGGGTGCCATAGCCCGTAACGTCCAGAGGCGCGCAATCGGCCTGCTTGAGGATGGCCACGGTCTCGCGCACGGCCTCGGCCTCGTCTACGCCCGAGGCATAGATCATCAGCGCGGCGCCGGTGGCCCCCTCGGGCAGCCCGTCGCCAGCCTTGCGCCCGATTTCCACCAGCAGGGTATAGACCTGCTGGCGGCTTGGTTTGTCGCTCATGTGCGCACCCTCCCGATTTGGGGCACCCCTGAGCGAGGGTGCGCACGAAGTCAAGCGCCGCTCAGCCCCGGTCGAAATGATCCCGCAGATCCTCAGCCCCGCCGATATGGCTGCCGTCGATGAAGATCTGCGGGATGGATTTCGCCCGTGGCAGGCGTGCGGCATAGTCGGCGCGCACCTCTGGCCGGGTCATGTCATGCTCCTCATAGGCAAGGCCGCGCGCCCTGAGCAGCGACTTTGCGGTCTCGCAATAGGCGCATCCCGGCCCGGTGAAGATCTCGATCCGCATGGCGCGCCTCAGTGGTTGATGGTAAGCTTCGGCTTGACGCCGTCAAACATCGGCTCAAGCGCCACGCCAAGCGCATCGCCGAATTTCGACACTGCGATATAGGTGGTGATCACAAAGGCCGCATCGACGATCTGCGGCTCGGACCAATGGGCGTGCAGGCGCGTCCACAATTCTTTTGGCACGCGGTTGGCGTCCTCGCCGATCTGAACGCAAAAATCCAGCAGCGCCACCTCGCCTTCGGTGAAATGCGGGCTGGTGCGGTATTTCACCCCGTCGATATCGGCCACCTTCTCGGAGGGGATGCCCAGCATGTCGCACAACCGTTCGTGCTGGACCACGCAATACTGGCAGTCATTGCCCTGCGTCGCCTTGAGGATCAGCAATTCCTTGGTGTTCCAGTCAAGCACCCCGTCCTTGAGGATTGCCATGATCGTGTCGGTAAAGACCTCGCCATATTCGGGCTGGTGGCCGAACACCTTGAAGATATTGAGCAGCGCCTGAAACCGCGCCTCGGCCCGGTCATAGAAGGCAAGCGTCTCGGGGTTGGCCTGATCGCGTTCGACATAGGATACGGTCATTGTGGGGTCTCCCTGTTCTGGAATGATCGTTCTGTTTCGGGCAAAAAAATATCACATCAGAAGGGCCCGCGCTTGGGATGTGATGGCTGCAGGGGCAGCGTCAGGGGCTGCGCCCGCGCGCATCAGCACGCGCAGCCCCACGAACAGCCCCAGAAGGGTTTGCGCAGTGTGCGCGGCGTCGATATCGGCGCGGATGGTGCCGGTGGCCTGCGCGGCCTCGATCCGGTCGCAAAAGAACGTCTCGACCCCCTCGAAGGCCGCCGTCACCAGATCGTTGATTTCGGCGTCATGGGGGGCCAGTTCCAGCGCGGTATTGACCAGAAGACATCCGCCCGGCTGGCCCGCCGCGGGCGGCGTGGCGGCGGCGTCGAAGGCGGCAAGGATCGCGTCGCGCGGCGGCAGATCGCGCGCCAGCCGCTCCAGAAAACCGCGCCGCTGGCGGTCGTCGTAGCGGCTGAGGCTGGCCAGAAACAGCCCGCGCTTGTCCTCGAACCCGGCATAGAGGCTGGCGCGATTGACGCCGGTGGCCGCGACCAGATCGTTGATCGACGTGGCCTCGAACCCGCGCGCCCAGAAGGCGGCTATGGCGTTGTCCACCACCTTGTCGGGATTGAAACTGCGTGGGCGTCCCATGGATCAAAACTGCCTTTTTCGGAACGATCAGTCAAGAAAAGACCGCCGTCGCCCCGCCTTTCTCAGTCCCGCAACAACTCGTTGATCCCGGTTTTGGACCGCGTCTGCGCGTCCACCCGTTTCACGATCACCGCACAATAGAGGTTGATCCCCCCCTTCGACGGCATCGAGCCCGAGACGACGACCGAATAGGGCGGCACCTCGCCATAGGTGACCTCGCCGGTCTCGCGGTCGACGATCTTGGTCGATTTTCCGATATAGACCCCCATGCCCAGAACGGACCCTTCGCGCACGATGCAGCCCTCGACCACTTCCGAACGCGCGCCGATGAAACAATTATCCTCGATGATCGTCGGCCCCGCCTGCATCGGCTCGAGCACCCCGCCGATACCCACGCCACCCGACAGATGCACATTCTTGCCGATCTGCGCACACGAGCCCACCGTCGCCCAGGTATCGACCATGGTCCCGCTGTCCACATAGGCGCCGAGATTGACAAAAGACGGCATCAGCACCACGCCCGGCGCGATAAAGGCCGATTTGCGCACGATACAGTTGGGCACGGCGCGAAATCCGGCGGCGCGCCATTCGGTCTCGCCCCAGCCCTTGAACTTGCTGTCCACCTTGTCCCACCAGCCGCCACCCTGCGGGCCATTGTCGTGGATTTCCATATCCTTGATGCGAAAGCCCAGAAGCACCGCCTTCTTGGCCCATTGGTTGACATGCCAGTCGCCGTTCTCCTGCCGTTCGGCCACGCGCAACGCGCCCGAATCAAGCGCGTTCAACGTCTCCTCGATGGCCTCGCGCGTCGCGCCCCCGGTGGCAGGGGTGATCGTGTCGCGCGCCTCCCAGGCGGCTTCGATGGCGGTTTCCAGTTGGGCGTTGGACATCGGCGTTTCCTTTTTGCATCGCTCGGGCTTGCTTGGCCTATAGGCCGAGATGGCGAGCGGATCAATGCGACGCCATGCGCGGCGCACCCGCTCTCAGCCGCGCCATACCGTGTCATCCTCTGGCTTGACCAGAGGATCTCTGGGCTTCGGGAGATCCCCGCCTGCGCGGGGATGACAAGCCAAGGGGCGGAGGGCGGCGCGCCCTCAGCCGCGCATCCGTTCCGATTTCGGATCATACATCGGCCGCAGGCTCGCCTCGGCACGCACCCGCGTGCCTGCGACATCGATCTCGTAGGTCGAGGCCAGCACCTGTTCGGCGCTCTCGCCCGGACACGGCACATAGCCCATGCCAATGGCCGCCCCGAGGTGGTGTCCGTAAGCGCCGGAACTCAGATATCCCACGATCTCGCCGTCGCGCAGCAGCGGCTCGTTGTGATAAAGCATCGGCTCGGGATCGGTCAGGCGGAATTGCAGCAGGCGCCGCGCCAGCCCCGCCTCACGTTTGCGCAGCACGGCATCGCGGCCGATGAAATCGGGCTTGTCGGTCCTGACGGCAAAGCCCAGCCCCGCCTCCAGCACATGATCCTCGCAGGTGATATCATGGCCGAAATGGCGAAACGCCTTTTCGATCCGGCAACTGTCCATCGCGTGCAGTCCACACAGCGTCAGCCCGTGATCCGCCCCCGCCTCGCTCAGCACTTCGAAGACATGCCCGGCCATGTCCGCACTCACGTAAATCTCCCAGCCGAGTTCCCCCACGTAGGAAACGCGATGCGCCCGCGCCAGCCCCATGCCGATCTCGATCTCGCGCGCGTGACCAAAGGGATGGGCCGCGTTCGAGAAATCGTCTGGCGACACCGCGCGCATGAGGTCGCGCGCCTTTGGCCCCATCACCGCCAGCACGCCCTCACTTGCGGTCACATCGGTGATCACGACCATCCGCCCGCCCGAATGACGCCGCAGCCACGTCTCATCCGCCAGCCGCGTGGCGGCGGGGGTGACCACCAGATAGGCGGTCTCGCTGAGCCGCGTCACCGTCACGTCCGCCTCGATGCCGCCCTTGGCGTTCAGAAACTGCGTATAGACGATCCGGCCCACCGGCACCGCCATCTCCGCCCCGCAGACATGGTTGAGAAAGGCCTCCGCCTCCGGCCCCTCGACCCGCAGTTTCCCGAAACTCGACATGTCATACATGCCCACGCCCTGCCGGATCGCCCGCACCTCGGCCCCGGCATTCTCGAACCAGTTCTGCCGCTTCCACGAATACCGATACGCCCGTTCCTGCCCCGGCGCGGCATACCAGTTGGCCCGCTCCCAGCCCGCCAATTCGCCCATGACAGCCCCTTGGGCCAAGAGCTGCGCGTGAAACGGCGTGCGCCGCACGCCGCGCGCGGTGGCCTTTTGCCGGTAGGGGTAGTGATCGGCATATAGCAGGCCGAGCGTCTCCTTCGACCGCTCGAACAGGTAATGCCGGTTGCCCTGAAACGGCTGCATCCGCGAAATATCCACATCGCCCAGATCAAAGGGTTTCTCGCCATCCTCCATCCATTGCGACAGCGCATGCCCCGCGCCCCCCGCCGACTGGATGCCGATGGAGTTGAACCCCGCCGCGATCCAGACATTGTCCATCTCGGGCGCCAGCCCCAGATGATAGGCATCATCGGGGGTAAAGCTTTCGGGACCGTTGAAGAACGTGTGAATTCCTGCCGCCGCCAGCATCGGCATCCGGTTCACCGCCGCCTCGAGGATCGGCTCGAAATGGTCGAAATCCTCCGGAAGCTGGTCAAATTCGAAACTCTCGGGAATGCCGTCCATGCCCCAGGGCTTGGCGGTGGGCTCGAAGGCACCGAGCATCATCTTGCCCGCATCCTCCTTGTAATAGGCGCATTCGTCCGGCACCCGCAGGACGGGAAGTTGGCTCAGCCCTGCAATCGGCTCCGACACGATATAGAAATGCTCGCAGGCATGCAGCGGCACGTTCGTTCCGGCCATCCGCCCCACCTCATGCGCCCACATGCCCGCGCAGTTGACGATCATCTCACAGGCGATATGGCCCGCGCTGCCATCCTCGCCCTGCCAATCGACCCCTGTCACCCGGCGCCCCGCACGGGCAATCCCCGTGACCTTGACCCGCTCCTGCACCCGCGCACCGCGATTTCGCGCGCCCTTGGCCAGCGCCAGCGCGATATTGGCAGGATCCGCCTGCCCGTCGGTGGGCAGCCAGACACCTCCGGTGACGCCATCGAGATTGAGATGCGGATAGCGCGCGCCGATTTCGGCGGGCGACAGCTCCTCCACGGGCACACCAAAAGCGCGCGCCATCGCCGCGTTGCGCTTGAGCTCCTCAAGCCGCTCCGCCGTCAGCGCCGTCGAGATCGACCCCACCTGCCGGAACCCCGTGGCGATGCCGGTCTCGGCCTCCAGCCCGGTATAAAGCTCTGCCGAATAACGCGCGAGCCGGGTCATGTTGGCGGTCGCCCGAAGTTGCCCGATCAATCCGGCGGCGTGCCAGGTGGTGCCCGAGGTGAGTTGCTTGCGCTCCAGAAGAACCACGTCGCGCCAGCCCAGCCTGGTGAGATGGTAAGCGACAGAGCACCCCACCACGCCGCCGCCGATGATGACCACGCGGGCCCGAGTTGGAAGGTCGGTCATCGCATCGCTCCTGTCAGGCGGCGGAGCGAGGGGCCAGCCCCTCGCGCTCCCCGGAGTATTTGTGGAACAGTGAAAGCCTCAGACAATGTCATGGCCTGCCTCGCGGATACGGTGCGCCAGTTCGGCGATGTGGGCGGGGCCGACCTCGCAGCAGCCGCCGACGATGGTCGCGCCCTGCGCGATCCAGCCCATGGCGTGATCGGCGTAGGCGGCGGGTGAGAGGTCATGTCGCGCGATGAGCGCATCGACCGTGGGCGCATCGGTGAGAAACCCCTCGGTAATGCGGGTAAAGCCATTGGCATAGGCCCCGAAGGGCAGGCCAAAGCCCCGGAGGGTGCGGAGTGCGGGTGCGACCGATTCGGGCCGCGTGCAATTGACCAGCAGCGCGGCGGGCGGCATCTCGGCCAGAAGCGGCGCGAGCGCGCCGACCGGTTCGCCCGAGCGCAGGCGCGTGCCGTCTTCGTCCATGACGGTGACGGCCAGCCAGACCGGGCAGGGGGCGTTGGCTGCTGCCAGAAGCGCGCCGCGCGCCTGATCGACCGAGGACATGGTCTCGAACAACAACAGGTCGACATGCGGCGCGATGAGTGCCACAGGCGCGGCGTAGATCTCTGCGGCCTCCGGCGCGGGCGGACAGAGATCGGGCCGATAGGAGGCGACAAGCGGCCCGATGGCCCCCGCCACCCGGCCTGCGCCATGGGCCTCGCGCGCCCCGCGCGCAGCGTTGAGCGCGGTCTTGGCCAGTTCCGCGAGGCGCTCGGCGAACCCGGCGCGTTCCAGCCGGTCGGGGAGCACGGCATAGGTGTTGGTCGAGGCCACCGTCGCGCCTGCGGCGAAATAGGCGTCATGGACCTGCCGCAAGATTGACGGGTGGTCGATCATCGCCTGCGTGGACCAAAGCGGCGTCGCCCGGTCGCCAGAGCGTTTGACAAGCTCCTGCCCGATAGAGCCGTCAAGAAGGGTGATTTCTGTCATCTGTCTGTCTCCGGCGGTGAGAGGATCAGCTTGCCGGGATGGGTCTTGGCTTGGAATTCCGCCTGCGCGCGGGCGATGTCGCGCAGCGGATAGGTGACCGCGATCCTTGGCCGCACCTCGCCCGCACCGGGGCGCGGCACCGGGATATCCGTCCGCCACGCCAGCGCCTCGGGTCCGGCGTGGCGGGTGCGATAAACGCCGTGCATGGTTGTGGGCAGGGTCACGCCTTGAGCCTTTCGTTCTGCGGATCCCAGAGCGGCGCGTCGGGCTGCACGGTGGCAGGGAACCGCTCGCCGTAGATTTCGACCTCCAGCTTGGTGCCCGGCACCGCGAGATCGGCGCGCAGCATCCCCAAGGCCACCGACGCCCCCACCCGGTAGCCCCATGCCCCGCTCGTGGTCTCGCCGACAATCTCGCCCTTGTGCCAGAGCGTCGACATGTAGGGCGCATCCGCCGCGCCCGCCTCGACGATCAGGGTAACAAAGCGTTTGCGCACGCCGCGCTGCCGCTCGGCCAGCAGCGCCGCCTTGCCCGGAAATTCCTGCGGCTTGTCGAATTTCACGAACCGCTCCAGCCCGCCCTCGAGCAGCGAGTAATCGGTCGAGAGATCGCCCTTCCACGCGCGGTATCCCTTCTCGATGCGCAGAGAGTTGAGCGCCCACATCCCGAAGGGTTTGAGCCCATGCGCCTGACCCGCCTGCCAGACGGCATCGAAGACCGCAGCGGTATCGGGCGTCTTCGTGTGGATCTCCCATCCCAGCTCCCCGGTGAAGGAGACCCGCACCAGCCGCGCCCAGTGTCCGGCGATCCTGGTCGCCTGATGGGTCAGCCAGGGCTGGCTCAGGTCGGCGTCGCAGATATCGGACAGAAGCGCGCGGGAGGCAGGCCCCGCCAGGATCTGCGTCATGTAATCCTTGGTGCGGTTGGTGAGGGTGACGCCCGCGACCCCGTCCAGCCGCCGCGCCAGCAATTCGTGATCGTGCCATTCGGCGGCGGCGGCGGTGATCAGCGTCATCAGGTCGTCGCGGTGGCGCACCACCGACATCTCGGTCAGGATTCGGCCACGGGTATCGGCGAAATAGACCAGCCCGATGCGCCCGACGCGCGGCACCACGCCGGTGATCTGCGAGGCGAGCCAGTCGGCGGCCTCTGGTCCCTCGATATTGAATCGGGAAAATCCCGGCAGGTCGAGAATGCCCACGGCATCGCGCACCGCCTCGCATTCCTCGCGGATGCGCGGCTCCCACGGGCCGGCGCGGTTCCAGGTTTGCGTCGCCGCCTCGGACGTGTCATCGCCCGGTTGCGCGAACCAGTTGGCGCGCTCCCATCCGTTATAGGCGCCCATCTGACCGCCAAGCGCCTTGATGCGGTCATGCACGGGCGAGAGCTTGCGGTCGGGGGCCGCGGGCCAGCGGTGCCACGGAAAATGCATGGCGTATTCGTGGCCGTAGACCTCCATCCCCTTCTCAACACAATACTCGGGATCAGTGTAATCGGTGTAGCGGCGCGGGTCACACGACCACATGTCCCATTCGGTCGCGCCCTCTGTCACCCATTCCGCCAGCACCTTGCCCGCGCCGCCGCCCTGCGCGATCCCGAAAGTGAAGACACAGGCCTCGAACGCATTGGGCACCCCGGGCATCGGGCCAAGCAGCGGCATGCCGTCGGGCGCATAGGGGATCGGGCCGTTGATGATCTTGCTGATCCCTGCCGTGCCCAGCAAGGGCACCCGTGCCATCGCATCGGTCACGATCTCCTCGATTCGGTCGATATCCTCCTGCCAGAGTTGAAAGCTGAAATCCTCGGGCATGGGATCGGACGGGTCCACCCAATGCGCCCGGCATCGCGGCTCGTAGGGGCCGAGGTTGAAGCCGTGCTTTTCCTGCCGCAGGTAATAGGACACGTCCACATCGCGCAGGAGCGGCAGCTTGTGGCCCTGCTCCTTCGACCACGTCTCGATCTCGGGGATTTCCTCGGACAGAAGATATTGATGGCTCATCACCATCATCGGCACGGTGCGCCCGCCATAGGGCCTGAACCATTCGCCGACACGCTGCGCATAATAGCCCGCCGCGTTCACCACGATCTCGCAGCGGATCTCGCCCTTCCCGGTCTCGACGATCCATTCGCCATTCTCGCGCCGCACGCCCGTAGCGGGGCAGAAGCGCGCTACCTTCGCCCCCATCTCGCGCGCGCCCTTCGCCAGCGCCTGCGTCAGCTGCGCCGGGTCGATGTCGCCATCGTTCGGGTCGTAAAGCGCGCCCTTGAGGTCATGCGTCTCGATGAACGGATAGCGCGCCTTGATCTCCTCTACCCCGAGGATCTCCAGATCCATCCCCTGATAGCGGCCCATCCCCTTGGCGCGCTCGAATTCCTGCATCCGCTCGCGGCTATGCGCAAGGCGGATGGATCCCGTCTGATGATAGTTCATCGGATAGTCCACCTCGCCCCCCAACCGCGCATAAAGCTCGGTCGAATAGCGCTGCATGTTCATCACCGACCAGCTTGTGGAAAACGTCGGCACATTGCCCGCCGCGTGCCAGGTGCTGCCCGCCGTCAGCTCGTTCTTTTCCAGAAGAACGCAATCCGACCACCCGGCGCGTGCCAGATGATAGAGGCAAGACGCCCCCACCGCGCCCCCGCCGATGATCACGACCCGTGAGGTTGTTGGTATCTCGGCCATTTGTCCCTCTCCCTCAATCCGTCTGCGGCACGCCGTCCGCGATGTCGTAATAATCGCCCTTGTCCTTGACAAAGATGTGCTTCTCCAACCGCAGCCCGGTCGGCACCTCGAGCGCCCCGAGCGCGAAACTCATGGTGTCCTCATCATGCGCAGCCCAGAACAGGAACGAGCCACAGCGCCCACAAAACCCGCGCTTGGCAATGTCACTCGCCGCATACCAACTCACCGTTCCTGAAATACTCAAATCCGACCGTGCCACATAGGCCGAGGCCCAGACATGCCCCGATTGCTTGCGGCATTGCCCGCAATGACAGGCGCTCGCCCCTTCCGGGGGCGCGGTTACAACAAATGTCACATCGCCACACAGACACGATCCCTTGTGCATCATCCTCTCCCCGGTGTTGCGGCGCTGCCCAGGGCCACGCCATAGATCACGAAACAGGCGGCCATCCCCCGCCGCAGCCAGACATTGAACACAGCCCCCAGTGCCGCACGGCCCAGCCCCGCGCCCAAGGCGCAATAGCCCGCATAACTCAGCGTCGTGAGGCTCAGCGCGGTGGGGAAAATCACCCACATCTGCGCGCCAATCGGCACATCGGGCTGCACGAACTGACTAAAGGCTGCAAGATACCCCGCCACGCTCTTGGGGTTGATCGTGGCAATCGCCAGCGCCCGCCAGTAGACCGACCCGCGCGGCCCATCCCCCACCTGAACAGGCCGCCGCGCCAGGATCCAGCCCCGCACGCCGAGGTAAATCAGGAACCCCGCCCCGATCAGCTTGCCCACCTGAAACGCCAGCGGCGAGGCCGCAATCAGCGCCGTCACCCCCGCCGCCGACAGGCTCAGGAAGAGCACCGCCTGCGTCAGGATTGCCAGCACCCCCCAGAGGCTGCGCCGAAACCCGATGGTCATGCCGTTGGTGATGCAATTGACCGCATTCGGCCCCGGCGTAGTGACAAACACCACCCAGAAGAGCGCGAAGACGGTCCATGCCTGAAGGCTCATCCCTGCCTCCTCAATAGACCGGCGGGGCGATTACCCAGATCGCGACGCAAGGCGTGTCATAGGGGTTGGCCCAGGCATAGGGCTCACCGCGAAAGCGGAAACTGTCGCCGGGGCCCACTGTGAACCGACTTGTGCCAATGCTCAGATCAAGGCGCCCGGAGACGATATAACCCACCTCCTGTGTGGGCCTTTGCGCCGGGCGCTGCATTTTCGAGCCGGGGCCGAATGTCGAATGGATCACCTCGAAATCGTCGGTCAGGTCGGGTGAGAGCAATTCCTCGATCAGCCCTTCCTCGCTCGATCCCATCGGCCGCCGCGCGCCCGCGCGCACCACGTAGCCCTGTTCATTGGCAGGCGCGCTCGCGTGCCCGAACAAAAGCGACATCGGCACGCCCAGCACCTCGGCCACCTGCCTCAGATCGCTGATCGATGGCTCGGACAGATCGCGCTCGACCTGTGACAGCCAACCGACCGACCGCCCCAGCCGCGCCGCCAGCGCCGCCAGCGTCAGGCCGCGCGCCTTGCGCAGGGCGCGCAGATCGGCACCAAGGCTGCCCGGCGTCTCGATACGGTGCTCGTCCATATGCCCCCGATGAAAAAAAGGCTAATTTTTTCATGCTGGCCCGTGTGTCGTGAAAACGCAAGCGGTTTTCGCTGTTTCGCGGATGACGGCCCCGGCGCATCGTGCTAGGTGCGGGCCATGAGCCAGCTGCCCTCCAAGGCGGAGATCCTGCAATGGATTTCCGACCACCCGACCCTCACCTCCAAACGCGACATCGCCAAGGCCTTTGGCATCAAGGGCGCGTCGCGAATTGATCTCAAGCGTGTCCTGCGCGAGCTTGAATCCGAAGGCCATCTGGAAAAGCGCAAGAAGAGCTATCGCGACCCTGATCGCCTGCCGCCCGTGAGCGTGCTGCAGATTTCCGGCCAGACCCCGGATGGCGAGTTGCTGGCGCGCCCCCTCGAATGGCATGGTGAGGGGGTGGAGCCCGTGGTGCTGATGCTGCCGCGCGCCGCCGATCCGGCCATGGCCAAGGGGGACCGCATCCTGGCCAAATTGCAGGAAGTGCGCGGCGAGGCGCATCATTACGAGGCGCGGCTGATCCGGCGTATCGGCACCAACCCGCGAAAGGTTCTGGGTATTTTCCGCAAGAGCGCTGAGGGTGGGCGCATCCTGCCCATCGACAAGGGCGAGGGGCGCGAATGGCTTGTGGCCGCCGAGGCGACGGGCGGCGCGAAGGACGGCGAGCTGGTCGAAGCCGAACAGGCGGGCCCGGCAGGGCGCATGGGCCTGCCGCGTGCGCGGGTGCTCGACCGGCTGGGTGATCCGTCCGCGCCGCGCGCCGTCTCGCTCATCGCCATTCATCAGCACGGCATCCCGGATGAGTTTCCCGACGCGGTTATCGCCGAAGCCGACGCCATGAAACCCGCCGGTTTGAAAGGCCGCGAAGACCTGCGCGACCTGCCGCTCATCACCATCGACCCCTGGGATGCGCGCGACCACGACGACGCGGTTTACGCCCATGCCGATGATGACCCCGCCAATCCCGGCGGTCATGTGATCTGGGTCGCCATCGCCGATGTTGCCCATTACGTGCGCCCCGGCTCCCCGCTCGATACCGAGGCGAAGAAACGCGGCAATTCCAGCTATTTTCCGGATCGCGTTGTGCCGATGCTGCCCGACCGGCTGTCGGGCGATCTGTGCAGCCTGCACGAGGGCGTGCCGCGCCCCTGCCTGGCCGTGCGCATGACCATCGACGCCGAGGGCACCAAGACCGGGCAACGATTCGTGCGCGGGCTGATGCGCTCGGCCGCGTCGCTGACCTATGAAGAGGTGCAGGCGGCGATGGACGGAGCGCCCGGCGACAAGGCCGGTCCGCTGTTTGAGACGGTGATCCGACCGCTCTACGCCGCCTATGCCGCCCTCCGCGAGGCGCGCCAGCGCCGCGCACCTCTGGATCTGGATTTGCCGGAACGCAAGGTGGTGCTGAGCGAGGCCGGAGAGGTCACTTCCGTGCGCTTTGCCGAACGGCTCGACGCGCACCGGCTGATCGAGGAATGCATGGTGCTCGCCAATGTCGCCGCCGCCGAGACGCTGATCGCGCGGAAGATGCCGCTATTGTTCCGCGTGCATGAAGAGCCCGCGCCCGAAAAGCTCGACGCGCTGCGCGAGGTGGCGCAGGCGGCGGGGCTGGTGCTGGCCAAGGGGCAGGTGCTGCGCACCGCGCATCTCAACGCGCTGTTGCACGCGGCCCGCGGCACCGATCACGCCGAGATCATCAACATGTCCACGCTGCGCTCGATGACGCAGGCCTATTACGCGCCGCAGAATTTGGGCCATTTCGGCCTCGCGCTGCGGGCCTATGCGCATTTTACCTCGCCGATTCGCCGCTATGCCGATCTGGTGGTGCATCGCGCACTCATCGCCGCGCATGGTTGGGGCAAGGACGGCCTCGGCGCCGAGGAAATCGAGCGGCTGGAGCAGACCGCGCAGCATATTTCGGACACCGAGCGGCGTTCCATGATGGCCGAGCGCGATACCAATGACCGTTATCTTGCCGCGTTTCTCTCGGAACGTCTGGGAGAGGACTTCGCCGGACGGATCAGCGGCATCGCGCGTTTTGGCGTCTTTGTGAAACTGGACGAGACCGGGGCGGACGGCCTTATCCCGATGCGCGCCTTGGGGCACGAATATTTCCATTTCGACCACGACAGCGGCACCCTCATGGGGGCCGAGACGGGCCGGGTGATCGCCCTTGGCCAGCGGGTCACGGTGCGCCTGGCCGAGGCGGCACCGGTCTCGGGCGGGCTGGCCTTCGATCTTGTGGAACTCGAGGGCGTGCATATGCCGCGCGGCCCGTCGAAATCGCGCGGCAAGCCGCCCCGGCGAAAACTTGCCACCGCCCGCGCCAAGGCCGCCAAGCTCAAGCGCAAGGCGGCGCGCAAGCGCGTGTGACGCCTAGATTGCCGCCAGCAGCACCGCGAGATAGGCCGCGTAGGCCAGCACCATCGCCACCCCCTCGCGCCGCCCGACCCGCCAGCCGGTGCGGGCAAAGACCAGCATGACCACCGTCGCGGCCAGCATCACCCAGATATCGACCCTGGCGATCCCCGGCGGCACGGCCAGCGGGTGAACCAGCGCCGTCACCCCGAGAATCCCGAGGATGTTGAAAATGTTGCTGCCCAAGATATTGCCAAAGGCGACATCGCCATGTCCCTTGCGCGCGGCAATGACCGAGGTGACGAGCTCGGGCATCGAGGTGCCGATGGCGACGATCGTCAGGCCGATCACCGCCTCGGACATGCCAAGCCGCGCGGCCAGTTCGATCGCGCCCGTCACGAGGAATTTCGCGCCGACAAGCGTGGCCACGAGACCGACAAGCAGGATCAGCGCAGCACGCCCCGCGCCAAGCGCCCGGTCCGGCACGCTCTCGGCCTCATGCGCATACATCGCGGCGGCGGCACTCTGGCGGCGACGCTCGAACAGCACGGTGGCCAGCAGATAACCCAGAAGTGCCACGACAAACCCCGCGCCGACCACGCGCCCGATTCCGCCCGAAAGGGCCACGGCGACAAAACCGAGCGTCGCGGCGAGCATCACAACCCCGTCGCGGCGCAGCGCCTCGGGCGCCACCGCCACCGGCGCAATCAGCGCGGCAAGCCCAAGGATCAACAGTATATTGCCGATATTGCTGCCCACGATATTGCCGACCGCGATACCGGGTGAACCGGCAAAGGCCGCCTGAAGGCTTGTCACCAGTTCGGGCGTGGAGGTGCCGAAACCCACCAGCGTCAACCCGATGATGAGCGGCGACACGCCAAAGCCCCGCGCCAGCGTCACGGCACCCCGTACCAGCAGGTCCCCGCCGATCACCAGACCGGCCAATCCACCCAGAATGTAAAGGATATCCAACTCTGTCCCCTTGATGGGCCGCGTCCCTCTCGGGCACGGTATGGCGTGATATGGCGCGCCGCCCGCCCCCGGTTCAAGATCGCGGCAAAGATAATTCCGACACGGGCGGGATTGCTTTCGAAACGGAAACAATCGCGCTATCATGGCCCAAATGACCGGCAAGCGGAGGCAGGGCAATGCGGGCAGGACTGATCGGGCTTACGGGGCTTTTTCTCGCACTTGGCGGGGTGGCGCAGGCCACCTTGGCCGAATCGCCACGCCCGCAGATGCGGCCCGGCTCCGGGGTGATCGTGGCGGCGGCCGTGGTCACGGTGGATGGCCCCGTGCGCAGCCTGCGGCCGCAGGCGCGCCCCGAGGGCGCGCCGCGGGTGGTGCTGGCCAGCGGGCACGCGGGATTTGACCGCTGGATTGCCGGGTTCCGGGGCCGCGCCCTCTCTCAGGGGATCAGCGCGCGCGTGTTCGACCGCGCGTTTCAGGGCGTGCGGTATGACCCGGAGGTGGTCGCCAAGGACCGCAACCAGTCTGAATTCAAGCGCGAGATCTGGGATTATCTCGACAGCGCCGCCTCGCCTGTGCGGGTCGAGAACGGGCAAAAGGCCCTGCGCCAGCACCGCCGTGCGCTGGAGCGGATCGAGGCGCATTACGGCGTGGAAAAAGAGGTGGTTGCCGCCGTCTGGGGGATGGAGAGCACCTATGGCGAGCGTCTGGGCGATCTGCCGCTGGTGCAGTCCATGGCGACGCTGGCCTTTGACGGGCGGCGCGGGGCCTTCTTCGAAAAACAGCTCATCGCCGCGCTGCAAATCCTGCAATCGGGCGATGTGACGCCGGAGAACATGAAAGGCTCCTGGGCCGGGGCCATGGGACATACCCAGTTCATGCCGACCTCCTACCTCGCCTATGCGGTGGATTTCACCGGCGACGGCAAGCGCGACATCTGGTCGGACGATCCCACCGACGCACTCGCCTCCACCGCTGCCTATCTCAAGCGGTTCGGCTGGAAAAAGGGGATGCCCTGGGGCGTTGAGGTGCGGGTGCCGCGCGGCGCGTCCTTTGGCGACGCGAAGCGGATGCCCTCGGACTGGGCGGCGCGGGGCGTCACCGGCCTCGACGGGCGGGCGGTGCGCGATCATGGCGCAGCGCGGATCTTTCAGCCTGCGGGGGCGGCGGGCCCGTCCTTCATGGTCTTTGCCAATTTCGACGTGATCAAGCGCTATAACAATTCCAACGCCTATGCGCTCGGGGTGGGGCACCTCTCGGATCGGATCGGCGGCGGGCCGGAGATCGCGGGCAAGTGGCCGCGCGGCTACGATCCGCTCAGCTTTGACGAGCGCAAGGAGATGCAGCAGCTTTTGCAACGCAAGGGCTACGCCGTGGAAAAGATCGACGGCATCGTGGGGCCGAACACCGTCAACGCGATCCGCGCCTTCCAGCAGTCAAGGGGCGTGGCGCCGGACGGTCTGCCCTCGCAACAGCTTCTGGCGCTTTTGCGGCGCTCCTGACGGATCATGGCGGGAAACTCTTGGTCGGAGTGAGAGGATTCGAACCTCCGGCCCCTGCCTCCCGAAGACAGTGCTCTACCAGGCTGAGCTACACTCCGACCGTGAGACGGGCGAATATACCCCAGCCGGGGGCTTGGCAAGGGGGTTGGGCGGGGGCGCGCGCGATTTCTGCGGCTCAGGGGACAAGCCCCGCCGTGGCCATCAGCCGTGCGGCTGCCTCCGCCAGAATCCGCTCCTGTGCCGCCCCCGCCACCGGCACGCGCCCCGCCTCGAGAAAGAGCGGCGCCGCCAGCGGCGAGACGCGCGGCAGGCGGCGCAGGGTGATGCGCGGACCGATGCGCGCCAGCATCTCTTCGATGCGGCCGAAATCCACCAACCCGCGCATCGCCTCGGCCCGTGTGATCCGCAACAGCAGGTGATCGGGGTCGTATTTCACCAGCGTGTCATAGAGGATATCCGACGAGACCGTCGCCTGCCGCCCGCTCTTGCGTGCGCCGGGGCTGTTGCGCTGGATCAGGCCCGCGATGGTGGCCGAGGCGCGAAAGGTGCGTTTCATCACGGCATTGCTCATGAGCCAGCTTTCCAGCCCCGCGCGCAGGCGCTCAGGCGCAAGAAGCGGCGCGGCCTCCATGAGCGGTTCCAGCCCCCAGATCAGCGTGGCGTAATCGGTGGCGACAAAGCCCATGGGCGCCAGCCCTTCGGCCTCCATCTCCTTGGTCAGCAAAAGCCCCAGCGTCTGTTGCGCGTTGCGGCCCGCAAAGCCGTAGAGGCAGGCATGTTCGCGCCCCTCATGCGGAAAGCATTCGATCAGGAGCCGATCGCGCGCAGGCATCTCCGACACCTCGCGTTGCAAGTGCAGCCAGTCCCGCACCGACGCGGGCAGGTCGGGCCAGTCGGGCCGCGCCAGAAGCGCCAGGATACGGTCGGATAACTGTGTCGAGGTGGCGAATTTCGTGCCCATATAGGTGGCGATTTTCGGCGTGCGTCCCGGATCGCGGCTCACCTCCACCACCATCTCGCGCAAGCCCTCGAACCGCACCACCTGCCCGCCCATCAGGAACGTGTCGCCGGGGCTGAGCGTGGCGGCAAAGCCTTCCTCGATCTCGCCGAGCGGCGCGCCGCCGCGCGTGCGCTTCATCCGCACCTTGAGCGTATCGGTATCCTGAATGGTGCCGATATTCATGCGGATAAGCCGCGCGGCGCGCGGGTCGCGCAACTGCCAGAGCCCGTCGGGCCGCTGTTGCAGGCGTTGCCAGCGGTCATAGGCGCGCAGAGCATAGCCCCCCGTGGCGCAAAACTCGAGACATGCGTCGAAATCCTCGCGGGTGAGCGTGACGTATGGCCCCGCGCCGCGCACTTCCTCATAAAGCGCGCCCGCGTCAAAGGGTCCGGCACAGGCGCGGATGAGGATATGCTGGCACAGCACGTCAAGCGGCCCCGGCCCGCGCGGCGCGCCGTCCAGATCATGCGCGCGCACCGCCTCCAGTGCGGCCAGACATTCCACCACCTCGAAGCGGTTGGCGGGCACCAGCCGCGCCTTGGAGGGCGCGTTGTAGCGGTGATTGGCACGCCCGATGCGCTGCACCAGCCGCTTGACGTTTTTCGGCGCACCGATCTGGATCACAAGGTCCACATCCCCCCAGTCAAGCCCAAGATCGAGGCTTCCGGTGCAGACCACGGCGCGCAAGGCCCCCGCCGCCATCGCTGCCTCGACGCGCGCGCGCTGCTCGCGGTCAAGGCTACCGTGGTGGATGGCGATGGGGAGCGCGTCCTCGTTGGCCAGCCACAGGTTGCGAAAGAATATCTCGGCCTGCGCGCGGGTGTTGTGAAACACAAGCGTGGTGCGATGCGCGCGAATGGCGTCGAGCACGGCGGGGATCGCATGGGCCGCGCCACCCCCGGCCCAGGGTGGGGGCGCGTCCACCTCGAGCATGGCGATATCCGGCGCGGGGCCGGGATCGGCCTGAAGGATCGCGCACGGGCTGTTCCCATGACCGAGAAAGCGCGCAAGTGCCGGCGGGTCCTCGACCGTCGCCGACAGCCCCACGCGGCAAAGGCCGGGGCAAAGCGCCTGAAGCCGGGAGAGCCCGAGCATCAACTGATCGCCGCGCTTCGATTCGGCCAGCGCGTGGATTTCATCGACGATCACGCGGGTGAGGCCGCCGAAGATGCGCGGTGCGTCCTCAAAGGACAAAAGCAGCGCAAGACTCTCGGGCGTGGTCAACAGGATCTGAGGCGGGTCGGCCCGTTGGCGGCGCTTGACATGCGCGGAGGTGTCGCCGGTGCGGTCCTCGACGCGGATATCAAGGCCCATCTCGGCAATCGGGCCGGTCAGGTTGCGCCTGATATCGGCGGCCAGTGCCTTGAGCGGCGAGATATAGAGCGTGTGCAGCCCGCTGCGTGGCCTTTCGCATAAGTCCACAAGCGTCGGCAGGAACCCCGCCAGCGTCTTGCCGCCCCCGGTCGGCGCGATGAGCAGCGTCGCGGGGTCATGCGCGCGCGCCCGCATCGCCGCCTGATGCGGATGCACCCGCCAGCCACGGGCGGCGAACCATTGGTCGATCGGGGCGGGCAGGGCGCTCATGCCAGCCAATCTAGGGCGCGGTGGCGCGGCGGGAAATGGGGGCCGTCAGCGCGTCTCGTAAAGTTTTTCGTCACCCGCCATGTCATCGGAACGGCAGCGACGGGGCGTGCCTGCCATGATCTGTGCAACGATGGTCGCGATTTACACACGCGGGCCCTGTGGGGTATTCTCACCGGAACGCCAAACGTGGGAGGCAGACCATCACCGACAAGAACAGCCATGTGGAGCGGGTTCTCGAACAGTCGCAATCGCCCTCTGCCCCGGCGCGGTCGCGGGTGGTGGCGTCATGGCGGCGCTCGATGGTGCAGCACGGGTTGGACCCCGCCGAGCGGCGCGCGCCCGAGCGGGTCGACGAAACCGAGTTGCGGCAGCGTCGGACTGGGCTGGAGCAGTTCCTCCAAGTGGCCGCGCCCAAGCTGGATCAACTCTTTGCGCTGCTGGGCCATTCGGGCTGTGCTGTGCTGCTGACCGATGCCGAGGGCGTTGTGCTCGATCAGCGCTGTGCGCAGGGTGACGCCGCGATCTTTCAGGACTGGGGGCTGTGGCAGGGGGCCGACTGGTCCGAGGCCGCCGAGGGCACCAACGGGATCGGCACCTGTATCGCCGAGGATCGCCGCGTCATCATCCACCGCGACGAGCATTTTCTCGCGCGCAACACCGCGATGAGCTGTATGGACGCGCCAATCTACGGGGCCGACGGGCGCATCATTGGCGCGCTCGATGTCTCCTCCGCGCGCTCGGACCAGACCGAGGCGTTCAACCGGCTGATCGGCGCGATGGTGGCGCAGGCCGCGCGGCAGATCGAGGCCGACAATTTCCGCGCCGCCTATCCACGCGCCCGCATCCTCTATGCCGACCACGACGAAACCGAGGCGGCGATGCTGCTGGCCGTCGACGGCGACGATATCGTTGTGGGGGCCACCCGAGCGGCGCGCAAGGCGTTCGGGCTGGGGCAGGCGGCGGCGATCCGCCCGGTGCCCGCAAGCGACATTTTCGGCCGCGAGGACGGGCCGCGCGGTTTCGAGAAGGCCGAGCGCGCGGCGGTGATCCGGGCGCTGGCGCGTGCCGATGGCAATGTGTCCGAGGCCGCGCGGGCGCTCGGGATCGGGCGCGCGACGCTATATCGGCGGATGAAACGGCTGGGTCTCAACGAAAGCACCGGCGACCTGTCTCAGGACTGAGACAGGAGGGCAAGTCCGTCCCCCGCGCATGGGGTGACGGGATGCGCGGCGGCGCGCAGGGTAGCCTCATTCCCGGCGGAGGACCGGGGACAACCGGAGGAAACCCAATGAACGAGATGACACAGGTGGCGGGCCAGAAAAGCGCGCCGTTCAAGACCCGTTATGACAACTTCATCGGCGGCGTGTTCGTGCCCCCCGTGAATGGGCGCTATTTCGACAACATCACCCCGATCACCGGTGCGGTGGTGTGCGAGGTGGCGCGCTCGGATGCGGCGGATGTGGAATTGGCGCTTGATGCCGCTCACGCCGCGCGCGAGGCCTGGGGGCGGACCTCCGCCACCGAACGCTCGAACATCCTGCTGAAGGTCGCCGACGTGATCGAGGCCAATCTGGCGCTTATCGCGCTGGCCGAGACATGGGACAACGGCAAGCCCATCCGCGAGACGATGGCCGCCGACATTCCGCTGGCGGTCGATCATTTCCGCTATTTCGCGGGCGTGCTGCGCGGTCAGGAAGGCACCATGTCCGAGATCGACCATGACACGGTCGCCTATCATTTCCACGAGCCGCTCGGTGTTGTGGGGCAGATCATCCCGTGGAATTTCTCGATCCTGATGGCGGCGTGGAAGCTCGCGCCGGCGCTGGCGGCGGGCAATTGCATCGTGCTCAAACCGGCGGAGCAGACCCCCGCCGCGATCATGGTGCTGGCCGAACTGATCGCCGATCTGCTGCCTGCGGGCGTGCTCAACATCGTCAACGGCATGGGGGCCGAGGTGGGCGCGCCGCTGGCCCGCTCGCCGCGGATCGCCAAGATCGCCTTTACCGGCTCGACCGAGACCGGGCGCAAGATCATGCAGGCCGCGACCGAGAACCTCATTCCCGTCACGCTGGAACTGGGGGGCAAGTCCCCCAACATCTTCTTTTCCGACGTGATGGCGCAGGATGACGCATTTCTTGACAAGGCGGTCGAGGGCTTTGTGCTCTTTGCCTTCAATCAGGGCGAGGTCTGCACCTGCCCCAGCCGTGCGCTCATTCAGGAGGATATCTACGAAGAATTCATCGCCCGCTGCATCGCGCGCGTAAAGGCGATCAAGCAGGGCGATCCGCGCGATCCCGAGACGATGGTGGGCGCGCAGGCCAGTGCCGAGCAGCAGGACAAGATCTTGTCCTATCTGACCATCGGTGTCGAAGAGGGGGCCGAGGTTCTGGTCGGTGGGGATGCTGCACGCTTCGACGGTGACCTCTCGGGCGGCTATTACGTGCAGCCCACGATCCTGAAAGGCCACAACAAGATGCGGGTCTTTCAGGAGGAAATCTTTGGACCCGTGGTCAGCGTCACCACCTTCAAGGACGAGGCCGAGGCATTGGCCATCGCCAATGACACGATGTATGGTCTGGGGGCCGGGGTCTGGACGCGCGACGGCAGCCGCGCCTATCGGTTCGGTCGCGCCATCGAGGCGGGCCGCGTCTGGGTCAACAACTATCACGCGTATCCGGCACATGCGGCCTTTGGCGGCTACAAGCAGTCGGGCGTCGGGCGCGAGAACCACAAGATGATGCTCGACCACTATCAGCAGACCAAGAACATGCTGGTCAGCTACAACCCCAACAAGCTCGGGTTTTTCTGAAGCGGGGCGGGAAAGGCGGGGCCGCCGATGCGATCCGGCGGCCTTTGCGTCACGGCACCGCCGCGAGGGGCGCGGGCTAGGGTCGGCGGCCTCACCGCTTTCTGACAAACTCCGTCAGGATCACGATGCGCTGACCTTCGACACGCCCTTCGATATGAGCCGGGTTTTCGGCCACAAGCGAGATGCCACGAACCGCCGTGCCTCGCTTGGCGGTGAAGTTCGCGCCTTTCACGGGCAGGTCCTTGATCAGCACGACCGTGTCGCCCTGTGCGAGGGGCACACCGTTGCTGTCGCGGTGGCCGCTGTCCTGCTGCAAATTCTCGACCCAGGTGCGGGTATCATCCTCAAGCCAGAGTTGATCGGCCAGATCGCGCGCCCAATCATGCCCGGACAGGCGCGCCAGCATCCGTGCGGCAAGAACCTGCGTGGCGGCGTCCTCGGCCCACATCGCTGAGGCGAGGCAGCGCCAGTGGTCGGGCTCGGGCGTGCCGTCGATCTGCACAGCACAGGTGGTGCAGATCTGCGCCGTGGCCCCCGCCGGACCGCCGGGCACGGGATGGGCGATGAGGTCGGTTTCGGCAGAACAAAGGGCGCAGGTCATCGGCAATGGGTCCAGCCATGGTTGGTGCTTCCCGCGCGATATACCCGATGACGGAGCAGGGAAAGGGACGCAACGCCACGCACTTGCCCGCCCTGTCCGAAAGGACATGGTCCCGCCCCTTGGTCCTCAAAGGGTGGGCACCACCTCACCCCTGCGTGGCTCCAAACGACACTTTCGACACCGTGTTAAAAGCGATTGCCCGCCGGCAGTGAAATCAGCGGTTGTATTCCGGTCGAAACAGGCAGAGTGTCTCATGTTGCTTCCGCGACTGGATCACGGTCCGGGGAGCGTCCTTGTCGCCATGCGCACCGCATGTTGCAAGACCCAATCAAATCGGAGAAATCACCATGCGCATGATGTTTATCGGCCTTGTGGCCTGCCTTGGGCTGACCGCCTGCGAAACCATTCAAGGGGCCGGCCGCGACGTTCAGGATGCCGGCCAGGCCCTCGAAACCGCCATCGAATCCTAAGCCCTATCGGGGGGCAGGGTCCGGCGGCACACACGCGCCAGAGCTTTTCGCCGCCACGGCGAAAAGCCCTAGGAATCCATCTTCAACGCCGAGATGAACGCCTCTTGCGGGATGTCCACCTTGCCGAACTGGCGCATCTTCTTCTTGCCGGCCTTCTGCTTTTCCAGAAGCTTCTTTTTCCGCGTGGCATCCCCGCCATAGCATTTCGCCGTCACGTCCTTGCGCAGCGCCGAGAGCGTCTCGCGCGCGATGACCTTGCCGCCGATGGCCGCCTGAATCGGGATCTTGAACATGTGGCGCGGGATCAGGTCCTTCAACTTCTCGCACATGGCCCGCCCGCGCATTTCGGCGCGGTCGCGGTGCACCATCATGGAAAGCGCATCCACCGGCTCGTCATTGACCAGAACCTGCATCTTGACCAGCTTGTCCTCGCGGTAGCCCTCGAGCTGATAGTCAAAGCTGGCATAGCCCTTGGTCACCGATTTCAGCCGGTCGTAGAAATCGAACACCACCTCGTTCAAGGGCAGGTCATAGACCGCCATGGCGCGGCTGCCGGCATAGGTCAGGTCCATCTGGATACCGCGCCGGTCCTGGCAGAGCTTGAGCACATCGCCGAGATACTCGTCAGGCACCATGATCGTGGCCTTGATGCGCGGTTCCTCGATGCGCTCGACATGCGAGGGGTCGGGCATGTCGGCGGGGTTGTGCAACTCCCGCATCGTGCCGTCCTTCATGTGCAGGTGATAGACCACCGACGGCGCGGTCGTGATCAGCTCGATGTCATATTCGCGCTCGATCCGGTCGCGGATCACCTCGAGATGCAGCAGGCCGAGAAACCCGCACCGAAAGCCGAAGCCAAGCGCGGCGGAGCTTTCCATCTCATAGCTGAACGAAGCGTCGTTGAGCGCCAGCTTCTCGATGGCGTCGCGCATGTCGTCGAACTGCGCCGAATCGACGGGAAAAAGCCCGCAGAACACCACCGGCACCGAGGGTTTGAAGCCCGGCAGCGCTTTGGCGCAGGGGCGTTTCTCATGGGTGATCGTGTCACCCACCCTGGTGTCGCGAACCTGCTTGATCGAGGCGGTGATAAAGCCGATCTCGCCGGGGCCAAGGCTCTCGACCTTTTCCATCTGCGGGCGGAACACACCGATGCGCTCGACATTGTAGGTGGCCCCGGTCTGGATCATGCGGATGCGGTCGCCCCGCTTCAGGCGCCCGTCCATGATCCGCACCAGCACGACCACGCCGAGATAGGCGTCATACCAGCTGTCGACCAGCATCGCCTTGAGCGGCGCGGCCTCGTCGCCCTTGGGCGCGGGCAGGAGCTTGACGATGGCCTCGAGCGTCTCGGCAATGCCGACGCCGGTCTTGGCCGACACGCGAATGGCACCGCTGGCGTCAATCCCGATCACATCCTCGATCTGTTCGGCCACCCGGTCACATTCGGACGCGGGCAGGTCGATCTTGTTGAGAATGGGCACGATCTCGTGGCCTGCATCGATCGCCTGATACACGTTGGCCAATGTCTGCGCCTCGACGCCTTGGGTGCTGTCGACCACCAGCAGGCTGCCCTCGACCGCGCGCATCGAGCGGCTCACCTCATAGGCGAAGTCCACATGGCCGGGCGTGTCGATGAGGTTGAGAACATAGGTCTCGCCATCCTGCGCCTTGTAGTCGATGCGCACGGTGTTGGCCTTGATCGTGATGCCCCGCTCGCGCTCGATATCCATGGCATCGAGCATCTGCTCTTTCATGTCGCGATCCTGCACCGTTCCGGTCGACTGGATCAGCCGGTCGGCAAGCGTGGATTTCCCGTGGTCGATATGCGCCACGATCGAGAAATTGCGGATATGAGCGAGGTCTGTCATGGCTTTGGCATATGTATGGGAAAGGGGGTTTGGTCAAGGTGGTGTCGCGCGTGGCCTGCCCTCACTTTTGCGCAGGCAGCCAGACGGAAAACTCGGCCCCGCCATGGGCGCGGTTGCGCGCCGAGATGTTCCCGCCCGCCTGACGGATCAGCGTCTGGCTGACCGACAGGCCAAGGCCCGTGCCCTCGCCCGGTTTGGTGGTGAAGAACGGATCGAACACCGATCCGATCTTGTCAGGGGCGATACCCGGCCCGCTATCGGACACGATGAGCGCGGCTCCTGCACGCCCCTCACGTGCCTGAGGCTCGGTCGAGATGGTCAGCCGCCCGCCACCCTTCATCGCCTGCGCGGCATTGGTGACAAGGTTGATGATGACCTGCTGCAATTCGCCGGGATTGATGGTGACAAGCGGCGTGTCGGCGGCCTCGGTGATCTCCACCGTGATATCGGCCTTCGACAGCACATGATCCACCAGCACAAGGCAATCGCGCAGCACCTGGCCCAGATTCACATCTTCTTCGAAGGTGCCGAATTCCGAGGGTCGGGCGAATTGCAGCAGCTTGCCGACGATGGCGCTGATCCGCCCCACCTGCCGGTCGATCAATCCCAGCTCATGCGCGACGGGGGCGGCGGCCTCGCCCAGCGTCTGGCGGATCACGTCGAGATTGCCCTGGATCACCGCCGCCGGGTTGTTGATCTCATGGGCAACGCCCGCTGTGATCTCGCCGATGGAGGCAAGCTTTTCGGACATGACCAGTTGCTGATAGGTGCTCTCGAGCTTGGCATTGGCGGCGCGCAATTCGGCGGTGCGGTCCTCTACCCGCGCGTTCAGTTCCTCGTTCCAGGCGCGCAGGGCGCGGTCGCGCTCCTGCACCTGATCAAGCAGGCTGTCGAGATGCGCGGCCACCGCGCCGATCTCGTCGCGGGCCGCCACGCGGCCGATGCGTGCCTCAAGATCGCCCGCCTCGACCCGCGCCATGGTCTGCGTCATCCGTTCGAGCGGGGAAAAAATATTGCGTGCAAGCCGCAGAAAAAGTGGCACGCTGATCGCCAGAACCGCAAGGAAAGACGCAAAAACAAGGATATAGGCGTTGCGCCGCGCGGCATCGAACGGTGCCTGGAGATAGCCGACATAAAGCATCCCGACACGCGCGCCGAAACTGTCGGTGATCGGGCGATAGGCCGAGATATACCAGTCATTGACGACAAAGGCGCTGTCGAGCCAGGTCTGCCCCGCACCCAGAACCGCACCGCGCACCGCCGCCGAGACGCGGGTGCCGAGCGCGCGCGCACCCTCGAAAAGGCGCACATTGGTCGAGACGCGCACATCCTCCAGAAAGAGCGTGGCGGTGCCCTGCCGCGCCCCCGCGCGGCCTGTGTCCTGATAGACCAGCGCGTTGATCGTGTCGATGAACTCGAGGTTGCGGTTGAGCAGGATGCCCCCCACCAGCACCCCCTCGCGCCCTTCGGTCGTCACCGGCGTCGCGCTGTGTATGACCATGCCGCGATCCTCGACGATGCGGGTGGTCGGCACGGCGGCCTGTGTCGGAATGAGCGGCACGCGGGCGCGCTCCGTCAGCGCCGCGCCGGTTTCGGGCAGGGCGAAAAGCGCCTCGGGGGAAAAAATGTCGATCTCGGTGGCGGGCACCCCGGCGGCCGCGCGGGCGATCACCGGAAAGCCATGCGGTATGGCGGCACGGGGCCGATAATAGAGGAAATCGAGGCCGAGCGCCTCGCGCTCGCGGGCCAGGAAGGCAGGCAGGCTCTCGGCCGTCTCGCGCAGCGCTGCGTCAAAACGCAGCGACCGCGCCAGCGCCGTCACATCGCCCCCCGTCGTGCTCAGGATGCGCTGCACATATTGATCGGCCACCCGCAGATCGGTTTCCACATTGGTGATCAGAAGCGCGTCGTAATTGGCCGACCAGCGCCCGACGGCCAGCGCCAGAAGCGCGGGCATCAGCACCACCAGCGGCAGCAGCGCAAGGATGAGCAGGCGTAGCCGGACAGAGGTCATGCGAAAAGGCCGGGCTCCTGTTGGAGAGCCCGACCCTAGGTCATCGGATGGCTTTGTGCAATTCGCCTCAGTTCCATCCGACCGCGTTGAAGATCGCCTGCGCCTCGGCCGCATGGGTGGCGAAAGAGGCGGTGGGCGTCGTGGTGTCGGCCTTGAAGTCGCCCATGGCCGTCACATGCGCATCGGGCGCGACACCGGCCAGCACCGGGTATTCGTTATTGGCCTCGGCAAACTGCTTTTGCGCGGCCTCGCTGGCGAGGTATTCCAGAAGGGTTGTCGCCTCGGCCTTGTTGGGGGCGTTCGCGGCGATGCCGGCCGCCACGAGGTTGACATGGGCACCGCGCCCGTCCTGGTTGGGCCAGACCAGGCCGATCCCGTCGATCCCGCGGGTCAGCCCCTCCACGTCACCGGCAAGGCCGCGCGCGTAGTAATAGGTATTGGCCACGGCGATGTCGCACTCGCCCGAGACGATTCCGCGCAACTGATCGGTATCGCCGCCCTGCGGCCCGCGCGCCAAGTTGGCGACGATGCCCTCGGCCCAGGATCTTGCCGCCTCGGCCCCGTTGATCTCGATGATCGAGGCCAGCAGCGATTGGTTGTAGATATTCGACGACGACCGGATGCAGACCTGCCCCTTGTAGGCCGGATCGGCCAGCGCCTCATAGGTTTGCGGCGGGTTCGCCACCCGGTCTTTGGCGTAGAAGATGATCCGCGCGCGCTGCGATAGCCCGGTCCAGAGATTGTCCGGATGGCGCAGGTGGGCGGGCACATTGGCCTCGATCACCTCCGAGGTGAAGGGCTGAAGCAGCCCGGCCGCCTCGGCGCGGGCGATATTGCCCACATCTACGGTCATGAACACATCCGCCGGGCTGTTGGCACCCTCGGCCTGCATCCGCTGGACAAGTTCGTTGGCCTCGGCCTCGATTCGGTTGACGGTGATGCCGGTCGCCTCGGTAAAGGCAGCATAGAGCGTGTCGTCGCTGTCATAATGGCGGCTGGAATAAACGTTGACCTCCTGCGCGAGGGCAGGGGCGGCCAGTGCCACAAGGGCGGTTGCGCCGAGAAGGGTCTTGATCGGGGTCATGGAAGGCTCCGTTTGTCCGCGTGGATTGCCCGAGCAGTTCTGGCAATTCCGACAAAAAGAGTCAATCGATATTTCCGACTGTTTTTGTCAGAGTGCTTCCCGCTGTCACCCCGCAAGGATCAAAGCCGAAAGAGACCCTTGGATCAGGTCCGAGGGTGACGCGCGCGAAATAGCAAGCGGTATCGCACCAAAACGCAGCGTAAAACTTGCGCAGCGCCACGTTCCCGCACATGCTGTTTCGAACGGGAAAATCCGCGCAGGGAGAGGCGCGGGGATCAAGGGAGGAAAGGCCATGACGTTCACCTCGCGGCAGGACGCGCTCGACATGCAGAATGAGATGCCGTGGGAGGCGCGCGACAAGCCGACGACGCTCCACGAGATGCTGAATGCCACGGCGCGCGCCTTTCCCGACCGTCCGGCGATCAGCTATCAGCTTCTTTCCGGTCCGACAGACAAGGCCGTGACCCTCACCTGGAAGCAGTTCCACGAACAGAGCTGCCAAGCGGCCAACCTCTTCCGCAGCCTCAAGATCAAGGAAACGGACGTGGTCGCCCTCGTCCTGCCCAACACGATCGAGACGGCGGTGGCAACTCTTGGCGCGGCAATTGCCGGGATCGTCAACCCGATCAACCCGCTGCTGGAACCCGAGCAGATCAGCGCGATCCTGCGCGAGACGGGGGCCAAGGTGGTGGTGACGCTCAAGGCCTTCCCCAAGACCGATATCGCGCAAAAGACCGCCGAGGCGGTGCGCCATGCGCCAAACGTGCATACGGTGCTGGAAATCGACCTCAACCGCTACCTGACCCCGCCGAAAAGCTGGATCGTGCCGCTGGTGCGTCCCAAGAACCCGGTGCAGCACCATGCCGACGTGCGCGATTTCAACAAGGCGATGGCGGGCCAGCCCAAGAGCCTGAGCTTCGCCGATAGCACGGGCGACCGTGTGGCCGCCTATTTCCACACCGGCGGCACCACCGGAATGCCCAAGGTTGCCCAGCACAAGTATTCCGGCATGGTCTATAACGGCTGGCTGGGCGATGCCGTCCTGTTCAGCGAATCCGATAGCGTGATGTGCCCGCTGCCGCTGTTTCATGTCATGGCCTGTCAGGCCGTTCTGATGTCGATGATCAAGTCCGGTGCACATGTCGTGTTCCCGACGCCTGCCGGATATCGCGGCGAGGGGGTGTTCGACAATTTCTGGAAGCTGTGCGAACGCTACAAGACCACCTTTGTCGTCACCGTGCCGACAGCGGCAGCCGTGCTGATGCAACGCAAGGTGGATGCCGATATTTCCACCGTCAAGAATGCGATTTCCGGATCAGCCCCGATGCCGCTTGAACTGTTCAACCGGTTCGAGAAGGCGACGGGGATGACCATTATCGAGGCCTACGGCCTGACCGAGGCGACCTGTCTGGTCTCGTCCAACCCGCCGGGTGGCGCTAAAAAGGTGGGTTCGGTCGGCGTGCCCTTTCCCTATACGGATGTGCGCATCATCAAGGAAACGCCGCATGGCCCGATCGATTGCGCCGTGGACGAGGTGGGCGAGATCTGCCTCTCCAATCCGGGCGTCTTCGCGGGCAACACCTATACCGAGACCGACAAGAACAAGTCGCTTTACCATTATGACAAATACCTGCGCACCGGCGACCTGGGGCGGCTCGATGGCGATGGCTATCTCTGGATCACCGGGCGCGCCAAGGACCTGATCATTCGCGGTGGCCACAATATCGACCCCGCCGAGATCGAGGAGGCGCTGATGACGCATCCCGCTGTTGCCATGGCCGGGGCCATCGGCCAGCCCGATGCTCATGCCGGCGAGATGCCCTGTGCCTATGTCGAGCTTGTGGCGGGGGCCACGGCGAGCGGCGAGGAATTGCTGGATCATTGCAAGGTCCATGTCCACGAGCGCGCGGCACAGCCGAAATTCATCGAGGTGCTGGACGAATTGCCCAAGACCGCCGTCGGCAAGGTGTTCAAGCCCGATCTGCGCAAGCGTGCGATCACGCGCATCTACAACGCCGCGCTGGAAGAAGCGGGGATCGCCGCGCGCGTGACGAACGTGGTCGATGACAAGAAGCGCGGGCTGGTGGCGAAAGTGTCACGCACTGACGCAGCGGAGAGCGACGCTGTCGGGCATGTGCTGGGACAATTCGTGCGACCTTGGGATTGGGCAGAGTAACGGGCCCGAAAGAGGGCTTTGGCCCAGAGCGATGAGGCGCGCGATCGCCAGGTGGCAGGCAAGCGAAGCAAGGGTTTTTCTCCCACTTCATGCGCGGTGCCGGACCGATCCGGCGCCACCATCCCGACGTGGCTACACCTGTTAGGTGACACCCTATATTACAGTGACGCCGGAAGACGCCGAACATGGCCGAATGGGCCTTGTAAATAAGGGACACGGCGGCGCTAGAGGGTGCGGCGGGAGGGGATCTGCGAAGTTTGCGGCGATACGTCGAAACCGGCCGCAGAGGCGGGAAATCGTGCTTGGGCCGAGATCAGCGCAGAAAACCGGGAGAGAAGGCGCAAACGCTGTCATTTACTGTAAACTGGCTTGTCGCGCTGCGGTCAGGCTACACCCGCTGTGCCTTTCGAACGCCACTCCGCAAGATCGGATTGACACAAAGAGAGAACAAGGGTAGAACAAACGTGAATTTGTCGCGAGGGCTGCGAGATGCTGACCAAGAAACAGCTCGATCTGCTGGAGTTCATTCAAAAACGGGTGCAGCGCGATGGCGTGCCTCCCAGTTTCGATGAAATGCGTGAGGCGCTGGACCTGCGGTCGAAATCGGGCATTCACCGTCTTATCACGGCGCTGGAAGAGCGGGGATTTATCCGCAGACTGGCGCATCGCGCACGCGCGCTTGAAATCGTCAAGCTGCCGGAGGCGCTTGGCGGCGCGGCGACCGGCTTTACCCCGCGCGTGATCGAGGGCGACCGCCCGCGCGCGCCGCAACCGGCCAACGCCCACCCTGTCGAGACGGCGACAGCGGTGACGCTGCCGGTCATGGGGCGCATCGCCGCCGGGGTCCCGATCGAGGCTATCGCCCATGCCAGTCACACCGTCGCCGTGCCCGGTGATATGATCGCGGGACGCGGCACGCATTACGCGCTCGAGGTCAAGGGCGATTCGATGATCGAGGCCGGGATCAACGACGGCGACGTGGTCATCATCCGTGAAACCTCGGTGGCCGATAACGGCGATATCGTCGTGGCGCTGATCGAGGATCAGGAGGCGACGCTCAAGCGTTTCTTCCGGCGCGGCAACGCCATCGCGCTCGAGGCTGCGAACCCGGCATACGAAACCCGTGTCCTGCCCGAGGACATGGTGCGCGTTCAGGGCCGTCTTGTGGGCCTCATCCGCAGCTATTGAGGCGACCATAGGCGCTGTCCGGTGATATCGGCGGCGCTCTGCAAATGCAGCACGCCCGCTTTTTCAACAAGGCCGAGCGCGCCCGAGAGGCGCAGCGTTTCGGGTGTGATCACCTGGCAGGAGCCGACGGGCAGGTTATCCGGGTCTGCTGTGAAGATCACGAAATCAGCCCCGCCACAGTCGCGCGGCGCGCGTGCAGCCGCCCTGCCTGCGACCAGAATCACGCCCAAGGGATCGAGCACGGCATCGTGCCAGCGGGCATGGGCCTCTGACTGATCCGCTGCGTCGCCATCGTTCTCCAGCCAGTTGCCCGCCACGAATCCGCCGCCACGCGGCGTGTTGAGCGCGCGACCCTCCGCAGTCATCACCCCCACAAGGCTGCCCGTGTCAGACACAAGAAGATGCGGGCGCTCTGCCCCGGACCAGAGCCAGACAGAGATCAACACCGGCAAAAGGCCGAGAAAACGCCCGCGCCCCTGCCATAGAATGACCGTCAGCGCGCCAAGCGCCATCGCCGGAAGGACCCATGGCCCCGGCGCCACCACCGCGATACGGGCACCTTCCAGCCCCGCCACCCAGCCCGATACGCCGAGAATCCAGCGCAACCCCTGCCCCATCACCCAAAGTGGTATCCAATCGAGACCCAGAGGCATCAGCAGTGCCGCGACCACCGCAGCGGGCATGACCAGCACCCCCATGAGCGGGACGCTCAGCAGGTTGGCCAACAACCCGTATTGCGCCATCTGGTTGAAGTGCGCGGCCGCCACCGGCGCCGTCGCCGCCCCCGCCACCGCCGAGGAGATCACCACCGCAAGCATGGGTCGCAACCAGCGCGGCCCGAGGGGCACGGCGGCATCCCTGAACCACCCGAACACCGCAACCAGCGCCACCGTCGCGGCAAAGGACATCTGGAAGCCCGGCCCAAGCAGCGCCTCGGGTCGCAGGCAAAGCAAGATCACGGCCGCGACCGCCACAGCGCGCAGGCTGAGCGCGCGTCGCTCGAGCATCACCGCCACCAGCATCACCGACACCATGACAAAGGCGCGCTCGGTCGCCACATTGCCACCCGAAAGCGCCAGATAACCCGCGGCTGCGAGGACCGCGACGGCGGCCGCATTTTTTTTGACAGGCCAGCGCAGGGCAACACGCGGGATCGCCGCAAGCGCCAGACGCGTGGACGCAAAGACAAACCCCGCCACAAGGCCCATGTGCAGCCCCGAGATCGCCAGAAGATGCGCAAGGTTCGAGATGCGCATCGCCTCCAGCGTCTGCTGTGACAGGCCTGAACGATCTCCGGTCATGATCGCGGCGGCAAAGGCGCCCACCTGCCCGGGCAGCCGCGTACGCACATGTTCGGCCAACGCCATGCGTGCCGCGAAAACGCGCAAGCCGCCCTCCGGGCCTGCCACCGCCAGCAGCGGCACGCGGGCATAGCCGACAGCGCCAACCCCCTGAAACCAGGCATGGCGGCGAAAGTCGAAGCCGCCCGGCTCGACCGGTCCCGAGGGTGGTGCCAGATGCGCCGTGGTCATCACCCGCAGGCCCGCAATCGGCACTACCCCACCCGTGTCATGAAGCGAGACGCGCACGCGGTGCGGCACCCGTTCCGGCTCGACCCGCGCCAGCACCACCCGGTCAAGCGTGAGGCGCAGCGCGTCCGAAGCGGACCGGTCGATTCCCACGATCCGCCCCTCCACCGGCCCGTAATAACGCCAGCCGAGCACCGGCCCCGCAACCCAGTGCGCCCGCGCTCCGGCGATGGCAAAGCCGATGAGCACCACAGCCAAGGCCACGCCCAGAGGTCCGGACCATTCCCGCCCGCGCCCGAGCGCCAGCAAGAGAAGGGTCACGCCAAGCCCGCCAGAGACCGCCAACACAGAGACCGGCGGTTCGGTCGACAGGACGAAATAGCCGCCGATCCCGCAGGCCAACAGCACCGGCACCCACGGGAAAAGCGCCCCGCGCTGCGCCAGCCAGACCGCCATGATCCCCTCTGCGGTGCGCCGCACTTGTCACCCTCCCGGCGGACCGATAGACAGGCGTCATTCTCACCCGATGATCCTTACCAAAAGGTTAAGCTTGCCCATGCCGCAACAGGTCGTGACCCGTTTTGCCCCCTCGCCCACCGGATATCTCCATATCGGCGGTGCGCGCACGGCCCTGTTCAACTGGCTCTATGCGCGCGGTCGGGGCGGCAAATTCCTGCTTCGGATCGAGGATACGGACCGCGCCCGCTCCACCCCCGAAGCAAGCCGGGCGATTCTCGACGGGCTGGCCTGGCTGGGGCTTGACCATGATGGCGAGGCGGTAAGCCAGTTCGCCCGCGCCCCCCGCCACGCCGAGGTGGCGCATCAGCTTCTGGCCGAGGGCAGGGCCTATAAATGCTTTGCCACGCAGGAGGAAATCGAAATCTTCCGCGAGACGGCGAGAGCCGAAGGCCGCTCGACACTTTACCGCAGCCCTTGGCGCGACGCTGATCCCGCCACCTATCCCGACGCGCCCTTCGTGATCCGCATCAAGGCCCCGCTTGAGGGCGCAACGGTGATCCGCGACGTGGTGCAGGGCGATGTGACCATCCGCAACGACCAGCTTGATGACATGGTGCTGTTACGCAGCGATGGCACACCCGTCTACATGCTGGCGGTGGCGGTGGATGACCATGACATGGGCGTGACCCACGTGATCCGGGGCGACGATCACCTCAACAATGCCGCGCGCCAGATGATGATCTACGAGGCAATGGGCTGGCCGCTGCCTGTATACGCGCATATCCCGCTCATTCACGGCCCCGACGGTAAGAAGCTCAGCAAGCGCCACGGCGCTCTTGGCGTCGAGGAATACCAGAAGATGGGCTATCCGGCTTCGGGGATGCGCAATTACCTGGCGCGGCTTGGCTGGAGCCATGGCGACGACGAATTCTTCAGCGACGCGCAAGCGCGCGCGTGGTTCGACATCACCGGAATCGGCAAGTCACCCGCGCGTCTTGACTTCAAGAAGCTCGAGAATCTCTGCGGCCAGCATATCGCGGCGATGGAAGATGCTGCACTGCTGCATGAATTGTGCGGCTTTCTCGCTGCAACCGGCCAGTCGCCGCTCTCCGAGGACAAGATGTTCTTGCTGGAGCGGGGCATGTATTGCCTCAAGGAGCGAGCCAAGACATTCCCCGAACTGCTTGACAAAGCGGCCTTTATTCTTGCCGAGCGCCCCGTCGTGACGGAAGCTGCGGCGGCGGTGCATCTCGATGATGTATCCCGTGGTATACTGGAGGAATTGACGCCGCAGTTGCAAAATGCTACGTGGACGCGTGACGGAATTGAGGAATTGGTAACCCAATTCGCCGAAGACCATGGAATGAAGTTCGGCAAGCTTGCCGGCCCGCTGCGCGCCGCGCTCGCGGGCCGCAGCGCGACACCGAGCGTGCTCGACATGATGCTGGTCCTTGGGCGGGACGAAACCACCGCCCGACTGACCGATGCCGCCCGGCTCGGGGATTGATCTTCGGGCAGGCATGACACTTACCCGGTCCGGGGGCGCAATCCGCGCGTTTTCGGTCGCTGCAAGGGAGGACCCCTGATGTCTGACGAGAAACGATCCGCCAAGCTGGAAATCGATGGCAAGACCTACGACTTGCCGATCTTCTCCCCGACGGTGGGGCCGGACGTGATCGATATCCGCAAGCTTTATGGCACCGCCGGTGTCTTTACCTACGATCCGGGCTTCACCTCGACGGCGAGCTGCGACAGCACCATCACCTTTATCGACGGCGACAAGGGAGAGCTTCTGCATCGTGGCTATCCGATCGACCAATTGGCCGAGAAATCGCATTTCCTCGAAGTCTGCTACCTGCTCCTTTACGGCGAATTGCCCTCGCCTGCAGAGCTTGAGGATTTCGAAACACGTGTGACCAATCACACCATGTTGCACGAACAGATGCAGTATTTCTTCCGCGGTTTCCGCCGCGACGCGCATCCGATGGCGATCATGGTGGGCGTAGTCGGCGCGATGTCGGCCTTCTATCACGACAGCACCGATGTGCGCGACGAATGGCAGCGCGAGGTGGCCTCGATCCGGTTGATTGCCAAGATGCCGACCATCGCCGCCTGGGCCTACAAGTATTCGGTCGGCCAGCCCTTCGTCTATCCGCGCAACGATATCGACTATGCGTCGAACTTTCTGCGCATGTGCTTTGCCGTGCCGGCCGAGGATTACCAGGTCAACCCGATCCTGAGCCGCGCCATGGACCGGATCTTTACCCTGCACGCCGATCACGAGCAAAACGCCTCGACCTCGACGGTGCGGCTGGCCTCAAGCTCTGGCGCGAACCCGTTTGCCTGTATCGCGGCGGGCATCGCCTGCCTCTGGGGCCCCGCGCATGGGGGCGCCAATCAGGCCTGCCTCGAGATGCTGCGCGAGATCGGTACGCCCGATCGCATCCCCGAATTCATCGCGCGCGCCAAGGACAAGGACGATCCGTTCCGCCTGATGGGCTTCGGCCATCGCGTCTACAAGAACTTCGACCCGCGCGCCAAGGTGATGAAGCAATCCGCCGACGAGGTGCTGGAGCTTCTGGGGGTCGAAAACAACCCGACGCTTCAGGTCGCCAAGGAGTTGGAGGCACAAGCGCTCGCCGATCCCTATTTCGCCGACAAGAAGCTGTTCCCGAACGTGGATTTTTATTCCGGCATCATCCTCGAGGCGATGGGCTTCCCCACGTCGATGTTTACGCCGATCTTTGCCGTCTCGCGCACGATCGGCTGGATTTCGCAGTGGAAAGAGATGATCGCCGATCCGCAAATGAAGATCGGCCGCCCGCGCCAGCTCTATCAGGGCGCGACGCTGCGCGATTACGTGGATATCGAAAAGCGCTGACACAATCCGACCAGCATCAAGGACCCGGCCACCGTGCCGGGTCCTGTCCGGGCCATGATGACCAAAGAAAGCGTCAGCCCGTTTTCGGCACCATCGGCAGCGCCCTGCACAAATCCGCATAGAGTGCCTTGCGCTCGTCCTCCGACAGAAACGCGCCGATCTCGACCTCGCGGCCATTGCCCGCGAGCGTCACGTAATGCGCCACCGGCCCGCCCGTGACATGCATTGCCACCCGCGTCCAATAGCGATTGCACTGCCACTCGCGCACCTCGCCCTTGGCCTCCACGCGCCGCAGATGCACCTCATCGGGGCCGAGTGTCAGCACCTCGCTCAGCCGCGCGCTGCGATAGGTGGCCTCGAGCGCCCACCAGATTGCCCCAACGGCAAGCAGCAGAAAGGGCAACATCCCCCAAAGCACCGCCGTGCCCAAGAGCGGCAAGAGCGGAATACAGATCAGCACGAAGGTCGCCAGCAAAAACCCCGCGAAGCCCCGCCGCGGTAAAGAGCGGTGCGGCCAGAGCGTGAGCGTGATGTTGTCCTGCGCCCCCAGCGGCGGGGCGCTCCAATGATACGGCATGGCCTTGGTTCTAACTTGCCCGACAGAAATGAAAAGAGCGCGCGGAGGGCCTGTAAGCCGGATTTTGTCCAGGAGGAGACCCTCCTTGGATGGCCATTCGTCTTGACGCGCGGTTGCCCGCGCGCCTCTGGCTGCCTACCCGGATCGCTGGGCCAAGACATGGCCTGCGGGCGGTATCGGTTGCCCGACCAGTGCCCCGCGCGCGATCCCTATTCGGCATTGCTCCCGGTGGGGCTTGCCATGCCGGTCCGGTTGCCCGTCCCGCGGTGGGCTCTTACCCCACCGTTTCACCCTTACCCAGCCGCGTCGGCAAGACCGAGCCGTCTGGGCGGTCTGTTCTCTGTGGCGCTTTCCCTCGGGTTGCCCCGGCCGGGCGTTACCCGGCACCGTTGTCTTGTGGAGTCCGGACTTTCCTCGCCACTCCCTCACGGGCGTGTCGCGGCCATCCAGCCCTCCGCGCGTTGCCCGACTTAGGCGGTCGGCGTTGTCCGGTCAACGGGAAAGCGCGCGGCCAGATCGGCCATGCGCGCGCAATCGGTGCCGTCGAGCGGGCCGTCGGCAGAGGGTCGAAAGCGAAGGCGGAAGGCCGTCAGCACAGCCTCGGGCGCATTGCCGCCGATGTCGTAGCCAAACAGTCCGGCATCGCGCAGGAACGCGCCCATATTGGTTCGCTGCCCCGTGGCATCCGACCAGACCGTCAGCCCGTCACGCGCCAGCCCGCGCCAGTCAAAGCGCCGCCCCGGATCGGATTTGCGCAGCGGCGCCATGTCGGAATGGGCGATGACACGGGCGGGAGGAATGGACCAACGCGCCATGATCCCGGCCATCAGCGCGCGCAGCGCCGACATTTGCGGCGCGGGAAAGGGGTGAGCGCCGGTATTGGCCAGCTCGATCCCGACGGAGCGCGAATTGACATCGCTCACCCGGCCCCAGCGTCCGGCCCCGGCGTGCCAGGCGCGCAGGCTTTCGGGCACCAATTGCCAGACCGTGCCGCGCTCGGCGATCAGGTAATGCGCCGAGACCTCCGCCGCAGGATCACAAAGCCGGTCAAGCGCGGCCTCGGCCGTGGTCATGGCTGTGTAATGCAGCACGATAAGGTCGGGGCGCGCGCCATCGCGGCGCGGGCCGTGGTTGGGCGAGGGGCGGCTTCGGATTGCGCCCGTCACCGCCCCGGTCACGCTCAGTTCTGCACCGCGCGGCGGAAGGGCGCGGGATCCCAGTCGCAGGCATAGCCGTCGCCATCGGGGTCAAGGCCAAGGCGGTCGCGCTCCGGCCCGCCCCGGCTCAGGAAGTCGAGCTGCGCCTGATCGGGCGACGGATAGTCGCGGCAGGCCCGTTCGGCCTTGGCTTGCAGGTTCACACCGACGCGGCGATAAATCTGGGTGCCGCGCGGATGGTTGGTGGCCAGCGCATAGGCCACGATGTTGGGGCCGACATCGCCGGGGCGCGGGCCGATCGCCTCGGGCTGAACCACCTGATATTGCGCCCGGTTTTGTGCGATCCGGGCAGCGTCCTGTTCGATCGAGCGCTCAGAGCCGACCGCGTCGAAACTATTCTCCTGCGAGATCCCCACCGCGTTGGTCACCGCAGGCGGCGGGTTCGACGGGCTGGCCTGCACCATCTCGCGGCCCGTGGCGGGATCGACCCCGAGGGCGGCGCGGGTGTCGGCGGCAAGCTGCTCGGCCTCGCTCGCGGGGCGGGGGGGTGCGCCCAGCGGTTCGGAGGACACCGCATTGGGCGGTGGCAGGGCCGCGCCCGCAAGCGCCGCCTCGCGTTCGGCTTTCTGGCGCTGATAATCCTGGTAGTTGCCAAAACCCACGCCGGTTCCGGGGTCTACGCCGGCGCCGCTGTCGGGGATCGCCGGAGCGCACGCCGCAAGCGCCGCGAGGACAACGAACACAAGAGTCGCACGCATGTCAAACATCCTGAAAATCAACCCGCTCGGAACGGGATTTACCACCATTTCGCGGGCTTGGCCACAAACCCCGCCGCCGCTTCGAGCGCATAGGCGGTGTTGAGCAGATCGCCCTCTTCCCAGGGCCGCCCGATGAGTTGCAGGCCAAGCGGAAGCCCGCGGCCGTCCAACCCTGCGGGCACCGCGATACCCGGCAGACCGGCGAGGTTCACCGTCACGGTGAACACGTCGTTGAGATACATCTGCACGGGATCGGCCGCTGCCATCTCGCCCAGACCAAAGGCCGCCGATGGCGTGGCGGGCGTCAGGATCGCATCGACCCCGGCGGCAAACACCTCCTCGAAATCGCGCTTGATCAGCGTTCGCACCCGGCGCGCGCGATTGTAATAGGCGTCGTAGAACCCGGCAGAGAGCACATAGGTCCCGATCATCACCCGGCGCTGCACCTCCGCGCCAAACCCCTCGGCGCGGGTCTTTTCATACATCTCGGTGATGCCGTCGCCCTGCGCCAGCTTCGCGCGGTGGCCATAACGCACCCCGTCATAGCGCGCGAGGTTCGAGGAGGCCTCAGCGGGCGCGATCACGTAATAGGCGGGCAGCGCGTATTTGGTGTGCGGCAGGCTGATATCGCGGATCTCCGCGCCCGCGTCGCGCAGCATCTGCGCGCCTTGCGTCCAAAGCGCCTCGATCTCTTCGGGCATCCCGTCCATGCGGTATTCTTTCGGAATCCCGATCACCTTGCCGCGAATGTCGCCCGACAGCATCGCCTCGAAATCCGGCACGGGCAGATCGGCCGAGGTGCTGTCCTTGGGATCATGGCCGCACATCGCGCCCAGCATGATCGCCGCGTCGCGCACCGTCTTGGTCATCGGTCCGGCCTGATCGAGCGACGAGGCAAAGGCCACGATCCCCCACCGCGAGCAGCGCCCATAGGTGGGCTTGATGCCGGTGATGCCGGCAAAGGCCGCAGGTTGGCGGATCGAGCCGCCGGTATCGGTGCCGGTCGCGGCAAGGCAAAGATCGGCGGCCACGGCGCTGGCCGACCCGCCCGATGAGCCGCCCGGCGTGAGCGGCGTGGCGTCATTGCCGCGCCGCCACGGATTGACCACATCGCCATAGCAGGAGGTCTCGTTGCTCGACCCCATGGCAAACTCGTCCATGTTGAGCTTACCCAGCATCACCGCACCCGCATCAAAGAGGTTCTGCGTGACGGTCGATTCGTATTGCGGCCTGAAGCCTTGCAGAATGCGGCTCGCGGCCTGCGAGGGCACGCCCCTGGTGCAGAAGAGATCCTTGATCCCGAGCGGGATGCCACACATCGCGGGCGCGTCGCCCGCCGCGATCCGCGCGTCCGCCGCGCGCGCCTGTTCGCGCGCCAGACCGGGGGTGTGATGAACAAAGGCGTTGAGCGCGCCCGCCCCTTCGATGGCGGCGAGGCAGGCCTCGGTCAGATCGAGGCTCGTCACCTCGCCCCGGCGCAGGGCGTCGCGGGCCTCGGCAATGCTCAGACGGTTGAGATCGGTCATGCTCATTCCACCACTTTCGGCACCGCAAAGAAGCCCTCGCGCGCATCGGGCGCGTTGGACAGGATCTCGGCCTGCCGGTCGCCATCCGTCACCACATCGGCGCGCCGCTTGAGGCGCATGGGCGTGACGGAGGTCATCGGCTCGACCCCCGCGACATCGACCTCGTTCAACTGCTCGATGAAGCCGAGAATGGTGTTGAATTCCTGCGCAAGCGCGGGCAGCGCGGCCTCGTCCACGCGGATCCGCGCAAGCTTGGCCACACGGGCGGCGGTTGTTGTGTCGATGGACATGCAGAACTCCATGATCGGGTCGGGATGCGTTTACCCGCGTGGCGCGGCAGAGGCAAGCGGGCGGGGGTTTTCAGCGACGACAGGTCTGTTAGGCTGGACGCGACACACGCGAAGGGAGACCGCAATGCGCATTACCTGGCTTGGCCACAGTTCGTTCCGCCTCGAGATCGGCGGGCAGGTCCTGCTCATCGACCCGTGGCTCAACGGCAATCCGATGCTGCCCGAGGAAAGCCACGCGGCGGCAACCGAAGGCGCCACGCATATCCTGCTGACGCATGCGCATTTCGACCATGTGGCCGATGTTCTGCCGCTGGCAAAATCGCTGGGCGTGCCGGTGGTGGGACAATATGACCTCATGTCCTGGTGGGCCGAAAAGGACGGAATCGAGACCGTCGGCTTCAACAAGGGCGGCACGGTCGATCTGGGCGGCGTCAAGGTGACGATGGTGCACGCGACGCACTCCACCTCGATCGCCACGCCCGACGGACCGAAGGTCACGGGCAGCGAATGCGGTTACATGATCGCCGGGGAAGGCCGGGTGATCTATGTCTCGGGCGACACCGACGTGATGGCGGATATGGGCGTGTTCAACGCCCTGCACGCACCCGATATCGGCATTCTCTGCGCGGGCGGGCATTTCACCATGGACATGGCGCGCGCGGCCTATGCCGCCAAGACCTTTTTCGATTTCAAGGTAGTGATCCCGTGCCATTACCGCACCTTCCCGATCCTCGAGCAATCGGCGGCGGCGCTGGTGGCGGCCTTGCCGGGGGTCGAGGTGATCGAGCCGGAGGTGATGGCGGCGATTGACCTCTGAGCGCGGCGTGCGGGCCAGCCCCCACACGCGGGGTCAAGTGGGGGCCAGCCCCCACACCCCCGGGATATTTCAGGCCAGAAGAAATCAGGCGCTCGGGCGGCGGCTGCGCTGGGGTTTGGGTTTGGGCTTGAGCGGCGCGGGCGCGTCGGGGGCGGTGAGGCCAAGTTGATCGCGCAGCACGCGCGCACGGATTTCCTCGACCGCGCCGGGCTCGAGCTTGCCAAGCTGGAACGGGCCGTAGGAAAGCCGGATGAGGCGGTTGACCACAAGCCCCAGCGCCTCCATCGCGCGGCGGATCTCGCGGTTCTTGCCCTCGCGGATGGACACCGTGGCCCAGGCATTGGCGCCTTTCTGGCGGTCGAGCGTGACGGTCATCGGCTGGAACCGTTCCCCGTCGATGGTCAGCCCCTTGCGCAATGGCTCGAATGTGGCATCCGACGGCGTGCCGTTGACGCGCACCCGGTAGCGGCGCAGCCAGCCGGTCGAGGGCAGTTCCAGACGCCGCTTGAGTGCGCCATCGTTGGTGAGCAGCAACAGCCCCTCGGAATTGAGATCGAGCCGACCCACGCTGATCACGCGGGGCAGGTCCGCCGGCAGGTCGTCATAGATGGTGGGGCGGCCCTTTTCGTCGCGGCTGGTGGTCACGAGCCCCTTGGGCTTGTGGTAGAGCCAGAGACGGGCGGGTTCGGGCGCGGCAAGCGCAAGTCCGTCCACCACGATCTTATCGGCGGCGGTGACGTTGAGCGCGGGCGAGGTGATCTTCTGCCCGTTCACGGAGACGCGGCCTTCGGCGATGAGGCGTTCGGCCTCACGACGGCTGGCGCGGCCCGACCGGGCGATGACCTTGGCGATACGCTCGCCCTCTGGGGGGGTGCTGTTCATGAACGCGCCCATAGCGCAAAGCCGGGGCTTGCGAAAGGGCTGCGCGCGGGCGACAAGCGCACATGGTGTTTCGCAGCCATATGAGCGCGGCGCTGGACGAGGCGCAGGCCGCCGCCCGCCGCGGCGAGGTGCCCGTGGGCGCGGTGGTGGTCGCGCCTACGGGGGAGATCGTGGCGCGCGCCGGCAACCGGACGCGGGAACTGAGCGATCCGACGGCACATGCGGAGATCCTCGCGCTTCGGCAGGCTTGTGCCATGCTCGGGTCGGAGCGGTTGCCCGGCCATGTTGTCTATGTGACGCTGGAGCCATGCGCGATGTGCGCGGCGGCGCTCTCGGCGGCGCGGATTGCGCGGCTTTATTATGGGGCGTCCGATCCCAAGTCGGGCGGGGTGGCGCAAGGGGCGCGGGTGTTTTCGCATCCGCAATGCCACCATGTGCCGGAGGTTTATGACGGGATCGGGGCGGGCGAGGCGCAGGCGCTGCTCACGCGGTTCTTTGCCGCGCGGCGCGGGTCATAGCAGCGTGAGCCCCGAGGCGAGGAACGGGTGGCGCGCGATGGCCGGTGCGACGACGGCCTCTTGCAACACCGGTTTGAGCCGCGCGGCGATCCGTGCGGGCATGTCCTGCAGGATGCCCTTGCGCGCGATCACGCTGATCGTGCGGCTGAGCGGGGTCAACGGCAGTTCCATCACGTCGATCTGATCGGCGAAGCGGCGCGCCCGCATGAGCGCCAAGGGCGTCAGGATCGACCAGCCCGCCCCCTGTCCCACCAGCGCAAGGATGGAGTGGTAGCTGTCCAGTTCGAACCGGTAGGGCAGGCTCAGCCCCTCGCGTGCCATATGCGCCGAGATGAGGCGGCCCATGTAGTGGCGCTGCGTATACTGGATGAGCGGCAGGCGTTTCAATTCGCGCAGAAGCTCGCGTTCGGGGCGGATTGCGCCCTTGGGGGCGACCACCACGAAACATTCGCGCAAGACGGGATGCACCTCGGTCCAGTCATCGCCATCACCCAGCTCTGATGCCACGATGATGTCGAGCGTGCGCGCGTCAAGCTGGTCATAGAGATCATGGCTGGCCCCGGTTTCCAGAAGGAACTGACAGCCCTTGAGATCGCCCGCCATATGGGTGAGCAGATGCGGCGTCACGTCGGCCTCCAGATCCTCGATCGTGCCGAGACGGAACCGCGTCAGCGTCGAGAGGTGCGACATGGCGAGTTCGGCGCGGGCCTGTGCCGCCTCGTCGAGGATGGCGCGGGCCCGCCGGTGCATGATCTCGCCTGCGGGCGTGAGACGGATCGGGCGCGCGTTGCGTTGCAGCAGAGTGGCCCCCACGGCGCCCTCGAGATTGGTGAGTTGCTGGCTCACCGCCGAGGGACTTGACCCGAGACGGCGGGCGGCGGCGGAAATGGACCGCTCGTCGGCGGCGGCCATGAACACCTCTATGCCCCAGAGGGTGATCCGCCCCCGCCCCTCGGCCATCGCGGCCTACTTGTCGATCTTCGACAGCTTGGCCTGCAATTCGGCAAGCTGCTTGCGGATCGAGTCGAGATCTTCGCCCTCGTCGCCGGTCTCCGGCTTCGGTCCGGTCCCGGACAGACCGCCAAAGCCGCCCGTCATCGCCTTCATGAAGGCCTCCTGCTGGGCGCGCATCGCCTCCATGCCCGGCATGGCCGCGAGCGGGTTGGCCTTGGTCATGTTCTGGAGCAGCTTCGATTGGCCGTCGCGCAGCATCTCGAAGCTGGCGGCAAGGAATTCGGGGACGACGCTGGTTGCCTGCGTCGTGTAGCTGCGCACAAGATCGGTGAGCACGTTGATCGGCAGCACGCTTTCGCCGCGGCTCTCGTGTTCGGCGATGATCTGGAGCAGGTATTGACGTGTGAGGTCATCGCCGGACTTGAGGTCGATGATCTGCACCTCGCGCCCCTCGCGGATGAATGAGGCGATATCCTCGAGCGTCACGTAATCCGAGGTTTCGGTGTTGTAGAGGCGGCGGCTGGCATAGCGTTTGATCAGCAGCGGTTTTTTTGTATCGGCCAAAGGGAACCCTCCCAGGGTGTGCAGCGCTGCGCCGCAGCTTAGCCGCCTGTGCAGCAAAAAGAAAGGGCGAGCCGCATTGGCTCGCCCTGCACAGATCCTGTCCCGCTTGGGAGGGGAATGGGACAGTCCGGCAACTCTGACCGGGGCCGATTACTTGGCGGCGGCGGTCGCTTTCTTGGTCGCGGCGGTCACGTCGTCAGCGGCTTTCTTGACGGCGTTGGCAGCATCTTCCTGGATGTTCTTGCCAGCGGCGAGAAGCAGTTCGACGGTCTCGGCCTGAACTTTTTTCGCAACTTCGGCATAGGCAGCAAGGTGCTCGGCAGCGACTTCGGCATTGGCCGATGCGAAATCGGTCATCGCCTTGGCGTAGTCGGCCGGCTCGGTCTTGGCTTTGGAAATCTCGGCCAGCTTGGCGAGGGTTTCCTTGGTCCATTTGCTCGAGATTTCAGCCGATTTCTCGGCAGCCGAGAGGGCAACGCCCGACAGCTTCTCGTTCAGGGCGGCCTGGTTCTTGAAGGAGTCCTCGAACGCCTTGGTGTCAACCGGGAACGCGCCGAGGAAATCTTTGAACACGGCGGTGAAGTCTTGGGTTTTGGTCATGATCGTAGTCCTTTCAGTTGGAGCGGGGCATCCGCTGTGTTGTGCAACTGAAAGGAACATACGTGCTGCACCGCAGCATTTCAAGGATTTTTTCTGCGGTGCAGCAAATCTGTCATGAAGTCCGGATTTGTCCGTGCGATCAGATGGTTGCCTTCTTGCGCACATAGGTTCCGGGGGCCGGGACAAGGGGTTTGTGCTCCGAATCGCCCGGAACCCGCGCAGGCACCATCTTGCCCGAGCGCTTGGCAAGCCACGCCTCCCAGCGCGGCCACCACGAGCTGTCGTGCCGCGTGGCCCCTGCCAGCCAGGCCTCCGCATCGCCGCTCAGATCCTCATTGGTGTAATGGCCGTATTTCTTCTTGGCGGGCGGATTGACGATCCCCGCGATGTGACCGGATTCCGAGACGATGAAGGTGCGGTCCTTGGCGCCGGTCTGCTGAAAGCCGCGATAGCAATCCTTCCACGGCGCGATATGGTCGCTCTCGCAGGTGATGGACATGAGCGGCACCTTGACGTCCGAGACATGCAGCCGCTCGCCGCACAGCTCTATCCCGCCCTCGACGAACTCGTTGGCCTGACACAGGCCGCGCAGATATTGCACCGTCATCCGTCCCGGCAGGTTGGAGCCGTCACCGTTCCAGTAGAGCAGATCGAAGGCGGGCGGGGCCTCGCCCATCATGTAATGGCGCACGGCGGGCTGATAGATCAGATCGCGCGACCGCAGGAAGGACATGGTGCGCCCCAGGATGAAGGAGCGCAGCACGCCCTGCGCCGAGACCTCTTTCTCGATCCCGTCGATGAAATCGTCCTGAAGGAAGGGGGTAAATTCGCCCTGTTCGGAGAAATCGGTGAGCGCGGTGAAGAAGGTGGCCGATTTCACGGATTTGTCGCCGCGTTTGGCCATCAGCGCGAGGGTAAGATGCAGCGTGGTGCCCGCAATGCAATAGCCCACGGCATTGACCTGTTTCTCGCCGGTGATTGCCTTGACCTCCTGGATGGCGGTCAGGAATCCGTCCTCGATGTAATCGTCCATGCCGATCTCGGCATGGCTGGCATCGGCATTGATCCAGCTGACCACGAACAGGGTATAGCCCTGTTCGGTGATCCATTTGATCAGGCTGTTTTCGGGTTTGAGGTCGAGGATGTAGAACTTGTTGATCCAGGGCGGGAAGATCACGATCGGGTTGGCGTGGACCTCGTCGGTCGCGGGGGCATATTGGATCAGTTCCATCATGCGGTTGCGATAGACCACCTCTCCGGGCGTGGTGGCGATGTTCTCACCCAGAACGAACGCGCGATCATCGGCCAGCCGCACGACCAATTCGCCGTTGTTGGCCTCCAGATCGGCGATCAGGTTCTCCAGCCCTTTCACGAGGCTCTCGCCCTCGGTCGCCACGGCGCGTTCGAGCGCGTCCGGGTTTGTGCTCAGGAAGTTGGTGGGCGACATCATGTCGATGATCTGCCGGGCGAAATAATCGAGCCGCTTGCGCTCCTTGGGCGGCAGGTCGTCCTCAATGTCGTCGAGGGCGCGCTCGATGGCCTGTGAATTCAGGGCGTATTGCTGCTTGACGTAACGGAAATACGGATGGCTGTTCCACAGCGGGTTGGCGAATCTCTTGTCCCCCTCCAGAGGATCGGGTCCCTCCTCCTCGACCGGGGCCCCGCGGATCAACATCTGCTGAGCGTCAAGGAAATGGCGCACAGACTTGCCCCAGTATTCCAGTTGCTGTTCGTAAATCCGCCCCGGATTCTCAATCATTTCAGACCAGTATGACTGGGCCGCCTTGACAAAAAGCTCCTGCGAGGGGGCGCTGAGCGTGGGATTCGCGGGATTGCGTGCGGCCAGCGCCTTGATGAAGCGCTGCGACAACTCTTCGACTTTCGCAAGGTTTTCGTTGAGCTTATCGACATTTTTACCTGCGACTTCGGTCTCGGTTGTCATTTTTTACATTTCCCCTTAACAATTTCTGCTATGCAGCATACGGTTCTCCTGACAGAGACTCTCTCGCGGTGAACATTCCACCCACTCCCTTTCAAGGAGACGATCATGCGCCAGATGGCAACCTATGACCTGATGGAATCTTTCCGCAATGCAAACCAATGGCTGGGTGCCTCCGCCCTTTCATTTGCATCGTATCCGCTTTTCAGCATGGTGCCAAATCCTGCTTTTCAGTGGATGTCGGCCTGGGGTCAGGTGACGGAACGCACGTTCGAGCGCATGGTGGCGAAGCCGGATTGGGGCATCCGCACCTTTACCCATGAAGATGGGCGCGACCATCTGGTGAATATCGAGACGGTTGTCTCTCGCCCGTTTGGCGATCTCATCCATTTCAACGTTTCGGGCCGCGAGGAACAACCGCGCAAGATCCTGCTGGTCGCGCCGATGTCGGGCCATTATGCCACGCTGCTGCGCTCGACCGTCAAATCGCTGATCGTCAATTGCGAGGTCTATATCACCGACTGGCATAACGCGCGCGATATTCCGGTATCCGAGGGCAAGTTCGATATCGAGGATTATACCCTCTATCTTGTCGATTTCATGAAGGCGCTCGGCCCCGATATCAACGTGATCGCCGTCTGTCAGCCCGCGCCGCTGACGCTGGCCGCCACCGCCTATCTGGCCGAGCTTGATCCCGAGGCGCAGCCGCGCACCCTCACCCTTATCGGCGGGCCGGTCAATCCCGATGCGGCGGCCACCGACGTGACGGACTTTGGCCGCCGTGTGACCATGGGCCAGCTCGAAGAGATGATGATCCAGCGCGTCGGCTTTTCCCAAAAGGGTGTCGGGCGCATGGTCTATCCCGGCCTTCTGCAACTCGCCTCCTTCATGTCGATGAACGCCGAGCGGCATTCCAAGGCATTCACCGATCAGATCGTGCGCGTGGCGCAGGGCGAGGCCAGCGACAACGACGCCCATAACCGCTTTTATGACGAATATCTTGCGGTGATGGACATGACTGCCGAATTCTACCTCTCTACGGTCGAACGTGTGTTCAAGGGGTTGGAAATCGCGCAGAACCGCTTTGTCGTGAACGGCCACCGTGTCGACATCGGCAAGATCACCCGCGTCGCGATCAAGACCGTGGAAGGCGGCAAGGACGATATTTCCGCGCCCGGCCAATGCGTCGCCGCGCTTGATCTGTGCACCGGCGTGCCCGATCACATGAAGGCCAATTACATCGAGCCCGAAGCTGGCCATTACGGTATTTTCGCCGGCCGGTCATGGCGCAACAACATCCGCCCGCTGGTGCTCGATTTTATCGATTCGAACGCCGCCAAGTCCGCGCCCCGTCCCGCCAACCGCAACGCCGCGCGCGCCTGAACCGTCAGGCGCGGATCGGCCTTTGCAGCACGAGCGGTTGCGCGAGCCAGCCACGCAACGCAGCGTTGACGGTCTGCGGCTGTTCCAGCACGGGCAGATGGCCGGCGCCCTCCACGGTGACCAGCCGCGCATTCGGCATCAGCCCGGCCATGAACTCGTGCCTGCGCGGCGGCGTGAGCCGGTCCTCGGTCCCGCACAGGATCAGCGCGGGCACCTTGCAGCGCCTCAGTGTGCCCTGATAATCCCGCCTCCGTTGCAGCGCGCGCACTTGCCGGATGATGACCTCCGCCCCCAACCCCTGCGCCATCTGCGTGGCCAGCGCCAACACCTCGGCGCGCGCGGGCCCCGGCGCAAGGATATCCCCGCCCAGCACCATCTCCACCGCCTCGGCGATAAGCCCCGCGCGCAGCTTGGCGACAAACGGCTCGTATCCGGCGGCGGATTGCGGGGTTTCGGCAAGCGGGTTGGTATCCATCAGCGCCAGTTTGGTGATGCGGTCCGGCGCGCGCCGCAGGAGTTCCATCGCCACGATCCCACCCATCGACAAGCCCGCCAGCGCAAACCGCGCGGGCAAGAGATCAAGCAGGTTCGACGCGATTTCCTCGATCCGCTCGCCGCAGGTGATCGGCGCGACCGTCACGGCCATTTCGCGGCTCAGATCGGCGATTTGCGGCGCAAAGAGACGCGCGTCGCACATCATGCCGGGTAAAAATACAATCGGATCACTGCTCATCGACATGGCCTTTACCCCGAGGGTCTGCGCCCCTTGGCCATCAGCATGACACCGGCGCGCAGACAAGGGCAAGCCCTATCGCGCGAGGATCGGCGTAAGCCACTCGGTCATGGCCGCTACCGCCGCGCCGGTGGTGCCGGGTGACATGATGTCGCCTGTGATGACATGGGCAAAGGGATCGTCATGCGGCCCGAGATCCGGCGCGATCCGCGTGACCGGTCCGCCCCATCGGGCCATGACCTTGTCCGTAAGATCGGGGCGTACGACCCTGTCGGCGTCGGAATAATAGAACAGCGCGGGCAGCGTCATCGCGGCAAAATCGAGACTGCGGGCATGGGCCACCAGTGCCGCCATGGGAAAGACCGCGATGCTTGGGTATTCGGTCGTCCATTCGGCGGCCTGTTCGGGGTTGCGTGGCTCGAAGCTGCGCCGCTTGCCCGCGACCAGCGGCAGCCAGTGGCGCGCGCCGGGCCATGTCAGCAGCGGCGCCACCCAATTGTTGATCCCGAAATTGGGCGACACGAAAATGACGCCCGCGACCTGTTCGCGCAAGGCCGGGTCCTGCAAGGCCACCGCCGCGACCGTCGCGCCGGTCGAGGTGGCAAGGATCACCACCCGTTCGCCAGTCGAGCGCGCGACCGCCAGCGCCTCGGCCGCGTCGGCAAGCCAGTCCGAGGCGCTCGCCTCTCCCATTGCGTCACTGTCGCGCCCATGACCGCGAAACCGGGTATAGACGAGATTGGCCCCGAAGGTCTGCGCCAGCAGGTCCGGCACCGGGCGGATTTCCTGTGACGACGCGGAGAACCCGTGAAAATAGACGATGGAGAGGGCCGTGCGCGTCTCCTGCTCGCCTGCCCAGATCACCCGCTTGTGGCTGTCGGGGCGGATGTCGTCAAAGCGCGATTCCATGGCCTCGAGGTAAACGCCAATGCCTTCGCCAAAGCGGCGCGGCTCGAAGGCGGGCGGCATCTCGAGCGGCTCGCTCGGGGCAAGGACAAGCCCCGCCGCAACAAGGGCGGCAAGGGCAAGAAGCGCGCGCCCGAGACGGCGCATCACACGTCTCCCGCCCGTGCGCTCACCTCGTCTACCGCTGCGCCGATCAAGCCGAGGCAGTCGGGATCGGAAAACCGGTGATCGGCCCCCTTGACCAGCGTCAGGCGCATATCCGGCCCGGTGGCGTGCTCCAGCAGGCGCAGCGCGACCGATATATCCACATCCCGGTCCGCCGTCCCTTGAAGAAACCGCGCCGGAAACGGCAGGTCGAGCGGCGCGCGCAACACAAGGTTCTCGCGCCCCTCCTCGATCAGGCGGCGGGTGATGATATAAGGCTCGCCATACTCCGACGGCAACGCAACCTGTCCCTTGGTCATCAACGCGGCACGCTGTGCGGCGTCGAAGCCTGCCCACATCGAGTCCTCGGTGAAATCGGGGGCCGCGGCAATGCTGACAAGCCCCGCCACCCCCGCAGGCCGCGCGCGCGCAAGCAAAAGCGCGATCCAGCCACCCATGGAAGACCCGACAAGGATCTGCGGTCCCGTGGTCAGCCCCTCCAGGATCGCGCGCGCATCCTGAAACCAGTCGCCTATGCAGCCCTCGGTGAACTCCCCCGAAGATTGGCCGTGGCCTGAATAATCGAACCGCAGAAAGGCACGGCCCCGCGCGCGCGCCCAACCCTCAAGCCAGAGTGCCTTGGTGCCCTCCATGTCGGATTTGAACCCGCCGAGAAAGATAACGCCCGGTTCCGCGCCCCCGGTGCGGTGATAGGCCAGGCGGCGGCCCGTGTCTGTCTCGAAAAATTCTGCTTCGGGCATGGTTCCTCCGGGTCTTGATCATGCACCGGGGCGCACGCACCCGCAAACCGGTTTAGCGCGTCCCGCTCACAGGACGCAACGTCAGCGCCAGAAGCCCGCCGGCAAACGCCATGACGCCAAAGCCCGCCAGCGCCGCCACCGGCCCGAGAAACGACAGCACCCCGCCCAGCAGACCGGTAAGCAACAGGATCACGCCGATCGCGGTATTGGCGAGCGCGGTGTTGCGCGCGCGCAAATCCGCGCCGGATACATCCACAAGGTAGATAGTGCGCGCCTGCTTGACCCCGTTCCAGCCCAGCATCAGCACGAAGAGTGCAACCGGGATCCCCCCGGCCTGCCCGGCGACGTGGAGCAGAATTGCCGCCGCCATCGCCGCCGCCCCGAGGCATCCCGCGCCCAGCATGACGTGGCGGCTGTCACGATCCGCCAGCCGCCCCCAGAAATAGGAGCCGAGAAACCCCGCCAGCGACGCGGCCAGCAGCATCGCGCCGAGGCGGTTCAATCCGGCCCCCTCGGTGGCAAGAAGCACGAAGAACGGCGGCGCAAGCGCGGTCGAGACCAGAAGCCCACGCACCAGGATGAACCGGCGCAGGTTCGCATCCTCGCGCAGGATGGCAAGATAGCCACCTGAAGATTTGATGTTTTCAGGTGTGCTCTCGGCCTCCTCGATTCTCGCGAAGATCAGCGCCGCAGCCATCCACGCCAGCGCAGCAAGCCCGATGGCTGCGATCACTGCTGCCTCGTTGCGCAGCACACCTGCGATGAGCAATCCGGCGAACACAACCACCAAGGCCGCCGAAACAGACCCCGCAAGCCCCGTCACCTTGCCGCGCCGCGACTGTTCAATCGTCTTGCCAAGCACGTCCTTGTGGCTCACCGAGCAGGCCGCGCGCGCCAGCGCCAGCACGGCGAGCAAGGCACAGATGAGCGCCCCCGCCAGCCAGCCGGAGGCCATCAGCGCCACAAGCGCGATCCCGCCCGCAGCCACCCCCTGAAGCGCGCTGCCCCTGGCCCAGACCAGACGGCGATAGCGCAGGCGCCCGATCCACGCGCCAATGGCAAGCTGTGGCAAGAGTGCGCCCGCCTCGCGGATGGGCACCAGAAGCGCCACGAATGCCGCAGGCGCGCCAAGGCTTCCCAGCAGCCAGCTCAGGATCAGTTTGGGATCGACAAGGCCGTCTGCCAGCTTCGAGAGCGTCAGCGCCCCGACATGCCGACGCGCGTTCCGGGCTTCGGTCTGATCGAGGCCAGGCGCGATCAGGCGCGCGGTAAGGCGGTCAGGCAGGGACAAGGGCATCTCCGGGGGCAGGTCAGCCCCCGACGTAACCTCCGCGACGCGGGCGGTAAAACACCTTCTGATTGTGCAGCCGACCCAGAAGGTCATGAATCTTGCGCAAGGTCGCCGCAGGGGGCTCGTCCTCGTTGGCAATCCCCTCGGGCGCAATGGCGCGCGACGAAAGCTCGGTCCTCGTGCGGTGCAACGCGGTCTCGATCAGGTCCATGTCCTCGACCGACAGTTCGAAATTCGAATTGTAACCCGGCATTTCCTGTCCCCTCTGCACTGGCTGCGCAACAATCTTGCGCAACGGATAAGCGGCATTTAGGGCGCGATATGCGACATGTCCAGTGGGATTTTCACCCGGCGTCGATATGTGATCCCTGCCGTCACCGCCCGATCCGGCCTGAGCCGGACCGCGCCCGGCTTCAGGGCACCAAGGGGTTGAGTTCCGTCCCGGCTTCGCCCACTCTTGGCAATCGTCGAAATGCACCCACTGCAAAGATGAAGGGGACCGATGCAAGACGCCACGGACGAACTCGATGGCATGACCGTCTGCCCGACTTGCGATCTGGTCTACCGTGCGCCCAAGGTGGCGGCGCGCGAGCGGGCCTATTGCGCGCGGTGTCACACAGTGCTGATCGCGCCCCGGCGCAAGGCGGGCAAACAGCTTATCGCGCTTGCTCTGACCGTGCTGATCCTGATCGCGGCGGCCACGGTGTTTCCGTTTCTCGCCATCGGTGCGGGCGGGGTGCGGCACGAGGCGTCGGTGCTCGATACCGCCCTTGCCTTTTCCGGAGTTCTTTCGGGGGTCGCGGTGGCGGTGCTACTGTTCATCGTGATCATTCCGGCGCTGCGGCTGATGTTGCTGATCTACGTTCTGGCCCCGATCATCCGCGACCGGCCGCCTGCGCCATATGCACGGGACGCGTTCCGCCTGTCGGAGAAACTCCTGCCGTGGTCGATGGCCGAGATTTTCGCGCTTGGCTGCGCGGTGGCCCTTGTCAAGCTGAGCGATCTGGCCGAGGTGTTCTTTGGCCCGGCGGCGTGGCTTTTTGCCGTGCTCGTGGTGCTCGTGGTGGCGAGTGACCGATTGATGTGCAGGTATTCGATATGGACCTCCCTGAAGGAGTGAAAACCGCGCGGGAGCAGGGGCTCGTGGGGTGCACCCGCTGCACCCGCCCCTCGCCCGCAGGCACCGCGCGCTGTCCGCGCTGCGGCAGCCGCCTGCAATCGCGCGATGTGATGTCGCTGCAAAAGGTCTGGGCCTGGTGGCTGGTCGGGCTTGGCTGCTACGTCCCCGCCAATATCTACCCGATGCTGGAGACCCGCACGCTTGTCAGCACGCAGAGCGATACGATCGTCGGCGGCGCGGTCGAACTGGCAAGGCACGGTAACTGGGGGGTGGCGGCGATCATCCTGATTGCCAGCGTGTTGATCCCGGTAGGCAAGTTCGTGGTGCTCGCGGGGCTGGCCATCGGGGTCCGGCACGGGCCACAGATCTCCGAGGCATGGCGGCACCGGCTCTACGAGGTGGTGGACTATATCGGGCGCTGGTCGATGATCGACGTGTTCGTGGTGGCCATCCTGTCCTCGCTGGTGCAGCTTCAGGCGCTGGCCTCGATTACGCCGGGACGGGCGAGCCTGTTCTTTGCCCTCTCGGTGATCTTCACCATGCTGTCGGCGCAGAGCTTTGACAGCCGCCTCATCTGGGACAGCGCGGAAACCGCGCCGCGCGCCCGCAAACCGAAGGTGCGAACCACTTGAGTGACCACAGAATATCCCCGCCCGAGGCCCCGGTCAGCCCGGTCAGCCGCCCGATCTGGCAGCGCCTGTCGATCGTCTGGATCGTGCCGCTTACCGCGCTCGTCGTGGTGGTGGCCATCGCCTGGCAGAGCTACGCGGAACGCGGCCCGCTGATCGAGATCGGGTTCGAGAATGCCAGCGGCGTGCGCGCGGGAAGCACGGAATTGCGCTATCGCGATGTCAAGGTCGGGCTGGTCGAGGGGGTGGGCTTTGCCGAAGGTCTGGGGCAGGTGCTGGTCAGGGTGCGGCTGGACAAGACGGTGGCCCCCTATGTCGATAGCGAGGCGCAGTTCTGGGTGGTGCGGCCACGGGTGACCACGCAGGGCGTCTCGGGGCTCGACACGGTTCTGTCGGGTGTCTTTATCGAGGGGCTGTGGGACAGTGAACCGGGCACGGCGGCCACCCGGTTTGACGGGCTGCCGGATGCCCCGCTTGACAGGTTGGGGCAAGCGGGGTTGCGCCTGACGCTGCGGGCTGCGGGCGGGGCCTCTCTGACCGAGAGTGCGCCGATCCTCTATCGCGGGATCGAGGTGGGGCGCATCGGCAAGCCGGTCATATCCTCCGAGGGCAGTACCGCCGAGGCCGAGGCGGTGATCTACGCCCCGCATGACCGGCTCATCAACAGCGCGACGCGCTTCTGGGATGCCTCGGGGTTCTCCGTGTCCTTCGGGCCGGGGGGGGCCGCGATCGATTTTTCGTCCATCGCCTCGTTGGTCTCGGGGGGCATCACGTTCGATACCTTGCTTTCTGGCGGCACACCTGTTGACCCCGGCACCCGCTTTACCGTCTTTGCCGAGGAATCGGCGGCGCAGGCCAGTATCTTCGCCGGCAACGAGGGCGAGACCCTGACGCTTTCGGTGCTGTTCGACGAGAACGTCACCGGACTCGCAACTGGCGCGCCGGTCGAGTTGAACGGGTTGCGCATCGGCGAGGTCGAGGCGCTCAATGGCATGGTGGACGAGGCGCGCTTTGGCGATGGCAACGTGCGCCTTGCGGTGACGCTGGCAATCCGGCCCGGTCGGCTTGGCCTTGGTGGCGAGAACGGCCCCGCCGCCGCGCTCGATTATCTGCGTGCGCGGGTGGCGGCGGGCCTGCGCGCGCGGCTCGCTACCGCGTCGATTCTCACCGGCGGCCTCAAGGTGGAACTGGTCGAGGTGCGGAACGCCCCCGTGGCGCAGATCACCGAAACCGAGGGCGCGCCCCCGGTCCTGCCCACCACCGACAGCGAGATTGCCGATGTCGCGGCCACCGCCGAGGGCGTGTTCGAGCGGATCAACGCGTTGCCCGTGGAAGAGATCATGGCACAGGCCATTACCCTGCTGCAGAACGCAAATACGCTGATTGCCAGCGACGATACCCGCGCCGTTCCCGGCAATGTGAACGCGCTTCTGACCGAGGCGCAGGCCCTGCCCGCGCGGCTTGACGCGACACTTTCAGAGATTGAAAGCCTGATCGCGCAGATCAACGAGCAGGCGATGGCAACGCGCGTGACCGATCTGCTGGCCGACGCGTCAGAGGCCGCGCGCGGCATTGGTGCCGCGGTGCAGGGCGTGCCGCAACTGGTCGAGCGGATGGATGCGGTCGCCGCCCGCGCGGGCGCGGTCGAACTCGATGTGCTGGCCGCCGATCTTTCGGCGCTGCTGACAAATGCGGATGCCTTGATCGGGCAGGAGGAGACCCGCGCCTTGCCCGGCCAGCTCAACAGCGCGCTTGGCGAATTGGCTCTCGTGCTGGAAGATTTGCGGTCGGGTGGCGTCGTCGAAAATGCGGTCGCCGCACTCGACTCGGCCCGCAGCGCCGCCGACACCTTCGCCGCGGCCGGCAATGATCTGCCGGGCCTCATCGCCGAGGCGCGCGGCGTACTGGCCCGCGCCAATACCACGCTCGAGGGCTATCAGGCCTCGGGCGGGGTCGGGCGCGATGCCCGCGCCGCCCTGCGCGAGGTCGAGGCCGCCGCCAGGGCCGTCGCCTCGCTCGCCCGCGCGCTCGAACGCAATCCAAGTTCCCTGATCCGAGGACGCTGAGACATGTTCAAACACATCACGATCGCGGGCCTGATCGCGGTAGCGGCCTGCGCCACCGTCCCCGAGGAGCGTATCGCCGTGCCGCGCGCGCAGGTCACGGAAACCCAGCGAATCGCCTATTCAAGCGTCGCGCTGCGCACGGTCTCTTTGCCGACCTATGCGGCAGGAGAGGCGATCTTTGTCGCCGATGAGACGGGGCGTCTGCGCAACAGTGGCGGGCTTATATGGGCGGACGATCCAAGCCGCGCGATGACATTGGAACTGGCGCGGCACCTGAGCGGGATCACCGGCGCGCGCGTGGCCTCGGAGCCGTGGCCGTTTCTGGACCCTGCCGCCGCCGAGGTGGAAATCCGCGTCGAGGCCATGCATGCGCGGGCCGATGGCACGTTCGGTTTCTCCGGACAGTATTTCGTCTCCTCCGAAAACGGTCGTGACCGGGCGCTTCTTTTCGATCTGAGCACCCTTGTCGGCGGCGAGCGGACCCCCGCGGATCTGGCGGATGCGCGCGCGCGATTGGTGCGCGATCTGGCGCTCGATCTGGCCCGGCGCGGCCTGCGATAGGATCCGCCGCCGCACGGAAGGCGTCAGGACCCCAGTCCCCGCAAGCACAGGCAAAGGATCATTCGCGCGGTCGGGCCCGCCCGAAGAGCCGCGTCACGATGACAAAGAAGAGCGGCACGAACACCACGCCCAGCACCGTGCCGGAAATCGTGCCGCTCAGCACGCCGGAGCCGATGGCATTGCGCCCGCCGGAGCCCGCGCCGGAACTCAGCACCAGCGGCAGAACGCCCAGGGAAAAGGCCATGGAGGTCATGATGATGGGGCGGAACCTCTGTCGCGCGGCCTCGGTCACGGCCTCCAGAATGCCCTCGCCCGCCTCGTATCGGTCGCGGGCGAACTCGACGATCAGGATCGCGTTCTTGCCGGTCAGGCCGACCACCGTCAACAAGCCCACCTGAAAGAACACCCCGTTCTCGAAGCCACCGATCCACGCGCCTGTGAGCGCGCCGACGATACCGATGGGCATGGCGAGCATCACCGCAAAGGGGATCGACCAGCTTTCATAAAGCGCCGCCAGAGACAGGAACACCGCCGCCAACGAGAGCGCGTAGAGCAGCGGTGCCTGATTGCCCGATTCGCGTTCCTCGAGTGACAGGCCGGTCCAGGCCAGTTCATACCCTTGCCCGAGTTGCGCAACGAGACGCTCCATCTCGGCCATCGCCTCGCCGGTCGAGACACCTGGCGCGGGAGAGCCCTGCAATTGCACCGCCGGGATACCGTTGTAGCGATAAAGCCCCTGTGCGCCGTAATCCCAGCGGCCTTCGGTGAAATTGGAAAACGGCACCAACCCGCCGCTGGCATTGCGCACCCGCCATTTCTCGATGTCGGTGGGTTGCGCGCGCGCATCGGCCTCGCCCTGCACATAGACCCGCTTGATCCGGCCATGATCGAGAAAATCGTTCACGTAGGTCCCGGCCCAGGCGATTTGCAGCAATTGCCCCACGTCGGTCGGGGTAAGCCCCATGGCCCCCGCCTTGCGCCAGTCGATATCGAGGTTGAACTGCGCGGCATCTTCCAGCCCGTTGGGCCGGGCCGAGGCGATGAGATCGCTTTGCGCGGCCATGCCCAGAAGCTGATTGCGCGCCGCCATCAGATCGGCATGGCTCTGCCCGGCGCGCGCTTGCAGATAGAAATCAAACCCCGAGACATTGCCAAGCTCGATTACCGAGGGCGGCACGACGGGAAAGACCATCGCATCGCGGATCTGGCTGAAGGCCCCAAAGGCGCGGCCCGCAAGGGCCTGCACGCTTTGATCAGGGCGCGGGCGCTCGTCCCAATCCTTGAGCTGCACGAAGGCCAGCCCCATGTTCTGACCGTTCCCCGAAAAGCTGAAGCCGACGACGCCGAACATGGAATTCACCACATCGGTTTCCTGCGTGAGGTAATAATCCTCGACCTGCTTGACCACCTCCAGCGTGCGCTCGGCGCTCGATCCGGTGGGCGTCTGGATGAGGGTGAAGAGAATTCCCTGATCCTCTTCGGGCAGGAACCCGGTGGGCGTGCGCAGGAACATCAGCGCCATGCCCAATGCAAGCGCCAGATAGACCACGAACACCCGCACCGGGCGACGCACCGACCAGCCCACCGTGCCGCCATAGCCATTGGTCAGCTTGCCAAAGCCGGCGTTGAACCATGCAAACGGCCCGCGCGCCGCGCCATGCCCCTTGGCCTTGAGCAGGGACGCGCAGAGCGCCGGCGTCAGCGTGATCGCCACCACCACCGACAGCGCCATGGCCGAGACGATGGTGATCGCGAACTGCTGATAGATCACACCGGTGGAGCCGGGAAAGAACGCCATCGGCACGAACACCGCCGAGAGCACCATGGCGATGCCCACCAGCGCGCCGGTGATCTGGCCCATGGATTTATGCGTGGCCTCACGGGGTCCAAGGCCCTCTTCCTCCATGATCCGCTCGACGTTTTCCACAACGACAATCGCGTCATCGACCAAGAGACCGATCGCCAGAACCATTGCCAGCATGGTCAGCGTGTTGATCGAGAACCCTGCCGCCGCAAGCACCCCGAAGGTGCCCAGCAGAACCACCGGCACCGCCAATGTGGGAATGAGCGTGGCGCGCAGGTTCTGCAAAAAGAGGAACATGACCAGAAACACGAGGCCGATCGCCTCGAACAGGGTCTTGACCACCTCCTTGATCGAAATCTCGACAAAGGGCGTGGTGTCATAGGGGATCACGTAATCCACGCCTTCAGGAAAGAAGCGGGCGAATTCGGCCATCCGATCCTTGATCGCGCGCGCGGTATCGAGCGCATTTGCCCCCGGTGCCAGCGTGATCGCCATGCCCGCCGCCGGATCGGTGTTGAACCGCGCCGTGGTGGCATAGTTTTCCGCGCCGATCTCGACCCGTGCGACATCGTCGAGCAGCACGAGACCGCCGTCGGTCTCGGCGCGCAGCACGATCTGGCGAAAGTCCTCAGGCGTGCTCAGCAGCGATTGCGCGGTGATCGTGGCGTTGAGTTGCTGGCCTTCAACGGAGGGGCGTGCCCCAAAGGACCCCGCAGAAATCTGCGCATTCTGTGCCGAAACCGCTGCCACCACATCCGACGGCGTGAGACCGAATCCTGTCAGCTTGGACGGATCGAGCCAGATCCGCATCGCATATTGCGCGCCAAAGACATTGACCGATCCGACACCTTCGATCCGGCTCAGCTCATCCACAAGGTTCGTGACCATGTAATCCGACAGGTCCACCTGTTCGAGCGTGCCATCGGTCGAGATCATCCCCACCACCATCAGGAACCCGGCCGAGGATTTCTCGACCGTGATCCCCTGCCGTTGCACGATTTCCGGCAAGAGCGGCGTGGCTTGTCCCAGCTTGTTTTGCACCTGCACCTGCGCGATGTCGGCATCGGTGCCGGTCTCGAAGGTGAGCGTGACCTCTGCGCTGCCGGCCGAGGTCGAGCGCGACGAGAAGTAGCGCAAGCCGTCCAGGCCGGTCATCTGCTGTTCGATCACTTGCGTGACCGTATTGGCCACCGTGTCGGCCGAGGCACCGGGATAGGTGGCCGTGACCGTGACAGAGGGCGGCGCGATCTGCGGATATTGCGCGACCGGCAGGATCAGGATGGCCAGCACCCCGACCCCCATGATGAGGATCGAAATGACCCAAGCGAACACCGGGCGGTCGATAAAGAAGCTGGCCATGCGGAATATCCCTTGCCCGGTCGGTTACTGTTGCGGCGCGGCGGCGCGCTCTTCGGGCGCGACCGTGGCGCCGGGGGCGGTTTTCTGGAATCCCGCCACCATCACACGATCACCGGGGTTCAGCCCCTCATCCACGACCCAAGAATTGCCTCGATCCTGGATGACGTTCAGCGCGCGTTCCTCGATCACACCGTCTGTGTTGACGACCCAGGCCATGGGCCGACCGCGCCGGTCGCGGACCACACCCTCTTGCGGCACGAGGTAAACATCACGGGCCACCTCGACCGGCATTTCCACCTGCACATACATACCCGGCAAGAGCAGGAGATCGGGATTGTCGAACTGCATCCGCAGGGTGACAACCCCGGTTTGCGGGTTCACATTCGGTTCCGCCGCCTTGAGTTCTCCGGTTTCGCTGTAATCCGAGCCATCCGCCAGCTTGAGCCGCACCGTCGCGTCTGCGCCTGCAAGGTCGCGCTCGGTCTCGCCGCGTCGCCACCGCAGCAGATCTGCGGCAGATTGCGTCACATCGACGTAAACCGGGTTGATGGTGCGGATCACGCTCAGGGGCTGTGACTGACTTGCGGTCACAAGCGCACCCCGCGATGTCAGCGACAGACCGATCCGCCCCGAAAGCCGCGCGCGGATGGTGGTGCGCGACAACTCGATTTCGGCGGAATTGAGCTGCGCTTCGGCCAGTTCCAGCCCTGCCGCTGCGGCATCGCGGGTCGATGTCGCCTCGTCCAGCGCCTGTTCGCTCGCCACGTTACGGGATTGCAATTCCACCAGACGCCGCGCCTCACGTTCTGCAGATCGCAACTGAGCGGCGGCTTGCGCAACAACGGCACGCGCCTGTCGCACGGCGGCCTCGTAGGTGGCGGTGTCGATCTGATAGAGCGGATCGCCTTCGATCACATCCGCGCCTTCGTCGAACAGCCGCTCGGTGATGATACCGTTGACCTGCGGGCGCACCTCTGCCTCGGCCGAGGCCGCCACCCGTCCCGGCAAGAGCGAGGTCAACGTCACATCCTGCGGCGAGAGTGTCACCACCGTCACGGGCGGGGGGGCGGCTGCCTGTTGCGCCATGGCCAAACTTGGCACCAGACCCGTGCAGAGTGCGAGAACGCGGATCATTTTGGAAAACTGCGCCATCAAACGCCCTTTCAAGATTTGCGTAGGCGGAACGGCAGGGGGCAGGTCGCCGTTGCGGTGAGGACGAAACGCAGTCGGATCGAAACCACCCGATCAGACAGGTATGCGTTGCGACCGATACCCTGATTGCCAGTCAGATAGAAATGCTACGCGTACCGCGCCGGATGAGCAAGTCACCGCTGAGGATGGACCAGCGAATTTGGATGCCGGACGGGGGCATCACCCCCCTGACGCTTGCCCGAAGTCAGCCCGCACCCGTCCCCTCAACCAACGCCCGGATGATGGCCTTGGCGCTGTCGCTGTCCCAATCGGCGTCGCCGGTGAGGCGCGCAAGCTCATGGCCGTCGGGGTCGAGGATCACGGTGATGGGCAGGCCGAAGACACCCATTTCGCGCGCGAGCGCGCTTTTGGGGTCGCGGTGCAGCGGCAGGTTGGTGACGCCGATCTCGTCGAAGAATTTCTTCATCGCGGGGGGCGGGTTGCGGCCGGTGGCGATGGTCACGACGGAGAACGCCTCGCTGCCCAACTCGGTCTGGAGATTGGCGAGCGTCGGCATCTCGGCGCGGCAGGGCGCGCACCATGTGGCCCAGAAATTCAGCACCACATGCTGCCCGCGGTAATCGGCAAGCGTGCCGGTCGTGCCGTCTGCGCGCTCGAATTCTGTGAGCGGGGCGGGTTTGGGCGCGGCGTGGAACATAAGCTTTTTCATGTGCCCGTCGCGCAGCGCCTCAAGGGCGGCGGTATCGGCCACAGCGGCGTTTGCACCAAGCGCGAGGGACATATAAAGGACGATCTGACGAATGGTTCTCATAAATCCCTCCGAAGGGCAAAAGACATGACTGACACGACCTCGAACCAGATGTGGGGCGGCCGCTTCGCCGCCGGGCCGGATGCGATCATGGAGGCAATTAATGCCTCGATCTCATTCGACAAGCGGATGGCGGCGCAGGATATCGCCGGGTCGCGTGCCCATGCCGCCATGCTGGCCGCCACGGGTATTGTCAGTGATAAGGATGCCGAGGCCATGAGGGAAGGGCTTCTCACGGTCTTGTCAGAGATCGAGGGCGGGAATTTCGAGTTTTCGACCGCGCTGGAGGACATTCACATGAATGTCGAGGCGAGGTTGAAGGCGTTGGTGGGGGAGCCTGCGGGGCGGCTGCATACCGGGCGCAGTCGCAACGATCAGGTGGCGACAGACTTTCGGCTCTGGGTGCGCGATCAACTGGATGCGGTGGATGGTGCGCTGGTCGCGCTCATGCGCGCGCTGCTGGCGCAGGCCGAGGCGGGGGCGGATTGGGTGATGCCGGGCTTCACCCATCTGCAAACCGCGCAGCCGGTGACATGGGGCCATCACATGATGGCCTATGTCGAGATGTTCGGGCGAGATCTGAGCCGGGTGCGCGATGCGCGGGCGCGGATGAACGAATGCCCCTTGGGCGCGGCGGCGCTGGCGGGCACGTCCTTTCCGATTGACCGCGACATGACGGCCAAGGCGCTGGGCTTTGACCGGCCCTGCGCCAACAGCCTCGATGCCGTCAGCGACCGGGACTTCGCGCTGGAGTTTCTGGGCGCTGCCAGCATCTGTGCCATGCATCTGAGCCGCTTTGCCGAGGAGCTGGTGATCTGGTCCTCGGCGCAGTTCCGGTTTGTCGCCTTGTCGGATCGGTTTTCCACCGGGTCGAGCATCATGCCGCAGAAGAAGAACCCGGATGCAGCGGAACTCATTCGCGCCAAGGTGGGGCGCATCTTCGGGGCCAATGTGGCGCTGATGATGGTGATGAAGGGGCTGCCGCTGGCCTATTCCAAGGACATGCAGGAGGACAAGGAACAGGTCTTTGACGCCGCCGACAACCTGATGCTGGCGCTTGCCGCGATGGAAGGCATGGTGCGCGACATGGTGGCGCAAAGGGCCAATCTGGAGGCCGCCGCCGGGTCGGGCTTTTCCACCGCGACGGATCTGGCGGATTGGCTGGTTCGGGTGCTGGATATGCCGTTCCGCGACGCGCATCACGTCACCGGCAGTCTGGTGGCGCGCGCGGAGGCGCGGGGCTGTGACCTGCCGGAGCTGAGCCTTGAAGAGATGCAGGCAGTGCATGGCGAAATCACCGCAGCGGTCTATGATGTGCTGGGCGTGCATAATTCGGTGGCGTCAAGGACAAGCTATGGCGGCACCGCCCCCGAGCAGGTGCGCGCGCAGGTGGCGCGCTGGAAGGAGCGTTTGCAATGAGGCTGTTGGTTCTGATCTCTGCGCTCGCGCTCGCGGGGTGCGGTATCGAGGGCGATCCGGTGCGCCCCAGGGTAGACACCGTGGTGACGGCCGGCAGCGGCGGCAACGTCTCGGCGGGAGTGGGCGTCAAGGTGGGCAATGTGACCGCCGGGGCCTCGAACAACGGGGTCAGCGTCGGCGTCGGGGTGGGGCTGTGAGATGGGTCTGGCTCGCGCTTGCGGTCTGGGGCGCGGTGCATCCGATGTCGTGGTTTCTCGCGTGGTTTTCCGAGAACGGCTATGACCTGATGGCCATGGTCGATGCCTGGCATGTCAATGCGGCGACAAGCGGGCTCGTGTGGGATCTGACCATCGCCGCCGTGGCACTCTCGGTCTGGGTGATCGTCGAGAGCGTCGAGCGGCGCGCCTGGCTGGGTCTGCTGGCGATTCCGGCGACGTTTGGCATCGGGGTAAGTTGCGGGCTGCCGCTTTACCTCTTCCTGCGCACGCTGCGGCGGGCGTGAGAACATGAGTATTTGTGGAACGATGAAGCGGGGCTAGGCGTGGATCATTTTCTTTATCGCGACGGCGTGCTCCATGCCGAGGAGGTGCCGATCCCCGAGATTGCCGAGGCTGTCGGCACGCCGTTCTATTGCTATTCCACCGCGACGCTGGCGCGGCATTATCGCCTCTTCGACGAGGCGCTGACGGGGATGGATCATCTGGTGTGCTACGCCATGAAGGCGGCGAGCAATCAGGCGATCCTGCGCACGCTGGCGGCGCTTGGCGCGGGGATGGACGTGGTCTCGGGCGGGGAATACGCGCGCGCGATCGCGGCCGGGGTGCCGGGGGAGCGGATCGTGTTCTCGGGCGTGGGAAAGACGCGTGAGGAGATGCGCGTGGCCCTGATCGGCGGGATCCGTCAGTTCAATGTCGAGAGCGAGCCCGAGATGCGCGTGCTGAGCGAGGTGGCGGCAAGCCTCGGGCGGGTGGCGCCCATCACCATCCGGGTCAATCCGGATGTCGACGCGAAAACCCACGCCAAGATCGCTACCGGCAAGAGCGAGAACAAGTTCGGCATCCCGATTTCACGCGCCCGCGCCGTCTATGCCGAAGCGGCCCGACTGCCGGGGCTGGAGGTGGTCGGCATCGACGTGCATATCGGCAGCCAGTTGACCGAGCTTGCGCCCTTTCGCGCCGCCTATGAGAAGGTGGCCGAGCTGACCGATGCGTTGCGCGCCGATGGTCATGACATCCGCCGTCTCGATCTGGGCGGCGGTCTGGGCATCCCCTATACCCGCTCGAACGAGGCTCCACCCCTGCCCACCGAATACGGTGCGCTGATCCGCGAGGTTCTGGGGCATCTGGATTGCGAGATCGAGATCGAGCCGGGGCGCCTCATCGTCGGCAATGCCGGCGTGCTGGTAAGCGGGGTGATCTACGTCAAGGAGGGCGAGGGGCGCGATTTTCTCATTCTCGATGCGGCGATGAACGACCTCATTCGCCCGGCCATGTACGATGCACATCACGATATCGTGCCGGTGATCGAACCCGCGCCGGGGGTCGATCACTGCCCCTATGACGTGGTGGGGCCCGTCTGCGAGAGCGGCGACACTTTTGCCCGCGCGCGCCAGATGCCCCCGCTGGCGGCGGGCGATCTGGTGGCGTTCCGCAGTGCCGGGGCCTATGGCGCGGTGATGGCGAGCGAATACAACACACGGCCCCTCATCCCCGAGGTTCTGGTCAATGGGCGTGACTTTGCCGTGATCCGTGCGCGTCCAAGCTTTGACGAAATGCTGAATCGAGATACCATCCCCGGATGGCTCTGACGCAAGGCGCGTCGGCGGCCCGATAGGAGCAGGTGCGCGATGACCGAGCAAGGCGAGCTTCTGACCCCGATCCTGGCGCGGTTGCGCCGGGTTCTGTGGCTGACCTGGGCGGGGATGATCGCCGAGCGCCTCGTGCGCGCCTTCTGGCCGGTCTGGAGCGTGCTGGCGGCGGGCGCGTCGTTGCTGCTTCTGGGTCTGCATGACCTGGTGCCGCTGGCGGTGGTGCAGGCCGGGGCGGGCATGGTCGCGCTGGCGGTGCTCATTCTGGCGCTGCATGGCTGGCGGCGGTTCCACTGGCCCGCGCGCGCGGAGGCATTGGCGCGGGTCGATGCGGTGCTTCCGGGGCGGCCCCTGGCGGCGCTGGGCGATGTGCAGGCGGTGGGGGCGAACGATGCCGCCTCTGCGGCGCTGTGGCGCGCGCATCAGGCGCGCATGGCCGCACGGGCGCAAGGCGCGCGCGTCGTCTCTCCCGATCTGCGGCTGTCGCGGCGCGACCCTTACGGTATGCGCTACGTGGCGCTTCTGGCGCTGGTGACGGGGCTGATCTTCGGCTCGGTCTGGCGCGCGGGCAGCGTGGCGCAGATCGTGCCGGGGGCGGGCCACGGCGCGGCGCTGGCGCAGGGTCCGTCCTGGGAGGGCTGGATCGAGCCGCCCGCCCATACCGGCCTGCCGAGCCTGTATCTGGCTGATCAGCGCGAGGGTATCCGCACGCCAGTGGGCAGCCGCGTCACCCTGCGCTTTTACGGCGAAGTGGGAGCGCTCACGCTCGAGGAGAGTGTGTCAGGCGAGCCGGTCACGGCACCGGGCGCGTCCGAGCAGAGCCTGACCATCGCGCGCGACGGCGAGATCACGATTGCCGGACCGGGCGGGCGCGGCTGGCAGGTGACGGCGATCCCCGATGAGGCGCCCGAGGTGGCGATCGTCGCGGGCGAGGCCAAGACCACCTTTGATGGGCAGATGAGCCAACCCTTCGAGGCGCGCGACGATTACGGCGTGATCGGTGGCGCCGCGGTTTTCGCGCTCGACATGGACCGGCTCGAGCGTCGGCATGGTCTGGCAGCGGACCCCGAGCCGCGCGAGGCAATCACGCTCGATTTGCCGTTGCCGCTGACCGGAAACCGAGCGGAATTCACCGAGACGCTGATCGAGAACCTGTCCGAACACCCCTGGGCGCATCTGCCGGTCACGTTGCGGTTGCGGGTCACGGATGCGGCGGGGCAGGAGGGGCTGTCCGACCCGGTGGACATGGCCCTGCCTGCGCGGCGCTTTTTCAACCCTTTGGCGGCGGCTGTGATAGAACAGCGGCGCGACCTTTTGTGGACGCGCGACAATGCCACCCGCGTGGCACAGGTGCTGCGGGCAGTGTCCTACAAGCCGCGCGAGGGGCTTTTCCGGTCGGAGAAGGCCTATCTGCGGCTGCGGGTGATCCTGCGGCAACTGGAGGCGAAGGCGGCGGCGGGGCTGGACGAGGCGGGGCGCGACGAGATCGCGCAGGCGCTTTGGGATCTCGCGCTCTTGCTCGAGGATGGCGATATCGGCGACGCGCTGGAGCGGATGCGCGCAGCACAGGAGCGGTTGAGCGAGGCGATGAGGAACGGTGCGAGCCCCGAGGAAATCGCGCGGCTCATGCAGGATCTGCGCGATGCGACGCAGGATTACCTGCGCCAGAAGATGGCCGAGGCGCAACGCGAGGACCAGGAGGGCGGCAACCAGCAGAGCGCCGAGAACATGATGCAGATGAACAGCCAGGATCTGCAGGACATGATGGACCGCATTCAGGAATTGATGGAGCAGGGCCGCTTTGCCGAGGCGCAGCAGGCACTGGAGGAATTCCAGCGCATGATGGAGAACATGCAGGTCACCCAAGGGCAGGGTCAGTCCGAGGGTCAGCAGGCCATGGAGGGCCTGGCCGAGACCCTGCGAGACCAGCAGGGCCTGTCGGATCAGGCGTTCCGCGACCTTCAGGAACAGTTCAACCCCAATGCGCAGCGCGGCCAGTCGCGGCAGAACGAGGGCCGCTCTGGCGGCGACGGGCGCGGCGAGAGCCATGACGGCCAGCAGGGGCAGGGCGGCGGCGAGGGCGGCGCGCAACCCGGCGGGCAGGGGCAGGAACAGGCCGAGGACGGCGAGGGTGGATCGCTCGCCGACCGGCAGGAAGCGCTGCGCCGCGAGCTGGAGCGCCAGCGCGGCGGCCTGCCGCAACTGGGCGGTGAGGCGGGCGAGGCCGCGCGCGACGCGCTGGAGCGCGCCGAACGCTCGATGGAGGGCGCGGCGGAAGCACTGCGCAACGACGATCTGGCGGGCGCGCTCGGCGAACAGGCCGATGCCATGGAGGCGCTGCGCGAGGGGATGCGCAACATGGGCGAGGCGATGGCGCAGCAAGGCCAGCCCGGCGGGCCGGGCAGCGAGCGCGGCCAGCCCGGCATGGCGCAGGCCGATCCGCTGGGCCGCGAACGCGGGCAGGGTCGCAACGCTGGCACGCAGGAAAACCTGCTTCAGGGCGACGATGTCTATCGCCGTGCGCGCGACCTGCTTGACGAGATCCGCCGCCGCTCGGGCGAGGGCGCGCGCCCGGATGTGGAGCTTGACTATCTCAAGCGGCTGCTGGAGCGGTTCTAGGATCGCACCCCGACGCGGTGAAGCGATCGGCCGCTAACCCGCGTGGCAGGGAAGACGATGACTTTGACGTTATCCCCGCCCGATGATCCCTGCGACCGCCTGTGACAGCAGCCCCCGCAGCGCATCCACCGCAGCGACATATTGCGAAACCGGACCTTCCAGACCCGGCGCCACGGCGGTGATGGTCGGAGCCATGAGATAGACGATGAGCGCGATCACGCAAGTGATCACCGCGAGGCGAAAGCCGGTGCGAAAGCCGCTCTTGCGGGGCGTCGGCAGCGCCTCTTCGGGCAGCATGGGGGGGCGCGCGTCGGCGCCATTGTCTTCGTGGGCCGAGAGCGAAGAATTGATTTCGTCGATATCGGGAAAAAGATTGCGCCGCGAGGGCGGATCGATTTCTTCGGGCGCCGTGTCCTCGGGAGCGGGCTCTGGTTGGGTCGCGCTGCCGCGCAGCCGCTCCATGCGCGCGCGGGCCTGCTGGCTGCGTTCGTCGGAGGCGGGGGCATCAAGCCCGAGATCGGGCTGAGTCTCAAGCCGGTCGCGTGCCTCTGTTGCGCGCGCTGCGCGCTCTCGTTCGGCCTCTTCGCGCAGGATTTCGGCGATCTCGGGGTCGATGCGGCGTTGCGTGGCCGGGGGGGGGGCGGGCTGTGGCTGCGGTTCGGGGTCCGGCTCGGAACGAATGTCCGGCTCTGGCTGAGATACAGGTTCGGCCTGGGATACAGGCTCGGGCTCGGGCTCGGGCGCTGGCTCTGGCGCAACCGCCTCGGGCTCGGGCTCGTCCGGGGCATGGTCAACGTGATGTTGAAACCACGTGTTGCCGCAGTTCGAGCACTGCACATCGCGGCCCGACGCAGGGATGACCGCATCGGGCACCTCGTATTGCGCCCCGCAATTCGGACATGTCAGCCTCATCTCACCCCCTGCCGCCTGTTGCGCTTCTTGGGTTGTGCTCGTTTGCAAAACCATAAGCGCTTCTCCGCCCATGGAAAAGGACAAAGCGAATCACGCGCGCAGTGATTGCACATGTGTGACCTCTGGGGCATGAAGGGGACTGCTGGACAAGGGGCGGAGCGGTGATCGAGCTTGAATCAGTGGCCTATTCCTACGGCGGGGGAGAGTTGCTGGGCGATGTGTCGCTCTCGCTTGCGCCCGGCTCGTTCCATTTCCTGACCGGCCCGTCCGGATCGGGCAAGACGACGCTGCTGAAGCTGTGCTACGGCGCGTTGGTGCCAAGTGCTGGCACGGTGCGCCTGTTTGCGCAGGACCGACGTGCGATGACACGCGACGATGTCGCCATGGCGCGCCGCCGCATCGGGGTGGTGCATCAGGATTGCCAGTTTCTCGATCACCTGAGCGTCTCGGACAATATCGCCCTGCCGCTCTCGGTTTCGGGGCGCGACCTGCTGGCCGAAGAGCCGAACCTGCGCGAACTGGTGGGCTGGGTCGGTCTCAAGGACCGCGCGCAAGCGCGCCCGCCGGAACTGTCGGGTGGCGAGCGGCAGCGCGCGGCGCTGGCGCGCGCGGTGATCATGTCGCCCGACGTGGTGCTGGCGGATGAACCCACCGGCAACGTGGATTGGGAGATGTCGCAGCGCCTGCTGCGCCTGCTGATCGAGCTTAACCGCATGGGCAAGACCATCCTCATCGCCACGCATGATCTGGCGCTGATCCGCGCGGCCAAGGCGCATGTGCAGGCGCGGGTGCTGCGGATCGCATCGCGTCGGCTGCAATTCGCGGGGGCGGATCTGTGAGGCTCGACATGAACGCAGTGCGGGTGATGCTCGTGGGAGATGCGCAGGCCGACCGGGTCGTGCCGCCCACCGGCTTCACCGCCTGGCTGACGCTGTTCAGCGCGGGGGCGATGGCGTTTCTTGCGGTCTTCGCGCTGGCGCTGTCGCTGGCCACCGGGCGGCTTGCGGATCGCTGGGGCAACGAGCTTGCGCGCACGGCGACGGTGCGCATCTCGGCCCCCGAGGGGCAGATGGCCGCGCAGACCGCCGCCGCGCTGAGGGTGCTCGAGACGACGACCGGGGTGGCGCTCGCTCGCGCGCTTTCGGATGCCGAGCAGGCGGCACTGCTCGAGCCGTGGTTCGGCCCCGGCCTGCCGCTCGATCAACTGCCCATCCCGCGCCTCATCGAGGTGATCGAGACCGGCGCGGGGTTCGACCCGCAGGGCCTGCGCCTGCGGCTGGCGGCCGAGGTGCCGGGCGCCGTGCTTGACGATCACACCCGCTGGCGCGAGCCGCTGGCGCGCGCGGCGGGGCGGTTGCGGCTTCTGGGGCTGGTGGCGCTCGGCCTCATTGCGGCGGCGACGGCGGCGATGATCACGCTGGCCGCGCAAGCCGCCCTTGCCGCCAATGCGCAGGTGATCAGCGTGTTGCGGCTGGTGGGGGCGCAGGACGGCTATATCGCCCGCGCCTTCGTGCGCCGGTTCGCCGCGCGCGGGCTGGCGGGGGCGGCGATCGGCACGGTTCTTGGCTGTCTGGCCATTCTGGCGCTGCCTGCGGCGCAGGTCGAGGGCGGGTTTCTGACGGGCCTCGGCTTTCAGGGCTGGCACTGGCTCTGGCCGGCCGTCATTCCGCCACTCGCGGGGCTGGTGGCCTTTGGGGCGACGCTGACCGCCGCGCGCCGCACATTGGAGGAAATGCCATGAGATACGCGCTGCAATGGCTGCGCTCGCTGCTCTTCGTTTGCCAGATGTATGTCATGCTGGGGGTGATCGGCATTGGCTTTCTGCCTTGGGCGGTGCTCAGCCCGCGCGGTGCCCTGGCCGGCTGCAAGAGCTATTGCCGCTGGGTGTGCTGGAGCGCCGGCTGGATGGTGGGGCTGAAGACCGAGGTGCGCGGAACGCCGCCCTCGGGCGCGGTTCTGGTCGCCGCCAAGCACCAGAGCTTTCTCGACATCCTGATGATATTCGGCAGCCTGCCCTCGGGCAAGTTCATCATGAAGCGCGAACTTCTGTGGGCACCCGTCGTCGGCCAATACGGGTTGCGCATCGGTTGTGTGCCGGTGGACCGGGGCAAGCGCGGCGCTGCGATCAAGAAGATGGTGGCCGATGTCGCGCGCGGGCTGGCGCGGCCCGGTCAGCTCATCATTTTCGCCCAGGGCACGCGGGTGGCGCCGGGGGATGTGCGCCCCTACAAGATCGGCACCGCCGTTCTCTATGAGCAACTGGGGCAGACCTGCCATCCGGTGGCGACCAATGTGGGCGTGTTCTGGCCCAAGCGCGGCATCTATCGCAAGCCGGGGGTGGCGGTGATCGAATACCTGCCCGTCATCGCGCCGGGCCTCGACAAGGACGTGTTTCTCGCGCGGCTGGAGGAGGAGGTGGAGACCGCCTCGAACCGGCTCATGCGCGAGGCGGGCTTTGCCGTGTGACCCGCTTGGATTGCGGCGAAAGAAAGTCTCGCTCTGCCCGATATTATCCCGATTTTGTCAAATCCCGGCCTCAAACCGGGGGCATCGTTGCCTTAACCGAAACAATGCCCAAGGCGGCAATCGAGCAGAAGGACGAGGCAGATGAAACAGCGGTGGCTCAAATCCGTGGTGAAACACAGCAACGAGGCGGCCCCCGCGCTGCCCTATCACCGCGCGGCCCGGCAGGCCCGGCGGCGCGCGCAGTTGTTCGAGTTGCTGCGCAGCCTCAAGACCGCGTGATTTCGCGCACCGCTTGACCCCCGGCGCACCGTCATCCCTGCGCAAGCGGGGATCTCGGGGCCGCATGAGGCCCTCGGGTCAGGCCCGAGGGTGACGGCACGCGCTGCGGGATCGGAGGCCCTAAGGCCACATGGCCCCCTTCGACAGTTTCAATCTTTCCTTGACCCGCGCCCGAGGCTAGATACGGGAACGGCCAAGGAGAACCCGCCATGACCCAGATCACGCCGCAGCCCGGCATTCTCGATATTGCCCTCTACGAGGGCGGGGCATCGCGTGTCGAGGGCGTGGCCAATGTGGTCAAGCTCAGCTCCAACGAAAATCCCTTCGGCCCCTCCGAGGCCGCCAAGGAGGCGTTCCGCCGCGCGTCGTTTGACCTGCACCGCTACCCGTCCACCGATCACGCTTCGCTGCGCGCGGCCATTGGTGAGGTGCATGGGCTTGATCCCGCGCGCATCGTCTGCGGTGTGGGCAGCGACGAGATCATTGCCTTTCTCTGCCAGTGTTATGCCGGTCCCGGCGACGAGGTCATCCACACAGAGCACGGCTTTGCCATGTACCGGATCAGCGCGCTGGCCAATGGCGCAACGCCGGTGGAGGTGCCCGAGCGCGACCGCGTCACGGATGTGGACGCGATCCTTGCCGCCTGCACCGAGGCCACGCGGCTGGTCTTTGTGGCCAACCCCAACAATCCCACCGGAACGATGGTGGGCGAGGCCGAATTGCGCCGTCTGGCCGAGGGGCTGCCTGCGCGCGCGCTGCTGGTGATCGACGGGGCCTATGCCGAATATGTCGAGGGCTATGATGGCGGCGCGGCGCTGGTCACGACGCGCGAGAACGTGGTGATGACGCGCACCTTCTCCAAGCTCTACGGTCTTGGCGGTCTGCGCGTCGGCTGGGGCTACGGGCCGGGGCATGTCGTCGATGTGCTCAACCGGGTGCGTGGGCCGTTCAACCTCTCGAGCGCGGCGCTTCTCACCGCCGAGGCGGCGATCCGCGACACCGCCTGGGCCGAAAAATGCCGCGAGGAGAACAGCCGCCTGCGTGCCTGGCTCGCCGAAGCGCTGGCCGAGCATGGCGTGCCGTCGGACACCTCGACCGCGAATTTCATCCTTGCCCGTTTCGGCAGCCGTGAGGAGGCCGAGGCCTGCGACGCCTACCTCAGATCCGAGGGGCTGATCGTGCGCCGCGTGGCGGGCTACAACCTGCCCAACTGCCTGCGCATCACCGTGGGCGACGAGCCCGCCTGCCGCCGCGTGGCCCATGCCGTGGGGCAATTCAAGGCGGGCGCGCGATGAGCGTGATTTATGACCGCGTGGCGCTGATCGGGTTGGGGCTCATCGCTTCGTCGATGTGTCACGCGATGAGGCGCGCGGGTGTGGCGGGCGAGATCACGGGCTATGCCCGCTCCCCCGAGACCCGCGCCATCGCGCGCGAGTTCGGGCTTTGTGACCGGGTCTGCGAGACGGCGGCCGAAGCCGCGACCGGGGCCGATCTGGTGGTGCTCTGCGTGCCGGTGGGGGCGATGGGGGCGGTTGCCGCCGAGATCGCACCCGCGCTCAAACCCGGTGCCACGGTCAGCGATGTGGGATCGGTCAAGAAGGCGGTGATCGAGGCGGTCGCCCCCCATATCCCGGCGGGCGTGCATTTCGTGCCTGCGCATCCGCTGGCGGGGACCGAACATTCCGGGCCGCGTTCGGGCTTTGCCGAGCTCTTTGACAACCGCTGGTGTCTTATCGTGCCGCAGACCGGCAGTGACCGGGCGGCGGTGGAGCGGCTGGAGCGGTTCTGGCAGGCTCTTGGCTCGAATACCGATGAGATGGACGCCGAGCACCATGATCTGGTGCTGGCGGTGACAAGCCATGCGCCGCATCTGATTGCCTATACGATGGTGGGCGTGGCCGATGATCTGCGCCGCGTGACCGATAGCGAGGTGATCAAGTATTCCGCCGCGGGATTCCGCGATTTCACCCGCATCGCGGCCTCTGATCCGACCATGTGGCGTGACGTGTTCCTTAACAACAAGGAGGCGACCTTGGAAATTCTGGGACGCTTCACCGAAGAGCTTTTTGCGCTGCAACGCGCCATCCGGACGGGTGACGGCGACCACCTGCACGCCTATTTCACCCGCACCCGCGCTATCCGGCGCGGTATCATCGAGGCGGGTCAGGACGTGGATGCGCCCGATTTCGGCAGGGCAAAGAAGGCATGAGGCGCGCGGCGCTTGCCCTTGCCCTCGGGGTTTTCGCCACCTCTTGCGGGCGCGGTGACACTGACGTGAGCCGCGCGGGCGCGCTGTGCGGTGTGCCGGGGCTCTCGGGCACGGTGTCGGGCCTTGTCCCCGATCCGGTTGCGGGTTGCGGGGTCGAGCGCGCGGTGCGGCTCGAGGCGGTGCATGGTGTGCGCCTCAGCCAGCCCGCCACGCTCGATTGCCCGACCGCGCGCAGCCTCGGCCAATGGGTGCGCGAAAGCGCGCAGCCCGAGGTGGGGCGCTTGGGGGGCGGCCTTGTGGGCCTGCGGGTGCCGGCGCATTACGTCTGCCGCACCCGCAACCACCAAAGCGGCGCGCGCATCTCCGAACACGGCAAGGGCCGGGCCATCGACATCGCCGCGCTGCAACTGCGCGACGGTTCGGAGATCTCGGTTCTTGACGATTGGGACCGGGGACAGAAGGGCCGCATTCTCAGGCGCTTGCACCGCGATGCCTGCGGGCCGTTCGGCACGGTGCTCGGTCCCGAATCGGACCGCTTCCACCGCGATCACTTTCATTTCGACACCGCGCGTCACCGGGGCGGACCCTATTGCCGCTGAGCGGGGGGCCGCTGCCCGGGTCACATCCCTGTTTCAACGCTTGTAATTCTTTCTTAACGGCTTAGGCTCAGTATGGACCAAATGGAGGCTCGCCATGCCAAAGCTCATACGCCTTTACGTCACGCAGGTCGCCATCGGTTTTGGCCTTGCGGGCGTCTTTGTGGGGATGCTCTTGTGGTTCAATATCGCCAATCTCTGGCATCTCGTGACCCATTCGGACAAGGGCGTACTGGCCGTGCTGATCCTCTGGCTGGCAAATGGAATCGTCTTCGCCGGGGTGCAATTCGCCATCGCCGTGATGCGGATGAAGGATGATGACGATGACGAGCCGCGCGGTGGCCACCGTCAGCGGGTGATGCGGCGCGAATATGCGACAATCCCGGTGCGGGTGGAAACCCGCAATCGGACGCCCTGGAACGGGGCGTAATCCAGCGAGCTTCATGGTGTTGCCGGGTGGTGTGACGGGCCCGCTGCAGCCGTTAGGTTTTCTCATTCCCGAGGACCTGTATATACAGGTGGGCATCGGGTAACCGGACCAGGATCCGGACAGAGCCAATTCCCTCGGAATTGCTTAAGGCCACCGGAATGCAACCGTTATCGAGAAGAGCAGCACCCGTCACCACGCAGAGGTAGGCGTTTCGCGGCCCCGCGACAAGGGGTTGCGTGCGTTCGCGTTTTGTTCATAATTTCGCCATGGCAGACCCTTTCCGTCCCCTCCTGCCCGGTCAGCGCCTTGCGCGCGGCGTCTGTCGGCACCTTGCCAGCCTCGATTTCGCGGCGCTGGAAGAGTTCGTGCCCGAGCGCGGGCGGCGCGTCGATGTCATCGCGCTTGGACCAAAGGGAGAGATCTGGGTGGTGGAGTGCAAGTCGAGCCGCGCCGATTATCTCAGCGATGGCAAGTGGCAAGGCTATCTCGACTGGTGCGACCGCTATTTCTGGGCGGTGGACGCGGATTTTCCTGCCGACCTTCTGCCGGACGGCACCGGCCTCATCATCGCCGATGATTACGATGCCGAAATCCTGCGCATGGCGCCAGAGACGCGGCTGGCGCCTGCGCGTCGCGCCGCACTTATTCGCCGCTTTGCCCGTGATGCCGCGCGGCGGTTACAGCGCCTTAACGATCCCGGCCTATGACCCCTTGCGCCGTGCGGCGGCAGCGGCGGCGCGCAGTTCCTCGGCGATTTCCTCGGCCTCTTCCGGGTCGAAATCCATCGGTATCTCAAGGCCCTGCGCCTCGATGAAGAGCCGCACCATGCCCTGATCCGTCGGCCCGATCTGAAGATTGGCCTCGATGTCGCGCTCGGTATTGATGCCCATGACCGCCTCCTGAAACTGCGAGGTTTGCTACGCCTTTCGCCCTTGATTGACAAGCCTCGCTGCGCTTTCATGTCTCCTATGCTCGAGGCGGCGTTCCGACCGTTCCACCCCGATGATGCTGCCTGGCTGGTGGAGCGTCACGGCACACTTTATGCCCGAGAGAACCGCTTTGACGCGACATTCGCGCCGCTGGTGGCAAGGATTATCGCCGCTTTCATCGCTGATCACGATCCCGCGACCGAGGCGGGCTGGATCGCCCATGACGGGGCACGGCGGCTCGGTTCGATCTTTTGTGTGCGCGAAAATGCCGACATCGCGCGGCTCAGGCTCTTCTTGCTGGTGCCGGAGGCGCGCGGGCAGGGGCTTGGGGCAGGGCTGCTGCAACAATGCATGGGCTTTGCCCGCGCTGCCGGATATCGCGGTATGACCCTGTCCACCCACGAGAGCCACCGCGCCGCCTGTGCGCTCTATGCGCGGGCCGGATGGCGCCTTGTCATGTCGCACCCGGTGCGCAATTACGGCTGCGACCTGGTCGAGCAAAGCTGGGAAATCGCCCTTGATTAGGCTTGCAATCGCGCGTTTGCACGGCTAAATCGCCCGCAGTGCCGCCTTAGCTCAGTTGGTTAGAGCGCTGGATTGTGGATCCAGAGGTCCCCTGTTCAAGCCAGGGAGGCGGTACCATCCTCGATGTCATCGGATCGGAAGCGTGGTGCTGCGCATGGCGGGCGACGTGCTTTGGGTTCAAGGGCTTTCAAGGCTTGCAACAGCGACGAGACCGACGATCAACAGCACAATACCGAGAGCAAAAAGCACGGGCAGCCGCGCCAGCCAGCGTTGCCAGCCATTTGGAAGGTGGCGGCCCATCCGCCAGATAACGACAGCGACAACCGTCGCACCGCCCTGGAATTTCAGGAAAATCCAGATCCGGTTGGCCCCGCGCAAAAACCCGTCACCAGTGGGTGCGGTTTGCGCCGTCACAAGCGTTGAGGCAATGAACAGCATAGCCCAAAGCCCATAGAGCACGGCGATCCAGTGGCTGCGGCGCAACACGGCCTACTCTACCTTCACCTCTTGGCGCAGGGCTCCGCTCTGCCGGTCATAGATCAGGATGCGCCCGTCCGCCGTCACCACGGCAAGCCAGCCCGTCCCTTGGGTGAACGCCGTGGCCCGCGCGCCCTCTGGCAGGGTGATGCTCTCGGGAAGCACCATCTCGGGAGCACTCCGGAACCGGGTGACAAACAGCGTCACGATCACTAGAAGCCCGAGGATCATCGTCGCGGTCAGCACCGTGACCAACCGCATGAGAAACCGCAGCGAGGCCGGATTGACCGGCGAAGGACCTTCGGAATTGGGCTCGGACATGGGGCAGGACCTGCTCGGCTTTACCATCGGGGCCAATCCGCCCCCCCGCCTTGATAAGGCGCTGGCGCGCGATGTGCCAGAGGCGGCGGCGCTCTCGCGGACGCGCCTCGCGCGGCTGATCGAGGAGGGCGCGGTGCGTGTCGACGGGGTGGCGGTCACCGATGCCAAGGCGCGCGTGGCCGAGGGCGACCGCGTGGAGATCACCCTGCCCACGATGCGCGAGACCCATATGGAGCCGGAGGCCATCGCGCTTGACGTGGTCTTTGAGGATGATGCGCTGATCGTCATCGACAAGCCTGCGGGCATGGTTGTCCATCCCGCGCCCGGCAGCCCTGAGGGCACGCTTGTCAACGCGCTTCTGCACCATTTCGGCGGCCGGCTCTCGGGGGTTGGCGGCACACGGCGGCCCGGTATCGTCCACCGCATCGACAAGGATACCAGCGGCCTTCTGGTGGTGGCCAAGTCGGATGCCGCCCATCAGGGGCTGGCCGCGCAATTCGCCGCCCACACCGCCGAGCGTGCCTATGGCGCGGTGGTGCATGGCGTGCCCGATGCGGGCGATCCGCGCCTGCGCGGACTGGCGGGTGTGGCGTTCGAGCCGGGCGGCGTGCTGCGCATCACAACAGAGCTTGCCCGCCACCGCACCGACCGCCAACGTCAGGCGGTTGTGGCCCATGGCGGTCGGCGGGCGGTGACGCGCGCGCGGGTGATCGAGAGCTTTGGCGGTGCGGCGGCGCTTCTGGAATGTCGGCTTGAAACCGGGCGCACCCATCAGATCCGTGTGCATATGGCCCATGCGGGCCATGGTCTCATCGGCGATCCGGTTTACGGCGGGCGTCGTCGGCTGCCGGCCCGCGCTCTGCCGCCGGGCGGGGCCGAGGCGGCGCTGGCGTTCCCCCGGCAGGCGCTTCATGCGGGCAGTCTGGGGTTCACCCATCCTGTCAGCGGCGAGTGGCTCCGCTTTGATGTGCCCTTGCCCGAGGATATGCGCGTCCTTCTCGCGGCGCTGCGCGGGAGCGATGACACCCCGACAGGATGACGTGAACTTTAGAAACATTCGGCGGATTTCGCCGGAAATTCCGTCATGGTGCGTTAAGATACCTGACATAAGTTCTCTTGAATTCGCGGGAGGACTGCACAGGTCTACGGGAACAAAGGCGATCAGGAGGGATAACCGCATGGGAAATTTCGCAAATCTGCCTGCTCCGACACCGGAGGGCGGGCTGAACCGTTATATGCAGGAGATTCGCAAGTTTCCGCTTCTGGAGCCGGAAGAGGAATACATGCTCGCCAAAAGGTGGGTCGAAAAGCAGGACACCGAGGCCGCGCACAAGATGGTCACCAGCCACCTGCGCCTGGCGGCCAAGCTTGCCATGGGCTATCGCGGCTATGGCTTGCCGGTGGCCGAGGTGATCTCGGAGGCCAATGTCGGCCTTATGCAGGCGGTCAAGCGATTCGATCCCGAAAAGGGGTTTCGCCTTGCCACCTACGCGATGTGGTGGATCAGGGCCTCGATCCAGGAATATATCCTGCGGTCATGGAGTCTTGTGAAACTCGGCACCACCTCGGCGCAAAAGAAGCTGTTTTTCAACCTGCGCAAGGCGAAGGCCAAGCTTGGCGCGCTGGAAGAGGGCGACCTGCGCCCGGAGGCCGTGACAAAGATCGCCCATGATCTCGGCGTGTCCGAAAAGGACGTGATCAGCATGAACCGCCGCATGTCCGGCGGCGATGCCTCGCTCAACGCCACCGTCGGAAGTGAGGGCGAGGGCACGATGCAATGGCAGGACTGGCTCGAGGACGAGGATGCCGATCAGGCGGGCGATTACGAGGCGCGCGACGAGCTTGATGCGCGGCGCGAATTGCTCACGCAGGCGATGGACGTGCTCAACGAGCGCGAGCGCGACATCCTCACCCAGCGCCGACTCAACGAAGAGACGATCACGCTTGAGGATCTCAGCGCGCAATATGACGTCAGCCGCGAGCGTATCCGCCAGATCGAGGTGCGTGCCTTCGAGAAGCTGCAAAAGCGCATGCGCGCGCTGGCGCAGGAAAAAGGGATGCTGGGCGCCAACTGAGCCTTGGCCCGCCCGTGCCCCTGACGTAAGACATCGCAGGAACGGTTGGGATAGGGTATGGGTATCGGCGCGCGGGGTCTGGCACTGTTTCTGGTCATGGTCGTCGCGGCCTGTTCACCGCGCCCCGTGGCGATGCGCGCCGCCCCCGATCCGGCGGCCACCATCGTGCCTGTTTTCGGCGTGACCGGGCGCCGCCTCGACACCGGAGGCTCGATCTTCGGGTATGATCGCCCCCGAGAGGTGGAACATTTCCGCATAGACGTGTCGGTGCCGCCCACGCACCGCCCCGGCCAGATTGCCTGGCCCAAGGTGGCCCCCGATGCGGCCACCGATTTCGTCGTGACCGAGGCGGGCATCTACCCTGACGCGCGCGCGCTTGTCTCGGACATGCGCCGCACCGTGCCGGGGCACGAGACGCTGCTTTTCGTGCATGGCTACAACAGCACCTTGTCCGAGGTGGTCTTTCGAACTGCGCAGATCGTCACCGATTTCGATGTGAAAATGCCCGGCGTGGTCTTCGCCTGGCCCTCGGCGGGCGATCCGCGCGGCTATCTCTATGACCGCGACAGCGTATTGTTTGCCCGTGACGACCTCGAACAGGCCTTGCGTGATCTGACCGCGCGGCCCGGCGACCGCGTGTTCCTGCTCGCTCATTCCATGGGCGCTCATCTCGCCATGGAGACGCTCCGCCAGATCGCGCTGAGGGGGGATCGCGCCCTTCTCGACCGGCTGAGCGGCGTGGTGCTTGTCGCCCCGGATATCGACCCGGACCTCTTCGCGCGGCAGGCAAAGGTGATTGGCACCCTGCCGCAGCCCTTCCTCATCTTCATCACGCAGCGCGATCGCGCGCTCAGCGTCTCGGGTTTCATCACCGGACGCAAGCCGCGCCTTGGGGTCATCGCCGAGGCCGAAGAGATCGAGCGCCCGGACGTTCAGGTGATCGACGTGACCGCACTCTCCGAAGGCGGCCCGGCGCTCAACCATTCCGTGCCGCTCACCTCGCCCACTGCCATCAAGCTGCTCAATTCAGTGATGACGCGGGCCGAGCGCGAGGGGCGCGGCCTTCTGCGTTCGGTGGCCGAGCAACTGCCGCTTATCCCCACCAATCCGCGCTGACCGCGCCGCCTGGCCGAATTTCCCGGCGATCAAGCGGCGCGCCTCCACCGTCCGCGCGGCGGTAAAGACCCGTTCGGTCGGCCCGAGCTCAAGCAGGCGGCCAAGATGGAAACAGGCCGCCTGATCAGCCCGCCGCCGAACCGCCATCACCGGCGGGTGGTTGGCGCGGGGCTGTGGGTCGGGTGTGTTGTCGGTGTCAAGCATGGGCGGTCTTCGTTGACAGTGATCACGCCCGCGAACTGCCTGGGAAGGCCGAATGCGCATTCGACCTGATCCCGCCCCGCCCTTGATTTCATGGAAAACTCATGGAGCCGTTACACACGACCCCGCTTGCCATGCGCACAGCCGCCCGACCAGAGGACCGGTCGAGCGGCAGGCGCGCGCCCTCACATCGCCGCGTGAAAGAGCGCGGTAAGGTTCTCCTCGGTCAGCGTCACCGGATTGCCGCCGCAGGACGGATCGACGATGGCCCCTTTCACCAGATCGGGAATCGCCGCCTCGGTCACGCCAAGTGCTGCCAGACCGCGCGGGATGCCCAGACTGTCGTTGAAGTCCTGCACAAAGGCGCGGAACCCGTCGAACCCGCCTGTGATGCCCAGATAGCTCGCCGCCCGGTCAAACCGTTCGCGGATCGCGTCGGCGTTGAAATCGAGCACGGCAGGCATGCAGACCGCATTCGTGGTCCCGTGATGGGTATTGAAATAGGCGCCTACCGGATGGCTCATGGCATGGATCGCGCCAAGCCCCTTCTGAAACGCCGTCGCCCCCATGGCCGCAGCACTCATCATCTGCGCACGCGCCTCGATATCGGTGCCGTCCGCGTAGGCGCGCGGCAGGTTCTCGATCACCAGCCGCATCCCCTCGAGCGCGATCCCCTGACTCATCGGGTGGTAATGCGGCGAGGAAAACGCCTCGACACAATGGGCAAAGGCGTCAAGCCCGGTGCCAGCGGTGATCGCGCGCGGCATCCCCACGGTCAGTTCGGGATCGCAGATCACGACCGTAGGCAAGAATTTGGGGTGAAAGATGATCTTCTTGGCATGGGTCGCCGCATGGGTGATGATACTTGCGCGCCCCACCTCGGATCCGGTCCCGGCGGTGGTGGGCACCGCGATGATGGGGGCAATGGCGTCCGCATCGGCGCGCGTCCACCAATCGCCGATATCCTCGAAATCCCAGACGGGCCGCGTCTGTCCCGCCATGAAGGCCACGCATTTGCCCAGATCGAGCCCCGAGCCGCCGCCAAAGGCGATCACCCCGTCATGACCGCCTGCCTTGTAGGCTGCAACGCCCGCGTCGAGGTTCACCTCGTTGGGGTTGGGATCGACCTCGGCGAAAAGCCCCGGCTCCAGCCCCGCCGCGCGCAGGATATCGAGCGCGCGCGCGGTGATGGGCAGCGGCGCAAGCCCCCGGTCGGTGACCAGCAATGGCCGGTTGATCCCCGCCTGACGGCAGGCGTCTGGCAGTTCCGCGATGCGGCCAGCCCCGAATTTGATCGCGGTCGGATAGGACCAGTTGGCGATGAGTGTCATGACGTGACCTTCTTCAGGTGATAGGATTTCGGACGGGTAAGGTTGTGATAGCCGATGACCGAGAGCGCGCCGCCGCGCCCGGTCTGTTTGCAGCCGGTCCAGCACAGGCCGGGATCAAGGTAATCGGCGCGATTCATGAAGACTGTGCCGGTCTCGATCGCGTCGCCAATGCGCGCCGCGCGGTCGATGTCAGAGGTCCAGAGCGAGGCGGTCAGGCCAAAGGGGCTGTCGTTCATCAGGGCGATGGCCTCTTCGTCGCCGCTCACCGGCATGATCCCCACCACCGGGCCGAAACTCTCGTCGCGCATCACCCGCATGTCGTGGCTGACATTCGTCAGGATCTGCGGGGTGAGGTAACAGCCGCCGTCACCCTGCGGAAAGGTCTCTATATGGGCCTTGGCCCCCATCTCCAGCGCCTCGGCAATCTGCGCGCGCACCTCTTCCGCAAAGCGCGCATTGGCCATCGGCCCCAGCGTCGTTTCCGGGTCGAGCGGGTTGCCGAGGCGATAGCCCCTGACCAGCGCCACGGATTTCTCCACGAAGGCGTCAAAAAGGCTCTGATGCACATAGATCCGCTCGATCCCGCAGCAGCATTGACCCGAATTGAACATCGCCCCGTCGATCAGCGTCGCCACCGCCGCATCCAGATCGGCATCCTCCATCACATATCCCGGATCCTTGCCGCCCAGTTCCAGCCCAAGCCCGGTGAACGTGCCCGCCGCCGCGCGCTCCATCGCCTGACCGCCGCCCACCGAGCCGGTGAAGTTAACGAAATCGAATGCGCCGTCGGCAATGAGCGCCGAGGTGGTGTCATGATCCATGAAAACGTTGCGAAAGACCGCCTCCGGCACGCCCGCCGCGTGAAAGGCGCGCGCCATGCGCTCGCCCACCAGCAGAGTCTGCGTGGCGTGTTTCAGCACCACCGCATTACCGGCAATGAGCGCGGGCGCCACGGTATTGATCGCCGTCATGTAAGGATAGTTCCAAGGGGCCACGACGAACACCACGCCATGCGGCACCCGCCGGATATAGCGGCGGAACGTGGCGTTCTCGCCCACCTCCACATCCGCAAGCGCGCCCTCGGCGATCGCCGCCATGTGGCTCGCGCGTTCGTTGAAACCGCCGAACTCCCCGCCATAGCGCACCGGCCGTCCCATCATGTGCGCCAGTTCCGGCACGATCTCGTCGTTCATTGCGCCCACGGCGGCAACGCCCGCCATCACCAGCGCCACTCGCTCGGCCAGGGGCCGCGCGGCCCAGTCCGCCTGCGCGGCGCGGGTCTCGGCCACCGCCGCGCCTGCCGCCTCCAGCGTCATCGCCTCGCGGGTGGCGAAAACCGATCCGTCGATCGGGGAAATGCATGTTAGTGTCGTCATGATCGCATCCTTGATCGCGGGCACCCGGCCCGGCCTTCATCGTTCTTCAAATACTCATGTCCGGCCTTGCCGCCGTCACGCCCGCTCGAAGCCGCGCGCAATCTCGTAATCGGTCACCACCCGGTCGAAAGCCTCGATCTCGACCTCCGCCGCGCGGGCGTAATGGTCCACCACCTCGTCGCCGAAGGTCGCGCGCAGGAACTCAGAGCGTTTCAGCGTCTGATAGGCATCGCGGAGTGTCTGCGGGATCCGTCCGGTCTCGCCGCCATAGGCATCGCCCACCGTGGGCGGTGCCAGTTCCAGCCGGTCCTCGATCCCCTTCAGCCCTGCCGCCAGCATCGCCGCCATGGCCAGATAGGGGTTGAGGTCCGAGCCGCCGACCCGGCATTCCACCCGCACCGCCTTGGTGCCCCCGCCGCAGAGCCGGAACCCGGCAGTGCGGTTGTCGACCGACCAGATCGTGCGCGTCGGTGCGAATGTCCCCTTCTGGAACCGCTTGTAGCTGTTGATGTAGGGCGCAAGGAAATAGGTGTAGTCGGGCGCGTATTTCAGCAATCCGGCCATGTAGTGCTTCATCAGCGCGCTCATGCCGAGGCTGTCCGCGGCGTCGGCGAAGGCGGGTTTGCCGTCCTGCCAGAGCGATTGATGCACATGGCTCGACGAGCCGACGCGCTGATGGTGCCATTTCGGCAGAAAGCTGGCGGCATGGCCCTGCTGATGGGCGATCTCCTTGACCGCGTGCTTGGCGATGGTGTGGTAATCGGCCATGTCGAGCGCGGGGGCATACCGGATGTTGAGCTCTTCCTGCCCGGCCTCGGCCTCGCCCTTGGTGTTCTCTACCGGGATGCCTGCGGCCACCAGATGATTGCGCAGGGGGCGCATCACATGCTCTTCGCGCGTGGTCTGGAGGATGTTGTAATCTTCATTATAGCCCGAGATCGGCACAAGGTCACGATAGCCCGATTTACGGATCTCGTCATAGCTCTTCTCGAAGAGGAAGAATTCCAGTTCGGTCGCCATCATCGCCTGATAGCCCATCGCGTCCAGCCGCGCGATCTGGCTCTGGAGCATGGCGCGCGGGCTGTGGGGGACGGGCGCGTGGGTGTGGTGGTCAAGCACGTCGCAGAGCACCATCGCCGTGCCCTCGAGCCAGGGCATGAGCCGCAGCGTCGAGAGGTCGGGCTTCATGGTATAGTCGCCATAGCCGCGCTCCCAGCTTGTCGCGGCAAAGCCTTCGGGCGTGGTCATTTCCAGGTCCGTCGCCAGCAGGTAGTTGCAGCAATGGGTTTCCTGCCAGGCGCTGGCAAGGAAATGCGCGGCGTGAAACCGCTTGCCCATGAGCCGTCCCTGCATGTCCACGAGACAGACGAGCACGGTATCGACCGTGCCGGCGGCAACCTTCGATTTCAGATCTTCGAGAGTGAGGGCCATGGCGGCGTCCTTGTTGTTCTGCGCGTCACTTGTCTATGTCTTGCGATGCCCGGCCCCGGTTGTGCGGGGCCGGAAAGGTCTTGTCGCGGGTGGCTCAGCCGTTGGTATAGGGCGGGCCGGCCTGATTGATGACCTCGTTATACTCGCGGAAGATGCCGACGATCTTCGCCTCGATCTCGCCTTCCTGCGCCACCTCGTTCCAGAAGTCCTTGGCGGCGTTCTCGACCTCGGCCCACTCGCTGGCGGGCACGGTGCGCAGTTCCAGCTTGTCGCCGCGCGCCCGGAGCCGCGCCTCGCCGCCCCAATACCACTGGTTGCGATAGGTATGCCCGGCCTCGGTCGCGGCCATGACCAGCTGCTTGAGGTGATCGGGCAGGTCGTTCCACTGGCGCTGGTTGACGAACCAGGACCCGATCCAGGCCCCCGAGATGTTGTTGGTCAGGAAATAGTCGGTCACATTGGCCCAGCCGACGGTGTAATCCTCGGTGATCCCCGACCAGGACATGCCGTCAAGCTCGCCGGTCTGCACCGCCACCTCGGCATCCTCGTAGGGAATGTTCACCGGCACGACGCCGAATTTCGCCAGGAACCGGCCGGCGGTCGGGAAGGTATAGAGCTTGAGCCCATCAAGATCGGCGACGGACTTGATTTCCTTCTTGGTGTTGAAGTTGCACGGGTCCTGCCCGGCGGCGGAAATCCACTGCACGCCTACCTTGGCGTATTCGTCGCGCCAAATATCGGCGAGGCCATACTGGTTGAAGAGCACCGGTACGTCGAGGATATGCTTGGTGGCAAAGGGGAAATAGCCGCCGAATTGCCGCAGCGGCGTGGGCGAGGCCATCGAATCATCGTCCGAGTGCACCGCGTCGATGGTGCCGCGCTGAAGCGCCTGAAACAGCTCTCCGGTGGGCACGATCTGATCGGCATAGAAAAGCTCGATCTCCATCTCGCCATTGGCCGCGCTGTTGACGTAATCGACCATCGGCTTGGTCACATGCTCGCCCAATGCGCCGCCGGCATAGGTCTGCATCCGCCAGCGAATGGGGGCCTGCGCCTTGACGATGGCGGGGCTGGCGAGCGTTGCCGCCGCACCCACTCCGGCGGTGGTGAGAAACTTTCTTCTGGTGGTCATGTCTTGGTCCTCCTGTTGGTTGCTCGAAAGGGTTTGCTCCGTTGGCGGAGTTCTCGGGTTATTCCATCATCCATAGACCATCTGCGGAAGCCACAGCGCGATCTGCGGAAAGGCCATCACCAGCGCCAGCGCCACCGCCATCACCAGCACGAAAGGCAGGATCGAGCGGTAGATGTCACGCAGCGTGATCTCGGGCGGGGCCATGGCCCGCATCAGAAACAGGTTATAGCCAAACGGCGGCGTCATATAGGCGATCTGCGTGGTGATCGTATAAAGCACACCATACCATATCAGATCAAAGCCAAGCGCGCCCACAAGCGGCACGTATAGGGGCGCCACGATCACCAGCATGGCGGTATCGTCGAGAAACGTGCCCATGATGATGAAGCTCAGTTGCATCAGGATGAGGATCACCCAGGGGTCAAGCCCCAGCTTCTGGGTGAACAGGCTGTCGATCGCCTTGACCGCGCCCAGCCCGTCGAACACCGCACCAAAGGCCAGCGCGGCAAGGATGATCCACATGAACATGCAGGAAATCCCCAGCGTCATGCGCACCGAGGTCTCGAACACGGCCCTCGTCATCCGCCCCTTGAGCACGGCGGCCATGAAGGCCGTCATCGCGCCGATGGCCGAGCTTTCCACAAGGCTTGTCCAGCCGTTGACGAAGGGCACCATCATCGCCGCGAAGATGAAGAGCGGCAGAAGCCCCGCGCGCAAGAGCCGCAGCTTTTCGCGCAGCGGCATGGTGCGCTCGTCTGGCGGCAGGACCGGGCCAAGATGCGGTTGCAACCGGCAGCGCACGTAGATGTAGATGACAAACAGCGTGGCCATCATCAGCCCCGGAATGATCCCCGCCAGCCACAGTTGCCCGACCGGTTGCCGCGCGATCATCGCATAGAGCACCAGCACGACCGAGGGCGGCACAAGGATGCCAAGGCTCGATCCGGCCTGAATGACGCCGGTCACCATGATCTTGTCATAGCCGCGCCGCAAAAGTTCCGGCAGGGCAATCGTGGCCCCGATGGCCATGCCCGCCACCGAAAGCCCGTTCATCGCCGAGACCAGCACCATCAGACCGATGGTGCCGATGGCCAGCCCGCCACGCACCGGCCCCATCCAGACATGGAACATCTTGTAGAGATCGTCGGCGATGCGGCTCTCGCTCATCACGTAGCCCATGAAGATGAACATCGGCAGCGTCAGCAGCGGATACCATTTCATCAGCTTGATCGCCGAGGCAAAGGCGATGTCGAACCCGCCCCGATCGCCCCAGAGCAGCAACGCCGCGATCACCGCAACAAAGCCGATGGCCCCAAATACGCGCTGCCCGGTAAAGAGCATCACCATCATGGTCGCGAACATGAAGAGCGCGATCATCTCATAGGGCACTGGGCACCTCCTCGCCGGAGAGGCGCAGGATATCGCGGCAAAGTTCGGCCAGCGCCTGCAACAGCATGAGAAACACGCCGAAACAGAGGATCGTCTTGACCGGCCAGATCACCGGCCGCCAGACGGTCGAGCTGCGCTCCAGCACGCCGGTTTGCGCGGCGGCGGCCTCTGGCCCGCCGGTGATGAAGGCGATCAGCAGATCCCGGAAAAACACCAGCGGCTCGGTCCCGAAATAGCCCAGCGAATAGGCGGTGGAGCTGATCCCGCCATAAAGCAGCACGCCGAGGTAGAACATCAGGAAGAACACCGTGACCGTATCCACCATCGCGCGCGTGCGATCCGACCACTCGCCATAGAACAGATCCATCCGCACATTCGATCCCATCTGGATCGAATAGGGCCCGCCCAGGATGTAATAGGTCACCATCACGAATTGCGCCGTCTCCAGAGTCCAGAGCGCGGGGCTGAAAAAGGTCTTGGAGACCGAGGACCACAAAAGCACCCCCATCAGCGCAAAGATGAGATACATGGCGATTCGCCCGATGAAGCGGTTCATCCGGTCGATCCGGCGGATATAGCCGCGCATGAGCCTATGCATCATGCGCCTTCCCAAGGCCGAGCGCGGCCAGTGCAGGGCTCAGCATGTGCAAGATCTCGTCGGCCATCTGCTGTTGTGCGGCGTCGGTGCGCAGCAGGTCCTGACGCACCTCGAGCATGACATTGGGCCGCCCGCCCGCCAGCCCGTGCAGCCGCAGCGTATGGGTCACGCCATCCTCGGGGCCGTAGGGCGCGTTGCGCTCGATGCGGCGCGGCGCAGGGGCAGGGGCCTCGGCCAGCATCAGATCGGCCAGCCGCGAATCCGTATCGTGCAGGATACCGATTTCCACCGCGCGCGGGGTGCCGAACCATGTGGGCGAAAAGCTGTGGACAGTGATCAGCGCCACGGGGGGGTGACGCGCCGCGATCACCTCGGTGAGGGCCTTGGTGAAGGGCTCGTAGATCGATTTCGTGCGGTCGCGCCGCGCATTTGCGTCAAGGCCGTGATTGCCCGGCACATCGATCATCTCGCTTCGCTCGGGCATGGCCGAGGCCGCGTCGGGCGGACGGTTGCAATCGTAGACCAGCCGCGAAATGCGCCCCGCGACAAGTGGTGCATCGAGCGCCTGCGCCAAAAGCCGCGCCAGCGGCAGTGCGCCGGGATCCCAGGCTGCGTGGCTCTCACGCGCGGCGTCATCGAGGCCAAGCCCGCCATAGGCGTCGGGAATGTGGTTCGAGGCGTGTTCGCAGACAAGAATCACCGCGCCGCGCCCGTCCGGGTTCAGGATGTCCACGGGATTTTCGATGATTCCGGTCATGCAGGCCCCCACGTTGGAAAAAGCTTTCCATGCGAGATGATTTTCGTCAATATCTTTCCAGAAATCTTTTTCGTGTTCTCGCCGCCGCCGCGCGTGCTGCTGCGAAATCCATCACCGGAGGGTCGCCCCGTGACCGATCCCGCGCCACAGGCCACGCCCGCCGCGCCCACCGTGCGTCAGCTCATCCGCCGCCATTACGCGGCGCTCACGCAGTCCGAGCGGCGTTTCGCCAACGCGCTGCTGGAAAATTACCCCGGCGCGGGGCTGGCCAGCATCACCGCCGCCGCCGAAGGCGCGGGGGTCTCGGCGCCGGTGGTGGCGCGGCTGGTTCAGAAGCTGGGCTTCAAGGGCTATCCGCAGTTTCATCAGGCGCTTCTGGCCGAGCTTCAGGCCAAGGTCTCGGGCCCCGCCGAGCGCCGCGCGGTCTGGGCCGCCGAGGCGCCGTCCTCGCATCTGCTCAACCGGTTTGCCGCCGCCGTGACCCAGAACCTTGGCCAGACCTTCGCCAATATCGACACCGCGCAGTTCGATGCGGCGGCGCGGACCCTCGCTACCGCGCCGGGGGTCTACGTTGTGGGCGGGCGCATCACCCGTTCGCTGGCCGAATACGCGTTTACCCATTTTCAGGCGATCCGCGAAGGCGTGCGCCATCTTACGGCCGCGCCGGCAAGCTGGCCGCATTACGTGATCGACATGGGCGCCGGCGACGCGCTTTTGATGTTCGACATGCGCCGCTACGAGGAGAACCTCTTGCGCCTTGCCCGCATCGCCGCAGAGCGCGGCGTGCGCGTGATCCTTGTGACCGACCAATGGGCCAGCCCGATCGCGGGTGTGGCCGAGATCACCTTCAACTGCTGGGGCGAGATCCCCTCGGCCTGGGACAGCAATATCGCCACGCTGTCGCTTGTCGAATCGCTTATCGCCGCCACGCAGGAAGAGCGCTGGCCCGATGCGCGCGACCGGTTCGAGAGGCTCGACCGTCTCTTCGAGATGACCCGCCTCTTTCGCGAGACGTGATCACAGATAGCCACGCACGAGGCTTGTGGCGATCAGCGACCAGCCGTCTGCGATGACGAAGAACGCCAGCTTGAACGGCAGCGACACGATGGCCGGCGGCACCATCATCATGCCCATCGACATCAGCACCGCCGCGATCACCAGGTCGATGATCAGGAACGGCAGGAAGATCAGGAAGCCCACCTGAAAGGCGCGCGCGATTTCCGACAGCATGAAACTTGGCACCAGAACCGAGAGCGGGGCCTCGGGGCCCGGGATGATGGCGGCGGCATCGGGGCGCAGTGCCGCCATGGCGGCAAAGGTCTCGGGGTCGAGCCGTGCGGCCATGAAGCCGCGAAACGGCGTGATCGCGCGCGCCAGCCCCTCGACCAGGTCTACCTCCTCGGCGACAAGCGGGGCTATGCCGTCGGTCCAGGCGGCGGTGAAGGTCGGCTCCATCACGAACCAGGTCAGAAACAGCGCGAGGCTGACCAGCAGCATGTTGGGCGGCGATTGTTGCAGTCCGATCCCCTGCCGCAGGATCGCCAGCACCGTGACGATGAACGGAAAGGCGGTGATCATGATAGCGAGCCCCGGTGCGAGGCTCAGCACCGTGATGAGCGCGATGAGCTGGATCGTGCGTGCCGAGATCGAGCCGCCCTCGCCGAGCGAGATCGACAGGTCCTGCGCCGCCGCGGGACCCGCGCCGAGCCAGAGCACGGTCAGAAGGACCAGCGCCCCGATGAGTGCGCGCATCGCGCTCAATTCAGCCCGTCCCGCAGATCGGCCACCTCGGTCAGCCGGACGGCAAGCTGTCCGGTTCCGTCGCCTTCCGCCTCTTCAAGCTGGCCGCGCGCGATCAGCCGCTCGCCGATGTAAAGCTCGACCATGTCATCGACCCGCCGGTCAAGCGGCAGCACCGAATCGCGGCCCAGCTTGAGCAGGTCGCGGATCAGCGGTCGGGCGCGGCCCACGCAGACGGTGATCTCGATGGGCACGCCCGAGAACGGGCTGTCGAGCGCGGTGCCGGACGGATCGGGGGAGGGGGTGTCGGTCATGCGATGGCCTTTCCTGTCGGTTGTGCGTCGAAAAAACCGCTGACGGCGGCGGTGATGCCCGCGAGGACGCCGGGCAGGTCTACCTCCGCTTCGCTTTCGCCGAAGCGGAGGTAGACCTGCCCCTCGGCCAGCGTGTCATCTGCGACAAGCGCGATTTCGAGACTGTCGCCGGTCAGGTGTTCGAGGCGCGGCAGGTCCTCGGGCGCCGCGGCGATCTCGATGGGCAGGCGACCCTGCGCGCGCGCGTGATCGTGCAGCATCTCGGCGATGCGCGGTGCGAGGCTCTCGCGGGCGAGATGCGGCAGCACCGCATCCGCCATCTCGGTCAGCAGCGGGCGCAGCGCCGCCATCACCGCGCCATAGGCCTCCTCGTAGGTAAAGCGCAGGTCCTGAAGGCTCTGCGCCAGATCGGCGGTGATGTGGCGGGCATCCTCCGACTGCGCCTTGACCGCGTCATCCCAGCCCGCCTGATACCCCTTCTCGAAGGCTGCGAGCCGCTCTTCCTCGAGCGAGACATCGGTCATGGCGAGCGGCGTGCCGTCGGACGCATCGCCGAATTCTTCTAACAGATGTGCAACCGACATCAGACCCGCTCCTCCTCACCCTCAAGCCAGGTGCGCAGGATCTCGACGGTTTCCTCCTGCCGCTCGCCGATGAGCGCGCGCAGCCGCGCGACCGGGTCCTCGGCCCGCGCCTCGTCCGGCAGAAGGCCGGTTTCACCGCGTCTCTCGGAGACCACGGAGAGGCCCGACTCGTCGATTTCACGTTCGTCGATTTCGCCGGTCAGGGCCGCTTGAGCGGCAGCGGGGGGCGGCGGCGCAAGTCGTGCCGGGGCGGCGGTCGGGCGCATCAGAACCGGGCGCAGCACGAAGAGCCCCAGCACCAGCGCCACCAGCGCCAGCACCGCCGCCTGGATGAGGGCCATCGTGTCGATCGCCAACCGGTCCAGCAAACCCGGCATGGCCAGCGTGCCCTCTGGCGTCAGCGTCTCGAAGGGCAGGGCGCGCAGGATGAGCACGTCGCCGCGGGCCTCGTCAAGCCCCACGGCAGGGCCGACCAGATCGCGCAGTGCCGTCAACTCGTCCTCGGAGCGCGGTGCGGCCCCCTCGCCTTCGGGCAGGGCATTGACCAGCACAGCCACGCTCATCCTCCGGATCGCGCCGGGGGTTCGCAGGATCTCGCGTTCGGTCGATGAGACCTCGTAGTTCACCCGCTCGCGGGTCTCGTCGCTGCGGCTGGTGGCGGGGGCGCCGCCACCCGCATCGCCCTCGGGAAGGTTCGATGCAACGGTGACGCCGCCGCCCTGATCCGAGGCGTTGCTGCTGTTTTCCTCGGTATCGGTGCTGATCGCGACGCGGCTATCGGGGTCAAGTCGCCGCTCGCGGACCGTCTCGGTCTCGGTCACCGTGTCGAGCGTCACCTCGACCACCGCGTTGCCGCGCCCGACGCGCGCCTCCAGGAGCCTGAGCGCGCGCAGGCGCAGCGCCTCGGCGCGATCGTCGGGGGCATTGGCCGGGGTCTCCTCCGCACCGATCAGCCCACCCTCGGAATCGATCACCGCGACATCCTCGGGGGTCAGTCCGGCCACCGCAGAGGCGACGAGAAATTGCAGCGCGCGGGCGTGTTTGGGCGAGAGGCCCGTGCCATTGGTCGTGACCGAGACCGACGCCGATTGCCGCGCATTGCGCTGGAACGGGGCCGCCCCGCCCGAGGCCAGGTGCACCCGCGCCGCCGTGATTGCGGGATGCGCAAGGATGGTGCGCGCAAGCTCGCCCTCCTTGGCGCGCCAATAGGCGGCGTCGAACATCTGCGAGGTGGTGCCGAAGCCCGACAGCCCGTCGAGGATCTCGTAGCCCCGCGCCGTGCCCGAGGGCAGCCCCTCTCCGGCAAGCACCATGCGCAGGCTGTCGCGCTGGCCGCTCGCCACATAGATGGCGTCGCCCCGCACCTCGTGGACGATGCCCCGTTGATCGAGCGCGGCCACAACCTCGCCCGCAGCCGTGCCCTCGAGCCCCGCGTATAGCAGGCTCAGGCTCGGGTTGGCGGCCATCCGCGCGAGGCCGAGCACGGCCGCGAAAACACCCAGGGTCGCCGCGATCACGATCGCCCGCCGCCGCATGTCGAGCGATTGCCAGAGAGTCAGGAATTGTTGCACGTGGATGCCTCCTGTTGATCGGCCTTCCGCCGGTCTCAAGGGCCATCATTCGCGCATCGGCCTTAAGATTCGGTTAGCCTCTCTCGGCGATACTGCCCTTGCGACGAAAAAGAGGGCACAGCATGGCCGAGACCGACGAAACCCCTGCAACCACGGAAGAAACGCCCAAGCGCGCGCGCCTGCCGCTGATTCTCGGGCTGGTGCTGGCGGGGCTTGGCGGGGCGGGTGGATTCGTGGCCGTGCGCGCCGGGCTGGTGCCGTTCGGGGGCAAGGAGGCCCATGTCGCAAAGTCCGTGCCCACGCCGCATGTGGTCGATTTCGGCGATCTTGTCTTCGTGCCGATTGAGCCGCTTGTGGTCTCCTATGCCGAAGCCGGGCGCAGCCGTCATCTGCGGTTTCGCGCCGAGCTCGAGGTGCCCGGCGCTGAGGCCACCGAGGTCGCGCGCGTCATGCCGCGCGTGGTCGATGTGCTCAATACCTATCTGCGCGCGCTTCGCCTCGGCGATCTGGAGGAGAGCAGCGCGCTCATGCGACTGCGCGGGCAGATGTTGCGCCGGGTTCAGGCGGTGGTCGGCGAGGGGCGGGTCAACGACCTGCTGGTGATGGAATTCGTGCTGGATTGAGGGGAAGAAAATGGAACTTATCGCCGATATTCTGCTGGTCGCGGGCGCGCTTGGCGCCGCGGTTTACTGTCACGTTCTGGCGGGGCGGCTGAGCCGGTTCAACGATCTCGAGACCGGGGTTGGCGGTGCGGTCGCGGTGCTTTCGGCGCAGGTCGACGATCTTGCGCGCACGCTGCGCGCGGCGCAGGCGACGGCCAATAGCTCTACCGGCTCGCTCGATGCGCTCACCGACCGGGCCGAGGGGGTGGCCAAGCGCCTTGAATTGCTGGTCGCCTCGATGCACGACCTGCCTGACGCGCCTGCACCGCCGCCGCCCAGCGGACCGGTCTTTCGCCGTCACCCGTCCGAGAGCGTGGAGGGCCGGACATGAGCCCTGCGCACCGTCGTCGCCGCACGCGCGGCACGCTCACTGTCGTCGCCGCACTTTTGCTGGCCTCGGCCATCGTGCGGGTGGGCGACGGCATCGGGCAGGCCTGGGCCCGCGCCACCCCAAAGGAAGCGGTGGAGCACCGGGCCGGAACTGGCGGCAGTTGCGAGCAGCCCGCCGACATCCAGACCGTTCTGGAGGCGCTGAAGGACCGCGAGGCGCGCGTCGCCACCCGCGAGCGCGCGCTGGAGGATCGGATGCAGGCGCTGGCCATCGCCGATGAGCAGATCACCACCCGGCTCGCGGCGCTTGCAGAGGCCGAGGACTCGCTCCGCCGAACCCTCGCCATCGCCGAGACCGCCGCCGAGGAAGATCTCGACCGGCTGACCCGTGTCTACGAGACGATGAAACCGAAACGAGCGGCCGCCCTTTTCGAGCAGATGGACGCGCGGTTTGCGGCGGGCTTTCTGGCACGGATGCGGCCCGATGCGGCGGCGGCGGTCATGGCCGGGCTCAGCCCCGAGGCCGCGCACATGTTCAGCGTCGTGCTCGCCGGGCGCAATGCCGAAAGCGAATGACGGGCGGCTTTTAACCGGCGGGTAACCGGCGGCTGCCACGATAGCGGCCAACGTGTCGTTACGGAGAGGGTGATGATCGGACTCGTCGGAATTGTAATGATCTTTGTCATGGTCTTTGGCGGCTATCTCGCGGCCGGAGGCAAGATCGGTATCATCCTGCACGCGCTGCCATTCGAGATGATGATGATCGCCGGGGCGGCCATCGGTGCGTTTCTGATCAGCAATGACAGCTCGACCGTCAAGCACACGCTCAAGGATATCGGCAAGGTGTTCAAGGGCCCGCGCTGGAAGCCCGGCGATTACCGCGATCTGCTGTGCCTGCTCTTCACCCTGATCCGGCTTGCGCGGCAGAACCCGGTCGCAGTGGAGGAACATATCGAAAACCCGTCCGAATCGCCCATTTTCACCCGCTATCCGCGCATCCTCGCCGATCCCGAGGCGGTGGCGCTGATCGGTGACACGATGCGCTCGGCCTCGATGAATTACGACGATCCTCACCAGGTCGAGGAGGTGCTCGACAAGCGCATGGAGGCTCAGCATCACCATGCCCTGCAAACCAGCCACGCGCTTCAGACCATGGCCGATGGGCTGCCCGCGCTTGGCATCGTTGCCGCCGTTCTGGGCGTGATCAAGACCATGGCGTCGATCGACCAGCCGCCCGAAATCCTCGGCAAGATGATCGGCGGCGCGCTTGTCGGCACCTTTCTGGGCGTGTTCCTGTCCTATGGTTTTGTCGGGCCCTTCGCCACCAAGCTGCGTGAGGTCGTCGAGGAGGACGCGCATTTCTACCGCCTGATCCGCGAGGTGCTGATCGCAAACCTGCACAATCATGCCGCGAATATCTGCATTGAGGTGGGTCGCCAGAACACGCCCGGTCACAACCGGCCCAGCTTTGGCGACCTGGAAGAGGCGCTCAGGGCGCTCAAGCAGGAGGCCGCATGATCCGTGCCGCTGTTTTCTGCCTGGCGCTGTGGCTTGCCGCGCCCGCCCTTGCCCAGAGCGTCACGGTGCGCTCGGGCGCGCATGACGGGTTTGACCGGCTGGTGATCGACCTGCCGCGCCGCCTCGACTACCGGACCGAGGCGGGCGCGCGCGACGCGACGTTTGTGTTTGACGTTCCCATCCTGCGTTTCGACATCAGCGCCGTCTTTGCCCGGATCGGTCGCAACCGCCTCCGCGCACTTGCCGCACCCGACGGGCAGGGGCGGCTCCGGCTCGACCTGGCCTGCGATTGTCGGTTGAACCCGTTCTGGCATGGCGAGGCCATGCTCGTCATCGACATCGCCGACCCGCCCCCGCCCTCGCTCACCCCCCCGCTCACACCCCGTTCTGCCGCCCGCCTCGGCCCCGCGGCCCCGTCGCCCGCCACCGAGGCGCTGGCCGCCCGGCTCGACCCGGCTCTTGCACCGGAGAGCGAGCCTGATGTCGCCCGCGTGGCCCTGTCGCCTGATCTTGACCGGATGCACTCAATTCTGCTGCACCAACTCGGGCGCGCTGCCAGTCAGGGGCTGGTCATGACAGCACCCGAGGCGCGTCAGGTCCACCTGGCAACGCCATCCTCCGACCCGCCGGCGCCCGCGCCGGTGGCGGTTGATGCGCAGGCCGCACGGCCCGCCGATCCCATCGCCCTGCGCGCCCAGACCAGCATGGATCGCGACGTGACGGAAGGGGGGCGCGCGGCACGATCACCCGTTCCCTCAGAACCTGACTGTCCAGCGCCCGCGCTTCTCGACGTGCCGTCCTGGGGCAATCCCGTCACTTTGCCGGAGGACATGGGGCGGCTCTACCGTGATCTTTACGGTGAATTCGATGCGATCAACCCGCACGTCGCCCACGATCTCGCACGGTTTTACATCCACCACGGCTTTGGCGCCGAGGCCCGCCAGATCCTGACCCTTGCCGACGCACCGAACGCCGACACCCGGTTGTTGCGCGATCTCGCACAGCTTGTCGATCAGATGCCGCTTTCCGCCAACAGCCCGCTGCACGATGCCACCGGTTGCGGCGAACCGGCCGTTCTCTGGGCTCTGCTTGCGCGCGGGCCGCTCGATGCGGCGTTGACCTTCGATCATGGCGCCTTGCAGCGCAGCTTTGCGGCGCTGCCCGCGGGTTTGCGCCGCGGCCTCGGACCGGGGCTTGTGCGGAATCTGGTGGCGGTCGGCCATGCGGATACGGCCCAACACCTCCAGCGCGTGATCGAGCGGATCGCTGCGCCGGGCGAGGCCGGGACCGGTCTGGCGCGTGCCGATCTGGCGGCGCATACAGCCGGACCGGACATGGCCGTGCTGGCCGAGGTCAGCCGCAGCAATACGCTCCATGCCGCCGAGGCGCTTGCTCTTGCCATCGAGGCGGCACTCTTGCGCGGCGCGCCGGTGGCCGTCGATCAGGCGCAACTTGCGGGGGCCTATGCGCATGAATTGCGCGACACGGAGATCGGCGACCGGCTGGCCGTGGCCCAGGTGGCCGCGCTTGCCGCCGCCGGGGCCTTCGACGAAGCCGCCAACGCGTTCGACCGGCGGGCTTCTGACCGCGCGCAACCGGTGGCGCGGGCCATGGCCGAAAGCCTTTTGCGCGAAGCCGTCCGTGCCGCCGATGACCTCACTTTTCTGCGCTATGTGCTCAGCGACCGTTTCATGCCTCCGGAGGCCATGAGCGACCAACTCGTCGGGGCTATTGCCCGCCGCCTGCTTGACGCAGGCTTTGCCGATGCCGCCGACCGCGTCCTGCGTCCTGTCCGGTCCGATCCCGCGCTGAGGCTTCTGCGCGCCGAAATCGCGCTTGCGCTCCAACGACCGGCCGAGGCCGATCTTGCGCTGCTGGATCTGAACGGGCCCGATGCCGACCGGTTGCGCGCCCGCGCCCGAAGCCTGCGCGGCGATCACGCCTCCGCACAGGCGCTCTTTGCCGCATCCGACGCTCTGTCCGAGGCAGATCGCGCGGCTTTGTACACGCGCGACCCAAAGGCGTTGGCGCGGGCGTCAGACCCGCTCTTGCACGAGGTGGCGCACCTGCTGAGAGGCTTGTCGAACCCGGTTCCAGCGGCCGTCGCACCGCTCGACCAGAGCGTGGCTCTGCTGGCGGAAACCGCGCTCGCGCGCGCAACCCTGGCGCGGCTGCTCGCCGGAACCCCGCGCCCTGAGGACGACGATCGGTAATTCGGACAGGCGCTTACCGAATCTCAACCTCTCGTCGCGAAGATCACACTGATCGCCCGTCTCCGGGGTGCTTTCCAGGATGGATATTGCCTTGCAAAACATGCTCATAACCCTGTGTCTCGCGGTTGTCCTGCCGATTGCCCTCTTGCCCGTGCCTGGGGTCATGGCGCGCGCCGCCTTGTGCGATGCCGCAGCACGGGAGGTGGCAGATGGCGTGGGGGTGCCGCTGCCGGTGATGCGCGCGATCACCCGCGTCGAGACCGGACGCGGGCGCGGTCTCGAGCCCTGGCCATGGACCGTCAACATGGAGGGCAAGGGGCATTGGTTCGAAACCCGCGCCGAGGCAGAGGCCTTTGTCGCCCGCGCCATGGCGCGCGGCGCGCGCAGCTTCGATATCGGGTGTTTCCAGATCAATCACCGCTGGCATGGCATGGCATTCCGCTCTCCTTCCGAAATGTTCGACCCGCTCCGCAATGCCGCCTATGCCGCCCGTTTCCTCAAGGATCTCCATGCGCAGAGCGGCAACTGGTCGGTGGCGGCAGGCTGGTTTCATTCGCGCACACCCGAACGCGCACGAGATTACCGCGCCCGGTTCGAACGGGTGCGCGCCGCGCTGTCCGATGCCCCGCCCGACATGCCGCGCCTGCCGCGGGACCCGACCCTGCCGCGCGGCCCGGGCATGGCGCATGCCGCGCCCCAAGCGCCGGCCAACAACACATTTCCGCTCCTGACCAGAAGCGTGTCAGGACCGGTACGCGGCTCTCTGGTGCCGCTCGATCGCCCCGCGCCGCCGCCGTTCTTTCCCGCGCTCGTTGCGGCGCGGGGGTCCTGAACCATGCCGCGCCTGACCCCGGCCCAACTCTTTCAGCCCACTGTTCTGCTTGCACTCGCCTTGATGGCGATCATCACCATGATGATCCTGCCGATGCCCGCCTTCGTGCTCGATATCGGCCTTGCCGCCTCCTTCGCGCTGGCCATCCTGATCTTCACCATCACGCTTTTCATCGAGCGGCCGCTTGATTTCTCCTCCTTCCCGACGATCCTTCTGGCCTCGCTTGTGCTCCGGCTGTCGCTCAATGTCTCCTCGACCAAGCTCATCATCGGCCAGGGCCATACCGGCACATCGGCAGCGGGTAACGTGATCGAGGGTTTCGCCAATTTCGTCATGGGGGGCAGCGTTTTTCTCGGGCTTGTCGTCTTCGGCGTGCTGCTCATCGTCAATTTTCTCGTGATCACCAAGGGGGCCGCGCGCATGGCCGAAGTGGGCGCGCGCTTTGCCCTCGATGCGATGCCCGGCAAACAGCTCGCCATCGACAGCGACATGTCCGCAGGCGCCATCACCCATGAGGAGGCGCGCGCGCGCCGAGCCCTTGAACAGCAGGAGACGACGTTCTTCGGCTCGCTCGACGGGGCGTCGAAGTTCGTCAAGGGCGATGCGGTTGCGGGCCTGCTCATCACGCTTCTCAACCTGGTGATGGGGCTGATCATGGGCACGGTGGTGCATGACATGCCACTTGGTCGCGCTTTCGAGACCTACGCCATCCTGACGGTCGGCGACGGGCTGGTGACGCAGATCCCCGCCGTGGTCATCTCCATCGCCACGGCGCTTCTGCTGGCGCGCGGGGGCACGCTCGGGGCGACCGACGCCGCGATGGTGGCCCAGATCGGCCGCCACCCGGCCGCCCTTGCCACGGTGGCGGTGCTGATGGCGCTCTTTGCGCTGGTGCCGGGGCTGCCCTTCGTGCCTTTCATTCTTGGCGGGTCGGTGCTTGGCGGGGTGGCGGCCATGGGCTTTCGCGCGCGCGGCAAGACCCCTCTGTCCGAGGTCGCAACCCCTGCCGCACCCCCGCCCGAGCCGTCGATGGGCGACATTCTGGAGCTTGACGACATCCACGTCGAATTTGCTCCTGACCTTGTCAACATGGTGCTCGATCCCGGCGAGGGGCTCGATGCGCGCATCGCCAACATGCGCCGTCACATCGCCACCCGCTACGGCCTCATCCTGCCCGAGATCCGGCTGACCGACGATGCCGGGCTACAGGCGGGCAGCTATGTGATCCGCGTGCACGGGGTCGAGCAGGCCCGTGCCGGGTTGCGCCCCGACAACCTGCTCGCACTTGATCCCGAAAATCACCCGGCCCTGCCCCCCGGCGAGGCGGTGCGCGAGCCGGTCTATGGCGCGCCCGCCCGCTGGATCCCTGGCGCCGCGCGCGACATGGCGGCGCTTGACGGGACCACGCTGGTGACGCCGACCGAGGTGCTGGCCACCCACCTGCTCGAGGTGATCCGCCGCAATCTCAGCCGTCTGCTGACGATGAAGGCGATGCGGCGGTTGCTTGACGAGATGGTCAACCTCTCGGATCGCGCCCGCGGCGAGGCCAATCGCAAGCTGCTGGAAGAGATGATCCCCGACCGCATCGCGCCCGACCTCTTGCATGCGGTTTTGCGGCTCCTGCTGGCCGAACAGGTCTCGATCCGCAATCTGCCGCTGATCATCGAGGCGGCGGCCGAGGGCCGTGCGGGTGGCGCCGCGCCCGAGACGGTCTGCGAGCATGTGCGCCAGCGCCTCGGCTTTCAGCTCGTGGCCGAACTGACCCGCCCCGACGGTACCTTGCCGCTCATCCAACTGGCCCCGGAATGGGAGGAGCGGTTCAGCACCTACCAGATCGAGGCCGAGCGCGGGCGGCTCGACGTGGCGCTGCCGCCGGATCTCTTCAACGCGCTGACCGGGGCGGCCGCCGAGGCTGTCAACGCGGCGCAGGAAAAGGGCATCGCACCCGCCATCGTCACCTCGACGCCGCGCCGCCGGTTCCTGCGCACGGCGCTTGCCGCCAAACAGATCGGCGCGCCGGTGCTTTCCTTCGAGGAGATCGGCACCGAGAGCAGACCCTCTCTTGTGGGTGTGGTGGCGGCATGAGCGGGCTGGCGACACTCCTGCCGCTGGCGCAGGACCTGCTCTGGCTGCATGCGCTGGTGTTTCTCCGGATCGCGCCGCTCATCGCGCTCTTTCCCGGCTTTGGCGAGACGTCGGTGCCCATGCGGATCAAGCTCGGCCTCGCGCTTGGCCTCGCGGCCATCGTCACGCCCGCCGTCGCGGCCGACCTGGCCGGGCGGCTTCCCGTCAATCCGGACCTCCTGCGCCTCATCCTGACCGAGACCGGCATCGGCCTGATGCTGGGTTTCGGCATCCGCTTTTTCGTGCTTGCGCTCCAGACCGCCGGGGCGATCGCCGCGCAATCCACCTCGCTGTCGCAGATCCTCGGGACAGCCGGCGTCACCCCCATGCCCGCCATCGGTCACCTGCTCGTGACCGGCGCGCTGGCACTTGCCATGATGCTCGGGCTGCATCTGCGGCTGGCCGAGCTTGCGGTCGCCAGTTACCGCGTCTTCCCGCCCGGCGCGCCGCCGGTCGCGGCGGCGGTGGCGGAATGGGGCATTGCGCGCGTGGCCCATGCCTTTGGCTTCGCCTTCACGCTGGCCGCGCCGTTCGTCATCGCCTCCACGCTTTACAACCTCACCCTCGGCATCATCAACCGCGCCATGCCGCAACTGATGGTGGTCTTTGTCGGTGCGCCGGCGATCACCGGGGCGGGGCTCGTTCTGCTGATGCTGCTGGCTCCGGCCATGCTCGGGCTATGGGCGGAGGCACTTGGTGATTTTCTCGCCGATCCGATGGGGGGTCGCTGATGGCCGAAGCGCAGGACGAGGGCGACAAGACCCACGAGGCCACGCCGCAAAAGCTTGAGAAAGCGCGCGAAAAGGGCGAATTGGCACGCTCGGCCGATCTCAATACCGCAGGCTCCTATGCAGGCTTCGTTCTTGCGGCACTGGCGCTTGGCGCGGGCTCGGTGTCCGAGGCCGGGTCCCTGATGATGCGCTTTCTCGAACAGCCGGACCGCCTTGCCGCGCTGGCCTTCGAAGGCGGCTCGGGCGGCGCGGCGCTCGGCGGGCTCATGGGCGGGCTCGTGCTGGCGCTCATGGTCTGGTTTCTGCTGCCCGGGGCGGGTGCGCTCCTGTCGGTGGTGGCGCAGCGCAGCCTTGTTTTTGCGCCGTCAAAGATCGAGCCGAAGCTCTCGCGCATCGACCCTGTCGAGAACGCCAGGAACAAATACGGGCCCAGCGGGCTTTTCGAATTTGCCAAGAGCGCGGTCAAGCTATTGGCCTATTGCGTGCTGCTCGGCACCTATCTTACCGGACAGTTGCCGCGGCTTGCGGCCACGCTCCATGCCGCACCCGGCCAGATCGGGGCGGTCATGGCGCAAATGGTGGTGGAGTTTCTCGGCGTGGTGCTGCTTTTGGCGCTCGCCATCGGCGCCGTCGATTATCTCTGGCAGCACTTCGACCACGCCCGCCGCCAGCGAATGTCGCACAAGGAAATCCGCGATGAGCACAAGGACAGCGAGGGCGATCCGCACATGAAGCAGCAGCGCCGCCAGCGCGGCATGGACATCGCCTCGCGGCAGATGATGGCCGAGGTGCCGAAGGCCGATGTGGTGATCGTCAACCCCACCCATTACGCAGTCGCCCTCAAATGGAGCCGTGCGCCCGGCGCGGCCCCGGTCTGCGTCGCCAAGGGCGTCGATCACATGGCCCGTGCCATCCGTGAGACGGCGCAAGAGCACGGCGTGCCGGTCCACAGCGATCCACCCGCCGCGCGCGCGCTTCATGCCGAGACCGAAATCGGGCAGCAGATCGACCCGCGCCATTATCGCGCCGTCGCCGCCGCGATCCGCTTTGCCGATGCGATGCGCCGCAAGGCGCGGGCCTTCGGATGAGGCCGGGCAACGACTCTGCGCTTGTCGCGGTGACGGCGGCGCGGCTCGACCAGGAGACGGCGCGGCTGCGCGCGGTTCTGGCGGAGGAGGCGCGGCTGCGCGCGGCGCTTGCGCGCCTTGACGCGCAGGCCGAGGCGGCGCGGGCGCTGCCGGAGCAGGTGATGCGCGGACTGCGCGAAATCGGCGCGGATCTGTCATGGCAGGGGTGGGTGGGACGAAGCCGCGCTGCTCTCAATTCCGAGCTTGCGCTGACACTTGCGCGCAAGGAGCAGGCGCTGCCGCCCCTGCGCCGCGCTTTCGGTAAGGCCGAGGCGGCGCGTGCGCTTGTCGCGCATCACCTCAGCGCGAGACATCACGACAGTCAGGCCCGCGAGGCGCAGCGCCTCGAGCATCTCGCGCTTCTGCGCCTGGCCGACGCCCGCGATCACACGTCCTGACGCGCGATTTCGGTGATCAGCACGCCGCGCACATCCTCGCCCAACAGATCGCGCGCCACTTCGATCAGCATCCGGCGCAGCACATCCATGCTGTTGGCATCGGTGAACGCCCCGTCAAAGCCGCCCCGGTTGGCATGATCGAACATGGCCTGAAGAAGTCCATCACGCAATCGCGGCTCGCGCGCATAGACGGCATCCGCTGTCCCAAGCCGCATTTCGACGCTGAGCGAGATGACCACCATGGCGGTAACCCGGTCACGCGCAACGACCGGCACGACGAACTGGTTGTTGAGCCGCACGAATTCGGTCTGCCCGCCGGTTTGCCCATCGGTCCGCCCCGCCGTCGCGGGTGCGGCTGTCTCCACGTTGCCCGCCTCGGGGACGGGTGTCGCAAGAAACAGCCCCGCGCCGATCCCGGCGCCGAGGCCAAGCAGCAAAAGCAGCACCGGTACGAGAAAGCGCATCATATCCCCGCCCCCCGTTCAGAACGGCAGGATCGCGTCCAGCACCTGCTGGCCGATCCGGGGTTGCTGGACATCGGTGATCTGACCGCGCCCGCCATAGGAAATGCGCGCGGCGGCGATCTTGTCATAGGTGATCTCGTTCTGGCGCGAAATGTCCTCGGGTCGCACGAAGCCCGTCACCAGAAGCTCGCGCAGCTCGAAATTGACGCGCACCTCCTGCGAGCCCTGGATTTCCAGAACCCCGTTGGGCAGCACCTGCATCACCGTGGCCGCGACCCGCAGCGTCAACTCCTCGCTGCGCCTGACCGAGCCATCGCCGCCCGAGCGACTGGAGGAATTGATCCCGACAGCCTGATCGAGGCTCGCCCCCTCGGGTAATCCCCGGTTGATGCGTTGCGGCAGGCCGAAGAGATCGGGAATGCCGAGGTTCTCCGAGCCGGTGCGCGCGCGCTCAGTGGTGTTGGAGATTTTCGCCTCCTCGTCGATCTCGACCACCACGGTGAGGATATCCCCGCGCCGCGCCGCGCGCCGGTCGCCCAGGAGCGACTTGCGCCCGCCATCCCAGAGCGAGGCTTCCTGCACCGGCACGCGGCGCGCGCTTTCGAGCGGCAGGCCCGGATCGAACATGGCCAGTTGCTCGGTCGAATTCATGGTTGGCGTAAAACTTGGCGGTTTGCCGATATGATCCATGCGCGCGCAACCCGCGGCCGCCAGCACGACAAGTAACAGCACTCTCATGATCCGACTCCTACCTTGACACTTCAATGCGCCCATCGACGGTGACGCGGCCGGTGACTGTGGCGCGCGAGGCAAGGTTCATCACCCGGACGTAATCGCCCGTCCCGGCACGGTCGAGTGCGCGGCCTTCGGTTTCGATCCGCAACCCGCCATGGGTATAGATCAGCGGCACCACCTGGTTGCGCTCGATGCTGGCGGGCGGGCCGATATCGCCGGCGCGGATCGCACGACCGGGATAGAGCGCGACGCGCGCCTCCTGTCCGATGATCGCGTCGAGCCCGGGCAGACCCGCCCCGCCACCGTCGCGCCGGATCACGTCCTCGGGTGCTATGATCTCCTGCGGGCGGATCACGCGCAGCGCCTCCACCCGGTCCGCGAGTGCCGGGGCCGCCGAAGTCACGAGGATCGCCAACAGCCACCGCATCACCGCACCTGTGTCGTGGCCGCAAGCATCTGGTCGGCGGCGGTGATCACCTTTGCATTTAGCTCATAGCCGCGCTGCGCCTCGATCAATTCGGTGATCTCGCGCACCGGATCGACCGAGCTGTCCTCGAGAAAACCGTGGCGCAGCGTGCCGAGCCCATCCTGTCCGGCGGTTGTCACATTGGCCGGGCCCGAGGCTTCGGTTTCCAGAAAGAGGTTGCCGCCGATCGCCTCGAGCCCCTTGGCATTGGCAAACCCGACAAGGTTGAGCTGCCCCAGCGACTGTGCCTCGACCGTATCGTCGAAAAAGGCAAAAACCTCGCCCTCGGCATTGATCGACAGACTGCGCGCATCGTCGGGAATGGTGATCTCGGGCGCGACCGGAAAGCCTTCGGAGGTCACGATCACCCCTTCGGCCGAACGTTTCAGCGCACCGTCACGTGTATAGCCCGACTGCCCCGAGGGCAGTGTCACCTCGATATAGCCCGGCCCGTCGATAGCCACATCGAGGTCCCCGCCGGTTGCCCGGAGCGAGCCTTGCGTCAACTCTACCGTCACCGCGGCGGGGCGCACGCCAAGGCCAAGCTGCACGCCGGTGGGCAGCACCGAGCCGTCGGAGGCCGAGATCGTGCCCGGCCGCGTCACCTGCTGGTAATGCAGATCGGCAAACTCGGCGCGGCGCGCATTGTAGCCGGTGGTGGACATGTTGGCGAGGTTGTTGGAGATGGTCTCGACCCGCATCTGCTGCGCGGCCATGCCGGTGGCGGCGATCTTGAGAAGTCTCATGGCGGTCTCTCCTTATCGCGTGAAGGTATCGAGCGCGCGGCGGATGCGCTCATGTTCGGCCTCGAGAAAGCTCTGGCCCATTTCATAGGCGCGCTGCACTTCGATCATGCGCGCCATCTCGGTCAAAGGCTCCACGTTGGAGCCCTCGCGGAAGCCCTGGATGATCTTGCCGTCCTCGACCGGGACGATCGCGCCCCGACTCTCGAAGAGGTTGCCGCCCACGCGGATGAGCGCCGCGCCCTCTACCGGCTGAAAGAGGCCAAGCTGCGCCAGCGGACGGCCATCCGCGCTCAGCGTGCCGTCGGCACCAAGTCCGGGGCGGCCTGCGTCGGGCGGGATGAAGACCGGCGCGCCGCCCGCATCAAGCACGCGAAACCCGTCCATCGTCACCAGATCGCCCTCGCCCGAGAGCGCGAAGGCTCCGCCACGGGTGAGGCGCTCGCCCTCCGGCGTGTCGATCAGGAAAAATCCCGCGCCCTCGATCGCAAAATCGAAGGTGCCGCCGGTGGCCTCCATCGAGCCCTGCACCTGCGAGGTGACGGGCGTGTTGCCGCGTGCCATCGACAGCGACGGCGCGCCCTCGGCGCGGGCGACGAATTCCGAGAAGATCATCCCTTCGGCGCGATAGCCGGTGGTTGCCGCATTGGCGATATTGTTGGCGATCATCTGCATCTCGCGCATCAGCCCGGTCTGCCGGGTGAGCGTGGCATATCCTGCGGCTTCCATGTTTCAGCCTCCGATGATGAGCGGCACGAGCCGGTCCTGAAAAAACGCCACGAGTGTCTGGGTCATGAACCCCATGCTGAGCCAGAACACGAGCACGATGGCCCCGAGTTTGGGCACGAAGGTCAGCGTCATTTCCTGGATCGAGGTGAGCGCCTGAAAAAGACCGATGATCAGCCCGCCCACCAGGGCCACGCTCAGGATCGGCAACGAGATCAACAGCGAGACCCAGAGCGCCTCGCGCAGCGTGTCGAAAAAGAGGATTTCCTCGCGCATGGCCCTAGACCGGCATCCGCAGGATTTCCTGATAGGCTTCGACCACACGGTCGCGCACCGTCACTGCCGTCTCGACCGCAAGCTCGGTCTGCGCGAGCGCCTGCACCAGCGCGTGCGGGTCGGCCCCGCCGGTCATGGCCGTCTTTGCCGTCTCTTCGCCCGCGCGCAGCGTGGCTGCGAAATCGCGTGCCAGCGCCTGAAAACCTGCGGCGGCATTGGTCCCGGCCTCGGGTTCGGTCGCGGGGCGCAGGGCGGCATAGCCCCGCGCGGCGGAAACTGCACTCACATCCATTCTGGATCTCCTTTCCTGATAGGTCGGTTATCGGCGCAAGAGGTCCATCAGGCTCGACGACATCTGTCGCGCCTGCTCGAACATCTTGAGATTCGCCTCATAGCTGCGTTGCGCCTCGCGGGCGTCGGCCATCTCGATCATCAGATCGACATTGGAGCCGTCAAAATGCCCGCTCTCGTCGGCGAGCGGGTGCCCTGGCTCAAAGACCTGGCGGAGCGCGCTGCGGTCGAGGCGCACCGGCCCGGTCTCGACGCGCCCGGTATCGGCCGCGCCGCGCTCGGGGCGAAAGGCCACGGTCTTGCGCCGGTAGCCGGGCGTGTCGGCATTGGCCAAGTTCTCGGCGACATGCCGGAGCCGTTGCGACTGCGCCTTGAGCCCGCTTGCCGAGACGCTCAGTGCGTTGGAAAACTCGCTCATCGCTCAACCCTCCTAGCTGCGTGAAATGGCGGTGCGCAGCACGGTCAGCCCGGACCGGTAGATCGCCAGCGCGCGCCCGTGCTGGCGCTGCACATCGACCGCACGAAGCATCTCGGTCTCAAGCGAGACCGAGTTGCCGTTCGGGTCGCGCGCGGCGCCGCGTTCCTCATGTGCCTCGAAGGCCAGCGGGCCGCTCTGCCCGAAGAGATGGCCGGGTCGCGTCGCACGCATCCCTTGCGTCGCCTCCAGATGGGCCGAGAAGGGCGCAATGTCGCGCGCCGCATAGTCCGGCGTGTCGGCATTGGCCATGTTCTGCGCCACAACCGCCTGCCGTGCGCCTGCGTGCCGCGCAAGCGCATGGGACAGGCGAAAGACTTCCAGATTTTCAAACATCGGGGCTTCTCCCTCGATTGGCTTCAACCAAGGCTTAACCCTGATTCGTTTAGAAATCGTTCTCAGGCGATGGTCAGGAGCGATTCCATGAAACAGACGGCATTGGCGGGGCTGCGGGCGGAAATCACCGGGTTGAGTGCGGCGCATCCGGTGGGGCGGGTGATCTCGGTGGCGGGCGGGCTCTTGCGGGTCAGCGGGCTGTCTGGCGTGGCGCGTCTGGGCGACCGGGTGCGCGTTGCCTCGGCGCGCGGGCCGCTCTCGGGCGAGGTCTTGCAGATGGAGGCGGCCGCGCTCTTGATCCTGCCCGACGAGGCCGCCGAAGGCGTCGCGCTGGGCGACCGTGTGCGTCTCATGGGGCCGTCCGAGATTGCCCCTTCGGATGACTGGATCGGCCGCGTGATCGACCCGTTCGGTGTGCCGCTCGATGGCCGCCCGCTGCTGCGCGGGCCGGTCGCGCGGCCCCTGCGCGCCGATCCGCCCGCGCCCGCGCGCCGCCATCCGCTGGGTGCGCGGCTCGAGACCGGCATGGCCGTGTTCAACACCCTTCTGCCCATCGTGCGCGGGCAGCGGATGGGGCTTTTTGCCGGGTCCGGCGTTGGCAAATCCATGCTTCTGGGCCATCTCGCGCGGCATATGCAGGCCGATGTCGTCATCGTCGCGCTGATCGGCGAGCGCGGGCGCGAGCTGGGCGAGTTCGTGCGCCATGTGCTCGGCCCCGAGGGCATGGCGCGCGCGGTGATCGTGGCGGCCACCTCGGACCGCTCGGCACTGGTGCGGCGGCGCTGCGCGCTCGCCGCCATGGCCGTGGCCGAGCATTTCCGCGATGCGGGCCGACATGTCCTGTTCCTGGCCGATTCGATCACCCGCTTTGCCGAGGCGCATCGCGAGGTGGCCATCGCGGCGGGCGAGATGCCCGCGCTGCGCGGCTTTCCGCCCTCGACCGCCCACGCGATCATGTCGCTGTGCGAGCGCGCGGGACCGGGCGAGGCGGGGCAGGGCGACATCACGGCCTTGCTCACGGTGCTTGTCGCCGGGTCGGACATGGAAGAGCCGGTGGCCGATATCCTGCGCGGGGTGCTCGACGGGCATGTGGTGCTTGACCGCGAGATTGCCGAGCGCGGGCGCTATCCGGCCATCGACCTGCTGCGCTCGGTCTCGCGCAGCCTGCCACGGGCGGCGAGCGAAGATGAGAACCGCCTCATCGCGCAGGCGCGCCACCTGCTCGGGACCTATGCACGTTCCGAGACGATGGTGCGCGCGGGGCTTTATGCCGAGGGCAGCGATCCCGCGCTCGATCAGGCGATCCGCATCTGGCCCGAGCTTGACGGCTTTCTGGCCGAGCGCGAACCGGCGGATGCCGCGAACAGCTTTGCCCGTCTCGGCCTTTTGCTGCGTCGTGCGGGGGCGGGGGGCGGACGGGCTCCCGGGGCGCGATAGCGTAGGGGCGGTGCCACGACGAAGGCAATGCCGGACCGGGTTACAGCGACTCCTCCGGACGAAATCCGACGGGGATGCGGTCGGTCCCGTCGAGCATGAGATCGGCCATCACCTCGGCGACCTTTGGGGCCATGCCGAAGCCGATCTTGAAGCCGCCATTGGCGATGAAGGCACCCGCGTGCAAGGGGTGGACCCCCAGCATGGGCGCGCGGCTGCGCGCGCGCGGGCGCAGACCGGCCCAGCGCAGGATCACCGGCGCATCCGCCAGCGCGGGCAGGGCGGCGCGGGCGCGCGCGATCACCTCGTCAAGCTGGGCATCGGTGGTGGTGGGGTCTGCAAAGTCACGCTCGGAGGTGGAGCCGATGGCCACGGTGCCGTCCGCGTGCGGCACGATATGCACACCCCCGGCAAAGACCTGCGGCAGGTCGCGCGCGTCAAACGCCAGAAGCGCGGCCTGCCCCTTGACGCCGGTGCCGATGGGGCGGCCCAACGCGCCACTCATCTCTGCCAGCCCCGCAACGCCGGTGGCCCAGAGGATGCGCCCCTCCTGCGCGCCCTCGCGCACCACTTCGGCACCCTTGCTGCGCAGGGCCGCCACGAGTGCCGCGCAGGCGCGGCGGGGGTGGAGCCGCGCGCTCAGTGTGTCGTGGATGACGAATCCGGCGGGGCTTGGCGGGCACCAGCCGCCGGTCGCGGGCACCACCTGCCAGAGGGCCTTGCCTTGCCAGAGATGCGCGGCATTCACTTCGCGCGACTGTGCCAGGCCCAATGCCGCCGCATCCGCCAGCGGCTGTATCCGGCCCAGCCGGGCATAACCGGACGAGACCCCGCCTGCCGCTTCCACCCCGGCCCAGAACGCCTCGGCCATCACCAGGCTCTCGAACTGGAACGCCTTCTTGGCGTTCCAGTTCTCCGGCACATGCGGGGCAAGCGCGCCGACCACCCCGCCCGAGGCCCCGGCCCCCGGACCGTGCGGGTCGATCACACGCACCCTCGCGCCGCGCCGCGCGCAGGCCCAGGCCACCGAGAGGCCGAAGATCCCCGCCCCCATCACCGTGATGTCGGTCATTGCCAATTCCCTTGTGCGCCGCCATGGTTCCCGCGCTTTCTAGCGGAGTGCCCCATGCAGGACCAGCAGGCCGGGATCGACTGGCGCGACGGTGAGGTGCCGGTCTCGACCCGGTTCGACGATCCCTTTTTCAGCCTCGAGGACGGGCTGGCCGAAACGCGGCATGTCTTTCTGTCGGGCAACGATCTGCCCGCGCGGTTCAGGGACGGGTTTCACATCGCCGAACTGGGCTTCGGCACCGGGCTCAACCTTCTGGCGGTGCTTGCGGCATGGCGGGGCGCGGGCGTGCCGGGGGCGCTTTGCTATACCAGTTTCGAGGCCTTTCCGATGGCCCCCGCCGATATGCACCGTGCTCAAGCCCGGTTTGCTGAAATCGGAGGGCTGGCAGCGGAGCTTGCCCCTCATTGGCTGGGGCGCGCGCAGGAAATCACCCTGCCGGACCTGCGTTTCACGCTCGTTGTGGGTGACGCGCGCGAGACGCTAAAGGCTTGGCCGCATAAGGCCGATGCGTGGTTTCTCGACGGGTTTTCCCCCGCGAAGAACCCCGAGATGTGGCAGCCCGATCTGATGGCAGAGGTCGCGCGCCACACGGTCCGTGGCGGCACGGCAGCGACCTACACGGCGGCGGGCCATGTCCGGCGGGGCTTGGAGGCGGCGGGCTTTTCTGTCACCCGTGTGCCGGGATACGGGCGCAAGCGCCACATGACGCGCGCCACACGGGACAGGGCATGACCGATCAGAACACACGGCTCGGCATCTGGCTGATGGTGCTCACCACCTTCATCTTTGCGGTGCAGGACGGCATCTCGCGGCATCTTGCGGGCGAATACAATGTCTTCATGGTGGTGATGATCCGTTACTGGTTTTTCGCCGCCTTCGTCATGGCGGTGGCGGCGCGCAAGGCGGGCGGTCTCATGGTGGCCGCCGCCACCGCACAGCCGCTCATGCAGGGCTTTCGCGCGCTGCTGCTGGTGGCCGAGATCTGCGTGATGATCTACGGCTTTACCCTGCTCGGCCTGGTCGAGAGCCACGCGGTCTTTGCCGTCTATCCGCTGCTGGTGGCGGCCCTGTCGGGCCCGGTTCTGGGCGAGCGCGTCGGCTGGCGGAGATGGGTTGCCATCGGAGTCGGGTTTGTCGGCGTCGTGATCATTCTGGAGCCGGGGTTCGGCGTCTTTCAGCCCGCCGCCGTGGTGCCGTTCATCGCAGCGCTCATGTTCGCGCTTTACGGGCTGCTCACGCGCTATGTCGCGCGGCGCGACACGGCGGCGACCTCGTTCTTCTGGACCGGCACGGTGGGCTCTGTCGCCATGACCGCCGTCGGCGTCTGGTTCTGGGAGCCGATGACCGGCCCCGACTGGATCTGGATGGGCGCGCTCTGCATCACCGGGGCGGCGGGGCATTATACCCTCATCAAATGCTACGAGGTGGCCGAGGCCAGCGCCGTGCAGCCCTTTGCCTATCTGCAACTGCCCTTTGCCAGCACCATCGGCATTCTGGTTTTTGCCGAGACGATCCGCCTCAACGTGGCGTTTGGCGCGGCGCTCATCGTGGCGGCGGGGCTGTTCACGCTCTGGCGGCAGCGGGTGGCGCGCTGATCGCTTGACGCAAGCGGCGGGTCGCGGCTAGACTTCTCACAGTTTCGTGAGCGCGGGTTCGCGCAGGCATATTATTTCAGGAGATCGCTACGGCGATAGGATTGATGGGCTGGACGGGGTTCAGGCGCGGGTTGAGAGAGATGCGGCTTGGCCCCGCGCTTCTTGTCCTGCTGCTGAGCGTCCGGGTCGCCACAGCCGCCGCCGTCGAGTGTCAGCACGAGCTTGCCAATGCCGCACGCGCAGCCGATTCGGCGCAGGAAAGCCTGCGGCTCGAGACGCTCGCGCTTGGTGGGGGGCTGTGCCTTTTCGAGGATGCCTCCGCGCGTGCCGGAGATGAAAACGGTCCTCACCTCACCTCGCCCTGCCCGTTTTTCAAGTCGCCGGTTGACCTTCCCGAAATCGTCACCGATGCCGAGCCGCACGATGCCGTGGTGTCGCACCTTCGGCTTGGTCTTGTTGCCCAACGATCCGCGTCGGATGCGCCCCGGGCCTCTTATCAGTCGCGCGCGCCCCCCTTCATGGCCGGGGAAGTGCTGGCACGCGCGCCCCGGTCCCGTCCCGTGGATCCTGCCTGACCGGCGGGACCCTCTCCAGCGGGACAGGTCAGGCGGATGGCCCGTATTGCGTTCCCTTGCGGTTCTCCTTGGTGCCGGTCGCCCTCTCCAGCGGGCGGACGGCATGACAGGCCCGATCCATGGGCCGGAGGATGCGCTTGCCAGCCCCCCGAATGGCCCGACAGTTGACGGATTGACGTAACGGCGCACGACGCCCGTGCCGCGTCATCCTTCCCCGAACATCCCCTGAAAAGAGATACAGACCATGACCCAGGTTTCCCTGCGGGCAGGCGCGCTTTGCGCGGCCGTTGCCCTTTGCCTGCCAACGAGCCCCGCGCTGGCCCATGAGGACGCCCCGCGCCCCGGGCCGAATGTCACCTTCACCGATCTTCCGCCGCTCAATGCCGATGGCCATGCGCCGATTGGCGTGATGGGTGATCACCGGCACAAGGTAGGCGAGGTGATGCTGTCCTACCGCTTCATGCATATGAATATGGAAGGGTATCGCAGCGGCACCAACGGCCTCTCGCCTGCCGAGGTGGCAGGCACGCCCAACCGGTTCTTCGGTCTGCCGGGGCAGCCACCCAACATCCGCATCGTGCCCGACTGGATGACCATGTCGATGCACATGTTCGGCGCGATGTATGCGCCGTCGGACCGGGTGACGCTGATGGCGATGATGCCCTATGTGAAGAAGGAGATGAACCATTTCGTCTTCGCCGGTCCGGCGGGAACAACCCTGCTCGGCAAGTTCCAGAGCAATTCCGAGGGTTGGGGCGATGCAAAGCTCTCGGCGCTCATCGGCCTGCACGAGAGCGGCAACGCCAGGCTGCACCTCAATCTCGGGCTGAGCCTGCCGACGGGATCGACCACCGAGCGCGCCAATGTCCTCACCCCCGCGGGCACCACCGCCAACCTGCGGATGCCCTACGGGATGCAGCTTGGATCGGGCTCCTACGACATCCTGCCCGCGCTCACCTACAACAACCGCACCGGGGCAACGGCCTGGGGTGCACAGGTCTCCGGCGTTATCCGCACCGGCAAGAACAACGGCTGGAGCTTTGGCGACGAGGCCAGGCTGACCGCCTGGGCCAGCTATCGGCCAAAGCCCTGGATCAGCCTTTCGGGCCGCATCGAGGCAAAGACCGTGGGCAAGATCGACGGGCAGGATTCGCGGATGGTGGGCCCCTCGCCGACGCTCGATCCCGATAATTACGGCGGTGAGACGGTGACGCTTTTCGCCGGGATCAACCTCGTGGCTCAGCGTGGCGCGCTGCGCGGTCACCGGCTGGCGCTCGAAGTCGGTGTGCCGGTCTACCAGGACCTCAACGGGCTTCAGCTCGAGACCGACTGGACCGCGATGCTCGGCTGGCAATACGCGTTCTGAGCCTCAGTCCATCGCAATGCCGAACCCGCTGCCGCGCAACTCTTCCGTAAAAGGGCGTGGCAGCGCCGTTTGCCCGAGGCGGGCGCGATAGGCGGGCAGGCTCTCGGTCACGCGCATGACATAGTTGCGGGTTTCCCGAAACGGGATGTGCTCGATCCAGTCGATCACGCCATGGGCGTCGCGGGTGCGCGGATCGCCGAATTCGCCGGTCCAGGCGGTGACACGCCCCGGTCCGGCATTGTAACCCACCGAAATCAGCACCGGGTTGCCATCGAACCGCGCGGCCAACTCTGCCAGGTAGGCGCTGCCAAGCCGGGCATTGTAGGCCCAGTCATCGAGCAGCCGACCCGCATCATAGGCCAGCCCCAGACCCCCCGCCACCTCGCGCGCCGTGGCGGGCATGAGTTGCATCAACCCGCGTGCGCCCGCGGCGCTTGTCACCACGGGATTGAACTCGCTCTCGCGGCGCGCGATGGCCAGCGCCCACTCCATCGGCGCGGGCAGATCCACCTCCGCCATCGGGTGCAGCGCATAATAGGGGGCCTCGACGACGATCCCGCGTTCCGCCGCCGCCTTGCCCAGCATGACCTGAAGATGGGGTTGGCCCAACTCCTCCAGCATCGCGCCCATCTGGCCGATGCCCTCCCGGTCCAGCCCATCGGCCAGATGCAGGAAAAACCGCCGCGCCTGTCCGATATCGTCCATGCGCAGGCTGAGCGTGGCGATCTCGTGAAGGTCGGAGCGTGCGAAATCCGCCGCGCGCCAGTCGGGGAAATCCTCTCTGCCGGACAGCCGCGCCGTCACCGCCACCCCCGCCTGTTCGGCGGCAAGCAGCCCGTAAAAGCCGGTGGCGTATTCGGCGCCCTCGGCATAGGCAAGCTGCGCGGCTTCGGCATCGCCCGCCGCCTCGAGCGCGCGGCCCAGCCAATATCCCGCCCGCCCGAGCGAGATGGGCGTGGCCACGGCGGCGCGGAACCGCTGGAAATGGTCGAGCGCAAGATCGGGCGCATCCAGATAGCGCAGCGCGATATACCCCGCGAGCCATTCCAGATCGGCGTAGTTCGCGCCTTCGGCAAGCTGATGCAGCGCGGCCAGTTCATAGGCCAGTGCCGCGTCGCCTGCCCGCATCTTCTGCCGCGCGAGCGCGCGCCGCCAACTGGCCCAACGCTCCGGCTCTCCCAGGCCCCCGTTGATACGGCTCTGGCGCAACAGCACGGCGATGGCCTCCTCGGCGTCACCCTTGAGATGGTGGGTGAAGCTCTCGAAGGCGATGCCGGGATCGCGGGCGAGCGTCTCGGGCAGGTCCGCCGGCCCCTCGCGCGCAACCCGCTGGCGCGTCTCGGCGCGCGCCCGTGCCGCCGCGCTCACCAGCGGCAGCATGTCGGCCACGTCATCAAGGCCGCGCCAGAGCGCCATATCCAGCCGCGCCTCGTGATGCGGGGCCAGAAGCGGCGCGAATTCCAGCAGGAAATCGTCATGCTCGGCGCGGGTCAGATCAAGCGTGCGCCACGCAAGCACCACGCCCGCTTCGGCCTCGCCCGCCCGCCCCCGGGCAAGCAGCGCGCGGGCCAGGTTGAGCGCGCCGGTGCCGGTCTGCGGCGTATGTCCGTCGTAGAACGCGAGAACCTCATCGAACGTCGCATGGGTCATCGTCCGCTCATTCTCGCGGCGCAGATGGTCAAGGCCTGGCCAATGGGCGTTCCGCGCCAGAAAATCGAGGACGTCGCCCGGCGCGCCCAATCCCGCGCGCAGACGATGCCATTCGATGAGCGTCTTTGCCGCCGGACCTTCGCGCGCGGCCAGGCGTGCGGCCACCTCCCACCGCCCGCCCTGCATCGCGGCAAGCGCGCTGGCCAGCGGGCGTGGTGCCACCCGTGGCACATCGGTGGCCTGCGCCGCGACAGGCGGCGCACCAAGCATCAAAACCATGAGCAGGACGCGCAACATCTCTTGCCTTTTTCGCCGTGAATGCGGATAGACAGCCCCAGCCTAAGCGGCCCCGCGGCCATGGTCCACTCACGATCAACGGCTCGGCCACAACTTGCGACGTAAAGGAGCGTGTCATGTTCAGAGGATCCTTTCCTGCCCTCGTCACGCCGTTCAAGAACGGCGAGCTGGACGTGGAGACGCTCAAGAAACTGGTGGAATGGCATGTCGGCGAGGGCAGTCATGGCCTTGTCCCCGTGGGCACCACCGGCGAAAGCCCGACGCTCAGCCATGAAGAGCACGAGCGCGTGATCGAAGAGGTGGTGCGCGCCGCCGCGGGCCGCATCCCGGTGATCGCGGGCGCAGGCTCCAACAACACGCTCGAGGCGATTCGCTTCATGCGCCACGCCGAGAAGGTGGGCGCCGATGCGGCCCTTGTGGTCACCCCCTATTACAACAAGCCGACGCAGGCCGGGCTGATCGCGCATTTCACCGCGCTGCATGATTGCTGCGATCTGCCGATCATCATCTACAACATTCCGGGCCGCTCGGTCGTGGACATGACCCCCGAGACCATGGGCCGCCTCGCGCAGCTGCCGCGCATCATCGGCGTCAAGGACGCCACCGGCGATCTTGCCCGCGTCTGTGCGCAGCGCATCGCCTGCGGCAAGGATTTTCTCCAGATCTCGGGCGAGGATGCCACCGCGCATGGCTTTAACGCGCAAGGCGGGGTTGGTGTCATTTCCGTCACTGCCAATGTTGCGCCGAAACTGGTGGCGCAGGTTCAGGAGGCGACCCTTGCGGGCGACTTTGCCACCGCGCTCGCGCTTCAGGACCGGCTCATGCCGCTGCACCGCGCGATCTTCGTCGAGCCGGGTCTCGTGGGCGTCAAATACGCCATGTCGCGGCTCGGGCTGTGCAGCGAGGAGGTCCGCCTGCCGCTCACCGGTCTCAGCGAACCGACCAAGGCGCTGGTCGATCACGGGCTGCGCCACGCGGGCCTGATCAACTAGGGCCGCGCCGCTTCACTGTTCTGCAAATACTCCCGCCGGAGGCATCCGCGTTTGCCTCAGGTGCGGCGCCGGATATCCGCGCCAAGCGCGGCCATGAGCCGCTCGAAGATCGGAAATGACGTGGCGATGGGGCTGGCGTCATCGACACTCACGGGGCTTTGCGTGGCCATGCCCATCACCAGAAACGACATGGCGATGCGGTGGTCGAGATGGCTCTCGCAGGTCTGACCGCCCGGCACATCGCCATGCCCCCGGCCATGTACGATCCACCAGTCGGGCCCATCCTCGACGGTGATGCCGCCCGCGCGCAGTCCCGTGGCCATGGCCTCGATCCGGTCGCTTTCCTTGACGCGCAACTCCTTGACGCCGCGCATCACGGTTGCGCCCTTGGCAAAGGCGGCCACCACCGACAGGACGGGATATTCGTCGATCATCGAGGCGGCGCGTTCGGGCGGCACCTCGATGCCCCGCAGGTCGGGCGAGAAGCGCGCGCGCAGATCGGCCACAGGCTCGCCGCCCTCCTCGCGCAGGTTTTCGTAAGTGAGGTCCGCGCCCATATCGCGCAGCGTCTCGAAGAGGCCCGCGCGCGTCGGGTTCAGCCCGATATTTGGCACCAGCACATCCGAGCCGGGCACGATGAGCGCCGCGCAGACCGGGAAGGCCGCCGAGGAGGGATCGCGCGGCACGGCGATGGTCTGCGGTTGCAACTCCGGCTGACCGGTCAGGGTGATCACGCGGCCTTCTTCGGTCACTTGGGTGGTGATCGCCGCCCCGAAGCCCGCCAGCATCCGCTCGGTATGGTCGCGCGTGGCCTCGCGCTCGATCACCACGGTCTGCCCCGGCGCGTTCAACCCCGCGAGCAGCACCGCCGACTTTACCTGCGCCGAGGGCACGGGCACGGTATAGCGCACCGGCACCGGGTGTTCGGCGCCGACGATCGTCATCGGCAGCCGCCCGCCCGAGCGCCCTACCGCCCGCGCGCCAAAGAGCGCCAGCGGATCGGTCACGCGCGCCATGGGCCGCTTGTTGAGGCTGGCGTCGCCGGTGAAGGTGGCGGTGATGGGCGAGGTCGCCATCGCCCCCATGATGAGCCGCACGCCGGTGCCGGAATTGCCGCAGTCAATGACCTGATCCGGCTCGGCAAAGCCGCCCACGCCCACGCCCTGCACCCGCCATGTGCCCGCCTCGTCGCGCGTCACCTCCGCGCCCATGGCGCGCATGGCGCGGGCCGTGTCGAGAACGTCCTGACCTTCCAGCAGCCCGGTGATCACCGTCTCGCCGACGCACATCGCCCCGAGGATCAGGGACCGGTGCGAGATCGACTTGTCGCCCGGCACTTCTGCCGTGCCGGAAAGCGGCGCGGCGCGGTGCGAGGTCATGGGAATGGGGCTGCCGTGGCCGGACATGGGCGTTCCTCGATGCGAAATCGCCTGCCTGATAGCTCAGGCAGGCGATGCCGTCCATGGGGCAATCCGGGCAAGGCGCGGTGATCAGTCCACGTCGAACTGAAGCCTGCGGATCTGCTGGAACTTGCCGGTGGCCTCGAGCGCCGCAAGCGCGGGCGCGGGCACTGGCTCATCCACATAGAGCAGAGCAATCGCCTCGCCGCGCGCCTCGGCGCGGCCAAGGGTGAAGTTGGCGATATTGACGCCGTTCTCGCCCATGGTCTGGCCCAGCGTGCCGATGATGCCCGGCACGTCGTCATTGGTGGTATAGAGCATGTGCCGTCCGATCTCGGCGTCGATATTGATGCCCTTGATCTGGATGAAGCGCGGCTTGCCGTCCGAGAACACCGTGCCGCCGATGGAGCGTTCGCGCAGGTCGGTCACCACGGTGATCTTGATATAGCCCTCGAACGCGCCCGATTTGTCCTGCTTGGTGGTCGAGATCTTGACGCCGCGTTCCTTGGCGATGATCGGGGCCGACACCATGTTGACCTCTGGGTTCACCGATTTCATGATCCCCGCCATGGCGGCAGAGGTCAGCGCGCCGAGGTTCATTCCGGAGGCTACCCCGTCATAGAGGATGTTGACGGCCTTGATCGGCTCATCGGTCATCTGGCCCACGAAATTCCCGAGATGTCCGGCCAGCTTGATCCAGGGCCCCATGATCTTGGCCTCTTCCGCCGTGACCGAGGGCATGTTGAGCGCGTTGCTCACCGCGCCGGTCAACAGGTAGTCCGACATCTGCTCGGCCACTTGCAGGGCCACGTTTTCCTGCGCCTCGGTGGTGGCCGCGCCCAGATGCGGGGTGCAGACGACGTTCTGCAGACCGAAAATCGGGTTTTCGGTGGCGGGTTCGACGGCGAACACGTCAAAGGCCGCGCCCGCCACGTGACCCGATTTCAAGAGATCGGCCAGCGCCTCTTCGTCCACCAGCCCGCCGCGAGCGCAGTTGATGATGCGCACGCCCTTCTTCGTCTTTTCAAGGTTCTCGCGGCTCAGGATGTTGCGGGTCTGATCGGTCAGCGGCACATGCAGGGTGATGAAATCGGCGCGCTTGAGAAGATCGTCAAGCTCCACCTTCTCCACATGCATCTGGTCGGCTTTTTCCTGGCTCAGGAACGGATCATAGGCGATCACCTTCATCTTGAGACCGCGTGCGCGGTCGCAGACGATACCGCCGATATTGCCCGCACCGATCACGCCGAGCGTCTTGGCGGTCAGCTCCACCCCCATGAAGCGGGATTTCTCCCATTTTCCGGCATGGGTCGACGCGCTGGCCTCGGGAATCTGCCGCGCCACGGCGAACATCATCGCAATCGCATGCTCGGCGGTGGTGATCATGTTGCCGAAGGGCGTGTTCATCACGATCACGCCCTTTTTCGAGGCGGCGTCCTTGTCGATATTGTCCGTGCCGATGCCCGCGCGCGCGATCACCTTGAGATTGTTCGCATTGGCGAGGATCTTTTCCGTGACCTTGGTGGCCGAGCGGATGGCAAGGCCGTCATAATCGCCGATCACCTCGGCGAGCTTGTCCTTGTCCTTGCCCAGTTCGGGGCGGAAATCCACGTCGATGCCGCGATCCCGAAAGATCTGCACGGCGGTTTCAGAGAGTTTGTCGGAGACGAGAACCCTGGGAGCCATCTGTCTGGTCCTTTGATGAAACGTTGGGGGAAGGGTCCGAAGTCTTTGAAAGACTTCGGACCGATTTCTTTTCAAGAAATCGGGGTCACGCCGTCTCGGTGAGCGCCGCGATTTCGGATTGATACGCCCAGTCGATCCAGGGCATCAACGCGGCCACGTCCGCCGTCTCGACCGTGCCGCCGCACCAGATGCGCAGGCCCGGCGGGGCGTCACGATAGGCCCCGATATCGAGCGCCACGCCCTCGGCCTCGAGCCGCTTGGCCACCGCCTTGGCAAATCCCGCGCCATCCGTGATGCGCGCATCCGTGAACGTGAGGCAAACGGAGGTATTCGAGCGGATCGCCGGACCGGTGGCAAGAAAGCCGAGCCAGTCATGTGCCGCGACAAAGCTCTCCACTGCCGCGAGGTTCGCGTCGGCCCGCGCCTTGAGCCCTTTGAGGCCCCCGACCGAGCGCGCCCAGTCGAGCGCGGCCAGGTAATCCTCGACCGCCAGCATCGAGGGCGTGTTGATCGTCTCTCCAACGAAAATGCCCTCGATCAGCTTGCCGCCCTTGGTCAGGCGGAAAATCTTGGGCAGGGGCCAGGGCGGCGTATAGCTTTCGAGCCGTTCGACCGCACGGGGGCTGAGCACGAGCATCCCGTGCGCCGCCTCGCCGCCCAGCACTTTTTGCCAGCTGAACGTGGTCACATCCAGCTTGTCCCAGGGCAGGTCCTGCGCGAAGGCGGCAGAGGTCGCGTCGCAGATGGTCAGCCCCTGTCGGTCGGCCTTGATCCAGTCGCCATCCGGCACGCGCACGCCCGAGGTGGTGCCGTTCCAGGTAAAGACCACGTCCTTGTCGGTATCGACCGAGGCCAGATCGACGATCTCGCCATATCCGGCGGTTTTCACCTGTGCGTCAAGCTTCAGCTGCTTGACCACATCCGTGACCCAGCCCGCGCCAAAGCTTTCCCAGGCGAGCATTTCCACGGGCCGCGCCCCCAGAAGCGACCACATCGCCATTTCCACGGCTCCCGTGTCCGAGGCGGGCACGATGCCGATGCGATAGTCTTCTGGGATGCCGAGAATCTCGCGCGTGCCCTCGATCGCGGCCTTGAGGCGCGCCTTGCCGCTTGCGGCACGATGCGAGCGCCCGAGCGGGGCGTCGCGCAGCAGATCAAGGGTGTATCCGGGGAATTTGGCGCAGGGGCCAGATGAGAAACGCGGATTAACCGGCCGCGCGCCGGGCTTTTCAATAGCCATATAGCTATCCTTCCAGATAAGCGCCCCTCGTTGGGGAGGGGTGTCCCAAGGATCGGACTACGCAAACCCAGGAAAAAAGGCAACCGGGAAAACATCTTGCCGTGCAGTTTGTTGCAGGGTGCCGGGAAGTCGGCGGCAAGGCGCGGGGCCGGTTTGCACAAACTGACACGGCGCGCGCCTCAAAACCCGACGATCGCGCGCAAGACCGCACTCGGGGTATCGGGTTCGCAATGCCGTCAGGGGGCGGGCTCATCATCGGAGCGTTGGTTATGCCACGATGGTTGCTTGGCGACGAAGCGGAGGGCGGATTTGCGACACTGGACGACATTCCGCGCCATCGCGCCGTTTTACAAGAAATCCCGGATGATCCTGTCATCCGGGATTTCTTTCCCCGGCCGGGTTCGCGTTACGAAACGTCCTTGTAGCTGACCTCGCGCGCGTCGCCCCCGGTTTTCTCGCGCCGAACAAGCAGCCGGTTCAACGCGTGGACATAGGCCTTGGCCGAGGCCACCACGGTATCGGTATCGGCCGATTGCCCGGTGACGATGCGGCCCGCCTCCTCCATTCGCACGCTTACGGTGGCCTGCGCGTCGGTGCCCTCGGTCACGGCATGGACCTGATAAAGCTGCAACCGCGCCTCATGCGGAAACAGCGCCTTGACCGCGTTGAACGTGGCGTCGACCGGCCCGTCGCCGATGGCCTCGGTCGAGACCTCGCGCCCGTCGATTTCCATCGTGAGGCTGGCCTGTTGCGGGCCTTCGGTACCACAGATCACGCGCAAATGCTTGATCTGAAGGCGGTTGTTCTCGGAATCCACGCCTGCGGTGACGAGCGCCACAAGATCGTCGTCGTAGATTTCCTTTTTGCGGTCGGCAAGTTCCTTGAAGCGGACAAAGACATCGTTGAGCTGGTTGTCGGCCAGTTCATAGCCCAAATCCTTGAGTTTGGAACGAAGTGCTGCACGGCCCGAATGCTTGCCCATGACGATATTGGTTTCGGTCAGGCCCACATCCTCGGGGCGCATGATCTCGAAGGTCTCGGCATTCTTGAGCATTCCATCCTGATGGATACCGCTCTCGTGCGCAAAGGCGTTCTTGCCGACGATGGCCTTGTTGAACTGCACCGCAAATCCCGAAACGGCAGCGACGCGGCGTGAAATATTCATCAGCTTGCGGCTGTCTACCCCAGTCTCATAAGGCATGATGTCGCCGCGCACCTTGAGCGCCATCACCACCTCTTCGAGGGCGGTGTTGCCCGCACGCTCGCCAAGCCCGTTGATCGTGCATTCGATCTGGCGCGCGCCGCCTGCGACGGCGGCAAGCGCGTTGGCCGTGGCCATGCCCAGATCGTTGTGGCAATGGGTGGCAAAGACCACCTCATCGGCCCCCGGCACGGTTTCGATCAGGCGGCGGATGAGCGACGCGGATTCCTCGGGCGCGGTATAGCCCACGGTATCGGGGATATTGATCGTGGTCGCGCCCGCCTTGATCGCGATTTCGACCACGCGGCAGAGGTAATCCCATTCGGTGCGGGTGGCATCCATCGGCGACCACTGCACGTTGTCGCAGAGATTGCGCGCATGGGTCACGGTCTCGTGGATGCGCTCGGCCATCTGGTCGCGGTCGAGATTGGGAATGGCGCGATGCAGCGGCGAGGTGCCGATAAAGGTATGGATGCGGGGGGATCGTGCATGGCGCACCGCCTCCCAGCAGCGGTCGATATCCTTGAAATTGGCGCGCGCGAGGCCGCAGATCGTCGCATGCGCCGCATTCTTCGCGATCTCGCTCACGGCGCGGAAATCGCCCTCCGAGGCGATGGGAAAGCCCGCTTCGATGATATCGACGCCCATCTCGTCGAGAAGTTGCGCGATCTCGAGCTTTTCGTCGTGGGTCATGGTCGCGCCGGGGCTTTGCTCGCCATCGCGCAACGTGGTGTCGAAAATCACCACGCGATCCTTGGTCGGGTTGGTCATGTCGGTCTCTTTCGGTTGATCCTTGGGCCTCTTGGCGCGAAACGGCACATCCTCTGAGCGCGTGCGCCGGGCGGCACGCTCAGAGGCGGCTAAGGCCTAGGCACAGCACGCGCGCCGCGCGAAGGGCGCGGGCAGGGCAAGCGTTATGTGCGTTCACGATCATGGTCAGACTATAGGCAGCGGCGCACGGCTTGAAAACCCCGAATTTAGCGGCTTGAAGCCATACCGCTTTCGGCTAGCTCTGCCATCATGGACAGGGCTTTGATCATCGGCGCGTCGGGCGGCATCGGGCGGGCCATCGCCGGCCTGTTGACCGAGCGCGGCGTGGCCGTCACCGGGCTGTCGCGCAGCAAGGACGGGCTTGACCTGACCGACGAAGCCGCGGTCGAGGTGGCCTTGGGGCGGCTTGAGGGGTCATTCGATCTGATCCTCGTAGCGACCGGCGCGCTGGAAATCGGCGGTGCCGTGCCGGAAAAGGCGCTCCGGCAGATCACGCCGCAGGCGATGATGGATCAGTTTGCGCTCAACTGTGTGGGGCCGTCCCTCGTGCTCAAGCACAGCATCCGGCTCTTGCCGCGTGGGGGGCGGGGGGTTTTTGCGGCGCTCTCGGCGCGGGTGGGGTCGATTGGCGACAACAGCTTCGGTGGCTGGTATTCCTATCGCACGGCCAAGGCGGCGCTCAACCAGATGATCCACACCGGCGCGATTGAACTGGGGCGCAGCCACCGCGCGGCGATTTGCGTGGCGCTGCATCCCGGCACGGTCGAGACCGAATTCACCCGCAAATATCTGGGGCGGCACCCGGCGGTGCCCGCCGCAGAGGCGGCCGAAAACCTGCTGCGCGTCATCGAAGGATTGCGGCCAGAGGACAGCGGCGGGTTCTTTGATTGGCAGGGGAAAACCGTGCCATGGTGAGGCGGCTGGTGCTGGTGCTGGGGGATCAGCTTGGCCCGGATCTCTCTGCGCTCAACGCGGCGGACAAGGCGCGCGACGTGGTGGTCATGGCCGAGGTGATGGACGAGGGCCGCTATGTGCCGCACCATCCCAAGAAGATCGCGCTGATCCTGTCGGCGATGCGACATTTTGCGCAAGAGTTGCGCGCGGACGGCTGGCAGGTGGCGTATACCCGGCTTGATGATCCGGAGGCCACGCCGTCGATTGTCGGGGAATTGATCCGGCGCGCGGAGGAATTCGGCGCCTCTGAGGTCATCGCCACGCAGCCCGGCGAATGGCGGCTGATTGCGGCGCTGAATGAGGCACCTCTGTCAGTCCGGCAACTGCCGGATGTTCGGTTCATCTGCACGCTCGAGGAGTTCGACCGCTGGGCCGAGGGGCGCAAAGAGCTTCGGATGGAGTATTTCTATCGCGAGATGCGTCGCAAGACCGGGCTGATGATGGAGGGTGACCAACCGGCGGGGGGCAAGTGGAATTTCGACCACGACAACCGCAAGCGGGCGCAAGTGGACCTGCTGCGTGCCACGCCGATGCGCTTTGAGCCCGACGCGATCACGCAAGAGGTGCTCGATCTGGTCGAGGCGCGCTTTGGCGGGCATTTCGGCGATCTGCGGCCGTTCTGGTTCGCCGTGACATCCGATGAGGCGAGGCGCGCCTTCGATCATTTCGTCACCCATCTGCTGCCCGGTTTCGGCGATTATCAAGACGCGATGCTGAGCGGTGACCGATTTGTGCATCACTCGGTCATTTCGATGTATCTCAATATCGGCCTGCTCGACCCCTTGAAAATCTGCGCCCGCGTGGACGCGGAGTGGAAAGCGGGCCGCGTGCCGATCAACGCCGCCGAGGGCTATATCCGGCAGGTGATCGGCTGGCGCGAATATGTGCGCGGCATCTATTTCAGAGAGGGGCCAGATTATACGGCGCGCAATGCGCTTGGCCAAACCCGTGATCTGCCTGGCTTTTACTGGGGGGGCGCAACGCGCATGAACTGCGTGGCCAAAGCCGTCGATCAGACCAAGGAAGAGGCCTATGCCCATCATATCCAGCGGCTGATGGTGACGGGCAATTTCGCGCTTCTCGCCGGGGTGGACCCGGCAGAGGTGCACGCATGGTATCTGGCGGTCTATGCCGATGCCTTTGAATGGGTCGAGGCCCCGAATGTGATCGGCATGAGCCAGTTTGCCGATGGCGGGATCATAGCCTCGAAACCTTATGTTTCGTCCGGCAATTACATCGACAAGATGTCGGATTACTGCCGGTCCTGCGCCTATTCGGTCAAGGCGAAGACCGGCGACAATGCCTGTCCCTTCAACCTGCTCTACTGGGATTTCCTGATCCGCCACCGCGACCGGTTCGGGCGCAATCCGCGCATGGGGCCAGTTTACCGAACATGGGACAGGATGGCGGCTGACCACCGGGAGTCGGTGCTGCGTGATGCCGCGCACGTGCTGAGGCGTCTTGAGGCGGGCGCGGTGGTGTGATCACTCGCTGCGGGTGATGTTGTCGCTCAGCACGCCGTCTTCCCAGGTGCCGCTCTCTTCCTGACCGCCGGCATAGCGCATCGTGCCCTCGCCCTGCCGCTTGCCCGCAAGGAACATGCCCTCGTAGACGTCGCCATTGGCGTAGGTGGCCACACCGCGACCGGAAATCTCGCCCTCGCGCCATTCACCCTCATAGGCGAAGCTCTCGTTCTCGGGCGTCTCTGGATTGTCGGGGATGGTGATGCGGCCCTGTCCGTGGCGCTGGCCATCGGCAAAACCGCCCTCATAGACCGAGCCGTCGGGATAGGTCACGGTGCCTTGCCCGTGGCGTTGCCCGTTCTGCCACTGGCCTTCATAGCGATAGCCGTCAGGATAGGTCATCACGCCATGGCCGTGGTTGCGTGCCTCGCGGAATTCGCCCTCATAGACCAGGCCACTGGGATAGGTCGCGCGGCCCGTCCCCTCAATCACGCCGCCGACCCACTCGCCCTCGTAGGTGGCCCCGTCGGGATAGGCGATCGTGCCCTGACCGTTGGCCAGATCGTCGCGGAACTGCCCTTCGTAGACCGAGCCATCGGGATAGCTGACGCGGCCCTGCCCGGAAATCTTGCCGTTCTGCCACTCGCCCTCGTAGCGATAGCCGTCGGTGCCGGTGAAGACACCCTGCCCATGGCGCAGGTCGTCGGCGAATTGTCCCTCGTAGACATCGCCGTTGGCATAGGTGACGCGCCCCGCGCCCTGCCGCTGCCCGGCCACCAGATCGCCCTCGTAGACATCGCCATTGGGCTGGGTGAGCTTGCCGCGCCCGTCGATCTGGCCCTCTTTCCAGGTGCCTTCATAAACAAGGCCGTCGGGCATGGTCAGCTTGCCTTCGCCCTCGCGCGCGCCGCGCAGCACCGCCCCCTCGTAGATCGCGCCGTCGGGATAGGTGATCGTGGCATCGCCCTCCTTGACGCCATTGACCCAGTCGCCTTCGTAGCGATACCCGCCCGGGCTTTCCATCCGGCCGCGCCCGTGATGCATGGCATTCAGGAACCCGCCCTCATAGCGCACGCCGTTGGCATAGATCGCGATGCCCGTGCCGGTGATCTCGCCCTCGGCCCAGTCTCCCTCATAGGTGCCGCCATCGGCAAAGACGATCTTGCCCAGCCCGTGCGGCTTGCCGCGCTCGAACTCGCCCTCGTAGACCGAGCCGTTGGGAAAGCGCGCCACGCCGCGCCCGCGGATCTCGCCCGCGACCCAGTCGCCGGTATATTCATAGCCGTTGGGCAGGGTATACGTGCCGGTGCCGTGTTGCAGCCCGTCCTTGAACGTGCCCTCGTAGATGCCGCCATCGTCATATTGCTTGGTCTGGACGCCGTTGTCCTGCGCAAAGGCACCCGCACCCACACCCACGACAAGCGCCGCAGCCAAAATCATCTGTCTCGGAAAACGTGTCATCTCTGCCCCGGTGCCCCTCGCCTGCCCGATCCTGTGGCGGGTGTCTCCAAATCTAGAGGAGCGGTCACGTTGTGACAACGGGTTTCGGGCAATTCGGCTTTCCCTTGCGCGGCGATCTGTTATCTCGATTGGCAGAAGCGGCAAGGGGGCGCACATGGCAGACCGGTTTCGCCTGACACTGGCACAACTCAACCCCACGGTGGGCGATCTGGCGGGCAACGCGGCGCTGGCGCGGCGCGCCTGGGAAGAGGGGCGCGCGGCGGGGGCCGATCTCGTGGCGCTGCCCGAGATGTTCGTGACCGGCTACAACCCGCAGGATCTGGTGCTGAAACCGGCCTTTCATCGGGCCGCCATCGCCACGATAGAGGCGCTTGCGCACGACTGCTCTGACGGCCCCGCGCTGGCCATTGGCGGCCCGGCGCGCGACGGGGTGGCGCTTTACAACGCCTATTACGTCTTGCAGGGCGGGCGCGTGGCGGCGCGCGTGCTCAAGCATCACCTGCCCAACGAAACGGTCTTTGATGAAAAGCGCCTGTTCTCGAGCGGGCCGGTGACGGGCCCCTATGCGGTGGCGGGCGTGCGCCTCGGCTCACCCATCTGCGAGGATGCATGGCATCCGGATGTGGCAGAAACGCTGGCCGAGACCGGGGCCGAGATACTGCTCGTGCCCAACGGCTCGCCGCATTACCGCGAGAAGATGACCGTGCGCCAGAACCTGATGGTGGCGCGCGTGATCGAGACGGGTTTGCCACTTGTCTATCTCAACCTTCTGGGCGGTCAGGACGATCAGGTGTTTGACGGCGGCTCTTTCGTGCTCAACCCCGGCGGCGCGCTGGCGCTGCAACTTCCGATGTTCGAAGAGGCGGTGGCGCATGTGGATTTCACGCGCGGGGCCGAGGGCTGGCGCGCCGATCCCGGCCCGCTTGCCCACCTGCCCGACGATCTGGAACAGGATTATCACGCCATGGTTCTGGCCTTGCGTGACTACCTGGGCAAGGCGGGGTTTTCCAAGGTGCTTCTGGGCCTTTCGGGCGGGGTGGACAGCGCCATTGTCGCCACCATCGCGGTGGATGCGCTGGGCGCGGGCAATGTGCGCTGTGTCATGCTGCCCTCGGAATACACCTCGCGCGCCTCGCTGGAGGACGCGCAGGCGGTGGCCGAAAATCTCGGCTGCCGCTACGATACAGTGCCGATTGCCGCGGGGCGCGCGGCAATCACCACCACGCTCGCGCCGCTCTTCGAGGGGTGTGCGCCTGACCTGACCGAGGAGAATATCCAGTCGCGCCTGCGCGGCCTGTTGCTCATGGCGCTGTCGAACAAGTTCGGCGAGATGCTGCTGACCACCGGCAACAAGTCCGAGGTGGCGGTGGGCTACGCCACGATCTACGGCGACATGGCCGGGGGCTACAACCCGATCAAGGATCTCTACAAGACGCGCGTTTTCGACATCTGCCGCTGGCGCAACGCCCAGCATCGGGCGTGGATGGCAGGGCCTGCGGGGGCTGTGATCCCGACCCGCGTGATCGACAAGCCGCCGAGCGCCGAGCTGCGCGCCGACCAGAAGGACAGCGATTCGCTGCCCGATTACCCGGTTCTGGACGGCATCCTGCAAATCCTTGTCGATCAGGATGGCGCGATTCCCGATTGCATCGCGGCAGGCTTTGACGAGGCCGATGCGCGGCGGGTGGAACACCTGCTTTATATCAGCGAATACAAGCGGTTCCAGTCCGCTCCGGGCACGCGTCTGACCTCGCGCGCCTTCTGGCTTGACCGGCGCTATCCCATCGTCAACGGCTGGCGCGATCGCTGAGCGGCGTCACTCGGCGGCGCGCGGGGTCGCGTCGTCGCGCAGCCGCGCGACATAGGCCATCAGATCGGCCTTGCGCAGCGGCTTGGGCAAAAAGCCGTCCATGCCCGCCAGATACGCTGCCTGCCGGTGCTGATCGAGCACATTGGCCGTGACGGCAACAATATGGGCGGGCGGCCAATCATGCGCGCGCTCCTGCGTGCGGATCAGGCCCGCCGCCTGATAGCCGTCCATGCCGGGCATCGAGACATCCATCAGCACCAGCCGCGCGGGGGCCTCGGTATAGAGAGAAACCGCCTCCGCCCCACTCGCCGCCAGCCGCAGCGCTGCCCCAGAGCCGCTGAAATACCGCTCCATCAGCAAGCGATTGGTGGCGTTGTCATCGACCGCCAGAATGTCCAGTCCGACAGCCCATTCGACCGGCGGAGGCAGGGCGGGCGCGGGCGTGACAGGGACGGCGCCCCGCGCCCCTCCCAGAAGCTGCCGCAACGCGTCGATGAGCGCCCCCTCGCGCAGCGGCTTGCGCAATACCGCGCCGCCCTTGGGCGCGCACGCGGGAGCGCCAGCCATCAACAAACGCGGCACATCGGGGCAATGCGCCAGCCGTCCGGCGGCCTCGTCAAGCATGACCAGGTCCGGACAACCCGCCTCGGGCAGGGCCGCCGCGCTCGCCGTCGCGCGAACTTCGGCCCCCAGATGCGTGAGCAGCGTTTCGAGCCCGGCGCGGCGGTCACTGAGCGGGTCGGCCAGCCAGATCACTGGCGCGGGCGCGCCCTGGGGCTTGAGCGGCACCACGGACCGTCCATTGTGCGTGCCGTCCGGCACAAGCGGCAGGGTGATGGTGAAGCAGGTGCCGCGCCCCTCCTCCGAAGCAAGCGCGATCCGTCCCCCCATGAGGTTGACAAGCTGGCGGCTGACCGCAAGACCAAGCCCGGTGCCACAAAAGGTGCGCGCGGCCCCGTTATCGGCCTGCTCGAAGGCGGCGAACACCCGGTGCTGTTGATCTGCGGGAATGCCCAAGCCGGTGTCGGTCACGCGGATCGTGATTTCCCCGGGTCCCGCACGCGCGACCCCCACTGCCACATGACCGTCCAGCGTAAACTTGACCGCATTGCCGGCGATATTGACCAGGATCTGCCGCAGCCGTCCGGCATCGCCGATCATCACCTCGGGCAGATCGGGTGAGACATGACTGAAAAGCGCGATCCCTTTGCGCGCCGCGAGCGGCGCCAGCAATTGCGTGACGTCCTCTACGATCTCGCGCAGGCGGTATGGCTCCTGCATGAGGTCGAGCTTGCCCGCCTCGATCCTGGAGAAATCCAGAATGTCGTTGATGATCGTCAAGAGCGCATCGCCCGAGCGCACCATGGTGCGCACATAGCCGTCCTGCTCGGGGCTGAGCGGGGTCTCTGACAGAAGATCGGCCATGCCGATGATGCCGTTCATCGGTGTCCTGATTTCGTGGCTCATTTTGGCAAGAAATTCGGATTTCGCCTGGTTGGCGGCGATGGCGGCGGCACGCGCGGCCTCGACCCGCCCGATCAGTCGCCGCAGAGGGCGGCCCACGATGATACGGAACGACGCCCAGTTGGCCAACGTCGCTATCAAGATGCCCCCTGCCAGCAACACGAGCAGGAAATCGCGCTGATAGCGTTTGACGGCGGCGATCTCGCGCTCGTCGAAGCGGGTGACAAGCTCGGTGATGGGCCAGGAATAGACCTCATAGGGCAGGGCGAGCGCGTCCTCTGCCCCGGCGCAGCCCAGCCCTGCGGGCACCACGGCCAGCGACACGCCCGAGGCCGGATCGCGCAGTTCGACACAGCGGATCGCCGGATCGCCCAGGAGTGTCTGCATCAGGTCGCGCACATGCCCTTGCTGCCAGTCCACCTCTCCGTCGCTCTGGTCGCTGAAGCGCTCGAGCGCGCCGCCAAGCCGCGCGGTGGCGTTGCCGATGCGCATGGCCATTGCCTCTTCGCTACGCAACAGGTTCTTGCCGCTCAGCCACCAGAGCCCCGTGCCCGCGAAAAGCAGGAAGGTCGGTATCATTACCGCCGCGAGCCGCAGATAGAGGCCAAGCGTCGGCGTGCGCGGATCGGTCGTGGCGCTCATGCTCATGTCTGCTGCGCCCTGTCTATTGCAGCCGCCGGGCGCGACCCGCGTCCATCAGGGCCTGAAGCGGTGCGCGATTGTCTATTTCCATGCGCACCACGCCATAGCGCCCGCCGCTTTCGACGAGATAGTAATCGACCGGCACCTCGCGCCCCGTTCCATCGACCAGCGTGGCGCACATCACGTAGACATCGCCCATGCGCAGGATGATTTCGTGATTCTCGGTCGGGTAATAGGTGCGCAGGTCCCCTGTTTCGAGGTCCACATGGTGGAGCGCCCCGTCGATCATGCTGCGCCCGAGAGTGCGCTGAAGCGTGGCCTGAAGCTGTGTGCGCAATTCGGTCAGCGCCTGCGCGGCGGCTGCGTGCGGCAGGGGCCACAGACCGAGTGCAAGGATCAGAAGTGGTATCAGGCGTGTCATCGGCGGTGCGTTTCCCTTCTGGTCATGTGACCTCGGGGACATCCAAGCCGAACGACCTTACCAAACCGTTTCTTTTCGCTGTCCAGCCGATCACATCCGTGTGATCGCGCTGCGCAGGGCACGGAGTTGTGACTTGTCCCGACCATACTCATGCGCAGGCTGGGTCGGGGAGGCGACATGCGACAGGCGTTCATCGGTGCGATTCTCTGTGTCTTCGGCGGCAATGCACTGGCCTGCGGGGCCGAGAGCGATTGCGCGCTCGGCGACCGGCATTACCGCATCGCCCTGCCCGAGGGAGCGGCCACGGCGGGTGCTGTGGTCTATGCCCATGGCTATCGCGGTTCGGCGGCGGGGGTGATGCGCAACGGTGCGCTGCGGCGCGCGATCTCGGAACGGGGGCTGGCACTTGTCGCGTTGAAATCGCTCAGCGATGACTGGGTGATCCCGCATGTGCTGGGCCATCCCGAAGCCACCGGACAGGAGGAGACCGCCTATGTCGAGGCGGTGATCGCGGATGTGGTGCGCCGCTTTGACATCGACGAGCGGCGGCTGGTGGCTGCCGGATTCTCGGCCGGTGCGATGATGGTCTGGACGCTGGCCTGCACCATACCCGAGCGCTTTGCGGGCTTTGTCGCCATCTCGGGCACCTTCTGGCAGCGCCCGCCCGAGACCTGCGCAGCCCCGCCCGCGAGCGTGGTGCATATCCACGGCACAAGCGACCCGACCGTGCCGATCGAAGGCCGCCCGATCCGCGAGACCTGGCAGGGCGATGTGCGCGATGTGATCGAATTCTATGCCCGGTTCGGCGAATTCGCGGCAGCGGACGAGAGGCAGGCGGGCGATCTTGCCTGCACTCAAAGGCGCAATCCCGAGGGCGCGATCCTCGATCTCTGCCTGCATCCCGGCGGACATGCGTTCCGCAACGATGATCTCCTCTTCGCCTTGAACCGGCTCGCGGCGGCGGGGCGGTTCTGAGCCTGCCTCTTGCCTCTGCCGCGCCCCCGGCATAGGCGAGAGCCATGTCCGCCCGCCTGTCATATCGCCAGCATCTGCGCGCCATTCTGGGGCTTGGCCTGCCGCTCATCGGCAGCCATGTGGCGCAGTTCGCCATCACGCTCACGGATGCGATCATGCTGGGCTGGTATTCGGTCGAGGCGTTGGCGGCCGAGGTGCTGGGCGGCACGATGTTCTTCGTGCTCTTCATCATGGGGTCTGGCTTTGCCTGGGCCGTGATGCCGATGGTGGCAAGTGCCGCGGCGGCGGGTGAGGGCGCGCAGGTGCGGAGGGTGACGCGAATGGGCCTCTGGGCCTCGGCGCTTTTTGGCCTGTTGACCCTGCCCGCGATGCTGGGGTCGCGCACGGTCTTTGGCTGGCTGGGGCAGGCGCCCGCCACCTCGGCGCTGGCCGCCGATTATCTGGGTATCGCGGGCTGGGGCATCCTGCCCGCGCTCATGGTGATGGTGCTCAAATCCTACCTCGCCGCGCTCGAGCGCACGGCGGTCGTGCTCTGGGTGACGTTGGCGGCAGTCGCGCTCAATATCGTGATCAATTATGCGCTGATCTTCGGCAATTTCGGCCTGCCCGAGATGGGCGTCAAGGGCGCGGCGGTGGCCTCGCTTCTGGTCAACCTCGCCTCAATGGTGGTGCTTGCGGTCTATGTCACCCGCGCCACGCCCGAACACGCACTCTTTCAGCGGTTCTGGCGACCAGATCGCGAGGCGTTTGGCCGTGTCTTTCGCCTCGGCTGGCCCATCGGGCTGACCAATCTGGCCGAGGTGGGGCTGTTCGCGGCCTCCTCGGTCATGATGGGCTGGCTCGGGACGCTGCCGCTGGCCGCGCACGGTATCGGGCTTCAGGTCACATCGGTGATGTTCATGGTCCATGTGGGCCTCTCGAACGTGGCCACGGTGCGCGCGGGGCAGGCGCAGGGGCGCGGCGACGTGCAGGGCTTGCGTGACGGGGCAAAGGTGGTGCTGGCGGTTTCGGCCACGGTGGCGCTCTTTACGGTCGTCATGTTCCTGACGGTGCCGCAGGTACTGATCGGCCTCTTCTTGTCACCCGACGAGCCCGACCGCGCGGCGGTGATCGGTATCGGCGTGACGCTCTTGGCGGCGGCGGCGCTGTTTCAGGTGGTGGATGCGGCGCAGGTCATGGCGCTTGGCCTCTTGCGCGGGGTCCAGGACACGCGCGTGCCCATGGTGATCGCGGCGCTCAGCTATTGGGTCGTCGGCGTGCCGGTGAGCTATCTTCTGGGCTTTACCTTCGGCCTTGGCGGTCCCGGCATCTGGCTTGGCCTTGCCGCCGGGCTGGCGCTGGCCGGCGTGTTCATGCTGGTGCGGTTCTGGGGCTGGTCGGTGCCGCGTCTGGCGACAGAGCGTCGTTAACCCGCGCGCGCCGCGTCCAGTGCCGCGGGCAGCGCCCCGGCCAGAACCGCCAATTCCCGCTCGGGGCCACAGCTTATGCGGATGCACCGATCCTGCGGGGCCACGAAGGGCATGCGCACGAACACGCCCTGCGCCACCAGAGACCCGAGCACGCGGCGGGCGAAATCGCCGTTCCGCCCGCAATCGACGGTGACGAAATTGGTGGCCGAGGGCAGGGCGATCAGACCGTTTTCCGCCGCGATCCGGGCGATCCCGGCCCGTGCGCGGACCACCTCGGCCTGCACATGCGCGAGCCACGCGGTATCATTGAGCGCCGCGAGCGCGCCCGCCTGCGCCATCCGGTTCATGCCGAAATGGTTGCGCACCTTGTCGAACGCCTTGATCAAGTCAGGCTCGGCCACCGCATAGCCGATCCGCGCGCCCGCCATCCCGTAAGCCTTGGAAAAGGTGCGCATCCGGATCACGCGGGGATCGTCGGCGGCGATGTCGGGGGCAGTGCCCTCGGGGGCGAACTCGATATAGGCCTCGTCGAGGCACAGCACGCAGCCCTCGGGCAGGGTATCGAGCGCCGCGGAAATGGCTGCGCCCTGCACCCATGATCCCATCGGATTGTCGGGATTGGCGAAATAGATGAGCTTTGCCCCCACCTCATGCGCGCGGGCGATGAGCGCGGGCAGGTCCTCGGTATCGCGCGCATAGGGCACCTTGTCGAGCACGCCACCAAAGCCCGCGACATGGTAGTTGAAGGTCGGGTATGCCCCGTCCGATGTCACCACCCGGTCGCCGGGGGCGACAAGCAACCGCACCAGATTGCCCAGAAGCCCGTCGATCCCTTCGCCCACCAGCACATTGTCCAGTCCCACGCCCAGATGTGCGGCCAGCGTGGCGCGCAGATCGTGGCTTGTCGGGTCGCCGTATTTCCACACCTGCCCCGCCTCGGCGCGCATCGCCTCCAGTGCGGCGGGCGAGGGGCCGTAAAGGCTCTCGTTTGCCCCCAGCCGCGCGGCAAAGGGCGCACCGCGCCTGCGTTCCTGTTCCTCGGGGCCGACAAAGGGCACGGCGGCGGGCAGGCTCTGGATCAGCGGGGTGTATCGCGGATGTGTCATGGATGCAGAGATAACGGGATGCGGGGCCGCACGGCAAGGGCCTGCCGCCACGTTCTGCTGGCCAGCGGGGCGTCATGTGTGTTTCATGGCGCGCAAGGAGGACCGCCCATGCCCCGCGTCACGACCGAGATCAAGGGTCACATCGCCCATGTCACCCTCACCCGCCCCGACAAGCGCAACGCCGTCGATCCCGATATGGCCGAGGCGATCGTTGCCGCTGGCCACGCGCTGATGGAGGCCGATATCCGCGCCGTTGTCCTGTCCGGGGAAGGCCATTCCTTCTGCGCCGGTCTCGACGTGATGAGCTTTGCCGCGCTGGCCCGTGGCGACCCCGAGGCGCTCATCCTGCCGCGCACACATGGCACGACCAACCTCTTTCAGGAGGTGGCGATGGTCTGGCATCGCCTGCCCGTGCCGGTGATCGCCGCACTCCACGGCGCGGTCTATGGTGCGGGGTTCCAGCTTGCGCTCGGGGCCGATATCCGCATCGCGGCCCCCGACGCGCAACTGGCCATCATGGAGATGAAATGGGGCCTCATCCCCGATATGGGCGGCATGGCGCTCTTGCCGCGCCTTACCCGCTCGGACGTGATCCGGCGGCTGACCTACACCGCGCGGCCGATCCCCGCCGCGCAGGCCGAAGGCTGGGGCCTTGTCACCGAGGTGGTCGAGGACCCGCTGGCCGCGGCACGCGGGCTCGCCGCAGAGATCGCCAGCCGCAGCCCTTCGGCGATCCGCGCCGCCAAGCGTCTCATTGCCGTGGCCGAAAGCGGGGCGGATGAGGCCGCGATCCTCATGGAAGAGAGCCGCGAACAGGCGGCCCTCATCGGCCAGCCCGACCAGATGGAACAGATCGCCGCCAACATGGCCAAGCGCGCGCCGGTCTTCGGCCCGAGGGGGTAGGGTGCGCCATCGGGCATGGGATGCCTTTTGACGGCAGGGTGTCGGGCTGCGGTGGGGGCTTCTTGGGCGTGGTGCTCGGTTGACGGCTGAGGCGCCGAACGTCATTTTTCGGCCGGGCGGATCAGTCGGCAGAAGGGCCTTGAGCGGACGTTGGAAGTCGTCGCTCAGACGCGACCGGGGGGCGGTCGGGCGCTGCGCGGCGGCGCGTTCCGCGCCGTTGTTCCCCGCATTGGCATCAAGCGTCCAACGTCCGCGCCTTGCCAAAGTCCGACGTCCAGGTGGCTTCGGCGACAGGCAGACGCGGCCCCGCACACCGACCTTTCTGCCCTTCACCCGCGCGCGGCATCAGAGGAACGCCGCCCCGCCGCCTCACCCGCCATGTACCGCGCTCCACCGCTCGATGAGCGCCTGTTGCAGCCCCTTGGCGCGGCCGTTCCAGCCGCGCGCGCCGGGTGGGCTGTCGTCTTGCGCGGGGTTTATGCGCGCACGCAGGCTGTCGCTTGCGGTGAAGATGGCAAAGGCCAGATCCTTGCCTCCCGGCGTGGTGACATAGCCTGCCAGCGTGCTGACGAAATAGAGCGTTCCGGTCTTGGCCACGACTTTCACGGGATGGTTTCTGGCCACGTTGCCCTTGGCGTCGCGGAGCGCGAACTCCCGCAAGAGCGGGCGCAGGAGGGCGGCGCGCTTGGCCCCTGCCAATCCCCGCGCCATGTCCGCCGCCGTCAGGCGCGAGCGGTCGTTGAGGCCCGAATGATCGCGCAGCGCGGCGGCCTTCATGCCAAGGCTCGCCGCCGCCCAAGCATTCATTGCCTGCGCCGATTGCGCCAGCGTCGCCGCGCGCCCCTGCCTGCGCGAGGTGACAGCGACCCCCACCATCTCGGCGGTGAGGTTGGTGGAAAACCGCAGCATGTCGCGCAGCACCGTCTCCAGCGCCTCGCTCTTGTGCGCGACCAGAACGCTGCCCGAGGGCGCGCCCGTCATCACCTCCGGTTTGCCGAGCACGATGCCCTGCGACCGCGCGAAGGTGGCGAACACCTCGCCTGCGTAAAGCTCCGGCTTGCGCACCGGCAGCCAGCGTGCGCCACCATTGCCCAAGGCGGCGCGCGCCACGCTCCAGTCATCGCGCGCGCCGCCATCGGCATAGACATAGACGGGGGTTGCCCGATCCGCGATGCGCATCCGCGCCATGGTCACATCCGGGCGGTAGCGGTCCGACCGGGCGTCCATGGTGATCGCATATTGACCGCCCTGCCGCTTCCACTCGAAGTGCACGCGGTTGTAATTGAGGTTGAGTCCCGATAGCGCCGGGTTGTAGCCCGCGTGCTCGGGCTGATCGTCGTCTATGGCGCGCTTGAACGGCACAGCCCCGCCCCAAAGCCGGAACCGGCCCCGCACCTCGCGCAGCCCCGCTGCCTTGAGCGCCGCCGCCATCCCCGCGAGCGCGTTGGTATCGAGCGTCGGATCGCCGCCCCCTGCCAGCACCAGATCGCCCCGCAGGATGCCGTTCTCCACCGGCCCCGTGGCAAGGAGCCGGGTCTCGAACCGGTGTCCTGTGCCCAGAGTGTCCAGCGCATAGAGCGCCGTCACGGCCTTGGTCACGCTCGCAGGGGGCAAGGCGGCGTTGCCGTCCTGCTCCTCCAGCACCCGCCCTGTTGCGGGATCGACCACCGCGAACCCGACCCGCCCCGAGAGATTGGCCTTGGCAATCAGCGCCTCGGCGGCGGGGGCGCCGCGCGTGGCTACGGTGCCCACGCTCCGCGCCGGTCGCGCCACCGGGCGCAGCGATGTGGCGGGCGGTCCCGAGAACGCCGGGCCGGCCAGCGCGGCAATGCCGGTGGTCAGGAAAAACCGTCTGGAAAGGCCTTGCGTCATGACGCGACTCTAGCCAATCGCGCGCCGCCCGCGCAATCGCGATGATGCCTGCGCGCCGTCACTTTTCTGCAATATCCGCCGTGACCCCGCGTGCGCGCAGAGCGGTGGAGGAAATGTCCGTCATCGGCACGTTGACAAAGCACCAGGCAGGCGCGCGCGCCGCCCCGAGCGCGTGGCTCTGTCCGGTCGCCAGCCGTGCCCCGCCATAGACCCGCGCCGCCACCGAGAGCCGCGCCGATATCCGCTGACCGGGCCGCGCCAGCACGCCCACCGGCACGCTTTGCATGATCACACGCCAGTCCTGCCAGCGGTGCAACTGCGCCAGGTTGTCCGCCCCCATCAGCCACACGAACCGCCGCCCCGGGCAGATACGGCGAAGCGCCGCCAGTGTCTCGGCGGTGAACCGCGTGCCTGCGTGCATCTCGAAATCCGTGACCGCGATGCGCGGATGATCCACCAGCGCGCGCGCCGCCGCCATCCGCGCGGACAGGGGTGCGGGGCCATGCCGCTTCAGGGGGTTGCCGGGGCTGACCAGCCACCACAACCGGTCCAGCCCGAAGCGGCGCAGCGCCTCGCGGCTGATATGCAGATGTCCGGCATGGGGCGGATCGAACGAGCCGCCCAGAAGGCCGATCACCTGACCGGGTCGTGAAAAGGGCAGGCCATGGGTCATGCGCCCGTCATTGCCAGCGCGCTGCGCGGTGTAAAGCGGAAATGCACTCAACGGTCGGGATCGCCGATGCGCGGTGCGGGCCGGGCCTGCACCAGACGCCAGAAATTGCCTTCATCCGGTTCAAGATTGCGCGTGGCACTTCCCGGCGCGTCTCCGGTCGCGATGACGTGCGCCATGTCGCGCAACACCTCGGGATTGTTGCGGAAATAGTTGTGGCTGGAGGCCCCGGCGACCGCACTCACGTTGATGAAATCCACGTTGCGGATGCGGCCGAAGATCTCGCGCTCGGCCTCGCCCAGTTGTTCGAACGAGATCCGCCCGAACCGTGTCCCGGCCAGCAGCACCTGCGCAAGGCCCAGCGCGCTGTCGCCTGGGTTGATATAGACGGTGATGCGGCCGAAGGCAGGGCCGAACCGCTCGGCAATGAGCCGCTGACGCACCACCGAGAAATCCAGATCGGGCGCGGCAAGAATCAGGTTCTCGACCTTCAGGCGCTGGCGCGGATCATCCCCGCCTGCCCGCGCCTCGATCACCAGCTCGCGCAGCGCGGTCGTGACCACATCGCTGCCCCGGCTATGGGCGACGATATGGATATCGTTGAGCCCCGGCACCCCGGCAAGGATGCGCAGCGTCTCCTTGAGATGAAACACCGAGAACTCGCCGCTTTCGCGATCCTTGAAATAGCCGAAGGCGCCGGGATTTCCCGCAGGCCAGCCAAAGGCCACGGGCACCGTGCGCGCGCCGCTTGCCTGCCAGAGCCGGGCAAGCGTCGCCATCGTGTCGTCGAACTGGCTGTTGTAGCCGTGAACATAAAGCAGGATGTCGCGCCGACCGTTCTGGCGCAACGCCTCGGCAAGGCTGGCACGCATCTTTGCGCGCGCGGCCTCGTAGCTGCGCGCCTGTCCGGGGTCGGTAACGGGCCTGCCGCCCTGCATGGTAAAAAGCAGCGGCGTGGCCGGAAAGCGCACCTCGTCGCGCGCAGCTTGCAGGCGCGGGCGCCCCTCGTCATTGTCGATCCGGGCCGTGCCAAAGCTCATCGCCGCATCGCGCCGAACGCTGAAGCGCAGCCTGTCCGGTTCGTCGCGCTCGATCACGCGGTTGCTCACGAAGAAGAAGTCCGGCGCGGCGGGCGCGTCGAGCACGGGCAGGCTGCGGACCCCGCCACAGGCGGCCAGCGTGAGCGCCAGCAAAAGCGCGAGAAAGGCCACGAGAGGGCGCATCTTGGCTCCGCGTTCCGGTTGCTGCCAGTATGACGCCGAAGCCGCGCGCGGCAATGGCCAATGTCTTGCATCAGAGCGATTTCCCGCGCAGATGTTCACGTCTTGTTAGTGTGTTGCGTGCAACCTCCGTCAGCAGCAGACCACAAATGGGGCAGGCCGTGGCTTTGACGGATGACAGCAGCGGGGATGGGGCGCAGGCGCTTTTCCGGCGCATCGTTGCGGGCGCTCAGGATGGTATCGTGGTGCAGGACATGGCCGCGCGCATCGAATGGGCAAACCCGGCCTGCGAACGGCTCTATGGCTGGCCTCTGGATCAGATGCGGGGGCGAAAACCGCAGGAATTCATCCTCCCGCCCGAGGCGCGGCCACCCGAGGCAGAGATCGCCGGTTTCCGCTACGATCCCGGGAGCGCGCTCTTTGGCCACTATCAGCTCAGCCGCCACATGCGCCGTGACGGCACGACCTTCTGGAACCAGCAGAGCTTTGCGCTTCTCGATCTTGGCGCGGGTGGGCAGAAGGTGGTGATCACCTGCCGCGACGTGACCGATCAGGTCTCGACCGAACAGGCGTTGCGGCAGGTGCAAGTCGATCTGCGCCATGCGGCCCATCACGACGATCTCACGGGCCTCGCCAACCGCAAGAAGCTGGCCGAGTATCTGGCCTCGTCGCCGGTGCGCGCGGCGATGGCGCGTGGCGCGCTCGGCGTTCTGGTCATCGACATCGACAAGTTCAAGGAGATCAACGATTCGCTGGGCCATCGGGCGGGGGACCGGACGCTGGCCCATGTCGCCGCCCTGCTGGCGCGCTTGGCGGGGCCGCGCGATCTTGCCTGCCGCACCGGAGGCGATGAATTTCTGCTCGTGTGTGACGCACCAGGGGGTGAGGAGGGCTTGAAGGCGCGTGCCGAGGCGGTGCTGCGCGCGCTGGATCGACCGCTTCTCTGGCGCGACCACTCCATCCCCATCGGCGCTTCGATCGGGGCCTGTCTGGCCACCGGCCCCGCCACAACCGGCGAAGAGATGATCCAGCACGCCGATACCGCGCTCTACGCAGCCAAGGCGCGCGGCCGCGGCCGCGTGATGCACTACACCGCCGATCTGGGACAGGCACAGCGCGCGCGCCAGACGCTCGCCCGCGACCTGCGCGAGGCGGTCGCCTGCGATCAGTTCGAGATCCACCTCCAGCCGCAGCTTTGCCTGACTTCCGGGCGCATCCGCGGCTGCGAGGCGCTCATCCGCTGGCGCCATCCCCGCCGGGGCCTGCTCGCCCCGGCGGCCTTTCTGGAGGCGGCCGACGGCCTCGGCCTGCTGGCCGAGATCGATTATCTTTCGATGACAATGGCGCTCGACGCGCTCCGGAGTTTGATCGAGGCGGGTTTTGGCCACCTCACCATGTCGATCAACGTCTCGGCGGCGATCCTTGCGGATATCAACTATCCCGGCCTGCTCGACTGGGCCCTGCAATCGCGCGGCCTGCGCCCCGATCAGATCTGTGTCGAGGTGCTGGAAACCACGATCCTCGATGGCTCCGGCGCGGATATGGTCAGCGCGGTTGCGCGGCTCAAGCGGCTCGGCGTGCGCGTGGCGCTCGATGATTTCGGCACCGGCTACGCGGGGCTGGCGCATATGGCCAGCTTCGAGGTGGACGCAATAAAGCTCGACCGCTCGATGATCGCCCGGCTCGACCATGACCCGCGCAACCGCGTGATCGTGCGCGCCATTATCCGGCTCTGCCGCCTTCTGGACATGAGCGTGGTCGCCGAAGGGGTCGAGACCGCAGACCAGCTTGCCATTCTGCGCCGCGCCCACTGTCCGGTCATTCAGGGCTTCGGCCTCGCACGCCCCATGCCGCTCGATGTGCTCATCGACTGGCTCGGCGCCAACGATCCGCTGCCGGCCACGGCCCCGTTCGGCGCAGCACTCGGTGCCCCCGCCACCCCGGAGCCCTCCCGCATTATCGGCCATGCGCGCTGACCATTGCCCCCGGCCCGCGCGCCCGCTATCACCACGGGCGATCACGAAATCCCCGACGGAGAGGCAGTCCCATGGCGTCCTATCAATATGTCTACAACATGCAAGGGGTCTCAAAGACCTATCCGGGCGGCAAGAAATGCTTTGAAAACATTCACCTGAGCTTTCTGCCCGGCGTCAAGATCGGCGTTGTGGGCGTCAACGGCTCGGGCAAGTCCACGCTGATGCGCATCATGGCCGGGATCGACACCGATTTCACCGGCGAGGCACGCGCGGCGCAGGGCGCGCGCGTGGGCTATCTCCCGCAAGAGCCGCAACTTGACGAAAGCCTGACCGTGCGAGGCAACGTGATGCTGGGCGTGGCCGAAAAACAGGCCAAGCTCGACCGCTTCAACGAACTGGCGATGAATTACAGCGACGAGACCGCCGACGAGATGGCGCGGCTTCAGGATGAGATCGACAGCGAAAATCTGTGGGATCTCGACAGCCGGATCGACGTCGCCATGGAGGCGCTTCGCTGCCCGCCCGATGACGCGCAGGTCGCCAGCCTGTCGGGCGGCGAGCGACGCCGCGTCGCGCTGTGCAGGCTGCTGCTCGAGGCCCCCGACATGCTGCTTCTGGATGAGCCGACCAACCACCTCGACGCCGAGACCATCGCCTGGCTTCAGCAGCACCTCATCGAATACAAGGGCACGATCCTCATCGTCACCCATGACCGCTACTTCCTCGATGACATCACCGGCTGGATTCTCGAACTCGATCGCGGCCGCGGCATCCCCTACGAGGGCAACTATTCCGCCTGGCTGGAACAGAAGGCCAAACGCCTCGCGCAGGAAGCGCGCGAGGACAAATCGCGGCAAAAGACGCTGGAACGGGAACTGGAGTGGATCCGCCAGGGGGCCAAGGCGCGGCAAGCCAAGCAGAAGGCCCGGATCAACGCCTATGAGGATCTGGCCGGTAAATCCGAGCGCGAGAAAATCGCCCGCGCCCAGATCGTCATTCCCAACGGTCCGCGCCTTGGCTCCAAGGTGATCGAGATCGAGGGGCTGAAAAAGGCCATGGGTGACAAGCTCCTGATCGAGGATCTGAGCTTTTCGCTGCCGCCGGGCGGTATCGTGGGCGTGATCGGCCCCAACGGCGCGGGCAAATCGACGCTCTTCAAGATGCTGACGGGGCAGGAAAAGCCCGATGCCGGCACCATCGACTACGGTGACACGGTGCAGCTTTCCTATGTCGACCAGTCCCGTGATGACCTCAAGCCCGATGACACCGTGTGGGAGGCGATTTCCGGCGGGGCCGAGATCATCCAGCTGGGCGATGCCCAGATGAACTCCCGCGCCTATTGCGGCGCGTTCAACTTCAAGGGCGGCGACCAGCAGAAAAAGGTCTCGCTGCTCTCGGGTGGAGAGCGCAACCGCGTCCATATGGCGCGGCTCCTGAAAGAGGGCGGTAACGTGCTGCTGCTTGACGAGCCCACCAACGATCTCGACGTTGAAACCCTCCGCGCGCTAGAGGATGCGCTCACGGACTTCGCCGGCTGCGCCGTGGTCATCTCCCACGACCGCTTTTTCCTCGACCGCATCTGCACGCATATCCTGGCCTTCGAAGGCGAGGCGCATGTGGAGTGGTTCGAGGGTGATTTCTCGGCCTATGAAGAAGACAAGAAGCGTCGTCTGGGCCCGGATGCGCTGGAGCCGAAGCGGGTGAAGTACAAGAAGTTTTCCAGATAATCGTCATCCTCGACGTGATCGGGGATCTCTTGTCCATGGAGATCCTTGGGTCAGGCCCGAGATTGACCGCCAGAAACGGGTGAGGACCGCCCGTAACCGGGACGCAAGGCCCGCCGCGCGGTCATCATGCCTCAATCACGGCTCTGGTGCGATCCGCTCTCACGTGCCGACATGTGCCACGCGCGCCTTCGGGAATTGCGCGACAAGCCGCGCCAGTTGCGCCGCATCAGGCATCAGGCAGGCCGCAGTCGAGAGGGCATCGGCCACCGCCGCGCGCGGCGCGGCAATCGAGACGCGCGCCCATGGCGCGGCGCCGTCCGCGCCGTCCGGTGACAGGATATGGCCCTGCCGTCCGTCCCGGTCCATGACGGTGCCGAAGAGGCCCGAGGTGGCCAGCGCCTCGTCGCCGAGGCTGAGGCGCGGGCCGTCCTCGATCCGGACCGGCCAGCCCGCGCCGATGGCGGCGATTTCACCGGTGTCGATGAGGCCAAGCACCAGCCCTTCGGCGCGCAGCATCGCCGCGACGCGATCGGCGACATAGCCCTGCGCGACCCCGTTGAGCGTGAGCGCCATGCCCGGCCCGAGCGTGATCGCGGCGGGCGTCACCGACACCCGTTGCCAGCCGACATACGCGCGCGCGCGCGCGATCTGCGCGGCATCGGCGGGCTGTCCCCTGGCATGGGCATGCGCCAGCGTGGCCCAGAGCGGCTGCACCGTCGGATCGAAGCGTCCGCCACTGGCGCGGTGGACAGCGTTGCAAAGGCTGAGGATTTCGAGCATCTCGGGCGGCGGCGCGTCAAGCCGCCCCGCTGCGTTGAGCCGCACCAGGGCCGAGTCGATCCGGTGTAGGCTGAAGAGGCGCTCGAGCCGTTCGATTTCGGCCAGTGCCAGAGCGGCGAGCCGCGCGCCCTCGGGGTGGCGCAGATGCAGCGTGATGGCGGCCCCCATGGCCTGACCGCGATGCACCGACAGCGGCGCAGCCTCGGCGCGGTGCGCGGCGAGCGCCACCGGCAAGGCGGCGCAGATGGTAAGAAAGCGGCGGCGGGTCTGCATGGCGGTCATCCTTCGGGAGGGGTCAGCGCGTTAAGGCGGCGGCGGAAATCGTCGGTATCGGCGGGGCTATCGTGCGCGGCACCGACCGGCGCGAGCAGCGCGGCATCGGGAATATCGGTCAAGGCCAGAACCCTGCCGCCATGGCGCGCGGCAAAGTCCCGCGCGGCGGCGGCATCGGCAAAGGGCACCGCCTCGGGCGCGCCCATGCCGCCCACCCGGTCCGAGCCGATCACGTAATGCGCCGCCCCGGCGGCGATCCAGTTATCCGCGCCCATCTCGTCCCAGTTTGGCGCCGCGCCCAGATCGTTGACATAGATGGCGGCGATGATGTGGCTTTGCTCGGGCATCCGCGCATAGGCCAGCGCATCGCGCACCTGGCTGAAGAACAGCGGAAAGGGCAGCCCGTCAAGATGCACCTGCGCCTTGGGGCCGGGATGCTCGATCAGGTCCATCTGGCAGAAATGGCCAACCGCCTCGGCGGTCAGCTGCACCGGCGGCGGGGCCTCAGTTCGATCTTCCTTGCAGGCGGCCAGCGCGAGAAGGGCGATAAGGGCAAGGCGGATCATGGCGTGACCTTTCGAAAGGCGGCAAGCGCAAGGCCAAGCGCGGCTAGCGGCCAGAGCATGAGCGAGGCCAGCGCCGCGCCCGGCGGGATCGCGTTGGCCGCCCCGGCAAGGCCCGCGGCGGCGGCACCGGCCTCGGACGCGGCAAGGTTGTAAAGGCGGAAAGCATCCGCCGGATTGGCCAGTAGCGCCACGGGAAAGACATCGGTGGTGAACCAGCCGCCATTATCGGCCACCAGCGCCGCCAGCAGCCCCAGATCCCAAAGCACGATCACCCCGAGCCACAGCCCGATCGCCAGCCCCGCCGCCCCCGAAGGTCGCCGCGCCAGCGCAGAGAGCGCATAGCCCGCGCCGAGAAACACCGCGCCCAGCACCACAGAGGACCATGTCAGCCGCCAGAGCGCGGGCAGCCCCGCCACCGCGCGCGCATCCCAAACCCAGATCGCCAGCGCGGCAAGGCCGTAGCCCGCGCCGACCGCCAGCGCCAGCACCGCCAGATGCGCGAGGAGCTTGCCCAGAAGCACCTCGGCGCGGCTGAGCGGATATGTGAGCAGCAAGGGCAGCGTGCCGCGCTCGGTCTCGCCTGCGATGGCGTCGAAACTCATCAGTAGCGCCACAAGCGGCACCAGATAGACCCCGAGCGAGGTGAGCGAGGCCACCGTCACCGACAGCCGGTCCACCCCCACCGTGCCCGACGGAGCAGAGCCCGCGGCGGCCAGCACGATGGAAAACACCGCCATCATCGCCACCGACACCGCCACCCATCGGTTGCGCAGGCTGATGCGGAATTCGGTCTGCGCCATGGAAAGAACCCGGATCATCGCGCGGCCCCCTTGCTGAAATGGCTGTAGAGGTCTTCAAGGCTGGGCGGGTGCATCTCGATATCCTCAAGGCATTCGGTCTGCGCACTCAGGCGGCGCAAAAGGCCCATCTTCTCGTCCTGCCGACAGCGATAGGTGATGCGGTTGCCCACGAGTTCGCCCCCCGGCACCGCATCGAGGATGGCCGCGCGCGCGCCGTTGACGGCGGTCAATTCCACCGTCACCGGCAGATCGGCGACGCGGCGCAGCGCGCCGAGGCTGCCCTCGGCCATGAGCCGCCCGCGGGCGAGGATCACCATCCGGTCGGTGCGCGCCTCAACCTCGGTCAGGGCGTGGCTAGACAACAGGATCGCCGCGCCTTCGGCAGCAAGCTCCTCCAGAATGGTGTAGAAGCCGCGCCGCGATACCGGATCGAGGCCCGAAGTCGGCTCGTCCAGCACCATCAGGCGCGGGCGCCCGATGAGGGCTTGCGCCAGCCCGACGCGCTGTCGCATCCCCTTGGAATAGGTGCCGATCCGCCGGTCCGCGGCGTCCGAAAGGCCCACGCGGTCCAAGAGCGCACCCGCCTGTGCCGCCGGTTGTCCGCGCAGGCGCAGGTAATGGGCGATGGTCTCGCGCCCCGTCAGTGCGGGGTGAAAGGCCGCGCTTTCGGGCAGATAGGCCACGCCCGCGCGCGCCGTGCCCGATCCGGGCCGCGCGCCCAGAACCTCGACCGTGCCGCCGTCATGCGGGATGAGGCCCAGCACGATCTTCATCAGCGTGGATTTGCCCGCGCCGTTATGGCCCAGAAGCGCCACCCGCTCGCCGGGGGCGACGCTGAGCGAGACATCTTCCAGCGCGGTCGCGCCGTCGAAACGCTTAGTGAGATGCGAGAGGGTCAGCATCGTCTCTCCTTCGGTTGCGGGCCTCGGCCACGGCGCGCGCCTCGTCGGACAGGACTGCGCCGGGCACGGCGATCTCGACCGGGCGCATCATCGGGTGGCTGTCCACCACGCCGCCGGGCAGCACGGCGGGAAACGCCGCCTGCGACCAGCGCAGAAGCTGCACCACCGGCGCGCCCAGAAGCAGCTTGGCGGCGGGTTGCGACCACAGGATATGGTCCATGAGGTCGTTGGGCCGGAACGGGCCGTCGGCAAGGCCGTCGCCATCAAGATCAAAGGCGGGATGGTCGGACCAGAAATTGCCGCGCCCGTCGAGGCTCCATTCCACGTCGCGCGTACCCACGTATTTGACCTGCGTGCGGTTGCCGACAAAGGCGTTGCCGGTGATGGCGTTGCGCTCGGACCCGGCGGTAAAGTGAATCCCGATCTCGCACCCCTCGAAACGGTTGCCGGCGATCAGGTTCTTGTGCGCGTTGTAGATGAAGGTGCATTTCTCATGTGTGCCGCCGCGCACCAGATTGCCGGTCACATCGGCACTGTTGGCATAATTGAGCATGAGGCCATGGGTGCGGTCGCCAAGCGAGAGATTGTCGCGCACGGTGATCCGGTCCGAGAACATCAGCGCATAGCCCAGCGTGTTGCCGATGCTGATATTGCCGCTGATCTCGGTATCGTTGGTATACATGAAATGTATGGCAAAGCGCAGGTCGCGGAAGATGTTGTCGCGAAAGATGTTGTGCTTTGAGGCGTTGGAAAAGATGCCGTCGCGGCCAAGGCGGATATCGTTGCCTTCCACCACTGCGCCGGGGGCATTCCAGACATAGATGCCGTTGCCCCGGTCATTGACGCGGTGAAAATCGCTGCCGATCACGGTGTTGCCGCGCACCACCGCGTCGCGCGCGCCGTGAATGTCGATGCCGTGCAGATTGCCGGTGAGGTGATTGCCCTCGACACGGGCGCGGCTCGCCCCCTTGAGCAGGCGGATACCGGAATCGATCGTCGCGCCGTCCTGTCCCGAGCCGGAAATCATCAGCCCCCGCAGGATCACATCGGGCGCGGTCACGGTGATGACCGAGCCCTGGCCGGTGCCGACGATCGAAGCGCCGGTCTCGCCCTCAAGCGTCATGGGGCGGTCGAGGGTCACCGGGCCGTCATGGCGGCCCGGTGCAAGGATCAGATGCGCGCCGGGTTCGGCGCGCCCAAGCATGTCCTGCAACGCCCCCACCGGCACACGCTCCTGCGCCGCCGCCCAGAGGGGCAGCACCGCGAGAAACAGCAGGGTGAGGGCGCGCAGGATCATGATCAGGCGCCTTTCGGCTCGACGAACATCCGGCCGCGCATCTCCATGTGGAGCGCGTGGCAGAACCACTGGCAGTAATACCAGTAAACGCCCGGTTTCGCAGCCTTGAAGGTGATCGAGGCGGTTTGGTTCGGCCCGATCTCCATGGCGACGCCGTGATCGCCCATGGTGAAGCCGTGGGTCAGGTCCTCGATATCGTCAAGGTTGGTGATGATCACCGTCACCTCGTCATCCTGACGGACGGTGAAGCTTTCCTTCGAGAAGTTGGGCGCCTGACTGCTCATGTAGACGCGCACCTTGTCGCCGTCGCGGATCACCGCGTCCATGTAATCGTCGATATCCACCCCGTCGGCCTCGGCCTGCGCGCGCGTAGCGGCCCAGGTCGGATCGTTGCGGTCATAGACGTGCAGCGGGTTGACCACCGAGCGGTGCACGATGATCGAATCATGCGGCTCGGCGAAGGTGGGGCCATCATGGACCAGATCGAGCTTGTCGCCGTTGATGACGAAAAGCTGCTCGTTCTCGGGCTTGAGCGGTCCGACGTTGAGGAAGCGGTCCTTGGAGAACTTGTTCATCGAGATGAAGAACTTGCCATCCGCCTCCAGTGTCTCGCCCATCGAGGTCGAGTTGTGGCCGGGCTGGTAATGCACGTCCGTCTTGGAGATGATCGGGCTGACGTTTTCGCCGTTATAGGCGCGGATCGCGCGCTCGATGTTCCAGAACACCACCTGGCTGTCGAGAAAGAGCGTGGTATAGCAATTGCCCTTGCCGTCGAACGCGGTGTGGAGCGGCCCAAGGCCCAGTTCCGGCTCGGCCACAACGGCGCTGCGCGGGTCGATGTCGCTTTCAAACAGCGCGTCAAGCTTGCGCACGTCGATCACCGAGACCGTCGGCGAGAGCTTGCCGCCGATGCAAAGATGGATCTTGTCGGGCGCCATGTTGCAGCCGTGCGGGTTGTTGGGGATCGGGATGTAGCGGGTGTAGTTCTTGTTGGACCCCTTGCGCCCGTCGATCACCTTGACGCCGTTCTTGACCTCGTAATCGCCGGCGGCAAGGCCCGCCTCGATCTCGGCGAGGTTGAAGACGACGACGTGATCAAGGTCGGACTCGGTCATCTCGCCAAGGTTCATCCCCATTTCCGAGTTGTAGGAAGTGGAGAAGGCCCATTTGCCCTCGTAGTCCGCATCGGTGTTGTCAAGGTTGCCCGAGACCATCACCTGCCACGCCACTTCCATCGTGTCGGCATTGAGAGCGGTGTAGTAGTTCACGTATTGCGACGGATCGTCGAGGATCTTGCCGTCATTGACGATGGGCGTCTCGTCCTCGCCATTGGCAAAGACGTAATTGGTGCGCGGCCATTTCTGCGGGCGCAGACCGTGGATCGCCTTGGCGTTGGGGATCTCGGTGATCTTGTCGCATTTCATGATGTCGCAGCGCACCCGGGCGACGCGGGTATTGGCCTTGTCGTTCATGAACAGGAACCGGCCGTCATACTTGCCCTCGGTAAAGGACATGTGGACATGGTGCAGGTCGCCGTTGTCGTGCACCTTCTTGCCGTTCGCGGCGAGGAATGCCTTGGTCTGGTCGGTCATGCGCTCGCGGTGGATGGCGATCGATTCGTTGGTGGACCCCCAGCCGGTGGCCGAGCAGCGGTTGAAGACCGGCACGCGCATGAATTCGCGCATCGAGGGGATGCCGAGGATGCGCATTTCGCCGGTCTGACCCGAGGACCAGAAACCGTAATATTCGTCAAGCTCGCCCGGTGCGACGCTCGCCGCACCGGCGGCGGCCTTCGCGGGGGTCGCGCCCCCGATGGCGGCGGCCCCGCCGAGAAGCGCCGCGCCCCCGATGGAGCCAAGCGCGGCGGTCCCCGCCGTGGCCCCCAGAAGGCCCCTGCGGCTGATGCCGGATTTCAGGGTTTTGTCAGACATTTGTTTTTCCTTTCTCAAGGTTGGGTTGGTTCGGGTGATTGGTCAGGACCCGGTCAAGCCCTGCCGCGCCTTTGGCAGCAGTGGCGCGACGCTTGAGCGTCTTGATAACAACCGGGCATCTGTCTTTTGACTGATACAGAACCTGGCAATGCAGGCAGTTCAGGCATTCGTTGGGGTTGATCTCGCCGGTGGGGTGGATCGCCTGCACGAAACATTCGTTGGCGCAGGTCTGGCACGGGTTGCCGCACTCGCGATAGCGCCGCAGCCAGTCGAACATGCGCATCCGGGCGGGGATCGCCAGCGCGCCGCCAAGCGGGCACAGATAGCGGCAATAGAAGCGCTCGACGAAAAGGCCCGCGCCAAGCAGAACCAGCGCATAAAGGACGAAAGGCCAGGCGCGGTCGAACTTGAGCACGATGGCGGTCTTGAACGGCTCGACCTCAGCCAGATGTTCGGCCTGCTCGATCGAGGCGAGCGAGACGCCGAAGAGACCCAGAAAGAGGATGTATTTCACCGCCCAGAGCCGTTCATGCAGACCCCAGGGCAGGGTCCATTGCGGCACGCGAAACCGCCGCGCGATCTGGTTGGTCAGTTCCTGCAAGGCACCGAACGGGCACAGCCAGCCGCAATAGGCGCCGCGCCCCCAGAAAATGAGCGAGGCGGCAATCGAGAACCACAGGATGAAGGTCAGCGGATCAAGCAGGAAAGCCGACCATGTGAACCCCTCCTTGAGCGAGGCGGCCAGCGCCATGATGTTGACGACCGAGAGTTGCGCATTGGCATACCAGCCGAGGAACACCAGCGTCACAGTAAGGAAACCCATGCGGAACCAGTAAAAGGCCCGTTCCGATACGGTGGCATAGGTCTGGAAGAAGAACGCGCCCGTCAGCACCAGCAGCATCACGCCTAGCCCGGTGATTTCAGGCGTCTTGTCACGCCAGATCCGTTGCCAAAGTGCGGTCATCGCGGCGTTTTCATTTTCTTCGATGGCCAGCGGCGCGGGGGCCTTGGCGGCGGGCGGTGCGGGCAGGTCGCGCAGCAGATGCGCGGGCGGCTGCCAGCCGCTCTCGAAGGTGGTATAGACCCGCTCCAGCGCGCCCACATCGCGGCCCACCAGCAGTTGCAGGCGCCACGGCTGTGCCGGGTCAAAGCCGCTGTCGGCGGGGATGCGGAACATGTCCTGTTCGCGGAAGCGCGGCGCGCCGGCGACGGTCAGATCGCCCACCCGCCGATGGTCGCGGTCACGGAACCGGATCGCCATATCGCCTTGAATCAGCTGGATGCGGTCAAAGATCCCGCCGCGCACATAGCCTGATCCCTTGAAGGAATAGCGCCCCAGGCCCATCAGCATCAGCACATGGTCGCCCTCGCCCGCCCAGTCGCGCATGGTGTCGTATTCGCGTTCCAGCAACAGCGCGCGCCCGATGGCCGGGATGCTGGGCAGCGTGGTGTAAAGCTCGATGAAATTATCGGTCTCGGGCCCCTCTTCGGGCACGTCAAGCGCGCGCGCATCGCCCAGCCCGGCAAAGGCGGCGTTGACCTCGGCCACGCTCAGCACCATGCGCCGCACGGTGCCGTCGCCCGCAAGCGTCTCCCAGTCGCCAGCCACCTCGGCCTCGGGGTCGATCTCGACACGGGGGGCTTCGGGCACCGCCGTCTGCCCAAGCCCGCCCAGATCGAGCGCGCGCGCCACCCTGAGCGACGAGCGCAGGATCGAATCGTCGATCACCATGATGGTGACCGTCACGCCCGAGATGATTTCGAGCGGATGCTCGGCCTCGCCGCGCGCCTCGGCGGCGATGTCGCGGCCCTTGAACCCGGCAGTGAGCTTGGCGATGCGTGCCTCTGGGATGCCGATAAGGACGATCGGCTCGGAATGCTGCATGAGCCGCACGCCCTGCACCACGGCGGCCTCGTCGAGCGCGATCAGGATATGGATGGGCTTGCCCGAATAGCCGGTGGTGCCCACGAAATCGGAATTGACGAAGGCGTAACCGACCGTCTCGCCGCCCCGGAGCACCGGTGCCGCGGCCAGATCGGGCAGGGGGGCGCCATAGCCGTCGGCCCCCTCGAACAGCTCCGAGGCGGGGACTTCGGCCAGAAAACGGGTGAGAAGGCGGTGATCGGTCTGCGCCAATGCGGCGCGCGGCAGGGCCAGTCCGATCAGCACAATAAGAAGGAAAGCGAGTCGGTGCATGATCAGAGGGTCCGTGCCGGGGGGCCACGCGGGGCCGGGAAAAGGGCAGCGCGCGCGGGCAGAACCGCAGAGCGCGGGGATAGGATTGCGCCTGACGCGCGCAAAGCGGGGCGGGGAAGGCTGATAATGTCGGGCAGAAGCGCCGGGGTAGGGCCGCAGGCAACGCAGCAGAGCGCGCAATCTTCCTCGGTCTCGACGGGTTGGCCATCAAGGCCAACGCGGATCACATGCTCGGCCCCGTCGGCGCAGATCACCATCTCCAGCCCCGCCGCCTGACCGGGCAGCGGCAGGCTGCCGGTCGCCAGACCGGGCAGAAGGCAGAGAAGCCAAAGGAATCGCAGGAGCGGTTTCATGGGGTCAGTATCGTGGCTCTGCGCGCGCCCGGCCTTGATGTTGATCAATCGGGATTCATGATTTTGCGGCAGCTCTTTTCGGCCCTGCCGCCGCCTCGTCGAGCAGCCCGCGCACCCAGCGGCCGCAAAGCCACGCCGCGGGCACACCCAAGGGCACCGACAGCCACAGCGCCAGCACCGGCGGCAGCGCGGCGAACCCGGTCTTGTGCGCGATCAGCCCCGCCAGAAAGAGGTTGATCGCCACGGCGGGGGCCGCGAAGGGATAGAGCAGCACGGCGAGTTTCCACACCGGCCAGCGCCCCGGTTCAGTGGGATGTGCCCTCGGCGAAGGTGATCTTGTTCCAGACATTGTATTTCCCCGAAGGTTTGCGCATCGGCAGCCGGGTCACCTCGGTCAGCGTCTCGGCGTCGTAGACGATCACCGCGCCGTCATCCTCCCAGATCGACACAAGCGCGTGCCGCCCGTCGCGGGTGAATTCGGTATGGGCCACGGTCTGCCCCGGCGCGGGGCGCAGCGTGCGCACGATTTCCAGCGTCTGCTTGTCGATCACATGCATCGCGTCCTTGTTGGGGCCAAAGAACACATCGGCCCAGACATAACGGCTGTTGGGATGCGAGCGCATGAAGAAACCCGGCCCGTCGGTTTCGATCCGCTTGACGGTTTTCCATGTGGTCATGTCGATGAAAGAGATCATTCCCTCTTTCAGATGCGGCGTCGCCATGATCCTTGTGCCGTTCCAGTCCCAGGTGATCCCCGATCCCAGATGGGGCATACCCGGCAGGTCGATTTCGGCCAGTTTGTGACCATAGGTGAGGTCGATCACCAGCGCGGTTTCGGTTGCGCGCGAGGCGCCGATCACATGCTCGTAATTCTGGTCGAAGAAGAAGTCGTCGAGGATCTGCTCTACCCCCATCTTGCGCACCGGAAAGCGGCGGGCGATCTCGGGCGGGCCTTCGACGCGGGTATCATGGACCCAGCCGGTATGGGGCGGGGTGTCGGAGGTAGAGATTTCCCAGACCTCGGGAATGTCCTTGAGCGCCAGCACGAAGCTTTCGCGCGGGGGGGCCTGATAGACCGCCGAGACGCGACTCGGCGTGCCGTCGCGGCCCCTGATCTCGATCACCTTTTCGGGCAGGAGCGTTGCCGCGTCGAGAATGGTCAGCGTCATCGGCAGGTAATTCGCCACGGCAAGCCATTTGCCATCGGCGCTGATCGCGATGTTGCGCGCGTTGAGGCCGGCGCGGATGCGCCCCATCTCGGTCAGGCCCCAGATGTCGTATTTCTGCACCCAGCCATCGCGCGAGACCACATAGACCAGCCGCCCGTCGGGGCTGAATTTCGGCCCGCCATGCACCGCAAAGGGTGTCTCGAACCGCGCCAGCACGGCGAATGTGTCGCCGTCGAGCACCGAGATATGGCTGTCGGCGATTTCAACCGCCAGCGTCACGTTCATCGGGTCGGCGCTGAAAACCGGCTTGGTGGCGGGGATATGATCGGCGTTGAAGCTGCGCGTGGCCAGCATCTCGGCCATGCCCCAGTGCGGCGTCTCCGAGAGCGGCTCCTGAACATGGGCGGCGATGGCGGCAATTTCGTCGGCGCTCAGCACCTCGGCAAAGCCCGGCATCTGCGTGGCAGGGCGGCCATGGGCGATCACCGCCTCGAGCTGCGGCCCGCCGATGCGCCCCAGTGTCTGCGGGATGAGCGCGGGGCCGGTGCCGCCAAGCCGCGTCTCGGCATGGCAGGCGGCGCAATGCGTGGCATAAAGCGCGGCACCGTCGGGCGCGGCACTCGCGGGGGCGGCAAACAGGAGGGTAGCGACAAGCGCCGCGCACTCAGAAGAAACGATGCGCCGGATCATGGCTTTTCCCCCGGAATGGCGTGACGGTGAGGCGGGCCGCGTCGTTGCTCAGGCCGATTTCCTCGGCGCTGAGATAACAGGCCGGATCCTCGGCCCAGGGATCGCCCGAGACCTGAAGCGCGCGGATACGCGTGTTGCCGCCGCAGATCGCCTGATGCGCGCAGGCCCCGCAGCGGCCTTTGAGCGGTCGCGGGCGGGTGCGCAGAGCGGCCAGCATCGGATCGTCCCCGGTCCAGATTTCGGAAAAGGGGCGCTCCTTGACCGACCCCACGGTGTAATCCGACCAGTAGGTGTCGGGATGCACGCGGCCCTGTGTGTCGATATTGGCCACGCCCAGACCGCTGGAATTGCCGCCCCAGGCGGCCAGGTGGGCGCGCAGATGCGCCAGTCTGGCGGCATCGAAATGCCGTTCGGCCCAGTGCAGGAAATAGACCGCGTCGGCGTCGTTGTTGCCGGTCACGATGTCGAGCGGCTGATCCTCGGCCACCGCCACCCAGGCGCGGTCAATCAGGTGATCGAGCGCCACGCGGGTATGGCGATGCTGCGCATCCTCGCCGCGATGCTTGTCGCCGCGCCCGGCATAGACGAGATGCGAGAGATAGAACTTGTCCACCCCTTCGGCGTCGCACAGGTCGAGCATGTCGGGCAGGGTATGGGCATTGTCGCGCGTGAGGGTAAAGCGCAGCCCGACCTTGACGCCGCGCGCCTTGCACGCCCGCACACCGGCCAGCGCCGCCTCAAAAGCGCCATCGACGCCACGGAACCAGTCATTCACCCCGCCGATCCCGTCAAGCGAGATGCCCACGTAATCGAATTCGAGCGCGGCGATGCGGTCGATATTCTCGGCCAGCCGCGTGCCGTTGGTCGAGAGCGCGAGATACCGGAAATCGAGCGCGCGGGCACGTTCCGCCAGGTCGAAGAAATCGAAGCGCGACAGCGGCTCGCCGCCCGAGAGGATCAGCGCGGGCACCTTGAAGGCAGCCAGATCGTCGAGCACATCCATCGCCTCGCCATGGCTCAGCTCGCCGGGAAAGGAGATGTCGGCAGAGGTGGTGTAGCAATGCCGACAGCGCAGGTTGCAGCGGCGGGTCAGGTTCCAGATCACCACCGGCCGCACCGTGCCCATACGGCTGCGGACGGGGCTGGGGTTCACCAGCTCGCGCATATATTGGGTCAGACGAAACATGGCTCAGCCCTCCGGCCTCAGGCGCATCCCGGTCTTTTTCAGGATGCGGGTGGAATAGAGAATGTCATGGCGCGCGCAGGCCGCGCCGAGAATATCCGCCACCTCGGCGCGATGCGCCTCGACGGTGGCGCGGTCCGGCCCGTGCAGCATGGCAAAAAGGTTGTAGGGCCAGAGCGGCAGGGCGCGCGGGCGCAGATAACAATGCGACACGAACGACAGCGCGCCAACGACCTCGCCAAGCGCCTCGGCGCGGTCGTCGGCCACGTCCCAGACGCTCATCCCGTTGGCCTGCATCCCCAGCGCATAGTGGTTCGGGGCCAGTGCCACGCGCCGGACGATGCCGCTGTCGCGCATGGCGCCCAGCCGCGCGATCACCTCGGCCTCAGGCAGGCCAAGCCAGCCCGCCACCTCGGCATAGGGCTCGGCCACAAGCGGCAGGCCCGCCTGTGTCGCGGCGATGATCCGGCGGTCGGTGGCGTCGATGCTCATGCCTCTACCCTGAAGCCGATGAAGAACTCCCGCAGCTTGGGAAACCGCAGGACGCAAAGCCCGGTCTCGCGCTCGATCCGGGCGGCCGTCCGCTCGATCCCCTCGCGGGTCTCGCAGGCCAGCACGAACCACATGTTGAGCCGGTGCGCGCGTTCATAATTATGCGCCACCTCCGGATGGGCATTGACCAAAGTCACGACCTCTTCGAAACGCGCCTCCGGCACCTCCATGGCGCAGAGGCAAAAGGCCCCGCCCATGGCTTCGGCGTCGAAGAACGGGCCAAAGCGGGTGACCGCGCCGATCTCGCGCAGATGCGCCAGCCGCTCGGTCAGTTCCGCGCCGCTCAGGCCAAGGGGGGCGGCGGCCTGCGTGAACGGGTCATGGGCAATTGGAAAGCCGTCTTGCAGCGCGTTGAGGATCGCGCGGTCCGTGGCGTCAAGCGCCTCGGGGGGAAGCGCCGCGCGTCTCATGCCGCCTCGGACGGCAGAAGCCGCGCGCCGGTTTGCTTGAAGCAGCGTTGCGAGAACAGCACCTGATGGGGGGCGCCGCGCAGGTCGGGCAGGGCGCGGGCGGTGCTGAGAACGGCCATCGCCTCGGGGCGGCTGCGCCCGTGGATCATGCAAAAGAGGCCATAGGGCCAGACCCCCGGCACGGTGCGGCGCTGATAGCACAGCGTCACGCCGGGATGCGCGGCAAGCGCGCGGCCCGCCGCCTCCATCCGCGCCTCCGGCAGATCGAACGTGACCATGGCATTGGCGGCCCAGCCAAGCGAGCGATGGCGCACGATCACGCCCAGCCGGGTGAGAATGCCCGCCGTCAGCAGCGCGGCGATGCGCGCGATCACCGCCGCCTCGGTCATCCCCAGATCGCGCGCGGCGGCGGCATAGGGCGCGGGCACCAGCGGCAGGCCTTGCGACAGCAGGTGCAGAAGCGGGTGGTCGCCCTCTTGCAGCGCCGCGCGGTCCACCACGACTGCGCGCCGTGGCGCGGGCCGCCCACCCTGAAGCGGAAAGCCGAGGTCGATGTTGAAAGGGCGCACAAGGCGCAGGTCAAGGACCGGCTGCCCGGTGCGGTCCGCGATGCGGTCAAGCGTGGCCTGCAAGGTGGCCCCGTCCGCCGCTGTCGCCACGAACCACAGGTTCAAGGCGTGCTCGCGCTGATAGCTGTGGTTGACCCCCGGTTCCTGCCCGACGATGGCGGCGACCTCTTCGAGTTGCTCTGCCGGAACGCCAAGTGCTGCGAGTGTCGAGGCACCGGCGGTGTTGGGCCGCACCGTGGCTCCGACACGGGCGATCTTGCCCTGCTCGGCAAGGCGCGCCAGACGCTCGATCACATCGACCTCGGTCAGCCCGAGCAGATCGGCCAGCACCGCAAAGGGGCGCGGCACCAGCGGCAGGTCGCGCTGAAAGCGGTCGAGAAGGGCGGTGTCGCGGGGGTCGAGACGGGCGGGCATGGTCTATAGCCCCGTGCGATGCGCGCGCGCGGTAAAGAAGATGCCAGAGGGGCTTTGCGCCTCCAGTTCCGCCTTTACCGTGCGGGAATGGGTGTCATAGATGAATACCCGGTTGCCATCGCGCGAACTGACCCAAAGCTCATGCCCGCGCGGGCTGAACTCCATGTGCAGCACGGCGGCGCCGGGTGTGAGGGTCGTCACCACCTCATGCGTGCGGCTGTCGATCACCTGAAGCGTGTCGTTATGCGGCAGGGCGAAATTCACCCAGACATAGGGGCTGCCGGGTTGCGCCACGGCAAAGATCGGCTGGCCATGCAGCGCCGTGCGACCGACCTGCGCAAGTGTCGCGCGCTCCACCCAGAGAAGCGCGTGCTGCCCCACGGCAGGCAGCGCGAACTGCCCCTCGGTCAACGCCCAGCCTTGCAGGTGGGGCATCTTGTAGACCGGCATTTCCGCGTCCTCGCGGCCGTAATCGTCAAGGAACCGCACCGGTTCGGGCGTGTCCTGCCACATGTCGAACAGCGTCAGGCCCTTTTCGCCGAACAGCCCCACGATGTAGTGCCGCCCGTCGCCCGAGAGCACCGCGTCATAGGGATTGAGGCCCGCATGGCCCAGATCGGTGATGACCGGCGCGGCCCCCGACAGATCGGCCAGCCAGACCGTTCCCGTTTCCCACACGGTCCAGGCAAAGCGGCGGTTCGGCAGATCGACAAGGCCCACGGTCTTGCCGCCCGAGGGGATGTCGGCCACCAGTTCCAGCGTTGCGGCGTCGAAGATGCGCACGCCGCCCGGCTCGTAATTCGAGACCGCCACCAGCGCACCATCGTCCGAGATCGCGCCGCCGATGGAATTGCCGGCCTGCATGACGCGGGCCTTGATGCGGCCCTCCAGCATGTCCACCTGCGTCAACCCGCCGTCGCGGCCAAAGACATAGGCATGACGCTCGTCGGGCGAGAAGGTCACCGAGGCGTGGCTGAGATCGCCCAGGCCATCGATGCGCGCAAGGGTTTCATGCGCCATCCGGTCCACCAGCAGGACCGACCCGGTGGCGCGCTCGACGATCAGGCCCAGTCCGCCAGTGGCGCGGGGCTCGGTGGCCGCGGCGGGCATGGCCAGCACCAGCAGGGCAAGCGTTGCGGCGGCAAGGAAACGGATCATTGCGCTGGCTCCTTGAGAAGGTATTCGGCCATCCACAGCGCCTCGGCCTCGGTCAGAAGCGCGCGCCAGGGCGGCATGGCGGTGCCGGGGATGCCGTCGAGGATGATTGCCGCCAGCGCCTCGGGCGCGGCATGGGCAAGCGCCTCGCGCGTCAACGGGCTGCCCAGCCCGCCCTTGCGCACCAGCCCGTGACAAGAGCCGCAATCCTGAACCACGACATGTTCAAGCGCGGCGGCGCGCGCGGCGCTGATCTCGGCCGTGGCAGGGGCAGTGCCAAGCCCCGCCAAGGCAACACCAAGGCAGAGGGCGGCCGCGTTATGCATAGACCCTCACCTCGGCATGGGGGAGCGGCAGAGCCGCGTCACCCTCGTAAAGCCGCACCACATGGCCGATGACAAACAGCACCGGAGCAGCAAGGTCGGCCTCCGCGATCTCGGCGGCGATGCGGTCCAGCGTCGAGACCAGCCGCGCCTCGCGCGGGGTGGTGGCGCTGGCCACGGCCAGCACCGGCAGGTCGGCGGGCAGGCCATGGGCCATCAGCTCTGCCGCGATCTGCGCGATATTGGCCACGCCCATATAGACGACAAGCGTGGTCTCCTCGCTGGCCAGCGATGCCCAGTCGAGATCAAGCCTGCCGTCACGCGCGCGGTGCCCGGTGACATAGCGCACACCGGTGGCCAGACCGCGATGCGTCAGCGGCACGCCGGTCGCGGCGGCCATGCCCTGCGCGGCGGTGATGCCGGGCACGTAATCGACGGATATTCCGGCGGCGCGCAGCACCTCGGCCTCTTCGCTGCCGCGCCCGAAGATCAGCGGATCGCCCCCCTTGAGCCGCACCACCCGCAGCCCCTGCCGCGCCAGATCGACCAGAAGCGCGTTGATCCCCTCCTGCGGTACAGGGTGGCATTTGGGCATCTTGCCGACGTCGATGCGCCGCACGCGGGCGGGCACGAGGGCGAGGATCTCGGGGCTGACCAGCCGGTCAAAGACCAGCACATCGGCCTCTTGCAGGCACCTGAGCGCCTTGCAGGTCAAGAGGTCGGGATCGCCCGGACCGGAACCGACAAGGGAAACATGGCCTTGGCTGGGGTATGACATGGGACTCTCCGGGCTTGGCGTTGATCCCAGATTGGCCGATTGCCCGCGCCCGAACCTTGACTTTCGTTAAGGCCGTGCCTCTTGCGGCGCCTGTTCGCGCGTTGCCTCGACGAGATACGCGATCACCTTGTCGCGGTCCTCGGTGCGACGGCGGAAACCGCCGAAATTCATCGCCGTGCCGGGGATGAATTCATCAGGCTTGGTCAGCCAAAGCTTGAGGGTCTCGACCGTCCAGACCCCGTCCCAGGCGCGCATCGCCTCGGAATAGGGGAAATCGGGCACCGAGGTGGCGGGCCGTCCGATCAGCCCGTTGAGCCAGGGCGCCTTGTAGATCACATGGTCAAGCCCGTGGCACTGGCTGCACCGCCGCTCGAAGATCGCGGCCCCTTCGGCGATTGCCTCGGGATCGGTGGGCAGGTCGTCGGCCAGCGCAGTCAGCGGCAGGATTGCCAGCAGCAGGGCGAGGGTTCGGATCGGGGGCATGGCTCTCTCCTTTCCATCGAAAACAGCGACCCCGGCCCGTCACCGGACCGAGGCCACACACGACCGCGCGCCCGCCCTCAGGGCGCGACGGCGTTCAACTCGACCGACGCATCGTCAAGCGCCAGCCGCAGATCGAGCGAGACATGGTGGAACCGTGCCGCCGCGTGATCGTCATGCAGCGCGAAGCCCACCGTGTAGGTCTTGCCCGGCTCGATGGCGATCTGTCCCGGCGCGCTCGCGGCCAGCGGACGCACCAGAACGGCTGTCCAGGTATCGCCCTCGAGCACCATGGAACCGTCGACCGGGTGGCCCGCATCCTCATGCCGCCGCTCCAGCAGATAGCCGCGCCGCGCGTTGCCCGAGGCATCGAGCCGCGTGAAGTCCATGAAGGTGCCGTTCTCGAGGAAGGCGGCAAGCTCACCCTCGTCGCGCAAGAGGTCCCAGCCGCCCATCGGGCGCTCACGGCCCTTGAGTTCGATATCGGTGCGGCTGTTGGGGATGTATTTCTGCACATAGCCGTGCCCGCCCAGCGCCGTATCGAGATCGCCAAGGCTTTCGGGCGTGTTGGGCATGGTGCGGCTGTCGATATGGCAGCTTGACCAGCATCCCGCCTGTTCGGCGCGCTCCACCCCCTCGCCCACGATCATCATGGCCAGTTTCACGGGGTTCTCCGGGTCCATCATGCCGCCTTCGACAAAGGGCACCGGCGCGTGGCCGCCATCCTTCCAGCGCAGGCGCAGGTAAAGGTTGTCGGCGTCATGGGCGGCCTGAATGGCCACGTCCACCGCGCCGCGCTTGCCCGGAATGGGGGTGGGTTCGGCCTTTTCGCCGCTCACCAGCTTGGCGCCCATCGCGGCGGTTTCCTTGGCGTGGCAGACCGAGCATTGATCGCCGCCCTTGGTGAAGGCGCGCGCGCCGCCATGTTCCTTGCCGTTGAGCACCCATTCCCAGGGCGTCTGGCCGGGATAGAAGAGGCCCACCGTGACGGGTGCTATGCCGGACCAGTCGATCGCGCCACCCGCACCGCCGCTGGTTGCCTGCGCCGCCGCGCCGTCGCTCGCGGTCACCGCGGCGTCAACCGCCGCCGCGATCCGCGCCTCGATGGCCGCCTCGGCCGCCAGTGCCGCCTGGGTGGCGGCGGCGGCCTCTTCGGCCTCGACGCGCTCGATATAGGCCAGCCCGTCAAGGAAGCTTTGCGGGACCTTCTTGATGTGGTTCGGGTTGGGCGTCTCGAGCGCCTCGAGCAACTCTTCGGGCGCGCGGTCGCGCACATCGGAATGCGCGATACCCTTGTGACAGTCGATGCAGGTCTGCCCGGTCTCCATCGCCGTCAGGTGCTGCTGACGCGCGCGCGGCTTCTGGAAGCGGGGGTTCATGCTTTCGATGGTGTGGCAGTTGCGGCATTCGCGCGAATCGGTCTTCTTCATCGCGGTCCAGACGCGGGTGGCGAGCCGCAGGCGTTCTTCCTCGAATTTCTCGCGCGTGTCGATCGTGCCCACGACCTTGCCATAAAGCTCGCGCGAGGCCTGCACCTTGCGCACCATCTTGTGCACCCAGGGGTCTGGGACGTGACAATCCGAACAGGTTGCCTGCACGCCAGAGCGGTTCTCGTGGTGGATGGTGTGTTCGTATTCCTTGAACACGTTCTCGCGCATCTCGTGGCAGGAGATACAGAATTCCAGGGTGTTGGTGGCTTCCATGGCGGTGTTGAACCCGCCCCAGAAGACGATCCCGGCGGCAAAGGCGGCAACGGCTCCGCCGATCGGCACGCCATACCAGACCCAACGCCGCCAGAGGCGACCGGTTTTCGGGGTTTCGTCTGTCATCTGATCCGCGCTCCGTCAGGTCTGCGGTTGATCTTGCAAGTCCGGAGCATCAGCCCCGGCAAATGGCGAGAGACCGGGGGGCGGGTTCGCCCCCCGGCGCGGGATCGCTCAGGTCTTGTGGTTCGAGCGGTTGTAGACGTTGAACTTGCCGGTGGGGGCGAAGAGGCCCTTGATCCGGGCTTTCTCTTCAAGCGTCTCCGCGTCGAAGACCACGATTTCGCCGTTGTCGGTCTTGGAGTCCTTGCGGTTCCACACCGACGCCCAGACCTCCTTGCCGTCCTGGCTGAACTCGAAATGGACGGCGACATAGCCTTCGGTTTCGGTCAGCTGGATGGTCTTGACGATCTCGCCGGTGGCCTTGTCGATCACCTGCACCGATTGCTGGATCTCGGGTTCGGGATGCAGCGTCTGGTCGGCCCAGACATACTTGCTGTCCGGGTGGGTGCGGATGAAGAGTCCGGGCCCGTCGGTTTCGACCTCATAGCAGATCTTCCAGGCGTTGTCCGGGTGCCCCACGGGGTCATTGCCCCAGACGGTCACATATCCGGTGCCGAGGTGTGTGGTGCCCGCGACGGGGCCGCAATTCGGGTCAAGCCAGTTGGCGCCGGGGCCGGGGTGCGGTTTCGACTTGGTGTCGATCGTCGCCTCGAGCTTGCGGGTCTTGGTGTCGATCACCACCATCTGGTCCGAAGCGTTCGCCGCGATCTGGAAATACCGGCCTGTGGGATCGAAGAACCCGTCATGCAGATATTTGGAGTTGTCGATCTTGTCGATCCGCAGGTTGTCGAGATCCGTGTAATCGACCTGCCAGATCTGGCCCAGTTCCTTGATCGCGACCACCCATGTCGGCTCGTGCGGGGTGGTGTAGATCGCGGCGACGCGCGCCTCTTCCACATATTCCCCGTCCACGTTGACGCCGCGGGTCGAGACGACCTTTTTCGGCTCCATCGTTTCCGCGTCCACGATGGCGAAATGCGGCGGCCAGTAGCCCCCGCCGATGACGTATTTGCCGTCACCGGACACGGCCACGTCGCGCGCGTCATAGGCAATCTTGACCTCGGCCACGAGCATGTTCTCGGGGTTTTGCCACAGGTCGATCTTGGTCATCTTGCCGTCGCGGCCCATCGTGTACCAGAAGCGTCCCGGGTTTTCAGGCTCGTTCAGGCTGTGATGTTCGGACGCCTTGAGCACGTGCACCGCGTAGCCGGTGGGAATATGAACCAGCACCTCCTTGGTGTCGCCGTCGATCACCGCGACCTTGCCCACGTCGCGTTCGATCACGACAAAGAAGTTCTCCCAGTTGCGGCCATGCAGCGGCGCTGTCGGGTAATCCTTTGGCTCGACATAGACCTTGCGGGTCTGCCTCATCTGCGTGATCGACATCTCGGGCGGCTTGGGCGGGTCGATCTGGATATAGGTGGCCAGATCGGCAATCTGCTCGGGCGTCAGGATGCCGTCGAAATTGTTCATCCCGCCTTCGGTGCCGTAGGCGATGATCCGTTCCAGCCGGTCCTGGCCAAGCTTGAGCGTGCCGGTCACCGTCTCGGTTCCGTCAGCGGCCTTGGTCTTGAGCTCGGGCAGGAGCGGCTTGCCCGTCGCGCCCTTGCGCAGCACGCCGTGGCAGCCGGCGCATTGCTCGAAATAAGTCTGCTTGGCGGCGTCAAACGCCTCGGGGGTCATGGTCGGCTGTTCCTGGGCAAACGCGGGAAGCGCCGCCGTCGAAAGCAGGAAAGACAGACCGGCGCCGAGCATGAGCCCTGGCGTCTTCGGTGTCCTCGCGGCTGGGGTTGTCATGTGAAAATCTCCATTGCGCTGGTGAGGCATCCCCTGTCTGCCCGATCACCGCCGCGTGATCCTTGACTTTCGTTAAGGTGGCGGGGGCCTTTCGGCGCGACGCTCGGTGTCAGAATTTCCGGACACGGGGCTTGGCCATGACACAGGGCAACACCGGCGCGCTCGCGCGCTTCTTCTCCGACGGCTGGCGGGTGTTCTTTACCGCCGCCGCCCTTTACGCGGTCTTCTCGCTGGTGATCTGGACCGGCTGGCTCGGCATCCATGCGGCGGGCGGCATGGTCAGCGACCTGCCGTTCTCGCCACCGCCGCATCTGTGGCACGCGCATGAAATGGTGTTCGGCTATCCGGCGGCGGCGATGGGGGGATTTTTCCTGACCGCCGTGCCGAACTGGACCGGCACACCCGCCGCACGGCGCGGCTTTGTCATGCTCGTGGCGGGGCTGTGGCTGGCGGGGCGGCTGGCGATCTGGTTTTCGGGCAGCTTGCCTGTGGCGGTGGTGGCCACGCTCGATCTGGCGTTCCTGCCGGTCCTGGCGGCCAAGATCCTGGGCCAGCTTCTGAAGCGGCCCAAGCCGCAGAACATGATGTTTCTCGCGGTGCTCGCGCTGATCTGGTCGGGCAACCTGATGGTGCATCTCGACTGGGCCGGGGTGACGTTGGGCGGCGCGGCAGGGTTGCGGTTGGGCCTTTATGGCACTTGCGGATTGATCGTGATGCTGGGCGGGCGGGTGACCCCGGCCTTTACCCGCAATGCCATGACCCGCGCGGGGATCGAGACCCGCCTGCCGCAAAGCCGCCTGCCGCTCGACATGGCTGCGATCGCGCTGACCCTGCTGACGGCGCTCGCGGCGGGGCTGTCCGTACCGGGGCCGGTTTTCGCGGCGCTGGCGCTGGCCGCAGGCACCGCGCAGCTGATCCGCGGGGCATTCTGGCGACCGCTCTGGACATGGAACCAGCCGATTCTCTGGGTGCTGCATCTGGGCATGGCGTTGTTGGGGCTGGGGTTGATTCTGTCCGGTCTGTCGGCGCTTGGAACCGGCTCCGAGGTGGCGGCGCTGCATCTTCTGGGCATCGGCGCGGTGGGGGTGATGACGCTGGCGGTGATGTCGCGCGCAGCACTTGGCCATGGCGGTCACGCGCTGGTCGCGCCCGGTCCCGTGGCGCTCGCCTACGGCTTGCTGGTGCTGTCGGCGCTGGCGCGCTGGGCCGGGTCCAGCCTCGGGATCACGCATTACTACCTGGGTGTTCTGGGCGCGGGGCTGCTCTGGGTGCTGGCCTTCACGCTGGCGGCGGCCGCGCTCTGGCCGGTGCTGACCGGGTCGCCGCGCGCGCGCGTGGCCGGCAACGATTGACTTTCGTTAAGGAAAGCGCGCGCCCCCCGCGCCAGAGTGTCCTCACCGTCAACCGCTCCGAAAAGGAGACTGCGCCATGCGCGAAGTCCTGACCAAGACGATGGCCCGCAACATATTCTATGGCGGGTCGTTGTTCTTCATTCTCATCTTCGTGGGACTCACCGCCCATTCCCACTGGTATATCGTCAACCGGTCCACCGATAATGCGAACCTCACCGCGAGCGTCGCGGCAGGCAAGCATGTCTGGGAAAAACACGCCTGCATCAACTGTCACTCGATCCTTGGCGAGGGCGCCTATTACGCCCCCGAACTGGGCAATGTGATGGCCCGCTGGGGTGTGCAGGACGATCCCGAGGCCGCGCTCGACATGCTGAAAGGCTGGATGGACGCCATGCCCACCGGAATCGAGGGCCGCCGCCAGATGCCGAATTTCGGCCTGAGCGACGAAGACTATCGCAACCTTGCGGATTTCCTTCTGTGGACAGGCCGCATCAACACCCAGAACTGGCCGCCGAACGACGCCGGTTGAGGAGCGAGAACCATGAAATACCAAACACAGAAAATCGCCCTGGCCTATTTCGCCGTCGCGCTTGCGCTCTTCGCGGTGCAGGTGCTGATCGGCCTTGTCATGGGCTTCGTCTATGTGGTGCCCACGTTCCTGTCGGATCTGGTGCCCTTCAACATCCTCAGGATGCTCCATTCCAACAGCCTGATCGTCTGGCTGCTGCTGGGCTTCTTCGGGGCGGCCTATTACCTGCTGCCCGAGGAATCCGAGCGCGAGATCCATTCCGAAAAGCTCGCCTATCTGCAACTGGGCATTCTCGTGCTCGGCACGCTTGGCGTGGTGGTCACCTATCTGTTCAACCTCTTCGAGGGCAATTTCCTGCTCGGCAAGGAGGGGCGCGAATTTCTCGAACAGCCAAGATGGGTCAAGGCGGGCATCGTCGTGGCCGCGCTCATCTTCCTGTTCAACGTGTCGATGACGGTGCTCAAGGGGCGCAAGACGGCGATCACGAACATTCTTCTGCTGGGCCTCTGGGGTCTCGCGCTGCTGTTCCTTTTCGCCTTCTACAACCCCTCGAACCTGGCGCTCGACAAGATGTACTGGTGGTATGTGGTCCATCTCTGGGTGGAAGGCACCTGGGAACTGGTGATGGCCTCGATCCTCGCCTTCCTGATGCTGAAACTCACCGGCGTCGACCGCGAGGTGGTGGAAAAATGGCTCTATGTCATCGTCGCCGCCGCGCTCTTCTCGGGTATCCTCGGGACCGGGCACCACTATTACTGGATCGGCACGCCGGGCTACTGGCAGTGGATCGGCTCGATCTTCTCCTCGCTGGAGGTGATTCCGTTCTTCGCGATGATGGCCTTCGCCTTCGTCATGGTCTGGAAGGGCCGTCGCGACCATCCCAACAAGGCCGCGCTTCTGTGGGCGCTTGGGTGCGCCACGCTGGCCTTCTTCGGCGCGGGTGTCTGGGGCTTTCTGCATACGTTGCACGGGGTCAACTACTATACCCACGGCACGCAGATCACCGCCGCCCATGGCCACCTTGCCTTCTACGGCGCTTATGTCTGTCTCAACCTCGCGATCATCACCTATGCCATGCCGCATCTTCTGGGACGCGACCCTTATAACCAGGTGCTCAACATGGCGTCCTTCTGGCTGATGTCCTCGGGCGTGGTGTTCATGACCTTCGTGCTGACCTTTGCAGGCACGGTGCAAACCCACCTGCAACGGGTCATGGGCGAGGAATACATGGCTGTGCAGGATCAGCTTGCGGTGTTCTTCTGGATGCGCTTCGGCGCGGGCATCGCGGTGGTGCTTGGCGCGCTGCTGTTCATCTACGCCGTTTTCGTGCCGCGCCGCGAGGTGATCGAGCCCGGCATCAGCCAGCCGGCGGAGTGATGGAGATGGACGGATCCCACCCCAACCTGAAGGGGGCGGCTGACGCCCCCTTCTACCTGCCGCAGGGCGACGAGATTGCTCTTTTCGCGGCGGCGCATGAAAACCGCCTGCCGGTCCTGCTCAAGGGGCCGACGGGCTGCGGCAAGACGCGGTTCGTGGCGCATATGGCCGCCCGGCTTGGCCGCCCGCTTTATACCGTGGCCTGCCATGACGACCTGTCGGCGGCGGACCTGATCGGGCGCTACCTGCTCAAGGGGGGCGAAACGGTCTGGGCCGATGGCCCGCTCACCCGCGCCGTGCGCGAAGGCGCGATCTGCTATCTCGACGAGGTGGTCGAGGCGCGCAAGGATGTCACCGTGGTGCTGCACCCGCTGACCGATGACCGCCGCATCCTGCCCATCGAGCGCACCGGCGAAGAGCTTGCCGCGCCCGAGGGCTTCATGCTCGTGGCGTCCTATAACCCCGGCTACCAGAACATCCTCAAGACGCTGAAGCCTTCGACCCGGCAGCGGTTCATCTCGGTCGAGTTCGACTTTCCGGCACCTGCGCGCGAGATCCCCGTCGTCGCGCGCGAATCGGGCCTGTCTGAGGACCGCGTCAAGCCGCTGGTGCGGCTGGCCAACCGGCTGCGCGATCTCAAGGGGCAGGATCTGGAGGAGGGGGTGTCCACCCGCCTTGTTGTCTATGCCGCCATCCTGATCCGTCAGGGAATGCCGGTCGAGCGTGCGATCCTCGCTGCGATGATCGAACCGCTGACCGATGACCGCGACACGAAACGCGGGCTCCTCGATCTTGTCACCGCCGTTTTCGGGTGAGGCCGGTGATGGGCAGGATCGACGTCGACCCATGGGAACCCGAAGAAACGATCGGGAAACTGTGGCACGCCTATGCCAGCCGTCTCGACGCCCCGGGCGTGCATGACGGAGCCCGTGTCGACCTCTCTGAGGTCGCGGGGCGGCTGGCAGTCCTTTTCCGGGGCCTCGGCGGCGATCCGTCCGTCGAGGTCAAACCGGTGGCCGAGGAGGTGAGCCATCACCGGCTCTCCTTCCTGCGCCGCCTCGGCACGCCTGCCGAGGTGTTGCCGCGCGCCAGTTTCGATGGCGCGGCACTGCGCCTGCCCGCCGCGCTTTCCGTCTATCCCGCGCGCGAGGCCAATGGCGCGCTCTATCTGTGGCTTGCCGCCTGCGCGGCCCATGCGCCGGCGGCGCCCGATCACGATGACCCGCTTGCCGCCGATCTGGCCGCGATTGCCGCGGCGCAAGCCATGGTTGCCGCCACGCTCGAGGCCGCGCCGGGCTTTCGCGCGCTTTATGCCGATCTGTGCGGCGGGTTGCTGGCGCTGCGCCCCAGTCCTGCGCTTCCCGCCATGGAAACGGCGGTCGAGGCGCTGATCCGTCACCATCTGGGCGATCCCGCGCCGATCTCCGCGCGCGCCGAGACGCTGGCAGGCGCAGACCCCGCCACCCTGCGCGCCCCGCGCGGCTATCGTCCGTTCCGCCCCGTTCCGCTCTGGCCCGATCTGCGCCGCCCCGGGCGCAGCCACGCCGATCAGGTCGAGGACCGCGAGACCGAGGGCGCGCCCGAGACGTCCCGGGGCGACGAGAAGACCCGCCGCGCGCGTCGCCGAAAATCCGACCTCATCGACCGCAAGGACAGTTTCATCCTGCACAAGTTCGAGGCGATCCTGGCCTGGGCCGAGTTCATCAACCTCAACCGCCGCGTCGAGGACGATGATGAGGACAGCGCCAAGAAGGCCGCCGACGATCAGGAGGAGATCGGGCTGGGGCAGGTGTCACAGGCCCCGGCGACGCGGCTCAAGCTGCATCTCGATCTTGCCCCCGAGGATGTGGACCGCGAGGCGCTCTCGGACGTGCTCACCTACCCGGAATGGGATGTGCGCACGGGCCGCTACATGCCCCATCATGTGCGCATCCTTGCCAGCGACCTGCGCCCCGAGGACGGCACGCTTGCCGCGCCCGATCCGCGCGCGGCGCGCCGCATCCGCGCTGTGAAACGCCAGTTCGAGGCGCTGCGGCCCGGCCGCGTCTCGACCCCCGGCCACCCGGACGGCGACGAGCTTGACACCGAACGCGCGGTGCGCGCGCGGGTGGATTTCATCGCCACCGGCGAGAGCGACGATCGCATCTGGCGGCAAACGCGGCCTTTGGCGCGCGATCTGGCGGTGTCGATCCTGCTCGATGTCTCGCGGTCCACCGAAGGCACAGTAAGCGGGCATGATGGCGAAAGCCGCTCGGTGATCGAGATCGAGCGCGAGGCGCTTGCCGCACTGTCCTGGGGCCTCAATGCCTGTGGCGACAGCTTTGCCATAAACGCCTTTTCCTCACTCAAGCGGCACCGGGTCTGGCTGCACCGGCTCAAGCGGTTCGACGAGCCGATGAGCGCGGCCATCGAGGCGCGCATCGCCGCCCTCAAGCCCGGTCATTACACCCGTCTTGGCGCTGGGATTCGCCATGCGAGCGCGGAGTTGGCGCGCGAGACGCGCAAGCGGCGGCTGCTTCTGGTGATCACCGATGGCAAGCCCAACGATCTGGACCATTACGAGGGCCGCCACGGCATCGAGGACAGCCATATGGCGATCCGCGAGGCACGGCGCGCGGGCCATTCGGTCTTTGGCATCACCGTGGACCGCGATGGCAAGGCGTGGTTTCCGCGCATGTTCGGGCAAGGCGGCTATGCGCTCATCCCGCATCCCGACCGGCTGACCGCTGCATTGCCACAGATTTACCGGCAACTGGTCGGCGCATGAGCGACCTTCTGGACGAATTGCCCGGCGAGCCGATGATGTGGGTTCTGATCGTCTCGGAACTGCTGGTCTTCGGCGCGGGGCTGGCGGCGCTGAGTGCCATGCGCCTGACGGATCCGGCGGGATTTGCCGAGGCGCAGGCGCATCTGCACCGGGCGGGGGCTGCGCTCAACACCGTGGTGCTGGTCACGTCCGGTTGCCTCGCCGCACTTGCCGTGCGCGCGGCCCAATCGGGGCGCGAAGGGCGCAAGCGCGTGCTGCTGGTCGGCGCGATGGCGCTCGGCGTGGTATTCCTGGTCATCAAGGGGCAGGAATACGCCGCCAAATCCGCGCAGGGCATCGACTGGGAAACCCACCCGTTCTTTACCTTCTACTACCTGCTGACCGGTTTCCACGCCGCGCATGTGGCGGCGGGGATCGTGCTTCTGGGGCTTGTGGCGGTGCTGCGCGACCCCCGCGCGACCGAGACCGGCGCTGCCTTCTGGCACATGGTCGATCTGGTCTGGGTGCTGCTTTTCCCGGTCGTCTACCTGATCCGATGACCCGCGATCCGCTCCTTCTGGCCTGGGCTGGCCTCGTGACGCTGAGCCTTGCCGGTGCGGGGCTGAGCCTTGTGCCTGCGGGGCCTGTGCTCTCGCTCATGGCGCTCTCGCTGGCCTTGCTCAAGGGGCGGATCATCCTGCATCGCTATCTGGGCCTTGCCCACGCCCCTCGCTGGCGGCGCGGCTTTGACATGGTGCTGGCGGGGTTCTGCGCGGGGCTTGCGGGGCTTGCCCTGTTGATTTAGCGATCCCGGCTCCACGCCTCGGCCGGGTCTGCCAAGGCATACTCCTGCAACCGCTCCAGATCGGCGATTTCGGCCATGTTCTGCCGGATGCTCACACCATGGTCGCGCAGCTTGGCGAAGGCGCGGCTGAGGCTTTCGGGCTTCATCCCCAGACGCCCGGCAATCAGCGCCTTGTCATAGGGCAGGACCACCTCGCATTTGCCCTGCGTGCAGGTGGCAAGATCGAGCAGGAACTCGGCCACCCGCTGTGCTGCCGTCTGCGCCTTGAGCGCCTCGACCTGTCCGACAAGGGCCTGTAGATGGGCGAAGGTGGCCGATAGGATCGCAATCGCCACCTCGGGCACGTCGCG
>PHEQ01000065.1:0-5645 GCA_002842985.1 Alphaproteobacteria bacterium HGW-Alphaproteobacteria-1
AAGGAGGCCAGCCATGGCCCGATCCCGCACGCCCAAATTCGATGCCTCCGAGGTCATCACAAACGAAATCATCCGCATCATCGAGCGCGGCGTCCTGCCGTGGCGCAAGCCATGGACCGCAGGTGGCAGCTGTCGCCCCCTGCGCGTGGGCGGGGAACCCTACCAGGGAGTGAACAACTTCCTGCTGACCATGCGGACCGTGATGGCGGGCCACAGCTCTCCCTTCTGGATGACGTTGCCGCAGGCCAATGCGTTGGACGCAAAGGTCCGCAAGGGCGAAAAGTCCTCTGTCGTTGTTTACTACGGTCAAAGCCGGAGAGACGCCGGCGATGAGCATGATCACAGCGACGGGGATGATCACTCCGAGGAAGCCCGTATCTTCCGCTTCCAGAAATCCTACCGCGTGTTCAATGCCTGCCAGATCGAGGGCTTGCCCGACAGTTTCTACCCCGACCCGGAGCCAGCGCCTGAACATCCGCCGTCCGAGCCCATCGCGCACATGCAGGCGTTTTTCGACGCCATCGACATCACGACCGTCTTCACGGGGACGGAAGCGTACTATTTGCCCCCCGTGGACAAGGTTTACATGCCATCCATCACGCGGTTCCAGGACCCGCGCAATTTCTACGGGGTCTGGGCGCATGAGCTGGCCCATGCGACAAAAGCCCCCCATCGACTGAACCGTGATTTCGGTCTCTCGAAGTTTGGCAACACCTCTTACGCGCGCGAGGAGATCGTCGCGGAGTTGACCTCGGTGTTCCTGGGACAAACGCTCGGCTTCACGGCGCATACGCTCGAGATGAATGCCGCCTACCTCCATAACTGGTTGCGGGTCCTTCGGTCGGACAAGGGCGCGATCTTCCGGCACGCGGCTGATGCGCAGCGCGCCTGCGACTACCTGATCGCCAGATCGGAGGCGGGCAGGGCAGGGGACAGCGCCGAGGCCGCCTGACCACACAGAGAACGAAGACTCGCATGTCACGCAAGGAACCCAAGACGCTGCGGGTGGCCTGCTTCGAAGACGGCCGCCGCAAGATCATCACCTTCAAGCGCGGTGCCTATTGGTGGAGCCAGTCTGATGGCGCTTATCCGTTCTCGGCAGCGCTCGAGAGCATCAAAGAACAAGGCGGCTGGATCGAAACCATCCCTAACCCGAACTACAGAGTCAGAGGGCTGTTCGGATAAGGCGCCTTCGGCCTCAATTCATCCGCCAGGCGGAAAAGTGAAAGCAGGCTTTGGGAAGGGTGTTTCAACTTCTCAAAGGAGATCCCCATGGCCATGACCGTTCAACCCCAGCCAGATCGTCCCGACTCGACCGTGATCGCGGCGCAGAACGACGCGTTTCGCAAGCTCGCGTGCCTTGGAGTGCCGCCCGCGCAGCCCATCCAGGGCCGAATGCATGTCACCCGCGCGCTTATGGAGGCTGGTGACGGCTTCATGGCCGAGGCGGTGAAGGCGACCGGTGAGTTTGCCACATTCGAGCCTGAGAATGATCCCGAGGGATGGCACGATTTCGGGGCGGTCCGGGGCTGAGACCCCGGATAATCCCGCCACCACCATGCGCGTGCTGACCATCATGCTGGCGCGCGACTGGTAGGGCAGGGGACTCCTCCCCCCTGACATCTCAGACGATGAAGGCCCACTGACCCCTCAAAGGGAAAGTGGGCCTTTTGTCGTAGTGATCCCTGAAGCCGGGGATTGGTTACGCCCGCGCGCGCGGGGGCCACACTTCACCCACCTGGAAGGATATCCCATGACCACGAACTTTGCCCCTCTCACCATCGCTATCGGCGATCTTGTCCCGCATCCCGCCAATGTGCGCAGCAACTCGCCGGAAACTTATGACCCCGAGAACATCGCGCATCTGAAGGCCAGCATCGCTGTGCTGGGCCTGCTCCAGCCGCTTCTCGTCCAGAAGCTTGACGGCAAATATGCTGTCCTCGCCGGTGGCCGACGCCATGCCGCGCTGAAGGAGCTGATCGCCGACAAGGCCAGCAAGGGGTTCACGGCGAAGACCAAGGTGGACTGCCGCCTCGTGCCGGAAGACTGCGACGTCACCACGGCACTGTCGCTCGCCGAGAACATCACCCAGGCGCCCGGGGCAAGGTGATCACGCTCGACACGATGAAAGCCTTCGCCGAGCACCCGAGCCAGGAGGCGCAGCGCGAGGTCTTCGAGGCGCTCACGAAGGACGGCGGCTATCTGCAGGCCTATACCGTCCGTCAGGCCCTCAAATCCCGCGGCGTGCAGGTCAGCGATGATATCGGGGCTTTCGTGCGCGAAGACTACGAGGCGCGTGGCGGTGCCGTCGCGGCTGACCTTCTGGAAGAGCATTCCGTGCTGGAGGATGCGGCACTGGTCGAGACCATCCTGCTCGAGAAGCTCGGTGCCGCCGCCGAAGAGGCCCGTATGAGGCTGGGGTTTGCCTGGGCCGATGCGATGGTGCGCTATGACTACGCGACCATGGCCGACTATGGTCGCGTCTATCCCGGCCCGATCGAGCCGGATGAGGCTGCCCAGAAGCGCATCAATGAGATCACCGCCGAGCTTGAGAAATTGCAGCTCGAGATGGAGGATGAGGGGCTCGAGGACGGTGCCTACAATGCCCTTTACGACCGCGTCGACGCTCTGGAAGAGGAAGCGCGCGATCTGCAGGAGGCCTACAGCGCCGAGGACCTCGCACGGTCTGGGGTGATCGCCTCGTGGCAGGGTGGGCAGATCACGCTCCATGTTGGTCTCGTCCGCCCGGAAGACACCATCAAAGAGGAGGGCGCGCGCGGCTCCTCGGCTAGCCCGACCGGGGAGGAGGCCCCGGACGCCGGCGAAATCACTTATCCAGCCTCACTGGCTGAGGACCTCAAGACCGAGCGAGCCATGGCGCTTGGGGCCGCGATGGCGCTGCATCCGGAGGCCACGCTCGATCTGACGCTCTTCAAGCTGGTCAGTGACGTTCTGGCCAGCGGCATGAGTGTCACGCAGGCGATCAAGGTCGAGGCCCGCAAGGAATACCGCAGCCATGCCAAGATGGACGAGATCGACGAGACCTCGCTCGAGCAGGTGGCGGAGGCACATGATGCGCTTGATCTGTCCTGGCTCGATGACACCCGCGCGCCCGCCGATCAGTTCGCGGCGTTTCGCGCGCTGGAGGCAGGGGAGAAGGCCAATCTCGTCGCCTTTGCAACCGCCAGCACCACGCAGTCCTGCTTCGCGCGGGACCGCCAGCGCGACAGCCTGATGCATGACTTCGAGATCGAGATCATGCCCGACATCCGGGCGCATTGGACGCCGAATGCGGCCCTCTTCAACCGCTTCAAGAAGGCCTGGCTCCTGAAGATCCTCGGCGAGGATCTGGGTCTCGCCCAGGAGGCGGTGACGCTGGCCTCGTCGAGCAAGAAGGAGATCGTCGCCTTCTGCGACAAGCTCTTCGCCGATCCCTTCGCGACGCTCACGGACGCGCAGCGCGCTGCCGTGGCCGCCTGGTGTCCGCCCATGATGCAGACCGCCGGTGTCGCCTTTGATGAGGCGGAGCCCGCTGCGGAAACCCCGGAGCCTGACGGCGACATCGCGCAAGCGGCCTGAGTCCTCACGCGACCCGCGCGTGGACCATGCCGCCCGCGCGGGTCGACCCTTCCAAACCGAACAGAAAGACATCCCCATGGCTATTCTCAAGTTCTCTGCCTCCGCTGTTGCGGCGCAAATCGCACATGCGCGTGCCTGCACGACCTTCCTGCCCAACTGGAACGGGCCTGTGGACAGGCCTGCCCTGATCCTGATCGTCGGCAATGGCGTGCATTTGCGCTCCAACGGCATCGACGGCACGACCACCCGCATCGTTACCACCGAGCAGGCCGATCCGTCCTTTGCTTTCGCCGATGGCATGAACCCGTTTCGGGACACCGACTGGATGGCGCAGCGCCGCATGGCGTTTCGCGATCTGACCGGCCAGTTCTACACCGACATCCTCGACGATGTGCAGGTGCTCATCGACCGGGGGCAGGGGGCCATTCGGCTCGCCACCGATGGCCACAGCATCCGCGTCTTCGTGCGCCGGGCCTCGGACTATCTGATCGGCGGGACCTATGAGGTGCCGTCGGGCCTTGGCGGCACCTTCCGGGTCATCCTCAAGGATGCCTGCGACACCTTCGCGATCGTGCAGAACTGCGGCAATTGCGAGGATTTCGACGCCATGCAGCCCTACCGCGTGCCGCTCGATGCGCTGCGACGACATTTTTCCTTCTGAGAGAAAGGACTCTGAAATGGGTTGGCTCTTCTACACCGACCGCCGCGTCCAGACCTACGCGGATGAGAAAGCGGAAATCGCACGGCTCTGCACCTTTGAGAGCGACACGCGCAAGACCGAACTCATCAAATCCTGCAAGGTGGGTTCGACCTGGTATGCAGCGGCGAGGGTCACAAGCATCGACGGATCGCCAGTCGAAGACGCGACCTATGTGACCGATGTGGATGGCTCCATCACGTTCGGGGCTGTCTTCCTCACCCGATACGATGACGGCTGCTGGGGCTACAAGGACATGGAGGAAAGTACTGGCCCGAACGAGTCTCGTGCTCCCCTTGCGTTGATCGCGCTCCTCTCCGACCTGAAAGACCCGGACAGCTACGCGCAGGACTGGCGTCAGCGCTGCCGGGACTGGGCGTCGATCCCGGACTACGAGGAAGGCGACAAGATCAAGCTCGCAGCACCTGTGACGCTCACCGATGGCAGTACCTGCCAGATTGTCACCGCGACCCACTACAGGCGCGGGCGGCAAAAGCGCCGCTGCTACCGCATCGAGGAAACTGGTGGGCTCGTACGCCTGTCGAAGGCCTCGCTTGCGGGCTCGGAGCTGCTCAGCTCCGCGAAAGGTGCGGCTAGCCCGGTGCTGGCGGAGTTCCTGGCGGGGCGAAATTAGGTCCTTCGCCGGACGGTTCATTGACCTGCCCGGCGACAGCAGATGCTGCGGCTTGTCTTGACAAGGCAATGCAAATGCATTACCTATCGCGGGCAGCAAAGAACCTTTTCTTCAGGAGACTGCCATGACAGCCCTCGCACAAGATGTCTCGAAACTCACGGATCGGTATCAGACGACCGTGCCGGCGGGTGTGCGCAAACAGCTCAAGCTGGGCAAGGGCGACCAGATTCGTTACTGCACCGAGCCGAGTGGCAGGGTCTATATCGAGCCCGTGCGCAGCGACGAGGAAGATCCCGTGCTCGGAGCCTTTCTCGATTTTGTCGAGGCCGATATCAAGGCGCATCCGGACCGCATTCGGGCGTTCGATGGGGCTTTGCATGACCGTCTTGCAGCACTGGTCGGAGACGTTGACGTCGATCTCGATGCGCCGCTATCGCTCGAGGATGAATGAGCGGCGATAGCGTGCCCGCCCAAGCGCCCCTTGTCGTAAACGGATGGTCGATTTATGCGCATCCGCTCTTTCTGGATCAGCTCGAAGGGCTGATTGAAGAGGTCGAGGCGCGTAAGGCACGCGATCCTAAGACCTGGCGCAAGAAAAACCCGACGAAACGGCTGGCCGCCATCTTCAAGCTGGTCACCGAGGCCATACCGGCAGATCCGGGTGCCGCCGCCTTCCGGCAAGGCGGCACACTCGGCGATCACCGCAAGCACTGGTTCCGGGCGAAATTCTTCCAG
>PHEQ01000065.1:5763-18167 GCA_002842985.1 Alphaproteobacteria bacterium HGW-Alphaproteobacteria-1
GCTGTGCACGTTGCAGACATGCCCGATGACCTCGGCAAGCTGCTGGATATCGGGCTCGAGGAGCATTTCCGTGGCGGCTGATGTCAATTCGTATGACGCCTGGTTTTGCGCGCAGGTACAGGCCGCGCTGGAGGATGCACGCTCGGGAACATCTCAGGTTCAGGTGATGCAGGCCGCACAGGCATTGATTGATGCGAAACGGGAGGTCGAACCCAAGTCCTGACCAAGCCTTGGAGGTCAGCGCGGTCTGACCCCGTCACCCTGAAAAGCGAAAGCGGGCTTTTTGTCCTTTGGAACTCAGACCCTGATCCAAAGGAAAATCCCCATGTCCAAACCCAGAACGGCCAACCCGGCTCTCGCAATCTCCGAAGCCGATCTCGCCTCTGCCCTCGCGCAAATCGGCACGGAGGTCGATGACCAGCCCCTGCGCAGTTCAGCGCTCGCGCGTATCATGCGCGAGACGTTTCATGGCAGCGATGCCGGGGGCGCCTGGGACTGGCGCATAGCCTATGACATGATGCAGGCTGCGGCTGTCCAAGTGGTGCTGCGTGGGAACGGCGTGGCAGATGACATCGCCGCTGCAAAGCTGCTTGCCTCGCGGCTGCTGACGGAAACCCGCCGCTCCGAGCAGCAGATCCGGCTGCAGCAGTTTTCCACGCCGTTGCCTTTCGCGGCGCTGGTCTTGCGGGCCGCGGCGATCCGCAAGGGCGACACCGTGCTGGAGCCCTCGGCTGGCACCGGTGCACTGGCTGCTTTCGCCGCCCGGGCCGGTGCCACCCTTGTGCTCAACGAGATCGACCCCTTTCGCCAGAGCCTTTTGCGCGCGGCCTTTGGTGGCGATGTGACGGGCCATGACGGCGAGCATATCGACGATCTGCTTCAGGCGCCGGTTCTACCCGACGTCGTGGTGATGAATCCGCCCTTCGCCTCCTCGGTCGACCGATCCCGCGACAAGCACATCGCTGCCAAACATCTCATTGCGGCTGCAAAGCGCCTGGCACCAGGTGGGCGCCTGGTGGCGATCATGCCGCCGGGGTTCACGCCCGAACGCGATGCCGCGCATTGGTCCCGCGCCTGCGGTCTCCTGACGCCACGATTGGCGCTGACGATGCCGTTCGACAAGGTGCAGGAGGGCGGCGAGATGATCCGCGCCACTTTGTGCGATCTGGATGAAGCCCTTCCATTTGTCGATGCCGTGGCCGCAACACGGACCGAGATGAGCCCGGCCCAACGGGTTGAAGCGATCCCTCATGCTCGGCCGACCGTTCGATCATTTGTCCCGCGCAAGACCGCTGCCGGTGTTATCACCGCCCCCACAGCCAGGGCCAATGCCGTCCGTCCGCTCAGCTTCACGAGCCTTCAGACCCCGCGCAACAACATGCCCATCTCGGACATCTATGCGCGCTACCGTCCGCAACGGATCGAGATTGCGGATGCGCAGGAACATCCCACGCCGCTCGTTGAAAGCATCGCCATGGCCTCGGTTGCCCCGCCCATGCCCTCAAATACGGGCCGTGATGACTTGCGCCTGCCCGCACGGTTGATCGAGGAGGGACATCTCTCCGAGGCGCAGCTGGAAACCATCATCATGGCGCATGACGCCCATCGGCGCGACCTGCCGGGTCGGTTCGCGATCGATGACGACCAGACCAAGCTGACGCGCGCCGATGATGACCCTAATGCACGTGCCTATCGCCTTGGCTATTTCCTCGGCGACGGCACCGGTTGCGGCAAGGGGCGCGAATGCGCGGGGCTCATTCTCGTGAACTGGCTGGCCGGTCGCAGAAAGGCGATCTGGGTCTCCAAATCCGCCACGCTCATCGAGGACGCCATCCGCGACTGGACCGATCTCGGCGGCTCGCCCGCCGACATCCAGCCGCTCTCAAAATGGAAACCGGACCAGCCCGTCCCTATGGGTGACGGTATTCTCTTCGTCACCTACGCCACGCTGCGGTCCGCGGGCAAATGCGGCACCACGCGACTGAGCCAGATCCTCGACTGGATGGGCGCGGAGTTCGAAGGCGTCCTCGCTTTTGATGAGGCCCATGCCATGCAGAACGCGGCCGGGTCCGAGCAGGGCAGGGGGGTCAAACCCTCCCAGCAGGGCCTTGCTGGCCTGCGGCTGCAACTGGCAGCACCCCGCGCCCGCGTCTTCTACATCTCGGCCACGGGTGCCACGAGCGTGCACAACCTGGCCTATGCCGCGCGGCTGGGGCTCTGGGGGCAGGGCCCCGAATACCCCTTCCCAAGCCGCGAGAGCTTTGTGTCGGCGATGGAAGCCGGCGGTGTCGCCGCCATGGAGGTGGTGGCCCGCGATCTCAAGACGCTCGGGCTCTACACGGCGCGCGCCCTCAGCTTCGACGGCGTGGAGTATGACGTGCTCGAACACGCGCTCACCCCGGCCCAGATCAAGATCTACGATGCATACGCGGGTGCGTTTCGGACGATCCACCACAATCTCGAAGCCGCGCTGACGGCGACCGGCGTCAACGACGCCTCGGGCGAGACCAATGCCTCGGCCGCACGCGCCTCGGCCAAGTCCCGCTTCGAGAGCACGAAGCAGCGCTTCTTCAACCATCTCCTGATGGGCATGAAAGCCCCGACCATCATCCGCGCCATCGAGCATGACCTCGCGGCGGGCCACGCCTGCGTCATCCAGGTGGTCTCGACGGGCGAGAGCCTGTTGAAACGCCGGCTTGAGACGATGGATTCCGACGACGAGCTCGTCGAGGGCGCCCTGACGCCGCGCGACTATGTTCTGGGCTACCTCGAACAGGCCTTCCCGATCCACGCGCAAAAGCTCGTGGAAATCGACGGCAGTATGGTGGCGGAACCTTTGCGGGATGAGACCGGGGCGCTGGTTGTCTCGCGCGAGGCGCTCGCCCTGCGTGACGCGGCCATGATGGAGCTAATGACGCTGGCCCCGATCCCCGCAGCGCTCGACCAGATCCTCTGGGCCTTTAGCGACGAGGCCGTCGCAGAAGTCACGGGCCGATCGATCCGGCCCCTCAAGGCCGAGGACGGCCATCTCTTCATCGAAAAGCGCGCCGCCAGCAGCAATTCCTCCGAGACCCAGGCCTTCATGGACGGCGAAAAGGATGTCCTGATCTTCTCCGATGCGGGTGGCACCGGTCGATCCTACCATGCGGCGCAAACGGCGAAGAACCAGAAACGGCGCCGGCACTACCTGTTGGAGCCCGGCTGGCGCGCCGATGCGGCCATCCAGGGGCTGGGCCGCACGCATCGCTCGGCGCAGGTCAGCGCGCCCTTCTTCCGGGTCTGCACCTCAAGGCATGTTCCGCGAGGAGGACAATCTCGAAAGCCCGATCGCACGGGCGGCGCTGCGTGGGTATTTCGCCGATCTTGCCGCCGGGCGGGCCGAGGCGATGAGCTACGAGAGCTTCACCGACTGGACGGCACTGCGGCTGATCGACATGGACGGGGTGCTGCTCGAAGAGCTTCCGCCGATCCAACGGTTTCTGAACCGGGTTCTGGCCCTGCCCATCCACATGCAGAACGCGCTCTTTGCCGAGTTCATGCGCCGGATTGCCGATCAGACTGAACGGGCGCGCGCGGCAGGCACGCTCGATCTCGGCGTGGAAACGCTGCGTGGCGAAAAGATCGAACAGGTCTCCACGGAAGATCTCTGGACCTGCCCGAAATCTGGCGCGGTGACGCGGATCATCGGGCTTGAGGTGACCGACCCAGTGCATGTCCTGGGCGCCAAAGAGGCCATGTCGCGCAATCCCGACAAGCTGCCGATGGTGAATCGCGCCTCCGGTCGCGCGGCGCTCATCTCGGCGCGGCCCATGCAGATGTATGACGAGGACATTGTCACGCTGATGCGCAAGGCGGTGCGGCCAAACGGGTCGAGCTATCTCGAAGAGGCACGGTTTGAGTCCTCGGCTTGGGAAGAGATCGACAGGCCCGAATTTGCGCAGATTTGGGATGCCGAGGCTGCGTCCCTGCCAAAAACCACCACGACCAAGCTCTACCTGCTGACCGGGCTGCTGCTGCCGATCTGGAAGGACATTCCGACCACCAATGAGCGGATCTACCGTGTCACGCCAGACGGGGCGACGGCCATGATCGGGCGGACGCTGAGTGAGGAAGGGGCGGCCTCGCTGCGCGCCCGCTTCCTCGTCTCCAATCCGCAAACGCCACAGGAGATGTTGACCGCCGCCCTCGGCACCACCGCACCTGTCGATCTGGGCCGGGGTCTGACCCTGACCCGTCGCCGGGTCGCAGGCGAGATGCGCCTTGAGTTGGGCGGTGCGGATCGGGGCATGATCGATGGCCTCAAGGCGCTCGGCTGCTTCACCGAGATCATCGCCTTCCAGTTGCGTGTGTTCCTGCCGCATGGGGACGGGATCGACACGGGAAGCATTCTGGCCCGGATCGTGGGGCAGCGAGTCGCCAAGGTGGCAGAACAAGCCGCCTGAAAAGTCAAAGCGGGCTTCCGGTCGGGCGTCGCGGATCTGAGTTTCACTGGTCTGCGCTTTCTGGGCGCGCGCAGACCAATGCCACGCCCGCCCCCCAAATTCAGATAAGAGGACAGACCCATGACCAATCCCCAGATCGATTATGCCGCAATGGCGGCTCAGTGGCGCGCAGAGCGCGAAACCACATTGAAGGCATCCCGAACGGAGCTGCTCGCGCAACTACGTGCGCTTGGCATCAGCGAGGTCACTGCCGAATACGAAGGCTATGGCGACTCCGGCAATGTCGAGGATGTGACGGTGCAGCCCGCAGAGGTCCAACTGCCGGAGGCGCTTGCCACCGAAGTGGGCGACTTCGCCTGGTCGCTCGCCTATCACCATCACCCGGGGTTCGAAAACAACGAGGGTGGCTACGGCACGCTGACCTGGGACTTGCGCAACGACAGTATCACCTTGGATCATGCCGACCGCTATGTCGAATGCTCGCACAGCTATGACGAGGGGCTGTGAGATGGCCCATCCGCTTCATCATGCCGAAAGCTCTGCCCCGAACGTGTCTTCGGCCTGACCCTGACCAATAGCGCTGGTCGGGACATACCTGTGCGCTGGATCGGCGAGCAACATGTCCGCGAAGATTGCCAGGGCCGTATCCCGAGCATGGCGGACTGGCAGCGACGGATCCAGCCCGAGCCATGGATGGCCAATGGCCATATCGACCGGCATTCTGGCGATGAGCCCTGCGGCGACCCAAGGGTCGCCTGGGCCTCCGAGGTTGCCGCCGGACGAACGGTTCTTGGCCTGAAAGATTGGAAGGCGGCGCGCGCGACGCGGGCCACGCAAAGCGCCTGACAGCTCTCGGCCGTTTGCCAAACGAATACTGTATGGAAGCCCGGTTGGAAGATCGGGCTTCTTGCGTCGTTTCCCCACCATTCTTCTTGAGGAGGATCGCATGACACTCAATGATATCAAGGCGGCCGTCGATGCGGGCCAGACCGTGCATTGGGCCAATACCGGCTACATTGTCCACAAGGACAGGCTCGGTCAGTACCTGATCACCTATCAGCCGAACGGTAGCTGCATCGGCCTGACCGACCGGAGCGGGCACCGGTTGAACGGAAAAGAGGTGGAGTTCTTCATCGGGCGATCGAAGGACAGCGCGGAAAATCCGGGCAGCCAATCAAGACCAGACGGGCAGGGGAGGGGCGTAGCACCCGGAGGCGCGGGGGCATTCCCGCTCGGACGGCAGCTTTGACCCGTGGGCGAGGCTGAAAGGAAAGCAGGCTTTCTGGTTTGTGATCCCTCAAGGGGTCGAGAAAGCAATCCCGGATGCGCTGGCAAGAACGTCAGGCACCGGCCAATCCAAAAGGAACTATCCCATGTTCGCAGGAACCCTCACCCGCAACGTCGAGACCGCAGCCGCTCAGTACACCGGCATGATCCATTCGACACGTTTCGATATCGCCATCCAGCTTGAAAACCGCCCGAAGATGTCCGAACGCAGCCCGGATTTTGACGTAACGGCAGTCAACAAATCAGGCCGCAAGGTGCGCATCGGCACGGCCTGGAACGAGACCGGCAATACCAGCGGAAACCCTTACATCTCGATGCAGATCGATGTCGGCTTGGGCCCGTTCCGGGTCAATGCGGTGCAGACGAAAGAGTGAAATCCGGCTCGATCTCAGGCGAGCTCACCGCCATGGACGCCGACAACGCGTTCACCGGCTACATCGCCAACATGATGTTCGATCTGGAGTTCATGCTGATCGAGAACAGCTACAAATCCGAGGAGACCCACCCGGATTACCGGATCGAGGTCAGCTCGCCCCGGGGTAAACCAATCCGCGTCGGCTCGGCGTGGATGGCCAAAAGCAGCCGCACGGGCAATGACTACCTGTCGCTGCTGATCAACACGCCCGATGGCGACCTGCGCGTGAACGCCGTGCAGAACGAAGAACAGCGCGGCGGGCAGACCTTCTCGATCATCCCGTTCATCGACAGCGGTGAGCAGCCGCAGGACGCGGGCGCGGGGCTGTCGTTGGTCGCATGACTAACGCGCGAGATTAGACGATCCGCACCGAAAGGGGAGCCGTGGGATCACGGTTCCCCTTTTTCCATGTCCGTTTGCGTGAAGGACGCCACCCGCTTGCGATCAGGTGCAAATGTGATACAATAATATATTAACGTAATATCGAGGGCGGGCGCGTGGCGGTTAGATCAGGGACGGTTCCATGGTTCGAGAGCTTTGATGTTGAGGTAGAGGTTGAAGATCTCCTCACTCATATCGAGCGCTGCACCGGATTTGCGCTACCCGCCCAACAGCGCGCCGTCATCATGTCCCATGCGACGGCGAAGCTTGATAAGAACCGGCAGGCATATCTAGAGGCCAAGGCGGCGGGAAAACCGGTGTCCACATCGCGCCGCGCTTATCTGACCGACCTTCAGGACACGATCTTCATGGCGATCCCGGAGGAGGACCTTGCGCGGATGCTGCTGCGCGAGCAGGTCCTTAACGACCCGTCATTTTACGCGGACGCAATGCACCGCGCCGCTGGGATCAGCGAGGATGAGCTTTTCATGGCGCTGTCCTCTTCGCTGAAAGACATGACAGTCCAAGACGCCCGGGCCTTCGTCTCGAAGCTTTGGCACGGCACGATTGACGACAATGCCCGCAAATATGCCGAAGCCCTGAAGCGCCCCGAGCGTGAACCGCAGCCCGTTCGTCCGGGGAACACCGTGTAAGATCGGAGCCATTCTCTTGGCTTGAGCCGTACCGAGGTTGGCCGCCTCGAACCCCCTTTCCTGGAGGTGGCATCCTGTGCAGCGCGCGAAAGCCGTTGAAGGTGCTGTGGTGACGTCTACTGTCGCCAACATGATGAACCGGGATCACATGCGCGCCTTCTTCCAGCGCGCCGCGGCGCTTGCCGCTTTTGTCGCACTGCTCTGGGCGGTCCAAGTCGTCAATTGGATCACCGGCTACGGCTTGAACCCGGCCTTCGGCCTGATCCCCCGGCACGTCAGCGGATTGGATGGTGTCATCGCCATGCCCCTCCTGCATGGAAGCTTCGGTCACCTGATGGCCAATACGCCGCCGCTGCTGGTGATGGGTGGGCTGCTGGTGGCCACGACCACGCGGGCCTTGCTGCCGGTGAACGCCGTGGTGATCGGCCTTGGCGGCGGTCTTGTCTGGCTGTTCGGAAGCTCGGCCATCCATATCGGCGCGTCAGGGCTCGTCTTCGGCTGGTTTGGCTTCCTCGTCGCGCGCGGCCTCGTGGATCGCTCACTGATCACGCTGGGCGCGGCACTGGTGGTCGGTTTGCTCTACGGCTCCATTCTCTGGGGCGTTCTCCCGGGCCAACCCGGCGTCTCTTGGGAGGCGCATCTGTTCGGCGCTATCGCGGGCGCGGTCGCTGCAGTCCTTGTCCGGACGCATGTCCATGCGCCGCGCCTCGGTGACGTCGATCTGGAATGAAGCCGTACACTCGGCCCGTAGCGGACTTTCAGTCAGTCCGCCGCCCGTCGTCGAAGCGTTCATTCCAGCACCGCGCAGCTTTCGCCCGCGTTGCGGGGTTGTAGCCAGTAGCATTTTCATGCGGGCTTTTGAATAAAAGCTTGCATGAAGACGATCGGAAGGCTTCTTAGCCCATTCGGCGAAGCCCCAGTTTAAGTTGACTTTAGCCGATGCTGCGTTCCGTATGAATGGTCGCTTCGTCAGGATTGGCTAGATGTTTGATTTCACCAAGGAATTGTGGCGCAAATGTCAGGAAGCGACTTAGGAAGCCCGGGGCAAAAGATCACGGAATCCTTCTTGCAACGACTTTTCGCCATCTGCATCGGCGGCCATCAGCATTGTGCGTTTGCTTTGAGGACCAAAGCGGCCAAAGTCTTCAATGGCGAGGCGCAACAAACGGTCAGCTTCCGCTTGTAGATCAGCAATTATGAAGCCTTTGGCATAGGCTGTTTCGAGCTGCCAACGGGCGTCACTACGCAACTGTTGTTGACTTGCATCGCGGCCTGGGAAATCGACAACCCCTACAGGGTCGGCTGCCCTATCTCTGCGCCATATCTGATCCAGTCTTTGGGCCTCTGCGGTTAATCTAGCCGCCTCTGCGCGGTGCAATGGTATCGCCTCCTGATGCATCAGCGCCTCGCATATCAGACGATTAGCCTCCAAAACGAAGGCCGTGGGCGCGAGCTTGTCGCCTCCGACTTGTGCGAAGGTGGCATGCCGCTGCGATAGCCGGGCTCGGCACTCTGCCTCTGAAACAAATAGGTTTCCGGCACGAAACTCGTTAGCAAAGGCTGCGGCTACTTGTTCAACATCCGGCTCTGCAACCGCGGCACTTGCCAAGCCTGCAAAGATTGCTGCTAAAATCAATCTCATTGGCTGATCTCCCCAAGACCGCTGTTTACGTCTTCCCCCATAAGCTTGCCCACACGATCCCCATACAGCCTCTCAAGCACTCCCAAAGAGCGGATAACCTTTGTGTTATTCCCGATCCGCCGCAAGAATCCAAACTCGCTAAGCAGGATCAATAAGTTGCGCGTTGTTGCCGGTGACATGACCTCTGCCAATAAACATCCTAGAGAAGTCTGGTCGTAACGCAGACCCATATCGTCTGCTTCATCGACCATTTTGTTGATCTGCTCAGGGTGGAGAAGTCCTTTACGCAAACTGCTCGCGGGTTTACCAGAGGCAGTGTAGCGCGTGTTTTGGGTTTCCAAACGCGCAAGTTTTGCCTTCAGCCGTTCGTTGTGCCCTTCAAGGTAACGGCGCAAACGTGCCGAGTCGTTGTTTAGACGAAAAAGCTTCATCAAAAACAGAAACTGAGCGAGCGTTTCCACGTTACTGTGGTTGAGTTGCTTGATGGTAGCGGCCCCAATCGCGTCAAGCACCTTGTTCTTATCAATTTCGTGCATGCCCTGTTTCTTGCCATAGTCTTGGCAAGCGGCATCAACGATGCCCGCGTAAAATTCACTACGCGCAGACCCAACCGAGGTCACGTAGTCATATACCTCCGTGAGCGACGTGGTCACAGCATCTCATTCTTTAAGTTTCAAACTGGTCTTAGATCTTAAGAACGCGCGTTGATTCTGACAAGCATTTGGCTGCGTCAAAACCATTCGAGAACAAGATGCCCCTTTCCTGAAGTACCTGATCCAGAAAAGAATCACCATCAACAGGCGATGTCATCCGCATCAAACGAGCATCGCCACTGACAGGAGAAAGAATATGCGTAAGCTTTTTGCAACGACCTCGATCATCAGCGCTCTGGCCATGCCTCTGGGCGCTTCAATGGCAAACGAAGTGGTGCCGGTTGTGCATCCCGACCTGGTCTCAGTATCCCAGCTCTCGGTGCCTTTGAGCATCGACCTGGCTCATCTCCAGTCACGCGCTAATGCGGCATTGGCCGGGCGTCTCCATACGTTCAACGAAAACAACGTGCATTGCGTGAAGGCCAAATGGTTCAAAACAAAGGTCCCAGAGTTCCGTGGTTTGAAAATTTACAGCAAGATTGTGAAGACCAAGATCTCCCCAGACCTGTACTGCGACTTGCGTGGCCATGTCGACCGTCGCGGCGACCTTGCTATCAGCGGTAACGGCAGCACATTGAACTTTTCGTTGCCAATCCACGCCAGCGTAACTGCCAAGACAATCGGTATTCAGGAAACGGCCAAGGCTGACGCTACCTTTTTCATTAGCGCCACCCCCGGCATCAATGCAGAGTGGCAGCCGACTTTGGATGTACACTCCGATTTCCGCTGGGACCGTCGCCCGGAAGTCCGCCTGCTTAACATGATAAAAGTGACCATCGGGTCCAAGGTTGAACCGAAACTTCGCGCGGAAATGGCCAAGCTCGAAGCATCGGTTCCTCCCATGTTGGAAGAGTTGAACCTGCGTGTTGAAGTCGAAAAAATCTGGTCGGACGTACAAGATCCGATCCTGATCTCAAAAATCCCGCAAACCTGGGCTGTCTTTGTGCCTACAGCCGTCGGTGTCTCTGGCTTTAACGTCGTAGGTCAAAGCCTCGACACGCAGGTCTTTCTCGAGGGTGAAACACGTGTCTTCGTCGGTGAGAAGCCGCACGTTGAGAAAGTCGCGCTTATGCCACTGGCGAATACGGCACCAGAGGCTGGCCAGTTCTCTCTTGCCGTGCCTATCGCGGTTCAGGAAGGTGAGGTTCAGACACTTTTGGATGCAGTGCCATCTGATATGCTCACCTTCGAAATTGACGAAGGCATAGCATTGCAGGGCACATTGAAGGTGACTGATCTGGACATCGAAATGCACGGCAATGGCGGTCTGAGCCTGATGGCGGATGTCCAATTTGACAACCGTTCGGACTGGCTGAAGGCAATCGACATCTTTAATTGGTTCGACGTGGAAGGTCGTGTGGAGCTTTCTGTCTTCCCTGCGCTCGATGAGAGCACGCAGACGATCTACGCCCAAGGCCTGCGTCTCGACAGTGAGACCAACAGCAGTTTGGCAGACACCCTCATGGATGTCTTGGATCTCCCGTTCGTCCGCGATGCGCTCGCAAATCAGTTGAAGTACGACTTCAGCGAAGAACTCGCCGAAGGTATCGCAGAAGCCAACGCAGCCATGAATCAAAGCGTTGATGGCGTGGTACACATCTCAGGTGCGCTTGTGAATGCTGGTGTGCGCGATCTGGTTATCAAGGATGGCCTAATGTTGGTGGTGGCTGAAGCCAATGGTGCCGTCTCCGCTTCCTTTGGTGCCTTGAACAACTAAGATGGTCGGTTAGATGCCGCCAGACGCCCCAATCTGTTAGGTTGGGGCGTCTACTCTCGGCTTCCTGCGGCTCGCGTAATACGAGTAGTGATGATCCGCACTTACATTCAAAACATGAATTTACCGGCGCTCGCATATGCAGAAAAAGAGGTCTGACCATGTACAATATCCAACGAGGCTTTATCGCTACACTATTGCTCGCATATATCCCTACCCATAGCCTTGCAGATGACCATTTTCGTTGCCGGGAAGTTGGTGAAGATTGGGTTTGGTTTGAAGATCACTTGGCCGCATACGTCACATATTCAACTCGTGGCCCACAGGATCGAACATACGAAGTTGGCACTGGAATGTCGGTCAGAGGCTCACCATGGGGTAACAGGGAAAAGTACACAGGAGACGCCGAATTCAACGCCTATGGCATGGGCGCGCTTCACATAAGGAAGAGGGATTCAGGATCGAATTTTGTGGTTTGCGCAACAGGTTTGGGCATCGGGACGCTACCGATTGTCCCAGCCACCGAATTCTAGCGGCATTCGCAAGCTCGCCATTAAATGTAAGCTTTAGCTGAAATGCGAGCTTTTGGTTAAAAGCTTACAACTTGATGTGGCGACGGTGGGCCTGAAGCGATTGTATGATCGATAGTGCCCAAGCTGGTGTAATGAGCTACTCCCCATCGGCTGGATGTTGAGCCGGTTTACAGGGCGACGATTTGTGCCGGGCCCATGGTGTTATCCTCGCAAATGGCGGCCACCAAGGCTAAACTGTGCGATGAATTTGTTACCTAGTGGGCCTACGACTACTGGAGCACTTGAAAGCGTTATAATTTGTGAAATGATACCCACGCGCCTGATAGGTGCAGGGGAGCCTCACATGCCAGCCTATCTGTACCAGATCATTCTCATGGGGGGCAAAGACGCCAGGCTGGCTGCACTTAAGACGGCAGTTGCAGCACGCGCGACGGACTTGGGCATCGATCCTAGAGGGATCGTCTATCTGGATGAGAGTGCCTTTGCTGACGGCTACGACCGGAAGAAGCCTGCGTTCGGCATCTATTTCGGCAATCAGAACAGAACAGTCCCCGAACCGCTCGATCGGTTGGAACAGGACTCCATTGGAGTTATGCCCGAAAGTTGGTGATGGTCTGAAGTAGGCGGCATATCATGGCGGTGTTGAAGATGCCGTCAGTTCTCAGAGAGAAAAGGATATGCCAC
>PHEQ01000066.1 GCA_002842985.1 Alphaproteobacteria bacterium HGW-Alphaproteobacteria-1
TCGCTCGTCAGCTACCAGACCTATCGACAACTATCTGGGTGGATCCTTCCTCCACTGGTGAAACGCGCCATCGGGGCGCACTGAATTATCCGGGTTAACACGCTGCTGAAAACTCGCCGCTGGACGCGGGAACTGGGACATGATTCACTTTCCTGACGGTTGGCTGGAGGTGATCATGCGTGGAACGGACGAGACGAGCGGGTCGCTTTTCAGCTACGTCGATCTTGAAGATCGCATTCCGGCCAAGCACCCGCTCCGCAAGATCCGGCAGATCGTCAACGACGCCTTGGTCAGCCTCGATCCTGAGTTCGACCGGCTTTATTCTGTTGAGGGCCGCCCCTCGATTGCGCCGGAGCGGTTGATCCGTGCGAGCCTGATCCAGATCCTGTTTTCGGTCCGTTCGGAGCGGCAGTTGATGGAGCAGATGCAGTATAACCTCATGTTCCGGTGGTTCGTCGGGCTGGGCATTGATGACCCCGTCTGGGTCCCGACGGTGTTCACGAAGAACCGTGACCGGCTGCTGACGACAGAGATGTCGCGCAAGTTCATGGCCGCCATTCTGGGGGTAGGTTCACATGGCTCAGTTCTCAGTGAAAATTATCCGCCTTACCGGCTCAGTTCTGAGTGAAAATCAACAGTAATTGCTTGTAAGGGGGGCGCCGTCAGGCGGCGTCGCTGGCGTCCTTGCTGTCTGCGCCAACGGCCTTCGCGCCACAGGCCGCCAGCACGATGCTCTGAACCATCTCAATATAGCTGTCGATGTCGATCTGGCGGCGTCGATATTTGGCACGCTTGACGTACCAGTCCTGCAGCAGCGGTTTGATGAGCGCGGCCATCAGCGGCGGCATGTTTATTGAGAAGCTCCCGTCTTTCAAACCGCGCTCCAGCACCTGCGCAAAGTAGCTCTCAGTCAGTTCCTCGCTGTCGATGGCACGCTTCCGCTCCGCGCTCGGAAAGTTCTTCGCTTCCATGAAAGAAAAGGTGAACCAAGGCAGCATCGCCTCGGTCAGACGGATATGGATTTCTATTAGCCACATAAGGTGGGTACGCGGGTCCCGGCGCACCTCTTCGGGCGGGTGGGCGAGGGCATTCTCGACCGCTAGTGTGACCTCCGATAGGATCATCTTAAGCAGAGTGGCCTTGCTGTCGAAATAGGAATAGAGTCCCCCCATGCTCACGCCAGAAGTTTGCGAAAGATCGCGCAAGCTCATGGCCTGAAACCCTTTTCTATTCGAAATTTCCAGCGCGGCGTTCAGGATCAGCGCCAGCTTGCGTACTGCAAGTTCGGGTTTCTGAATTGAGATGCTGTCGCGATTGTTTGCAAGGACCGAACGGCACAGGTCATCGGTCGTTGGCAGGTGGGTGTTTCCGGTGTGGGTCATGCAGCGTCTTTCTGCGGCGCGGTAACGATTTGCCGAACATACTGCAACAAAATTGTTGCCAGCGCCAGATAAACCGTGCAGGAAATAAATCGAGCGTTCGTTATATTAAGGGATTGTGTACGTGTTACAGCATTCGACTTCTGCCACGTCCCGCGTGGCGTTTGACCTGACCGGGCGGACCGCGTTGGTGACCGGCGCTTCTTCGGGTCTCGGGGTGCATTTTGCCCGGGTCCTAGCCGCGCATGGGGTCGACGTCGCCGTTGCCGCTAGGTGTGTCGAGAAGGTATCAGATCTTGCGCAGGAGATCGTGGACGCGGGCGGCAGGGCACAAGCCCTGCGCCTCGACGTCACCGATGCGGCCTCGGTGTCCGAAGCCTTCGACGGGCGGCGCTTCGATATCGTCGTCAACAATGCCGGCATCGCCTTCAACGGCCCCGCGCTGGAGACACCCGAAGAGAACTGGCGCCAGGTGATCGACACCGATCTGACCGGTGTCTTCCTTGTCTCCCAAGTCGCCGCGAGGGCCATGGCCGCGGACGGGCAGGGCGGCAGCATCATCAACATCGCCTCGATCCTGGGAAAGCGCGTCACGGGCGGCCTCTCAGCCTATGCCGCGGCCAAGGCGGCGGTGGTGCAGCTCACCCGCGCCCATGCGCTGGAATGGGCCCGCCACGGCATCCGCGTGAACGCGATTTGCCCCGGCTATATAGAAACCGACATCAATCGCGACTTCTTCACGACCGAGGCAGGTCAGAAGCTGGTGCGCCGGATCCCCATGCGCCGGCTGGGCCGGATGGAGGATCTATCTGCACCGCTGCTCCTGCTGGCCTCGGATCACGGCCGGTTCATGACCGGCTCGGAACTGGTGGTCGACGGCGGCCACCTGGTCACTTCACTATAAGGAACGCCCCCATGGACTTCGCGATTTCCCTCGAGATTGAGGACTACCGTGCCCGCATCGCCCGCTTCGTGGAAGAGGAGATTATCCCTCACGAGGCCGATCGCAGCGCCTATGACGCCCATGGAAACATCAACGAAGAACTGTTGGGCACGCTGCGTGAGAAGGCCAAGGCCGCGGGGCTGTGGTGCCTGCAGCTAAAGCCCGAGACCGGCGGCAAGGGTCTGGGCAAGGTCGGCATGGCCGCCTGCTACGAGGAGATGAACCGCTCGATCTTCGGGCCGGTGGTCTTCAACTCCGCCGCCCCCGACGACGGCAACATGATGGTGCTGGAACAGGCAGCGACCGATGCGCAGAAGGACCGCTGGCTTGCGCCCATCGTGGACGGGCGCGTTCGCTCGGCTTTCGCGATGACCGAGCCGCGTCCGGGCTCGGGCTCCGATCCCTCGATGATGCTGACCAAGGCGGTGCGGAAGGGCGACAAATACGTCATCACCGGCCGCAAATGGTTCATCACCGGCGCCGAATCGGCGCAGCATTTTATCTTGATGGCGCGCACCTCCGACGATCCGCGCCGTGGACTCACGGCCTTCCTCTTCCACCGAGATCAGCCCGGCTGGCACATCGACCGGCGCATCCCGATCATGGGCCCCGAGGAGCATGGCGGCCATTGCGAGCTGGTGTTCGACGAGCTGGAGGTTGATGCCGACAACGTGCTTCTGGGCGAGGGGCTTGGCCTCAAGGTCACGCAGATGCGCTTGGGGCCGGCGCGCCTGACCCATTGCATGCGCTGGCTGGGCCTGTCCAAGCGCTCGGTTGAGATCGCGCAGGACTACGCCTCCGATCGCTATGCCTTCGGCGAACGCCTGATCGAGCGCGAAAGCATCCGCCAAATGCTTGGCGATCTGGCGATGAAGATCGAGATTGGCCGCCTTTTGGTGATGAAGGCCGCCTGGGCGCTGGATCAAGGCAGCTTTGCCCGCAAGGAGATCTCGATGGCTAAGGTGCAGGTTGCCAACCTGCTGCATCAGGCAGCTGATACCGGCATCCAGATCAACGGCGCGCGCGGCTATTCCACGGATACGCCCCTGGAGTGGATCTACCGCTACGCCCGTCAGGCGCGGCTCGTCGATGGCGCGGACGAGGTCCACATGATGGTTCTGGAGCGCTTCCTAAGCAAGGAGCACCGGGACTTCTGGAACTGGGACGTGACCGAGGGCTGACCCTTAGACACATACCCGGCCACCGCCGTCGTGGCCGGGTCAAGCGAAACATAATGGCATGAGGAGGTGTCCACTTGTTCGACGCACAACATCTTTCGGCCCGCTCCGCCAACTTCCGTCCCCTGACTCCGCTCGACCTTCTTGAGCGGACGGTGGAGGTGCATGGCACCCGCCCGGCCGTAGCCTGGCACGACCGGACCTGGGACTACACCGAATTCCGCCAGATCGTCGCGCGCATGGCCCACTGGCTGAAGGCGCAGGGTGTGGGGCGCGGCGATGTGGTTTCGGTCATGCTGACAAACCGGCCCGAGGTGTTGGCGGCGCATTTCGCCGTGCCCGCGCTTGGCGCGGTGCTCAATGCGCTCAACACGCGCCTGGCGGGCGAGGAAATCGCCTATATCCTCGATCACGCGGGCAGCAAGCTCGTCCTGTGCGAGGCGCGCACGGCGCCCGCGCTCGACGGTGTGGCGACCCCCGTCACGATGCTCTGCGATCGGCCCGGCGACGGTACGGGTCTCGATCTCTTCGAAGGTGAGACGCCCGCGCTGGACTGGACCGCGAATGTCACGTCCGAGACCCAGGCCATCGCACTCAACTACACTTCCGGCACCACCGGGCGGCCCAAGGGTGTCGTCTGCACCCATCGTGGCGCCTATCTGAACGCGGTTGGCAACGTGATGATGCTCGGCTTCACCAGCGAGACGAGCTATCTCTGGACGCTGCCGATGTTCCATTGCAATGGCTGGTGCCACACCTGGGGCGTGACAGCCGCGGGCGGTCTGCATGTCTGTCTGGAGCAGGTGGACCCGGCCCCCATCCTTGAGCTGATCGGCCGCCACCAGGTCAGCCACATGTGCTGCGCGCCGGTGGTGCTCTACATGATCCTCGATCACGGGGGCAGCGGGCCGTCGCGCCGGGTGAAAGTGATGACCGGCGGCGCTGCGCCCACGCCCACGCTTCTGGCCGGGATGGAGGAGCGGGGATTCGACCTGGTTCACGGCTACGGCCTGACCGAGAGCTACGGCCCCGCCACGCTCAACGATCCCGGCGCTGACGCCCCCGGCACGGTCGAAGAGCGAGCGGCGCTGTTGGCGCGCCAAGGCTACCGCCACTACACCACCGCCGGCATCGCCATCGTCGACGAGGCCGGGCAGGAGGTTCCTTTGGACGGGCAGAGCGAGGGCGAGATCGTCCTGTGCAGCAACACGGTCATGGCCGGTTACTACCGCGATCCCGGGGCGACGGAGGCCACTTTCGCAGGCGGCTACCTGCACACGGGCGACGTGGCCGTGCGCCATCCCGACGGCCAGATCGAAATCCGCGACCGCGCGAAGGACGTGGTGATCTCGGGCGGGGAGAACATCTCGAGCATTGAGGTGGAGACGGTGCTGCACAAGCATCCCCATGTGCTGCTCGCCGCCGTCGTCGCCGCCCCGCACGAGAAATGGGGCGAGACCCCATGGGCCTTCGTCGAGCCGCGCAAGGGCTCCGCGCTGACCGAAGCCGACCTCGACGGGTTCTGCCGGCAGCACCTATCGGGCTTCAAGCGCCCGCGGCGCTTCGTCTTCGGTGAGTTGCCTAAAACCGCGACCGGCAAGATCCAGAAATTCCTGTTGCGGGAAACCGCCAAGCAGATGGTGACCCAATGAGCGGCCTTGATGCTACGGCGCTGCGCGACTGGCTGAGCTGCCACTTTCCCGAGGATGCCGGCCCTGACGCCAAGCTGGCGTTCGAGCCGATCAGCGGTGGGCAGTCGAACCCCACTTATTTCGTGACCTGGGGCGCACGGCGGCTGGTGCTTCGGCGCAAGCCGACGGGGCCGATCCTGCCCGGCGCCCACGCCATCGAGCGGGAGTTTCGTGTGCTCCGCGCGCTGGAAGGGACTGGCATGCCCGTTCCCCGCGCTCTGGTGCTTGAGGAGGATGCCAAGGTTTTGGGCACGCTCTTCTACGTGATGGAGCGGCTTCAGGGACGCGTCTTTTCGGACTGCGCGTTGCCCGGGCTGATCCCCGAGGAGCGGCGGGCCATGTACCTGTCCATGGCCGAAACGCTGGCGCGGCTTCACGCTGTGCGTCCCGACGAGGTGGGTTTGGACGATTACGGCCGGCCCGGCGGTTATTTCGAACGGCAGCTACGTCGCTGGAGCAAGCAATATGCCGACTCGCCCGGGCTGCGCATCGCCGCGCTCGACCGGCTGATGGATTGGCTACCCGCCAATATGCCTGCCGATGACGGTGCGGTCTCCATCGCCCATGGCGATTTCCGGCTGGGCAACATGATGTTCCACCCCATTGAGCCGCGGGTCATCGCCGTGCTCGATTGGGAGCTGTCGACTCTTGGTCATCCGCTGGCGGACCTGGGCTTCTGCGTCATGCCCTGGCAAACCGCGACCGACGAATACGGCGGCATTCTGGGCCTCGACCGGGCGGCGCTCGGCATTCCCACGCGTGAGGAGTTCGTGGCCCATTACCACGCCCATGCCCGCCCGACGCCGGAACTCACCCGCTTCCACCGGGCCTTCGCGCTCTTCCGCTTTGCGGTAATCTTCGTGGGCATCGCCGATCGTGCACGAACGGGCAGCGCCGCCTCCGACGAGGCTGCCGAGCTCGGCCCGCTTGCCGAGCGCTTCGCCATCCGCGCGTTGCAGGCGGCTGGTATCGATGAGGCGGATACCAAGACCGAGACCCGAAAGGCGGTGTCATGAGACTCCTCGGACAGATCGAAAACATCAACATCCTGATCGGGAAGGCCATCTCCTTCCTAACCCGGATAATACCAACGGCCTGATTGTTTGACTCGCAGAGGATTCCCTTCTGCAGAAAAATCTGAATCACTGTCTTCAAATGATGGAGGCTTTGATGGCAGTTGA
>PHEQ01000067.1:0-2717 GCA_002842985.1 Alphaproteobacteria bacterium HGW-Alphaproteobacteria-1
TGCCCGTCACGCACCTGCCGGAACTGCTGCCGTGGAATTGGGCTGCGACCAAACCTAACGTCAAGGCCGCCTGACCACGGCTCACGCCGGATGCTTACGCACCAGAAGCAATCGGGCAGTTCAGTTCGCTCCTCTCTGGAGATTCGGGTCATGTCGAAATGACGCCGTCCGAGCGACTTGAAAAGCTTCTCACGGATCAGTTGGAGCACGCTGCGGGTCCAAGCGAAGAACTCTGGGCCGAAGTCGACGCGCATTTGATGGGTATGGGGTTTGAGCTGCGGCGCGCGCGGGCGCAGCCGGCCTGACCTTGTCAGGTCCGCGAACTGACGACATGGCGATTTCAATGATCATCAAAATTTTGCAGATTTCCAGGTCTTGGAAAAGAAATTTCAACGATCGTTGACAAAACAGGCAACTAAGCCCACATTCAGCGAAACTTCAACGATCGTGGAAATCGATATGTCTGAGATAACACGCGCCATCCGCACTGCCAGCGATCTGGGCGCAGCGATCCGGGAACGGCGAAAGACCCTGTCGATGACCCAAGGAGACCTTGCGATGCAGGCAGGCGTATCGGTCGCGACCATCAGCGCGATCGAGAACGGCAAGGACACTGCGCAGATCAGCATCGTCCTCGACCTGTGCCGGGACCTTGGGCTGCGGCTCAGCGTGGAGACCTGAATGCTGGAGCTCGATGTTTTCCTCGAAGCCCAGCCGACGCCGGTCGGGCGGCTGGCCCGCGATGACCACGGTGACATCTCCTTCAGATACCTGCGGGATGACTTGCCGCATCCGATATCGACGTCGCTGCCTGTCGGGGAGAAGCCCTTTGGCGATAACGAGACGCGCGGGTTCTTTGACAATCTTCTGTTTGAGAACGCGCAGAGGGACCAGATCATGCAGCGCCATGGGCTGGACCACTCGGATACAGTTGGGCTGTTGTATCACCTCGGACGGGACTGTCCGGGAGCGATTTCGGTCGTTCCTCGTGGCGCAGGACCGGCAAAACAGCCAGGCAACCTGGACACGGATTACGACCCGCTCGACGACGACGCGCTAAGAGACCTGATGATCTCCTTGCGGGATCGTCGACGCGTGCCAGACGGCACAGGCGATCCATCGCCTTTGGCGGGGGTGCAGGGGAAGGTCGCTATCGCCATGCTTCCTGACGGACGCTTCGGATTTCCGCGTTCGGGATTGAACGTGCCGACAACGCATATCCTGAAAGTGCCCCGGGGCGCCGAAATGCGACTCGTGGATTACGAAAATGTATCGATGCAGATTGCGCAAGCCGTGCTCACCCATCCCGTCGCGGACACGTCTATCCTGGAATTCGAAGATGTGAGGGGGCTATTGGTCGAGCGGTTCGATCGCCAGGTCGAGGACGCGCAGGTGCGCCGCATTCACCAGGAGGATTTCTGCCAGGCTTTGGGTTTGGGGCCAACCCTGAAATACGAACGAAATGGCGTGGACGAGCGCGCCTTTTCCGCCCGGCGCGTTGCCGAGCTTATCCTGTCTTGTGACAGTCCGGGCCAGACCCGGCAGTCCTTCCTTGAAGGGGCTTTGGTCAATCTGTTGCTGGGCAACACGGACAACCACGCCAAGAACCACGGTTTGCTGTATCACGGAGTACGACCGCAGCTCGCGCCGTTCTATGACATCGTTCCGGTCCTGCTCGATGACCAGGTCACGCATCAGATGTCTTTCAGGATCGGTGCCGCCGAGATGACCGACGACATCACGACCGAGGACATCGCGCGCTTTCTCCAGGATCTCGGATATCGGCGCATGACGCCGAAACTGAAGAGCCGTCTTTGTGAAATCGTATCGGTCTTGGTTGCGCGAGTTCCCGAAATGCGGGGACCAAAGATAAAACGCCTCGGCGACGCAATCGCCGAGCAAGCCCGCTGGCTGGGCCCGGCGATAGGTTGTGATGTCGACATTCCGGAACGGGACCTCGTCATCATCAATCGCCCTTAGGCCGTCGCGGCGTTACCTCCCAGATGCGCCACAGCCTCTTTCAAGGAGAGAGGGCGTTCCGAAAGGTCGTAGTCGTCAGTGTCGGTCCTGAGATCCATTCCTGGATTGTCCTTTTGCCGTGCCTTCCATGCGGTCCCGATGACCACTGTCACTCGACGAGCTTGCGCCAATCTGGACGTGGGCCGCCGAGGACCTCTCCCAAAAGCGTGACCAACAATCGAGTTGTCAATGAAGGGTGAAAGCGGTCACGGGCACGGGCACGGGCACGGTATTCCGTATGAAATTGGTCGGAATAGCCCTATAGGTTTATCTATCGGATATGGTTGGTTTTCCCGTTTCTTGTGAAGCGTCTGAGGTGGCGGGACAGGGAAATTTCCAATCGGCGGCCCAAGCACCTGGATAAAGTCCGGATGGAAATTCCGTACTGGTGCATCTTGTTTAACGATTCATGCCGCTGCGTACCTCGAAGGCTCATAAGCTCGGCGCGGTACCAGATAAGAGGTGACCAGATTGGTGCTTGAATTCGTGTTCAGAGTACGTCACCGTCTGGTGCACATCGTGGAGTCCATGCAAGTACCGACCGAAAACGCACCAATAAATTCCTTTGAAATCAATGGGTTTTGGGCTTGGAGGGCGGCCCCTACCGCCGGAGCCAACATCCAAAAAATCGAGCAAAATCAGCGCTCTGACCCCTGAGAGTCGGTCAAATCGCCGAATGCGACACATACTGCGATCAA
>PHEQ01000067.1:2835-9050 GCA_002842985.1 Alphaproteobacteria bacterium HGW-Alphaproteobacteria-1
CGCGGCCGCGATCCGCATTCACGAGGCCACACGGGATTCCCTGCGCGCCGCGCTGGTCTACAACGCCTATGATGCCATTCACGCGCCGGTCGAACGGACACATTCAAGGCGGGCCGCCGCTTCGTGAAGTCGCAAGAGAGGACGCATGTCCGGGCCTGCATCAGCCCCGCACCGCAGTCCGGGGAGGCTCTCCACGGGCACCACAAGTGCGCTTCCTACGCGAAGGCAAGGCATTGCTCCGGCATCGATGAGCCGGCGGACCGTGCGGGAGGACACGGCGAGAAAATGTGCCGCCTCGTCCAGAGATACCGGAGTCAAATGATTGTTTTTCATGATTTATCCCTGTCGGTCATTCAGTCTCGAAAGGGACATAGGGAAATGATCCGCCACTCAAAAATTCCCAAAGCACGGGCCAGCCAGACAGCCGGACATTCCCCCGTAAGGGGGTGTCCGGCTGTCTGGCTGGCCCGGTGGCAGACAACGGAAAAAAGTTTCGCCGTGAATTTTGGAGCGCCCAGGGGCGGGTCTATTTCCCGACGGTCACGAAGACAGACATCGGATCAAGCAGACAGAAGGACAGGCGAAATGACCCGCATACAAGATGACGATCAAGACATTCCCGACTGGGAAGCCTCGATCCGGCCCGTGGCGGATCACACTCCGTCTCTGGAGTGGAACTATGCCATGAAAGGATGGATGCTGCGTGCCGAGACCTCGCTCCTCTACGGGCCGTCGAACGTGGGGAAATCTGCGCTCGTATGCAACCTCGGCAGTTGCATCGTCGCGGGTCGTCCCTGCTTCGGCGCTCGGGTTACGCCAGGTCTTGTTGTGCATGTGGCACCTGAAGCACCCGCATCCGTGCGCGACCGCATTCACAGCTGCGATATCGATCCTGCCACGAAACAGAACTACCTTGTATGCGGCGAGGCGCTCGACCTTTCGAATTTCAGGGCTGTCGCGTCCTTCATCGAGTTTCTCAAAGGCGTCATGCGTGACACCGGCGAGGATATTGTCTTGATCGTGTTCGACACCCTGGCCCGTTCCATCGGTCTGCTTGACGAGAATTGCGCGGCCTCGATGACGCAAGTCGTGCAGACTGCGGAGTGGATCGCAAGGAGCCTGAATACCCATGTCATGCTCGTGCACCATACCGGTAAAGACGCAGATCGCGGCGGGCGCGGCAGCTCCGCTCTGCGCGCGGCGGTCGATACTGAGATCTGCTTGAAGCCCGGGAAGACGGAGAACAGCGTATCGGTGGTGCAAGACAAGCAGCGTACTCAGCCCAAGCTCGCCGCCGTATATTTCCGGATCGAGAAAACCGTACTTGGAATGGATGAGGACGGAGAAGAACGTACGACCGCCCATGCCGTCGAGACATCTGCACCGACAACCGGGAAACCGCCAGGTCCGGAAAAGATGGAGAACAGTCGAGACATGGCGGTCCGGATCGCACTTCAAACACGCGGGATGCTTCGAGACCTCGCGCCGGCCCCGTTCAAGACGGCCGAACTCGTGGCAACGCTGCCACCCGAGCTCTTCGCCAACGTGGCCCCGGAAAACCTGAACCGGACGATCAATCGCATCCTGAGCGATCTCGCCAGGGCCGACAATCCGATCGTTTCGGGTTCGGCCGGTGTTTGGAAGCTGACCCCTTCAGACGCCAGGCTGACAAGAAAAAGCTGATCATCGGCATTTCCGATCTCTGAAATCGGACTGACATCCATCCTACTCCCAAATGCGACGATCCGGGTTTCGCAAACCGGGTTTGGCAAACTGAAAGGCAAACTCAGATCATGACCACGACGACCGACAAGAAGAACACCGGCGGAAGGCCACCGCGCTACAACCTCGAACAGGTCCACGCTGCAATCACCAGCTTGATCAACGGTGGCACGCCGCGTGACGAGATCGACGCCGCTGCGGTGAAGACCGTTCTCTGCGAGCAGTACGGCATTACAAAGGGAATCGACACACGCAGCCTTGAGAGTCCCGTCGATCATGTCCTTTCGAGTCTTGCCGAGGAGGAAGAGAACCGTCTCATTGGAGCATTGCCGGAAACGGCCCGTGCGTCCGTTGAATCGATCGTCGGCGCAATGACGCGCGAGCTGCAGCTTCTCGTGGCGCGACAGAATGCAGTCTGCCTCGCGAAAGCACAGGAAGAGTGCAAAGAGCTCCGGCGGGACAAGACAAACGCGAATTGGCGCATCAAGGAACTGGAAACTAAGATCCATGACCACCTTACCTACACGAGAAAAAGTCGCCCACGAAAAAGAATACAAAACCCGATCTGGAACCTTCCCGGACAAAAAAACCTATTGATGAAGAAAACCGTTGGCGAAGCCAAATCAAAACGGGCGCAATGGATTGCGCCGAAAACCCCGGGCAGAACATCTGTGTGCCGCCCTCAAAGAACGGTATTCATTCATATCAACTGCAACACGTTCCAAGACGGCAAGCCATGGAAAGCCGATAGCGCCGGGGCAGCCGCGCGCAACACGGCCCTGAGGGCATCAAAACACCTCGGCCGCGCGCTCTGGCGACGATGGAGTAGATATCACCGCCGAAGTCGCGCAGAGACAAAAATGCACTACGTCAAACTGCTGGGTCAGCGCCTCATGGCGCAGGACTTCGACCGCCAGGTCGCGGAGTTCCAGGTTCGTGTTGTCGTCCTGAACGGCTACACCGCTCTCGACATCCCCGCCACGAAGGTCGCAGGATAGGCCTGTCCGGGAGAAGGGAAACTTCGGCCATCAGCCGATTTATGCAACAGCGTCTCTCAGATCGGCACGGGAACGCAAATCTTATATCAGAAAACCCTGCGTGATCTGACATAACGCCTGCGCTTATGTCAGATGCACGTCATGCCCAGACCTTTGTTGTCATCGCTGTATGCACGGGAAGCTTTGCTCGCACCGCCGCCCGATTTAGGCAAAAGTTGCCGATCAGGAACATTTCTTGTCAAGCATGCGAGAAAGTGCTAAAAGTTCCCGATCGGTTACCTTAGTCGCGCTTGCGCTGCGGCAAGTGCATATATTCCCGATTGGTAACATTTAGGAGGTCCAATGCAAACCATGGGCGAGGCGGAAGCACAGGCGTTCGGACTGATGATCCGGAACCAACGAAGGGCCATGGGCCTTCGGCAAGAGGATGTAGCGCTCGCAACGGGGGTTGGACGGCGGTATCTTATTGAACTCGAAGGGGGAAAGCCTACAGCGCGGCTTGGTCCGGCACTTATGATTGCCCGGCATCTTGGCATAATTCCGGGCCTGGCCAATGCCATACCCGAAACGCGGCCGGACACCATACCGTCCATTTTGCCGTTTCTGGAGGACTGAATGCAGATATTTTTTGAGAGCAGGAAGGTCGCCGAGCTGATCCCGTCAGACATTGGCCCCTCTTTGACCTATGATCCGGATTGGTTGAGCCTACCGGGGGCGTTTCCGGTATCAACGCGCATGCCGCTCAGCGAGGCGTCCTATGCGCCCTCGATCGTGCTGCCCTGGATCGTCAATCTTCTGCCTGAAGAGGATAATCTGGAAGCAATCGCTCGCCTTACCGGCGTTGCCAAAGCCGACGCACTTGGCATTCTTGCCGAGATTGGGCGCGATACATCAGGGGCGCTGTCCTTTGCCGAGCGCGGCACTGCGCGCATGCATTACCGACCGGTGGAGACCAAAGATGAGCTTGAACGCATCATCAATGAGCTTCCGAGCAAACCCTTTCTGGCAGGCGATGATGGGGTGTCGATGTCACTGGCTGGCGTCCAGACCAAGATTGGTGTTCATATCGACGACCAAGGTCAGATCTGCATTCCAATCAACGGTTCTCCCTCCACATGGATCCTGAAACCCGATACCGACCGGCTTTGGGGCAGCGTCTACAATGAGGCTTTCTGCATGAGGTTGGCCTTGAATTCCGGCCTCAACGCTCCCGCGATCCGCATCGGGTGTGCGGTTACACGGAAATTTATCCTCATAGAGCGCTATGACCGGGTAAGGGAGGGCGAGGTCTGGCGGCGCATCCACCAGGAAGACATGTGCCAGGCCCTTGGTCATTTCCCGTCCACGAAATATGAGTTCAACAAAGCTGGCCGCCGTGGACCGGGTCTTCGCGACATTGTCGGGGTGTTGCGCGATGAATCAGGCCTGCCGGCGGTGCTATCGTTCCTGCGATACACGATTTTCAACATTCTGGTTTGCAACACCGATGCCCACGCCAAGAACTATTCTATCCTGATCCGCAGCGATGGGGTGGTTTTGACCCCGATCTATGACGTCATGTGCGCTGCCGTTTGGCCAAAGGTCACGAAGTATCTGGCCGTTTCCATTGCGACAAAACGGGACGGCAATCACCTGATGGGAAGGCATTGGCAGCGTGAGGCGTTGCTCTGCGCCCTCGGGGCGCCCGCGCTTATCCGGATGGTGACAACACTTTGTAACGACGTCGAAAAGCAACTTGACCGCACGTTTGATGAAATCGTCGAGATGGATGCCGAGGCGCGCGCCATGGCCGAATGTTGCCGCGATGAGATCCGCACGCGGATCGGGCATGTGCGGGTTGGCCTGAAAGAGACAGAAGCCAACCCGGCCGCCTGGGTTGAAGCCTTCATGGCAAAGCAGGCTGCGGCCGCAGAGGGCATGAAAACTGCCTGACATGGACCAGCTGCGCCGCGGGATGCAGGAAGGCTCAGGCCTCTGTCTTCAGGCTGTGGCATCCCCCAAACTCAAGCCTCGAGCCTGGCTTGCCCCATGGATGCGCGTAAGGCGGGCCCTCATCCTGTCGATGACGGCAGCGTTGTTTTGATCGTTCAAACCGCCCCAATCATCTGGCCGTAACAGCACTTCAGGGCATCTTCGCCCGACATTTATTCCATTGCCGCTTACTCAAGAGGCCGCTATAAAGTGTGGCATAGAACTGTGGCATACCCCACAGGCATAACCGACACGTTGCCTATATTTTTCAATGACTTGCGTAGAAAACACGATGGCTCTGTTCCCTACCGCCGGAGCCATTTTAACTGTACGTGGCTTAAATCACTCGCGTTTTCCATATATGGGTGCGTGGGTGTTACATCGGGGTGTTACATCCCGACGAAGCTACCGTCGTGTCTGTTCAACCGAACGGACCTACGACATGCAGTCACTTCCCCACCTGACGAAACGCGGCAATGCTCGCTGCTGCAGCTGTCGCGCTCGACGCTGTATTACCGGCCCAAGGGGGAGAGCGCTGAGAACCTGGCCTTCATGGAGATCATCGACAAGCAGTTCCTGGAGACCCCGTGGTATGGCTCTCGCCAGATGGCGCGGCACATGGAACGGCAGGGTCACAAATGTGGCCGTCATCACGCTGGAAGCGTGCCTCTGGCACGACGTGTTCGGCGACTGATGCGCCTGATGCGGTTGGTGCCGATCTATCAGGAGCCCAACACCAGCAAGAAGCACCCGGCGCACAAGATCTATCCCTACCTGCTCAAGGGGCTGGCGATCACCCGGCCCAACCAGGTCTGGTGCGCCGACATCACGTTCGTCGGGAAAACAGCGCTCCACGCTGTTTTCTTATCCGCCTCACTCCGGATGGAGCGGGGGGTCTTGTATCTGGTGGCGATCATGGACTGGTATAGCCGCAAAGTTATCGCCTGGCGGTTGTCGAACACGCTGGAGGCGGACTTCTGCGTCTCGGCGCTGAAGGAGGCGCTGGCCAAATATGGTCCGCCAGAGATCTTCAACACCGATCAGGGATCGCAGTTTACCAGCAGCGACTGGACCTGCGAGTTGAAGGAGGCCAAGGTGAAGATATCGATGGATGGCAAGGGCCGCTGGATCGACAATCGCATGATCGAGCGCCTTTGGCGGTCGTTGAAATACGAATGCGTCTACCTGCGCGCATTCGAGACCGGCTCACAAGCCCGGGAGGGCATCGGCCGATGGCTGGCCTATTACAACGCCGAGCGGCCCCACTCGACCCATGGCATCTTGACCCCTGACGAGGTCCATGCCAGCAAAATTGAACCCATGAGAATGGCAGCCTGATGTGAAACCCTGATCCACCTTAGCTTGGCTGCAAACTGGTCGAAAAAGCAGGACCACCTCTCTCAAAGGCGCTGCCGCGCTATCAGCTGCGTGTTCCACGGGATGAGGGGCGCCCATTCCAGCTAATCGTGGGCAGCTATTCCACGCGATGATGGGCAGCCGTTCCACGCGATCGTGGGCGGATTG
>PHEQ01000068.1 GCA_002842985.1 Alphaproteobacteria bacterium HGW-Alphaproteobacteria-1
AAAATTGAAGCCTTAAGCTGAAAAATGATGTGTGCTTACCCCGTATCATCCAGAAATCACGTAATAATCATGTGCTGAAATGGTGAAGAAAATGCGACATTGGTTCCTGCCCGGTCCGATGGAAGAGGAGCCGGATTATCTGCCGCCCGGACCACGGGCCGAACCGCGTGAGGCCGAGGTCCTCGACGACTGGCGGAAAGCAGAGGCGGGTCATGCCGCGCGTCTTGCCCGTGTGGCCGGTCGCGTCGGCGCGCTGGACGACCGTTTGAGGCGCGGCCCGAAAGGCTGGCGGCACAGACTTGCCCTGATCGAGGCGGCTGACCTCAGCTGGCTCAACGGTGACCGCATCGGCCCGGATCGGCTGGCGCTCTGGATCTCCATGCGCATTTCCGGCCTGCACGACGACACCGCAGCCCTCGCGCGGGTCGGTTGGGCGGTGCGGCGTCTGACCGGCGGGCCTGGGCCGGAAGAGGACCTGTCCGCCTTTCTCGATCGCCGCGATCCCGAGAACATGGCAGATGAAGCCGAGCCCTTCGGGGACCGCGTGGGCGGTTGGCTCGACCTGATGGCGCAAGCCGCCAAGCTGCACCCGATCACCCGCGCCTGCATGGGCTTTCACCTCTGGAGCCTTGCGGGCCTTGGCCAGCACGGCGACCGGCTGGAGGCTGCAATCACGGCCGCGCGGATCGCGGCCAGCGATGGCAAGGGCGCAGTCTTTGCGCCTCTGGCCATGGGTGGGGCAGGGGGGCTGCGCGCTGGCGGCCCACCTGCTGACCGTCTGGCGCGTTGGCTTGACGGAATGGAAACAGCCTGCCTGACCGGAATGCGGCACCTTGACGATATCGAGGCATGGTCAGCGCGGGCAGAAACCGAGATGAGCTCGCTCTCGGGCCGCACGCCCCCGGCCTTATGCGCTGTTCTGACCGAATGGCCACTCGTCTCCGCCCCGATGGCCGAGGCTCTGACCGGCGCCAGTCGCGCCGCCGTCCAGCGCAATCTTGCCTGGATGGAGGCGCGGGGATTGATCCGGGAGGTTACCGGGCAGGGCAGGTTCCGGATGTGGCGGGCGGTGGCCTGATCCGTGCACATGGGGTCGGCCCGCGGCCATCCTGCGCCTTACCCTGATTGCGCGCGGGTGGTTTGTGTTTTTGCCCTGTGCCCTGCCTCGAAAGGCCGCTGGCCTGCTTGCACTCTTGCTGCGGTCCGTGAAAAAGAGCGCTAAGGGGGGCGCATGGATATCCGTTTGAAGGATCATTTCGACGCGGCAACGCTGGAACGCGGGCGCGACTATGCCCGGCGCGGTCTGGTTGGCGGGGTGAAGCCATTGGCAGATGGCACGCTTGCGGGCCGGGTGTCGAACGGGCGCGGAGAGGCCTATCAGCAGCACATCGAACTTGACGGCGGGGTGGTGGATGGCGAGTGTTCCTGCCCGGTGGGGTATAATTGCAAACATGTGGTCGCGGCGCTGATCATCTGGGCCGAAGGGCAGGGTGCGCAGCAGGGCAGGCGGCCGGGTCTGGCGGCCCCTGTTCAGGGCTGGCTTGCCCGCGTCAAGCAGGCTGCGGCGACGGCGGCGCAACCGCCAGAGGCGCGGAGCGAAGACTACCCGGCCACTGTGAAGGAACGCCTGCTTTATGTGCTGGCGGCGCACGAGACCACGGTAAAGATCGTCATTTGCAAGGGCCGGATCAATGCGGCGGGAACCGGGTTGAACCAGTCGATCCGGCGCCATGACGCGCTTCACGCCCTGCGCAGTGCCGCCCCGGCGCGGTTCATCCGCCCGGTGGACGTGGAGTTGCTGGGGGCGCTGGCGCAGGCGCGGCTGTGGGAGACGCATTACAGCTATGGCCTGCCCGAGGTTTTTCGGCCCAAGGGCGAAGATGTCATCGGCCTGATCCGCCGCCTTTGTGATACGGGGCGGTTCTTGCATGACACCGCCCCTGATGCGCATCTGGCCTGGTCCGACAGGCGCTTTGAGCCGCGCCTCGGATGGCGGATGACGCAGAATGGCAACCAGCGGCTGGGGTTCGAGGATGAGGCGGGCCAGCCTTTGGCGCTACGTGCCATGGAGGGGGCGACACTCTGGATCGATCCTGGGCAGGGGCGGATCGGGGCGCTGGAACAGGCGGTGGAAGCGGATGTGCTGCGCCTTGTGGAGGCGGCCCCCGAGATCGCGCCGCACGAAGCAGAGGCGTTCGCCGCGGCGCTGCCCGACAGGCTGGGCGGGCTGGCCCTGCCGCGCCCGCGCGGCGTAGAGCAGATCCGGCGCGTGGCCAACGAACGCACCGCGCGGCTGACCCTTGGGGCCGAGACCGCGCGTGACGGCCCGCGCCATTGGGGCAGTTCGGTGCAATTGCCGACGCTGACGCTGCGCTTTGCCTATGATGGACAAGAGGCCGCCGAGGACGATACAGACCCGCGCATGGTCGAGGATGGCAAGATCGTGACGCTGATCCGTGATCATGGCTGGGAGGCGAACTGCGCCACGCGGCTGATCGCGGCGGGTGCCCTGCCGGTGGAAGATCTCGAAACCCATTGGCCGGGCGAGCGGATGATGGCCTGCGATTTCGTCTTTGCCGATGGCGAGATGAACCCGCACAGTCGGGAAATATCGAACGGGCACGAGGCGCTCGATTTCGCCTTTCGCACGGTGCCTGAGCTGCGCCGCGAGGGCTGGCAGGTGATCGAGACCCCGAAATGGCCCTATCGGCTGAGCGCGGAGGCGGCATCGCTGACCGTCGCCACCCGGACCGAGCCGGGCACCGCGTTTCAGGGCAATGACTGGTTCTCGCTGGGGTTTCAGGCCGAGATCGGCGGCAAACCGGTGGATGTGGCCCCGCTGATCGCGGCCTTTCTGGAGCAGATCCGCGAGGATTGGGACGCGGTGCCCGAGGTCGCGGTGCTGGCGCAGCATCTGGCCGAGCGGCCGGTTTACCTTGACCGCGGCAAGCAGGGATATGTCGCGCTTGATCTCAGCCCGCTTGCGCCCTTGCTGCATCTTTTCCTGACCCACCATGCCGAGCTTGGCGCGCTGCACCCCTCTGACGCCAATGTTGCAAGGCTGGCCGAAGAGGCCCTGGCCGGCAGCAATATCCGCTTTGCCGACAACGCCGGTATCCTGCCCCTCGCGTGCAGCCTGCAAGCCCTGGCCGAGGCGGAACGTTTCGAGCCGCCCAAGGGCCTGAACGCGCACTTGCGCGATTATCAGGCCTATGGTGCCGCCTGGATGGGCAGCCTGCTGGAGGCGGGCTTTGGCGGGGTGCTCGCCGATGACATGGGGCTGGGCAAGACGGTGCAGACGCTGGCGCTGTTGCAGGCCCGACGCGAGGCGGGGGCACCCGGCCCGGCGCTGCTGATCGTGCCGACCAGCCTGTTGCACAGTTGGCAGATGCAGGCCGCGCTGTTCACGCCCGATATGCGCCTTGTGGTGCTGCATGGGTTGGGCCGCGCCGCCCTGCGCGATGACGCCCACTGCGCCGATCTGGTGCTGACCACCTATCCGCTCTTGGCGCGTGACCGCGACTGGCTGGCGGCGCAAAGCTGGCCCTTGGTGATCCTTGACGAGGCGCAGACCCTGAAAAACCCGGCCTCGCAAATGGCCAAAACCCTGCGCGACATCCCCGCCAAGGGGCGGCTGGCGCTGACCGGGACGCCGCTGGAAAACTCGCTTCAGGATCTCTGGACGCTGATCGACTGGGTGAACCCCGGCCTTCTGGGCGACCGCAAGCGGTTTCAGGTGCTGTTCCGCACGCCGATCGAAAAGCATGGCGACGGTGCCGCGCAGGCCCGGCTGAACCGCCGGTTGCGCCCGTTCCTGTTGCGCCGCACCAAGGACGCGGTCGCGACCGAACTGCCACCCAAGACCGAAATCCTCGAACGCGTTGACCTGCCAAAATCGCAACAAGCCCTTTACGAGACGGTGCGCAGCGCCATGGATGCCCGGGTGCGCGCGGCGGTGCAGACCCGTGGCCTTGCCGCCGCGCGGATCACGGTGCTCGATGCGCTTTTGAAGCTGCGGCAGGTCTGTTGCGATCCAGGCCTGGTCAAGACCGAGGCGGCGCGATCGGTGACCGACAGCGCCAAACGCGCCCGCCTGCGCGAACTGCTGGCCGAGTTGGTGGCCGAGGGGCGCCGCGTGCTGGTGTTTTCGCAATTCGTGGAGATGCTGCGCCTCATTGAGGCCGATCTGGCCGAGGCGGGCATTCCCCACCTGACGCTGACCGGCCAGACCACAAACCGCGCCGGGGTGCTTGACGCCTTCGCGAAAGGCAACGCGCCGGTGTTTCTGCTCAGCCTCAAGGCGGGGGGCCTTGGCCTGACCCTGACCGAGGCCGACACGGTGATCCTTTATGATCCGTGGTGGAACCCGGCGGTGGAGCGTCAGGCCATGGACCGCACCCACCGGATCGGGCAGATGAACCCGGTCTTCGTGCACCGGCTGGTGGCGGCCGGCACCGTCGAGGAAAAGATCCTCGACATGCAGACCCGCAAACAGGCGCTGGCCGATGCGCTTTTTGACGACACCGCCGATACGGCCGATGCCCTGCTTGACGAAGCCACCCTGCAAGACCTCTTCGCCCCGCTGGGCAGGTGAGAGGCACAGGTCAGCCAGCGGGAACGCCGCTTCGAACCAATGACCAGCTTTCGCGTTGCCCTTGATTGGGGTCTGCCCCGTGTTGTCACGTTAACTCGCCGAGTTTGCAAGTTTCACGCCGGTCGTTGATCAAACGGCATGTGCCGCGGAGTTCCACGCGTTGAGCGCTTCGAGGCGACGGTAGCGGATGGTGAGAGCGCAACGACGGCGGGCTGGGGCAGAGAAAAGATTGCGGGTTGCGGACGGCTTAGAGACGAAGCGCTGCAATCCAAGCGCCTCCAATTCACGGCGGCATCCTGTCGCCCCCCCCCGAGCGGGCGCATTCAGCCTTTGGGTCGACTATGCAGCTGAAACGCAAGCATGATGGTGCCGCCCATCTGATCAGCGCAGGTTCCAACAACCTGACAAAGCCGCTCAAGTGTCAAGCCGTGCGAAACACAAGAAACTTTGCGGCAGAAGCAGGTCGCGCGGTCGGTTCCCATCAAATACATATGTATCTATGAGCGACATTTGGCTTGACTTCGGCAGAAATGTCGCTCATAGATACATCATGAAGCAGATCAGCTATACGAAAGCCGCAATCAAAACGTTGCGCCGAATGCCCGTGAACACTGCCACACTGATCCGCTCCAAGATCGAAGCCTATGCGCAAGACCCAGGCTCGCAGGCTAGCAATGTGAAGTCTCTCAAGGGGCGAGAGGGTGTCCGGCTACGGGTAGGCGATTGGCGCGTTATCATGGACGATCAGGGCAATGTCCTGGCTGTTCTGGATATCGGACCCCGTGGTGGAATCTATGACTGAAAGGACATGACATGAACGAGATGGTAACAATCCCCCGGGAGGAGTACGATCGCCTGCAGGCTGCGGCTGAGGATCTGGCGGATCTGCAGAGCTATGACCGCGCCAAGGCGGCGGTGGCGGCGGGAGAGGAAGAGCTTGTCCCGGCTGAGTACGCAAATCGCTTGCTCAATGGCGACAGCCCACTGCGCGTCTACCGAAACTGGCGAGGCCTGACACAGGCAGCATTGGCTGCAAGGGCGGGCGTGAATCGCGTTACAGTGACAGAGATCGAAACCCGCCGCAAACAAGGTTCGGTTACAACTCTTCGCGCATTGGCGGGTGCCCTCGGCGTTGCGCTCGACGATCTGGCGGAATAGGAGCCGCCCTTTCCTGGACGGGCATTGCCAACTTGTCGTCACTGGCCAGGAACTTGCCGACGGCACCGACCTTGCCGTCATCCCCGCTGGGGGCGTTGCACAGGTTCCATTGCGGCAGGACGGTCCAGTCCGCCCAGAAGCCATATTTGCTGAGCGGCTCATCGTTGAAGCTGGACCCGATGGACTTTTCCGGCACCACGACGATGGCCCGACACAGGCCCTGATTTTGCAGCTTGTCGAGTGCTATTGTCGCGTAGCCCTTAATTGGGGTCATCCTCAATCTGTGTGGCGGAATGGTAGCATTCTCGCCCGCAACAATTCTGGACCGGCCCGGCCGTACATGGCGCGTTTGAGGGTCTTCA
>PHEQ01000024.1 GCA_002842985.1 Alphaproteobacteria bacterium HGW-Alphaproteobacteria-1
CTGTCCGAGGTCATTCAGGGGGTTGAGTTCAAAGACGGGATCAAGCAACTTCAAGCCGCCGCCTGATGACGGCCGTCACCAACTTTTGGGCATATCTCCTCCATTGTTATCGCGCCTATTGTGACGGCAAAGACTCAAGTCGGGGTCGAAATCCCCGACGCACTCCAGCACATCAACGTGGTCGAAGTTGGAATGAATGGCGACAACATTCCAAGGCTAGCATCGCTAGTATTTGAGACCTTTAGGCTACTCCGCAAAGATCGCGGGATCTTCATCAGCTATCGCCGCAAGGGTTCGCAGCCTCTGGCCAACCGCCTCTATGAGGAATTGGATAAGCGAGGGTTTGACGTATTCATCGACATAAGATCGGTGCCGCCAGCCGTCGATTTTCAAGCCGAACTTTGGCATCGAATGTCAGACGTCGATACGATTCTGCTTATAGACACGCCGGGGTTCAGGGAAGGCCGCTGGACCAAGGCTGAGTTGGCGCAAGCAAATCTGCTAGGAATTCAAACCCTGCATCTGCTTTGGCCAGGGCAGGTTGAAGACCGCAACTTCGCGTTCAGTCGCTATGTGAAGCTTCTCGCTACCGATTTTTCCGGCCCTTCGCCGGGGCGCGGCGCTACAATCAAGCAGGCGGTGGTCGATAGCATTTGCGATCTTGCCGAAGAACTGCGCGCCGAGGCGATGGCTCTTCGACACGCGCACTTAGTGGACAACTTCTGTGACGCTGCTCGTGACTTAGCGTTCGAACCGACTGTTCAACCCGAACGCTGGATTTCTGTTCTCCTCCAGAACGGTAGCTCTTTAGCGGTGGTGCCTGCCGTGGGCCGCCCCACTTCTGACCGGATCAACACCATCTTTGACGCAATTTCCGAACACAAGGCTGCCGACGCTCCAATCTGGGCTATTTATGATAGCCGAGGACTCCATGAAAATTGGGTCAGGCATTTAAGGTGGCTCGATGGGCATCTACCAATCAGGACGATTTCAGTCGCAGACGTACCCGACGCCCTCAGAGGACTGCTGACATGATCAACATCTTCCTTTCCGCGAGCGTCCCACTACCGAACCGGGATCGCAAATTCTTTGAAACTGCGGATGTATTTCTAATACGAGAAGCGATCCGCGCACTGGTGGAGGTGGTGCTGCCCCGAGGGCACATCACTTTTGGCGGCCACCCAGCGATCACTCCTTTGATGTCGCTCTATGCCAAAACGGCCAAGCTCGGCAGCGACCGCATTTCGATCTATCAAAGCGCCTATTTCCTAGGAAAATTCCCGCGCGAAAATGACGATTTTGCCGATGTTCGGTACACCGAGGCCGTGCCTGACGATCTGGGCCGCAGCATTGAGCGGATGCGCATTGAGATGCTGACTAGTCGCAAATTTGATGCAGCCGTGCTGATCGGGGGCATGGAGGGCATCCTTGATGAAGCTCGGCTCTTTCGAGAGCATAACCCACAGGCCCTAGTGCTGCCCGTGCCAGCGACCGGTGCAGCTGCAGCGATCGAATACAATGAGGGCAACTACCCACAGCATCTGGCGAACGAGATATCGTTCGCCAGCCTTTTCCGTCGCAGCCTGCTACCTAACCCCTTAGACGGATAGCTTCTTCGACCCAAGATTCAATGTTGTTTTTGATTGTGTCGTACACGCCCTTGCTGTCTACCCCAGCCGGATCGTATGTCTTGGCCCAATTGGTCAAGGGCTTCTTGTCAGTACCGACGGTGAAAGTACCAAATGGATTGGCGCCTTTTGCGCTCGTATTACCGCTTCTGTCCAGAAGTCGATGAATGTGGATGCCTAGCAACGCTTTGCCACTATCAAAGGCATACTTAATTTCATGCTTTACCCACTTCCGTGACGCCGTGTTGGTGCCGATTAGGACAATGACAGTGCTCCGGCCGGCCATGTTACCAGCTATCCAGTCAGCTACAGCCTTATCGCCCTTGCGTTTGATTTCCTCAAACTCATTAGCAGATACAAGCGGCTGCCCCTCGATCGCGCCGATGTTCTTAACGGTGCTAACTCGCCAATTGTCTTCGTTGTAATAAAAGCTATAGAAGCACTTTCTCGCCATGAACCCCTCCCAAATTTGAGTAATTTTCACCGGATCTGGCCGATATGACAATCGAAATCATTCTCATATTTGACAATGCAATATACTACCTTAGGGGCGCGCGCCCCGGCTGTACAAGATTTTCTTTCATGCCTCGATCGCCAAAACTGCCAGCCACCCAACTCCAGAACAGACATTGGTTGTCGCAGCAGAAGAAGTCTGCATGTCCCGCATCAGGGACATTGACCGGTACCATCTGAAATACAGGACCTAGTGTACCTATGCGAGGTTTTTGCTGAAAGCTCGGATGAACCCTCAAGCTGAAGATTCAACAAAATAGGCCTTATTCGAGCCCTTCGGCTGTTGGAGTCTTTCTTGATGCAAGGTTTATTGCCTTTTTATCCGATGAACCTCGCAGGGATTTGCCCTTGTCTGCAGACCCAGACGAAGCCGATGCCGGCTACTTTGCATGGCTTGTTTTCATGGTTTGCGTCGGTAACGGTTCGTGTGTCGACTGGCCGCATCAGCACTTTTCTACGCATGCAATGCCGCACCCTCACAGTCGGCTCTCCGCCCATCACGTCGAATGCTGCGATAAGTAATTCACCATTGTCGCCAGCGTAGTCGCCCGCACATCAACCTTGGCATAAGCCTAACGGCCTCCCCAGCTCGGCTTCGCGTGTCGCAGGGGAGAACGGCCCTTCGGTCCGTCGCGCATTCGGCCATGCGGCCTCACCGCGGCGTTGCACCCGGCATCCCGGTTTGCCCGCCTCGCGAGCACGTCCCTCCCCGGCCGCTCCGCCAGATTGCGCTCTGGTCTGTTTTGGCCCGAGGCCAAAACGATCCCGCCGCTCCATCCGTCTTCCGCGTCCGGTCGGGCCGTTTGCCTGCTCGGGTCGGGCAAACCTACCGTCAAAACACACACACATGAGTGCAGAAGCATATCCTCCGGATGGCCCCCAAATCAGCCCGCGTCAAGGATCGCAAAACTTTTCGGCGAGGGCGCCGCTTGTGGTGCGGCGCGGTCCCGTGCGTGAAGGTGCGCGTGTGTCGGGTGTTGCGCACGGAAAACTTTTGCGCCCGGCAAGCCGGCGGCTGCGCCGTCCCTGACCCGGGCAGATTCGGAAACCAGACATTCGGCCATGCCCCCACACTCACGTGGTGGCCTTGCAACTGAACACTGGAGACCAGACATGGCTTACGACACCGCGAACACCTACGAGACCATCGAGCTTTTCGGGCTGACCGAGAAGGACGCACAGCTCCCGATCCCCGAGGATCACATCCTGACCGACCGCATCATCCGCGAGAGCTTCGAGGTATTGCTCGGGCAGCTGCGGGGGACCGGGCTTGAAGCAGAGATCGAACCGCTGGCCCATGGGCTCGCGACGATCCTGCAGCGCCGCAAGGTGGCACTCGGCAAGGAAGTCGACCGCACCGCCGACAAGATCGGTGCGCTGGCAAAATCTCACGACGGATCGGAGATCGCCGAGACCGCGCTCGAAGAGGCGCAGGCGCGCTTTGTGCAGCTGCGCGAGATTGTCAGCGCCATCGAGGTGATGAGCGAGGCGGCGGCAGAATGCTACGAGATCGAGACGGGCCACGCCTTCATCCCGGCAGCCGGGTCGCGCGCAAGCGTCAGGGCGCAAGAGACCGGGGCGGTCTTCGAGGCACGGCAACTCCTCGAACAGCACGACCGTGAAACCGCCGAGAAGTCGAAAGTCGAGGGGGTGCCCCTGATCGTCTCAGGCGCCACCGACTGGACCGATGTCGATGTGATCTTCAACACGCTCGACAAGGTTCGCGAACGGATCAAGCAGAACCGCAACCAGGAGATCTTCCTCTGCCACAAGGGTGGCAAGCACGGTGCGGAGATGATTGCGGCCCGGTGGGCCCGGGCACGCGGGATCGCGCAGGCGCGCTTCGATCCGCGCTGGTCCGCGCACGGGCGGGCGGCACCGTTCAAGTGCAACGACGAAATGCTGGACGACAAGTTCGCGGCGACGGGGGTTGTACTCTTCGGCGGCAACGGGGTCGCGCTGAACCTCGGGCAGAAGGCGGAAGCGAAAGGTCTGACGGTCATGCGGGTTGCGGACCCGGCGAAGAAGACTGCGCAGGATTGAAGAGAGGGGGTCGCGCTTGGCGCGGCCCTTTCGTCATGTCTCATGGTGCGTGCGGTCGGTTACGCAAGATCGACAGGCTGCGGCGGTCGGCACTGTCATCGCTCTACCCGGTCCGTCAGTGTTCGGTCCATCCGCATTGGTGCGGGCTGGGGATGGTGCGCACCTCACGCACATCGTCAGTGGGGCAAGACGCGAGGGGTCGAGACGTCGCACTTGAGGCTGAAGACTTGCGCGTCCCTCGGGGCTTGTTTCGGAACATCGCATCCACGCGGGCGGGCTCCGTCAGCACACCGGCCAGGCTCGGCGGGACGTGGACGCGGAAGGTGGCTGCTGCGTGATGGCAAGGGCCATCCGGGTCTCTCCTTTTTGCTTATAGATGTGGATCGCACGGGGTCGGCCCGTTCGTTCCCTCAGCTCACGCTTCGGCAAGCACAAATACGGCTTCCACGGCTGGCCGCGGACCCTCCGCATTTGCGCTTGCGACCGGGCCTCTTGCCCCCGTGCCGGGTGATCCTCATCGCAAAAAGGAGATATCCAAATGACCAACCACTACGTCGCCACCGTCCCCGTCAAGTTCACCGACACCGATGGCCAGGAGCGCACCCGTTTTCAGCGCGTGGGTGCTATGTTCCGCAACACCCGCAACGGGGATGGATCGGAGTTCTTCAGCCTCAAGCTCGACTTCCCGGTCGCGGTCTCGGAGCTGGTGATGTTCCCACCGAGCGCGAAAGATCCCCAGGACTAAATCCTCTGACGAGGATGGGCCGCCCCAGGACGATCTTGGGCCGGCCCGATCCCTGTACCAGGGATGCCGACACCGGCGCGGGTGATCGCCGGCAGCGACCTCGCCTTGGTGCCGGTCCCTGCGCGTTCAACGGACGCACTCCGCCCGGAATGACCAGGCCGCGATAGACCGGCCTGTCAGCCTCAAGGGGGCCATCCACAAAAAACCTATCGGCCAGGGCCTCCCGGTTTTTGCGGCAGAGATTTGGGGGCCCAAATCTGGCCCTCCTTGACCCTGCCTGTCCGCCCTGTCGGTGGGGTTTGCGCCCGCCCGCGGTTCCGTCCGAACACGTGGTGTTCGGCCAGACCCTCGGGCGGGGCTGGCGGACGGGACCCCTAGGACAGGTGGGTCGCCCGGTGGTGAGGGCGGCAGAGCCGCGTCCCTGCGGGCCGCGGCGTGAAGCGGACACCAAGGCTGCCTGAGCCTGAAGGCGACGTAAGTATAAAATTGACAGATCGGTATATTATCGTAAGGTAGGGGCAGCCTTGGTGGAAGGTGGCAGGAAATAGGGGGTCTTTCTTCCGCATGTCCCGAACAAAACGCCTGACAGAGACGGAGAAGATGCAGATCGTCCGCGAGGCCGCGGAGGGTGTGTCGACGTCTGAGCTGGCCGAGCGTTTCGGGGTCACATCGCGCGCCGTGCGCTACGTCTTGAAAGCCGATGCCGAGCGCCAGACGGACGCCGCGATCCCGGTCGCAGCGGTCAGTGTGAAGGTCACGGCTGCGGAGTTGGCGGCGCTAGACGAGGTCCTTGCGACAGCCGGAATCGAGAGCCGTGCCGAGGGGTTGCGGCGGCTCATTCAGGCGGCAGGCGGCGTGTTTGTCCCGGACGCGCAGATGGCAGCAGAGATGGCGCGCTACCGCGCCTCTCTGCACGAGGTCGGCAATGGGGTCGCGCAGATCGCCAAGCAGATGACGCAGGCCAACCGGCGGGGGCAGGGGGCCGTGGGGGGCACGAGTGCCGCGTTCACCGAATTGCGCCTTGCGCAGATGCGCGGGCTGGCGCGGTTCATCCTGGATTCTGCTGACGAGATCGATTTGCTCCTGCGCCGCCGTCGTGACGCGATGCAGCTGCAGGCCACGGCCGCGCTGAGGGAGTTTGCCCATGCGGCTGAATGATGCCGTCCATGCCGTCACGGGCGAGGTCTTCCGGGATGGCTGGAGCCGCGTCCGGGGCTCGATGCAGGGGCTGCACGTGGCCAAGCAGACCCAGCTGACGCGCGCGGCTGCGGGGCATCGGCCAGCGGTCTTCAAGGCGATCCGGGGCGGGGGTACGCATACCAAATCGCAGCTCTCAAACCAGCTCGATTACCTCACCACGAAGTCGACCCATATCGTCGACTCGAGCGGGTTCCTGGATGGCAAGGCGAAGCTCGAGGCGGGCGACATCAAGGACCTGACCGAGCGCTTTGCCAAGCGGTGGGATGCGGGTTTCAAACCCAAGCTCGGACAGACCACCCACATGCTCATGTCCTTCCCTATCGGTACGCGGGGCGAGGATGTGCGCGACATCGCGACGGATGTGGCCGAGCGGTTCTTCCAGACTGATAAGGGGCATTTCGACTACATCATCGCAGTGCATGAGGACCGCGATCATCCCCATGCGCATCTGGTGCTGAACCGCCGCTCGCAGGAAGGCGAGTTCTTCTTTCTGGGGCGCAACCATCGCTTCAACTATGACGATTTCCGCCTCGCCATGGTCGAGGAGGCAGAAAAGTATGGTGTGCGCTTGGAAGCCACGCGCCGGGTGGATCGCGGGGTTGTGCATTACCCAGCCCGCACCAGCGAGGTCTACGCCGCGAAAGAAGAGGGTCGCGCGCCCCGCGAGCGCGAACGCGTGGGGCAGGACCTGACCCGGACGCTGGCGGAGATCGTCAACACCAGAACCGTCTACCATTCGCTTGCTGCGGAGGCCTCCCGGGAGGCCCGCGAGGATATTGCGGCGGCACTCTTCCGCGCGGGCGAGGTGTTGGCGCGCGGCGGGCAGGTGGACCGAACAGGAGATGTGTATATGGCCGAGGATCAAAGCTTCGAGGATCTGAGAAGCCTCTATGCGGAAAAGCTCGCGCGGGTGCAGGGCATGATCGCCGAGAAGTCTGACGCGGAACGTCCCGTGCTGGAAAAACGCCTCATCGAGATCCAGACGCAGGTCCAGCACATGCAGCCTCTCGGCTTGCGATCATCCACGCTGTCAGACACCCCCTCGAAGGGCGGGATCTATTCCGAAGCCAATATCGACGCCAGCCAGCGCGAGCGTCTGGCAGAGCCCGATCTGAGATCGCGCATTGACGCGGCACTACGGGGCACCGGGATCAGCACATCGGAAGTGGTGGCCCGGATCGAGACGGGCGCCTCAAATGCAGCGCTCGAGCATCAATGGATCGCCAATGATCTCTCCAAAGTGGCTGAGGCGCGCGATCTGAACCTCGAACGCCGCGCCGATCTGGAGCAGGCGCGCGACATTCTCAACGATGTGCACGTCGAACTTGGCACGCTGTTGGAGCGCGAGAACGTGCTGCGCCGGGATGGTGTCATGGAAGCGGTCAGCGAGCAGTTCCATTATCATGAGGGCGCGGTGCGGGCGATGGAAGGGACAATCCGTCAGGAGATGCGCGCAGACGGCCTGACCGCGCAGCAGATCGAGGATCGGGACTGGGAGGTTGTCTCAAGGGCGGAGCGCCGGATCGAGACGGAGCAGCGCGCATATCTCGAGGCACACCCGGATCTGCTCGCACGCCCTGGCGATGTGATTGACCGGTCTGAGCCCTACAGGGAGACCATTACCGATGCGGCCCGCGCCAGCGAGATCACCCGCGAGGTCGATCGGATCATGGAGGGACGCGACGTCCGCACGCCCGTTGCAGATGCTGTCACGGATGACTTACGAGCGCGCTATCCGGACATGCCGTCCCACCTCGCCCGCGGGCTCGGCGCGACCTATGCGGCCGTCGTCGAGATCCGGGATACGGAGGCCATCAATCAGGTCCGCCGCGAAACCGAGATGCGCGACGGGCTCGGGTCTGGCACGCGCGACGCACTCCTCGCAGCCCGCGGTGAAACAGCGCCGCAGTCTGACCGTGCCGACCGCCTTGCAGACGAGATTGCGCGTGTCCTGGACCATGAGCGGGCGGGGGAGTTGTCCGCGCCTTTCGAGACCGAGGCGGAGCGGGACGCTTTCCGAACCGAGATCGCGCGGGTGCTGGATGACCGTCAACTTGAGCGGCTCACATCCGGTGATGCCGATGCGCTGGAAAAGGTTCTCGAGGACCGCCTCGACCGGCTCTATGTCGCCAAGGTCTATCTGCAATCCGATGCCGCGACGGCCAATACGGAGGCCTTGCGCCAGGTAGTCGATGATCTTGCCGACACCGAATACGAAAAACACCGCGCGACAGACGTGGATGGCGAGACCGAGCGGGGTCAGGTCCATTGAGCGCCGCCATGGGAAAAGCGCGGATCGCCACGGGCGTCCTGCTTGTGACGCTGGTGACCGGGGCCATGGGCTATACCATCGCCTCGGTGGTGCTGACTTACCAGGATCTCGGCTTCGGCGCCGAGATCGACTTTGCCTATATCGCGCAGAACTATCTGGCGATCCTCGATCGCCGCCCGGAGGACGCCCAACTTATTCACCTGATCGTCGGCAGCTTCGCCGCCGCCGGCCTGATGCTGAGCCTCGCCCTCTCGGGGTCCGCTCTGACACGCTTTGGCCAGACCCATTGGCAGACCGCGCGCGAGATGAAGGCCAATGGCTTCTTCGGGGCGCCCGGGACCGGGTTCATCCTCGGCAAGCTGGGGCCGCCGGGCTCCCGCGCCAACTACATCTGCTCCAAGGTCTTCCCCCATGCGCTGATCGTGGCCCCCACGGGCCGCGGCAAGACCACGGGCTTTGTCATTCCGAACCTGCTGACCTGGCAAGGCTCCGCCGTGACGCTCGATGTGAAGGGCGAATGTTTCGAGGCGACGGCCCGGCATCGCGCAGCCCAGGGCGACAAGGTCTATCGCTTTGCCCCCACCGATTGGGAGGGCAAGCGCACGCATCGCTACAACCCGCTCCTGCGCATCTTTGAGCTGAAAGATCCCGCGCGCCAGCAGATGGAATTGCAGCTCCTGGCGACGCTCTTCCTGCAAAGCGACAATGACCGGGTGCAGGGGCTGCTCAAGGGCGGGATCGATCTCTTTGTGGCAGCAGGCCTGCTGGCGTTCCAGCGCAAGCGTCCGACCCTGGGCGAGATCTACCGCATCGCCGCCTCGGGCGGGAACAAGCAGAAGGAGTATTTCGCGCGGGGCCATGAGGTCGACAACAGGGCGGCCAAGCTGATTTTCACAAGGCTCGCTTCGACCAACAACGACACGCTGACCTCTTACGTCTCGCTCCTGATGACCTCGGGGCTGGACCAGTGGCAGAACCCGGCGATTGATGAGGCGACTGCGGTCTCGGATTTTGATTTCCGGACGATCCGCAAGAAGCCTTTTTCGGTCTATCTCGTGGTCCAGCCGCTGATGGTCAAACCCCTCGCGCCGCTGATCCGGCTCTTCTTCTCCGATCTCCTTTCCGCCATGCAGGAAAAGGACCCCGGGCCCGACGAGCCCTGGCCAGTGATGATCATGCTCGACGAGTTCAACCGTCTCGGCAAGATGCCCATCGTGGTCGAGAGCATCGAGACCCTGCGCACCTATCGCGGTCACCTGGCCGTGGTCACGCAAACCATTCCCGCCCTCGATGAAATCTACGGCGAGAACACCCGCCGCGCCCTGCAAGGCAATGCCGGCGTGAAGCTCTATCTGACGCCTTCGGATGAAAAAACCGTCGAGGAGCTGAGCAAGGCGGTCGGCAAGACCACGAAGACCGTCATCACGCGCTCCCAGTCTATCGGCAAGAACCCCTTTGAAGGGCGCAGCCAGTCGACCCGGACCGAAGAAAGCTCCTTGCTCCCTGAAGACGAGGCGCGCCGCCTGCCGCTCGATGAGATCGTCATGGTGATCGATGCGCAGATGCCGGTCCGTGCAAAGCGGATTCAGTATTTTGACGACCGGCTGTTCAAGGCGGTCCACGCGGCGCAGACGGGTGAATTGCCGTTTCCAGAGCCGGGGGGAGGGGGATCGCAAGGCACGCTGCCGCTGAGTGTGCGCGCCATGCCGATGACGCCGCCGTCGGATGGGCCAGGGGGAACAGAAGCCGATGTGGAGAGGGCGAGCCAGGCTGGCGATGGTCAACCGTCAGGCCAAGCCGACGCCGCTCCAAAGAAGACCGCGCCTGTCGTTCAAGCCGTCATCGCCGAGGAACAGCGCCAGATGGAGATGGATTTTGGCAGCGGCGTCGCGGATTCTGAAGCTGCGAGCGTAGCTGATGAGGCGCAGATGCGCTCTGCAGTCGATGGCTTGGACGAAATGGAAGCGATGCTGCGAGAGGAGGATGGTGAAAGGCTGGTTGCGCGATAGGGTGGCGGACATCGCCTGTTTGTCGGGGAGGACGGAAAGTGTGAGTTCGCTGCACATGCGAAGGCACACTGTCAAACACATGAAAGCGGCCATAAAGCGCTCAGGTTCAACGCCCCACCATGCTGCACCAAGCACCAAGGTCAGCAATGCGCAGGAAGTGAGCGTTGCAAATCCCGACAGATTTCCGACAGCCGACCTTCGGGCCGAGCGCGGCGAGGGGCAAGTCCGAGCCCATTTTACCGAATGCCGCGACGTGAACCAATGGCGGAAGTATGCAGAGAGCGCCCGTCGCCAAAAAATGCTCGCTTCAATAGCGACATTTGTCTCAGCGTTCGCGTTAACGAAGGTCCAAAATCCTTGAAAGATTAAAAATCAAGGTATCACGAGCATCGTTACGAAGACACCAGACAGTAGTACCAGGTACACCCCCGCATGAATGCGATCCGGAATGCGCCCGATCCAACGGGACGCAATACCGATACCAAGCCAGGATCCACCCGCGAGTACAATCAACGCCTTCAGGTCCACGAAACCGGCGAACCAGGGCCCGAGAGCAGCCTGGTTAGCCGACAAGATGACATATGTCAGAGTTCCCGTGATCGCCATTGGCAGGGACAGCGGATTGGCCATTGCCGTGGCTGTGGTCATACTTGCCCCTCTCCGACGCATGAGCGGCACAGTCATAACACTTCCGCCTACGCCCAGCAGTGTTGCGATACTACCGATAACGGTGCCAGCGAACGCCGTCACGCCGCGACCCATGGGGCGCACGTGGCCACCTGCGTGATGCAGGAATCCTGGCCGCAGGATCGCATCCGCGATCGTGAGGCCCAGATAGACGATGAAGGCCAGGCGCACCCAGTCGCCGTCCAACGACATTGCCATCGCGGCCCCCAGCACGGCGCCGAGGGCAATGTAGCCGACCAACGGGCGTACCAGCCCCCAGTCAATGGTGCGCCTTTGATGGTGGCGCCAGCTCGACAAGGACGCGGCGAAGATCATCAACGCGGTCGAGGTGGCAACCGCGATATGCATGGCGGCCGCGCCCGCGATGCTGGCTGGTCCGTGCGTGGTCATCAGCGTGATGTACATCAGGGGGACCACGACAAAGCCGCCGCCGAAGCCGAACAGGACCGTGGTAACGCCGGCCAAGCCGCCGCAGATAAGCAAGACGCCGTACACTGGAATTCTCCCGAGGTTGCGCGATCTCGGAACGGATATCTCTGCGCGCACTTGCAGTCTTTCGACAATCAGACAACAATCTACTTGTTTCGGCCACGCGGGAGGAAATGTGCGGAATATTGCTCTTGCGGACGTCGACCAGGTCCCCAGACCCGTTCTGGCCATCGGCACAGATTACAGGCCCGGCGCGTTGCTCGATTTCCACACCCACCGCCGTGCCCAGTTCCTGTACGGGATGACGGGGTTGATGGAAGTCGAGACCGGCGACGGCACCTGGATGGTGCCGCCCTATAGCGGCGTCTGGTTGCCTGCCGGAAAGTGCCATCGGGTCCGCATGAACGGCGTTAGCACTCGCAGCCTGTATATCGAGCCCGAAGCTGCCCCGCGGACCTTCCGGACCTGCGAAGTTCTGATCGTGACGCCGCTCCTGCATCACCTGCTCATGGCGTCCGCGGATCTGCCCGCGGTCTATGACGAAAACGGGCGTGACGGGGCGCTCGCCGAGTTACTGCTGCATGAACTACAGCGTGCGTCTTCGCTGCCACTGTTTGCGCCCATGCCTCGGGATACTCGATTGGCCAACTTGTGCCGGGACTTCCTCGGTAAACCCGACATCCACAGCCTGCCCGCGGACTGGGCCAAGCGGCTGAATTGCAGCGAGCGCACCTTCACGCGCCTGTTCCGGCAGCAGACCGGTTTATCCTTTGGAGTCTGGCGTAAACATGCCTGCCTGATGGCGGCGCTCCCACTGCTCCTGTCCGGCCGCTCCGTTACCTGGACGGCATTGGAACTGGGATACGAGAGCCCCGGGGCATTCTCCAATATGTTCGCGAAGATGCTCGGCCGATCTCCCACTGCGTTCGTCCAGGCCGCGGCCCGACAAAGCAAGGAGAGTTCTTAAATCCGGCTCTCAATTAATGTCCGCCACGGTGACACTAAGCGGCCTCTCACAACAGCAAGGCAAACGACCGCTCCGTCCGCATAGTACCAGTTCACCAACTGCGCGGTGAAGGGCAGCTATCGCAAATTCGAACCAAGGACTGTCGGTCTGCTCTGGGCTGACAGCGGTCATCGGTTCAACCTCTCAGGGGCGATGATGGCCCAGAACCCAATGCTGCACCGCCGCAAGTCGGCTTGGAGCCCATACTTCTCTTTTATCAATGGCGCAGCATCGGTCTCGAAGGGTGGGAAGCCGACCTTCGCTACGACGGGAACTGAGGCATATTACTCGCAGTACAAGGCGCAGTTTTTAGAATTTGAGCGGCCACTAACGCGAAGGAGGCCACCGACTTTACAGGCTGTGGTTTTTGTTATTCCATCATCATCGCTTTATTAATCCTGATGCTCATTCTAAAGTGTCATGGAAATTCACATTATTTGAGGGAGAACGGCCATGTCAGATGATGTCTTAAACAAGGGTAAATGTCCGGTGTCCCACCTGACAACGGCTTTCGGTGCTCCGGTGGTCGACAACCAGAACTCAATGACCGCAGGGAAACGTGGGCCCGTGTTGGTGCAAGATATCTGGCTCAACGAAAAGCTTGCGAATTTCGTGCGCGAAGTCATCCCGGAGCGCCGCATGCACGCCAAAGGGTCCGGTGCGTTCGGCACGTTCACCGTGACCAACGATATCACCCACTACACACGCGCCAAAATTTTCAGTGAAGTTGGCAAGAAGACCGAGATGTTCGCCCGCTTCAGCACTGTGGCGGGTGAACGCGGCGCGGCAGATGCCGAGCGGGATATTCGCGGCTTTGCGCTCAAATTCTACACCGAAGAAGGTAACTGGGACATGGTGGGTAACAACACCCCTGTGTTCTTCTTGCGGGATGCCAAGAAATTCCCGGATCTCAACAAGGCCGTCAAACGCGATCCACGGACCAACATGCGTTCCCCGACAAACAACTGGGACTTCTGGACGCTTCTGCCCGAAGCCCTGCATCAGGTCACGGTGGTGATGTCTGATCGCGGCATTCCCAAAAGTTTCCGGAACATGCACGGGTTCAGCAGCCATACCTATAGCTTCTGGAACGACGCCGGTGAGCGTTTCTGGGTGAAGTTGCATTTCAGGACCCAACAGGGCATTGAAAACCTGACTGACGCAGAGGCAGCTTCGGTTGTGGCCGATGACCGCGAAAGCAATCAGCGCGATCTCTTTGATGCGATCGAACGCGGTGATTTTCCGCGCTGGAAGATGTATGTACAAGTGATGCCCGAAGCCGAGGCAGAAACCTATCACGTTCATCCGTTCGACCTGACCAAGGTTTGGTACAAGGAAGATTACCCACTTATCGAAGTCGGCGAATTCGAACTGAACCGCAATCCGGAAAACTATCACGCAGATGTCGAGCAGGCCGCTTTCTCGCCATCGAACCTCGTGCCGGGAATCAGCGTTTCGCCCGACAAGATGCTTCAGACGCGGTTGATCAATTATCCGGACTCACAGCGCTACCGACTGGGTGTGAATTACCAGCAGGTGCCAGTCAATGCCGCCAAATGTCCGGTCATGAGCAACCACCGAGATGGCCTTGGGCGGGCGGATGACAACTACGGCAGGCTGCCGCACTATCAGCCGAACAGCTTTGGCCAATGGGTCGATCAGCCCGAATACGCGGAGCCGCCACTCAAGATTGACGGAAACGCCGCAATGTTCGATTTCCGCGAGGATGACGACGATTATTACACGCAGCCCCGCAAGCTTTTCCAACTGATGACACCGGCACAACAACAGGTTCTGTTTGAAAACACCGGGCGAAACATGGGCGATGCTCCTGATTTCATAAAGCAGCGTCACATCGACAACTGTACGCGCTGCGACCGAAACTATGGCGAAGGTGTTGCCAAGGCTTTGGGCATGTCGGCCAAATCGCCAGAGGAACTGTCCCCAAAGCCTGAATTGGCAGAGTAACGCTTCACTGTAATTCTGGCGGGGCGAGTCGCGCGCCCCGGCCGGGACACACCGATAGAAAGCCGGAACATTACCATCGAAGGCATCGACAGGCGCCTTCGATGCGCGCCTGACAATGCGCCGCAACAGCGGTACACCGGCGAAAGAGATGGCGCTACGCGCTTAACCCCATATATCGATTTCATCCGCTTCGCCAAACGTTGCGCGCGGCTGGTAAGCCGCGTTTCCTGATCCTCGGGCAGGCCCTCAAACCAGACATGATGTGCTTTGGGAATGACAAGCACATGGCCTGCGCGGATCGGATGTAGGTCGAGGAAGGCCAGGATGCGGTCGCCCAGATAGACCCGATGAGCGAGCAATTCGCCGGAATCGATCCGGCAAAACAGGCAACTAACCTTGAAAGTTTAATTCTTTCATTTGACCCCATCGGGTTCCTGTTTCGTTCACAGTTACTGTCGAAAGGCATAAGTGCCAATACTTGGGTGACGTGCCGTGCAGCAACAGATTCTCGGACTCCCCATTAGCTGGGAGCAGCCGTAGATCCCAGCTCATTTCGTCAGGCTGATTGACGTCTCAGCCGAGGCGTGCTGCGCTATCTTGAAGGTCCGCAGTGGGCCGATAGCATCGGCAAGGCGGAGATAAGCGACCGGCATCTATGTCCCGCATCGCCGCCACTTGGATCCCAAAAATGCTGCACGTCGCACGAATGGCCGGTCTAGAGAAGCTGCGGCGCAGCATCAGTCCTACTGATGGACGGCAGCTGTGGGCCGTCACCGTCGCCCAAGCCGTCCCAGTCTCGCCAGCTGCGCCAGCATTTTTGATCCCGAGTCTGCGGATCCTGTGCCGCCTCCGGAACCCGTCTGTCCCATGCCTTGCCGCACTGGCATTTGCTGCACGCCAAAGAACTGCCGCGCCCTGAGGGCTGCGTATTCTGCGCCACTGGCCCCGCCGATGAGGTAGCGATTGTAGGCCTGCTGGCTTCCCATGGCGGCGCGGGCAAAGCTGTAGCCGCCGCCGAGGCCACCGGAGAGGGCGGGCATCATGATGTTGCCGGAGATCGCGCGGACGATGAAGGGCGTGGCGATAATGAAGCCCTTGGCCATGAGCACCATCATGAAGAAGGGGATGAGCGCGCCGATGTTTGAGGCCCCTTCGGGATCGCCTAGTTCACCGATGAGCGCGGAGGAAACGCCTGTGATCGTTGCGAACACGCCTGCGACGACGATGGGGTATAGCGCAAAGGAGATCAGCGCGGACAGCCAGCGCGCGAAATAATCCTTGGTGACCTCGAAGAGGGTCAGGAAAATCATCACCGGGGCGATCCCGATTAGGAGCGCGATCATCAGGCGGGAGGCCACGAGGATGAAGGCGGCCATTCCGCCGAGGATTGAGAGCAGAAGAACACCGACGATGTCGAGCATGGCGCCGGCCATCCAGTTCAGTTCGGACCCGGCAGCGTTCAAATAGTTGCCCAGTTCCGCGATCAGCCGGTCGAATTCTTCGGCGAAAGTTCCAGAGGGCCCCGGACTGCCGCCGCCGACGGAGGCTACCAGCGCACCCGCGATACTGTCGATCCCATAGAGAATGGCTGACGAGAACGCGTTGAACTGCATCCAATTGGTCGCGAATATCCCGATGAGCCCGATCTTGACCGCGAGCCAGAAGGCTGTGTGCCCATCCATGGCCCGGTATTGATAGATCATGTTGATTCCGACGAGGATCACCACCAGCGTTGTCCCCAAAACCAGGAGCGTGCCGACCGTTCCCGCAACCGCACCAAACTGGGTCTCAGCGGCGGTGTCGAGATAGGCTTGGGAGGTTTCAACGAAATAGGTGACGACACTCATCGCGGCGCTGCCTTACCAATTACCTGCGGCGTCGCAGATGGCCTTGGCGGCAGTTCGGGCGGCGTTGGCGCGGCGGTTGTAGGCGTCGGAGGCTTCGAGCATTTCCCATCGTTCGTCGTTCGCGTACCTCTCCCGAAAGACAGCCTCGGCCGCGTCCCAGGACGGGAACCGGGTCGCGCAGTCGCAGTTGCCGATCTCGACGACCCGCTCGAGATTCTGGGCGCGATAGATGTCCTGAACCAGAACCCGCTGATAGGCTTGGCGCAGGGGGATCTCCTGCATCCAGACGGGCTCGGCGGGCCGGTCCGGGCAGACGGTGAACCTGCGCTCGAGGGTCGGCACCAAGTTGCGCTCGGCGAAAGTGGGGGCGGCCGTCAGTCCCAGGACCAGCGCCGCCAGCACAAGGGTACAGCGCGCTTGCCTCATGCCGTGGCTCCGGTGGCTATGGTTTCACGCTTCAGGAAGACCGTGTGTCCTACATTGGCGAATTCCGAGGAGCTGATCGACACCACCTCCCAGCCGTCTGCGCCCTTCTCGTTCAGGCAGATCTGCATGTCGGCAAGGCTGGTTTTGCGGGTCATGGGAAAGGACAGGATATTGTATTCAAAGGTCTTCATGGAGAAGTTCCAATCTCAGTTGCGCCGGGGAGGTAGAATTCGGTGATGCCGCGTTTGCCGTCATGGCGGCCGGCCTGAATGATCACATCGATGGAGTTCTCGATGTACTGGATCATGTCGGCATAGGTCATCGGGATCTCGGTCTTCAGTGCTGCGATCGCAAGCCGCTGCACGGCCAATTGCGGGGTTTCGGCATGCAGCGTGGTCATCGAGCCGCCATGGCCGGTGTTGATGGCTTCCAGAAAGGTCATGGCCTCCTTGCCGCGCACCTCGCCCAAGATGATCCGGTCGGGGCGCATGCGCAGCGTGGCGGTGAGAAGCACATCGGCGGTCTGGAATTCTGCGTCGCGATTGGCGATGAGGGTCACGGCATTTGGTTGGGTCGGCAAAAGCTCGGCGGCTTCTTCGATGGTGACGATGCGTTCCTCGGCCCTTACGTGAGAGAGGATCTTGCGTGCGGCGACGGTCTTGCCGGTGGAGGTGCCACCTGAGACGATCATGTTGAGTTTGTTCTCGACGCAGAAGACCAGCGCATCATCGATCACGCCCGCAGCCACCACCGAACGCAAGGCGCGTTTCTTTTCGACGCGCAGGTCTTCGAGCTTGCGCTCTTTTCCGTAGAGGAAATCGAGCGCAATGCCCTCGAGTGGCAGGCTTGAGAAGAACCGCAGGCTGATCGACATGGCCGAGAGCACGGCGGGCGGGGTGATGACCTGTGCGCGGATCGGGCGCCCCTTGTAGGTGATCGAAACCGAGACGATGGGGCGGTCCTTGCTCATCGTGGTATTGGCCGATGAGGCGATCTGGTTGCCGAGGTCCCTGACCTGAACGCCCGTCAGCCTTTGATCCAGCGCGCGCATGAAGTGATCGCCCTGGAATTCGCCCCAGCAGGTGCCATCAGGGTTGATGCAGATCTCGATGACATCGTCGCGGGCGGCGGCGTCGATCCGGTCGAGCGAGGTTTCGAGATAGCTCAGCGACATGGGCTCAGAATATCTCCAGATCGCGGTCGACCATGACCGTGACGCGGGCGCCCTGGTCGACATAGATGACGGGGCCGATAGAGAGGTAATCGCCGATGACGCTGTCCGTGGCATCTGCCAGATCATCGCCTACGTCTTCGAGAACGTCGGCGGCAGTCTCATCCTGGACCTCGGAGGCGGCGGCACTTGGTGCGGCCGAAATCAGCGAGATCAGGGCTGCCGACCCGAAACGCTCGGCAAAGCGTGTGTCCACAAAGCCGGTGACACCGGAGCGGCCCAATTCATCGCCCCCGAAGGAGCTGATCTGGACGGTCTGATTGTCAGGCAGGATGATCCGGTCCCAGGCGATGGTGACGCGGCGCTGCGCGATATCGACGCCGGAGCGATAGCGTCCGATAAGGCGAGAGCCACGGGGGATCAAAAGGCGCGCGCCATCGACGCTGTAGACATCTTCGGAGACAACGGCACGGGTCTGGCCAGGCAGTGAGCTGTCGAGGGCGGTTTCCATGACGGCCTGGATCATGGTGCCCTGCACGATGGTGTTGGAGGGATTGGCGATCACCTCGGCCTGCGTCACGGTGGAGGGCAACGCACCGTTCAGCACGAAATCCGTCACCTCGCCGAAGCTGCGCTGCGCAAGTTCCGTCTCGGCGGCGCCGGATGGGCCGCCAAATGCGATCGTGGGCGAGGCGATGCGCCGCTCCTGGAAGGCGCGTTCCTCCGTGGCGCGGCGCTCCAGCTCGGCCATGCGCCGGGCTTCTTCCTCGCGGCGCAGTCGCTCTTGCTCGCGTGCGCGCAGCTCATCTTCCGTGGGGCCCGCTGGGGCGGGTTGGGGCCGGCTGGCCTCGAGTTGGGCCAGTTCCAGATCCATGCGGAGTTGCTCAAGGCTGCGATCCCGCGCCGTCAGTTCGTCCTGAAATCGTTGCTGTGCGGCTTCCGAGGCGGCTTGTAGCGCCGCGATCTGAGCAGTCAGCGCGTCAATTGCCTCTGCGGCGGCGGTGTCTTCCTCGACAACTGGTTCAGGGGCGTTGCGCAATTCCTCGATCTGGGCCTGCAGGGCGGTGATCTGCGCCAGAAGCTCCGCGTTGGGCTCGACGGGGTCTGGTCCGACGAACACAACCTCGGGCTCGGGCGGGGGCAAGGTCTCGATGGCGCCAAAGCCGTCCCCCTCGTTTTGGAAGACGTCCGGGGTGGCCGTCGGCAAGGCTTCCTCTTCGTCGGGCTGTGAGAGGAGATAAAGCAGGGCACCACCCGCGCCGATGACGAGGATCACGATTAGCGCGAGAAGGGGCGACCGGCGCTGCGCCGCTATGGGGGCGCGGGCACTGCCTTTCTCAAGGGCGGCGAGGCGCTTTTCCAGCTCGGTGTTCTCGGTATCGCTCATGAGGTGGCCTCCGCGGGCGGGATCGCCTCGATGCAGACCACCTCTTCGCCAAGTCGCAGGACCCATTGGCGGTTCACGCCGCTGACGCGGATCACGCCGTCTTCAGGAGTTTGCGTGTTGACCGTGCGCTCGCGGCCGCCCGCGTAGCGGAAGATCGCGGGCACAGGCGCGTTTCTTGGAAACGCGAAATACGTGAACGTCCCGTCATCCCAGATGCGCGTTGGCGTGAACTCGGTCCGCGCGCTGGCGCCGTAATTGTAGTTCGGCGCTTGGGCCGCGATGGCCCGGGTCGGGCGCGCAGCGTCGTCCGGATAGCGGAACTGCACGACGTAGAAGGTCGGGCTGCGGACCTCCTGGACGTTGAAATAGTAGCTGCGCCTGTTCGTGTAGACGGTCACATTGGTATGGACACCGCGCGCAACGGGCTTGATTGCAAATGCCTGGCCTCCGGGCACGCCATCGATCTCGAAGCCTTCCGTGTCGCCCGCGATGATCGAGCGGATGCTCTCGCCTTCCCCGAACTCGATGGTGGTGACATGGGTAAGCGAGACGCTGAGGCGGTAGACCTGACCTTCTTGATATGTTGCCAGCCGCACCCGATTGTCATTGGGCCCGCCACGCGGGATGGCTTCGGCGAAAGCAAGGCCGGGCAACAGGGCAATCAGCAATATGAAAAGTCGAACTGGGTACAAATTCAATTCTCCAATCTGTCGGAGCGGACGGAATATTCGAGGACCGTGAAGCCGAAGGGGTTGGTCCAGACCTCATCGATGGAGCGGCGGGTCTCCGGGCGGAACTCGAAGAGAAGCGTGGCGGTGAAGAGGCCGGTCTGGGTGCCGTTAATGGACGTCAGGCGCTTGCGCAGGCGGACCGTCGCGCGGTTGGTTCCGATCCGGTTGATGCTGAGGATTTCCACGTCGAGCCGAGCATTGGGGCCATAGATCGTCGGCGGGTAATTCTCGTTGGCGCTGTTCCAGATCTGGCGCAGCCCGCTCTCGGCAGCTCCGTCCGAGCGGCGCAGGACGCTGCGGATGCGCAGATCGTTGTCGAGCTGGTTATAGACCTCCCGGTCGGTCACATAGCGGAACACCTCCGCCTCGATGATCGCCTGGTTGGCGGTCACCGAGGAGGCGCCCACCGAGGCTTCGGGGAGTGCAAAGCCGGTGGCGGGATCATAGGGGACAACGACGGGGGGCGGGTCGACATCGAGGATCGAGACAGCCGCGGCACTCAGACAGCCGATGATACCGAAGACAAGGCCCATCAGGCCAAGGCGTTGCCAGAGCCGTTCGCGGCGCAGGGCACCGTAGACCAGTTCTTCCTCGATGATTTCTTGTTCAGTCGCCACGCGTTACACCCCAAGTCAGTCTGCGCGCAGATCCGGCAGCGTGAAGTCCATGAAGCGCTGCTCCTCTGCGATGGTGGCGGCATCGATCACACCGCCGGTGCCGTCGCCCACGGTCTGCACCGCTTCGAGCTGCCACATCGCGACAAGCGCGATCGCCAGTTCCGCCGTGACACGCGTGTTGAGATCGATGCTTTCCTTGAGTTCGTCCATGTCATCGATCAGCCCGACCAGGCGGTCGACCCGTTCCAGCGATTGGCCGGCATCCTCATAGCTGTTCTGGGCCGCGGCCGAGACCAGGGCGCCGGTGGTGGCCTGCGTCGCCACGCGGTTCGCGCCCGGATTGCCGCTGGTGGCCATTTCCGAGAGCGTGTCTTCATCGAAGCCGAGATCGGCCAGCACCCGGTCCATCTGGGTTTCGATCTCGCCTGCGCCGGAGCCCGAGAGGCCCGAGAAATCCCCAGTCTTGATCGCTTCAATCGTGGCGAGGATGTCCCCGAACTCTTGGTCGAGCAGACCGTTCAACTCGTCTTCCATTTCCGTCCGGATGATTTCTGGAAGCTCGGCGAGGCGGGTGAGGGCCTCGTAGGTTCTTTGCAGCTCCGCGAGTTGGTCCGTGAGAAGGCCGAGCTGTTCGCGGAGCTGCGTCAGCTGCTCGTTTTGCAGGATCTCGTCTTCGATCATCTGCCGCAGTTGCTGGATGTTTTGCGCGATGTTCTGGGTGTCGACGACCGGTACACCTTGTGCTGCGGCAGGGGGTAGGGCGCTGAACTGCAAGCCAACGCCAAGTGTCGTGGCCAAAGCTGTCCTCAAGAGCAGATGTCCCATTATTCAATCTCCCTGATCGTAAAATCCATGAACGCGCCTTCGGCCATGCGGGCGCTGGCCTGGGCCAGCTCTTCGGCGGAGAGCACGCGGGTGCGGGCGGCCTGAAGCCGGATGCGGGCGGCCACGAGACGCACCAGTTCGGCGCGGGCATAGGTGTTGAGCGCGACGCTCTCCTGCACGTCCTCGGTTTCGGAAATCCGTTCGACGATATCCGCAATACGCAGGGCGGCTTGCCTGATCGCGGCGGGCGAGTTGTTGCCATAGAAGGCCGCCCCATGACCCGTGATTGAGAGGTTGGCATTGGCCAGAAGCGCGGGGTCGATCGTGCCAAGCGCTTCGATCCCGCCGATACGGGTCAAATAGAGGTTATAGCGTTCGGGGATCACCTGGACGTAGTGCTGGGTCTCGCGAAAGGGCGGAACGCCGCCATACTCGAACACCCGGCCGGATCCGGCGTTATAGGCCGCGAGGGCGTTGATGATGTTGCCATCGAATGTGTTGAGCTGGGTCGCGAGGTAGCGCGCGCCGCCATGCACCTGCAGATAGGGGCTGTCATAGTATTCCGGGTTGATGCCGAGATCGCTGGCGGTGCCCGGCATGATCTGGGTGAGGCCATAGGCGCCGACGGGTGAGCGGGCGCCAATCGTGAACCGGCTTTCTTGCCAGATGAGCGCCTGAAGGAGTGCGCGCCATTGGACCGGGGAGAGGCCCGCGCGTCCAACACCCGCAAAGCCGCTGGTCTCCTGAGCCACGCGGATAATAAGCTGCTCGATGTTTTCCGCCGCATCCCCGAACTTCTGCGCACCGCCGGGATTGGGATCAATGTCACCCGTGCCATAGACCGCCTCGACAGAGCGGGCTGGATCCCCGCTGCCGCTTTCCAGCCCCGAGACCATGGCAGGCAGGCCCTGACCGCCGAAGCTGGTCTGGGCATCGAGGATGCGTTGCAGGGTTTCCAGCTGCTCCCGTTCGATCTCGGCGATGAGTTCGCGCACGGCAAGCTTGTCCGCCTGAACGGCCAAGTCAGCCTCGCGATCGCCGGTCTCGACGATGTCACGCGCGGTCAGCCCACTGTCATTGGTCGGCACGCCCTGAGACAAGGCGAGACCTGGCAGCAGGCAAAGCGCGAGGATATGAGGCAGGCTAGACTTCAATGTCCCCCTCCGGGGTGCCAAGGGGCGTGAAGTCACAATCAGGCGCGATGGGTGCTGTGGACGCAAGGAACGTGAAGCAATTGGCCTGCGGCTCCCGATACTGGGTGCAGGAGGCCAGCGCGCCGAGCGCAGCCAAAGCGATAAGAATACGGATCATGAAAGCCTCCAAAAATCTGGGCGGTCGCGGTAATCGGCGCCGACGAGCGCCTCGCCTTTCTCCATGCCGCCGAGGATGGTGAGATTGGGCCCAAGGGCGCTCAAATCGGCATCGACCACGATTGAGCCCTGATCGTCGCGGATCAGTGCGAGGCGGCTGTTGCTGCCCGTGTTGAGAAGGACGTCGAGCTCCTTCTCCGTAAGGTTCAGCATGGCGTAGTCCGCAGGTTGCGCGCGGATATTGGGCAGCAGGATCTGCGTCGGAACGGCTTCGACGATGGTCTTGCCGGTCCGGGTGCGCTCAAGCTGGCTGGCATATTGCGTCATCATCACCGCGACGGTGTTCTGCTTGCGCGCGGTCACCAGCCAGTTCGATAGCCGCTCGGCGAAATACGCGTTGTCGAGGGCCTTCCAGGCCTCGTCGATCACGATGATGGTGGGGCGGCGATCCTCGATCTCCCGTTCGACCCGGCGGAAAAGATAGGAGAGAACCGCCATCCGCTCCTTGTCGGCCTCGCTGTCGAGAATGCCGGTCAGATCGAAGCCCACGACATCGCCCTTGAGCGAAAACGTGTCCTCGAGGCTCTGCCCGAAGATCCAGCCGTAGCGGCCGTCTTCGGTCCACTCGAGCAGGCGCTGGTGCAGATCGCCGCCATCATCGGTGGACACAAAAAGCGATGCGAAATCCCGCCAGTTCCGCAGGGCCGGGTTTGTGGCCTGCGCGTTCTGGCGCACGACCTCCTGTATGCGGTTGGTCTGCGCCGGGGTCAGGGGTTTGTCGGCGCGGTAGAGCAGGGTTGTGAGCCAATCCGAGAGCCAGGCGGTGCCGCGCGCATCGGTCTCGGTCCAGAGCGGATTGAGACCCGTGGGCTGACCGGCGTTCAGGGACGCGTAGCGCCCGCCATTCGCGCGGACCGCCATCTCCATACCAAGACGGTAATCGAAGACGAAGATCCGCGCCCCTGCGCGACGGGCTTGGGTCATCAGGAAGGCGGACAGCACCGATTTGCCCGACCCGGGCCGCCCCATGATCAGGGTGTGCCCGCTGGTGGGTTCTTTGTCGGGCGCGCCCTGCTCGTGATAGGAAAACCGGTAGGCGCTCTGCTCCGGCGTGGGCAGATAGGTGATGACCTTCCCCCAGGGTGTTTTCTCAGAAGGTTTGCCGAGCTGTGTCCGGTGAAAGGCCGCGAAATCTGCGAAGTTGCGATTGGTGACGGCGCTGGCGCGCACACGCTTGGGCTGGTTGCCGGGATGCTGGCTCAGGTAATGCGCCCTGGCCGCGACTCGCTCGCCGATCATCTTCACGCCCTCGGTCGCGGCGGCATTCACGATCTCGGCGCTGAGGGTCTGCAGTTCTTCGAGCGAGTCGCAGAAGAGCGTCACGACCATGTGGTGCTCGCCGAAACTCTGACGCTTGGCCTCGAGATCATCGGCGGCGATGTCGAGGGCTTCCATGAGCGAGAGGGCGGCGTCCTGGCTCGCCTGCATCTGCCGCTTTTGCCGCTTGATGCGCCCCGCCATGAGGTTCGAATTGATCGGCGTGAAGGACTGCGTGACGATCATGTCGACCGGCAGGTTCAGCATGTCGAACATGGTGCAGGAGGTGCCTTCGGAATATTCCCCGATGGTGAAACTCTTGCCGTAGCGATGACCCACGACGCCTTCCGAGAGCTCGAAATGGTCTCCGTGGAACGTCACGCGGGTATTGGCGACGTTGAAGGACAAAAAGCCGTAGGTATTGGCCGGGTAGAGCGGCAGCTCTTGGCCGGTGTTCAGCGCCCCTAGAAACCCCACCAACTCCCCCGATGCGGCCGAGAGGAGCCGCGGCTTGAGCTCGGTAAGGCCTGACAGGAAGACGTTCACGGCCTCGCCCAGGCGCTGCAGGCGTTTGCGGGTCTCTTCTCTCAGGCGGTCCGGCGCGCTGCGGCTCAGAAACGGCAGGAGGCTTTTAGGGGGTGGGCGGTGAATGACGGTGAGCGTCAGGGTTTTGTCGCGCAGCCCGCTGGTCGCGAGCTTCGCGCGCCAGCGGCGGTCGACCTCTCCCGCGAAACTGTCCTCACGAATGGGGTCCAGCTCCGGTTTGATGGCCTTGGAGACCTTGTGGACGTAATAGCTGAACTCCGGCCCGAGCTGCGCGATGATGCGGGCAAAAAGCGCCGTCACCTTGTCGAGATAGGCATCGTCCGTGGTGTAGCTGTTGATCCCCTCGAGCCGGATGCAGCGGAAGAGCTCATTGACCCGGGTCCGCACGGTCTGGTCATCGACGAGGCTCACATAGGGCAGCATATGCGCAAGGCGGGTCTCGCGCGCATACCAGACCGGCGTCATCGTGCGGGGATCGACCGCGGCATCATGGGCGTCATCACGGGGCATAGCTGTCCCCGCCATGGATGGACCGGTTGCGCGTGGGCGGTGTCTCCTGCAGCGCCGTCATCATCACGTCGATGAAGCGCGGGTCCCAGTCGGCCGCTTTCCAGAGCACGGGGTAGAGCACGGCGGCGACAGCCAGCACCGCGATATGCTGGACCCAGACGAAGAGGAGCACCGAGCCGAAGAGCCAGACCATCGCATACATGATGGGCAGGCCCAGGAGTTTCGGCGGACGCACGAGCCCAAGAAAGAGAGGCGAGCGTTCAGCCACCGGCAAAGACCGCGGCAACGATGGTGGGGGCGGCCGCAACACCGGCGATGCCGACAAGCACCCAAAGCGCCTGGCGCAGATCGATGATGTTGAAAAACCAGCTGAGAAAGACCCCGAGCACGGCCAGCGTCGCGATGACAACGCCAAGCGGGCCGGTCAGCGCATCGACAATGCCCTGCAACAAGCTCTGGATCGGGGAGAGATCGATGCTTTGCGCAAGGGCGGGTTCGGAAATGACCAGAAAGAGGGCCAAACTTGCGATGAATAGGTTTGAAATCTGTCTCATGAATTTGATCCTTCCAATCGGGCCGTAACAGCCATGACGCGGGCCACGTGGTTCTGGGTTTCTCGGTAAGGGGGAATGCCACCGTGTTGGCGCACGGCGTCCGGCCCCGCGTTGTAGGCCGCCAACGCCAGATGCGGATCGCCGAACGTCTCCAGCATCATCGCGAGGTAGCGGGCGGAGCCGTCGAGGTTCTGTTGGGGGTCACGCGGGTCGACGCCCAGATCACGCGCGGTGTCAGGCATCAGCTGACCAAGGCCAATGGCGCCCGCATGTGAGATCGCATCCTGCCGATAGGCGCTCTCAACCTCGATATTGGCGCGGTAGAGGCTCAGCCAGTCCGTGACGGAAAGCTCCGCGCGCCTTAGGCCGGGGTGGCTGGCATAACGCAGGGCCGTGGTCTCTATGGCGTTTAGGACATCGGCACGGGGCAGGGGTGCCGGACCGACACGGGCTGCAAAGCGCATCGCTTCTCGCTCTGGCACAGTTTCATCGCTGCCGAAAATCGCAAGTTCGTCGGCTGCCGATCCCTGACCGATGCCGTCATTGTAGTTCCGAGCAAAACTGCTCTGAGACCGGGATGGGGTCAGAGAGCCGTCGCTCTCCATGACCAGGACCATTTGCGCTGAGGCAGGTGCTGCGACCAGCCAGAGACAGACGAGGTTAGCTGCCAGCGCCCTTGTCTGATGGCGCTTTGTCTGGCGGGGCGAGTTTATGCGTACGGCTTGTCCCCGCCTCAAGCGGCAGGTCGACATGTGCAAAGCCAAGGCCAATAAAGAAAGACACCACGCCGGAGATCGTCTTGAACTCGCGGATCTTGATATCGTTGTAGGTCGTCCGCGTGCGGGCGGTGACGAGGAGCTTTTCCACGCCATCATCAGAGACAACGCGCATAATCCAGACCCCGTAATAGCTGGGGCCTTTCTTATGTGCCGACTCCTGGCACAGGATTTCTGCGCTATAGCCGCTTTCCACGAGTTCGCGGAACCTGGCTTCCGTAACCACATTTGGTGCTTCGATGTCCCAGTTCATGGCCCGGCTCACGCTTTCTCCAATGGCGCGACCCCAGGCATTCCCACTTGAAGCCCAGAGTTACGATAGTATACTATCAACCGCAAGATGTAATATCGTGCTTTAGCTGTAGTTTGGTCACGCAAACACTAGTCACGGCCAGTGTCTGCGATCAAGGAGATAACAGGTTTGAGAAACCCAAGGTTGACAGGCCTGCTCCCATTGCAAGCTATGGTCCTTCTGATCTGCGTTCCCGGACCAGTTTTGGCGGAATCCTGCTTCGCCCCGGCCCGTCCCTTCCTGCCAAGCGATTCGCAGGCAGCGCGGGACTATGCAGACATCATCCGTGGCGATTTCGAAGATTACATTCAGGATATCCAGAGCTACTTCCGTTGCCTCGACAGCGAACGCGCCCGCGCCTTCGAGGAAGCGCGCGAAGTCAGCGAGGACTATGGCCGATTTCTGCAATTGGCAGGGGATTGATGGGCAACCTCGGGAGCATCAGACTTGCAGCCCATGGAAACCAGACGCCGATAACACCCTCATATATCTACTTTTTAGATAACAGATTTCATCCGCTAGCGACGTCACAAAAGGTATGTGACGCGTGGCAAAGACAATCAGAAGCACAGGACAGGTGGCACTCTGCCAAGCATTGGTCGACGCCCGCATCAAGGCGGGCCTCGGTCAGGAGGACTTGGCGGTCAAGCTCAAGTGCCATCAATCACTTGTGGCGCGCATTGAAAGCGGCCAGCGCCGGGTCGACGTCGTCGAGCTGGTCGTCCTTGCGCGCGCCATTGGCTTTGACCCCTTCAAGGTTCTGGCGATCGTTGAAGCCGCCACGGAGCCCGACCACCGGATTTGATCCATTTCATCTTTCGAGAACACGGGAGCTGACTTCTCCCGGTGTGAATTCGTTACCGCGAGGACGAACAGTAACCGATTTTAACGAGGCCCGGCACACGGTTGCAGCAAACGCTTTGGATCTGAGCTGCTATCCGCAACGCCAAATTGCAGGAAGTCAGTAAACAGTGAACGAAAATGAGGTCGAAGGCGTCGCGATCGCCAATTTGATTGCAACCGATGAAGAAACCATTGTCGGCTGGGTATATCGCTGGAACACAGGTGCTCTGGCAATCCGGTGGGACATCCATGGCCCGCAGCGTGTCTCAAAGATTTACCCGGAGCTCTGCGATGCGGATAAAGCCGAAATTGACTTCGCGTCTCTCATGCAGCTGCCCTGTCGCAACGACTGACATGGTAGAATATGGCCTTTATGGCCCTCGATTGTGTGAGTGTGCCTGCGTTGCAGGTTTGATTTCGTACAAGGCCCTGCGCGACTTCGCTGCGGCTCAATAGTCAGTAATTGACCTGCTCAAAACCGTAATTCCCGCTATAGTCACGCCACTCAACGAAGACGGATCTGTGATAAATGCTCGGGCAGTGCTCGCCCCATCGCTCGAGACCGGCATGCGCATCAGGAAGCGCTGCGGGTGACGACACCCTCCAAGAAAAATCGCCCTGGATCCCGTAGGTGCCGAGGACAACGGCGGCGCTGCGGTTGCAGTCGCCATCTCGCCCGGATTCGTGCTGGCGGGCATAACGAACGTCAAAGACGCGGATGGAACGCACGAAGTTGAATTCCGGCCCGCTGATATCGATGTCGGCGCGGTCTTTTACGAGCTGGAGGGCGTAATCAGCCCTTACGAGGTTGTCCCAAGCCGCGTTGGAGCCTTTGCGCCCAAGCATCCCGCCTGCCCTGGCTGCCTGATCGAAGAGCGGGGTTGAAGAGTTTGGAGGGGTTCCTGAATCACCATATAGGGCATCGAAGATCCGGTCCGCGGGCCGCGATCTAGCAGGTCCATCGTAAGACGCACCCATCGGGCAGCGCCAAATCTGAAGCGGCGGCTCCACCGGCCATGGAGTTATGCGCCGGATGAACTCGGCCCGTGCGCGGGCGCAGGGCACGGAAGCTGGCCATCCACCGGACAAACACAGCAGGATGGCACAATCGATCTGATAGGTTTGGGCGCGTGCTTGTGTCGGAACTGTTGGGCCGGTCAAGGCGAGAGCTAAAAAGGCCGCCAGAGGGAGGTTTTTGAATTCGAAACGCATGGCAAGGACCCTTGACAATCTTCACCCAGCATACCTACGAAAATATACTATTGCAACAATGATGATGCGTGTTGCGGTTGCGGCGGTCAGCAAGATCGCGAGGTGACCGAGCCGCCCGTCGTCATCCGCCACGTTCCGCGCTGCGCCAATCCCACGGCATGTCAAAGCGTCCGAGCCATCTCGATCGTCAAATGAGTCTCGAATTGCCCTTAAATCGGTTCTACCTAAATCTGTTTGGCGAATAGGACGCATTCGGGCTCTCAGCAGTTCTGCAACGGCTCAGAAGCAGACGGAACCTTGAAGGCTTCGAACCTCGTGAGTTCGAGGACCAGGCCAGGCTGGCTTGAAGCAGGCCGTGCACCCGTTTCAGGTCGCTGTCGCTTAGCTTGCACTCGCAATCGACGTCGATCACACCTTCATGACCTCTCACAAGCTCAGTGAAAACGGTTCTCCTCCTCTTCAGGCTTGCCGTGACCGTAGAGGTCGGCGTTTTCGTGTGCGCGGTCTTCGTGTTCGAACTCCAGGCTGGAATGGGCGATGTTGAAGTCCTCCTTCAGCCGGTCCTTGATCGCTGCCTTGATCTTTTCGATTTTACCCCAGCCGCCCGCTGTCAGCACCACGTGGCAGTCCAGCGCCGCCTTGTGCTCCTCCATCTGCCACAGATGCACGTGGTGAACGTCCGCTACACCATCGACGCTCCGCAGCGCCTCAACGACGGCTGCATTGTCGATGTCGGGTGGGCTGCCGAGCATCAGGGTTCTGATCGGACCGCCAATCTCAGTGAAAGCCAGATAGAGGATGTAAAGGGCAATGCCGATGGTGATTGCGGGATCGACCCATCGCATGTCGTAGAGGATGATCAGGGACCCTCCAATGATGACTGCCACAGAGGCCAAAGCGTCCGACAGGTTGTGCAGGAAAAGCGCACGGATGTTCACACTGCCTTTCTGCATCGAATAGGTGAGCAGCGCCGTCAACGTGTCGACGACGAGTGCCACACCGCCCAGGATCACCACCGTCCAACCAGCGACCTCGGGCGGGTCGATCATCCGCATGCCACCCTCATAGATCAGGTAGAAACCGATCAGGATCAGGGTCGTGTAGTTGATGAGTGCCGCGACGATTTCAATCCGACCATAGCCGAATGTCATGCGTTCATCGGCGGGTCGTCTGGCGATTTTGCGCGCAACGAACGCGATCACCAGTGACGCCATGTCCGAAAAATTGTGTAGGGCATCTGCGATCAGCGCCAGGCTGCCGGAAAGGATGCCGCCAACGATCTGCGCGACGGTCAGAAGCCCGTTGGCCCAGATTGCGATGGAGACCCTACGATCACCTGATTCAGGATCAATGTGGGTATGGCCATGATCATGCGGCACGGTTGTTCTCCTCATGGCTGTGGTTCGGTCGACTGAGACCAGGGACCTTTGGCAACATTCCACGACGGATGCGGCGAACCCGGGCATTCATCCAGTGACGGATGACGTGGCGATAGAGAAAGTCACGCGCAAATCCGAAGTTCTGACTATATTTCAAATAAAAGTCATCGGGCGCATCAAAGGTTCCAAAATCACGAACGATACCGGTTTTCTGAATATAAGTGCTGCCGCCGTTCCAACTGACTGGTGGCGCACTCAGGCAATCCGTTCCAGCGCCGTAGCCGCAAAGGCTTTCTGTTTCGCTGAATTCCTTCTGAAGCGACTGCAGGAAGGGGGCGTCCAGAATGAAGCCTTCGAGATTGATCCAGCCCTCTTCTGTTTCGACTTCGACCCACGAGTGCAGAATTTCGGACGGTGCGAGGGGGTAGACCAATTCGGGCACCACGCCACGCTGCAGGGCCTTGTGGATGGTGAAGCCGTGCAGTCGGCAGCGGATGCCTACGCTGCGCAGCAGTGCCATGAGAAGCGTCCCTTTCGTGTTGCACTGCCCGTAGCCGTCGGTCAGCACCGCAGAGGCGGGAATGTCGTCGACGCGGTTGTAGCCGAACGCAATCACGTTCCGGACAAAGTCATAAACCGCGCCAATCCGGTCGACACGGGCAAGGTCATGCCAGCCACGATCTCGTACCAGGTTCGAGATTGAGGGCGAGTCAAAATCCAGCAGTCTTGTTGCGGTTAAATAGGAATCGGTGGGTGCCACAGGGTCTCTCCTCGAATCGTTCACGAGGAGTCTTAATCTCTACAGTGACTAGAGAGACAAGCCTTTTCTCAAATGTTACTTTCGATCACAGCTCTATCCGATAGTGCCAAGGGCCGGGAAGGTTTCGAGCAGCCAGAAGGCAAGGCGGCTGATCTGACCTGTCATCACGCCGATACCCATCAGCACCATCAGTCCGCCCGATATACGATAGAGCCATCGACCAGCCGCACCGATCCGCTTTAGCCTGCCTGCAATCTCGTTGGTGAAGAGCGCTATGATTAGAAACGGCAGTCCAAGCCCTGCGGAGTAGATTGCCAGCAAGGCCATCCCGTCCGCTCCAGATGTCGCGCTTACTGCCAGGATCGACCCAAGCACAGGGCCTATGCAGGGCGTCCAGCCAAAGGCAAAGGCAAGACCCAAAAGGTAGGCTCCAACGGCGCTGCCGCCGTCAACTTTTACGTCGGGCCTCGTGTCACGCATCATTGCGGGGATCTTGATCGCGCCCATCATGACAAGTCCGAACAAGACGATCAAGAAGCCACCCGCAAGCCCGAGTTCGTATTTCCAGCGCAAGAGCATCCCGCCCAAAAGACTTGCCCCGGCCCCGAGCGCCACGAAGACTGTCGAAAACCCGAGCACGAACCACAAACTCAGGACCACGCTGCGCGCCCGTTCGGCAATGCTGCGCGCCGCCCCGGATTTCGCGGCGGGCTGTCCCGCGATGTAAGAGACGTAGCCAGGTGCAAGAGGCAAGACGCAAGGCGACAGAAAGGATATAGCGCCACCCAGAAAAGCCGCGACGATTCCAACACCTGAGATTTCGAACATTCAATTCCTGCCTTGCTTTAGCCTGTGAAACGCGCACCGTTGTAAAAGCTAAAGCTACTGTAGGAGCAATGCCGTTTTATTACGCTCCGCGGGGTGCCGCGAGGATGATGGCAGCACCCAACAAGCATACAGTGGTGCCGAGCAGATCCCACCTGTCCGGCCGGTGCCCTTCGGCGAGCCACATCCAGAGAATGGACGCGGCAATATAGATCCCACCATAGGCGGCAAAGGCGCGTCCCGCAGCCACAGTGTCGACCTGAGCCAGAAGCCAGCCGAACGCCACCAGCGCCGCCACACCGGGGACAAGCCAAAGTGGGGACGCGCCAAGACGCCACCATGCCCAGATGGCAAAGCATCCGGCGATCTCAGCCAAGGCCGCGAGCGGATAGACGAGCACTGCGGTCATCTCAGGCGCCGATCTCGTCGTGGTCCGTCAGGCACTCGGAATGGTCGCGCAACACCTCCAGCACACGGCAATCGGCCGTGTGCCCGCCGCTGCATTCGTGCACCATCCTCTGCAATTCTGTCCGAAGGGCTTCAAGTCGGGCCATACGTTGCTCAACCTGCTTGAGTTGTCGGCGAGCGATGGCATCGGCCTCCGCGCACGACTTGTCTGGATGATCGCTCAGATCAAGAAGCTCACGGATTGCGTCCAGCGAGAACCCGAGTTGCCGCGCATGCCGGACGAAAGACAAGCGGTCAAGCTCACTATCTCCATAGCGCCGCTGACCGCCAGCCGATCGCCCGGGCTCGGGCAGGAGTCCGATCTGCTCGTAATAGCGGATCGTCTGCACCTTCGTCCCGGTCCTTTTTGCCAAAGTGCCGATTGTGAGCATATCACCTCTCCAAACTATCTACAGCCCGTGTAGCTTTAAGCGTTTTTTTGCACAAGTTCCGCTCGGCATCTCACAGGTCAGTGAACATCGCTCTTTCATCCAGAATAGGTCTTGAACCTACAGTAGCTAGAGGGTGTAAACGCGCCTAAAATATAGAATCAAATTCGGGCGGAGCGGCGTGCGGCTATCAGGTCTTCAGAAAGTACTACGGGTTTTGGCGGGTGTGGCGGCGCTCGTTTTCATCTGGTCGTTGTTGTGGTGCGACTATTTTGTCGCCCAGCATCGGGTCTCGACGGGCGCACTATCGTAAGTATCGTGAACAGACAAAAAAGGACTAACCTTGAAACGGCGCTAGCCTGAGAGCGCGACACCATGGAGAGCGGGTCCAGCTTGCGTTCGACGCGGAAAAACGACTGTTTTGTAGGAAGCCCAGACGAGCATCGCTGTCGCCTAGTTGGTCGGAGTCTTGGCTCTGCCCACTGTTTGAGGGGTCGACGCCGTCACAAAGGCGTTCGGGACTAGCACGTTGCTGTAACTTCCCGAGACTGAGCGCGAAGAAAAAGAGGTCAGAATATGCGTACAACCTTGGCAGGGTATCAGGGATTGCTTATCAGTCTCGCACTCTTTCTTGTTTTTGTGGCAAGCCCTGTTCGCGCCTTGGAATCCAATGCGTATCGTTCCGAAGTTCTGACGGCACGTTTGATCGTCGCGGAAGCAGGAATCGCCCCAGGATCGCAGTTCCTTTCGGCGGGTTTGAAGATTGAACTGGAGGAAGGATGGAAAGCGTACTGGCGGTCGCCAGGCGAGGTTGGCCTGCCGCCAGAGATCGATTGGGAGGGGTCCACAAACCTTGAATCCGTCGACATGCTTTGGCCCGCACCCACGCGTTTCCGCGCCTTCGGAATTGAAAATTTCGGCTATGCCAAACAAGTAATATTTCCATTGCAGTTGCGGCTTGCGAACTCTGATAGAGCGGCCGAGCTGAAGGGACTCGTCGATCTGCTGATCTGCTCCAATGTGTGCATTCCGGAAAGGTTTGAATTGACACTCCCTGTGCCATTGGGAACGGGCGTCGATGCGAAAGCCGCGACCGATATCGCGACATGGGCCGCTCGCGTACCTGTTGCAGGGCCAGAAAGTGCAATAGCGGTCTCGGGCGCATCGCTGAAGCAGGATCAGGCATTGGTTGTTCAAATGACGCGGCCTTCTGGCTGGAACAATCCCGATCTTTTTCCAGAGTTTGGTGCAGGCTCTGCATTCGGCGCACCCGACATCCGCCTTACAAGTGATCGCACCGGTCTCTGGGCAAGTATCCCGATTCTCGCGTTAAGCGAGGAACAAACCTCCCTTCGAATTACGGTCGTAGACGAGGGTGTCGCGGTTACATTCGATGATGTGAACACTACCGACGTTGTACCTGCGCCACCTTACGCATCCGAGACCAGCCAAGATAGGGGTCAGTTTTTCCCGATTCTCTTGCTGTCCTTCCTGGGAGGGTTGATACTGAACGCAATGCCATGCGTCTTGCCAGTTCTATCGATTAAGTTCGGGTCGGCGCTCCGAATGAAGAATCGCTCCCTTTCACAATTGCGCGCGGGATTTCTCGCTACGGCTGTGGGAACTGTTGCTTTTATGTGGGTGCTGGCCTTGGCGGTCATAGCGCTGCAGACGCTCGGATATGCCGTTGGATGGGGTGTGCAGTTTCAGAATGCATATTTCCTAATTGCACTCATTCTCGTTGTCGGACTCTTTGCGGCAAATTTGTTTGGAGTTTTTGAAATTTCTTTGCCCAGCAGCTGGATGGTTAGGCTATCTGGCCGCTTTGGGCGGGGGTATGCCGAAGACTTCTCCACCGGCGCTCTGGCTGCGATACTTGCAACGCCTTGTTCAGCCCCGTTGCTGGGGACAGCCATTGCCTTCGCCCTTTCTGGCACGACAGGCGATATACTTGCGGTTTTCACAGCGATGGGGATTGGGCTTGCACTGCCATATATTCTGGTTGCCGCTTGGCCTGGTTTCCTGTCTCGACTGCCCAAACCGGGACCCTGGATGATAAGCGTGAAGATCGTTCTCGGATTGCTGCTTGCCGGAACCGTTGCATGGCTATGCTGGGTCTTGATTGGTGTGACGTCGCCAACTCTCACAGGCCTGGTGCTGCTGGGTCTTGGGCTCATCGTACTGGCGGCGAGAGCCTATCAGGTTCAGCCTCGTAACGGTTTGCTGTGGGGAATGACTGCGGTTTTGGGCATGACGTTGGCGGCCCCTGCACTGCTGCCAAAAAGCTCCGATGATGTAACAGCCTCGATCACTTCTTACTGGGTCGAGTTCGACCGGTCCCGGATCGCGCGTGAAGTGTCGCAGGGCAAAACTGTCTTCGTGGACGTTACTGCGGATTGGTGCATCACTTGTAAAGCAAACAAAACCCTGGTCCTGGATCGTGAACCAGTTTTGGGAGCACTTGGCGAGGAAGGCGTGATTGCGATGCGCGCGGATTGGACGCGACCGGACGCGAAAATCCAATCCTATCTCGAGGCGCACGGCAGATACGCAATTCCGCTCAACATCGTCTACGGTCCAGATGCTCCTGAAGGTATCATTTTATCTGAACTACTATCTGCGGATGCCGTTCTCGAAGCACTGTCGGCTGCCAATCTCAGCGCTGTCCGAAAACGATGACATAGTGCCGTTGCATTGCTCAAGGGAGGCAGAACCTACAGTGGTTTAGTTTCAGGTGAAAGGAAAGCTGTTATGTATCTGAGACCACGCGGCCCCAATTTATTTGTTGATCCGATCCAATCGGGCCGTGGCGGCGGCACGCATAGGGTCGGTTTCCGGAAGGCTTTCGGCCAAGGTGCGCGCATTGTCGGCGGCGTTCTGGGCAGCATCAAAGTCACCCAATACACTGTACGCCTCCGCAAGCCGAAGCCATCCTTCAAGATTGTCTTGGTCATCCAACAATCGCGCCGCCAAGCGGTCAACCATGGAGCGGACGAAAGCGCTGCGTTCCTCGACCGACATGTCCTGAGCGGCCTCGATATCGGCCGCACCGGGGCTACGCGCGTCCCGAGAGTCCGGAAAGAAATCAGCTAGGGTGACAGGGCTCTCTCCAACCTGTTCCCCCAATCGGTTGGCGACAGACAGGAAAAGTTCCATCCACGGATAGGCGCGATCCGCTCTCTTGAGGCGCTCGATCAAAAGCGTCCTCGCTTCATCTGGAACCCCGTCCTGTTCGAGGATCCGGGCTCTATAGAAAATTGGGCCTGGATCATCGGGGGCCATCTCCGATGCGCGTTCGATCACGCTTTCCGCTTGCGGCGTCACGATCCCGTTCTCGGCTGCGATCAAGGCCTCGGCATATAGCAATAGGGTTGAGATATCTGCATTGTCGCGGACAGTGACGCGTTCGAATGCATCGGCGGCATCATCGTAACGAGCCATACGCATATAGGTCTGACCGAGCAGAACCCAACCATCACTTGGTCCACCAGACTCGTCTGCTTCAAGCCGGGTTTTTAGTCTCTGGGTCAACTCTGAGAGGTTTGCGGCTTCCTGGGTTTCAGATGCGCGAGACGCCAGAGGCTGGCTTTCGATCTGTGGCGAGCCGATTTGAGAATACAGAGCGAAGGCTACCAATGGCGTGGCAATGGCGGACGCGAAGATGGTGCTTCGCCCACTTGCGCGCGACGATTCACGTGTCGCAAGCCGACCGGCAGCCAGAATGCGGCGTTTGATTTCAACCCTGGCCGCGTCGGCCTCGGTAACGGATATCAGATTCCGCTCTTGATCAGTATCAATTTCGGAAAGCTGATCCTTGAGGATAACCAACGCTCCATCCTTTCTGTTCAGGACTTCACCCGTTCGATAGAGACCGGACAAGAACAGAAGGACAGTGATGGATGCCATCGCGCCTAACACCAACCAAATCATGGGTCTCTCCGTCCTTCATTTTCATGAAAAATGGCTTCGAACTCACGCTCTTCATCGGGGCTCAGTGGATCAGCAGTGCCATCAAGAACGGCCCTGCTTCGGTACCTGATTGTGACAAAGACAACGCCAATCCCAACGGCAAAAAGAACCGCTGGTCCGAACCACAACAGATACGTGGCGGGTTTCAGTCGCGGCCTGAACAGGACGAAGTCACCATATCGATCTACGAAAAACGCAATGATCTCGTCATTTGTTTCACCTGCAATCAGACGTTCGCGCAGCAAGGTGCGCATCGTTCGGGCAACACCCGCATTTGAGCTATCGATATCCTGATTCTGGCAGACAACGCAGCGTAGCTGCTTTGAGAGCTCCCGGGCGCGCGACTCAAGCACCGGATCATCCAGCAACTCATCTGGCTCCACAGCCCATGCCGCGGTTGTTGCGGAAAGCATCAGCACCAGTGAATAGAGCCAACTCTTCATGATTGACCACCTGCTGCGGCCAACGCAGCACGAATTTCATCCTGTGCCTCTGGCGTCACAATGGGACCAACGTAGCGATAGACTACGATACCGTTCGCATCGATCACAAACGTCTCAGGCACCCCCGAAATACCCCATTCGATACCGACCCGGCCCTCGCTGTCTGATCCGATCCTCTCATAGGGGTTGCCAAGCTCCTCCAGCCAGTTTGCGGCATCTGCTGGTTTGTCCATGTAGTTAATCCCCATCAGCCGAACACCGTCCTGTTCAACAAGCCTGGTTAGCACCGCATGCTCAGCACGACAGGGCACGCACCATGAAGCGAATACATTGACCAAAACCGGCTCGCCAATGCTACGAAGGGCTGCGGCCGACAGTCCGGGGGTCTGCGTGCTCTCTACCGGTGGAAGCTCAAAATCCGGAACTGGTTCGGAGACCAAAGCGGAAGGAATTGCGTTAGGATCTCGGTCTGGGTTGAGCCCCCAGAACAAAAATCCACCCAAGACCACTGCGACCAGCGCTGGCATCGCGAGAAGGATTTTCTTCATCATATCATTCCGCCGGTTGAAGCGCTGACGACCGGCTTTTTGGCGACGGCGCACCCACCCGCAATCTGCGGTCCGATAGCGAAAGGGACCCGCCAAGCACCAGCATCGTCGCTCCGATCCATATCCAATTAACCAGTGGTTCGTAGAGAATGCGCAAATTCCACTGGCCCGACGCCTTTTCGGTCGCAGGCTCACTGATGGTGACGTAGAGATCACCTCTGAGCGTTGATCGGATTGCAGATTCGGTTGTGGACGTCCCCGCAACTGGATAGTTTCTGCGCTCCGGACGAAGAAGCGTAATCTCCCGTCCATCTTTCAAGACGCGAAGCTGGCCTTGTTGTGCGATGTAGTTTGGACCACGCAACCGTTCGACACCGTCGAATATTACCTCAAAACCGGCGATTTCCACGGTCGTCCCCGGTTCTGCGAAAAGAACACGTTCTTCCTTCCAGGCTGTGGAACCTACAAACCCAAGCACAAGCATTGCAACGCCAAGATGCGCGAGCGTCATACCGTGCGCAGCGCGCGGCAAGTTCCGCGCGCGACGCAGCGACTGTGAAAGGGGTAAATCAAAGAGCTTGATGCGCAACGCCCATTCGCGCAACGTTGCAACAAAAACCCAGGCTGCAATCCCTATTGAGACCACTGCAAGCAGGGGCCCGTCTGTCTGAAGGTACCAAACGATCCCCGCAACACCAATCGCGATACCAAAAACCAAACGCAGCCGCTGCCAGATACCGGGAAGATCGGCCCGTTTCCAAGACAGGAATGGGCCAATTCCCATGATGATGACTAGCGGCAGCATGAAAGGGATAAACGTCGCGTTGAAATACGGTGGTCCTACAGAGATCTTTTCATCAGTCACCGCTTCCACAAACAACGGATAGAGTGTTCCAAAAAGGACGGTCGCCGTTGCGGTCGCGAGCAGAAGGTTGTTGAGCAAAAGCCCCGCCTCGCGGCTAATCGGCCGAAATACGCCACCCGATCCAAGCTGAGGCGCGCGCCATGCGTAAAGTGTCAGTGAGCCGACAATGGTTACGCCAAGAAGGCCGAGAATGTACACGCCGCGCGCCGGGTCGACCGCGAACGCGTGAACGGATGTCAAAATGCCGGATCGGACGATAAATGTCCCCAGAAGTGACAGTGAAAAGGTCAGGATGGCCAAAAGAATGGTCCAGCTTTTGAACGTGTCCCGCTTTTCCGTGACGATAGCGGAGTGCAGGAGTGCCGTACCCAGCAGCCATGGCATGAAGGATGCGTTTTCCACCGGGTCCCAAAACCACCAGCCGCCCCAGCCAAGTTCGTAATAGGCCCACCAAGAGCCGAGTGCGATCCCCGCAGTGAGGCTGATCCAGGCCGTCAGAGTCCAAGGCCGCACCCAACGCGCCCATGCGGGATCCACCCGACCCTCTATCAGAGCCGCGACCGCGAAGGAGAAGACGATCGAGAAGCCGACATACCCAAAATACAAGAGCGGGGGATGCATCGCCAACCCGATGTCCTGCAGCAGAGGATTAAGGTCTGTGCCATCCAGAGGCGGCGGAAACACCCGCTCGAACGGATTGGATGTAAAGAGCATGAAGCTCAGGAAACCGACGCTGATCCAGGCTTGAACGGATAGAGTTCGCGCTTTGAGACCAACCGGAATGTTTCTGCCCAGCAGCGCGACCCCAGCCCCGAAAAGTACGAGAATAAAGGTCCAGAGAACTAGAGACCCTTCGTGGCTGCCCCAAGTGCCGGCAACCTTGAAGATCATCGGCTTCAGAGAGTGGGAATTTTCAACCACGTTTCGAACCGTGAAATCACTGACAACAAAGGAGCGCATGAGCGCGCCAAACGCAATTGCAACTAACGTCACCTGAAGCACCGCTGTTGTCTTTGCACTTTCCATCCAAAGCACGCGTCCCGTGCTTGCTCCGACAATTGGCAAGATGCTTTGAACAATCGCGACGGGAGATATGCCCAAAAGTTGGTGACGGCCGTCATCAGGCGGCGGCTTGAAGTTGCTTGATCCCGTCTTTGAACTCAACCCCCTGAATGACCTCGGACAG
>PHEQ01000025.1:0-41460 GCA_002842985.1 Alphaproteobacteria bacterium HGW-Alphaproteobacteria-1
CGTGATCGCCGCCGTCAACGTCGTCTTGCCGTGGTCAACGTGGCCGATCGTGCCGATGTTCACATGCGGCTTGTTACGTGCAAACTTTTCCTTTGCCATCTCTCGGGGCACCTTGTCAGTTGGGGGGCCGCCCGGCCCGGTTCTTGCTCCGCGCGCCGTTTAGGGGGTTACAGCGGGAAAATCAAGCGCGTCTTGGCGCACTCACCCTGCAGGCGGCGGCGCGATTGCCGCCTCTGCCGCCTCGCCGGTCTTGGCCCCCACCGCGCCGGCGGCCTCATCGGTCGCGGCCAGCTTGGCCGCCGCCTCGGGCCGCCCCGAAATCAGTCCGATCTTTTCGTTGGCGGGCCGCCCGTCATCCTCGAACCAGCCGAACTCGTCGTTCTGCCGGTTGAGCCAGGTCTCGATCAGCTTGGCCGCGTTGCGGCTGAGGTTCGCCATCTGAACCTCCTTGCTCTGCGTCAGCCCAGAGCCGAAAATCGTGTTGCCGGAAATCGTCTCCATGACCGTGACCAGATGCGGCTTGTCGTTGAGCTTCTTGCCGGCCGCGTCGTCCCAGGCCGTGACGTTGAGAATGAGCGCCGATTTGGGCGAGGCCACCAGCGGCACGCCGGGAATCGCCAGCACATAGCCCTCGACGCTGACCCCCAGATGATAAAGCCTGGTGCCCTCGTGCCGCCCCATCCGGTCGCTGATGGCCTGCGTCATGGCCTCGATCCACTCTTCCTTGGTGGCCGCGCGCGAGGCCGGTCCCTTGGTCAGGTTGGGTGCGACGACAACGTTATGGCCAAGCTGGAAGTTGCCCATATATGGCACTTCCTTGTCGAGATCGTTCGATCCGGCACAACCGGCCACAAGCAGAACCCCCAGAAGGGCGAAGAGACGGATCATGCTGCAAATCCCTGTCACAAACTTGCGCCGCAATATCCCAGCCGGGCCCCGAGCGCAATCATTTGCCCTGCACACCTCCGAAGCCTATATGCCCCCTATCCGGAAGGGGACCGCCATGACCGCGACAGACACCGCCCCGACGCCCGTGCGCGTGCCGCTTGTCACCGAACCGCTCGGCATTCTCGGCTCGCTGCGCGCGGCGCGTGAAAACGTGCTCTCGATCATTCCCGATATCGCCACGCGACAGCCCATGGTCTCGGGCCGCACCGGCAAGCGCTGGCACATGGTGACGGATCCTGGCGCAATCCGGCGGATGCTGCTGGAAGAGCTGGACAATTACCCCAAATCGCTGGTCACGAAAAATCTCCTGCGCCCCGCCATCGGCGAGTCGCTGTTCATCGCCGAGGGCGCGCATTGGCGCTGGCAGCGGCGCGCGGCGGCCCCGGTGTTTTCGCATCGCAACGTGATGAACCTCGCCCCCGTGATGACGGCGGCGGCCGAGCAAAGCGCCGCGCGCATAGCCTCTGCGGGGCCGCGCGCGGTGGACATGGCCGCTGAGATGGTGCGCACCACCTTCGACGTCATCGCCGATGTGACCTTTTCGGGCGATGGCAGCTTTGACGCCGAGAGCGTGCATCGCGGCATCGACGCCTATATCGCCGAGGCGGGGCGTATCTCGCTCTTCGACATTCTCGGACTGCCCGACTGGGTGCCGCGCCCGGGGCGCATCATGGCGGGCGGCTCGGTGGCCGAGATGAAACGCGTGGCCGACGCGGCGGTGGAGGCGCGCCGCGCGCGCGGGCCCGGCACGGGCGTGCCCGACCTGCTCGACCTGCTGCTCGACGGCGAGGATCCCGAGACGAAACGCCGGATGAGCACACCCGAATTGCGCGACAACCTGCTGACCTTCATCGTCGCGGGGCATGAGACGACCGCGCTCGCGCTTGGCTGGTCGCTCTATCTCTGCGCCTTTGACCACGGCGTGCAGGACCGCGCGCGCGCCGAGGCGCAGGCCGTCTTGCAGGGGCGCGCCGCCACCGGCGCGGATGTATCCCGCCTGCCCTATATCCGCCAGATCATCGACGAGGCGCTGCGCCTTTACCCGCCTGCGGGTCTCGTCTCGCGCACGGCACTCAAGCCCGATACGCTCTGCGGACGCGAGATTCGCCCCGGCGACACCGTGATCATCCCGATCTATGCGCTGCACCGCCATCACATGCTGTGGGAGGACCCCGACGCCTTTCGCCCCGACCGTTTCGCGGACCGCAAGCACATCGAGCGCTATAGCTACCTCCCCTTCGGCGACGGGCCACGCATCTGCATCGGGGCAAGCTTTGCGCTGCAAGAGGCGGTGATCATCCTCGCTACACTTTTGTCGCGCTTCCGCTTCACCCCCGTGCCGGGCCGCGACCCTGCCCCGGTGATGATCCTCACGCTGCGTCCCGATGGCGGCGTGTGGCTGATGGCCGAGGCGGTGTGAGGGGCTTCTGGGATCACCTTTGCCCAGGTCAACACCGCATCGTGATCGCCCTTGCGCAAGATTGCTGTCAAGAAAGTTGAAAACTTTCTTGATCGGAATTTTTTCAAAATTCCGCGTCGTCACATCGGCGACGGGGGCCTGCCGTCGTTAGCGCGTCGGCACCGGCTCCTCGCCGCGATAGTCGTAGAACCCCCGCCCCGTCTTGCGCCCGAGCCAGCCCGCCTCGACATATTTCGTCAGCAGCGGACAGGGCCGGTATTTGGTGTCCGCCAGCCCGTCATGCAGCACGTTCATGATCGCAAGGCAGGTATCCAGCCCGATGAAATCCGCCAGTTCCAGCGGGCCCATCGGGTGATTGGCCCCCAGCTTCAGCGATTGGTCGATGGAGCGCACATTCCCCACCCCCTCATAGAGCGTATAGACCGCCTCGTTGATCATCGGCATGAGGATGCGGTTGACGATGAAGGCCGGGAAATCCTCCGCACTCGCCGCGGTCTTGCCAAGCTTCTCGACCACGCCAAGACAGGTGTCGAAGGTCGGCTTGTCGGTGGCGATGCCCCGGATCAGTTCGACCAGTTGCATCACCGGCACCGGGTTCATGAAATGAAACCCCATGAATTTCTCTGGCCGGTCGGTGCGGCTTGCCAGCCGGGTGATCGAAATCGACGAGGTGTTGGAGGTCAGGATCGTGTGCGGCGCGAGATGCGGCAGCAGCGCGTCGAAAATCTTCTGTTTGATGTCCTCGCGCTCGGTCGCGCTCTCGATGATCAGGTCGGCCTTGCCGACCGCAGGCAGATCCACCGTCGTGGTGATCCGCGCAAGCGTGGCCTCCATATCCGCGGTGCTGATCTTCTCGCGGCTCACCTGCCGCTCGAGGTTCTTGCGGATGATCCCCACCGCCTTCTCGAGCGCGTCCGCGCTGATGTCGTTGAGCAGCACGTCATAGCCTGCAAGCGCCATCACATGCGCGATGCCGTTGCCCATCTGTCCCGCGCCCACAACGCCCACCGTCCGGATATCCATGGCCTGCCCCCTCATCGACTATCCCGCGCAGCATAGGCCCCGGCGGTGCGGGGCCGCAAGGGCCGCGTTCCTCGAAAATATGCCTCAAATTCGCGCTTTAGCGGATTGGTAAGACGAATCGGCGAGGCTTGTCTCCGGGTGACTGAAAAGGGTGGGAACCATGGCATATGAACGCGTGGGGCGGCGGCCCCTTGACTATCGGCCTGTGCGCTATCCGGGCGTGCGGCTTTCGTTTCGCGGCCCGGCGCGCGATCTGCGACGGGACTACCTGGCTTGCATGGGAGGGACCGAAACCTATGGCACTTTCGTGGATCGGCCCTGGCCCGCGCTGCTGGAGACAAGGGACGGGCCGGCCTGTCTCAACCTTGGCGTGCCCAATGCCGGGCCGGACCTCTGGCTTGCCCCCGGCGGGCCGCTGCCGCTTGCGCAAACCGCGCGCGCCGTCGTGCTGCAAATCCCCTGCGGGATGAACCTGAGCAATCCGTTCTATGCCGTGCATCCGCGTCGCAACGACCGTTTCCTGCGCGCAGCACCACCGCTCGAACGGCTCTATCCAGAGGTGGATTTCACCGAATTCCACTTCACGCGCCACATGATGCGTCGGCTTCACGCGCTCTCGCCCGAGCGTTTCGCGCAGATGCGCGTGGCCGTGCAGGCGTCCTGGGTGCGGCGCATGGCGCACCTTCTGGACCGGATCGCGCCGCCCGTGATCCTGCTGTGGCTCTCGAACCATGCGCCGGGCTCTGGCGCGGATTGTGGCGGCATCGACACCGACCCGGCCTTTGTCAGCCGCGCCATGCTCGACACGATCGCGCCGCGCGCGCGGGGTGTGGTGATGTCGGTCATCTCCGACACCGCCCGCGCACAAGGCACCCGCGGGATGCGTTTCGGCCTGATGGAGGAAAGCGTCGCCACCGCCCTGCCCGGACCGCTCGCCCATCGGGAGGTGGCCGAGGCGCTGCGCCCGACGCTTTCGGCAATCCTCAACGAAAAAGGGCCCGCGTCGCGCGCGGGCCCTTCCTGAAACCCCTGACAAATCAGAGTTTTTCGATCAACTCCGGCACAGCGGTGAAAAGATCCGCCACAAGGCCGAAATCGGCCACCTGGAAAATCGGGGCCTCCTCGTCCTTGTTGATGGCAACGATGATCTTGCTGTCCTTCATCCCGGCAAGGTGCTGGATCGCGCCCGAGATACCGACGGCCACGTAGAGATCGGGCGCCACCACCTTGCCGGTCTGCCCCACTTGCCAGTCGTTCGGCGCATAGCCCGAATCGACCGCCGCGCGGGAGGCGCCGACAGCGGCTCCAAGCTTGTCGGCAAGACTCTCGATCAGCGCAAAATCGTCCTTCGACCCGACACCGCGCCCGCCCGAAACCACGACGCCCGCCGAGGTGAGTTCGGGCCGGTCGCTCGCCGCGACCTTGTCCTCGACCCACTCGCTGAGGCCCGGATTGGACGCCGCACCAATGCTCTCGACGGGTGCCGCCGCCTGTTCGCCCGCCGCGTCAAAGGTCGAGGTGCGAAACGAGACAACCTTCTTGGCATCGCGCGATTTCACCGTCTGGATCGCGTTGCCCGCGTAGATCGGCCGCTCGAATGTGTCCGCATCGACCACGCCGGACACGTCCGAAATCACCATCGCATCCAGAAGGGCCGCCACCCGGGGCAGCACGTTCTTGGCATCGGTCGTGGCCGGGGCCACGATATGCGAATAATCGCCCGCAAGGCTCACGATCAGCGCCGCCGTCGGTTCCGCAAGACGGTGCCCGAGCGTGGCATCCTCGGCCACCAGCACCTTTTTGACACCGGCGATCTTTGCCGCCGCCGCGCCCGCCGCCGCAGCAGAGGCCCCGGCGCATAGCGCCGTCACATCGCCCAGTTTTGCCGCCGCCGTCACCGCCTTGGCGGTCGCGTCCACATTGAGCTGACCATCGGTCACCTCGGCCAGAAGAAGAACCGCCATCACACCACCCCCGCTTCCTTGAGTTTCGCCACCAGCTCATCGACCGAACCGACGATGACACCGGCCTTGCGCGTCTCGGGCTCGGTGGTTTTCACGATCTCGAGGCGCGGGCTCACATCGACGCCGTAATCGGCCGCCGTCTTTTCATCGAGCGGCTTTTTCTTGGCCTTCATGATGTTCGGAAGCGACGCATAACGCGGCTCGTTCAGGCGCAGATCGACCGTCACGATGGCGGGCATCGCCACCTTGATGGTCTGCAACCCGCCATCGACCTCGCGCGTTACCAGGGCGCTGTCGCCCTCGATCTCGAGCTTGGAGGCGAAGGTCGCCTGCGACCACCCCAGAAGCGCCGACAGCATCTGCCCGGTCGCGTTCATGTCGTTGTCGATCGCCTGCTTGCCGCAGAGCACGAGGCCGGGGGCCTCTTCCTCGACGATCTTCGCCAGGATCTTGGCCACGGCGAGCGGCTCGATGTCCTGATGCACATCCTCGGCGGCAATGACCAGAATCGCCCGGTCCGCCCCCATCGCCAGCGCCGTGCGCAGCGTCTCCTGCGCCTGTTTCACGCCGATGGAGACCGCGATGATCTCATCGGCCTTGCCCGCTTCTTTCAGACGGATCGCCTCTTCCACGGCAATCTCGTCGAACGGGTTCATCGACATCTTCACATTGGCAAGATCGACCCCGCTGCCATCCGCCTTGACACGGACTTTCACGTTATAATCGATCACGCGCTTGACAGGCACGAGCACCTTCATCGGCACGGTCTCCCTTACAGTGGTGGGGGACGACGACGCCCCCCGGCTTGGCTCTCCCGCGCGTTGATACCGGCTTGGGCGCGGGGAAAACAGGGCAAAATCGTCACGTCATGATCCGGGGACGCCACGTTTTCGCGGTTTGTGCCCCCGCATCGTTACAGGAATGTTTCAGCGGTTCGCGCCGGGTATCCAGAGCACATCCGCGCGGCCGCCGTCATTGGCCATTCTTGCTGCCACGAACATCCAGTCGCTCAGCCGGTTGAGATAGCGGATCGCCGCCTCGTTGACCTGCTCGAGCGCGGCCAGTTCCACCACCAGCCGCTCGGCGCGCCGCGACACGGTGCGGCAGAGATGCAGATGCGCCGCAAGCGCGCTGCCGCCCGGCAGGATGAAGCTGCGCAGCGGCTCCAGATGCGCGTTCATCGCGTCGATCTCGGCCTCCAGCCGCTCGACCTGCGCGGGCACCATGCGCAGCGGCGGATAGTCGGCCTCGGCGTCCTTGTCCATTTCGGGGCGGCACAGATCGGCCCCCAGATCGAACAGGTCGTTCTGAATCCGCGCCAGCGCCGCATCGGTCTCGTCCTCTGCATGAAGCCGCGCCAGCCCAAGCGTCGCGTTGACCTCGTCCACGGTGCCATAGGCGGTGACGCGCGCGGAATGTTTCGCCACCCGCGCGCCGTTGCCAAGCGCGGTCTCGCCAGCGTCTCCCGTGCGCGTGTAAATCTTGTTGAGCACCACCATGGTCTCAGCCTCCCTGCCTGCGGACATAGACAAACAGCAGGATCAACAGCACAGCCACGAATTGCGCGATGATCCGCCACCACATGTATTTGTTGGCGCGCTTGGCGTTCTCGATCCCCTCCTTGCCGAAGGTGGCGATGCCCCGGACGAGGATAAGCGCCGTCACCACGCAGGCCGCCGCCACCAGAAGAAAGAATGGATCGCTGAGCATGTCGTCTCCCGTCCTCATCGCGCCCGAGGCCGTTACCTAGTCCAGTGCGCGGCAAAAGCGAAACCGAAAATGCGCACTCTGCCCGCTCACCCTTTGGAGATCACCCAATCGAGCGCCCGCGTGGGCAAAATCCGCCTCAGCACCCCCATGAGATAGGTCGGCGTCGTGACATAATAGCGCGCCTTCGGGCGCGGCGATTCGAGCGCATGGATCAGCTTCGTCGTCACCGCCGCAGGCGGCAGTTCGAACCGGTCGCGGCTGTAGTCGCCATAAAGCCGGGGCCGCAGTTTCGTGCGATACTCCTCGGCCCGCGCCGCGCCCTCCCAGTCGATCCACCGCTCGAAGGGCGCGCGCGCATTCTCGCGGATTTTCGTCGTGACAGGTCCCGGCTCGATCAGGCTGACCTCAATGCCGGTGCCGCGCATCTCGATGCGCAGCGCGTCCGAAAGCCCCTCAAGCGCGAATTTCGTGCTCACATAGGCCCCGCGCCAGCCGATCGCGACCAGCCCCAGCACCGACGAGCATTGCACGATCCGCCCCTGCCCCTGTGCCCGCATCGCGGGGATCACCTGCCGCGTGAGGTCATGCCAGCCAAAGACATTGGACTCAAAAATTTCGCGCAGCGCGCCGCGCGGCAGATCCTCGACCAACGCCGGACAGGCATAGGCGCCATTGTTGAAAAGCGCGTCGATCCGCCCACCGGTGGCGTCCAGCATCTCCGCCAGCGCCGTTTTGATGCTCGCCTCGTCGGCATAATCAAGGCGTGGGCTTTCAAACCCCTCGGCGCGCAGCCGGTCGCAATCGCCCTGCTTGCGGCAGGTCGCAAAAACCCGCCACCCGCGCGCGCGCAAGGTCCGCGCCGCATCAAGGCCGATCCCCGACGAACAGCCGGTGATAAGGATTGATTTCTGTCCCATGTCCGCCTTCTTGACGCGGGCGGGCGCGGGTTGCAAGGCTCAGTTTGTCGCCACCAGAAGCGGCGCGGCCATCCAGCCGATGCGCCCCGTGTCGACCACGCGAAGCTTGACCCAGCCGACGCGACTGTCATCGAGCACGATCACCTCCGTGCCGCGCGCAAGGCTGCCGAGGCGGCCGTAATCCCTGCCCGGCCCGGTGCGCAGGTTGACCGAATGGCCCGAAACGCGGCGCCGGTCCTCGGCCCGCTCCGGCGCGGCGGGGGCAGCGACGGGCGCCACCGTCTCCACCATCACGCCCTCCGGCGGCACGACCGACCGGGCAACGACGGTCGGCACGACGATGCGCGGATCGACCGGCCGCGCCTCGACCGAGGCAAGCACCACCTGCGCTCCGCCCGTCCCCACCTGCTCAAGCGAGGTCGCGACGCGGCTCACCACTGACGGCGCCTGCGCGATCTGGATCACATTTTCCCGCAAGGGCCGCGCCTTGGGCCGGTGCTCGGACAGGAGCGCGCGCGCCTGAATGGAGTTGGCTGCGGGCGTGTAATCGGCCCCGCCGCTCATCGTGTAAAAGGCCCATCCCAGAAATACGAAAGAAATAAGAATAAAGCGCCACATCGCGCGTCCCCCCAACATCACCACACGGTAAATTCATCAGCTTGGCAGCTAAGTCGACAATACCCGATTCGCCCCACGCCCGTGAGGGGAAATCCGCGCGCCGGACAGCAACCCCGCGCCTCTGTGCTTTACGCGCCCGCCCCCCGGCGGTATCACAACATTCATGAGTGATTTGCTGGACGACCCCAACATGCGGCCCGAAGCAGTGGCCGAACCGCTCCGCCGTGCCATCGGCGAGCGGTATCTGACCTATGCGCTCTCGACCATCATGCACCGCGCGCTCCCCGATGCGCGCGACGGGCTGAAGCCCGTGCATCGCCGCATCCTCTATGCCATGCGCGAACTCCGGCTCAACAGCACCGGGGGGTTTCGCAAATCGGCCAAGATTTCTGGCGATGTGATGGGCAACTATCACCCCCATGGCGATGCCGCGATCTATGACGCCATGGCGCGCCTCGCGCAGGATTTCGCGGTGCGCTACCCGCTCGTGGACGGTCAGGGCAATTTCGGCAATATCGACGGCGACAACCCGGCCGCCGCGCGCTACACCGAGGCGCGACTGACCGCCTTCGCCGAGGCGCTGCTCGAGGGTCTGGCCGAGGATGCCGTCGATTACCGCGACAATTACGACGGCACGCTGCGTGAACCCGTGGTGCTGCCCGCCTCCTTTCCCAACCTGCTGGCCAACGGATCGTCGGGGATCGCGGTCGGCATGGCCACCAACATTCCGCCGCACAATATCGCCGAGCTGATCGACGCCTGCCTGCACCTGATCAAATCCCCCGAGGCCCGCGACGAAACCCTGTTGGGCCATATCCCCGGCCCCGATTTTCCCACCGGCGGCGTCATCGTCGAGCCGCGCGAGAGCATCGCGCAGGCCTACCTGACCGGGCGCGGCAGTTTCCGGTTGCGCGCGCGCTGGCAGGTCGAGGATCTGGGCCGCGGCCTCTGGCAGATCGTCATCACCGAGATCCCGTATCAGGTTCAGAAATCGCGCCTGATCGAGCGCATCGCCGAACTCATTCAGACCCGCAAGGTGCCAATTCTCGCCGATGTCCGCGACGAGAGCGCCGAGGATATCCGCCTTGTCCTCGAGCCGCGTTCGCGCAATGTCGACCCGGACATGCTCATGGGGATGATGTTCCGCAATTCCGATCTCGAGGTGCGGTTCTCGCTCAACATGAACGTGCTGATCGACGGGGTGACGCCGCGCGTCTGCTCGCTGCGCGAGGTGCTGCGCGCCTTTCTCGATTTCCGGCAGGAGGTGCTCTTGCGCCGGTCGCGGCACCGGATGGAAAAGATCGACCACCGGCTCGAGGTGCTTGAAGGGCTGATCGTCGCCTTCCTCAACCTGGACCGCGTGATCGACATCATCCGCTATGACGACGAGCCGAAGGCTGCGCTGATGCGCGAGGATTGGGGCCGCACATTCGTGCGCGCCACCTCCGAGGCCGATTACGTGCCGCCCGCCCCCGAGGGCGAGGACGGGCTTTCGGAGGTGCAGGCCGAGGCGATCCTCAACATGCGCCTGCGCAGCTTGCGCCGTCTCGAGGAAATGGAGCTGCGCGCCGAGCGCGACGCGCTGATGGCCGAGCGCGCCGGGCTCGAGGACCTGATCGAGGACGCCGCCCTGCAATGGGCCGCCATCGCCGATCAGCTGCGCGAGGTGAAAAAGACCTTCGGCAAAAGCCACCCGATCGGCGCGCGCCGCACCACCTTCGCCGAGGCGGGCAGCATCGAGGAGGTGCCGCTCGAGGCGATGATCGAACGCGAGCCGATTACCGTCGTGTGCTCGCGCATGGGCTGGATCCGCGCCATGACCGGCCATATCGACCTCAATCGCGAGTTGAAATTCAAGGATGGCGACGGCCCGCGCTTTCTTTTCCATGCCGAGACCACAGACCGGCTGCTGGTCTTCGGCACCAACGGGCGCTTCTATACCCTCTCGGCTGCGAACCTGCCCGGCGGGCGCGGCATGGGCGAGCCCTTGCGCCTGATGGTCGATCTGCCCAACGAGGCCGAGATCGTGACGCTTTTCATCCACCGTCCGGGCGGCAAGCTTCTGGTCGCGTCCTCCACCGGCGATGGCTTTGTCGTCCCCGAAGAGGAGGTGCTGGCCCAGACCCGCGCGGGCAAGCAGGTTCTCAACCTGCGCGCGCCCGCCCGCGCGCAGGTCTGTCGCCCGGTCACCGGCGATCACGTCGCCTGCGTCGGCGAGAACCGCAAGGTGCTGGTCTTCCCACTGGACGAACTGCCCGAACTGGGCCGGGGCAAGGGGGTGCGCCTCCAGAAATTCAAGGACGGAGGGCTGTCGGACGCCACCACCTTCGCCCTTGCCGACGGCCTGAGCTGGCGTGATCCGGCAGGGCGCACCCGCACCGAGACGGACCTTGATGAATGGCTGGCCAAACGCGCGAGTTCGGGCCGAATGGCGCCACGCGGTTTTCCCCGTGACAACCGGTTCAACTGACGCGACGGGCGAATGTGGCCAGGGGCGGCCGTTTCACGCCGGAATTTTCAAAAAATTCCGGCCAAGAAAGTTTTGAACTTTCTTGCGCTTGGCCGGGCACGAAGGATCACTGCACGCGGCGTCGCACCACCGCGCCAGCGCAACCCGTCAGCCCCGCCGCTCTCCCAGCGAGAGCGTATGCGCGCGCAGCCATTGCATGAAGCCGCGCGGGTCGCTTTCGAGCATGGCCATGCGCTCGGGTGTGATCGGCGCGCCCACCACGGGCTTTTGCGGGCGGTTGCAACTGCGCACCACCTCATGCAGCAAAAGCCCCTGACGCATCGTCGCCGAAATCCGGTTGGCCATCTGATACAGGCGCGAATTCGATCCCGGAAAATAGATCGGAACCACCTGCGCGCCGGAGCGCCGGATCATCTGCGCGGTAAACACATTCCATTCGCGCTCGATCACCGGACCGAACATCGAATCCGACGATGCCACGACACCGGACGGAAACACGCTGATCACGCCACCATCCTTCAGATGCGCCATCGCCATGGCGCGCATCTCGACCGATTTGCGCTGCGCGTCCGGCTCATGCGGAAATGGCACCGAAATCATGTAGGAGGCCGCCACCTCGTCGATCCCCGTAAGCAGCGCACGCGTCAGGATCTTGTAATCCGTCCGCCGCCGCCCGATCAGATCGGCCAGGATCATCCCGTCCACAAGCCCGTGCGGATGGTTGGCCACAACCACCACGGGCCCCTCCGGCGGAATGTGCGCCACCTCCTCATCAGGCGTGAGAAGCGGAATCCCCATCGTGTCGAGCGCCGCGCGCCAGAAGGCCTGCCCCGTCGGGGCGCCGCGCTTCTCGAAGGCGCGGATCATGCGCAGGATGGTCAGCTTGCCGGTGAACCATTCCATCGCCCGGATGATCAAGGCCGTGCTCGGGCTGTCGAAGCTGTTGGCATAGGTCAGGCTGCGACGGTCATACTTGGTGAAGAGAATCTCACCGCCCGCCTCTTCGCCGGCCTGTGGCTGCGCCTTGGTGCTCACTCGGTCCGTCCCGTTCCGTTCTGTCAGGGGCCGCGTGGCCTACATTTCTTCGCCGAACCGGTCGGCGATCAGCCCTGCCAATGCCTCGGCCAGCGGTTCGGCATCGGGCCCCGCGATTTCGACGTCAATAGTGCTTCCCCGCGCCGCTGCCAACATCAAAAGCCCCATGATGCTGTCGCCCGAGGCCGATTGGCCGCCGTGATGCACCTCGACCGTTGCATCAAAGCCCTCGACCACCTCGACAAACTTGGCGGCTGCGCGCGCATGAAGCCCCTTTTCGTTGACGATCTCCAGGGCCCGCCGCGTGCTCTCACCCATGTTGCATTCCTTCATTCGACCGATACATTGTGGCTGTCGATGTACTTGCGCCCCGCCTCGAGAGAAGCCCTGACCGCATCGGGCACGGTCATGTGGCGGCTTTTGGCCAGTTTTATCAGCATCGGCAGATTCGCCCCATAAAGGATACGCCGGTTGTCGGGGCGGCAGGCGCGCAGCGAAAGATTGGACGGCGAGCCGCCGAACATATCGGTAACGATGACCACCCCGCCCCCGGTATCGACCGCATCGGCGGCGGCGCAAATCTCGTCCTGCTTGCCCGCGCGGTCATGATCGCCTTCGACGGTGACGGCCACGATACCTGCCTGCGCGCCGACCACATGTTCGACCGCCCTTAGATATTCGCGGGCCAGCCCGCCATGTGCCACGATCACGATTCCGATCATGACCGCCCACTCCCCGGCTCATGCCGCTCTATTTCCCTGTGCCTTATTGACACCGGCCAGCCTTGCTCCGCAAGTCTTGCCGTCAGCATTTCGGCCACGGCAACACTGCGGTGTTGCCCCCCGGTGCAGCCGAACCCGATGGCCAGATAGGCCTTGCCCTCGGCCTCGTGTGCAGGCAACACCAGATCAAGAAGCGCGCAAAGGCGCTCGAAGAACTCGGCAAAGCGCGGATCACCTGTCACATGGGCGCGAACATCGGCGCTGCGTCCGTCAAGGGCACGCAATCCCTCTTGCCAATGCGGGTTGCTGAGAAATCGGCAGTCGACCACAAGATCGAGGCCGCGCGGCAGCCCGCGCTTGTAGGAAAACGACTGCACCGAAATCGCCAGCCGTCCGGCCCCTTCGGGTGCAAACCAGCGGGCAAGCTCCGCGCGCAGGTCATGCGGCGACATCTCGGATGTGTCCACGACGATATCGGCGCGCGCGCGGATCGGTCCAAGCAGGTCCATTTCCTGCGCAATGCCCACTTCGGGGCTATCGTCGGGGGCAAGCGGGTGCCGCCGTCTCGTCTCGGAAAAACGCCGCAGCAGGATTTCGGCGCGGCAATCGAGATAGAGCACCTGCATCACGCCGGGCGGCACGAATGCGCCGCTGTCGATCACCTCGATCAGCGCCTGCGTCGAGAAATCGCGATTGCGCACGTCGATGCCAAGCGCCAGCGGCTTGTCGGGTTCATGTCCGTCAAGCAGTCGCGGCAACAGCGTGAGCGGCAGGTTGTCGATCGCCTCGAAGCCCATATCCTCGAGCGCGTGAATCGCCGTGCTGCGCCCCGCGCCCGAGGGGCCGGTCACCAGAACAAGCGGGTGGGGATGCTCTGCGGGTGGAACGGGGGGCACCATGGCTGTTGTTCGTTTCCTCAGGTTGGACCGTTTCCCTTGAGATAGAGCAGGATCGAGGCCGGAAAATGAGCAGACGGCGCGTTTTTGACGAGAGGCAGACAAATTCCGGCCAAAACCGTCGTTTTTTGCACCGGCAACCGCCCTTCGGCCCTCGCGTCGAGATCGACCACCAGGGCCAGCGGCACAGGTCCCGTGGCGTCCAGTTGCAGGATACCAACTCCCCGCGCCTCGATCAGGCCCCGGATCGTGTCGGGTGCGTCCGCCATCACCTGCGCGCCCGAGCGCCAGACCCGCGTGCGGTCATCCGCGACCAGCCCCGCGCCCAGTGCGATAAGCCTTAGCGCCAGCGCGGACTTGCCCGCCCCCGACACCCCCCGGATGAGCACGGCCCGGCCCGCCACCGCCACGCAACTGCCGTGGATCACCTCGCCGCGCGCCTGGCCCTGCGCCATCGGTCAGACCGGAAGGCCCACCACAAACCGCGCGCCGAGCGGTTCCGAGGTGGCATCGGCCTGCGTCGGGTGGATGTTCTCGGCCCAGATCACACCCTCATGTGCGTCCACGATCTGCTTGGAGATCGCCAGTCCAAGACCGGAATTGTTGCCGAAGTCGCCTTCGGGCCGTTCCGAATAGAACCTCAGGAACACCTTTTCCAGCGCCTCAGGCGGGATACCCGGCCCGGTATCCTCGACCACGACCAGAACGCGATTGGCGCGGCGGCGTGCCCAGATGCGGATCGCATCGCCTTCGTCGCAGAAACTGATGGCATTGGTGATCAGGTTCACAAAGACCTGCGCCAGCCGCGCCTCCAGCCCCGTAATCACCACCGGTTCCTTGGGGAAATCGGTGATGAACTCGATCCCCTTCTTCTTGGCCTCCTCGCCCAGATAGGTGCCGAGGTTGCGCAAGAGGCCGAGAAGGTCAAAGGATTCCTGCGTTTCACGGACAAGCTCGCTGTCAAGCCGCGAGGCATTGGAGATGTCGCTCACCAGCCGGTCGAGCCTTCGCACATCGTGCTCGATCACCTCGAGCAGGCGTTCGCGCTGATCTTCACGTTTGGCGATGCGCATCGTGCCCACGGCCGATCGCAGGCTCGCCAGCGGGTTCTTGATCTCATGGGCCACATCCGCGGCGAATTGCTCGTTGCTCTCGATCCGGCTGTAGAGGGCCCCCACCATTCCGCGCAGCGCCCCCGAGAGGCGCCCGATCTCGTCGGGGCGCGCCGTAAGATCGGGGATGCGGATGCGTCCGCTCGTCCCCTTGCCCCGGTTGCGCTCGCGCCCGATTTCGGCCGCCGCCGCCAGATCGGCCAGCGGGTTCGAGATGGTGGAGGCCAGCACGAGGCTCAGGCCGACCGAAATCAACGTGGCGATGAGAAACATCTGCAACACGCGTTCGCGCTCTCCCGCCGCCAGGCGTTCGATCTCGCCCGAGGTATCGGCCAGCGCGATCACGGCCACCGGCCCGCCCGCGCGCATCACCGGGGCGCTGGCCGCAAGGATCACGCTGCCCGCGTCCTGTTCGATGCGGACCTGTGCGCCCTGGCGCAACGAGATATCGGCCATGGCGCGCAGGCTGTTGGTAAGCGCCTCGTCGGGATCGCCGTCAGTGCCCGTGGCAAAGTGGCGTGAAACCGCGGCCCAGACCCGTGAAATCAGGTCCGTGAGGGGCGTGTCGGGCAGGGTCTCGATGCTGCGGGCGCGAGGCAGATCGCCGGTTTTCCGACCGATCAGGTTTCCCTCGGCGTCAAACAGGAACAATTCCGTTCCCTCGCGCACCGCGAGCCGCTCGAGCGTATCGGCAACATCCACGCCGTCGCCTGTGGCAAGGTTCACGGGCGCGCTTTGTGGCAGACGCGCGGCCACCACATCGGCAGTGAGCGCCGCGCGCTCTCGCAGTCCCTCGACGGTCTGATCGACAAGGGATGCCTGCGATCCGTTGAGGTAGAGAATACCGATCACAAGTATGTTGAGCGCGATCAGATTGAAGGTGACGATCTTGCGCGTCAGCGGCGAGCTGCGCAAAGACAGCCAGCCACGCCGCGCCCGCCGCGCCGTGATCTCGCTGTCCTCTACCCGGTCGGGGGCGACAAAGTCATCCCCGAGGACAAGATCCCCGTCCTTTCGAGGCGGCATGTCGCGCACATTCATTCCCTCGGCAAGGGCCATCATTCCTCGTTGTAACGATACCCGATCCCGTAGAGCGTTTCGATGGCCGAGAATTCGGGATCGACCATCCGCAGTTTCTTGCGCAGGCGCTTGATGTGGCTATCGATGGTGCGATCGTCCACATAAACCTGATCGTCATAGGCCACATCCATCAGCTGATCGCGGCTCTTGACGAAGCCGGGCCGCTGCGCGAGGGCCTGCAACAGCAGAAATTCGGTGACGGTCAGCGACACGTCCTGCCCCTTCCACGTCACCGAGTGGCGCAGCGGGTCCATCCGCAGCTCGCCCCGCTCTATCACCTTGTGCTCATCCCCTTCGGGCACGATCCCACCCACCGCAGCGTCCCGCCGACGCAGCAGCGCGCGGATGCGTTCCACCAGAAGCCGCTGCGAAAACGGCTTCTTGACATAGTCGTCGGCCCCCATCCGCAAGCCAAGCACCTCGTCGATCTCGTCATCCTTGGAGGTGAGGAAAATCACCGGCATCTGCGATTTCTGCCGCAACCGCTGCAACAGGTCCATGCCGTCCATGCGCGGCATCTTGATGTCGAGCACCGCCATATCCGGCAATTTCTTGGAAAACGCGTCAAACGCCTGTTGACCGTCGTTATAGGTTTCCACCTCGAAGCCCTCGGCCTCAAGCGTCATGGAGACGGATGTCAGAATATTCCTGTCATCGTCCACAAGGGCGATTCTGGACATTGAGTGATCCTTATGCTGCTCGTGTTGCCTGATTTTTTCTTCACTATGCTACTTTTTCCCCTCACTTCGCAATCCAAAACTGCGAATCGGCCAGGCATCCCGGCACTCATTGAGACAGAAATTTCTTTCCAATGGCTAAATTGACTCAGTTTTACCGTTTCGCGCGGTCGGGACCCGCCCGCGCCGTCCGCTGGTTGCGCTAACTTGTCGCTGATTGCGCTAACTGCGTGAAAGCGCACTGTTATTTCTTGAAACTGCCATGCTAAGACCGCGGCAGCCGGGATGTTTCGCCCGACCGGGACCGGAACCGGCCCCTCTTTCAGGACAAACGCGCACGGGCGCGGTTTGACACCAAGGAGCATGACAAAATGACAATCGATCGGGTCAATCCGGATTTCCGGCTCGAGGATCAGGGCATCACCGGCCTCGGACGGGTGCATTACAACCTGCTCGAACCGGCGCTCATCGAAGCCGCGATCCGCCGGGGCGAGGGCACCCTGGGCCTCGGCGGTGCGTTGCTGGTCTCGACGGGCAAGTTCACGGGTCGATCCCCCAAGGACAAGTTCATCGTGCGCTCCGACAGCACCGAGAGCACCGTCTGGTGGGAAAACAACGGTGCGATGGATCCTGCGAAATTCGACACGCTCCATGATGACATGATCGCCTGGCTCGCGGGCCGCGAGGTCTTTGTCGAGGATCTTGTCGGCGGGGCCGATCCGGAGCTGTCGATCAATGTGCGCATGATCACCGAACTGGCCTGGCACAGCCTGTTCAACCGCACCATGCTGCGCCGCCCCGAGCGCGCAACGCTCGACAGCTTTGTCGCCGATTTCACAGTCATCAACTGCCCGGGGTTCAAGGCCGATCCCGAGCGGCATGGCTGCCGCTCCGACACCGTGGTCGCGATGAATTTCGACCGCAAGCTGATCCTCGTGGGAAATACCGGCTACGCTGGCGAGAACAAGAAATCCATCTTTACCCTGCTCAATTACCTGCTGCCCGAAAAGGGCGTCATGCCGATGCACTGCTCGGCCAACCATGCCGAGGGCAATCCGGTCGATGCCGCCATTTTCTTCGGCCTGTCGGGCACCGGCAAGACCACGCTTTCGGCCGATCCCGCGCGCACGCTGCTGGGCGACGATGAACACGGCTGGTCTGATCGCGGCACCTTCAATTTCGAGGGTGGCTGCTATGCCAAGACGATCAATCTTGATCCTGACGCCGAGCCGGACATCTACGCCACCACGTCGAAATTCGGCACCGTGGTGGAAAACATGGTGTTCGATCCCGACACGCTCGAGCTTGATTTCGAGGATGACAGCCTGACGCCCAACATGCGCTGCGCCTATCCGCTGCACTATATCGCGAACGCCTCCGAAACAGCACTTGGCGGGCATCCCAAGAATGTCATCATGCTGACCTGCGACGCCTTCGGGGTGTTGCCGCCGATCTCGCGGCTCACACCGGCGCAGGCGATGTATCATTTCCTGTCGGGCTTCACATCCAAGATGGCCGGGACCGAGCGCGGTGTGACAGAGCCGCAACCGGTGTTCTCCACCTGCTTTGGCGCGCCCTTCATGCCGCGCCGCCCCGAAGTCTATGGCAACCTGCTCAAGGCCAAGATCGCCAAGCACGGCGCGACATGCTGGTTGGTCAATACCGGCTGGACGGGCGGGGCTTATGGCACCGGGTCGCGGATGCCGATCAAGGCAACCCGCGCGCTTCTGGCCGCCGCACTCGACGGCTCGCTCGGGGATGTCGAATTCCGCAAGGATCCGAATTTCGGCTTCGAGGTTCCCGTCTCGGTCCCGGGCGTGGCCGAGGTCCTGCTTGATCCGCGCCGCACCTGGGACGACCCCGAGGCCTATGACGCGCAGGCGGCCAAACTGGTGCAGATGTTCGCCGACAATTTCGCCCAATATGTTCCCTTCATCGACGAAGACGTGAAGGCAGCGGCCATCGGCTGACCGGTTCGGATCAAATCGCTGTCGGTTCTGCGGCAGGTCGAGCATCTCGACCTGCCGTTTCTCATTGCCCTATCCACCGGCGGCTAATGCCCCTGCCACAAGGCCCGGCGCCCATCTCAGGCGCCGTCAAGCCTCCAATCGCAAAGCTCAGTCCCGTCCCTTTGGCCGCACCTCATAGCCCGGCTCCTCTGGCTCGTCATCGACCATGTCCGCCGGAAATCCGGGCGCGGTGATGTCAAGGCCGGTGGCCTCTTCCAGCCGTCTTATGATGTCGTCGGACTTTGCCCGAGCGCCATATCGCGCCACGCCGTCCCGGAAGATCTCGATCATCAAGGGCGAGATTTCAAGCGGCACGCCATGGCGCTCTGCGATCGACTGGAACAGCCCGATATCCTTTTGCACGAGATCCATGGTGAAATTGATATCGCGCGAGCCGTTGAGAATCACCTGGCTCTCGGTCTCGTGGACAAAGGACGTGCCCGAACTGATGCGGATGGCCTCATAGGTGGTGGCCAGATCCATGCCCGCCGCCTTCATCGTCACCATCGCCTCGCAGAGCGTGAGCAGGTTCGCCGTGGCAAGGTAGTTGGTCATCACCTTGAGCACCGAGGCGCTGCCCAGATCGCCCGTGTGCAGGATGCGCCGCCCCATGGTCCTGAGCAGCGGCAGGATGCGCTCGAACGTGGCCCGGTCGCAGCCCGCGAAGATCGAGATATTGCCGGTATCGGCCCGGTGACAACCGCCCGAGACGGGGCAATCCACCGCCGCACCGCCGCGCGCGATCACCTGCGCCCCGAGCCTGCGGATTTCGGCCTCGTCGGTGGTGGACATCTCCAGCCAGATCTTGCCGGGTCCGATCTCGGGCAGCATCTGCTCCATCACCGCCGCACTTGCCGCCGGAGAAGGCAGGCAGGTGATGACCACGTCACAGGCGCGCATCATCTCCGCCGGACCCGCGGCAACTCCGGCCCCGCGCGCGGCAAAGCGGTCGCGCGCCCCGGCGTCGAGGTCATGCACCCATAGGTCATGGCCGTTGCGCAACAGGCTGCCCGCCAGCTTGCCGCCGACATTTCCAAGCCCGATGAAACCGATCTTCATGCGCGTCCTCCCTGCGCCAAACCTGACGCAGCCTTTGGCGATTCGCAGGTGAAAATCAAAGGCTATTTTTCACGGCATCCGATAAACAGCCGGTTTTCAGGGAGTTCTCAGGGTCTCGCCAAGCGTAAGACGCGGCTCCAGTGCAATGCGAACCGGCGCGCGCGGCGCTTCGGGATGGGCGACATGGGCGGCGATGATCTCGGCGGCGCGGCGTCCGATCTCCAGCCGGCAGGCATCCATCGTCGCCAGCCTGCGCGGCAGACCCTCCAGCAACTCCACCCCGTTGAAACCCGCAAGCCCGATGGTGCCAGGAATATCCGCGCCATGTTCAAGCAGGTAGAGAAGCCCCCCCGCTCCGATCATATCGTTGGAATAATACAGAAAATCCAGATCCGGCGTGCGCGCCAGCATCTCGGCGGTCATCTCGCGGCCCTTGGCGAGCGCCGATCCCCCGGAATAGAACTCCTGGTCCGCCACCTCGATCCCGGACTTGGCCAGCGCCTCGGTGAACCCCTCGAAGCGTTTTCGCGCCCGGTGATCGAGCGGCATCTTCGTGCCCATGAAGCCGATCCGCCGATAGCCTGCCCGGATGATCGCCTGCGCCATCTGCTGACCGGCCCGCCGATGCGAGATGCCAACCACCGAATCCACCGGCGTGCCGTCCACATCCATGATCTCGACCACCGGGATGCCCGACGCGGCCAGCATCGCCCGGCTTGCCTCGGAATGCTCCAGCCCCGCGATGATCACCCCGGCGGGCCGCCAGGACAGCATCTCGTAGAGGACTTTCTCTTCCTTCTCCGGGCGATATCCGGTCAGCCCCACCACCGGCTGAAGCCCGGTATCGTCAAGCACCTGGCTGATCCCGGTCATCACTTCGGGAAACACCATGTTGGACATCGACGGGATGATCACCGCGACCAGGTTGACCCTCTGGCTGGCCAGCGCACCGGCGATCTTGTTGGGCACGTAACCCAGCCGCCGCGCCGCCTCCAGCACGCGCGCGCGCGTGGCCTCGGACACATCGCGCTTGTTGCGCAGCACCCGGCTCACCGTCATTTCCGACACGCCCGCCGCCTCGGAGACGTCGCGCAGGGTCAGCGGATGGCGGTCATTTGGTGACAAGAGGGGCGATCCAGATTGGAAACCGTTCCGAAGTGGTAGCCAAACCCGCCACGACGATCAAGCGCGCGTATCACGGCGAAGGCGCCTCGAGCACGAGTTGCATGATCTGCGCGCCAAGTGCGAGGTCGGGGATCTGTCCGAAATGCTGCGCGCGCATCCGCCCCGCCCGGTCGAAAAGCACAAGCGTCGGCGTCCCTTGCAGCCCCCATGCCGTCATTGTGCGCGGCAGCGCCCCGTCGCCCGGCGCATCCACCGCCACCGGAAACCGGATGCGATATTCGTGCAGGAACGCCCCGAGCGCCACCGGCGGCATGGCGGCGTGATGCTCGAAGACCGTGTGCAGGCCGATCACAGCAACATCGGCCGGATCGAAGCCCGCAGCGATGCGCATGGCCTGGGGCAGGCCATGGCTCACGCAACCGGGGCACAGCATCTGAAACGCCTCTACCACGATCACCTTGCCCCGGAAATCAGTCAGGGTCAGGGGCCGGTCCGTGTTGAACCACTGACTTGCGTGCAACTCTGGCGTATCGGTCATGCGGGCCCCCGGGGATGGGACGGCGGGGATGGCCCCCGCCGTCGGCCTGTCTACTTGCTCACGCGGCCGGGCAGGCTCAGATCGCCCGAGGCCACGTCAAACACGTCGGTGACGCACAAAAGTGGCGCATGCAGGTTGGCATGCACGCGCAGCGCTGCGGTCACCCCGTCGAACTGCGCCGTCTCGAGCGCACCGATATCGGCGAAGGGCACACGCAAACTTACCGCAGAGTCACCAAACACCGGCGACCAGCCGGGGCTGTCGATCAGCAAGGGCAGCCCCGGCCAGGTAAGCGGCAGCGCGGGCGCGGCCCCGTCGGGAATGTCGATCACCTTGAGCGCGCCCGCCCCACAGGCGTCATCGGGGCCGAGCACGACCCAATGGCTGTGCCAGATTCCGCCATCGTCATCGATCGCACCGGTATTGCCCTCGTCGAAAAGCGGCGTGTCGTCGAAATCCGGATGGATCGTGACCACAAGGGCAAGGATGCCCGCGCCCGCCTCGAAACCCACCGTGGCCGGATCAAGGGTCGTGGGCCAGGCGTAGGAAAACACCGGTGCCCCCGCCAGACCGCCCGCCGCTTCGGGCCGGGCCACGCCCGGCATGCCAGCGGTGGACATGGTAAAGGTGGCGATCCGCCCCTCGGAGGTGATCTGCGCCCCGACAATGTCGAAGGCGGGCAAGGCATTACCCGCCTCGGCGGTGAGGCCATGCGCGCTCAGTGGCGCGGCAGGCAAAAGGGCAAGCGCCCCGGCAAGGGCGGCTTTGCGGATTGGGTCGGAATATGTCATGGTAACGTGCTTCCTTTGGTTCCCATCAGGGGTTGCAAAAGGGTCTTCGGACGGTGGCCGCCGCCCGAAGACCCGCCTCATCCCACGGCCGCCAGACGCGCGGCAATGATGGCGCGCCTCGCTTGCGTGGTCTCTTCGTGCTCAGCGCAGTCGATGCGCAGCGCCGCATCGCCAAACGCCGCATCCACGAAATCACAATGATGCGGAGCCGCCGCCTCTGCGTGTCGGTGCGGCTGGAAATAGGCGCAGGTCACGCACATGCGCTGCACCGGGATTGCGCGCGCCTCCTGTAACGCCCGGATGAGCGTGGACAGGGTGCGCAGCGCGGCGCCCGCCTCTGCCTCCGGAAGATCATCGAGCGCGCCCAGAAGCGGTGCAGGCGCGTCGGGCAGCGCCGCGTGAAACTTCGTGCCCGCCTCGGTCAGCACCACCTGCACCGCCCGCCCGTCTCTCGGGTCAGGATGGCGCGCAACCAGACCCTTGGACATCAGGCTTGCCACCGAATCGCTCAGGCTGGCCGCACTCACCCCGAGCGCGGCAGCAAGGCTCACTTGCCGTGACGGGCCGCGCCGCGCCAGATGACCGAGGATTTCTGCCTGCGTCGGGTTCAAGCCGCGCTCTGCCACGGCCTGCCAAAGCGCCGTGCGCCAGAAGAGGGCAAGCCGTCCAAGGGCGGCGGCAATCTGTCGGGAGCAATCGGACATCGGGAACTCCTTTTTAATAAGACTCCTAACTATATTGGCAAAGCCTGTCAAGATCCGCCGCGCACCCTCGCCGCACGTTCATCGTTGTGGCCTGGATGCTCAGGACATCGCGGCGGGCGCGGCATCCTCGAGACGCAACTGTGCCACCTGCCGCCCGCCCCAATGGTTGATCTCCACCCGCCCCGCGAGATGGAACCGCGCACCACCGTGGTTCAGCAGCGCGGCCCCGAGCGGCCCCTCCGCGGCCCCAAAGCCGATGGCGTCAAGCGTCGCCCCCATCCCGTCATCGAGACGAAGCTTGAGATGCGCAGCCCCCAGAACCTTGGCAAAGCCGATCCGGCAATCGGGAAACACATAGCGCGGCCCCGGCGCACCCTCGCCGAACGGCCCCGCTGCCTCGATCCGCTCGATCAGTTCCACCGTCGCGGCCCCCGGCATGAGCACCCCGTCAAGCCGCAGCTCGGCCGGGCCGCCCGTGCCGGCACCCTGCCGCGCCATGAGATCCGACAGCCGCGCCATCGCCTCTTCCAGACGGTCGCGCGCCACGGTCAGCCCGGCGGCCATCCGGTGCCCGCCGCCCTTGAGCAGCACCCCCTCGCGCGCCAGACGTTGCACCGCATGACCCAGATCGACCCCCGAAATGGAACGACCCGAGCCCTTGCCTTCGGCCCCCTCCAGCCCGATCACCACGGCGGGACGGTTCGCCGCCTCCTTGAGACGGCTCGCCACGATCCCCACCACGCCCGGATGCCAGCCCTCGCCCGCGGCCCAGACGAGCGGTGCGTCGAACCCGCGCGCCTCGGCCTGCGCCAATGCGGCGGCGCGCACCTCGGCCTCGACCGCGCGCCGCTCCTCGTTGAGCGCCTCCAGCCGAAGGGCGAGCGCGCGCGCCTCGTCCGGGTCGTCTGTGGCCAGCAGCCGCGCACCCAGATCCGCCTGCCCGATCCGCCCGCCCGCATTGATGCGCGGCCCAAGGACAAAACCCAGGTGATAGGCGGCAGGCGCGCTGTCGAGCCGCGCCACATCGCCAAGCGCCACCAGCCCGGCGCGCTCGCGCCGCGCCATCACCGCCAGCCCCTGCCGCACGAAGGCACGGTTGACCCCCACCAGCGGGGCCACATCCGCCACCGTCGCCAGCGCCACCAGATCAAGGAGCGCCATCAGGTCAGGCCCCGTGCGCCCCGCCGCGCGCAACTGCCGCCCCGCCTCGACCAGCATCAGAAACACCACCCCGGCGGCACAAAGGTGCCCCAGATCGCCGCTCTCGTCCTGCCGGTTGGGGTTGACCACGGCAAGGGCGGGCGGCAGCGTCTCGCCCCCCAGATGGTGGTCGAGCACCACCACGTCCGCACCGGTCGCGGCGGCAAGCGCGTCAAAGCTGAGCGTGCCGCAATCGACGCAGAGGATCAGCTCATGGCCTGCGGCCAGATCGCGCATCGCAGGTTCGTTGGGGCCATAGCCCTCGTCGATCCGGTCCGGGATATAAAGCGTGGGCCGTCCCGCCCCCATCCGCCGCAGCCAGTCGATCAGAAGCGCCGCCGACGCCCCGCCATCCACATCGTAATCGGCAAAGATCGCGACCCGCTCGCGCCCCGCCACCGCGCGCAGGACCCGCGCCGCCGCCACGTCCATGTCACGCAAACCGCGCGGATCGGGCAAGAGGTCGCGCAGGGTGGGGCTGAGATAGGCTTCGGCCCCGTCCACCGGCACGCCCAGCCGCGCCAGCGTCTGACAAAGCGCGCGCGGCAGCCCGGTCACCTGCGCCATCGCTTCGGCCTGCCGCTCGACCTCGATCCCCGGCCCGATCCAGCGCCGCCCGGTCAGTGACGCCTCGACGCCAAGATAGGCCGTCATGCCCGCTCCCCGGCATCTTCTGGCCCGAAATATCCCGGGGGAGTCGCCGCTTGCGGCGACGGGGGCAGCGCCCCCTTGCTTGTCGCGGTCTCAGTCACGCGCGCTGCGATAGATCATGCGCCGCACCGATCCCGTGCGCGAGCGCATCAGCAGCGTTTCGGTCTCGACGAAACCAGGGCGGCGATGCACACCCTTGAGGATCGACCCGTCGGTGACGCCGGTGGCGGCAAAGATCACGTCGCCGGTGACCATCTCGTCGCGCGAATAGACCCGGTCGAAATCGGTGATCCCGGCTTTTGCCGCGCGCGCGCGCTCGTCCTCGGTGCGAAACACCAGACGCCCCCACATCTGCCCGCCCATGCATTTGAGCGCGGAGGCCGCAAGCACCCCCTCGGGCGCGCCGCCCGTGCCCATATACATGTCGATGCCGGTGCGCTCGGATTCGGCACAATGGATCACGCCCGCCACGTCGCCATCGGTGATGAGGTAAACCGCCGCCCCGGTCTCTCGCAATTCGGCGATCATTGCCTCGTGGCGCGGGCGCTCCAGCACGCAGACGGTGATTTCGGACGGGCGGCAGCCGCGCGCGGCGGCCAGCGCCTCGACCCGTTCGCGCGGCCCCATCTCCAGCGACACGACGCCCTCGGGGTATCCCGGCCCTATGGCCAGCTTGTCCATATAGGTATCGGGCGCGTGCAGCAGCGTGCCGCGCGGGGCCATCGCGATCACGGTCAGCGCATTGGGCATGGCCTTGGCGGTCAGCGTCGTGCCTTCCAGCGGGTCAAGCGCGATATCGACGCCGGGGCCGTCGCCGGTGCCCACTTCCTCGCCGATGAAGAGCATCGGTGCCTCGTCGCGCTCACCCTCGCCGATCACCACCACGCCCTTGATGCTGAGCATGTTGAGCTGTTCGCGCATTGCATTCACGGCAGCCTGATCGGCGGCCTTCTCGTCGCCGCGCCCGATCAGATCGGCACAGGCCAGCGCCGCCTGTTCGGCCACGCGGGCAAGGCCCAGCGAAAGCATGCGGTCGTTGAAAGCGATATCGGAACTCATGGGGCGATCCTTGCTGAATGGGGTGTGAAAAGACTAGAGAGCGGCGCGCGCGCGCACAAGCCGCGCCTCAGACATGCTCGATCCGGAGCGCAACGGGGGCCTCGGCCAGCACGTCAAGGCGGCGAATGGCGGTGAGCGCCGTATCGAGCGCCTCGCGGTTGGTCTTGTGGGTGACGATGAGCACCGGGGCGGCAGCATCGTCGTGGCGATATTGCCGCATCCGGTCGATGGAAACACCCGCCTCGCCAAGGCAGGTCGCCACCTTGGCCAGCGCGCCCGGTTTGTCCACCAGCGCCATGCGCAGGTAATAGGGCGCGGGCGTGGCGCAGCTTGCAGGCGTGCAGCGGCGGAGCGTCCCGGCGGGCTGGCCAAAGGTCGAAATCCGCGTGCCACGGGCAATGTCGATCACGTCGGCCATGACGGCGCTTGCCGTCGGCCCCATGCCGGCACCCGGACCGCGCAGCACGATCTGTTCCACGGCATCGCCCTCGAGCACGACCATGTTGGTGCCGCCTTCCAACTGTCCCAGCGGGCTTGCCGCAGGGACAAGACAGGGCGACATCCGCTGCTCGAGGCCGCGGCCGGTCATCTGCGCCACGCCCAGAAGCTTGATGCGATAGCCCATATCGGCGGCGCGGCGGATATCGTCGAGCGTGATCGACTGGATCCCCTCGAGCGCCACCGCCCCGAAATCCACCTGGCAGCCAAAGGCGATGGCGGCCAGCAGCGCAAGCTTGTGGCCCGCGTCGATACCGCCCACGTCAAGATTGGGATCGGCCTCGAGATAGCCCAGCCGGTCGGCCTCCTCGAAAAGCGCGTTATAGCCCTGACCGGTGGCCTGCATCCGCGTCAGGATATAGTTGCAGGTGCCGTTCATCACGCCCATCACGCGGGTGATCTCGTTGCCCGCCAGCCCCTCGGTCAGCGCCTTCACCACCGGGATGCCACCCGCCACCGCCGCCTCGAAGCGGATCACGCGGCCCGCCGCCTCCGCCGCCAGTGCCAGCGCCTGGCCGTGATGGGCGAGCATTGCCTTGTTGGCCGTCACTACATCCTTGCCCGCAGCAATCGCCGCCTCGGTCGCGGCCTTGGCCGGGCCGTCCGAGCCGCCCATCAGTTCCACGAACACATCCACGTCCCCGCGCCGCGCCAGCGCCACCGGATCATCCTCCCAGGCGTAATCCGCAAGGCTCACGCCGCGATCCTTGTCGCGGGTGCGCGCCGAGACAGCGCTTATCGTGATCGGACGGCCCGTGCGCGCCTGCAATAGCTCTGCCTTCTGCCGCACGATGCGCACCACGCCGGTGCCGACAGTGCCAAGCCCGGCAATGCCAAGGCGCAGGGGGGTGGTCATGGGGGCGCTCCGATCCTGGGTTATCCGTCACTTGCGGCGCGATGTAACGGGTTCGCCGGGGCCATGCAACGCGGCTTGGGCCCCTGAGCCAAGGTTTCAACCGCCGACACCTGCCTGCATCCGCGTGCGCGCCTCCCCGTCGATCGCCGGACGGCGCAAGGCGCTTGCGCGCGCGCGCAACCGCTCGGCGCGGGCGTCAAGATCAGCCTGCGCCTCGGGTGTGGTGCGGGCCTCGGGCACGCCGGCGCGGATCGTCTCGGCCGGCACGAGGTCGGGATAGGGGGCAGCCTTGTCCATCGCGGTCAGATCGGCGCGCGGATAGGGGTCGGCGCAGGCCGCCAGCAGGCTCAGGAACAGAACGGCAGAGGCAAGACGCATGAACGGACCCTTCGTGGCGCGGCATTCCCTTTTCTTGCCACCGCACGCAGGAAGGGGCAAGCAGGGGCTTTGATCTGAACGCGCGTTCAGTTAAACCCGAGGCATGGCACGGACCCAAGGCTCACATTCCGACATCACCGGACCGCGCGTGCGCGAGGCGGCGCTGCGTCTCTTCGCGCAAGAGGGCTATGCCGCCGTCTCCATGCGCCGGATCGCGGCCGAGGTAGGGGTGCAGGCGGGCGCGCTCTACAATTACACGCCGGACAAGCAGACGCTGCTCTTCGATCTCATGCGCGCGCACATGGAGGACCTGCTCGCGGCCTGGGATGACCTGCCCCCCGAGGGCTGCGCGCGCGCCGCATTGGAAACATTCACCCGCTTCCACATCCGCTTCAACACCGGTCGCGCCGATGCGGTCTTTGTCTCGTACATGGAATTGCGCAATCTTGAGCCAGCCAATTTCGCGGTGATCGAGGGGTTGCGCCGCGACTACGAGACCCGGCTGGAGATGATCCTGCGGCGGGGTGTGGCCGAGGGCACCTTTGCCGTAACCGAGCCGCGCATCGCTGCAATGGCGCTCATTGCCATGTTGACAGGTGTCAACACCTGGTTTCGCGCGCGCGGGCGGCTCAGCCTCGCCGAGGTCGAGGCGCTTTATTGGGACATGGTGCGCAAGGCGGTGGCGGTGTGAGCCCCACCGCTATTGCGGCTCGGGCACCAGCACCTCGCGCTTGCCCACGTGGTTGGCGGAACTGACGACGCCCTCATCCTCCATCTGCTCCACCAGACGCGCGGCCTTGTTGTAGCCGATGGCCAGCTTGCGCTGGATATAGGAGGTCGAGCATTTGCGGTCCTTCGCCACGATCGCCACCGCCTGATCGTAGAGCGCGTCATCGCCCTCGGCCCCTCCGCCCGTGCCGAGGCCAAGCACCGCGTCGATGCTTTCGGCGCGGTCGTCATCGGGGCCTTGCAGCACGGTGCCCACGTATTCCGGCGGGCCGAACGCCTTGAGATGGGTGACGACTTCCTCCACCTCCTCATCCGACACGAAGGGCGCATGGCAGCGGGTGATCTTGCCGCCGCCGGCCATATAGAGCATGTCGCCCATACCCAGAAGCTGCTCGGCCCCCTGCTCGCCCAGAATGGTGCGGCTGTCGATCTTGGAGGTGACCTGAAAGCTGATACGCGTGGGAAAGTTGGCCTTGATCGTGCCGGTGATGACATCGACCGAGGGGCGCTGCGTGGCCATGATGAGGTGAATTCCGCTCGCCCGCGCCATCTGTGCCAGACGCTGGATACAGGCCTCGATCTCCTTGCCCGCGACCATCATCAGGTCGGCCATCTCATCGACGATGACGACGATATAGGGCATTTTCTCGGGCGCGAATTCCTCGGTCTCGAACACAGGCTCGCCGGTCTCGTCGTCAAATCCGGTCTGCACCGTGCGCGAGAACATCTCGCCCTTCTTCAGCGCCTCGGCAACGCGGCCGTTATAGCCGTCGATATTGCGCACGCCCATCTTGGACATCTTGCGATAGCGGTCCTCCATCTCGGCCACCACCCATTTGAGCGCCACGACCGCCTTCTTGGGGTCGGTCACAACGGGGCTGAGCAGATGGGGAATGCCGTCATAGACGCTCAGTTCCAGCATCTTGGGGTCGATCATGATCAATCGGCAATCCTCGGGGCTGAGCTTGTACAGCAGGCTCAAGATCATGGTGTTGATCGCTACCGACTTGCCCGATCCGGTGGTCCCGGCAATCAGAAGGTGGGGCATCTTGGCGAGGTTGGCGACCATCGGATCGCCGCCGATATCCTTGCCCAAGGCAAGCGGCAGCTTCTGAGTGCCGTCGCCATAGGCGCGGCTCGACAGGATCTCGCGGAAGCTGACCATCTCGCGGTTGTCATTGGGCAATTCGATCCCGATGACCGACCGCCCCGGCACCGTCGAGACGCGCGCCGAGAGCGCCGACATCGACCGCGCGATATCGTCCGAGAGACCGATCACCCGGCTCGCCTTGAGGCCCGGCGCCGGTTCCAGCTCATACATCGTCACCACGGGGCCGGGGCGGACACTGACGATCTCGCCCTTGACGCCATAATCGTCGAGCACGTTTTCCAGCATCCGCGCGTTTTCCTCCAGTGCCTCGTCGCTCAGGTGGTGGCGCGTGACGTTCGAAGGATCGGCCAGAAGCGAGAGCGGCGGCAATTCATACGCCACGACCTCGGGCGCGAAGGGCAGCGCGGGCTGCGCCTCGGCCATGGCGCGGGTCGAGGGGGCAATCGGTTTCGGCGGTGTGTGCTGGACCACCTTGCGGGTCTCGGGCACGGGGATGCGCGGGGCGGCGAAGACGGCAGGATCGGGCGCGAAATCATAGTCCGCGTCGAAATCCTCCTCGATCAGCGGCTCCTCGAAAATCTCGGGCGCGGGCGGCGCGGCAAGCGGCGCGTGCCGCGCAGTGAGCGGCGGCTCGGGCGGCAAGGGCGCGCGCGGCGTGGGCTTGAAGATCAGCGGATCGGGACCGCGCCCACGTCCCTTTGTCAGCGGGGCCACGCTCTCGACCTGAACGGCCGGGTTCTGCCGCACGCGGGTGCGGATCGCGTCTGTGATCCGCGCGCGGATACGGTCATCGGTGGGGGCCTCGGCATCATGCGCCTCGCGCTCTACCAGTTCGGGCGCGGGCATCGCCTCGGGCTTGCGCAGGAGCGACGGCATCCGCGCCAGCAGCCCGCCTTGCTTCTCGGCCACCTGGGCGGGCGCGGGCGTGGCGTCGGCGCGGCGCACGCGTGCCCCGGTCAGCATGGGCTCGGGCCGCGCTTCCGGCCGGTCCGTTGCCACACGGACCGAAGGCGCCGCCGTCGCCGCCATTGCGCGCCGCTCGGCCAGCCGCGCTTGCACCCCCTGCCCCGCACGTGTCAGACCGCCCGCGCCCCGGCCAAGCCCCGCGCGCAACGTGGCATAGGTCATGACGACCCCGAGCAGCAGGAACCGCCCCGCCCGGCGCAACTCCGCGCCGCTGAAGCCAAGCACGAAGGCCCCGACCATCAGAACCAACGCCCCCAGCACCAGCGACGAGAGCCGCAGGCCAAGACCGGCCTCAAGTGGCAAAAGCCCCAGAAGCGCACCGAGGATGGTGTCGCCAAACAGACCTCCCAGCCCGAAACTGTGATGCGCCGCCCATTCCGCACCCGGAGAAAGCGTCGCCGCATAAATCGACAGAAGCGCCAGCCAGACCGGCGCGAAGATAAGCCGCCCGGTCGCCCGCTCCTCGCCGCGATGAAGCACCAGCCGCAGCCCCCACGCCCCCGGCACCAGCGCAAAGCCACAGGCCCCCCAACCGATGATCATGAACAGCGGCGCGGCGACACCGGCCCCGGCGGCCCCCAGCCAGTTCTGGACCGGCCCATCGGTCGCGGCCATCCAGCTTGGGTCGGTCGGGCTGTAGGACCAGACAACCGCCGCCACCACAAGCGCCAGCGCCAGAAGCGCCAGACCCAGCAATTCCTTGCCGCGCTTCTCGATCACCTCGGCGGTGGTGCTGTCGAAGAGCGGATCGCGCCCGCGTGTCTGATATGCCATTTTCCTGCTCACCCTCGCTCAACCGTAAAGACAGTCGCGCAGGCGGATCAGCCCGTGCGCCATCTCGTCTTCGGGGGCCACCATCGCCACCCGGATATAGCCATGGCCGGGGTTCGCGCCCCCGGCATCCTGTCCCAGATAGGCCCCAGGCAAAACCCTTACGCCGGTCTCCTGCCAGAGCCTGAGCGCCGCCGCCTCGCCATCCGCGACCGGCAGCCAGAGGAAAAACCCGGCCTCGGGACTGCGGTAACCGGGCAGGTTGCCCAGGATCTCGTCGGCGCGGGCGTATTTGCGTCCGTATAGGCGGCGGTTTTCCACCACATGCGCCTCATCCGCCCAAAGCCGCGCCGCTGCGTGCTGCAAGGGCATCGGCAGGGGGCTTCCTGCGTAATTGCGCAACTGTTTCATCTGCACGATGCTTTGCGGCCCCGCCACCACGAAACCCGAACGCAGCCCCGGCAGGTTCGACCGCTTCGACAGGCTGTGAAAGGCCACGATCCGCTCGGGGTCCGCTCCCATCTCGTGCGCCACCTGCAACACGCCCACGGGGGGCGCGTCGCGGTAGATCTCGGAATAGCATTCATCGGCGAAGATGCGGAAATCGTGCTTTTCCGCCAGCGCAATGAGCTCCGTCCAGTATTGCCGCGATGCCACCGCCCCTTGCGGGTTGGACGGCGAGCAGAGATACGCCACCGTGACCCGGTCGAGCACCTCCGCTGGAAGCGACGTGAAATCCGGCAGATAGCCCGTTTGCCGCGTGGCGTTGAGAAACACGGGTTCGGCCGCCACGCTGAGCGCCGCCACCATGTAGACCTGATAGAACGGGTTGGGCAGCAGCACCACAGGCCGCTTGCCACGCTTTTCTTCGGGGCAGAGCGCCATCATCGCGTTGTACAGCCCCTCGCGCGTGCCATTGAGGGCCATCACGCGGGTGCCGGGATCGAGCGTCACGCCGTAGCGGCGGCCCACCCAATCCGTTGTCGCCGACAGCAGCGCCGGCATTCCCTCATTGACCGGATATTGACCGAAGCCGCTGGCGTTTTCGGCAATGACATCGACGATCCACTCGGGAAAGGCGTGTTTCGGCTCGCCGATGGTCATATGCACCACCTCGCCGCCCGGCGCATGTGCGTCGAGAAGCGCCCGCAAACGCGGAAAGGCATAGGCCGGTAGGTTCGAAAACCGCTCGGGGAACATGGTATCTCTGCTTTACTGCCTCAGGGTCGGGGTCGTTGTCGCCCCGTTTGATTGGAATCTACCCCAAGCCCTGCCTTCAGGTCCAGCAAAACCAAGGCCTTGACGGCGCAATTGTGGCATTTTGGCGAAACCGGGCCTTGGCCGGGCTGTTTGCACGCACCCCGCGCGGCCCTATAGTGCAACTCAGATGCCCCATTTGCCACAGGAAACACCATGACGCCCGGATTTCGACAGGTGATCGACGCGCTTGTCCTCTTTGCTGGACTTGCGCTGGCGCCCGGTGCTGCGCAGGCCGAAGCTGCGGCGCGCGCCGTGCATGTCTTCGGCAACAGCCTCTTTCACCACGTCACCGACAGCCCCGAGACGGCGGTGCACTGGTGGCTGGCAGAGCTGGCCCGCGCGGGCGGCAAGGACTTCTCGATATCGGGGCAATGGGGCTTTCTGCGCGATTTCGCCCGCGACGGCGTGTCCGATCAATGGGCGCTCGACGGCGTGGTGCGCGCGCGCGGCCCGGTGGATGCGGTGATCCTGACGCCCACGAATTTCATCCAGTATCAGGCCCCCGACCGGCCCTTTGACGGCGACAATCCAGACCGCGCCACGCCGCTCGGCGCCACGCTGGCCGCCATCGACGCCGCGCGCGCGACATGGCCCGATGCCCCCATCCTGATCTACGAGGGCTGGCCCGACATGAACGGATTTACCCGCCGTTTCCCACCGTCTGCGCGCAATCTGCGGCGCTGGCACGGCTTTGCGCTTTCGGACTATCACGACTGGTATCGCGATTTCATCGCCTCCTTGCAGGCCGAACGCCCGGACGCGGACATCGCCCTCTTGCCCGTCTCCTCCGTGCTTTCCGGCTTGCAGACCGGCCTCCTGGAGGATGTGCCGGTCGAGGCGCTCTATTCCGACGATTCGCCCCATGGCACCGCCACGCAGTATTTTCTTGCCGCGCTTGTCACCTATACCGCCCTCTACCGGATCCCTGCGCCCGCTGACTTCGCCCTGCCCGAGACACTGCACCCGCTGGTGCGCGCGCGCTACGCGCAGATCACCGACGAGATCGCGCAGGCGCTTGGCCTGCGCGACGAGGTGCGCGCACCGGTGCCCGACACGCGGCAGGCGGGGCTTGGGCTGATCAATCCAAGCCTCGGCATGGGGCTCAATGGGCTTTCGGACTGGTCAACGCAGCATCCGTTCATCGACGTGATGAAGACGGCCCGCCCCTGGATCGGCCATACCGCCTCTGAATGGGGGGCCTTCACCACCGAGGCGCTGCGCGCGGGCGGCTATCTTGACGCGCATGGCTGGCCCTTGGCCCTGCCCGACGGGGCGCGTGCGCTGGAAGCCATGATTCTCACCGATCAGCCGGAAGAGGCCGTGCATCTGCGCGGTCGCTACCTGCTGCGCTACGAGGGCGAGGGTGTGCTGCGCGTGACGGGCCGCGTCGACAACGTGCGCTACAACTACGACACCCGCGAAATCCGCTTCAACACGGGCCCCGGTGAAGGGCCGGTGGTGCTGCAACTGACCCGCACCGATCGGGACAATCCGCTGCGCGACATCACTATCGTGCGCGAAGAGCATGAGACGCTCCATGCCGCAGGCGCGGTCTTCAACCCGCTCTGGCTGGCGCGCATCTCGGATCTGCGGCTCATCCGATTCATGGACTGGCAGTTCACCAACGGCTCGGACCAGACCGTGTGGGAGGATCGCCCCGTGCCACAGGATGCCACCTGGGTCTGGCGCGGCGCGCCGGTGGAAATCATGGTGCGGCTTGCCAACCGGATCGGGGCCGACCCGTGGGTGAACATGCCCCACGCCGCCGACGACGCCTATATGAGGGCCTTTGCCGCCTATGTGCGCGACCATCTCGATCCCGGCCTCAAGGTGCATGTGGAATATTCCAACGAGGTTTGGAATTTCATCTTCCCGCAGGCGGTCTTTGCCCGCGACGCGGCGCTGGCGCTCTGGGAAACGGAGGATGACGGCGCCTGGATGCAGTTCGCAGGGCTGCGCGCGGCGCAGATGGCGGCGATCTGGCGCGAGGTCTTTGCCGACCAGCCCGAACGTCTTGTGGTGGTCGCGGGAACGCATACCGGCTGGCCGGGGCTGGAAGAACCGATGCTTCTGGCCCCGCTGGCCGTGCGCGGCGGCCAGATTGACGCGGCCCCGGTCACGATGTTCGACGCCTATGCCGTCACCGGCTATTTCGGGCATGAGCTGGGCGAGGAGGCGATGATCCCAAGGCTCGAGGGCTGGATCGCCGCCAGCCGCGCCGTGGCCCGCGCGCGCGCCGCCGAGGCCGGGGGCGATGCGGCGGCCTATCTCGCCGCCCATGGCGACGATCTGGCCTTCGATCTCGCCGCCGAGGCGCTGCGGCAAGGCTCGCTTGGCGAATTGCTCCGCGACACCCTGCCCTATCACGCAGAGGTCGCGACGCGTCACGGGCTGCGGCTGGTGATGTATGAGGGCGGCACGCATGTGGTGGGCCACGGTCCGACCGTCGACAATGACGAGATCACCCGCTTTTTCACGGCCTTCAACTACGCGCCGCAAATGGGTGTGCTCTACGAGGAATTGCTGAGCGGCTGGCACGCGGCGGGCGGCACGCTGTTCAATGCCTTTGTCGATGTGGCCAAGCCCTCGAAATGGGGAAGCTGGGGCGCGCTGCGCCATCTGGACGATACCACGCCGCGCTGGCAGGTGCTGATGCAGGCCAATGCCGAGGCCCCGTCATGGGACGATCCGCGCCCGCCAGGCACCTTTTTGCACGGGGCCTATCTGCGCGCGGGCGACAGTGGCGAGAGGATCGAGGGCACGGCAAAATCCGACATCATGATCGGCGGGGCGGGCGATGATGTGTTCATCAGCCCTGGCGGCGATGACCTGATCCATGGCGGCGACGGGCGCGATCTGGTGATCCTGCCGGGCGCGCGCGCCGAATACGGCTTCGGGCGCGAGGGCGCGCGTGTGATCCTTCAAGGGCTGGCGGGCACCGTTACGCTGACCAATATCGAGGCCGTGGAATTTGCCGACACCCCCGGCGCGGCCATCCCGCTCCGAGACCTGATGTAACCCTCAGCGGCGCATCCGTCCGCGGATCTCGGCCATGCTGAACGCGCCCAGAACCTGCCCGACAATGCCATAGCTCGCCGCGCCCGCGCCAATGAGCGCCAAAAGCGCCAGCCACCGCCAGCCGCCCAGCGCCAGCAGCGGACCCAGCGCCAGCTCTCCCCCCCAGAGCACCACGCCCATCACGCCTGAGGCCAGCACGATCCGCCACAGCCGCCGGTGGAACTGCGCGTCAAAGCGCACCACCTCGCCATATCCGCGCGCACCAATGACCAGTTGCACCACCATGAACCACGCCGCCACGGTCGTGGCCAGCGCCGCCGCGATCCAGCCCATCGACCCCGCCAGCCCGAAGGCCAGCACCGCGTTCACCACCATCGCCACCACCGCATAGCGGAACGGGCTTTTCGTGTCCTCGCGCGCGAAATAGACCGGTTGCAGGATCTTCTGCATGACAAAGGCCGGCAGGCCGAAGCTATATACCGCCACAGCGAGTGCCGTCGCGGCCGTGTCATCCGCGCTGAAATTGCCCCGCTCAAACAGCACCGACACCAACGGCAGCGGAATGACCATCAGCGCCACCGCACAAGGCACCGTCAGCGCCAGCGCCACCTCGCCCGCGCGCGACAGCGCCATGCGCGCGCCTCTGTAGTCCCCGGTCTTGAGACGCCGCGACAGATCGGGCAAAAGCACGATCCCCACCGCGATGCCCACCACGCCCAGAGGCAATTGATAGAGCCGGTCGGCCGAATAGAGCCAGCTCACCGCCTTGTCGTAGTTCGAGGCCACCACCTGGCCCACGACAAGGTTGACCTGCACCACGCCGCCCGCCAGCGCCGCAGGCACCGCGATGCGCACCAGGTGCCGCATCTCGGGCGTCCAGCGCGGGCGCACCAGCCCCAGCCCCAGCCCCGCCTTGCGGGCCGCAACCCACACCAGCACCAGTTGCGCCGCACCTGCCAGAGGCACGGACCAGATCAACGCCTCCACCACCGGCCCGCCCCGCCACGCCGCCAGCGCCATCGCCGCCATCGTGATCGTGTTGAGCAGAACCGGTGCCGCCGCCGCCGCCGCGAACCGCCCCGCCGCGTTGAGCACGCCCGAAAAGAGCGCCACCAGCGAGATGAAGAAGATGTAGGGAAAGGCGATGCGCCCGTAATCGACCGTCAGGCCAAAGCGCGCGTCACCCGCGAACCCCTCCGCCGTCAGCCACACGAGCCCCGGCATGAACACCATGCCCAGTCCGGTGAGGATCAGAAGGACGAAGCCCAGCCCCGACAACGCCCGGCTGGCAAAGCCGATAGCGTCGCCCTCCCCTTCCAGCCGCTTGGCGAACATCGGCACGAAAGCGGCGTTGAACGCGCCCTCGGCAAAGAAGCGGCGGAACATGTTGGGCAGCCGGAACGCCGCGACAAAGGCATCCATCAGCACGCCGGGGCCCACAAGGCTCGCCAGCATCACGTCACGCCCAAAGCCGAGGACGCGGCTCAGAAGCGTCCAGCCGCTGACGGTCAGGATGCCGGAAAGCAGGCGGGCGGATTTCATGATGGGCCTTTGCACTTGGATCAGGCCCCTTTAGCCCATCGCTCCTGACACGAAAAGAGGGGGCGCGCATGGGCAAGCCCCCCGAGCGGGCCGCCAGGGATCAGGTCGCCCTTGGGGCTGCGGTCATTTTGCGACGAACCGGCAAGACAGGCCTCGGCCAAGTTGTGTGCACGCGCGCCGGATCAATCATGGCCCCCTCCCTTTTTGCCCGTTGCGAGGGCGGGTTCTGCGCTTCGGCCGCGATGAGCGGAGCGTATTTCACCGCCCCGCGGTTCAGGGTCGCACGACCCCTGTGCCCCCCACGCACGGCCAGGATTTCCTCGGGATCGCGGCAGGCGACGGTGTTCCGGACATGGAAATGCACCGCTTAGAGGATGACGTGCCTCGGATACTGGCTGCGCGTGGCTCTGATCGTCCGGTCCTGCGAGCGTCTGTTGCCCTGCCGCAGAGGGCATCGTGAAATCGTCGACCCGGCGAAAGCCAGACAATCAGTTTGCGACGCAACCGACGTTCGGAGAGCTTGCGCGCATGCTCTCCGACACGAAGGTCTATCCGGGCGCCGGTCATATCCCCCGTCCGAAAGCCGCGCGCGTCAGGTACGGCACATCGCGCGATACAGCGTTATAGCCGTTGTGTTCGTCCGGGGCCGGGGGCATATCGTCAGGATTTCCTCACGTTATGGTGGTTTTCGCGCTCAAAGCCACAAGAGGCAACCGGTTGAGCGTCCGAAACCGGGGGCGACGGGCGAACATGCAGCCGCAACGGGGGCGGGTGATGGCGGCAGGTGATTCGGACACCGTCCGCAGCCCGCCCGCCATGCCGGGCTATTCGGTGCGCCAGATATGGACGGCCAGCACCGCCCCGCCGATCCCCACGAGCGCCGCCAGCACCGGCCCCGCGCGCTCCATCTGCGAGGGGATATCGTGGCGGGTCACGAATTGCGCCCAGGCGGCGAATAGCTCCTCCTGCCCGGCAAGCGCCTCTGCCCGGTTACTCAGGACCCGCGCCAGCCCGCGCGCGCCTGCGGGCGCGAGCTTGAGCCTGACGTTATGCTCGCCACGTTTCGCGAGCGCCAGCCCGCGCGCGCCTGCGGGCGCGAGCCCCGCCACGACCCCCGCGATCAGCAGCATGAACGCCGCCTTGTAGAGCCGGGCCGTGAACGCCCGGTCACCGCCCAGGAGCGGCAGGGTCCGCTCGCTGAGGACAAGCAGCAGAACCATGGTCGCGGCGCAGATCGCCGACAGCCATATCAGCGGCAATTCGGTATCTCCCTTTCTTGCCGGGACAAGGGTATCGCCTTGCGCCGCGCGCGGAAAGCCCGTCCGGCGCGGTTGCGCATGACAAGGCGCGGCCCGGCTGCTATCCTCGGGCCAAGATCATTTCAGGAGCCCCGCCTTTGCCCCCCGCCGCGCGCATCACCGACATGCATACCTGCCCGCTGGTGAGCCCCGGGCCGGTGCCGCATGTGGGCGGGCCGGTGATCACCGGGGAGCCCACGGTGATCGTGGCGGGCATGCCGCAGGCGCGGATCTCGGACAAATGCACCTGCGCGGGCCCGCCCGACGTGATCGTCAAGGGCAGCCCCACGGTGATCGTGGGCGGCATGCCCGCCGCGCGCATGGGCGACATGACCGCCCATGGCGGCGTGATCGTCACCGGCGCGCCCAACGTGCTCATCGGCGAGGCGGGGGCGGGGGGGGCACCGCCGGTCGTGCTCTCGCCGATCTGCCAGCAACTGGCCGGGGCGTTGACTGAGGCCGAGCAGGCCAAGGAGGATATGGAGCTGGCCAATGCCGCCTATGAAGCTGAGGATATAGATTTGCCCGGCGGCTGGGAGAGGGCCAGTGACGATGATCTGCGAGAGCTTGGCCTGATAGATTCCAGTGGCAACAATCTGACCCGGATCGAAGGGACCGATTTCCGAGCCGATGTCTTTGTGAGGCCAGACCCGAACAATGTTTCCGGTGGCAAGGAATATACAATCGCCTTTCGAGGAACCACGAGTTTCGCACCCTGGAGTTCGGACACGGAGGCAAACGTGGGCCAATCCTTGGGCCGCGACACAGCCTATTACAGCCAGGCCATTGAAATCGGAGAGCGCGCAGCACTCATGTCGCCCGGCCCCACCCGCATCGTGGGGCACTCGCTGGGTGGTGGCATGGCTTCGGCGGCGGCCGGGGCCGGCGGGTTCGAGGCCAACACCTTCAATGCCGCAGGGCTGCATAACAACACCATTGCGCAGTTGGAGCGTAATGACGAAGCGCAGGTCAATGCCTATTTCATCGAAGGCGAGGCGCTCAGTGCCTTGCAGGACAGCACCGGCCTGCCCGCCGCCGCAGGCGAGCGGCGGGTTCTGCCCCAGCCGCGCAGCATGCCCGGCGAAGAAGTCGAGGGGTGGTTTCTCCGTGACACCAGAGAGAATGCCGCAGCGGCAAGACAGTCCGCCAGGATGCATGAGCGCGTGGCGCTTCTAGCCTCGCTGGATCAGGTCATTGGTGATATCAGAGACGAACAGAAAGCGAATGATTGCCCATGAGGCCGGGTCTCTGGCCCCTGGTTGCCCTGTTTGTTCTGACGGGATGCGGCCTTGGAAAATGTCAGCAATCGGCGCGCAGCACAGGAACCGGGGGGGCACTCATGTCGGAAACCATTGATAATCCGGATGCGCCGGGCCGTGAAGGGTATCCGCAGATATTCGAGGCTATCGCAGACCGCGACCCCGAGCGTGTTGCGCATAACCCGCGCGCGAAAGGATGCCGCTGATGACAAAATGGATGCGCAGACTTTTCGTCATGCTTGTGCTGGGCACACTGGCCCCGTGGCAGATTGGAGCGACTATGGCGAACGGACAACACGTCGATATCACAAGCGAGGGTCCGGACGGGCTGCCGGGGATCTTCTGGCTGATCAAGCAGGAAGACATGGCGGGGATGGCCGCCTGGATCGCGGCGGGCGGCGATATCGAGGCGCGCGGCTATCACGGCGCAAGCCCGGCGCTGGCGGCATCGGCGATCGACAACTGGCCCGCCGTCCTGTGGCTGCTCGAAAACGGGGCACGCCCGCAGGCCGCTGACGGACGCGGATACACGCTGGCATTCCTGGCCACACGATCGCGCGTTGCACCCGATGGGCGCTATGGCGAGGCTCTGGCCAAGGTCCGCGCGATCCTCGCCGAGGTGGGCCTGCTCGAGCGCATCCTTGAGCCCGCCACCGTCAAGCGGATGAAGGCCGAGGGACGCTGGCCGCCGCCGGGCTATCGTTGAGCGGGCAGCCCCGGGGGTGGGCGGCGGTGCGGGCTGGGCTTTGTGTCGGTGTGCTATACGGTTCGGATCGGGGCCCTGGAAACAGGGCCGGAATGACGTGACGAACGGTCAATCAGACATGCCGGAGAGCAGGCTGTCGATCCTGACAACTGGATTCCGGATCGCCTGGAGCGGGCCACGGGCGCACGGATCGCTCAACAGAAACGCCTGCACGGAATGGGTGAGATGATGAATTCCCTGAAAGCGCAGGAATGCGAAATCCGCGCCGCGAAGGCCTCGAATGGCTGCCCATGAGACGACATCTGTCAATCGTGCTGTTTCTGGTCATGGCTGCGGCAGGAGGTCTGGGCCTGATCGCTCAGGAAAACCGGAAAGGAGACGCCATGAGCATCTCAGATATTTACCCCGATGCTCTGGATGCGCGCGGTCAGTCGATTATCTTCAAGCGCGTCATGGAAGAGGATATGGCTGCGATCGAGGCCCTGCTGGATGCGGGCCTTGATGTCGATATCCGCGGTTCCTTCAATGCCACGCCTGCCTTGCGTGCGGCGATTGCCGATATCTGGCCGGTCGTGGAGGTGCTGCTGGAACGTGGTGCAGACCCCATGGTCACGGATCGGCGCGGCCTGACCATCCCCTGGCTTGCCACCACCTCGCGTATCGGCGGGGACGGACCCAGAGCACGGGCCCTCGGACGGGTCAGGGCACGACTTGCCGATCAGGGATATCTCAGCGCCATGTATTCCCCTCAAGAGGTCACGAGAATGGTCACGGAAGGCCGCTGGCCGCCCGCGCCGTGATAACCCGCGCGCGACAGGATGCCGCTGATGACAAAATGGATGCGCAGATTTTTCGTCATGCTTGTGCTGGGCACACTGGCCCCGTGGCAGATTGGAGCGCCTATGGCGAACGGACAACACGTCGATATCACAACCGAGGGCCCGGACGGGCGAGCGGCGGCTTCTGCCCCAGCTGCGTTCCATGCCGCGCGAAGAGAACAACGGGCGATGGTTTCGCAACATCCCAGAACGGTTCGCAGCAGCACAACATTCCGGAAAGATGCATGAACGCGCGGCGCTTCTGGCCTCACTCGATCAGGTCATGGATGATATCAGGGAAGACCGGAAAAAGAATGCTTGCCCGTAAATTCAGGCCATTGGGTATCCTGCTTTTCCTGACGGGCTGCGGCCTTGGACAATGTCAGCAATCGGCCTCATACAACACAATCGCCGGGGGATCGTTCATGTCGGAAACCATTGATAATCCGGATGCGCCGGGCCGTGAAGGGTATCCGCAGATATTCGAGGCTATCGCAGACCGCGACCCCGAGCGTGTTGCGC
>PHEQ01000025.1:41470-49956 GCA_002842985.1 Alphaproteobacteria bacterium HGW-Alphaproteobacteria-1
GCCCGCGCCGTGATAACCCGCGCGCGAAAGGATGCCGCTGATGACAAAATGGATGCGCAGACTTTTCGTCATGCTTGTGCTGGGCACACTGGCCCCGTGTCAGATTGGAGCGACTATGGCGAACGGACAACACGTCGATATCACAACCAAGGGCCCGGACGGGCTGCCTGTGATATTCTGGCTGATCAAGCAGCGCGATCAGGCGGCGGTCGGGGCCTGGCTGGACAGTGGCGGGAATATCGAAGCCGAGGGCTATCACGGCGCAACCCCTGTTCTTGCCGCCGCGATCGTCGATAACTGGCCGATGGTTCTCTATCTGATCGAGCGCGGCGCGCGAATGGGTGTAACGGATGCACGCGGCTTCACACTGGCCTATCGCAGCGCCACGACGCGCGTGGCCCCGGACGGCATCCTTGGTCCCCCCCTGAATGCCGTGCGCGCCCACCTGGCCGAGGCGGGCCTGCTGGAGCGCCTCTACGATCCCGCCGCCGTGCGCCGGATGCAGGCCGAGGGGCGCTGGCCGCCGCCGGGCTATCGTTGAACCGGGCGGCAGCGAGGGCGCGCGACTGCGGGCTGGGCTTTTGTGTCGGTTTGTGCTATCGTCATAAATCTGGGGGCCTTGGAAACAGGACCGGAATGACGTGATGAACAGTCAAACAGACATGCCGAAAAGCGGGCATGGCCCCTTGGCGGCGACGCAAGGTCGCTTGGCCATTGCCGTTTCTGCGGCCCTCATGACCGTGGCGGGCACCGCAACCATCGCCTGGGCGGCCCTCGGATTCAGCCTGGCGCCGATGACCGAATCGCCAACCCCCGCCACCCCTGAAATCGCCCGGACAAGTGCGGCGGGCACGGCCTTTGCCGCCCATACGCTGGCCCTGGCCAGTGCCGAGCCCACCCTGGACCGGCAGGCGCCGGTACGCCTTGCCGCCGCCGAAATGCCGCGGTTCGATCCACGCACCGACCTGGCCGCGGCCATCGCCGCGCCGGTCGCCCCGGTGCAGCCGGTCGCGGCCCTGCCCTCGGTCGCCGATCCGGCCCGGACGCGGCCCGTGGCCCGGCCCGACATCGCCGCGCCGACCCCGCAGGCCGCCGCACCGGTGCGCGTTGCCTCCGCGACTGTCACCCGGTCCGCGCCGGTCGTCCGGACCCCTGCCCCCGCGACCCCTGCGGCGCGCAGCCGGTCCGAAGAGGATCAGGGCTCGAGGCTCAAGAAAATCTGGAGTGTCGGCGCGTTCCGCTGAGCGTCTCCGAACGACCACGATGCAACGGCGCGCATGAGCGTCGTTGCGTTTCGCGCCTGGCCCGTTTTCCCGACCGGTTCAACCCGACTGCAACGCGCGCAGCCGTGCCAACCCGGCGCTGAAGCCCATGAACGAGACCGGGATGGCGAGCGTCTCGCCGGTGCGGGCCATGGCGCGCACCTCGCCCGTCGCCACCGCGCGCATCAGCCCGAGCGCCGCCTCGTCGAACCCGGCCAGCACGATGCAGCCGCTGGCCAGGCAGGTGTCGAAGCCGTAGCCGCCGATCTCGGTCTCGCCCGCCAGCACCCGCACCCCTTGGGAAAGGCGCAGCCCGAAGGGCGCCACGAGCACGCCCACCACCTGATCTTCGTCTGCCACCCGCAGGGCGAATTGCAGCAAGGTGCCACCGGTCTCGTTGTGGCGGATGGTCTGGCTCATCTCGCATTCGCGTGCGCCGCCCTCCGGCGTTGCGCATTGCACGGTCCAGTCACGGAAGGTCTCGCGCAACGTATCGGGGCCCTCGGCCTGCTGTGCGAGCGCGGGCAGCGCGGCCAGAAGTCCCGCCGGAAGCCAGGCAAGCGAACGAAGGGGCGAGGTAAAACGCATCGGGGAATTTCTCCGGTTTTGGGGCGCGCAGAGGCCCGCACGGACCGCCTTTATAAAATTTCTCGCATGATCGGCGCCTTCATGGCATTGATCGAAAGAGCATTGTCTTGTCAAACTGTCCCAGAACACGCGTCATTATACGAGAGATCATATCATCATGTCATGGCAAAGCAAGATTGCCTGGAAAGAGGGGCTCTTCCTTCAGGCCCATCACCTTCAGCAGGCGGACCGCTATGTCGAGCATCTGCTGGAGCTGCGCAGCCGCCATGCCGCGCCCTACCCCTGGGGGTTCTCGCATCTCGAGATCGACACCGATCTGTCGGAACAGAACCTTTTCGGCCTGCGCCGGGCAGCGGGGATCTTTCCCGACGGGCTGCCCTTCGATCTGCCCGCCACCAGCCTTCTGCCGCATCCCGTCGCGGTGCCCGAGGGCTCGGAGGGGCATTTCGTCTGGCTGACCCTGCCGATGTCGGATCCGAACGGGCGCGAGGTCGGCACCGATGACGAGACCAGCCGCGCCACGCGCTATGTGCTCGACCGCGAGCGCGTGGCCGACAGCACCGCCGCGATGCGGCTGGAGCACGATCTGGAGATTGCCCATCCCCGCCTTGCGCTCGAGGTGCGGCGCACGCCCAAGCCGGGCTATAGCTGTCTGCGGGTGGCGCGCATCGTCGAGGTGCGCGACAAGACCATCGTGCTCGATCCCGCCTTCGCGCCGCCACTGCTCAGGGCGGATGCCCATCCGGTGGTGGCGGGCTGGATCGACCGGGTGGTTGGCTGGGTCGAGACGCGGCTTGCGGCGCTGGCGCGCTATGCCGCCGATCCCGGCACCGGCGGCGGATTGCAGGCGGCGGATTACTCGATGCTGCTGCTGCTCAACCGCGAGATCGGCGGGCTGCGGCACATGCGCGCCTCGCGCTATGTCCATCCAGAGCGGCTCTATACCACGCTTTTGCGACTGGCCGGGGAACTGTGGACCTTCGACGCCACCCGGCTCTGTCCCGATTACCCGGCCTATGACCATGACGACCCCGAGGAGACCTTTACCCCGGTGCTGCGCGACATCCAGCGCCTGCTGAGCCGCGACATGAGCCGCGCGATCCGGCTCGACCTGCAACAGCCGGTGCCCAATTCCTTCATCGCCACGGTGGAAAACCGGGCGCTTTTCCGCGACGCGGCCTTCATCATCGAGGTGACCGCCGACAAACCGCTCACACAGATCCAGCAGCAATTCCCGCTTTTGTGCAAGGTCGGGCCGAACACACGCATGGGCCAGATCGTGGACAGCAACCTGCCGGGGCTGGAACTGGTGCACATGCCGACGCCGCCGCACCAGATCCGCGCCGTCACGAGCCATGTCTATTTCAGCATCGACAAGCGGTCGGATCTGTGGCGCGAATTTTCCACCGCCTCGGCGATCGGGCTGCATTTCGCCGGCGACTGGCCGGAACTGGAACTTGATATCTGGGCAATCATGGAGGCCGCGACATGAGCGCGCCGCCCCCCTCCGGCGGCGATGACGGCGGGCGCAAGCCGCCCAAGGCCCCGCAACGCACGGTGATCGCGCCGTTACCGGGCGCGCGCGCGCGCCCCGTGCCGCCACCCGGCGGCGGCGCCTGGGAGACGCCGGGGCAAGGACAGAGCGGCGCGCGCCCCGTGCCCTGGGGCGGCGGAGGCGGCGAGACGCCCGCACCGGGACAGGGACCGGGAGCGCCACCGCCCGCCGGAACCTGGGGCGCGCCGCCGCCGCCGTCGACGCCCGCCGCGCCGGGCGGGGGGCAACATGCCTGGATGGGCAGCACCGGCAAGGAGTTCTTTCCCGAGATCGCCCGACCGACCGAAGAGCGCGTCGCAGCCCCGCAGCACAAGATCCCGCTCGAGCGGGCGCTCCAGAGCACGGTGACGGGCCATGCGGTCGGGGCCAACCCGTTCACCGCCGCCGCCGCGGGCCTGCTGATGCTGCTGGGACGGCTGCGCAGCCAGGTGGTGGACATGGAGGCGCTGCCGCTGATGGCCCATGTCACCCGCGAAATCGACGGGTTCGAGGCCCGCGCCACCGGGCGCGGCGCAGACCCGCATCAGGCGCTGGTGGCGAAATACGTGCTCTGCGGCACTGCCGATGACGTGGTCCAGAACCTGCCCGGCACCGATCGCGAGGTCTGGGTTCAATACGCGATGGAGGCGCGGTTCTTCAATCGGCGCACCTCGGGGGTGGGCATCTTTCAGGAAATCGACAAGGCGCTGGCCGATCCGGCGCGCTGCTACGACCTGCTCGAATTGATGCTGATCTGCCTGCAACAGGGGTTCGAGGGCAAGTATCGCGGCGCGCCCGGCGGCGATGTCGATCTGCAACGCATCCGACGGCAGATCTACGAGACTTTGCGCCGGGTGCGCGGGCGCGAGGATGACGACATCTCGCCGCATTGGCAGGGCTTCGCCCTGGCCACCGCCCATCAGGGCCGCCGGGTGCCGATCTGGGTGGTGGTGAGCCTCGCCATGGCGCTGCTCTGCGGCGGCTTTATCGGGATGCGGGTCTTTCTGGGGCAGGATGCCGGACAGGTGGCCACGGCGTTGCGCGGGCTGCATCCCGGCGGCACGCTGACGCTGGCACGGGCCAGCATCCTGCCCGATCTGCCCGCCGCGCCCGCGCCCTATGTGCCGCCGGTCTTCGAGGGCCCCGGCCAGCTTGAACGCATCCGCGCGGCGCTGGCAGCAGAGATCGAGGCGGGTGATCTGACCGTGGACACGCGCGGCAACTTCATCGCCGTGACCGCCAACAATCTGGTGCTGTTCGACAGCGGGCGCGCCGATCTGCGCGCGGGCTTCGTGCCGGTCGCCCGGCGCATTGTCGAGGTGCTGGACGCCGAGCCGGGCGAGATCCGCATCGTCGGCCATACCGACAACGTGCCGATGAGCGGGCGCGGGCGGTTCCGCAACAACCAGGAACTGTCGGTGGCGCGCGCCGAGGCGGTGGCCGGGGTGATCCGGCCCGCACTGAACGATCCGGATCGCGTCGAGGTGATCGGCGCGGGCGAGGACGATCCGGTGGCCGACAATGCCACCCCCGAGGGGCGCGCGCAGAACCGCCGCGTCGAGGTACTGATCCGCCGCGAGGAGGCAAGTGGGATATGAGCGTTCCCGTCCAGCCGGGAGGACCGGCATGAAAAAGATCCTCTCCGGCCTGCTGATCGTGCTGGGGCTCGTGGCCTTTGCCCTGGCGGTGTGGTTCGGCGGCCCGCTGATCGGCGTGGCGGGTGTGTTCCCGCTTGCCGCGATCTGGTCGCGGCTGCTGATGATCGGGCTGGTCTGGGGCGCGGTCGGGCTTTACTATCTCATCCGCTGGAGGCGCGCGCGCCGCGCCGAACGCGCGCTTGAGGCCGCCATCGCGCCCGAGGGTCCGGTGGGCGATGGCGAGGTTCTGGGCGAGAAGCTGCACGAGGCGCTGGCGGTGCTGCGCCGCTCCTCGGGGTCCTCGGCCTATCTTTACGAATTGCCCTGGTATGTGATCATCGGCCCGCCCGGCGCGGGCAAGACCACGGCGCTGCTGAATTCCGGCCTGCGGTTTCCTCTGGCCGATACCTCGGGCGGGGCGCTCGCCGGGGCTGGTGGCACGCGCTATTGCGACTGGTGGTTCTCGGAAGAGGCGGTGCTGATCGACACCGCCGGGCGCTACACCACCCAGGACAGCGATGCCGAGGCCGACCGTGAGAGCTGGATGGCCTTTCTCGACCTGCTCAAGCGGCACCGCCCGCGCCAACCGGTCAACGGCGTGATCCTCGCCATCAGCCTCGAGGACCTGCTGGCCGGCGACGAGGCCGCGCTCGAGGCCCATGCCACCGCGATCCGCGACCGGCTGCTGGAATTGCAGGAGGTGTTCCGCATCGAGGTGCCGGTCTACGTGCTCTTTACCAAGGCCGACCTGATCGCCGGCTTCACAGAGTTCTTCGGCGCCTTCAGCGCCTCGCGGCGGCAGAAGGTCTGGGGCGCGACCTTCCGCCCGGCCAACCGGCGCGAACCGACCCTGCCGCTGGTGGCGCAGGAATATGACGCACTGCTCGCACGGCTCTCGGCCGAGGTCACCGACCGCCTGAACGAACGCAGGAGGGCACGCCGATCGATCAGGTGCTTGGCGCCATGGACCGCAGCTTCGGCGACATGGCCGGGCTGGCCGGGGCCGGGGTCTCGGGGCGGGGGCGGAGCTATTTCCTGCACGATCTGTTGCGCAAGGTGATCTTTGCCGAGGCGGGCTGGGTCTCGCAGGATGCGCGCGCGGTGCGGCGCGAGCGGGCGCTGCGATACGGGGTGTTCGCGCTGGTTCTGATCGCGGGCGGCGCGCTGGCGGCGCTCTGGGGCACCAGCTTTTATCGCAACTACAAGCTGGTGCGCGACGCCGAGGCCGAGATGAACCGCTACCGCGCCGAGGCGCGGCTCGAACTGGAGGCGACCGAGATCGCCGATCCCGATCTCGGCCCGGTTCTGCCGCTGTTGCGCACCCTCGCCACGCTGCCGCTCGGCCATGCCGCGCAGGACATCGGCGGCGGGCTGCTGGAGGGGGCCGGGCTGAGCCAGCGCAGCGCGATCCGCGCGGCGACGCGGGCGGCCTATCGCGACGGGCTGGAACGGCACCTGCGGCCGCGGCTGATCCTGCATGTGGAGACCCGCATCGCCGAGGACATCACCAATAACGACCTGCTGTCGCTTTATGAATCGCTCAAGGTCTACAAGCTTCTGGGCCATGCCGCGCCGGCGCCCGACGATGCCTTCATCACCGCCTGGTTCGCCGATGAATGGGCGCGCGACCCGGCCTATCGCGGGGCCGGGCCGATGCGCGAGCTGCGCGCCGAGATGGAGGCGCATCTGTGGGCCATGCTGGAGATGTCGGCGACCCAGAGCCGCGCCCGCGTCGATCTCAACGGCGCGCTGGTGGAGCGCGCCGAGCGCATCCTGTCGCTGATGAACCTCGAGGATCAGGCCTGGCTTCTGGTGATGGGGGCGGGCGGGCCGCAGGATATCGCGCCGTTCAATCTCCGCGCGCCGAGGCGGCGGATGTCTCGGGCGAGTTGCTCCGGCTCGGTCCGGCGATCATGAACCGCTATGCGCTCGAATTCACCCGCGCCTGGACCGCCGCGCTCGACAATATCCGGCTGCGCCCGATGGCGGCGGGAGCGCCGCAATTTCTGGCCCTCAACGCCGTTTCGGACCCGCGCCAGTCGCCGATCCTCAAGCTGGTGGAGGCCGTCAACAACGAGACCCGGCTCACCGCAGGCTTCGCCGAGGAAGGCGGGTTCGGCGCCGGTCTGGGCAACCTTGCCGAGGGCGAGGGAGCCGAGATCGCGGGCATGGTCGGCGAGCAGGTGATGCGCCGCATCCGCGAACGCGCCTCGGGGATGAGCCGGATCGGCTTTGACGTGCTCGAACAGCGCCGCCGCCGAAGCCCCGCTGCCGGGGGCCAATGTCGAGGCGCAGTTCGGCCGCTGGCACGATCTGGTGATCGACCTGCCCGAAGGGCGGCCCGTCGATGTGCTGCTCAAGGATCTGCAGAACATCTACCGCCTGATGTTGACGTCCACCGCCGGAGCGGGACAGATCCCGGCCACGCTCGGGCAGGAACTGGCGACGCAATCGGCGCTGCTCACGCGCCACGCCACGCGGCTGCCGCCGCAACTGGCGCGGATGATCCAGCAGGCCAGCGAGGAATTCGCGGGCAATGCCGCCAATACCTCGCTCGCGGCACTCAACGAGCGGCTCAACACCGAGGTGTCGCAGGTCTGCGAGGCGCTGGTGCCCAACAGCTACCCGTTCGATGGGCGCGCCAATCGCGACCTGCCGATGGCCGAGTTCACCCGGCTCTTCGCACCTGGCGGGGTGATCGACCGCTTCTTCAAGACCGAGCTGGTGCAACATGCCGACATCAGCGGCGCGGAGTGGCGCTGGAAGCCCGACAGCCGCCTGGGCAGCCAGATGTCGCTGGCCACGCTGGCGCAGTTCCAGCGCGCGGCGGCGATCCGCGATGCCTATTTCCCCGGCGGCAGCGCGCTGCCGGGTTTTGACATCACCATCCGGCAGCCTGGCGCAAAGCCTGTTCTGGCCCTCGGGCGGGGGCAGCGGCTCGGCCTCGGTGCAGCTTTCGCCCGAGATGCCCGGCCGCGAGGCGGCGTTGCAGGTGGCACCCGGCCCCTGGGCGCTGATGCGGCTGGTCAATGTCGGCAAACCGCGCCCCTCAGGCAGCGCGGTCAACATCCGGCTCGACGTAGGCGGACGCTATGTCGCTTACAACATCAACACCGCCTCGTCGGGCAATCCGTTCTTTCTGCGCGAGCTGTGGGATTTCCGCTGCCCGCGCGGGCTGTGAGAGACCGGAGGCAGCGCGTGGAAAGCAGACACCCAGAAGAGACCGCCACCGGACCGGAGACGGAGACACCGACAGGGGCGGAGACCGAGGGGAAGACCGGCAACGCGCCGGACACGGTGACAGAGGCGGAGAAGACGCAAGCCGCTCCCGAAACGCTGGACAGGGCCGCCCCGGACCCCGAAGAAGCCGCGCCAGAGACCGCAGCAGAGACCGAGGCGGTGACAGAGGGCGCGGAGCCGGAGGCGGAGGCGGAGCACACACCGGAGCCAGAGGCGGAGCACACA
>PHEQ01000069.1 GCA_002842985.1 Alphaproteobacteria bacterium HGW-Alphaproteobacteria-1
GACGCGTGGAACTTCTTCGCAAACGATCAGCAACGCGTCCGTTCTATCAGTGACCGAGAATATGCCAAAGCGGTCAACTCATAGGGCCGTTGGTATCAGCTGTCTCTCTGCCCCGCCCTGACGGTTTCCCTACTTCGAACACCAGTTCGGGCAAGACCACCTCCCACTCGTCGCGGCGGAGCAGGTGGTGATAATCCTCGTCGCCATCCTCGCGCCGCCAGTTCAGGATGGCCGCGACCTCGCCACGCAGGAAGGTCGTGCCTTCGGGTGGGGCGAAGGCGCGGGACAGGCGGGCAAGAGTTTGGCCTTGGGTGGTGTCGATCCGCCAGCGGTCGCCATCGCGGATCAGTTGAACCGGGTCGCCCGGGCTGACGGCGGCGATGGCGGCCAGCGACGGGTCACCCGGCCGCAGACGCCCGGCGAAGGACAGGTCCACCAGCTTGGGGTCCGGCGACACATAGCGAAGGCGGGCGCGCGGCAGGGCGGCGATGTCGGGGGTGATGCGGCGCGGCAGGATTGCATCGCCGGGTCGGACAAAGGCGTGGGGACCGTCGGTGAGGATGGTCAGCGTCGCGCGTGCCCGGGTCATGGCGACATAGAACAGGCGGCGCGGAGCGTCCGCATCCTCACCGCGCGACGGGCGGTCCCAGCCGCCGTTCAGGATGGCGACATGGTCGAACTCCAGCCCCTTGGCGCGGTGGGCGGTCATCAGCAGCAGCCCGCGCTGTTCGCCCCGCGCCTCGCGCGCCCATTCGCCGAACCATTGCACGAGGTCGGACACAGGGGCAGCCTTTTCGACCAGTTCGCGCGCCAGATTGCCGATGCCTTCGCCTATCAGGTCGGTCCAGCGGGAGTGCGGCTGCGCGTTCAGGATGGCGACCAGGTCGGGGATCGTCAGCAGCCGTATCCGGTCGGCCAGCAGCGTGCGGATGAACGCCCGCATCTCACGCAGGCGCCAAAGGCTTGGCAGAGTTTCGTTGGCCATGTCGATGGGGATGCCCAGCGCCTCGGCATAGGCGCGCACGGGTTCGAGCCGCCGCCAGTCACGGGCAATCACGGCGCATCGGCGCCAGGACCAATCCGGGCCCAGCCTGGACAGGCGCACCAGTTCGTCCAGTGCAGCCACCGCCTGCGCGGCATCGCCCCCCGCATCGAGGAGTGTGACACGCCCCTGCGCAACGGGGTCGAGTGCCGCCCAGTCGCCCCCCGGCATCGCCTTGGCGCGGGCGCGGTTCACGGTGATGTCGTGACCCGCCTTCATGCGATGGGCGGCGGGCGCGATCACGGAATTGGCCGCGGCGATGATATGGGCGGTTGAGCGGTAGTTTTCCGTCAGCCAGACAGGTTTGGCGGAGTAATCCGCCTCGAATCGCCGGATGAAGTCGATACTCGCCCCGGCAAAGGCATAGATGTTCTGGTCGTCATCGCCCACGGCAAACAGGCTGATGCGCAGATCATCCTCCAGCGATCGGCCCGCTACGGCACCGATCAGGGCGTATTCCTCGGGGCCGATGTCCTGATATTCGTCGACCAAAAGCCAGCGATAGCCCTGGATCAGCGTCTCGCGCAGCGCCTCGGCCTCGGGCTTTGACAACCCATCGCCGCGCAAGAGTGCCACCGCCTGCATGACGATGCCGTCAAAGTCGCGCGGGCCTTCGTGATCGCCCGCAAAGCTCGCCCCCATCAGCCGCATCGCCAGCGCGTGGCAGGTGGATACCGTCACCCCCGCCGCGTCATCGCCGATCAGGCGGCGCAGGCGTTCGCGGATCTCGGCGGCAGCGTGGCGGTTATAGGTCAACACCAGAATGCCGCGCGGGTCTTCGCGCTTTACGCGGATGAGGTAGGCGATGCGATGCACCAGCACCCGGGTCTTGCCCGACCCCGGCCCCGCCAGCACCAGCACGTTGGTCTGTTCGCGGTCATCGCGAACGATCTCGGCCTGCACCGGATTGTCGAGCGCATCGACAATCGTGCGCCAGGATGTGCCCGTGGTCTGTCGCCGGATTTCCGTGCCCCGCCCTGGCAGCCAGCGGCGCAGGAAAGCGTCGCGGTCCAGCACGAAGTAATCTTCCGACAGGCGCTGCGCCTGATCCATCGCCTCCAGCCCCTTTTCGGCATAAGCGGCCATGACATGGGTCTGGATCGTCGTCTCGCCATAATGTTCGTCCAGCGGTGCGAAGTGCTGCACCGTGAAGGGCCCGCCCTTGGGGTTCAGATGCACCGTAATCGCCGGGCGGAACACCGTCAGGCCCCGGCCCAGAGTGGCGACCTGCTGTTCGTGCAGCCACAAAAGCGCGCGGTCCATCAGGCGGGTCATGTCCTTGACCTCGGCCCGCAAAAGAGCATCGCCGTTCAGCGCATCGAGCATCGCGCCAAGGGTGGTTTCCACCTGAATATCCTTGCCGCGTGTGCCCTTGGCGACTTTGTCCGTCAGATGCGCCAGCAGCGCCTGCGCGCCCTGCCTTCGCAACTCAGCGGTGCGGGCGACCACTGGCCAGGACCGCGCCAGCCGCACGAAGATCGTGTTGCGGCTGACCTTGCGCAGGGTCAGGTTGCCGCGCCCGCCATCCTGATCGCGCCCATCCTGCGCCATGCCGCGCAGGATCGTTTCCACCAGATCGGGGCGCACCTGCACGTGGCCCTTGTCGCGCAAGGCCTGGCAGGTCTCAGACAGGTTCAGGGGTTGCGCCTCGGCCCCTTCGGCATCCGGCACCGCCTCTTGCATCAGGGCGATCAGATCGGCTTCCATCCGGCCTGCGTGATTCAGACGGCGGGCCGAAGCATCCTCGACCCCCAGATGCACATAGACCGTGACGGCCGTGTCGTTGCTGGCGATCCCCAATACCTCAAGATCAGCAAAGGCCCGGTGCAACTCGCGCCCCGATAATCCACAAGCGCCAGTCAGATCGTCGGTCGAAACCCCGGCATCGATAGGCGCACTCATCACATGGCGCACAAGGTCCATCAGTTGGGTGCGCCTAACCCCCGTGATCTGCGCCCGTTCCAGGATGGCCGCCGCCTCATCAACCGACCGGATGCGCAGAGAGGACGGGAACACCTGCACCCGGTTTTCCTCGCGGCTAAGCAGCGTCGCTTCTTCCAGCCAGGCCACAGCGGTTTTCACGCGAGTGTCGTCGGTGATCTTGTCGCGCTCGAACTCCTGATCCTTCTCCTCGCGCACGATCTCGCCCGGTGTGGCGACCACCTCGCCAGATTTGTGCTTTTCCATCCGGCGCAGCGCCTTCAGGATCGCGCCGATCTCATGCTTTGCCAGTCGAGACCGCGCCGACAGCGAGAATTGCCGCTCTACATCTTCAGGGCTGAACAGAAGCACACAATTGGCGGGCGCGCGGTCGCGGCCCGCACGGCCCGCCTCTTGCAGGTAATTCTCCAACGACCCCGGAATGTCGCCATGCACAACCAGTCGGATATCGGGCTTGTCGATCCCCATGCCGAAAGCATTCGTGGCGGCGATCACCCGCAACTGGCCGGTACGAAACGCCTCTTGCACATCGCGCTTGCGGTCGGGCGGCAGGCCAGCGTGGAAGAAATCCGCAGCTAGCCCCTGCCCCTTCAGGAACTCCGCCACCTTCTCCGTGGCGCCGCGCGTTGCACAATAGATCACAGCCCCCGATGCACCCTCGGGCGGCAGGTTTGCTTCGATTGCCGAGAGGATATCGGTGAGCTTGGTCGCCTTCTGCGTGGGCAGCACGGCAAAGGACAGGTTGGTGCGAACCGCCCCTCCATCCAGCAACATCAGATCAACCCCCAGGCGCGTCTGGAAATGGTCACGGATGTCGCGCACCACCTCGGGCTTGGCGGTGGCGGTCAGGCACAGGACGGGCGCTGGGCTGTCGCCCGAGAATTCCTTGATGAAGCGGCTGACATAACGGTAATCGGGCCTGAAATCGTGGCCCCATTTGCTGACACAATGCGCCTCGTCCAGCACCCAAAGACCGACCTCGCGCTGTTGCAAGACCGTGCGGATCGAGGGCGAGCGCAACTGCTCGGGCGAGATCAGCAGCATCGCGGCATCGCCCATCCGCACCTTTTCCAGCGCGTCATGGCGTTCCGGCAGCGACAGCATGCCGTTCACCGTGACCGCCGCCGATATCCCCGCTCGCGCCAGCCCCTGCACCTGATCGGCCATTAGCGCGACCAGCGGCGAGATCACCACCGTCAGCGCACCCGTCTTGTCGAACCGCGACAGCGCCGGGATCTGGTAACAGACCGATTTGCCTGTACCGGTGGGCAGGATGCCCAGCACCGATTTGCCCGCCATCGCCTCGGCCACGATGCGTTCCTGCAAAGGGCGGCCCATGTCATCCACTGGCTGCGGACAAAATGAAGGAAAGCCGAACCAGCGTTCGAGTGCCGCAGTCGGGTTGTTCTTCTCAGCACACCAGGCGCAGCCCGGATCGCCGCAGTTGGTGTCGCGCAGGTGCCGGACGATCCTCCCCGCCTGCGGAAACTGCAACCGGACCCAAGGCGGCATGACCGAGTCTCCGCCCGCCACCGAAATCCATGACAGCGCATAGGCCATCGGCCATCCGTTGCGCGGATCGGACAAGCGGCCAAGGGTCTGGTCCAGCCGGAGATTGCAGGCGCGACCGTCCAGCAGGCGGCGAATGGCGGCATGGGCTACAACCTCACCGGGTGCAGGGCCGCGCAAGGCTTGAAACAGCGCGTCGAACCCACCCGAGGCCTCGCCCCGCGTCGTCAGATGGTGATAGGCAAGCATCGCATCCGGCGCCTCCTTCCCCAGCCTGGCGAAGGCTGCAATTTGATCGGACAGCACCTGCAGTGCCAGCCGCGCGTCCTGTTCGGGGTCATTCAAATGCCCGACCTGAAGGCGCCCGTCTTGATAATGCTTGATAAGATGGTGGTAAGGATTGCGCGGAAAGGCCAAGGGATTCAGCCACAGCGTATCCATTGGGGCGGCCCCCAACCCCGCCAACCGCGCACGATTTGCCACCAGATGCGACAGGTCATGGCGCAGGATGTTATGGCCCACCAGATGCGCCGCCCCGTCACAAAGCGCCTCCAGCCGATCCAGCGCAGGGTCCAGCGCGGCTCCTTTGTGAACCAGCGCCGCCTCACCCCGCACAGCCGCAAAGGCAAAGATCCGCGCAGACTTCGGATCGACCTCCAGATCAATCGAGACGCAGGCCGATAGAAACTGTGCGGGATCAAGGGGCAAAAGGTGTCATCCAGGCGGGGTTTGTTCAATGATGTGTCAAACCATTGATACCCTTGCGCGGATGGGTTGCAAGGCGTGTGGCTCAGGCTCAGATGAGGGCGGAGCGAACCGGGCAAAGATCATTGCCACAGGCAGGCGCCTAGATTGCCACGACCGATGGCGGTCTGTCTTGCGAGAGAATATGGAAGGCTAGGCACCTCAAGACATGCGCCGAAACCGGCCTGTCGCAGCCATCCTCTGAACCAGCCGAAAAGGGGTTGCGCGCGGGGACAGCCTTGGCCGCGTCTCTACCTCCCTTTCCCTAATGCCTTACGCACCGCGCTGCATAGCAATCGCTGGCTTGATACCCCCTGCATGGGCAAGCCTGCATCAGCCGGACCTGTAAACCGTCCCCCTATCCACAACCTTTTCGGCGGTGACAGACAGGCCCAGCTTCTTCCTGAGACCGCCCGAAATCAGGCCTCTTGCCGAATGTGCCAACCAGCCCGTCGCTTCGACGATCTCGGCAATGGTTGCGCCCTCAGGTCGTTGAATGAGGCGGATGCTTCGGGCGCATCCTTTGGCCGAGTGACCAGCTCCAGCTTTGCCTTGCGCAGATTGGTCATTGTGCTCGCCACCACTGGCTCGATCCCAATGGCCAGCAGGCCTGCGTCCGTAACCACCAGCGTGGTGCCGTGGCCGTCACCGGTTTCGCGCCAGAGCGGTTCGCCCTTGCGGGTGTCGGCGTCGACCTCGTCGAGCCAGCCACGCCCGATCATCAGGGTGACGACCTTCTTCGCGGCGGCACCATGCAGCCCCGTGAGCAGCGGCAGGGCGATGTTGTCGGGGCGCTGGGCTGCGGCGCTGAGGATGATGGTTTGCGTGTCAGTGAGTTTGGGCATGTGTCCCTCCGGTCTTTGAGGACCAGCCCATTGCCAGCCCTTCTACCGGAAGAAGCCCGCCGTCAGGGCGGGCCGCGTGCGGTGCTGGGTCGGGGTTACTATTCGGCGTATTCACCCTCGCCAAAGGCGCCGTCGGTGATGCGCTTCAAGAGACTGGCGTAGTGCTCGAGGGTGCCGACATGCCCCCAGCTGATCTCGTCGGGGTGGCAGTTGAAATGGTCGTCACTGAGACTCGCCAAGCGGGCGAGCATCTCGTCGATTTCTGCTTTCTTGCCAATGAAGGCGTTCAGCGCGTTCGACCGGTTCCTTGAACCGGTGGCGGAACCGGTCTCACCCTTGTTCCGGCGGGCCTTCTCGGCGCGCAGCTGGTGGCGGGGTGTGGTGATCGGGTTGAGGCGGGTCATGGCGGGGCTCCTTTTGCTGAGTTGCATCGTTTTGGTGTAATCAACATCGCTCTACCGTGCCGATTATCGTAGGCAATTCCGAGCAATTTCATGGCTTTATGATTACGCGAGGCGATCCGGATCGATGTGCGCGGCCTGTTCAGCCTCATGTCTCTGGGCAACATCTGGCGGGTCGCGCCGCGCATTGACGATGGCGACAAACAGCGCGCGGGCGATGGTGGCGACCTCATCGGCCCCGGCGCTAGTCAGGTTGGCGTCGTGGATGGCGATGGCCTCGCCCAGATCGGTGAGAGCATAAAGCGTGGCGAACTCGGCCTCGGTCGGGTCGCAGGTCACTGTGTCGCGGTCGTCGGGGTTGAAGTTCTCAATTGGCTTTTCATATCCTCTCCACGTGGTCATCTGACGCGTTTTCTCATAGGCATGCGTCAATATCGGACGGGCGCCTCATAGACACGGGTCCGAAAATGCGGCTCGGCGCGGAGTCTGCCGCGAGGCTGGAAATCCTGAACACGTCCGACCTGCTCAACCCGTTTCTGCAGCAGCGGGAACCGCTCGAAGGGCAGTCCAGTTATTGACTCACAAGACTTCCATGCCTGCCGCATGCGCTCACCTAGCCAGACCCGGCCGCCCACAGGTTAAATGTGACCCGCCACCTGGTGTCATCTGTTTCGCGGGGTCGTTGAGATAGGCGTATGCATACCCTTGGTTCAAAACATAGCCCTCTGTCCAAATCTGACGTATGGTCATGCCATCTCTGTCACATAGACGGAGATGAAAATGACCCACGAACAACACCTCGCCCTTGATCTGATCGCTCGGCTGGCCAACCGTTTCGGTCCGGCAAGCCGCATTGCAAAGGAGCTACCCGGCTGGCTGGAATACCTGACCGGGCATGCGAGGCCGAACTGGCGCATCTTCTGGCAGAGGACCTCGACGCAGGCCAGGTGTCGGACCCCAAGGCGCTGGCGTCCCGGCTGGTTCCGAGGCGCATGGCGTTACCCAAGGATGTGACCGTCGCCCACACGGCACAGGGCAGCTTCGACGCCCTTCTGGAGGCTCGCACATGACCGCCCGCGAGGTCGACATCCACACGCTGCCCGCCATGCTGACCGCGCTGCGGCTGCCCAGCTTCCACAAGCTCTGGGGCGAGATCGCCACACGCGCCGATACCGAAGGCTGGCCGGCCGCCCGTTTTCTCGCCGTGCTGGCGGAATATGAGCTGGCCGAGCGCGACATGCGGCGCATCCGGCGACACCTGAATGCAGCTCAGCTTCCGGCCGGGAAGACGCTGGCGACCTTCGACTTCAAGGCGCTGCCGACCCTGCCGCGTGCCCGGGTGGAGGCCCTGGCGGCCGGCGACCGGCTGGACGGTGGCGGCAACATCATCGCCATCGGCAATTCCGGCACCGGCAAGACGCACGTTCTTTGCGCCATCGGTCATGCCCTGATCGAGGCGGGACACCGTGTCTTCTACACCCGGACCAGCGATCTGGTGCAGAGACTCCAGGCCGCCCGGCGCGATCTCGTTCTCGAGGCAGCGCTGGCGAAGCTCGACAAGTTCGACCTGATCATCCTCGACGACATCACCTATGCCCACAAGGATCAGGCCGAAACAGGCGTCCTCTTCGAACTGATCGTCCGGCGCTACGAATACCGCAGCATCGCCATCGCGGCCAATCAGCCCTTCAGCGGCTGGGATCAGATCTTCCCCGACAAGGCGATGACCGTCGCCGCCATCGACCGGCTGGTCCATCACGCGACCATCCTCGAGATGAACGCCGAAAGTTACCGTCAGCGTGCGGCTGCACTGAACAAGCGGGCACAGGCCGATGCCCCAGCGACAACCATCGCCGACAACAAGAACGAAGGAGAAACCTAACCCAAAACACCAAACGACACGCCAACCCCGGCGGCCTCAAAACCGGCCATGATGGTTGTCGCACGCGGACAAGGTGGTTGACGCTCTACACTCAGGTGACCGGATACTCCGGAATGACTGACCGGATGTTGTCGGAACAACCGACCGGATGTCTCGGAATGCGCACAGAAGGGAGAAGTTGGTATTTTCAATTTTCCCGTGTTGTCATTTCTTTGGATATTTTTTTGTGTTGCTTTCGTTTCAGCCGGGACAATCCCGTCCTTTCACCGTCCCCGTAATCCACAGAATCCCGACAGCCACCCCCGCAAACAGCCCTGATCGCCCACTCATTGAGGTCCCTGATGCTCTATATTGACGATCAAGCAGCCGGAACAACGCCCGGCCAGATCACCATCAAAAGAACCCGCCTGATTGACCATCGGGACGGGCAGGAGCACTCGGCCAATGGCACGGGATCGAAAGAGGCATGCCGGCTCGCAAGGGTTGGCCGGGGCAAAGGCCCCGCAGGGCAAGCGGGTGGCACGTGCCGCCGCTTGCTCGTCTCACTCGCTGCCCGCCGAGCGCGCGTTGTTTTTGCACCTGATCCGCGCGCTTGCGCGGGAAGCCGCGCGGGCGGATCATGACAGTGATCACGCCCCAGACGACGCCACGAGTTGACCGCATCCACCAAGGATATTCGCCATGAGTAAACCTGTGCTTCGCGCCGCAATCTACGCACGATTTTCGACGGACAAACAGCGCGATGCGTCGATTGACGATCAGATCGACTCCTGCCGCGATTACGCCGCGCAACAGGGCTGGCAGGTCACCGGAACCTATAGCGACCGCGCGACATCCGGCGCCAGCATGTTCCGCCCCGGCATTGAGCAGCTGCAACGTGATGCGAAGGCGGGCAAGTTTGACGTGGTGCTGTCCGAGGCCATGGATCGTCTGTCGCGCAACCTTTCTGACATCGCGAAGTTTCACGAGAGGATGGAGCACCATGGCATCGAGATCTGGACGCTGACCGAACATAAGGTCGATCAGATGATGATTGGCATGAAGGGCACGATGAACGCCATCATGCTGCGCGACATTGGCCTCAAGACGCTGCGCGGACAGCGCGGGCGGGTCAAAGAAGGCAATATACCGGGCGGCCTTTGCTATGGCTATGATGTGCTGCCGGGGACCGAAGTGCGCGGCCATGTCGAATACGGCAAGCGCGCGGTCAATCCTGAGCAAGCGGTTGTCATCGAGCGGATCTTTGAGGACTACGCGCGTGGACTGTCACCCAAGAAGATCGCCGAGGCCCTGAACATGGAACGGATCCCTGCCCCACGAGGCGGTCATTGGGGCAGTTCCACGATCAACGGCAACCGCGATCGTGGCACCGGCATTCTCAACAATGTGCTTTACATAGGCCAGTTGGTTTGGCCCCGTCTGCGCTATTCCAAGGATCCTGATACTAAAAAGCGCGGCTCGACCCTCAACGCGCCCGAGACGCTGTTGCGCATCAATGTGCCCGAGTTGCGCATCGTCGATGATGCACAGTGGCAGGCGGCCCGGCAGCGCCAAGGCGCGCTGAAGACAAAGGACACCGATGTGCCGGTCTGGGATCGGCGCCGCCCAAAGTTCCTATTCTCGGGTCTGATGAAGTGCGGCTGCTGTGGGGGCGGTTTCGCGAAGGTCTCAAAGGACGCCTTCGGCTGCTCCACCGCGCGCAACAAGGGGGCGGCGGCCTGCACGAATATGGCGACGATCAGACAAGCCGATCTGAACGCCCAGGTGCTGAATGCGCTGGAACATCATCTGATGGACGAAGAGGCGGTGCAGATTTTCTGCGAGGAATACGCAAGCGAGCGCAACCGGCTCAACGCCAAGCGCGACGCAGGGCGTGCAGGTATAGAGAGAGACCTTCGCCAAGCCACGGCCGATCACAAAAAGCTGGTCGATGCGATCATCGCAGGCGTGCCCGCAGAGCAGGTCAAGGATCGCATGATCACGCTGGATGCGCGCCGCAAGGAGTTGGAACGGCAATTGACCAACAGCCCTGCCCCCGATGCAGTCAGATTTCACCCGAGCATGGCGCGCACCTACCGCGACAGGATCGGCACACTGATCCAAAGCCTGAATGAGCCCGACCAGATGGAACCGGCCAAAGAAGCGCTGCGGGGGCTGATTGACAAGATTGAACTGCAGCCGGTCACGGGCCCAGAGGGCAAGCCGATGCTGGCGGTTGATCTTCACGGCGCGTTGGCGGGGTTGTTGCGCCTGGCCGTTGGCCTGCCCGTGCATGGGGCTGGATCACCGTAAGCCTACGGGGAGGGCCGTCTTTTTGGTTTGAGGCTCGGGGCGTAGATCTGGCGCTATGTCCGACCATAGATACAGACCCGAAGTAGAGATCCTT
>PHEQ01000026.1 GCA_002842985.1 Alphaproteobacteria bacterium HGW-Alphaproteobacteria-1
GTCGCCGGATCGGCGGTCTTCAAGGGCGGCAGCGTGGACAATCCCGGCGTTTACGGCGAGAACATCCGCGCCATCCGCCGGGCGGCAGAGGCGGCGACCGGCGTCATGGCATGAGCCGCGCGGTCATCTTCGACCTCGACGGTACGCTGATCGACAGCGCGCCCGACATCCACGCCGCCGCCAATACGCTCATGGAGCGGCATGGCTTTGAGCCGTTCACGCCAGAGGACACCCGCAGTTTTATCGGCAGCGGCGTGCCGCATTTCATCACCTGTTGTCTGACCGCGCGCGGGCGGGCAGGCGATGGTGCGCTTCGCGCCCGCCTGATCGAGGAGTTCATCGCGCTTTACGAGACGGCGGTGAACCTGACGCAGGTTTATCCGGGCGTCCCGAAAGCACTGACGACGCTCTCCACCGAACCCTACGCACTTGGCCTTTGCACCAACAAACCGGTCGGACCGGCCCGCGCGGTGTTGGCGCATCTCGGGCTCGACGTGCATTTCCCGGTGGTGATCGGCGGCGACAGCCTGAGTGTGCGCAAACCCGACCCCGCCCCCCTGCGCGCGGCTGTGGCCGGGCTTGGCGCGCGCGACGTGGTCTATGTCGGCGACAGCGAGGTCGATGCCGAAACGGCGGCCCGCGCGGGCCTGCCCTTTGCGCTCTATACCCAAGGCTACCGCAAGGGCCCGGCGGAGCGGATCGCCCATGACCGCGCCTTCGCCGATTTCGCCGAATTGCCGGAAATCGTGGCTGACCTCTTGTCCTGAGCACGCCGCGTGGCGCATGATCGCGCCATGAAGACGCGCCTGACCGAGTCCTTCGACCTCACCCACCCGATTCTGTCGGCCCCCATGGCCTTTGCCGCCGGGGGTGCGCTCGCGTCGGCGGTGAGCCAAGCCGGCGGGCTTGGCCTCATCGGTGGCGGTTACGGCGATGCCGGATGGCTGGAGCAGGAGCTTGCGACGGTCGGCAATGCGCGGGTCGGCTGCGGCTTCATCACCTGGAAGATGGCGGAAAATCCGCAGGTTCTGGATCAGGTTCTGGCCCATGCCCCGGCGGCGCTCTGCCTGTCCTTTGGCGATCCCGCGCCGTTCGCGCCGCGCATCCATGACGCGGGCGTGCCGCTGATCTGTCAGGTGCAGACCTTGCGCGACGCGCAGCGCGCGGCCGACTGTGGCGCGCGGATGATCGTGGCGCAGGGATCGGAGGCGGGCGGCCATGGCGAGCGGCGCGGCACGATCACGCTGGTGCCGGAGGTGGCCGACTGGCTGGCAGGCCATGCGCCCGAGGTGCTGTTGCTGGCGGCAGGCGGGATCGCCGACGGGCGGGGCCTTGCGTCGGCGCTGATGCTGGGGGCAGACGGGGTGCTCATGGGGTCGCGGCTTTGGGCTTCGGCAGAGGCACGGGTGAGCGACGCCATGGCCGGGGCGGCGCTGGCCGCCACCGGCGACGCGACGATACGTTCCACCGTGATGGACGCCGCGCGCGGCCTGAAATGGCCCGAGCGCTATACCGCGCGCGTGCTGCGCAACCCCGTCACCGACCGCTGGCACGATGATCCGGACGCGCTGCGCTCCGATGTCGTCGCGCGGACGGATTGGGCCGAGGGCTGGGAAGCGGGCGATCCGGATCGCGCCAATACCTTTGTCGGCGAGGCGGCGGGCCTGATCCACGACCGCACGCCAGTGGCGGACATCATCGAGAGGATCGTGACCGAGGCCGAGGTGCTATTGCGGCGCGCGCCAAACTGGGCCTGAATGTCCGAAATTCATAATTTAAAACTATCATTTTAATCGCAAAAGAGAATTTTACCTAATCTCTTTGTTCTGTTACCAACAGCGCATATCTGGGTGGCAGAGACGTGCGGGCATCCTCGCGCCGCCGCCCCAAGCCACACGCAACCCGAATTGGAGGACAAGATGGACGGCAACGACATGGGCAAATGCCCCGTCATGCATGGCGGGCTGACCGAGAGCGGCAAGAGCGTCACCGAATGGTGGCCCAAGGCCCTCAACCTTGACATCCTGCATCAGCACGACCGCAAGACAAACCCCCTGGGCGCGGATTTCGATTACCGCAAAGAGGTCAAGGGTCTCGATTTCGAGGCGGTCAAGGCCGATGTCAAGGCGCTGATGACCGACAGCCAGGACTGGTGGCCCGCCGATTACGGCCATTACGGCGGCCTCATGATCCGTCTGGCCTGGCACGCGGCGGGCACCTATCGCCTGGCCGACGGGCGCGGCGGCGGCGGCACCGGCAATATCCGGTTCGCCCCGCTCAACTCCTGGCCCGATAACGGAAATCTCGACAAGGCGCGCCGCCTGCTCTGGCCGGTCAAGAAGAAATACGGCAACAAACTCAGCTGGGCCGACCTGATCCTTCTGTCGGGCACGATCGCCTACGAGGATATGGGCCTCAAGACCTATGGATTCTCGTTCGGGCGCGAAGATATCTGGCACCCCGAGAAAGACACCTATTGGGGCGCGGAAAAGGAATGGCTTGCCCCCTCGGACACCCGTTACGATGACGTGTCCAAGCCCTCGACCATGGAAAACCCGCTGGCGGCGGTGCAGATGGGCCTCATCTACGTCAATCCGCAGGGCGTGAACGGCCAGCCCGATCCGCTCAAGACGGCGGAGCAGGTGCGCGAGACCTTCGCCCGCATGGCGATGGACGACGAAGAGACCGCCGCGCTGACCTGTGGCGGGCACACCGTCGGCAAGGCGCATGGCAATGGCGATGCCGAGGCGCTCGGGGCCGAGCCCGAAGGCGCCGATATCGAGGCGCAGGGCTTTGGCTGGCTGAACCCGCATCTGGATGGCAAGGCCACCAATGCCGTGACCTCGGGTCTTGAGGGCGCGTGGACGACCGAGCCCACGAAATGGGACATGGGCTATTTCAAGCTGCTTTTCGGCTATGAATGGGAGCTGACCAAATCCCCCGCCGGGGCCAATCAGTGGCGGCCCATCGACATCCGGCAAGAGGATATGCCGGTCGATCCGACGGACGCCTCCAAGCGCGTGATGCCTATGATGACCGATGCCGACATGGCGATGAAGGTTGACCCGGCCTATCGCGCGATCTGCGAGAAGTTCATGGCCGATCCGGCGTATTTCGACGATTGCTTCGCCCGCGCCTGGTTCAAGCTCACGCATCGCGACCTCGGGCCGCGCACGCGCTATATCGGGCCGGACGCCCCGCAAGAGGATCTGGTCTGGCAGGATCCGATCCCGGCGGGAAAGGCCGATTACGATGTGGCGGCGGTCAAGGCGAAAATCGCGGCGGCGGGGCTTTCGCTCGCTGACATGGTCGCCACCGCCTGGGATTCGGCGCGCACCTTCCGGCAGTCGGATTATCGCGGCGGGGCCAATGGCGCGCGCATCCGGCTTGCCCCGCAAAAGGACTGGGAGGGCAACGAGCCTGCCCGTCTGGCGCGCGTTCTGGCCGCGCTTGAACCCATCGCCGCCGAGACCGGCGCGAGCGTGGCGGATGTGATCGTTCTGGCCGGGAATGTCGGCGTCGAGCAGGCGGCCAAGGCGGCAGGTTTCGACATCGAGGTGCCCTTTGCCCCCGGTCGCGGCGATGCCAGTGACGAGATGACCGACGCGGACTCGTTTTCGGTGCTGGAGCCGCTCGCCGATGGTTTCCGAAACTGGCTCAAGACCGATTACGTGGTGCAGCCCGAGGAAATGTTGCTCGACCGCGCACAGCTCATGGGCCTCACGGGGCCGGAGATGACCTGCCTTCTGGGTGGGATGCGCGTGATGGGCACCAATCATGGCGGCACGGCGCATGGCGTCTTTACCGACCGGGCGGGCGCGCTGACGACGGATTTCTTCACCACGCTCACCGACATGGGCTACAAGTGGGATCCCACGGGCCGCAACACCTACAACATCGTGGATCGCAAGACCGGCGCGGTCAAGCACACCGCCACCCGCGTCGATCTGGTGTTCGGCTCGAACTCGATCCTGCGCGCCTATGCCGAGGTTTATGCCCAGGACGATGCGAGCGAAAAATTCGTGCGCGATTTCGTGGCGGCCTGGTCCAAGGTGATGAACGCGGACCGCTACGATCTGGCGTGATCCTCGCAGACGAAGAAACAGGCAGCGCCGGGGTAAATCCCGGCGCTGTTTTCATGTGTCTCCCTGCCGCAAGGCCCGCCAGCAGCCCGTAAGGGCGGCAGTGTCATCGGAGATGAGCGTGACCGGCATCGCCGTCATGATGGTGGTATAAGGCCCCTTGGCGGTGAAGGTATCGGCCAGCCCCAGTCCGACCAGATGCGGCGCGAGCGCACGCGCCACGCTGCCGATGAGAAAGACGCCGCCGGTGGCCATATGCGTCAACGCGAGATTGCCCATCACCGTGCCCAGAAGCCGGGTAAAAAGCACAAGCGTCGCGCGCGCCTCCGCCCCGCCCGCGTCAAGATCGGCGACGATCTCGGGCGCGCTCATCGTTTCGCCGGTGCACAGCCGGTGCAGCCGCGCAAGGCCCGGACCCGAGAGCAGCGCCTCGTAAGGTTTGTGCGCGGCCTCCTGCGCCACGGCGGCAATGATCCGGTTCAGCGCCTCCCCCATATGCGGCAAGGAGGAGTGCCCCGCCTCGGCGGGCGGCACGAAAAGACGCCCCGCCACCCGATGGGCCACCGCGATGTTGGAGCCGGTGCCAAGCCCCATCATCATGCGCGGACCCTCGGGATCGGCCACCCCCGGCAGGATGGGCACGAAGGCCGACACAGGCAGATCGTCGAGCGCACAGGCCTGCGCCTGTAAATCGTTCATCAGATGCACCCGCGCGGCCCCGCTGACGCGGGCCACCTCGGCGGTGTCGATCTCCCAGTCGATATTGGTCAGCCGCGCCGCGCCGCCGCGCACCGGCCCTGCCACCCCGGCACAGACCGCGGCCACCTTGCGCCCGTCCAGATACGCCGCCACGACCGCCCCGAACCCGTCATGGGACGCATTACTGAAGCGCGCCGCCGTGCCCGCCCCAAGACCCTCGGACGTGGCAAGCGCAAGCCGCGTGTGGCTTGCGCCGACATCGGCCAGCAGCCACTCAGCCATCGCGCCAGCGCGCGGCAAGCGCCCGCGCGGCCTGCGCCAGAAGCACCACGTCGATGCCGACAGCAAGGAACTGCGCGCCCCAGTCGCGGTAGCGCGCCGCCGTCTCGGGATCGAGCGCGAGGATGCCCGCCGCCTTGTCCGAGGCGGCAATGCGCGCCAGCGCATCGCGGATGGCATCCTGCACGTCACGCACGGCGCTGTCGCCCCGATGGCCCATGTCGGCGGCCAGATCCGAGGGGCCGATGAACACCCCGTCCACCCCCTCGACTCCAAGGATCTCGTCCAGCGCGTCAAGCCCGGCCACCGTTTCGACCTGCACCAACAGGCACATCTGCGCATTGGCGGTCACGATATAGTCCGGGATGCCGGAAAACCGCGACGCGCGGGCCAGCGCCGCGCCCGAACCGCGCACGCCCTCGGGCGGATAGCGCATCGCGCGCACCAGATCCTCGGCCTGCGCCGCGCTTTCCACCATCGGAATGAGCAGCGTCTGCGCGCCGATATCAAGCGCCTGCTTGATCGCCCAGACCTCGCCCATGGGCAGGCGCACGACCGGGTGCGAGGCGGCCCCGCGCAGCACACCAAGCTGCGCCGAGATCGAGCGCAGATCGTTGGGCGCGTGCTCGCCGTCGATCACCAGCCAGTCGAACCCGGCCTCGGCCAGCACTTCGGTCGCATAAGGCTCGGCAAACCCGGCCCAGCAGCCATAAAGCCTATCACCGCGCGCAAGCGCAGCCTTGAAGGGGTTTGTGGGGGCGGGCATGGCTCTCTCCTGTGCTGTCTCGGGCGCAGCCTAGACCGGGCGGGGCGCGCTTGGCGAGGGGGGTGATGGACAATCGCGCGCCTGCGTGGTTCGCTCCGGCCCGAGGGAGGCCGGACCATGAAACTCACGCTGCATCATATCAACCTCGCCACCGACCGGGTCGAGGAGATGGACGCCTTTTACCGCGAGGTTCTGGGGCTCGACGTGCCGGACAGGGACATTCCCGTGCTTGAAAAGGACAAGGGCTATAACGGCGATGTGGCCTTTGTCAGCGACGGGCGCATCCAGACCCATCTGGCACGCAAGGACATGCTTGCCGGGTTTCGCACCGGACAGATCGTCAACCCGGTGGCGCGCGGCCATATCGCCTATCGCACCGACGATATCGCCGCCTTCATGGCCCATCTTGATGCTGCGGGCGTGCCCTATTCGGACTGGGGCAACCGTGCCGTAGCGGGCTGGCACCAGATCTTTTTCTACGACCCAGACGGCAACGTGATCGAGGTTCATCAAAAATCGGACGAGGCCCCGTGACCGATCATCTCAAGGGCCTGCTGATCACCGCAACAGGCGTGCTTTTCGTGGTGCCCGATTCGCTTTTCGTGCGGCTGATCGAGGGCGATCCGGCCTCCATCGCCTTCTGGCGGGGGATCACCGCGGGCAGCGTGATCCTGATGGGTGTGCTGGCCACGCAGCGCACGCGCGGTTTTCGCGCGGTGGCGGCGACGGGTGCCAGGGGCTGGCTCTATACCGTCCTTCTCGGCGTTGCGGCCCCGGGCTTCGTGCTGGCAGTCAGTTGGACAAGCGTGGCCAATGTGGTGTTCATCCTCGCCTCCATGCCGGTCTTTGCCGCGATCCTGAGCCGGTTTTTCCTTGGCGAGGCGATCAGCGCGCGGATGGTGCTGACCATGATCGGCGTTTTTGGCGGGCTCGCGCTCATCCTGCGCGGCTCGGGCGAGACGCAGGGTGTGCATTGGAGTGGCGATCTTGTGGCGCTTGCCGTCTCGGCCAGTTTCGCGGGCGCGATCACCACGGCGCGGCGGCTGCGCGAGGTCTCGCTCGTGCCGACGATCCCGGTGGCGATGCTGGGCGCGTCGCTCTTCTTGTGGCCGCTTGCCGCGCCGGGGGCGGTCTGGGCGGCGAACTGGCCGCTGCTGCTGGCGCATGGCGCGTTCATCAGCGTGGCGACATCGCTCATGACGCTGGGGCCGCGCTATATCACCGCGCCGGAGGTGGCGCTGCTGATCCTGCTCGAGTCGGTGCTGGCGCCGCTGCTGGTCTGGGCAATCCTCGGCGAGGGTCCGGGGGCCTGGGCGATCATCGGCGGGACTGTGGTGATCTCGGTGCTGCTTGTCTCGAACCTCTGGGCGCTCCGGATGGGCCGCCGCATGCGTGTGCGCCCCCATCCCCGCACCGGCCCGCCGGTCTGATTTGAAAGGACATGCCATGCACGAGGAAGACCACCCCGGCGACGAGCCCTGTTTTGCGCATCACATCATCGGCGGACACGTTGTCGATGCCGACACATGGCGCGACGTGGCGCGCTTTCGCAAGGCCGAGCGCTCGCGCCTCTACGCCGCCCGGCGCGCGCTCTCGCAGGCCGAACAGAAGGCACAGGCGACGCGCGTCATGGCCATGCTGACCGAAGAGATCGGCCCGCCCGAGGGCCGCACCATCGCCGGATACTGGCTGATCCGGGGCGAGATGGACCTGCGCCCGTGGCTCTCGGACATGGCCGCGCACGGCGCGCAGATCGCCCTGCCGGTGGTGATCGCCAAGGGCGCGCCGGTCGCGTTTCACCGCTGGCAGCCGGGGGCGACCATGGCGCGCGGCGTCTGGAACATCCCCGTCCCTGCAGAGCCCGACCCGGTGCAGCCCGACACAGTGATCGTGCCGCTTCTGGGTGTGGATGCGGCAGGCTACCGGTTGGGCAATGGCGGGGGCTATTACGACATGACGCTCGCCGCGCTGGACCCGCGCCCGCGCATCATCGGCGTCGGGCACGGATTTTGCGCCCTGCCCACGATATTTCCGCAGCCCTGGGATATCCCGATGGAGGTGGTCCTATTGGGCGACGGCGTCAGAAATTCGCCGTCACACCCGGAAGGTTGAGCGCCTTGATCAGGTCGCGCAATTCCTGTCGCGCGGCGATATTGGAGATGTTGAGCTGCTTGACCCCGATATCGCGCAGGTCGAGCAGGGTCAGGCCGCGCGGAAACAACTCTCGGAAAATCACCCGCTCGTTGAACCCCGGTGCCACGCGAAAGCCGATCCTCTTGGCCAGCGCATCGAGCGCGCGGCCCATCTTTTCCTTGTTGACCATGGCTTGCGCCCCCACGCGGTTGCGCAACACCACCCAGTCGATCGGCCGCAGCCCCGCCTGCGCACGCAACTGACGCGCGTTCCAGACCATTTCGGAATAAACCGACGGCCCAAGCACCTTGAGCCCGTCCGTATCGGTATGCGCCAGAAGGTCGAAATCGATGAAACTGTCGTTGAGCGGTGTCACCAACGTGTCGGCAAGGCTGTGCGCGACCTGGCTCAGGCGGGTATGCGAGCCGGGGCAGTCGATGACGATGAAATCGCTCTCGGGTTCGGCCCCGGCCACGGCCATGGCCAGGCGACGGTCATAGACATTCTCGCCGGGCTTGAGCTGATCGGCGGCAATCTCGGGCAACTCGACAAGCCGCGCGCTCGGCAGATCCAGCCCTTCCTTGTCGAGAAAGCGCGCGCGGTTGTCCGCATAGCGGCCAAAACTGCGCTGGCGCAGGTCAAGATCGAGCGCGCTCACCCGGTGGCCCAGCCGCGCCAGCGCGGTTGCCAGATGCATCGACACGGTGGACTTGCCAGCACCGCCCTTTTCGTTGCCGACCACGATGATATGCGCCATGTCCCGTCTTCCCCCAGTGTCGGCGTTTTGCCGATCTTACTTGTTCGTGCCGGCCCAACGCCGTATCGGGCCAAGGATGTCTGTGCCCGGCCCCGGAGTCCAGACCTCGCCGCCAAGGCCGCGCGCCCCGCGCGCGGGTTCAAAGCGGCTATAATGTCTGAGAGCCCGGGGCGCAATCGGCCTCCGGTCCCGGTCAGGGGATGCCCCCATGCCCGCTTCACTGTTCCTCAAATACTCAAATCATGCGGCCTCAGCGTCCGCTGTCGTCCGAGGCAATGAGCCGCCGCCGCAACCAGCCCGAAACGCTATCCATCGCCATCACCATGATCAGGATGAGAATGATGTAATAGCTCACCTCTTCCCAGTCCTTTTGCGTGATCATCGCCTGCGTGAGCAGAAGCCCGATGCCGCCGCCGGTGATCGCGCCGATGACGGTGGCGCTGCGGGTGTTGGATTCGAGGTAATAGAGAAGCTGGCTGAGCAGGACGGGCGTGATCTGGGGGATCACGCCAAAGCGGTAGCGTTGCAGCGGCTTGGCACCGGTCGATTGCACGCCTTCGATCTCGCGCTTGTCGACATTCTCCAGCGCCTCGGAAAAGAGTTTGCCGAAGGTGCCCGTGTCGGTGATCAGGATCGCCAGCGCGCCGGTCAGCGGGCCGGGGCCGAAGGCGCGGGCGAGGATGATCGTCCAGATCAGCGCATCGACCCCGCGCACGAAATCGAACAGCCGCCGCACCACCGCACGCACAGCCATAAACGGCGAGAAATTTCGCGCTGCGGCAAAAGCCAGAGGCAGCGCCACGATCCCCGCGCCCATGGTTCCGAGAAAGGCCATGAGGATGGTCTCGAAGATTGCCCCCAACACGTCCTTGTGCTGCCACATCCGGTTGTTCCAGATATCGTGGATGATGGCGGCAAGGTTGCTCTTGCCCTCGACGACGCGGTCGCCCGACACCGCCAATCCGACCAGTTCGCCAAAGCTCTTGCCGGAGAACGGGCTGTCCAGCGTAAACCAGAAAAGCTCCCATCCGAATTGATAGCGCATCACCTCGGTGCGCGCGCGGGTCAGCGTGACGCGGCCCGCGTCGGTGGTGATATCGACCCGCGCGGTGCTGGCGCTGATCCAGTCGGGAACCGTGTCTGTGGGCAGTTCCAGCACCACCCCCTCGCGGTGCGACACCTGCGCCGAGATCAGCCCGTAACCCGGCACGTCATAGCGCATCGTGTTGGCGTCGATCAGCACCTCCTGCCCATGCTTGAGCTGCACGCGCGTGCGGTTCTCGCTTTCGAATGTCACCCAGTCGGGGCTGGTTCCTTGGGGCCATGTGCCCTTGTTCTCGCCCTCCACCGCGACGGTGACGGTGCCGGAGCGGTTGTCGCGCGTGACATGGGTCTTGTAGCTATAGCTGTCGGCCACAAGGATCCGCGCATTGTCCATCCGCGCGCGATCCGCCAGACCGGGGATGTCGAAGGCAAAGAAGATATAGACGAAATAGACGAGGATCACCGCCGGGACAGTGAAGGCCATGAGTTTCTTGCGCCGAAAGAAACCGGACGCATCGAAGCCTGCATCGCGTGCCATGGTCATGGTCTCACTCTCCCGAAATCAGCTTGTTGCGGTAGCGGCTCGACACCTGATCGAAGAGCACGATGGTGCCGAACAGCAACAGGAAGATCGCCGCCACCTCGTCATAGCGCCCCTGCCCCCAGCTGAAGGCGTTCTTGAGGTCATAGCCGATCCCACCCGAGCCGACGAAGCCGAGGATCGCGGAGGCGCGGATGTTGATCTCGAATCGCAGGAGCGCGTAGCTGAGATAATTGGGGGCCACCTGCGGGATGACACCCAGCCACATGCGCTGGCCCCAGGTTGCCCCCACCGATTGCAGCCCCTCGACTGGTTTGACGCTGGCGTTTTCATTGACCTCGGAAAAGAGCTTGCCCAGCGCCCCAACGGTATGCAGCGCGATGGCGATCATCGCGGGCACCGGCCCGCCGCCCAGCACGAAGATCAGCACCAGCGCGATCACGATCTCGGGAAAGGCGCGCAGCATGTCCATCAGCCGCCGGAACGGCCCCACGAGGCGCGGCCATTTCGCCAGCCCCCGCGTCGCCAGCAGCGAGATCGCCACCGCCCCCATCGCGCCCAGAAGCGTCGAGGCGGCGGCGATGTTGATCGTCTCGATCAACGAGGGCAGGAATTTCCACATCAGCCCCGGCAGGTTGGCGATCTTCTGTCCCGCCTCGCTCAGCACCTCGGAGGGGAACTGGAAGATATTGCCGATCCCGTCCCAGAAACCGCCCGCGTTGCGATCGTCGGCAATGCGAAAGCCCGAGACCATCAGCGCGATGAACACGATCAGCATCACCAAGCCGTAAAGCCGCTTGCGCCGGGTCATCTCCATATAGGCGGTCTGCACATCGTGCACCCGCGCCGCGCCCGCCTGCCCTGCCGTCAGATCGCTCATGCCCTGCCCCCGGTCAAATGAGACCGGGCCCGCGCAACGGCAGGCCCGGCCCGGTGTCAGCCCCTCGGGGCTTACATCTGCGACTTGCGCGCCTCGATGATCGAGAGATAGGCGTCATGCGTGATCGGCATGAAGCCCAGCGCATCGCCCTGAAGCACGCCATAGGCGCAATCGGGATCGATCGACTTGAGCGAAGCCCAGAGGCCCGTCACCTTGAGCTTCACGTCCTCGGGCAGGCTCTGGCGCAGCACGACCGGGCCTTCGGGGATGGGTTTGGATTTCCAGATCTCGACAATCTGGTTCATGTCGACAAGGCCCGCATCCACGGCCTTGCGCAGCGCGCCGGAGTTGTAGCCGTCTTCCCATGCGCCCTGACCATCGGCCCAGGTCACGCCCGCGTCGATATCGCCATTCGCCACCGCGACGATGGTCTGCTCATGGCCGCCGGTGAATTTCACTTCGCCGAAGTAATCGCCCGACTCCATGCTGGCGCCGGTCTCGGCGGGAATCTCGATTGACGGGATCAGGTAACCCGAGGTGGAGTTCGGATCGCCGAAGCCAAAGCTCTTGTCCTTCATGTCGGCGAGCGAGGTGATGCCGGTCTCCTTGCGGGTAAAGCCGATCGAGTAATAACCGTAAGAGCCGTCCATGTTGACCTTGACCAGAACCGGCTCGACGGCGGTGGGATCGGTCAGATAGGTCTTGGCATAGGCCGAGGCACCGAGCCAGGCCACATCGATGGTGCCGCCCAGAAGGCCCTGGATCACGCCGTCGTAATCGGCGGGGGTAAATACCTTGGTCGGCACGCCGAGCAATTCCTCGGTCTTGGCGCGCAGACACTCGTTCGAGGTCATGCGGTCCTGCGCGTTCTCGCCGCCCAGCACGCCGATGCGGAATTCGGTGATCTTGTCCTGCGCCAGCGCTGGGCTGACAAGGGCGGTGGTGGCCAGGATGGCAGCAAACAGTTTGGTCATGTGTCTCTCCGGTTGGGTTGTCTTGGCTGTTCGGCCCGCCACCCCCCGGCGGGCCAGGGGGTCGTCAGACCGCGGCTTCGGCGTCGCGCAACGCGCGCACCGTCCCACGGTCCAGCGTCTCGATGGAGGTTGACGTGCTTTCCTCGGAAAAGCTCGCATCGGCCCCGTAAATGTCGCGCGCCACGCCGGTGGTCAGTTGCTCCGGCGTGCCGTCAAAAACGACGCGGCCCGCCAGCATCCCGATCACCCGGTCACAGAAGCGCCGCGCGGTGTCGAGCGTGTGCAGGTTGGCAATGACGGTGCGCCCATCCTCTTCGTGGATGCGGCGCAGCGCATCCATCACGATCTGCGCGTTCATCGGGTCAAGGCTGGCGATGGGCTCGTCCGCGAGGATGATCCTGGGATCCTGCATCAGCGCACGGGCAATCGCGACCCGCTGTTGCTGTCCACCCGAAAGCGCCTCGGCGCGCTTGGGCGCGTGATCGGCGATGCCCAACCGGTCGAGGATCTCGATGGCGCGGTGAATATCCGAATCGGGATAGAGGTTGAACATCGTGGCCAATGTCGAGCGGCGGTTGAGCGTGCCATGCAGGACGTTCGACACCACATCCATGCGCGACACCAGGTTGAACTGCTGAAATATCATCGCGCATTGCGACTGCCATGCGCGCTTTTGCGCACCGCGCAGCGTGGTCACGTCGCGCCCCTCGAAAACGATCCGGCCCGAACTGGCGTCGGTCAGACGGTTGAGCATCCGCAAGAATGTCGACTTGCCCGCGCCCGAGCGTCCGATGATCCCGATCATCGCGGGCCGCTCCACGGTTATGGACACCTTGTCCACCGCGATGTTTTGACCAAAGCACTTGGTCAAGGTTTCTATCTTCAGCACACGTGAACCCCCATGGTTTGCGTGCTGACTAGGCGAGTTGAACAAAGGATATGCGACATTGACACAAAGTTTTTGTGACATCGGCGCGGTCCTGTTCGCAGCCCCGCCGTCTCTTGTGCGCTGGCCTCGCGCGGTTTAGGTGACAACCATGCCTTCTGCGCCGCGCCCACGCCTCACCCCTGATGACTGGATTGCCGCCGGGTTGGAGGCGCTTGCCGAAGCGGGGCCCGCCGCACTCGGGGCAGAACCGCTCGCGCGGCGCATCGGCACGACCAAAGGGTCGTTCTATTGGCATTTCGCCGATGTGCCGGCCTTTGCCGCCGCGCTGCTTGCGCGCTGGCAGGCGCTGGCTCTGGCCGCTCTTGACACCGCAGAGGCCGATGACGCACCTGCTGCCCGTTTGCGGGCCGCCGCCCAACATTTCGCGAACCCGCTCCCGCCCGAATCCCATATCCGTGCCTGGGCCGCGACCGATCCGCAGGCCGCCAGCACCATTGGCGCGGTGGATGCCGCGCGTCTCGCCCATCTGGCGAACCGTCTGGCCGGGTGCGGCATCGGCAATCCCGAGATGGCCCGTATTCTCTACGCCGCCATCATCGGCATTCGGAGCCTGCCGACCCCCAACGACGACGACGCCATCGGATCGCTTGTCGATCTTGTGCTGGCACTCAGGTAGCCAGATGCGTCTGCTCCTGCTCATCCCGGCTCTGGCGATCCTTGGGTATTGCAAGGACGAAACCGTGACCGGCCATGGCGGCGCGGACGTTATCTGGCGCCTTGCCGCGATCGACAACGTGCCGTTCACGGCCGATGCCAGTCTTTGGTTTCCCGAAGAAGGCGTCATCGCGGGCGCGGCCCCCTGCAACCGCTTCACCGCGCGCCAAGCCGCCCCTTATCCCTGGTTTCATGCCGAAGCGATCACCGTCGGCGACGCCGCCTGCCCGCAACTGGAGGCCGAAGCGCAGTTCCTCGGCACGCTTGCCGACATGACCCTTGTGGAGGTGATCGGCCCGGTGATGATCCTGTCCACGGAAACGGGCCGCGAAATGGTGTTCCAGGCGGGCAAGTGAGCCCGGCGCAAGGCAACCGCACGGTCCCAATGCCCGCGCCGCTCAGGTCACGAGCCGCAGCACCACCTCGCCAAGTCCGGCAATGCGGCCTTGGGCCGACAGCGGCGGATACCGCCATGGCAGCCCGTTGAGCGAGCCGGTGATGACGACATGCCCCTCCCGCAGCCCGCCACAATGCCCGCCGAGCGCGCGCGCAAGCGCGCAGAGCGTGGCGAAGGCGTTGCCGCCCGGCACCTGCGCCGCGCCGTCAAGCAGCGTCTCGGCGCCAAGGCTCAGCCAAGCGTCGGCGCGGGTGACATCGACGCCGTGCCACGCGCGCAGCGGCGCACCGAGCACGACCGCGCCATTGAGTTGATTGTCGAGCATCTTGAGCATCGCGCCCGCCCCCTTCGGATCAGCCAGCCGACTTTGAACCAGTTCGAACACGGGCAGGAGTTCGACCGCTTGTTTCAGCCGGGACTCGAAATCCGGGGCGTCGGGTGCGGGCGGCGCTGCGATCAGGCGAAAGGCGTATTCAAGTTCGATGCCAACCTCCTCGCCCGCCGCACAGGCGATCACGGCGGGACTCGGGTGAATGTCGCGGGCCATGATCGGGGCGATGACGATGGGCGCGCCGGGCGGGCAGGCCACCTTGAAGCCACCCACGGGACCAAGGCACGCGGCGACCTCGGCCTGCACCGCGAAGACGCGCGCGCGGGTCAGCCCCTCCGCCGCCGATCCCGGCAGTTTCGGGCCACCGCCCCATGCCGCGAGCAGCGCCTCCACAAGCGGATCGCTCATGGCGCGATCACCGCGCCGACGGCGATCATCGCCTCCACCTCCGCCGCCGCATAGCCCGCCTCTTGCAACACCTCGCGGCTGTGCTGCCCCAGAACCGGCGCCGGGCGGCGGATACGGGCGGGCGTTTCGCTGAATTTGACCGGATGGCCCAGCGTCTTGACCCGGCCGGCCACCGGATGATCAACGTCTAGGATCATGTCGCGCGCATTCGCCTGCGGGTCGGCCTGCATTTGCAGGATGTCGAGCACCGGCCCTGCGGGCAGCCCGGCGCGTTCCATACGTTCCAGCCAGAGCGCCGATGTCTCGTGGCGCAGGTAATCGTTCAGGATCGTTTCCAGCTCCTTGAGATGCTGCATCCGGTCGTGGTTGGTGGCAAAGCGCGGGTCGTCGTTCAACTCGGGTGCGCCGATCACATCGAGAAAGCGCAGCCAGTTGCGTTGATTGGCAGCACCCACGTTGATCCAGCCATCCGCCGTCTCGAAGGCCTGATAGGGGCCGTTCAGCGGATGCGCCGAGCCCATCGGGCCGGGGGCCGCGCCCGTGGCAAAGGCGATGGCCGATTGCCAATAGGTCTGGGTGATCGCCGCCTCGAAAAGCGAGGTATCGACCTTTTGCCCCTCACCGGTCTGCAACATCCGCGCGTAGGCGGCCGAGACACCCATGGCCGCAAGGATCCCGGCGGTGATGTCCGAGACCGGCGCGCCGGTCTTGACCGGGGGCCGCCCCGGCCCCTCGCCGGTGATCGACATGAGGCCCGACATGCCCTGCGCGATGAGATCGAAGCCGCCCCGTTCGGCATAAGGCCCGGTGCGGCCAAAACCCGAGATTTCGCAATAGATCAGGCGCGGGTTGATCGCGCGCAGCGTCTCGTAACCGAGGCCGAGCCGCTCCATCGTGCCCATGCGGTAATTCTCGATCACCACATCGGCCTCTTCCAGAAGGCGGTGCAGCACCCTGACCGCCTGCGCATCCTTGAGGTTCAGCGCGACACCCCGCTTGTTGCGGTTCATCATCATGTAGGCGGCGGATTCGCCCGCGATGGCGGGAGGCACGAAGCGGCGGCTGTCGTCGCCATCGGGCTTTTCCACCTTGATCACATCGGCGCCCATATCGGCCAGCATCAACCCGCAGACGGGCCCGGCCATGATATGCGCCAGTTCGATCACCTTCATCCCCGCAAGGGGGCCTGCCTGCGTCATGTTCCGCTCCAGTCCGGTTGCCGCTTGGCCAGGAACGCCTCCATCCCGTGGCGGAAATCGCGGCTCATGTAGCACATCTCGATCAGGTCGGCATCGTCAACGCGGGTTGCGGCGGCAAGGCGGCGCATCGCTTCTTTGGTGGCGCGCAGGGTGAGCGGGGCCATCTGCGCCAGCATCTCGGCCAGTTCCCCTGCGCGGGCCATCAAGGTGGTCTCATCCTCCAGCACCTCGGAGATAAGGCCGAAGCCCCGCGCTTCCTCCGCACCGATCAGGCGCGCGGTAAAGATCATCTCGCGCACGCGCCCGGCACCCATCAACGACGCGAGCCGCGCCAGATTGGCCGCCGACAGGCAGTTGCCCAGCGTGCGCGCGATGGGAAATCCGAATTTGAGATTGGCAGCGGCGATGCGGATATCGCAGACCCCGGCAATCGCCGCACCGCCGCCGGTGCACGCCCCGTTGATCGCGGCCACGGTGGGCAGCGGGCAACGCTCGATCGCCTCCAAAACCCGTTCAATCCGCGCCTCGTAATCCAGTGCGTCCTGCGGTTTGTCAAACGCTCGGAATTGGGCCATGTCGGTGCCCGCCGCGAACGCCTTGCCGCCTGCGCCATGGATCACCACCGCGCGGATGCTGCCATCGGTCGGCACCTCGCGGCAATGGGTTGCCAACCCCTCATACATCTTGAAGGTCAGCGCATTGCGCGCCTCGGGGCGGTTGAATGTGATCCAAAGGGTGTGACCCCGGATCTCGGACAGGAGTTCGCTCATCGGATTTCCTCAGCGGTAGAAATATTCAACGAGGAACAATGGCACCGAGGGTACGTAGGTGCAAATCATCAGCACCAGAAGCAGCACCAGAACGAACCAGATATTGACCTTGGACACTTCCCAGATATTGGCCCGCGCCACCGCGCAGGCGGTGATCAGCACCGAGGCCACGGGCGGGGTCTGTTGGCCGATAGCAAGATTGAGCGTGACCACCAACCCGAAATGCACCGGGTCGATGCCCGCCGCCGTGATCAGCGGAATGACGATCGGCACCACAAGGATGATTGCCGCTGCCGAGTGCAGGAAAAACCCGATGATCAGGAAGAAGAAGTTGAGGATCAGCAGGATCGCCCATTGCTGATCGGTGATGTTGAGAATGCCCTGTGCCAGTTGCTGCGGGATCTGCGCGCGGGTAAGAAACCCGCCCATCAGCACCGAAGCCGCCACCAGAAGCATGACCACCGCCGTCTGCATCCCGCCATCAAGCATGGCGCGGCGCAGATGCGCGAGGTCGATCTGTCGATACCAGATCGACACGGCGATGGCCGCGAGCACGGCAAGCCCCGCCGCCTCGGTCGCGGTGACGAAACCGCCGAAGATGCCGCCCAGAATGATCACCGGCAGGGCAAAGGCGGGCAGCGCATCGATGAACGTCTCGCGCAGGCGCGGGATGTTGAACGCCTCTTCCGTCGGCAGATTGTAACGCCGCGCAAAGATATAGGCCACGAACATCAGCCCCGCCGCCCCCATAAGCCCCGGCACCACGCCCGCGACGAAAAGCTGCTCGACCGAGGTATTGGCCGAGGCCGCATAAAGGATCATCGGGATCGACGGCGGAATGATGATCGCCAATGACGCCGAAGACGAGGTGACGGCGGCCGACAGCTCCTTGGAATAGCCGCGCTTCTTCATCTGCGGAATGAGGATCGAGCCCATCGCCGCCACATCGGCCACCGCCGAGCCCGAGATTTCGGCGAAAAACAGCGATACGCCGATATTGACCATGGCAAGGCCACCACGCACGAAACCGATGATCGCCGAAACGAAATTGATCAACCGGTCGGTGATGCCGCCCGCGTTCATGATCGCGCCTGCCAGCACGAACATCGGAATGGCAATGAGCGAGAACTTGGTCGAGCCGCTATACATGTCGAGCGCGATGGTGACGAGGCTGCCCGGGCCCTCGGTCACCAGAAGCCCGAGCACCCCCGCCAGGGCCAGCGCCACGGCAATCGGCACGTTGATGCAGATCATCGCCAGAAGGGCCAGGAAAATCGCCAGCATCAGCATCAGGCGCGCTCCTTGTTCTTTTGCATCTCGGTTTCGACCTCTTCCTCGATCTCGGCATGTTCGAGCGAGATGCCAAGCGCGGTCTTGGCCCAGTAATCCGGCAGGCTCAGAAGCTGGCAGATGATGAACAGGATCGCCCCCACCGGGATCACCGATTGCGTGAATTGCACCGGCACCCAGGTGAGCGACACAAGCCGGTCACCCGCCAGCACCTCCAGCACCTGAAAGCCTGCCCGCGCCATCAGCACGAAGAACACGAGAACGAGCCCCTCGCCCACCAGCACCGCCACCATCCGCGTGCGCGGCGGCAGCGCCAGCAAAAGCGAGTCGAACCCGATATGGCGCCGGTGCAGCGCCGCGAGCGCGGCACCGTAATAGGTGATCCAGGCCAGAAGAATGGCGGCCACCTCGTCATACCAGGAAAAACTGCGCCCCCCGAGCCGCGCGACCACAGCCACAATCACGACGGTGGTGAGAACGATCATCAGAAGTACGGTGATCCATTCCAGCAGGCGGCTGGCGATGCGGTTGGTGCGGTGGAGCAGGGCGTTCATCTCTGGGTCAGCCGTCCGACATTCTGGGATGCGGTGCGGGCTAAACCGCACCGGGTGGAGAGCATCCTGTGAAAAAGGGATCGGCAGCCCGTCGCCGGGCCGCCGCGCGATGGATCAGCTTGACTGCCCGAGGCCAAGCACCGCCTCGATGAGCGCCTGACCGCCCTCGACCTCGGCGGCGAAGGCGTCATAGACGGGCTTGGACGCGGCGATGAAGGCCTCCTTGTCGGCCTCGTTGACCTCGACACCTGCCGCCTTGATGACGTCGAGCAGATCGGTCTCCATCTGCGCTGCCGTCTCATAGGTAAAGGTCTGGGTCTCGTCGGCACAATCGGTCAGGACCGTCCGCACCTCGTCGGAATGCTTGCCGAACTGGTTCTTCGAGGCAAGGATATAGGCGGGCGTGTACACATGCCCGGTGATCGACAGATACTTCTGCACCTCCTGGAACTTGGCCGAGGCGATCTGGGCATAGGGGTTCTCCTGCCCGTCGATCACCCCTGTCTGGAGCGCGGTGAACACGTCCGAGAAGGCCATCGGCGTCGGGTTGGCCCCGTATTGCTGGAACATCTTCACCCGCCATTCGCCGTTGGGCGTGCGCAGCTTGATCCCCTTGAGGTCCTCGGGCGTGTTGATCGGCCGTGTGTTGTTGGTGATGTGGCGAAAGCCGTTCTCGGCCAGCCCGACGATGTGATAGCCATTGTCCTGCGCGGCGCTCTGGAAGGTGTCCATCATCGCGTCCTGCACCCGGCGCATATGGTCACGATCCTTGATGATGTAGGGCATCTCGAAGATACCGAACACGGCATCGACCGAGGACATCACCGACGAAGGCAGCGCAAAGTCGACCTGCCCCAGCTTGAGCTTCTGCAACAGTTCCTTGTCGGTGCCAAGCTGCGACGAGCCGAAGGTCTGCACCTCGACCTTGCCGCCGGATTTCTCGGCCACGCAGGCGGCGTAGTGATTGGCGGTCGCCTCAAACAGCGACCCGGGCGCGCCGACATGGCCAAACCGGAGCGTGGTGTCGGCGGCGGTGGCCGGCACAGCGGCGAAAGAGGCCACAACAGCGGCGATCAGTGTCTTTTTCATGGTCTTCCTCCCTTGGTTTTCGCGTGACGCGGCTTTGGGCCGCGCAGTGGTCTTGTCCGGTCAGTGGGCTGCGGGCAGGCTCCTCCTTCCTGCCCGCAGCCGGGTGTCAGTCTGGTTCAGGCGGCGGCGCGGTCTTGCGCGAATTTCTCGCCCAGAACCGTCATCGCGGCCTGCACCCCGCCCGCGCGGCAGGGCACGCACGCATCGCGCAGGCCCATTTCCACGCCGGCCAGCGTGCCGATGAGCATCAGATCGTTGAAATCGCCCAGATGGCCGATGCGGAACACCCGGTCCGCCACTTTCGACAGGCCATTGCCAAGCGACATGTCGTAGTTGCGCAAGGTGACGGCGCGGAACCTGTCCGCCGAATGCCCCTCGGGCATCAGCACGGCGGTCAGCACCGGCGAACGGTCGGACGGCACCTTGCACAGCACCTCGAGCCCCCAGGCCGCGACCGCCGCGCGCGCTGCGGCCCCGTGCCGCCGGTGACGGGCAAAAACGGCCTCGAGCCCCTCTTCCTCCAGCATGTCGATGGCCGCGTTCAACCCGTAAAGCAGGTTCGTCGCGGGGGTGTAGGGAAAATAGCCGGTGTCATTCGGCCCGGCCATTTCCGCCCAACTCCAGTAGGAGCGTTTGAGCCCAGCGTTTTCCGACGCCCTCATCGCCTTGTCGCTGACGGCGTTGAACGACAGGCCCGGCGGCAGCATCAGCCCCTTTTGCGAGCCCGAGACGGTGACATCCACGCCCCAGTCGTCATGGCGATAGTCAATCGAGGCAAGCGAGGAAATCGTATCCACCATCAGAAGTGCGGGATGGTTGGCGGCATCCATCGCGCGGCGCACGGCGGCCACGTCGGTGACAGAGCCGGTCGAGGTCTCGTTGTGCACGACGCAGACGGCCTTGATCTCGTGGCTGCGATCCTCACGCAACCGCGCCTCTATGGCGCCCGCATCGGCCCCGCTGCGCCAGTCGCCTTCGATGAAGACCGGGTTCAGCCCCAGTTTCCCCGCCAGCTTTTGCCACAGCATCGCGAAATGGCCCGTCTCATACATCAGCACCGTGTCGCCGGGCGAGAGCGTGTTGACCAGCGCCGCCTCCCACGCACCGGTGCCCGAAGACGGGTAGATCACCACGCGCGCCTCGGTCCTGAAGATGCGCTTCATCCCCTCCAGCGCCTTGCGCCCGACCTCGGCAAAGGCGGGGCCACGGTGGTCCATCGTTGGATAGTCCATCGCCCGCAGGATGCGGTCAGGCACGTTGGACGGCCCGGGAATTTGCAGGAAATGACGGCCAGCGGGCATTGTCGGTTCTCCCCCTTGGATCCGCCTATGCCTTTATATCTGGCCAGGCGATTTCTGTTGAATTGAATTATGCATTCAATATTCTGTCAAGACCTATCTCGACCCATCACCGCACCGGAGGACCATGTTCGACAGCACCATTCAAGATCGCCTCCGCCGCGAGGTGCGGGGCGAGACACGGTTCGATCCGTTCTCGCGCGGCCGCTATGCCACCGATGCCTCGATCTATCAGATCATGCCCGCAGGCGTGATCGTGCCGCGCGTGGCGCAGGATATCGCCGTCGCGCTGGATGCGACGCGCGAGGCGGGCTTGCCGCTGACAATGCGGGGTGGTGGCACCTCGCAATGCGGGCAGACGGTGAATTCGGGGCTGATCGTCGACTGCTCCAAACACCTCAATCGCATCCTTGAACTGGATGTCGAGGGCCGCCGCGCAGTGGTCGAGCCGGGGATCGTTCTGGATGATCTGAACCGCGCACTGAAGCCGCATGGCCTGTGGTTTCCGGTCGATGTCTCGACCGCGTCGCGCGCCACCATCGGCGGCATGGCGGGCAACAATTCCTGCGGCTCGCGGTCGCTGCGCTATGGCACGACGCGCGACAACGTGGAGCGGATCGAGGGGTTTCTGGCCGATGGCACACCGTTCGATTTCGACCCCGGATCGGGCAACCGCGTGCCCGAATCCCTGTTGCGGCACATGCTCGATCTGGGCGCGCGTGAAGCGGACGAGATCGCCGCGCGGTTTCCCAAGGTGCAGCGCCGGGTGGGGGGCTACAATATCGACGCACTGGTGCCCGGTGCCGCGCCCGTCAACCTTGCCCATCTGCTGATCGGGTCCGAAGGGACGCTGGCCACCTCCACCGCCATCGAGATCAGGCTCTCGCCGCTGCCTTCCAAAACCCGCGTGCTGGGGGTCTGTCATTTCCCCACCTTCCGCGCGGCGATGGAGGCGGCGAAACCGTTGGTGGCGCTTGACCCCACCTCGGTCGAGCTGGTGGATTCAACGATGATCGACCTCGCCCGCGCCATCCCAATCTATGCGAAAACGCTGGAGCAGTTCGTGCGCGGCGCGCCTGCCGCGATGCTGCTGGTCGAATTCGCCGACAGCACGCCCGAGAACGAAGAGAACATGCGCCGTCTGGCCGATGCCATGTCGGACCTCGGCTATGGCTTCGGCAAGGGCGGCACGCGGGAAGGCGGCGTGGTCGAGGTCTGGGACATGGCCCTTGCCGCCGAGATTGGCGAATTGCGCAAGGCGGGCCTCAACATCATGATGTCGATGAAAGAGGCGGGAAAACCTGTGTCCTTTGTCGAGGATTGCGCCGTGCCGCTCGACCATCTGGCGGATTATACCGACCGGTTGACCGAGGTATTCCATCGCCACGGCACCACTGGCACATGGTATGCCCATGCCTCCGAGGGGTGCCTGCATGTGCGCCCCATCCTGAACCTCAAGCTGGAGCAGGACGTGCGCAAGATGCGCGCCATCGCCGAAGCCGCGTTCGAGATGGTGCGAGAGTATAAAGGCTCGCATTCCGGCGAGCACGGCGACGGGATCGTGCGCTCGGAATTTCATGGCGCGATGTTCGGTCCGCGTATCCTGCGCGCCTTTGAGGAGGTCAAGACGGCGTTCGATCCCGACGCCCGCCTCAATCCCGGCAAGATCGTGCATGCGCCGAAAATGGATGACCGGACACTGATGCGCTATCCGCCGGACTATGCGTTCGATGATCTCAAGACCGGGCATGACTGGTCGGCCTGGACCGGCAAGGGCGGCGGATTTCAGGGCGCGGTCGAGATGTGCAACAACAATGGCGCCTGTCGCAAGCTGGCGGGCGGGGCGATGTGCCCGAGTTATCGCGTGACCCGCGATGAGCGCGACGTAACGCGCGGGCGCGCCAACACGCTGCGGCTGGCGCTGTCGGGCAAGCTGGGCAAAGACGCGCTCTTTTCCGATGAAATGGCCGAAACCATGCGGCTGTGCGTGGGCTGCAAGGCGTGCAAGCGTGAATGCCCGACCGGGGTTGATATGGCGCGGATGAAAACCGAGGTGCTGTATCAGCGCGGGCAAAAACTGGGTTATGGGCGGCGCGAACGTCTGATTGCCGAGATGCCGCGCTATGCGCGGATTGCCGTGGCGCTGCGTGGGTTGATCGCCCTGCGCAACCGGGTGCCGATGCTGGCCCGTCTGGCAGAGCGGATCACGGGGCTGGCTGCTGCGCGGTCCTTGCCTATCTTCCGCGGGAATTACTTCAAGGACTCCGAAGTCAAAGACGCCAATTCCACGGCCACGGCGGGCAAAGTCATTCTCTTCACCGACACGTTCAACCGATGGCTGGAGCCGGAGATCCCGCGCGCCGCGCTGCGCGTGCTGACGCGCGCCGGTTATGAGGTGATCGCCGCCCATGCCCCCGGTCGCCCGCTTTGTTGTGGGCGCACCTATTTGGCGGCAGGGATGATCGAGCAGGCCCGCGTTGAGGCACAGCGCACGCTTGACGCGCTCTTGCCGCATGTGCGCGCGGGCGTGCCGGTGGTGGGGTTGGAGCCCTCGTGCCTTCTGACCCTGCGCGACGAGTTTCTGACGCTTTTGCCCGGCGACGATGCGCGGCTTCTGTCGCAAAACGCCTTTCTCTTTGAGGAATTCATCGCCCGCGAAGCGCGCGCCGGGCGGCTTGACCTGCCCTTGGCCGATCTGGGGCAAACCGCCCATGTCCACGGTCATTGCCACCAAAAGGCGGCAGGGGTGATGGGCGATATGGGGCAGGCTCTGTCTCTGATCCCCGGCCTTGACCCAAGGGGCATCGAGAGCAGTTGTTGCGGCATGGCGGGGGCCTTTGGCTATCAGGCGGAAACCATTGATGTGTCGTTGAAAATGGGCGAACTGTCCCTTATGCCTGCGGTGCGTGCCGCCGCGCCCGATGACCTGGTGATTGCCAACGGCACGTCTTGCCGCCACCAGATCGCCGATGGCACCGGGCGGCGCGCCAGTCATGTCGCGGAAGTCTTCGACCGTGCGTCGGAAAATGCTGTAAGGGAGGGCCGCAACAATGGATAACCACGGCCCGGAGGCCCCGATGACCGCCCTCAAATCCGATCCGATTGGCCGCACGGCGCTGGCCGTCGAGATCACCAACCGCCTGCGGCAGATGATCCTCGAGGGCCTGTTGCATCCCGGTGAGAAAATCAACGAAAAGGCGCTGACCGAACAGTTCGGCGTCTCGCGCACGCCGCTGCGCGAGGCGCTCAAGGTGCTGGCCGCCGAGGGGCTTTTGGACCTTATCCCGCATCGTGGCGCGGTGATCACCCGCCAGAGCGACGCCGAACTGGCCGAGGTGTTTCGTGTGCTTGCCGCGCTCGAGGGGCTGGCGGGCGAACTGGCGGCCGAGATGGCGGATGATGCTGCGCTGGAGGAGATTGCCGCGCTTACCCTCGATTTGCGCGCGACCTATGACAAGTCCGACCGGCCAACCTATTTCCGCATCAATCAGGCGATCCACAAGGCGATCCTTTCGGCGGCGGGCAATGACACGCTTTTGCGCGCGCATGAATTGCTTGCCTTTCGCGTTCAGCGCGCGCGTTATCAGGCCAATCTCACACCCGACCGCTGGCGCGCGGCAGTCGAGGAACATGAGGGCATTGCCGCCGCGCTGCTCGCGCGCGACGCCGACCGTGCGGGTCGGCTGATGAAGCTGCATCTGCTGCGGAAATTCGACGCCATTCGTGCCAAGGGCTGACAGGCTAGTCGTGCCCGCGACCGCATCGCATCTTTCCGCGCCGCGGGGATTGCCGTAAACCGCGCCGCATGGTCCGGATACACCCCGCATGAAACACAGCCCGATCCCTTTGACGCGCGATCTGCTGCTGATCGGTGGGGGGCATGCCCATGCGCTGGTGCTGCGGATGTGGGGCATGGACCCGCTGCCCGGCGCGCGGCTGACGGTGATCGACCCCAACCCGGTGGCGCCCTACACGGGCATGTTGCCGGGGCTGGTGGCGGGGCATTACCGGCGCGAGGAGCTCGAGATTGATCTGGTGCGGCTGGCCCGGTTTGCGGGCGCGCGGCTGATCGTGGGTGCGGTCACGAGGATTGATGCGGCACGTGGCGGGGTTACCGTCGCGGGGCGCGGCGAGATCGGCTACGACGTGGCCTCGGTCGATGTGGGGATCCACTCGGGGATGCCACGGGTGCCGGGGTTTTCCGAGCATGGGGTTGCGGCCAAACCGCTTGGCCCCTTTGCCGAGGCTTGGGAGGCGTTTCTCGGCCGGGTGGCCCAAGGGGCCGCCCCGCAGGCGGCGGTGATCGGCGGCGGCATCGCCGGGATCGAACTGGCCATGGCGATGGCCTATCGCCTGAAGGGGATCACGGGGCGGGCAGAGATTACGCTTCTTGAACGGGCGGCGGTGATTGCGCCGGATGCGCCGGTGATCCGACCCCGCCTGATGCGCGCCTGTGCGGCGGCGGGGGTGCGGATCGTGACGGGCATCGAGGTGGCGGAGGTGACGGCCACGGGCGTGGCCCTCTGCGATGGCCACGAGATCGCGGCGGGGTTTGTCGCGGGGGCGGCTGGGGCGCGCGCCCATGGCTGGCTCTCGCAGACGGGATTGCCGGTCACGGCGGACGGGTTCTTGCGCGTGGGGGCGGATTTGCGGGTCGAGGGGCAAGAGGCGCTCTTTGCCGCCGGTGATTGCGCGCATCTGACCCATGCGCCGCGCCCCAAGGCTGGGGTCTATGCGGTGCGCGCCGCCCCGGTGCTGCGCGACAATCTGCGCGCGGTGCTGAGCGGAGGCAGGACGCACGCGTTTCATCCGCAGCGCGATTATCTCAAACTCATCTCATTGGGGGAAAAGTCGGCCTTGGCCGAGAAGATGGGGATGGCCTTTGGCGGGCCTTTGCTCTGGCGGTTGAAGGATCGGATCGACCGCAAGTTCATGGCGCAATTCACGGAAATGCCCGCAATGGCCGCTCCTGAGGGACCGCGTGTGCAGGCCTTGGGCGATGTGGGAACCGAGCCGCTCTGCGGCGGGTGCGGGGCCAAGGTGGCACCGGGGGTATTGTCTGCGGTGCTCGCGGGACAGGCGCCCAACATACGCCCTGACGTGCTGACCGGGCCGGGCGATGATGCGGCGGTGATCACGGTGGGGGGCGTGCGACAGGTGCTGACCACGGATCACCTGCGCGGCTTTACCGAGGATTTCGGCGTGATGGCCCGGATCGCCGCGCTGCACGCGCTTGGCGATGTCTGGGCGATGGGGGCCAACCCGCAGGTGGCGCTTGTGTCCGTCACGTTGCCGCGCATGTCCGAGGCGTTGCAGGCGCGCAGCATGACCGAAATCATGGCGCAGGCGGGGGACGCCCTGCGCGCGGCGGGGGCCGGGATCGTGGGCGGGCATTCCACCATGGGCGCAGAGGCGAGCATCGGCTTCACGCTGACCGGACTTCTGGAACGCGACCCTGTCACGGTGGCCGGCGCTCGGGCCGGTGACGCGCTGATCCTGACGCGGCCCATCGGGTCCGGCGTGCTTCTGGCCGCCGAGATGCGCGGTCAGGCATCAGGGCGCGATATCGCGGGCCTGCTCGGGATCTTGCAGATGCCGCAGGGGAATGCGGCGGAGATTCTGGCGGGCGCGCGGGCGATGACGGATGTGACCGGCTTTGGTCTTGCCGGGCACCTGATGGCGATCTGCCGCGCCTCTGGCGTCGGGGCCGAGGTCGATCTGGCGGCGGTGCCGGTCTATCCGGGGGCCCTGGCGCTGGCGGAGGCGGGCGTGCGGTCCACCATCTGGGCGGCGAACATGGCCGCCGCCCCCGTCGCGGGCGGAACAGGGGCGCGCCGCGACCTGTTGCACGATCCGCAGACGGCGGGCGGGCTACTTGCCGCGGTCGATGCCGGGGATGCCGTTGCACTGGTCGCGCGATTGCGAGAGGTCGGCCACCAAGCCGCGTGCATCGGCCACGTCACCGCAGGGCCTGTCGCTATTTCATGCAGGTCCTGAGACAGGGCGCGGATCACCCGCCCCGGATCAGCTCATCCTCGTCATCCTGTGCCGATAGCCCAAGCGCATCGAGCCCGTTTTCCAGATGGTCCGACAGGTGCGGCGTGCCGATGAGGTAGTCGGCACAAGGCGTCGTCGCCTCCTCATAGGCGGTGCGCTTGGCCTCTTCGATCTCTTCGGGCTCGAAGCTGCCGCGCCCGATCCACATGACGGCAACCAGGCTGGCCTGTTCCTCCTCGGTCAAGCGGTCGATGAAGGCGCGCAATTCCCCCTCTGCGCGGTCAAGCTCGCGCGCCATGAGCACGACATGCGCAATCTTGTGAACGGTGATATCAAGCATGGCGGGCCTCCCTTGGCGCATGGTGCCACAGCTTTGACCGCGCGCCGAGACCCTTTCCTTGATCTCACGCAAATAATCGGTAATAGGCCCAATCCGGAAGGAAACGCGAGAGCCGGAAGACATAGGAAAAGAGGCGCGGGAAACTGCGCTGAAACGCCGCCTCGTCGCACATCAGTTCGAACATCTGTTGCGCGGCCTCCTCGGGTGTCATCAGGAACGGCATGGCAAAGGCGTTCTTGTCCGTGAGCCGCGTCTTGATAAAGCCGGGATTGGCCAGTTGCACCCGCACGCCTGTGCGCCACAGATCGGCGCGCAGGCTCTCGGCAAGGCTCATCACCCCGGCCTTGGACGCGGCATAGCCCATCGCCCCCGGCAAGCCGCGGAACCCGGCAAGCGATCCGGTCAGCACGATATGCCCCGCGTCGCGCGCCACCATGGCGGGCAGCACCGCACCGATGACCCGCGCGGCTCCGGTGAAGTTCACGTCCGCCATGGCGACGAATTGCTCGGGGTCCAGGTCCTGCGCGGGCATCGGCCAGTAGACCCCGGCAAGGAACACCACCCCGTCGATCTGCCCGAGGCTGGCCGCCGCCTGCGATACGGCGTCGCCGTCCTGCACATCCACCGGCACCCCCTGCGCGCGCCCCGGCAGGCCCGCGGCCACCTCGGCGCAGCGCGCGGCGTTACGACCCGAGACGATCACCTCGGCCCCGGCGGCGCTGATCTTCTGAGCGAGTGCCGCCCCCAGCCCCTCGGTCGCGCCGACCAGCCAGTAGCGTTTGCCGACCCAGCCGCTCATGCCTCGACCCGGCGCATGGTGGCGACAAGCTCTGCCACCTTGATCCCGAACTTGCGGAACTGGCTGCGGTTGACGATCACGCCGCCCGGGGTGAGATACATCCAGTCGGTGACCGAGAGCACATGTCCCCCCGCCTCGCGCGGCAGGCGGATGCGATAATGCAACCGTGCCGCCGCACCGGATTGATGGCCGGTTCCGGTGCCCACCAGATCCTCGGCCTCGGCGCGGATCGAGCCGTCATTGCCCAGCGTCAACTGCCATTCACGGTCCTGTTCGCGCCCGCTGTCATAGCGGAAATGTTCGCGCATCACGCCGCGATTGCCCTGCCATTCGGCCTCGAAATCTGCATCGAACCGCGAGGCGACACGACCAAGCGGCCCGTAGATCACGCCCTCGCACTTGATCGGGCCGCGCAGGTGTTCACGCAGGTCGAGACAGGGCTCGGCCCCGGCATAATCCTCGGGGCGTTGCGCGGCGAACCCGGCAAGGCGCGCGCGCAGCAGCACAAGCCCGAGCATCACCAGCGCACCAAAGAGCATCCACAGGACAGCCTCCATTCTCATCCCCTCCTTTCGTCCAGATCCATGCGCGCCAAAAGCATGACCGCGCCAAGTTTGAGCAGGCAGGGCAGCCCGCCATAAAGTAGCGCCAGCAGCCGCAGCGCGGCCTCGTCATTCTGTGCTCCTGCCCGAAACCCGCCCGCCTCGAGCGTGGGCAGAACCGCCACCGCCGCCAGTGCCAGCGTGAATTTCGACACAAACGCCCAGAGGCTGAACCCTTCGGCGGCGCCGGGGGCTACCTCGGCCATGCGGCGGGCGAAGAGCGCGGGCAAAAGCGTCATGTCCGCCCCCGTCGCCGCCCCCGAGATCACGCAGATGAGCGCAAAGGCCATCGTGTTCCCCGGCCCGAGTGTCACCGCCCAGCCAAACGCCGCGATCGAAAGCGCCATCGCCGCAAGCAGCATCCGCTTGGCCCCGTGCCGCTCTGCCAGCGCCCCCCAAACGGGCGCCGCAAGCGCCGCGCAGAGAAAGAAGAGGAGCAGATAAGCCCCCTCCCATCCCGGCGCGTCAAGGCGGCTCTCGACGAAGAAGAGAAACAGCGTCGAGGTAATCGCCACCGGCGCGGCATTCACGAGCGCGATGAGCAGAAGCCTGCGCGCCACCACATCGCGCAACACCGGCCCAAAACCCGTGGGCGCGACGCGCACCCCCTGCCATTCGCCCGCCATTGCGACCCACGCGACAAGCGCCAGCGCCGCGAAAGCGAGCGCAAAGCCCGCATACCCGCCAAGCGCCAGAGGGGCCACCGCCGCCGCACAGATCCCCAGAAGCGCGCCCGTTTCCCGCCAGCGGGCAAGGCGCAGATGCCCCGCCATGGGCAGGCGATCCGCCGCCGCAACCCCTTCGGCATAAAAGCAGATGGTCAGGAAACTGAAGGCGGTGAACACGACCGACAGCATCAGGGCGAACCACCAAAGCGGCGCAATCGGCGGGGCCACGGCGAAAAGCCCCACCATCCCCCCCGCGATGAGCACCACCGCCACGCTGACGGCCAGCCTGCGCACCGCACTCAGCCGCGCGGCCAGCCAGCCAAGCGCGGGGTCCTGCACCACGTCGATGAGGCGCAGCACGAAGAGCGCCGTGCCAAGTGCCGCAAGCGATACGCCGTGCGCATCGGCATAGACCTTGGGCGCGTGGATGTAGAGCGGCAGGCCGGCGGCGGCGAGCATCGCGGCAAAAATCGCCCAGGACGGCAGGCGCGGGGCCGTCGTCGCGGTGAGGGCAACGGTGGTCATCGGCTGACCTCGTCGGGGGGCGGTGCGGGGCGCGACCGAAACCGCGCGCCCTTCCACCAGAGCCGCAGCGCCTGCCAATGGATCAGCGCCAACACCCGGCGAGAGCCGAACGGGCGGCGCAGCGCCGCCCCCAGCATCCCCCGCAGACGCAAGGGAGCTATCGGGCCGGTCAGCGTCGCCACCACCCCGCCATTGCCCGCCGTCAGGTCGATCCAGATGCCGATGCGATCCGCGCGCAGATCAAAGCGAAACTCATACCGCCCCTCCACCGGCTGAAACGGCGAGACGTGAAAACACTTGCGCGCGCTCAGCCGGTCGGACGCCGTGATCGGCGCGCAATCATCCCGGTGGCACAGATAGGAATGACGGTCGCCATAGGTATTCGTGACCTCGGCGATGATCACCGGCACATTTCCCGCGTCATCGCGGCAAATCCAGAACGCGACCGGGTTGAACACATGGCCAAGAACGCGCGGCTGCGCCAGAAGCTCGATCCGCGCGGGCGCGGGCAGGCCATGCGCGGCAAGCACCTCTCGGACCCAGAGCGCGCCGCGCCCCTTGCCCGGTGCGCCGCCATGGTCGCTGTCATGCAGCGAGATCAGCCCCGCCCGGTTGCGCCCGAAAAGGCGCGGGCCGCGTGGTGCTTCGGCCTCGGCATCAAGCAGCAGGTAATCCACGCCATAGCGAAAGGCATTTTCCACCGCGCCCTTGCGCCCGTGCCAGGTATGGCCCGCGATATGGGCAACCCCGGTCATTCGGCCGCCACCGACCGCGTGTCGCGCGCGAGGATTGCCTCGGCCACCTCCAGCCCGCTCCACAGCCCGTCCTCGTGAAACCCGTGCCGCAGCCACGCGCCGCAAAACCATGTGCGCCGCCGCCCGTTGCCCGCGCGCACCCGGCCCTGCGCGGCCATCGCGGCCAGATCGTAGACCGGGTGGCGCAGCGTGACCTGATCGTAAATCAGCTCCTCGCGGATCGGGCGGGTGGTGTTGAGGGTGACGAAATGCAGATCATCCTCGGGGATCGGCTGAAGGCTGTTCATCCAGTAGGTCAGGTCGATCTGCCCCGCGCGTTTGGTCCGCGCCTCGGTATAGTTCCACGACGACCAGACCGCGCGGCGGCGCGGCATGAGGCGCGCATCGGCATGAAGCGTGATGTCGTTCGGCTGATAGGCGATGGCGCCCAGATCGGCGCGCTCAACCTCGTCGGCATCCGACAGCAGCGCCAGGCTGTCATCGGAATGGGTGGCGAGAACCAGTTCATCGAACCGCTCCCAGTCGCCGCCCTCGGCGCGGACCTCTACGCCGTCGCTCAAACGGCGGATCCCCGCCACGGGCGCCCCAAGGCGAAGGTCCGCCCCGGCGCCGCGGAGCGCCACCTCGAGCCGCGCGACATAGGCGCGCGAACCGCCCTCGACCGTGAACCATTGATGCTGCTCGTCGTAACCCAGAAGCCCGTGATTCTTGAAAAACTGCACCAGTGCCCGAGCCGGAAAATCGAGGACCTTCTCCACCGGAGTGGACCAGATCGCGCCGGAGAACGGCGTGAGATAATAGTCACGGAACCAGCGGCCGAGGCCCATCTTGCGGATCAACTCGCGGGTGGTCAGCCCCGCCTGCTCTGACGCGGCAAGTGCGCCCGCGTTGAAACGGAAGATATCGCGCAGCATGAGCCAGTGCCGAGGGTCGAACGCGCGGGTGGATTGCGCAAAATAGGAGCGCGCGCCCTGCAACCCGTACTCGAACGCACCATCCCGGAACGATGCGCCAAAGCTCATGTTGCTGGGCACCACCGGCACGCCCAACCGCTCGAACATGGCCGTAAGGTGGGGATAGGTGGCGTAGTTGAAGACGATGAACCCGGTATCGACCGGCTGATCACCGCGCTTGCCCGCCATCACCGTGCGCGCGTGTCCACCAAGGCGCGGCTCGGCCTCGAAAAGCGTGACATGATGGCGCGCGGCCAGCCGTTCGGCGGCACCCATGCCGCTGATACCGGCACCGATCACGGCAATCTTTCTGGGGGTCATGAGCGGGAACCTGCTGTTGTTGTTGCGATCATTACGCGGAAGGCGCGTCTGCGGATTAGAATGATCACCCCTGCGCGCAAAAGTGATCCGGGGACATTCCGTCCACGTAACAGCTTTATGTTGATGGATGCCACATCGGCGGAAGCCGCGCCTGCCCTCTCGCTCGCCCCGGCGGCGCGTGATAAGGCCCGGTGCATGACGAAGAGAGTGACGGAAACCGACGTGGCATCGACGGACGCGAACAAAGAGAACGAGGATTGGGTGGCGTGCATGGCCCTCATACGCGATGCGGGCGACGAGGCAGCTTTTGCCCGCCTGTTTTCGCACTTCGCGCCGCGCGTGAAGGGGTTTCTCATGCGCTCGGGGGCCGATGCCGCGCTGGCCGAGGAAGTGGCACAAGACGTCATGGCAACGCTCTGGCGCAAATCGCACCTCTTCGATCCGGCGCGTGCCTCTGTGGCGACGTGGATTTTCACCATAGCGCGCAACCGGCGCATCGACGTTTTGCGCCGCGCCAGGCGGCCCGAACCCGAGGACCTGCCCTGGGGGCCGGAACCCGAGCCCGATCAGGCCGATACGATGGCCCTGCAACAGGAAAGCGAACAGCTTGGCCGCGCGCTGGCCACCCTGCCCGAAAAACAGCGCGTGCTGATCGAAAAGGCCTATTTCAGCGATCTCAGCCATTCCGAGATCGCCGAACAGACCGGCCTGCCGCTCGGCACGATCAAATCCCGAATCAGACTGGCGCTCGACCGGCTGCGCCACGCAATGAAATGAAGTCCCGATGACCCAGATCAAGCATCACCTTACCGACGCGCTCCTCATGGCCTATTCCGCAGGGTCCCTGCCGGAAGCGTTCAACCTGACCGTGGCCACACATATTTCCCTGTGCGACGAGTGTCGCGCGCGGCTGGGGGCGTTTGATGCCGTAGGCGGTGCGCTGCTGGAGCAAGCGGCGGTGCCGATGGCCCAGGACGGTCTTGCCGCCACCATGGCGCTTATCCGCGCGGGAGGCGAGACAACGCGCGAGCGGCCTGCCCCGCGAAACACCGGCGTGCTGCCCGCGCCGCTGCGCGACTATATCGGCGGCGATCTCGAGGCGGTGCGTTGGCGCCCCATCGGCATGGGCGTCAAACAGGCGATCCTGCCCACGTCGAAAGACGCAACCGCGCGCCTCCTCTATATCCCCGCCGGGGCGGCGGTGCCCGATCACGGCCACCGAGGCACAGAACTTACCCTCGTTCTTCAGGGCGCGTTCCTCGATGAGACCGCGCGCTTTGGACCCGGCGATATCGAGGTGGCGAATGAAGAAATGGATCACATGCCGGTGGCCGATATCGGAGCCGATTGCATCTGCCTCGCCGCGACCGATGCGCCGCTGCGGTTCCGTGCGCTGATGCCGAGGCTGGCGCAGCCTTTCCTGCGGATTTGAGGGGCAGGCAGACACGACGGGCTCCGGTCCGGTGATGGCTGGTGTCGACGCCCTGCCCAATTAAGTCCCGACCCGCCCTGATTTCGCGCACTCAAATGCGTGGCGGTCCGCACAGGGGCTGATACCATTGCGCTGTCGGCGTTTTGAGACACGTTTCAACCCGTGTTCATGCGATCATTTCCATCGCAGGTTCTGTTGACCCTGAGACAGACGCTCCCGCAGCTTGCGTCGGCGCACCTGACGCCGGTGGCATCGTAGTTGGCACGTCATCAAAGACTGTTAGTGTATCCAAGGCACAATAATGTCGTCGGTTACATGATCGGGGGTGCGGGATGGCGAAATTGCGGGCTGACGGGGCGGTGATCCACCCCGATTGCGAGATCACCGATTGCGCGTTCGGAGCCTTTACCGAGATCGGGCGCGGCAGCCGTCTCGCGCATGTGGCGATAGGGGACTATTCCTATTGCGACCGGGTCTGTGATCTGGCCAATGCCGAGATCGGCAAATTCGCCAATATCGCCAGTTTCGTGCGCGTGGGGGCGACGGATCATCCGCTGGACCGGGCGTCGTTGCATCATTTTCTCTATCGCTCGGCAAGCTATTGGGAGGATGCCGAGGATGATGACCTGTGGTTCGACAAGCGCCGCGCGCGGGTGGCGCGGATCGGACATGACACCTGGATCGGGCATAACGCACAAGTCAAACCGGACGTGACGGTGGGCCATGGCGCAGTGGTCGCGGCGGGGGCGGTGGTGACGCGCGATGTGGCCCCGTACATGATTGTGGCGGGAGTGCCTGCGCGGCCCTTGCGCGCGCGGCTTGCCCCCGATCTGGCAGAACGGATGATGGACCTTGCCTGGTGGGACTGGGATCATGCGCGGCTACGCGCGAGCCTTGACGATTTCCGCTCGCTCTCGGCGGTTGAATTCATCGAGAAACACGCATGAAAAAGGGCGGCCCGAAGGCCGCCCCGGTACATTCTGCAATCGCGCTTGGAATTGGGACGGCCTTGCCAGCTTGCTGACGCATCCTGGGGCGTCTGGCGTTTTGTCATGAAGATACCAGCCGAGATGCCGCGCCTGAAGGGCTGCCGTTTGCCCCGTGAAGTTGGCCTGTGCCTCATGGGCCGATCATCGCTTCGCGCTCGGCACGGCGCGCGTCGAGGATCTGCTGGCTGAACGCGGTATGACCGTCAGCCGGGAAAGCGTGCGCACATGGGTGAACCGGATTGGCCCGCATTTTGCCGATGGCATCAAGCGTGACCGTCCCGCTGCTGCCGACAAATGGCATCTGGACGAGCGTGTTGCATGGATGGGCGCAACGGGGAGAGGTGGCTCGGTTGATCTGACGACACGACAGCGGGATGCCTTTTAAGCATAATGCGTCGCGGCGGGATAAGTTTGCCAAGGCAAAGTACCGCGTTGCGAACTGGCCCGAGTATGACGAGTCGTTGCGCCAGAGAGGCGACGTGACGGTCTGGTTCAGCGTGACCGAACTCGGTCATGCGGTCTGTGAGCGTGTGATCTGAAACAGTGGGGAAAGGGGCCAGCATGCCCTGAAGCTGATCCGTGCAACACGGCCCTTCCGCACCGATCCGCGTGAAGGGCGCCATCCGAAAAAGACGAGCGATCGCTTCCAACGCTGATTGGGGCGGAAACCGGCTGTCGCCATGACGCCCCCGAGGGCCGGGCGCGGGCCGGGAGCAGGGATTTTTCCCCTTTCCTGTCACGTCCGCCCAATCCGCCGCACCGGCCGCATGGCGAGGGTGCTTGTGTCGATCAGCTGGAAAGGGTGCGCCTGATGGATCAGGGCAATGGCCTCCAGTGCCGGGGCCGGGCGGAAATTCGCCGCAGTCTGCTGCCCGCCCAAAGCGGGGTGAAGCCGGGGGGCGAAGATATGGTCGGGGGACAGCGGGCCATGGATCTTTTTCAGTGTGCTGAACATCATGCGGCCGGTCTTTTCGTGCTCCCGGTCGAAACGCCGGTCATCCGCCATCCCGAAAACAACGGTCATTGAAATCTCGCCGTCCACCGGGGTTGGCTTGAAAAGCTGGCCGCAGAACACCCATTTCGGCAGAGTCATCAGCGTGATCTCGCCCAGCGTTTCATCCCAGATCTCGATCTGGCCAAAGGGGCCGAGCGCGAAGGGGATCATGCGACGATGAAATGGGGGGCGCCCGCGAACAGGCGGTCCAGAAGCGGCGCATAGCGCAGCGGATCTACGACCTGAAACCCGCCACCAAACCAGTCGAACCGGCCAAAGCGCCGCCAGACTTCCTGCAGACATCCGGGCGCCCGGTCCTTCAGCGCCGCGAGACTGGTCTCGGGCATCGGGCAAGGGGTCTGGGCTTGCCGAAATCCTCCGGCATATCCGCGATATTCTCATCAGTTCTCGACACATCTGCCTGTTTCATGATCGGCATCCATTGCCATTCTGTTCCTCAATCTGCCTGTCCAAACGGGCGGGCCTCCTCAAACCCCGCAGGCCAGTCGGCAAAACTTTCGATCCCAATGGCCTTCTGGTCGGGATCGTCGTCATGAAAACCCGAGACGATCAGCCAGAGATCGGGAAAGACCAGCATTCCGACCTCTTCCCATGCCGGGGCTGCCCGCAGAAAAACCCGAAGTATGTCTTGGGGCGGCTCTGCGAACACATCATGGCCTTGAAAGGTGATCCCTTTCGCCCTGCGCCTTACGCTGATGCCAAAGCCGCGGCCGTCCTGAAAGGCAATGGCAATGTCATTGGCGAAGAACCGTGTCTCTTTGGGACCCCGCGTATTGCTGGCGACCGGCGCGCCCAGCAGGTCTGCGGCCTCTGCAGGTGACAGGCCAAGTCGAAGCGGCCCAAGGCCGAGGCGGGGCAGTATTTCAAACATGTAATGTCCTCACGTCTAACCCGAATTATTCATAAAGAAGTGGTGAGGGTAGTGTAAGCCTTTGGATTTAGGTATTTTTTGGTTGTCGACGCCAAAAGCTCCAGTTTCCAAGGCAGGCACCCTCACCATGATGCAGTCTACCTCCCAAAAGCCCGTTTTGTCACCCGTGAATGGCAAGCCCGTCATGCTCAATTTTGACGGCGCGGAGATGAGTTCTGATGCTGGTCTGACGCTCTTGCGGGAAGTCGAACGCCGATACGACCTGGCGGGGCTTGTCGCCTCGTGCCTCACGGACCTGCGTGAACCGGGCAAGGTGCGGCACAGCCTGCAGGACATCATCCGGTTCCGGATCATGATGATCGCGACCGGATATGAAGACGGCAACGATGCAACCGAGTTGCGCGATGATCCGGCGTTCAAGCTCGCTCTCGAGCGGGGGCCCGAGGCCGGGGCGGCGCTGTGCTCGCAGCCGACGATCTCGCGGATGGAGAACCTCGCCGACACCCGGGCGCTGATCCGGATGGCGCGTGAGATGGTGCGGTTTTACTGCGCGTCCTTTGCCCGCGCGCCCCGTCAGATCGTGCTCGACATCGACGACACCTTCGATACCGTCCACGGCCATCAGCAGCTGCGCCTGTTCAACGCGTATTACGATGAATACGGTTTCCAGCCGATCGTGGTCTTTGATGGGGAGGGCCGTCTTGTCGGGGTAGTGCTGCGCCCGGCGCGCCGCCCGACCGGCAAGGAGGCCGCCGCCCATATCCGGCGTTTGGCCCACGACCGAGGTTCTGCTGCGGGGCGACAGCCATTATGGCACCCCGGAGGTTCTCGACCTGTGCGACCGCCTCGGTCTGCGTTACGTGTTCGGCCTGTCGAAAAATGCGCGCCTGCGCGAGCATGTGCAAACCCTGGAGGCCTCCACGGCAGACCGCCATGCACGCAAGGGCCAGAAACTGCGCCGGTTCAAGTCCTTCTCCTACGCGGCCCGGTCGTGGTCGAAAGAGCGGCGCGTCATTGCCCGGGTCGAGGTGGGCCCCTTGGGACGCGACACCCGCTTCATTGTGACCAATCTGATGGGCCCGCGCGGCAAGCACCTTTACGAGAGAGTCTATTCTGCGCGTGGGCAGGCCGAGAACCACATCAAGGGCTGGAAGAGCCATCTCGCCTCGGACAGAACGTCGTGTAAGAGCGCCAGCGCCAACCAGATGCGGCTCATGTTGCACGGGTGCGCCTACTGGCTGTGGTGGACGCTCCGCGCGGCCTGTCCGAAACGCTCGCCATGGCGTCATGCCCGCGTCAGACCCTCATCCGCCTCCTGTTCGACGCTCTCGCGCCGCCACACCCGGCATGACGCCCACCATCGCGCCCCGCCAACCCTGAAACACCAACCCGAAAAGCCCCCAAAGACACCCCCGTCCGTCGTAAAACCGAGGGCGACAATAGCACGTGCGACCAACAGATCGCGCTCGTCGGAAAACGCCACTCCCAGCCAGAACAGCGGGCCTCATGAATAATTCGGTTTAACACTCTGGCTGATCCGGTTTGTTCGGGCAAAGAGAAAAGCTGTTTACGATGGCGTGATGGCCGTGATCGGCGCCGAGGCTGCCTCCACCCCGGCGCGAAGGATGGCCTCGAGTTCGTGGGCGGCGCGGAACTGCCGCAGCCCGTCGCGTTTCGGCGGGGTCTCGTCGGCCTCCTCGGCGCGGCCGGCCGCCGCGATCTCGGCGAACGCCGTCCGGGCTGCGGCGGTGAAGAACTCCGCGCGCGCCGCGAATACGGCAAAGCCCAATGCCGCCGACCAACGACGCCGCGCTCGCCGCCTTCATCGCGCGCAAGGACGGGATCGACGCAGCCCTCGACCGCAACCGAACAGAATAACAACCGGCTGCTTTCCCCGGACTTTGGTCTTGGCGCTGGCCACGGCCATCACCTCTCGGCTGCGCATGCGGATGACCGCGGCATCTGGCGGCAAGGCCATTGTCAAACCACAACGACGCAAAAAAGTTTCATCTTCTTTCCGGGTGGGGTTGGAGGCACTCGGGACACCATTTCGGGCATGAAAAACGCTCTGTCTGTTTCATTTACACGATAATGTCTATCGTGTTTTATGAAAGGTGACGCAACTCTCCGACACGGTCGGATTCCTGCCAAGGATCAGCCCATGCCAAGCCCCGCCTATCGCCTGAGCCTGTTTGACAAGACCCCAGTGCCCGAGGGCATGACCGCGGCCAGGGCGCTGGCCTTCTCGGTGCGCTTCGCGCGCGAGGCAGAGGCGCTAGGCTATCACCGCCTTTGGTTGGCGGAACATCATGGCGGCACGGCGCTGGCAGGGGCCGCGCCAGAGATATTGGCGGCCTTCATTCTTGCGAAAACTTCGCGGATCCGGGTCGGGTCGGGCGGTGTTCTGCTGCAACATTACAGCCCCTACAAGGTGGCAGAGCAGTTTCGCGTGCTGGCCGCGCTGGCGCCCGGGCGCGTCGATCTGGGCATCGGCAAGGCACCCGGCGGCTTGCCGTTCAGCACCCGCGCCTTGCAGGCCGAACTGGCACAGCCGCTTGCGGCGTTCGAGGACAAGCTGGCCGATCTGACGGCCTTTCTGGGCGACGGGCCGGCCGAGGGCCATCCGCTCCATGGGGCGCGGGCCTATCCGGACATCGACTCGGCGCACCCCGAGCTTTTCCTGCTGGGCGCGAGTGATGAAAGCGCCGCTATGGCCGCACGGCACGGCTGGAACCTTACCTTCGCAGGTCATTTCGAAGGCGGCGACGATGCAATCCGCGCAAGTTTTGCAAGCTATAAACGGCTGACCGGACGCTCGCCCTCGCTGTCGCTGTCGGTCATCGTGGCCGACACCCGCGCCAAGGCCGAAAGCCAGGCCGCCGAACAGACGGTCTTTCGTGTGCACCTGCCCGACGGGCGCAATGTCAACCTGCCCTCGGAAGAGGCCGCACGCGAATTCGCCCGGCAGGCGGGTGCCGCCGATTTCCGGCTTGAGAAGCGCGACCCGCGCATCCTTGCAGGGACTGCGGACGAGGTTCGGGCAGAACTGGACCGGCTGAGCGCGACCTTCGGGATCACCGAGTTCCTGATTGACCTGCCCGCCACCGACCCCGAGGCACGGCTGCGCGCGATCCGGTATCTGGCCCCGGCAACGCAACATCTTCAAGCCGCTGAATGATCCCTCAACTCAAGGAGACCCGCCATGTCCGCAACTTGCTCCACCCTTGATCTTGACGCCTATGAGGCCACACGGGAGGCCGTGTCCGCAGACCCTGACAAGGGCAGGGGCAGCTTCGAGACAGTCACCGAATGGCAGGACGGCGCGCAGGCGGTGACACGCGCGCGATCCTTCACCCTTCAGACGGACGAACCGGCACCGCTTGGCGGCAAGGACGAGCATATCGACCCTATGGAACTGCTGCTGGCGTCGCTGGGCACCTGCCTGACGATCGGCTGGGTCACACAGGCGCGCAAGCGTGGCATCGATTACCGGAATCTGAGCATTCGCGTGAATGCCCCCTTCGACCTGCGCGGCTATCTCGGGATCGAACCGGACGTTCGGCCCGGTTTTCAATCGCTCGATTATGTCGTCGAGGTGGATAGCGACGCAGACGCCGCGACGCTGGAAGAAATCCGCATCGAGGCCGAGCGCACATCGCCGATGTTTGACAACATCCTCAATGCCACGGCCATCCGGGGGCGCGTAGATCTGCCCGTCGAAGGCGCCGGCGAAAGCCGCGCGGCACACGGAGGAGCCCGACCATGACCACGAACCCCATCAAGTTCGGCATCATGCTGCACGGGGCGGGCGGGCATATGAACGCCTGGCGCCACCCGTCGGGGCCGGCCGATGCCAGCATCAACCTGCAATTCTACATCGACACCGCGCGCAAGGCAGAGGCGGCGGGTATCCGCTTTGCCTTTGTCGCCGACGGGCTTTACATCAACGAAAAGTCGATCCCGCATTTCCTCAACCGGTTCGAGCCGGTCACGATCCTGTCGGCGCTGGCGCTGGCGACGACGAAGATCGGCCTCGCCGGCACCATCTCGACCTCCTATTCCGATCCGTTCACGGTGGCGCGACAACTGGCCTCGCTCGACCACATTTCGGGCGGGCGCTCGGGATGGAACGTAGTGACCTCGCCGCTTGAGGGCTCGGCCAGGAACTATACCCGCGGCACGCATCCCGATCATGCGCTGCGCTACCGGATCGCCGACGAATATCTCGCCGTCACGCAGGCGCTGTGGGACAGCTGGGAGGATGACGCCTTTCCACGCGATCGCGCGACGGGACGGTTCTTTGACCCCGCCAAGCTGCACCGCACCGGGCACAAGGGCGAATTCTTCCAGATCGAGGGGCCGCTCAATATCGGGCGGTCGAAACAGGGGCAGCCGGTGATCTTTCAGGCCGGATCCTCAGAGCCGGGGATCGCGCTGGCCGGCAAATATGCTGATGCGGTTTTTACCCATTCTCCGTCGCTCGAGGAAACACGCGCCTTTACCCGAAAGGTCAAGGCCGCCGCCGTGGCGCATGGCCGGGCCGCCGACGATGTGCTGATCTTCCCCGGTATCGGCCCCATCGCCGGGCGCACCCATGCCGAGGCCGAGGCGAAATTCCACGCGATCCGCGAGTTGCTGACGCTGGACGAGGCTCTGGCCTATCTGGGCCGCTTCTTCGATCACCACGATTTCAGCCAGTATGACCCCGATGCGCCCTTCCCCGACCTGGGCGAGATCGGGCGCAATTCCTTCCGTTCGACCACCGACCGGATCAAGGCAGAGGCGGCCGAGCGCGGGCTGACCCTGCGCGAGGTGGCGCTGGCCACCGCGACCCCGCGCCCCGGCTTCATCGGCACCGGGGGCGAGGTGGCCGAGGCGATCATCGACTGGATCGACGCGGGCGCATCGGACGGCTTCATTCTGGGCTTTCCGGTTCTTGCGGAGGGGTTGGATGATTTCACCACGCTGGTGATCCCCGAGCTTGAGGCGCGCGGCCGCTACAGCCGTGACCTGCCCGGCGACACGCTGCGCGACCATCTGGGCCTGCCGCGCAAACTCAGCCGCTACGACCCGTCGGGTCAGATCGTGCAAGCCGCCGAATAGCAGACAAAGGGGCATCCAGCCATGAACATTCCCGTCATACCTACGGCCCTCAGCGGGGCCGAACACGAGAGTATTGCCCGCGCCGTGCCCGAATTCGTGGCGTTGCGGCAGGATCTGCACAGGCATCCCGAACTGGCCTTTCACGAGACCCGCACAAGCGCGCTGATCGCCGAGCGTCTGGCCGAATGGGGCTATGAGGTCACGACCGGGCTGGCCGAGACCGGCGTTGTCGGCACCCTGCGCCGGGGCAGCGGGCGGCGGCGCCTGGGAATCAGGGCCGATATCGACGCGCTGCCCGTGACCGAGGCGACGGGCTTGCCCTATGCGAGCACGACGCCCGGCGTCATGCATGCCTGTGGCCATGACGGGCATACCGCGATCCTGCTGGCCGCCGCCCGACACCTGGCCGAGGCCAAGGGGCTGGACGGAACACTCCACCTCATTTTCCAGCCAGCCGAAGAGATCGGCGGCGGAGCCCGGCGGATGCTTTCCGACGGTTTGCTGGACCGCTTCCCGCTGGATGCGATCTTTGGCCTGCACAACTGGCCCGGCGAACCCGCAGGGCGTTTCGGCTTTGTCGAGGGCACGGCGATGGCCGCCGTGGATCACGTTTCCGCCACGATCCGCGGTCAGGGCGGTCACGGTGCCGCGCCGCATCAGACGGTCGATCCGGTCGTCGCGGCGGCGCAGGTCATCACTGCACTGCAAACCGTGGTGTCGCGCAACGTCAACCCGCTGGAGGCGGCGGTGGTCAGCGTGGGCTCGATCCATGGCGGGCACGCGTCGAACGTCATCCCCGGCACGGTGGATCTGAAGCTGACACTTCGGTCTTACGCACCGGACGTGCGTGATCTGCTGGAGGCGCGGGTCGTGTCGCTGATCCGCTCCGTGGCCGAGGGCCTGGGCGCATCCGCCGAGGTGGTGCATCGCCGCGGCTTTCCAAGCCTTGTCAACCACGCAGCCGAGATCGCCCTCATCCGCGGGGTGGCCAAGACGAGCTTTGGCCCGAACGCGATCATCGAGGGGTTCCAGCCCCGCACCGCCAGCGAGGATTTCGCCTTTTTCCTGCAACGGTTGCCCGGAGCCTTCGTCTTTGTCGGCGCCGGTCCCGGCGCCCCGCTGCACAGCCCGCATTACCGCTTCAACGACGACATCATCGCCCCGGCGGCGGCCCTCTGGGTCGCGCTTGCCCGGCGGTTTCTGAATGGAGACGTCACTTGACCGACCAGATCGTTCACACCAGCCCGACAGATCCGCGGGCGCAGCCGCTCGTCGAGGATCTGATTCACGAATATGACAGCCGCTACGGCACGATCTTCAACCGCGAGGGCGCGAAGGCAGAGCTTTACCGCTATCCGCCCGAGGCGTTCGCGCCGCCCGTTGGCAATTTCCTCTTGCTGATGCGCAATGGCGACACCATCGGCGGCGGTGCCTTCATGCGGTTTGACGACACCACCGCCGAGTTCAAGCGAATCTGGACACGTCGCGATCTGCGCCGGCAGGGTCTGGCGCGCCGCATCGTTGCCGCGCTCGAGGATCAGGCGGCAAGGCAGGGTTATACCAGGGTCTATCTGACCACAGGATTTCGTCAGCCCGAGGCATCAACCCTGTATCTCACCCAAGGCTACCGTCCACTTTTTGATCCGGCGCTCGATCCGGCCTTCTACAAATCCCTGCCGTTCGAGAAACATATCGGGGCGTTGGCCGGCAGGTCCGGCACGACCGAGCTCAAATGCCCCGATCCCGAACTTGCCCGGCAACTGGGCGTCCACCCGGCGACCCTGCCCCCCACTCATGCGGAGGTCCATGTGAAATGACCAGCGTGACAGAGCACGACACCCGCCACCAGATACCACCCCCGGGGCGCGTCGATTACACCCGCCTGCGCGTGGTGCCCGCGAAATACCATGCCCGCACCCTGGGCACGGCGGCGGGTCTGGTGATCCTCGCGCTTGTGATCTCGTCGATCCTGGGCAACCCGCGCTGGGGCTGGCCGGTCTTTGCCGAGTGGTTCTTTTCCGAGCCGGTCCTCATGGGGCTGGGCCGGACGCTTCTGCTGACGCTGATCGGCTCGGCCCTGGGTTTTGCACTTGGCACGGTGCTGGCGCTGGCGCGGGTCTCGTCCTCGCCGGTGCTGGTGGCGACGGCCTGGGGGTTCATCTGGCTGTTCCGGTCGATCCCGCTGATCGTGTTGGTGCTGGTGCTGAACAACCTTGGCTATCTTTATGAACGCATCTTCCTTGAGCTGCCCTTTACTGGCTACCGCCTGTTCGACTACGCCACCACCTCGCTTCTGACCCCCTTTGGCGCGGCGGTCATTGCCCTGGCGCTGAACCTCGGGGCCTTTTCGGCCGAGGTCATACGCGGCGGCATCCTATCGGTCGATCAGGGCCAGCACGAGGCGGCGGCCGCGCTAGGCCTGCCAAAGGCGCATCAGTCGCGGCGGATCGTTCTGCCGCAGGCGATGCGCTCGATCGTGCCCACGGCCTTCAACGAAATCATCGGCCTCGCCAAGGGCACATCGGTCGTCTACATCATCGCGCTGCCGGAACTGTTCTATACCGTGCAGATCATCTATCGCCGGAACATGGAGGTGATCCCGCTGCTGATGGTGGCGACGGTCTGGTATCTGGTGATCCTCTCTGTCCTGTCGGTGATCCAGTATCATATCGAGCGCCATTATGCGCGTGGCGCGCTGCGGACCCTGCCGCCGAACGTGTTCCGTGTAATTCTCGACCGGTTGCGGCTTTACCCGCTGGCTGCCGACGGTGCCGCGCCCGACCGGGTGGCAACGCCTGACGAAACGGTGGTGATCCCCAAGGCGAACTGGGCCGAGAGCCTGTCGCGGGGCGGCGAGGTGTGCATCCAGAATGTCACGAAAAATTTCGGAGCGCTGCGGGTGCTGAACGATGTCAGCCTGCATCTGCCCGCTGGCAGCGTGACAGCCATTCTCGGGCAATCGGGCTCGGGCAAGTCCACGCTGCTGCGCACAATCAACCATCTGGAACGGGTGGATGCAGGGTTCATCTCGGTGGATGGCGATCTGGTAGGCTACCGGCACGATGGCGACACGCTTTACGAGTTGAAGGAACGCGACATCCTCGCGCAGCGGGTCAATGTCGGGATGGTGTTCCAGGGCTTCAACCTCTTCCCGCACCTGACTGCGCTGGAAAACGTGGCCGAGGCGCCGCGCGTTGTGGCGGGCCTTAGCCGCACGCAGGCCGAGGCGCAGGCGCGCGAGCTTCTGGCCCGCGTCGGGCTGTCGGACAAGGCCGATGCCTATCCGCGCCAGTTGTCGGGCGGGCAGCAGCAGCGGGTTGCCATCGCCCGCACCCTCGCGCTCAAGCCCAAGGTCCTGCTCTTCGACGAGCCAACCTCGGCGCTTGATCCCGAACTCGTGGGCGAGGTGCTCGATGTCATCAAGGAACTGGCGAAATCGGGCTCGACCCTCGTGATCGTCACCCACGAGATCGGCTTCGCGCGCGAAGTCGCCGATACCATTGTGTTCATGGAGCAGGGCCGGATTCTGGAAACCGGCACACCGGAACAGGTGTTCTCTGCTCCCCGTCATCAGCGCACTCGGGACTTTCTGTCCAAGGTGCTCTGACCTCGTCAGCAACCGGCCGGGGAAACCCCTTGTCGCGCTTGTCTCCTCCTTCTCCCGTGGGCGTGGCCAGCGGGCCGGTTGCTGGCGACTTTTCTCACCCAACCTGTAAAGGATGCTGCAATGTACCTCTCTTTCCGAAAACTAGCCGCCACCGCCGCGCTGGCAGGCCTGCTGGCCACGCCGGCCCTTGCGATCGACGCCGATCTGAGCCCCGAACAACCCGGCCGCATCCGCGCCGAACCGGTGCCCGAGGCCATCGCCCTGATCCCCGATGGCTATCAGTTCGTGACGCCGGGCAAGTTCACCGTTGCCCATTCCACCGGGCGGCTGCCGTTTGCGACCTATGCCACCGACACGAAAACGCCTGTCGGCTCCGAACCCGATATCGGCCAGCTTGTCGCCGATAGCCTCGGGCTGGAACTGGTCTCGATTCCTATCGCCTGGGCCGACTGGCCGCTCGGGATCGTGTCGGGCAAATACGATGCCGTCATCTCGAACGTGACGGTGACCGAGGAGCGCAAGGAGAAATACGATTTCTCCACCTACCGGCGCGACGATCTGGGTTTCTGGGTCGCCAAGGACAGCCCCGTTCAGACGATCACCGAGCCGAAGGATGTTGCCGGTCTCAAGGTGATCGTGGGATCGGGGACCAACCAGGAACAGATCCTGTTGCGCTGGATCGAAGAGAACAAGGCCGCCGGTCTGCCCGATACTGAGGTGCAGTATCACGACGATGACGCGGCGCGCGAACTGGCGCTGCTGTCGGGGCGGGCCGATGTCTATCTTGGCCCCAACGTTCTGGCCGCCTACGAGGCGTCGCAGCGCGGCACCACGCGGCTTGCCGGCAATATCTCGGGCGGCTGGCCGCTGACGGCGGAAATCGCGGTGGTCACGCGCAAGGACAGCGGTCTGGCCGATGCCGTGACCGCGGCCATCAACGCGCAGATCCGGAACGGAAATTACATCAAGTATCTGGAGCGGTGGAACAATACCGCCGAAGCGATCGCGGAGTCGCGCACCAACCCTCCCGGCCTGCCCAAGAAATGAGGCGACGGGGCGGCCCGCTGGCCGGGCCGCCCCTGTTCACGCCGCGCGGCGTGCAGAAGCGTGGCGAGAAACGCATTCTCCGCACGCAGGCAAAAGAGAATGTCCGTCGTCAAATAAAAGGGGGCATCAGACTGGTTTGAGCATTGGAGTGCGCATCCGATTTGATCCGGTCACCCATTCCAATCTGATCCGGTCACCGATTCCGGAGTATCCGGTCACCTTTTTTGGTGGTGAGGATCAGAAGCTGCCAGGCAGTCCTGTGGCGGGCTACACTTGCTCTTTCAAACAGAGCAGGCGGCCCCATGAAGAGACTGACGATGCGGAAGATCAGAGAAGCACTGCGGCTTCATCTGAAGCGGATTGAACGGGCTGCACTCACCTTGCCCCTTGCCGCGGAGATGACGGACGGTGAGCTGGAAGCGCTGCTGTTCCCCCGGCCGGGGGCGTCAGTCGGCTTGTCGAGGCGCAACCGAATCTACCCCACTGTTGCCGATGCGCCAGTAACCCCAGCCCATCACGCCCGCGCCCGAGAGCACATTGCCCAGCGTCACCCATCCGAGGTTCCAGATCGCGCCGGAAAGTCCCACCTTGTCGGGATGCTCGGCCATGAGCGCCAGCGAGAAGACCGTCATGTTGGCCACCGAATGTTCGAATCCCGAGGCGATGAAGGCCAGCAGGCACCAGAAGATCAGGATGCATTTCGCGGTATCGCTGCGCGAGCGGGCCGAGGTCCAGATCGCGAGACAGACGAGCCAGTTGCACAGCATTCCGCGCGCCACCAGCTCGGCTGCGCCGCCCGCCATCTTCTTGGCCGCGACGGTCTGGATCAGTGCCTCGCCTCCTGCCTCCAGCACCGCGCCGCCGCCGCCGAGCACGAACAGCACCGAGAGAGCGAAGGCCCCGGCCAGATTGCCAGACCAGCTTGCTGCCCAGAGCCGCAGCACAGCGCCGGTTCCGAGGCTGCCGCTCAGCCGGGCATGGGCGCCATACATGGCGTGACCGGTGAACAGATCCGAGCCCGCGAACACGACAAGCGTCAGCGCGATGCCGAAGCTCGCCCCCATCACCAGGTTGCGCCACGAGGGATCGGCGCTCTGGCCGAGGGTAAAGATCAGGATGATGCCGATGCCGACATAGGCCCCGGCTTTCATCGCCGACAGCGCGAAGGCCAGCGGATCGGCGCCGAGCGCGCGGTCCTTGTCTGCGGCGTAGCGGGCGAAATGGGCGACGGTCTCTGCGATGGTCATGCGAGGCGCTCCTTGTGGCGGGGCGATGGTACGGCAGACGCACGAAAGAGCGGCAGCGCCCAGCCTGCCGCCAGCGCCAGTGCCAGCGCCAGAAAGCCCAGGCCGAGCCGTTGCTGGTCCTCGACCAGATAGGCGTTGCAGAGCCGCAGCGGCGCATGGGTATAAAGGAACGCCAGCACCCCGAGCATCGACAGGCATTGCGCCCTCAGCACGGCGCGCAGCAGCGGATGCGCCCGCGCCCAGCCAAGGCCCAGCGGTAGGCCGACGAGGAACGGGAGGGTGACGAACTTCGCCGCCTCCCAGCGTGGATCGGCAAGGGCGGCGTCGATGGACCGGGGCAGCATCCAGATCGCCATGGCGGCGATGGCGAGGATGAGGCAAGCCCAGCCGCCGCGGTTCCAGTCGCCGCGCCCGAGCGCAACAAGCGGTGCCAGAGCCCAGCCCGCCGCGCCCAGCATCGTCAATTGCACGAGGACATGGGTCAGCGGATCGGCCTCGAGCGGGCCGCGCAGTGCGAGCGCGACGAGCCACAACGCCGCCGCCGCCACGATCCGGGTCGCGCGCGCGCTCATTTCAGCGCCCGTGCCAGCGCCGCCTCGGCGCCGGCCAGATCGTCCGTATCAAGGATCGCCACCAGCCGCCCGGCGCGATCGACGACATGCAGCGCGGTGTTATGCGCATATCCCCCCATCCGGTCGGGAATCACGGTGACGCCATAGGCGGCCAGCAGGCCGGGCAGATCGTCGGGCGCGGGCCGCGCCACCGTCCAGTGCCACCCCCCGGCCCCGTGCCAGCCGCCATAGCGGGCCATCTGTTCGGGTGTGTCGCGTTCGGGATCGAAGCTGAGCGAGATGAGCCGCACCCGCCCCGCCAGCGGAGCGGCCGCGATCCGGTCGCGCAGTTGCGCCATTTCCGAGCCCGCGACCTGACAGATCTCGGGGCAGGTGGTGTAGATGAACTCGACCACCGTTGCCTGTCCGGGGGCGGGCAGCGCCTCGGGCGTGCCGTCCATGGTCTCAAGTGTCACGCGCAGCATCGCAGGCCGGTCGCGCGCCGCAGTCAGGCGGCGCGCGCTCTCGGTGGTCAGGGCTGCGAAACCGTCACTCGCGGCCCCAAGCGCGCCGACCCCCGCCAGCGCCAGCGCAAGGCTGGCCAGCGCCGGGTGCATCGGCTCAGCCCCGCCCGAGCCGCGCGACATAGCGCAGCACGAAGGCCGTGACCGCCAGCACCACCAGGGCGGCAAAGGCGGTGGCGATCTGCGCTTGAAGGTGCCATTCGGGCAGGTGCACCGCCCAGCGCCGCGGCACCGAGAGCGCGCCCGAGACGAGGAACATCAGCACGAACCCCGCGCCGCCCAGCACATAGGCCCAGAACACCGTTGCCACCGGGCCGCGCAGCGTCTCGCCCTCGCGCCGGGTGAGCCACGCCATGAAACCGAAGGCCATCGCCACCTCGCCGAGGATCAGGTAGGTGTGGAAATGGCCCGGCACCCACTGGGTGTTGTGCATCACCTTGTTGACCACGATCATCCCGTCGAGGATCGCGGGTGCCGAACCGGCGGTCCAGCCCGCCACGCCCAGCACCAGAAGCCCCGTGGCCAGATCCCAGCGCATGCCGTTCGCGCCGCGCAGATAGACCAAGAGCGAAAAGGCCGTGACCGCGATCAGCGGGATACCCGAGAAATAGGACACGATCTGGCCCATCGCCAGCGCCCAGCCCGGCATCGCCACGTCCTGCAACAGGTGGTGCGGATAGACCGCCATCACGAAGAACAGCACCACCGTCCACGACAGGGCGAAGGCGCGTGAGCATTTCCACGGCTTGCCGGTGTAGTCCGGCACGATCTCGTAGACCGCGATCACCGCCATGTAGATCGCGGCGTTGATGAAGACATGGCCGAAGAAGAAGATCATGTTCTTGGCCAGCAGCGCATCGACCGCAAAACCCGGGAATGCCAGGTTGACGATGCTGGCCACCAGCACGGCGGCGCCGATGACGATGCCAATGGTGTTGAAGATCGAGGACGCCATCGCCGCCACCACGCCGGGGGGCGGGGCATCCTTGGGGTCCCCGCGCCCGAAGGCAACCGGCCAGGCCATCGCGCCGCCGATACCGCCATAGGCGGCGATGAGCTTGCGCATCACCTCCAGATGCAAAAGCAGAAAGCCCACCCCGATCGAGGTGTAGCCGAGCAAGAAGGTGACCGCGGCGCCGGCCTCCCACTGCCCCGCCGAGAAGGCAGGCAGCGGGTAGAGGAAGGTCCAGGCCCCGGCATAGCCGCCGAGGAAGATCGCACCGAGGATCAGCACCACGCCAAGCAGAAAGAGCGCCAGGAAGGCGTGGAACACGCCCGCGATGAGCGGCACATGGCGACCGGTGAAATACCACAGGATCGTCGCTCCGCTGAGGCCGGCGGTGCCGACCATGCCCGCGCCATGAACGGTCATGAGCTGATAGAACAGCCCCGGCTCGATCTCGACCAGCGCGCCTTGCGCGGCGCGCATCGCGAGCCCGAAGATCATCATCAGCAGGAACACCGCCCCCGCGATCAGCATGGTGAGCTTCACGGCGCCAGTTTGTGGCCCGTGTTCAACGGTAGTGACGTCGGTCATCGTGGTCATGGCGGCCTCCTATCGTGCGGCGACGGTGAATTCGTTGAGCATGTCGTGATGGGCGATGCCGCAGTATTCGAGGCACACCACCCGGTAGGTGCCGGGCGTCTCGAAGGTGTGGCTTACCTGGTTCACATAGCCCGGCATCGCCTGGGTCTGAAACAGGATCGTGCCCGCCGGGTCCATCACGCCGAAACCATGCGTCACGTCGACGGTATGGGCGTGAAAGGCCACCGGCTCTCCCAGCGGCACGGTGTCGGTGTCGATCTCCCAGTAGAACTGACCGCCCGACACATTGACCACCGCCGCCGTGCCGGGGATGGTGTGCGGCCAGGGCCGTAGCGACAGCAGGGTGACGATCACGCCGAGCGCGGCAAGGCCGAGGATGACCCGGCGGCGGCGCGCCTCCGGGTCCGTTCGCGGAACCACGGCCGGAAGGGTGGCGGCGCGCGCCGCCGAGAGGAAGGTGAACGCGATCAGTGCCATGGCAACGAGGCTGATCGCCAGAACGATGAGTTGCATTTGTGGTCTCCCTGAATTTGTTGTTATCTGCCGCTCGGTTGCGGTCCGTCCGGTTTGGTCATGCGGGTTGCGCGTCCGCCCTGCATAGCGATCAAACATCAGCCTAACACAATAAATGGTATTTCAAATACCTTTATTTGTGCAGATGCCTTGAACCTCCGCAACACTTGGATCACATTGGTGTCATGCAGTTATCGTCCTTTTCCGATTTCGCCTTGCGCACACTGGTTTTTCTCGCCGTTGCCGACGATGAGCCGGTGCCAGTGCGCCTCATCGCCGAGCGCCATGGCATTTCCTTCGACCACCTCGCCAAGGTGGCGCAATTCCTGGTGCGCGAAGGTTTTGCCGCTGCCAGCCGCGGGCGTGGCGGCGGCCTGCGGCTGGCGCGGCCCGCCGCGGAGATCTCGCTGGGGGATGTGCTCAGGCGCTCCGAATCCGATGACGGGCCGGTGGAATGCCTGCGCGGCAAGACGCCCGTGACCTGCGTCCTGGCACCGGTTTGCGGATTGACGCCGCTTCTGGCCGAGGCGCGCGAGGCGTTCTTCGCCAGCCTCGACGGCCATACTCTGGCCGAGGCGCTGCCCCGGCACGCGCCGGTGCGACGGGTTCTGGGGATGGCACCGACCTGATCAGCGGGCATCGGCCATCACCCCGGCCAGTTCGCGCGGCATGTAGTCCTCGTCATGCTTTGCGAGGATTTCGCTGGCCACGAATTCGCCTGCCACCAGCCGCCCCGTGGCAATCACCCCCTCTCCCTCGGCGAAGAGGTCTGGCGTGATCCCCTCATAGCGCACGGCAAGGGTGCTCTCGCCGTCGCTCACGCGAAAGCGCACCTGTGTGCCCTGCCGCTCCAAGCTGCCGGGCACGACCATGCCGCCCAAGCGAAAGGTTTCGGTCGGGGCGGGCGGGGCCGCCGCCACCTGGCCCGGCGTCTGGAAAAACCGCAGCCCGTCGCGCATCGCATAGCCGATCAGCGCCGCCGACAGCGCCAAGAAGCCGACCCCCACCAGAAGGAACCTGATCCTGCGGCGTTTCCTGAGATTGCTCATCGTCCGGCCCTTGGCAATTGCAGCGCCTGCCAGCACTCATCGAGCCCGGCGACGAGGGCCTCCATCATCGCATCGTCATGCAGCGGTGTCGCGGTCAACCGCAGCCGCTCGGCGCCGCGCGGCACGGTGGGATAGTTGATCGGCTGCGCATAGGCGGCGTGGCGCTCCAGCAGCCGGTCCGACAGTGCCTTGCACTTCGGAGCATCGCCGACCATCACCGGCACGATATGGCTGGAATTGTCGAGATGAGGAATGCGCGCGCCATCGAGCAGGGCGCGCAGCCGCGTCGTGCGCTCCATCAGGGCTGCGCGCGCGGCCCCATCCCGGCGCAGATGCCGGACCGAGGCGCGCGCGCCTGCCGCCACGGCGGGAGGTATTGCCGTGGTGAAGATGAACCCGTTGCCCGAAGAGCGGATCGCATCGACCAGCGCTGCCTCGCCCGCGATATAGCCGCCGATCACGCCGAACGCCTTGGCGAGCGTGCCCTGCACGATGTCGATGGCATGGCCCAGCCCCAACGCCTCGGCGATACCCGCGCCGGTGGGGCCATACATGCCGACCGCATGGACCTCGTCGAGATAGGTCAGCGCGCCATGGCGCCGCGCCAGATCGACGATTCCCGCAATGGGGGCGGTGTCGCCATCCATCGAATAGACGCTCTCGAAGGCGACGACCTTGCAGCGCCCGCGCGGCTCCGCCGCCAGCAGGCTTTCGAGATGATCGAGATCGTTATGGCGAAAGATGCGCTTGTCGCAGCGCGCGGCGCGGATCCCCTCGATCATGCTGGCGTGATTGTCGGCATCCGACAGGATCACGCAATCGGGCAAGAGCTGCCCGAGCGCCGAAAGCGTCGCCTGATTGGCCAGCCAGCCGCAGCCGAAGACCAGCGCCGCGGGCTTGGCATGCAGCAGGGCCAGTTCCGCCTCGAGCGCCACCACCGGCCCGTGATTGCCCGATATGTTGCGCGTCCCGCCCGCGCCCGCGCCGTGGCTGTCGATGGCGGCCTTCATCGCGGCGCGCACCTCCGGGTGCTGCCCCATCCCGAGATAGTCGTTCGAGCACCACACGATCACCTCGCGCGTAACCCCCGACCCGTGCATGAGCGTGCGTGGAAACGCCCCGGCGCGGCGGTCGTGGCGGGCAAAGACGCGATAGCGCCCCTCGCCTTGCAGCCCGTCCAGATAGCCTGCCATCAGCGCCTGATAATCCGGCCCCTCGGTCACTTTTCCCGCTGCCATCGTCCCGTTTCCTCCATGTCAGTTCGCCGCCCCCGCCAGTGCTTCCAGTCGCGCCGCCACGGCCCTGTGCGCCGGGCTCTCGGCGGGCAGGCGCGGGGCCAGCCACATCAACGCGTTCCGCGCCTCGTCCGTCCGGTCCGCCTCGATCAGGTAGAGCCCGCGATACCAGTGCGCCTCGAGCAGGTCGGGCATCTCGGCGATCAGCCCCTCGGCCAATGCGAGGGCGCGCGCGCCGTCGTCAGGCTGCGGGACGGAAACCGCCGCCCGCAACCAGCCCAGGCGAAATTCGGGGTCATTAGGAAAGCGCTCGATTGCCGCGTCGAGCACCGCGCGAGCCTCCTCGATCCGGCCAAGCGTGTCATAGCTGCGCAGAAGCATCTTGATCTCATCGGCCGAGGCGCCGCCCTCGGCCACGCGCGCCTCGAGCCCCGCGACCATCGCGCCGATATCGGGTGCCCCGGCCCCAAGGCCGCCATCCGCGGGCATCGCGCCCGCGATGTCGATCGGCACGCGCCCGTCGGCGTGGGGGCTGCCGACAAGGTCGATATCCTGCCAGCGCGCCAGATAGGCGCTGCCCACCGTCAGCGCGGCCGTCGCGACAAGCGCCAGCGCAGTGCCCGCGCGCCCCGGTGGCGGCGCGTGCTCGGTTGGCGCGAAGGCGCGGCGCGCGGCGCGCAGCCGGTCCATCACCGCCTCTGCCTCCTCGCCGAGGCGCGTGGCGGTGGCGGCATGAGCCGCGGGCGTCACGCGCCCCTCGGCCAGAGCCATGTCGTTGTCCTGCAACTGCCCTATCAGACGTGTTCGCTCCGACTCCCAGCGGTGCAACGGCGCGTCATCCTCCAGCCCGCGTCCCAGCGGCCGCGCCGTCCCGCGCCACAGCGGCAGCCCGCAGGCCAGAAGCGCGCCCGCCAGCAAGACCAGGCTAAGAATGGTGACGCTCATGGTTCCATCTCCCGCAGGCGCGCGGCGTCGAGCGGCTTGCCCGTCACGGTGTCGGCGGGGGTTCGGGCGGGACCGCGCCGCCGCAGCCCGGCGGCGAACACCCCGGCCCCGAGAAGCACAAGGATCAGCGGCAGCGCCCAGATGATCCGCCCCGCCCCCTCGCGCGGGGGGGCGAGCATGACGAAATCGCCATAACGGGTGCGAAAGAACTCGGCGATCTCGGTATCGCCTTGCCCCGCCGCCACCATCTCGCGCAGGAGCACCATCATTTCCTGCGCGGTGCCTGCGCGGCTCTCGAGAATCGACTCGCTCTGGCAGACCGGACAGCGCAGGGTGCGCGCGAGTTCGCGCACCCGCGCCTCTTCGGGCGCCTCGGAGACGACCTGTGCAGGTGCGGGCAGCGGGGTCGCGAGCAGCGCGGCGAGAAGTGCAAGTCGGGCCGCGCGGCTCATGGCGTCACCCCGATCCGCGGCAGCATCTCGGCCAGAACCTCGGGCGTGAGCGGCCCCGCGTGACGTCCGCGCACCATGCCCGAGGCATCGACGAAAAAGGTCTCCGGCATGCCGTAGACACCGAAATCTATGCCCAGCCGCCCGCTCGGGTCGAGCCCGGAGAGATAGGGGAAATGCCCTTCGCGGTCGAGAAACCGCAAGGCGTGCTCGGCTGTGTCGCGATAGTTAATCCCGGCGATGGCAAAGGCGCCGCTGCCGCGCGCGGCAAGGCCCAGCCGTACCAATTCGGGGTGTTCCTGACGGCAGGTCACGCACCAGGAAGCCCAGAAATTCAGCACCAGCGGGCGCCCCGCCGCCTCGGCCGAGACAAGCCGCCCCTCACCGTCCAGAAGCGGAAGGTCAAAGGCCGGCATCTCGCGCCCGACCAGCGCCGAGGGCACGCGCGAGGGATCGCGCGTGAGCCCGAGGCCCAGCAGCACCAGCAGTGCCGCGATCCCGGTGATCAGCGTGAACTTCCAGAAGCGGCGAGCCCGGTCAACGGACTGGATCAGATCGGTCATTCGGCGGGCACCTCGCGTCCTGCGGTCGTTGCGGCGGCAGGGCGCGGGCGCGTGACGCGCTCGGCCAGCGACAGCCCGGCGCCGGTCAACACCACCATCCAGCCCAGCCAGACCCAGCCCACCAGCGGGTTCCAGTAGATCTGCGCGACGATGCCGCCATCCTGCTCGCCGCCGACGAAGATATAGAGATCGCCCCCCGGCTCGGACCGGATCGCCGTTTCGGTCGTGGCCATGCCGCGCGTCTCGTAAAAGCGATTCTCGGGCCGCATCATTGCCACCACCTGCCCGCCCTCAGAGACCGAGATCCGCGCCCGCCGCCCCTGCCAGTTGGCGCCGGTCGTGTCGTCGATGCCGCGCAGCGTGAGCGTGTAGCGATGCACCTGCGTCGAGGCGCCCGGCATCAGGTGCACGGTGCGTGCCTCCTGGAAAAGACCCGAGCCGATCATGCCCGCGGCAATGAGGACGATGCCCAGATGCACCACCAGCCCGCCCATCCGCCGCCGCCCCTGACCGAAGGCGATCATCACCGCGCGGGCCCATCCGCAGCCCGCCACCTTGCGCCGCGCTGCCACCGATCGGCCGATATCGGCAAGCGTGGCCAACGCCGCAAAGCCCACGACCGCGATCGCCGCCAGCGTCAGCGCATCCCGCGTTCCCAGCCCCGCGGCCAGCGCAGCGGCGCCCAGCCCACCCAGTGCCGGCAGACGGAATTGCCGCAGGAAGCGCCGCGACGGCATCCCCCGCCAGGGCACCGACGGCCCCATCGCCAGCAGCATCACCACCACCAGCATCAAGGGCACCATCACCCGGTTGAAATAGGGCGCGCCGACCGAAAGCTTTTCCTCGCTCACCACCTCGACAGCGAGCGGGAAAAGCGTGCCCGCCACCACGATCACCGCCGCCATCAGAAGGATCACGTTATTGGCCAGAAGCCCCGCCTCGCGCGACAAGGGCGCCTCGATCCGGGCCTCGGACTCGATCGCCTCGGCGCGCCAGATCAGCAGGCCGTAACCCGCGAGGATCGCCAGTCCCAGAAAGCCCAGGATATAGGCCCCGCGCGCCGGATCGACGGCGAAGGCATGGACCGAGGTCAGCACGCCGGAGCGCACGAGGAAGGTGCCCAGCAGCGTCAGCAGGAAGGTCGAGACGACCAGAAACAGGTTCCAAAGCCGGAACATGTGGCGCCGCTCCTGCGCCATCATCGAATGCATGAGCGCGGTGCCGGTGAGCCAGGGCATGAGCGAGGCATTCTCGACCGGATCCCAGGCCCAGTAGCCGCCCCAGCCCAGCTCGTAATAGGCCCAGTAGCCGCCGAAGATGATCCCGCTGGTCAGCGCCGTCCAGGCAAAAAGCACCCAACGGCGCACCGCGCTGACCCATTCAAGCCCCACATGCGACCGGATCATCGCCGCCACGGCAAAGGCGAAGGGCACGGCAAAGCCGACATAGCCGAGATAGAGGACCGGCGGATGGAAGGCGAGGCCGGGATCTTGCAGAAGCGGATTCAGGTCGCGCCCGTCGAGGGGCTGTGGCGCCAGCGCCGCGAACGGGTTCGACAGGAATACGATAAGCGCCAGAAACCCGGCCTGAACCAGCGCAAGTGTGGCAATGATCCAGGGCATCGACAACGGGTGGTCGCGCCAGTGCAGCCCCACCGCCACCGCCGAGAGCACCGCCAGATACCAGGCCCAGAGCAGAAGCGAGCCCTCATGCGCGCCCCAGGTGGCGGTGATCTTGTAGAGCATCGGCAGTGCGAGATTAGAGTTCTGCGCGACATAGGCGACCGAGAAATCCGAGGTCGTAAAGGCGTGGATCAGAATGCCGAAAGCCAGGCTCAGCAGCGCCGCGATGGCCAGCATGGCGTTGCGCGCCGCCACCAGCCGCGCCGGGCTGCCGCCGCGCCCCGCCGCGACGGCCTGCGCGGCGGCAAAAAGCGTCAGCACCAGCGCCAGCGCCGTGGCAAGCCCGCCGAAACCAATGAGCGTCAGGTTCATTTCATCCCCCCTTCTGCCCGTCTATCTCGGCCAGGGCCTCGATCGCGCGGGTGATCCGCGCCTCCTCGATGGCTGCGTAACCCAGCATCAGCAGGTCGCGGTGCCGGTCGTTGTTGGGCGAGAGGCAGGCGCCGCCATCCTCGGCGGTATAGATCCCGATCCCGCGCAGCAGCGCGCGGCGCTGAACCGCGCGCGCGCAGCCCGCGTCGGGCAGGCGCCAGCTGATGTGCATGCCGCCGCGCCGCCCGGCGATCGAGGAGCCGGGGAAATGCGTGTCGATGGCTGCGATCAACGCATCGCGCCGCGCCTTGTAGAGAACGCGGATGCGGCGCAGGTGACGCTGGAAGCCGCCGCTTTCCATGAAATCCGCCAGCGCCGATTGCAGCAGCCATGGCGCGCCGTTCGACAGAAGCTGTTTCCAGCGCGCGAGCACCGGCGCGCTGGCTGCGGAGCCGACGATATAGCCCAGCCGCAGCCCCGGCGCGATCGACTTGGAAAACGTGCCGAGATAGAGCACCCGCCCGTCGCGGTCGAGCCCGCGCAGCGCCGTCAGCGGCGCGCCATCATAGCGGAAATCGCCGTCGTAATCGTCCTCGATGATCACGCTGTCGGTGCGCGCCGCCCAGTCAAGCAGGTCCAGTCGCCGCGCGAGGCTGAGCGTGACGCCGGTCGGAAACTGGTGCGAGGGGGTGACGTAGAGCAGCATCCGCCGCCCCTCGGGCAGGGCGGAAACGATCAGCCCGTCGTCGTCTACCGGCACCGCCCGGCAGCCATAACCCGACTGCGCGAAGAGGTAGGCCGCGCCCTGATAGCCGGGATCTTCGTGCAGGAAGGTTCCGCAATGGCCGAGCAGCGCCCGCGCGATCAACATCAGCGCGTCCTGACAGCCGGCGGTAATCACCACGTCCTCGGGGGTGCAGCTGACACCGCGCGCCGGCCCGACATGATCGGCGATCGCGCGGCGCAGCGCGGCAATCCCCTCGGGGGGCGTATAGCTGGCCTGTTGCGCGCCGCCATGGCGCAGCTTCAGGTCGAGGATCCGGAGCAGGTCGCGGCCGGGGAACTGGCACCCGTCGGTCCGCCCGAGCCAGAAATCGGTGTGCAGGCGCGCGCGCTCGGGATTGCGCACCGATTGGACCGGGAAATCCGCCGCGAGGCTTTCAAAGACGGATTTCCCGTCTGCGGGGGTGCCGCGCGATAGCGGCGTTGTCGCGACCGACTGCAGGCCCGGCGCAGGCTCGGGCAGGTCGGAACTGACGAAGGTGCCGACATTGGGGCGCACCTCCAGATAGCCCTCGGCCAGCAGCATGTCATAGGCGATGGTCACTGTGTTGCGCGAAATGCCCAGTTGCCCGGCCAGCGCGCGTGATCCGGGCACCGGGTCGCCTGTGCGGATGCGCCCGGTCAGGATCATCTCGCGCATGGCATCGAAAACCTGCTCCTGCAGGGTTCTCGGGTCATTGGCGGCGATGCTGAGGGCAATCTGGGTCATGGTCGCGCTTTCGTTCCGGCCCTATCATGCTAGCATATTTGGCCAGAACGATGGTGCCGGCTTGCGCGGAAGTGATGGTGCCGGTCCGCTCAATCCCCGACCGACACCGGCGCGATCCGGTAGAGCCAGTAGCCGCCGGTCTGATAGACCAGCACCATGCCCGGCACCTCGCCCAGCCGCGAGGTATCGAAGGGCAGAAGCTGCGCGATGAGCGTGGCGGTGTCGGCGTCGCGGGTCAGGAAATGGCCCCGCAAATTGCCCTCGGGGTTGCGGTCGATGGCATAGGCGGCATGGCCCGCCAGCGCGACCTCGGCCTTGGCCTCGCGCGCGAGATCGTGGGAAAACCCGGTGGCAGTGAAATTGCGCCACAGCATCGGCAGGGCCCCGTCGCGGATCAGGCCCAGCGCGAAGGCGTCGTGCAGATGCACCAGCGCATAGGCCTCGCCCGTGCCTGCCAGCACCCGAAGTCGTGCCGCGCCGCCCGCATCCTCGGACAAAAGCGCCTCAACCAGGGCGCGCGCGGCCGCGTCAGCTTCCGGATCGGCGGGGGCATCGGCCCCGGCAAAGGCGCGCAGCGCCGCTGCCTGATCCGCGCCCGCCCCGGGGGCAAGCACGAAGGCCGCGGCCCCGGCCAGCGGCCAGCGTGCCGCGGTCAGGGCGCTCAGTCGCGCCGATGTGGCGGGCATCGCCAGCACGCTCGCGCCGTCGGGCAGGTGTTTGGCCATCGCCTCGACCAGGCGCAATTCCTCCTCGGCATGGACCTCGCGCATCAAGAGCGGCGGCTGGGTCGCGGGTTGCCAGTCGAGCACGACGCGCGCGCCCCCGGGCGTGATCGCCTCGGTCATTGTCCCGATCGCGCGCGCTTCCGGCGGGATGCTCAGCGTCACCGCCTCGGCCCGGGCGCTCAGCCGGGAGGCCAGGGCGCGGGCGGCATCGCCGATTGCCGTGTCGGGGGCGGCGGCGCGGGCCAGTTCGACCGGCGGCACCGTGCTACCGGTGATCCGGGCGGTCAGCCCCGGCAGGCCGAACGCGGCCAGCGCCGCAAGCCCGCCCAGCCCGGCAAGCGCCATCTGCATCTTTCCCGGTCGCCATCCCGCCGGGCGCGGCTCTGGTGTCGCCATCATCTCTCAGCTTCCCTTTCGTCTCGTGAATGAGGACCCCGACACCGGGAATAGTGTCGGGGCCCCTGTCGCGGTGCGCGCCCTCACTTGGCCGCGGCGGCTTCCAGCTCCTCGATCTTAGCCCGAAGCGCCGCGCGCTCGCGCAGCCGCGTGTCCTCGTCCTTGATCCGGGCGAGCGAGCCTATCAGTTCCGACCAGCCATAGGTGTAGGTGAAGCCGCCCGGGTTGGCATGGGCCAGCCCCTTGAAGTGGCGCATGATTTCCTGCTCCCACATCTGGGCATACTCATACTCCACCGCGCTCGGATTGTTGCCCTCGGTCCAGAACAGGCCGAAGAAGCCGCCAAACGTGTCCTCATCGGGCGCGGGCGGGGCCGGGCGGTTGTTGGCCTGACCGATCAGCAGCCCGTCGTCGTAAAGCCCCTTGACCACGGCTTCGGCCTGCTGAACGAGGCCGATGCCTTGGGTCGTGCCCTTGTCGATCATCTCGAAATAGGCCGAACCGAAGCCGCGCGAGTGGCACTGCGAACAGGTGGTAAGCCACAGCTCCTTGCGGTCCTCGAACCACGGATGATCGAGATTCTCGGCAATCGAGGGCATCGGCGCAAAGCCCCAACGGACCTTTTGCACGAGATTGTGGCCATAGCTGCCGTTGGTCTCCATGTGGCAGGTCTGGCAGGTCGGCGCGGTATAGCCGGCCGAGGCGAAGGCCTCCGACAGCGGCGCCTCCCAGTCCCATTTCTCGCCGCCGGTCTGGTAGATGATGCCGTGACGCGACAGCATGAAGGCCTCGAACTCGTTGTGATCGACGCCGTTGTGACAGTTCGAGCAGACCTCGGGCTTGCGCGCCTGCGCGGCCGAGAATTCATGCCGCGTGTGGCACTGGTTGCAGGTCGCCTGCGTGGTGTGGCACATTGTGCAGCCTTCGGCGATCTCGCGCTCGGCCATGCCCGCCCAGATCGCGGTCTCGTAATTTGCCAGCAGCGAGAGCGCATGGCTCGGGCGGCCATCGGGCCACTGGCCCTGCGGCCATGTCAGCGTGTCGCGCTCCGATTCGCGCTCGGCGAATTGCTGGACGTGACATTGCCCGCAGGAAGCGGCATCCGGCAGCTTGAGGTCGGTCTTGTGATTGCCACCCGCGCTGCCCACGCCCATGTGGCAATCGGCGCATCCCACCTGGCCCAGCTGCGCGCCCTCGGCCAGAAGGCCCATGGAGTGCAGGTTGCCCTCCACCTCTTCGATCATCGCTTTCTTGTAGGCGCGGCTGTCATCGTCGGGCAGGGCGCGGATCGCGTTCAGATCGCCATGCACGCTCGATTGCCAGGTATGGACCCAGCTTGGCGTGATGTTCTCGTGGCAGGACGTGCAATCGCCCGCCTGCACATCGAAATCGAGATCGTCGCGGGCGGTGTAGAAATTGGTCGGATCGAGATAGGCCGAAAAGGCGATCGGCTCCCAAAGATCGGCGAACTTGCCCTGTCCGGCGCCCTGTGTGGTGTCGCGATAGCGCGCCGCCACCGCGTCATAGAGCACGTTGGGCGGCGCGTCGGAGGCGATCCCAAGTGCATCGTAAAGCTCTTGCGGAATTTCCGCCGCTGCCGGTGTCGCCGCCATCAGCCCGGCGGTCAACGCCACCGCCAGCCGCCCGCCAAGGCCGCGCGGGATGAGTGCTCCATACATTGCATTTTCCTCCGTTCCGACCCCGCAAAGCGGAGTTTCTCACTCCAAATTACTCTTGGGTGCGCCGATTGCTTGGGTCCGGTGCATCGCTTTGCCATGGGGCCAGTGGGCGGGCTGCGCGGGCGCCGGGCCGAAATCAGGAGATGGGGCCGGGCGTGTCGAGGCGCGTGCGCCAGTCCTCGACGCGCCCCGAGGCGAGCCGCGCAAGCGCGAGATCGCGCCAACGCGCGGGCAGGTCCCGCAGGTCGGCAAACTCTTCAAGGGATGCGCGGTCGAGCTGCGCGCCGTAAAGCAGCCGCGCGACCCGGGTCAGAGGCCATCGCGCCTGAGGGCGATGCGCGAGCCTGGCCTTGTCCCCGGCCGCGATTATGCCCGGCTCGATCACCCGGAAATACCAGCCGGTGCGCCCCGTCACCTGCACCCGACGGGCCATGTCGGGCAGGCCGAAGCGAATGTTGAGCTTCCAGCAGGGTTGGCGCGACTGCGACACCTCGAGCAGCGCGCCGCCCAGAAGCCAGCGATCGCCGAGGCAGAAGTCAGCCTCGGTCGCGCCCTCGACGACGATGTTTTCGCCGAATGCCCCGGGGCGGAACCGCGCGGCAAGGTCCGGCAGATCGCGTGCCCAGGCGGCGAGATGCGCGACGGGATAGGCATGAATCGCCTTGTCCGGGCCGCCGTGGCGCGCGGGATCGCCTACTGCGTCGCCGTCAAACCCCGTCCTGCCCGCGAAAAGCGCCCCGGCGACCGGCTGGCGGTCGATGGCCGACGGCTCGCCCCTTGGGCCGAAAGGCCGGGGCTGGCCGATGCGCAGCTCGGTGACGTGAAACTCAGGCATCGCGGCGGGCTTCGGCGATCAGGGTGGTGATCTCGGCGCCAAGGGCCAGGTCACCGACCTGTCCGAAATGCCGGGCGCGCAGCGCCAGGATGCCCGCTCCCGGGTCGAAGCCCACTGTGCCGCTGTCAAGGCTGGTGGGCCAGACATAGGCAAAGACCTCTGACCCGGCGAGCGCGCCGGTGGGTGTGGGCCGCGCCTTGCCCGCGACGCCGGACACGGCCATGTGGAAGGTGGCGACATTGCCCTCGGTCGTGATCCGAGTGTGGACGATGTCGAGTGGGGCGAGTGTCGCGTTGCCGGCATCGGAGGCGATGCCACCGCTGTGGTCATGGGCACCGTCGGCAAGAGCCGCACCCGGCAGGGCGGCCAGAAGCGCAGCGCCGACGATCCGGCAGGCATGGCGGTTGCTGGGTTTGTGTAGCATGGTTCTGGTGTCTCCTGTCTTTCCGAGAGGCTGTGTGGACATCAAGGGCGCCTCACCCGTTGCCGCGGGCGGGGCGTCCGGCCCTTGCACGCTCAAGCGCCCAGGCGCACAACCGCTTGCCTGATCCGGATCGGAAAGGACGCGCGCTTCAATATCGTGCCCCGATCATCGACAACCAGGCGCAGAGCTCGACGCTCGTGATGAAAGGTCAACCGCCAGCGGCCTACATCATCGCCCATGCCCGTCTCGCTGCGCGAGGTGATCGCTCCGTTGCGCATCTTGTCTCGAACCTCCTCTTGAGTCAGCCCGAAGGCATCAGCCAGCACTTGGGCGGCAACGACCAAATCGTCCCCACTGCGCTCGACCTCTGTCACGACATGTCCTTCCAGTAGTCATTGGCCGCCGCGATGGTGGCGAAATGCGTCGCCACGACCTGACTTGAGGCGATCAACGCATCGGCGTCTTCGGCATAGCCGGGGCGAAGCCTGTCACGCACTTCGGCGTCGGGTTGTGTCATCTTGATCGCGACGCGCGCCATCTTGACGGCGAGGTCATAGCCTTCCTGAGGAGTAGCGGTCATCAGGCTAGGGAGCCAGTCAGCCATCTTTGTTTCCTTCCGTTCGGGGTGGGTCTTGGGGGTGGATCACGCGCCAAGCACTGCCTTCGGGGTCGTCAAATTGGCCATGGCGCATTGCCCAGAAGAACGCGCCAAGCCCGATCAACCCCATGCCAAGCGACAGCGGGATGAGGAGCAGCAGCGATGTCATGGCGTCGCTCCCCGGATCGCGCGCCAGGCGTGCCAGGTGCCGTGGCCGAGGACGGGAAAGATGACGATGAGCGCCAGCAGCCCCGTTGCCGCCGACAGCGCCATACCGCCGACGACAAAGGCACCCCAGGCGATGCAGGGGGCGAGGTTCTGCGTGGTCGTGGCCAGACTCAGCCCCATGGCAGTCAGCGCGTCGCGCTTCTCGGCCATCAGGGTCGGCACCGCGAAAAGACTCAGCGCAAAGGCGAAGGCCGCGAAAAGCCCACCGACCAGAGATCCGACGACAAGCAGCGCCCAGCCACGCGGGGTATCAATCAGGTTCAGCACAGCATCGCCCGCCGCAGGGATCGGCCCGAGGCCGAAGAACAGCGCGTAAAGCAGGTCTGCCGCACGCAGCCAGAACAACACCAGCAAGCCGAGCAGAAGCCCGGCGAAGGCCAGTTGAGCGCCCGATGCCGGGCGCACCAGAACCATGGCGCGCAGGCCGATCGGGTCGCCCTGTTCGAGGCGGCGGCTTTTCTCGTACAGGCCGATGGCCAGAAACGGACCCACGATCAGAAAGCCCGAGATCGCGGGCAGCGCCAGATGAAGCAGACCGACCGCAGCCAGACCTGCGAGCACAGCCCAGGATAGGGCGGTCACGACAACGCCATACGCAAGGCTGGCCCCCGGACTGCGGCGCAGGTCGCGCCATCCGGCGGCAAGCCAGATCAGCGCCGCCCGCGCGGGCAGATCGCGCGCCAGCTTTGACGCGGGACGCTGTGGAGGGCGAAGGGTCGGAAGCGGCTCCAGCATGGGGGACCTTTCAGCAGAGGCGTTTGGCGGGGGCGGCGGCGTTGTCGATCGGCACGCAATCGGGTTGCGAGCCGACGGCAGCAACAAGAAGCCGGGCATTGGCTGCAAGAACGACCGCGACAAGCAGCAGCGCAGCACCGATCGCCAGGCGCTTTTGTGTCCGCGTCGTCATTCTGTGCGTCTCCCTGTTTCGACGGACAGCCGCGAGACGTAAAGCGCCAGCAAATTGATCTCGGCCGCGCTCAACCGGTCGGACCAGAACGGCATCACGCCCTGTCGGCCACCCCGTAGCGTCTTCATCACGGTACCCACGTCCTGCCCATAGATAACCGCGTCGTCCGTGAGGGCTGGCGCACCGTTCAGCAGGCCGCCGGTGCCGCCCTCGCCGTGACAGGCGGCGCAATTATCCTGAAACAGGGTCGCCGCTGCCGACGCCGGGTCCGCCCTGCCCGATGGCAGTGCGGCGACATACCCGGCCAGGGCCGCACGATCGGCACGGTCCATCCAGTCGAAGGCAGGCATCTGCGCGAACCGGGCGTCGGGGTGGCCTGAATTGATGCCATAGTGCAGCGTCTCGGCGATCGTTTCGGGATCACCGCCCCACAGCCAGTAGCCATCGTTCAGAACCGGAAAGCCGGGGACACCGCCGCCCGCGCGGCCGTGACAGACCGCACAATTGTCGCCGAACAGCCGACCCGCGGCCGGCATGGAAAGCCCCATCAGCGCGGTATCGGCCGCGAGAGCGGCGAAATCGGGATCGGCGAAGCGGCCGAGCCAATCCTGCCGGATCCCGGCCATCGCCCTGGCGCCCTCTTGGGCCATCTCGCCCTGATCAAGGCCCAGAAGCCCGCGCGTGTAGTCGCGCCCATAGGGCCAGGCCGGCAGCAGGATCCAGCCGGTCAATGCGATCAGGAAACTGAGCACCAGCGCGACGAGCGCGATGCGCGGAAAGGGCGTATTGAGTTCCTTGATCCCGTTCCAGTCATGGCCGGTCGTGTCGTATCCCGTGACAGGATCGACCTCACGGTTGCCGGTATGCGGATCGGCGCCCGGCAGCGCCCTGGGGTCGGTCGTCATGCGCGCTCCTCCGCATCACCCTCTGGCAGGATCGAGCGGGCGATGCGCTCCTGCTCGGCCCGCCTGCGGGGGTTGTAGGCGCGGATCAGCACGATCAGAAGAAAACCGCCCATCCACAGCGGGCCGACGATCTTGGCGATCAGCACCAGCGTCTCGTGAGTCATTGCGCGTCCTCCTTCAGCAGCGCGGCGGCGGCATTCGTCAGCTTGCCGAGCGACTGCAGATAGGCCACCAGCGCGTCCATCTCCGTCAGGCGTGCCGGGTCGCCATCAAAGGCGCGCAGGGCGATCCCTTCGCCGTAGCGGTCCCGCAGTCCGTCCGCGCCGTCACCGTCGGGCCTGGCCTGCGCGCGCGCATCGCCAAGCGCGTTGCTCACCATCTGCGCATCATAAGGCACGCCAAGGCGGGCCAGCGTGGCGAGATTGGCCTCGATCAGGTGGGTATCGAGCGGGCGCATGAGCCAGGGATAGGCGGGCATGATCGACACCGGCACAAAGTCGCGCGGGTTCGTCAGATGCGCAACGTGCCAGTCGTCCGAGTATTTCCCGCCCACGCGGGCAAGGTCCGGCCCGGTGCGTTTCGACCCCCAGAGCATCGGATGATCATAGGCGCTTTCAGACGCCAGCGAATAGGGGCCATAACGGTCGATTTCGTCAGCGAGGTGGCGCACCATCTGGGAATGACAGGCATAGCAGCCCTCGCGGATGTAGATCTCGCGTCCGGCCAGTTCCAGCGGCGTGTTCGGGCGCATGTCGTCGGGGATCTCGACGGTGCTCTGGATGGTGAAGAGCGGCGCGATCTCGACGATGCCGCCGACCGAGGCCACCGCGATGATCGCGCCCACGAGGCCCATGGAGATTTTTTCGAGGTTGTAGTGCAGTTTCAGCATCGGCTCACTCTGCCGGTTGCGCGACAAGGGGGCGGTCGGCGGCATCGCTGATACTGCCCGCCCTGCGCATCGTGGCACGGCAATTCAGGGCGCAAAGGATCGCGCCGCTCAGGAACAGCGCCCCACCCAGTGTCCGCGCCGCGTAGTAGGGCAGCATCGCCTCGACAGATTGGATGAAGCTGTAGGAAAGGGCGCCGTTCTGGTCATAGGCGCGCCACATCAGCCCCTGGGTGATCCCGGCGTTCCAGAGCGAGACGACATAGATCAGCGTGCCCGCGACGGCGAGCCAGAAATGCCACTCCACGGCCTTGGGCCAGGCCATGTCTGCGCGCCCCGAAAGCCTGGGCACGATCGAGTAGATCGCACCGAAGATGATCATCGCCACCCAGCCCAGCGTGCCGGAGTGGACATGGCCCACCGTCCAGTCGGTGTAATGCGACAGCGAGTTGACCGGGCGGATGGCGAGGAACGAGCCCTCAAATGTCGAAAGACCGTAGAACACGGCGGCCACGAACATGAAACGCAGCGTCGCGTCGTCGCGGACCCTGTGCCAGGCCCCGTTCAGCGTCGCGATGGCGTTGCCGGCCGAGGCCCAGCTTGGCACCAGCAGCATGACGGAGAACGTCATGCCCAGCGTCTGCACCCAATAGGGCAACGCGGTGTAGTGCAGATGGTGGGACCCCACCCACATATAGAAGAAAACGATCCCCCAGAAACTGAGGATCGACAGCCGGTAGGACCAGATCGGCCGCTGTGCGCGCACCGGCAGGAAGTAATAGAGCATGCCCAGAAAACCGGTCGTCAGGAAAAACGCCACCGCGTTGTGCCCATACCACCACTGGACCATGGCGTCCTGCACGCCGGACCAGATCGGAAAGCTTTCGGCTCCGGTCCAGCTGACCGGCAGAGCGAGGTTGTTGACGATGTGCAGCATCGCCACGACCAGAATGAACGACAGGTAGTACCAGTTGGCGACATAGATATGCGGCTCTGCCCGGCGCGCGAGGGTGCGGATGTAAAGCACGAAATACGCCCCCCACACGACCACCAGCCACAGGTCGGCATACCATTCCGGTTCGGCGTATTCCTTGGACTGAGTGCTGCCCATAAGATAGCCTGTCACGGCCCAGACGACGAACAGGTTGAAGCCGATAAGCACGCCCCACGGGCTGACCGCATCGGCCAGACGCGCCCGCGCGGTCCGTTGCAGTACCCAGAACGACGTGGCGATCAGCGCATTGCCGCCAAAACCGAAGATCACGCCCGTCGTGTGCACGGGCCGCAGTCGGCCAAAGCTGGTGGCAGGCCAGAGCGGCGTCGCCTCGGGCCAGTACATCAGCGCGGCGACCCAAACGCCCACGCTCATGCCGATCACCGCCCAGATCAGCGTCATCACGATGCCGAACCGGGTGGGCGCGTCGTAATACCGGCCCAGGCGACCGGGCCCCGGTTCGGGGTGATCGTAAAGCGCGCCGCCCAGAACGAAGACCAGCCCGAGGCCAAGCGCGAGCGCGATTGCGCCGTGGACCGCCATCGGCCCCTGCCGTGCGGCTGCGGCCATGACGAGACCCAGTAGCGCCAGACTGATCGAAAGCCCGATCCCGATCCTTCGTTCCGACAGGGTGAGGGTTGCGGTTATCGCCATGGGAAACGTCCTTTGTTCACGCAGCCGACGCCGGGGCCAGTGCGATGTCGGCAAGGGTGGAACGGTCGAGATCGGCGAGGAATGCCGCTTCGGCGGCACGCAGGCGCGCCTTGAGCCGACACTGGCCGTCAATCGTGCAGGCGCTGCCTTTCACGCTCAGGCATTCGACCAGTGGCTGGCCCTCCTCCAGTAATCGAACGACGGCGCCGAGCCTTATCTGGTCGGCCGGTTGCGCCAGCACCGCGCCGCCGCCACCACCGCGGCGGGTCTCGACGATGCCGCTGGCGGCGAGTTTCTGCGTGATCTTGGCCAGGTGATTGCGCGACAGGCCGAACTCATCTGCAAGCTCGGCGGTGGAGAATGCGCGCCCCGGTTCGCCCGCCAGGTGCATGAGCGTGCGAAACCCGTAATCGGTGAAGGAGGTAAGGCGCATCGTGGTCCGGGCTCTCTTAAATAGGTATTTACAATACCTATTAGCAGATCTAGCATGAACTGCAAACAGGAAATGGCGAGTCCTTCATGACCCCGACTGATACTTCCCCCCGGATCGTCTCTGCCCGGCCCGAGATCACTGCGGCGCTGATGGCAGAGACCGGCCTCAGTGATGCCATCCTGCACGACCTCGTGCACCGCTTTTACGCCAGGGTCCGTGCCGACCGCGTGCTCGGCCCGATCTTCGCCGCGCGCATCCATGACTGGGCGCCGCATCTTGACCGCATGGTGGCCTTCTGGTCCTCGGTCGCGCTGATGACTGGGCGCTATCACGGCGCGCCCATGCCCGCCCATGCCACGCTGCCGGTGACCTGGGCGCATTTCGACCGCTGGCTGGACCTCTTCAGGGAAACCGCCCGAGAGGTCTGCCCGCCTGAAGGGGCCGCCCATGTCGTTGAGCGGGCCGAACGCATCGCCCGGTCGCTGCACATGGCGGTCGAGGATACCGCGCGCACGATGACGGCCCCGCCGTCGCTGCGCTGAACGACAGGAGAAACCGATGACCGACACCGCCCCCATCCATGACGCCGCCGAACTGACCCGCCATATCGAGGCGCGCTATCACCAGCGGCACCGCGAACAACTGCCGCCGCTGGCAGAGATGGCCGCGAAGGTCGAAGCCGTGCATCTCGGTGACGACGATGTGCCCGAGGGCCTCTCCGACATCCTGCGCCGCCTGATTGGCGAGATGGAGGTGCACATGAAGAAGGAGGAACTGATCCTCTTTCCCGCCATTCGCAGGGGCGGCGGGCCCGGGATCGAGAACCCGATTGCGGTGATGCGCGCCGATCACGACAACCACGACCGCGAGGTGGCCGAGATCCGCCGCCTGACACATGACCTGACCCTGCCCGAAGGCGCCTGCCGGACCTGGGCGGCGCTCTACGAGGGCCTGGCCGAGTTCATCGCCGATCTGAACGAGCATATCCGGCTGGAAAACGAGGTTCTCTTCCCGCAGTTCGAACCCAAGGATACCGCGCATGTCTGATCTCCTGTCGCGTTGCCGTTCCCGTGAAATCACTGCCCACGATCAACTGAAATCAGCGCCCGCCATCATGCGAAACGCGCAACCCAATCAGGCGAAAACAAATTGGCAATCCCATCCCATATGCCCCCAATGGGGCCTAGTGCGCTGCTGCGACGTGCTTTGACCTTTGCCAGTGAAGGACAAGCACGGGGCTGATGGCCACAGCAGCTATGGCCATCGTCAAAACGCCGGGCACGACGAACAGCAAACCCACAAGCCCAACATACCAACGCTCCATTTTCGTCATGTTCGTAAAGATATAACCCGAAAATGCCGCTCCGATTGAAGCGATGCCCAGCATGGCCCCCAACAAAGTGATAAAGAAGGCTGGCCAAGTGAAGCCATCCGCGACCAGAAGCAAAGCAGGGGAATATACAAAAACAAATGGCACCAGAGCCTTGGCGATCCCCAGCCGGAACGCGGTATTTCCGGTTTGGAACGGGTTAGAGCCCGCGATTCCTGCAGCGGCATAGGCCGCAAGCGCGACAGGGGGCGTGATGTCTGCCAAGACCCCGTAATAGAACACAAAGAAGTGCGACACCAATGGTTGCACACCCAGTTGCGCCAAGGCGGGGGCCGCTACAGCCACCAAGATGATATAGGTGGCCGTTGTGGGGATACCTGCGCCCATGATGATGCACGAGAAGGCAATCAGTACCAACGAGACGAACAGTGCCCATTGTGTGATGGTAAAATAGGCCAGCGGCCCAAAGGTGCTTAGCACGGTGCCGATGTCAGTTGCGGTTTGTACCACGACGTACCCGAGCCGAAATCCGACGCCAGTCAGCGTGACCACGCCCACCACAATACCGACCGTTGCCGCAGCAGCACCAACCGCAATCGTGTTGCGGGCTCCGTTTGCGAGTGCGGTTATCAGGTCACGGATTGTAAGGCGGTTCACCGGATTCAGAAAGCCGATAACCACGCAGGCAATGATCCCGTACACGGCTGCGAAATCTGGCGTGCGGCCAGATAGGATAAAATAAACCAAAATCGCCAATGGCGTGATCGACATCCAGTTTTGTCGCAAAACATGGGCAGCCTTGGGCAACTCATCCGTCCGTAAGCCGCGCAGACCAAGCCGTTTTGCCTCAAGGTGCACCATGATAAAAATGCCAAAGTAATGCAATAAAGCCGGAAACAAGGCAGCTGCGAGAATGTCACGCAAAGGCAGTTCCAGATACTCGACCATTATAAAAGCCGCAGCGCCAAGGATCGGGGGCGTGATCTGGCCTCCGGTCGAAGATGTCGCCTCGACCGCCGCTGCAAAACGACCGGAATAGCCAACTTTTTTCATGGCTGGAATCGTTAGCGCGCCAGTAGTGACGGTATTGGCGATGGAGGACCCCGAAATCGTGCCCATAAAGGCAGACGAGAAAATCGCGACCTTTGCCGGGCCACCTGCATAACGCCCCGCCAACGCCATCGCCATATCGATGAACAGTTGGCCAAGTCCAATTCTGGTCGCCAGAACGCCGAACAGAATGAACAAAAACACGTATTTCGCCATCACGCCGATCGCGATGCCATATATGCCCTGATTGGTCATATAAAGATGGTTGACCAGCCCAGACCAACTGGCCCCCCCATGTTTTAGTGCGCCGGGCATGTATGGCCCAAAAAGCGCGAACACAATAAATCCGATGCCAATCAGCGGCAGAGTGATTCCGACAGAGCGGCGCGACGCTTCTAGCGTCAAAAGCAACAAGGCAGAGCCCATGAAAACATCACCGGGTGATGGGTTGCCAACCCGCATTGCCAAGGCGGCAGAAGGAAGCAGGGGCAGATACATTGCGGCGCCGATACCCAAAAGGGCGAGGACAATGTCCAAAAGGGGAACACCGCTAAACCGATACCAAGCGGCAGGGGCGACCTCGGTAGACAAGGACTTACGCCACGAAAACAGCAAGAAAACCAACCCAAGCACGAATGACAAATGTATGCCGCGATGGGTAAGTTCCTGGATCAGCGCAAACCCGGACGCGTAGAAATGATAGACCGACATCGCCACGAGCCCAGCGGTTATGACGTAGCCCATAAGTTTGCCGGTCGACCGAAACGCTGATTCAGGGTCAAACTTACGCTCGATTTCGGCAAGCTCTTCGGCACTTAGGTTTGCTTCAGCCATTTCAGATTTCCCGCATCGACGTAAAAAACGACCCGCCGACGTTGTGCCGACGGGTCCTTGGACTGTGCCGGGTCTGTTACTTCAGCAGACCAGCTTCTTTATAAAAACGCTCTGCGCCGGGGTGCAGCGGGATGCCGATGCCGTCCAACGCGGTTTCCCTCGTGATCGCTTTGCCCTTTGCATGACCAACATCCAGCAATACACGGGTTTTTTCGTTCCAGAGTGCCTTTGTGATGTCATAGATCAGTGCTTCGTCTTCTTTGGCCGAGGTGATCCACTGCGCACCGACAGCCACGGTTGGTGTGGCGGGAACACCTTCATAGGCGCCTTCCGGGATATCCGATGCCGAGAAGAAACCGTATTTTTCGATCAACGATTCTGCGCCTGCACCAGTGATCGGCACAAGCTTGATTTTCACAGCAGACGCGAGTTCGACAATCGCGCCTGTGGGAAAACCGCCAACAAAGAAAAACGCATCAATTTGTCCGTTGCGCAGCGCATCGCCAGACGCATCCGGCTTCAGCGCCTCGGCGGTAAAGCTGCCCTCGGTCAGGCCATTGGCCTCAAGGATCAGTTTTGCATCGACAAATGTGCCCGAGCCCGGCTCGTCCAAGCTGACGCGCTTGCCAGCCAGATCCGCAACTGAATTGATGCCGCTGTCGGCCAAGGCAACAAGGTGGATATGCTCAGGGAACAACGCTGCAATTGCGCGTAGATCCCCGGCTGCAGGTTGGCCTTCCATGGTACCCGTGCCAGTATAGGCCCAATAAGCAACGTCAGACTGCGCAAAACCAGAGTTCCGCAAGCCAGAAACAATTGCATTCACGTTGTCGACCGATCCGCGCGACGAAACTGCCGAGGCGATCAGCCCGGGAACGCCACAACTGCCACCTTCGTCACATGCGCGCGACCCCGGAGGGTTGGAAATTGCGTTCGCAATAACACCCCCAACGGGGTAATAGGTAGCTGCAGTGCCGCCGGTTCCTATTGTAAAGAATTTCAACTCTTGCGCGGTCGCTCCGCCCACCAAGCTGGCGGATAAAATTGCGGCAACTGCCGCCGTTTTCACTAATTTTAACATGATGTTCTCCCGTTGGATTGTTTTTCATAGGTTTGAGCCGTCGCGTAACCGAGCTAAGCCCATAGTTGGTGACGGCCGTCATCAGGCGGCGGCTTGAAGTTGCTTGATGCCGTAATTGAACTCAACCCCCTGAATGACCTCGGGCAGGCGGTTTGGCCCGGAGATCTTGCGCCACTTCTTCTTGGCTGACATCATCAGCCGGAAGACCATTGCGAGGGGGCCGTGTTGCACGGATCAGCTTCAGGGCTACCCCGTTGCGCCCATCCATACAACACGCTCCGTCATCGGTGAACCTACCTTCGCCGACGCCATCCTTGATCGCATCGTTTACAATGCCTACCGCCTCGAACTCGAGGGTGCGTCCTAGCGGTCACGTCCGTCAAGATGGAGAGGTGGGTCCGGAAATCTGAACAGCCGGGATAAGTGGATTTTCCGTGCAACAGCGGCATGATGCTGCGAGCAAGGAGAAGACCATGGCAAGACGGCCGCGCCGGAATCACAGCCCGGCATTCAAGGCGAAAGTGGCGGTAGCTGCGATCAAGGGCGAGAACACGCTGATCGAGCTGGCGCAGGATTTCGACGTTCACCCCAACCAGATCAAGCAGTGGCGAGATCAGCTGCTTGAGGGCGCGACAGGGGTGTTCGGCGAA
>PHEQ01000027.1 GCA_002842985.1 Alphaproteobacteria bacterium HGW-Alphaproteobacteria-1
GATCGCCCCGCTCGCCGTCGTCACGCTGATCCCGTCATCGGTCACATCGCCGCTGCCATCCGCGTCGCCCGTCACGTTGCCCGCACCCGTCACCGTCACCGCGCCTGCGCCCAAAGCCACCGCGTTGATCCCGTCGCCCGTGCCGCTCACATCCCCGGCCAGCGTGATCACCGTGTCGCCGTCCACCGCTCTGGTGGCGATCCCGTCGCCTGCCGTGCCCGTAACCCCGCCGCCTGCCGTGACCGTGACCGTGCCCGTGCCGCCCGCCAGCGCCGCGATGCCGGTCGTGCCGCTCACCGCGCCGTCAAGGGTCATCACCACCGCGCCGGTGCCGCCGCTCGTGTCGCCCGACACGCCCGTACCGGCCGCATTGTTCACGCCGCCCGCCGCGCTACTGGTGATGATCACGTCGCCCGACGCGTTGGTCCCCGCCATGCCGCTGGCCGAGGAGGTGGCCGTGCCGCCCAAGGCCACCACCGAGCGATCCGCCACAGCGCCGCCCGTGCCCCCCGTCTGCGTGAAATCGCCGACAGTGAACGTGCCGGTCAGCGTGCCGCCGCTCTGGTCGATGCGGGCGAGCGTCTCGCTTCCCGTCGTGCTCAGCGTGCCGAGGCTCAATGTCGCCGCCGCCCCCGCCGCCAGCGCGCCGCCATCGGTCGAGAGCGTGCCGCCGCCGATCCGCAGATCGGTCGAGGCCAGCGTGCCCGCACCTGTCACATCGAGCGCGCCGGTATTGACCGTGGTCGCACCGGAATAGGTGTTGACCCCGGTCAGGGTCAGCGCATGACCGTTCGTCAGCGTGAGCGCGATGCTGTTGGTCGCGCCATCCGAAATCACCCCGTCGAAGATCGAGCTTTCCCCGAAAAACCCTGAGCCGACCGTCAGCACCCGGTCCGCGCCGCCGCTGTTGGTGACCGTGCCCGCGCCCAGCAACGAGCGCACCCTGGTATCGCCCCCGGCGATGTCAAGGGTCGCCCCCGCATCGACCGTGGTCGAGGAAATGAAGTCGAGCAGGGAACTTCCGGCATTGCCGGTGCCGATTTCCAGCGTGCCCGCCGCCACCACGACCGAGGCCGAAGAGTTTGCCGCAAACAAGTTGTTCACCACCACCGTGCCGTCATCGCCCGCCCGCCCGAAGCGCAGGATCGAATTATTGCCAGAAGGGTTGACCTCGTTCAATTCAAGCCGGTTCCCGCTCGTCGCCGCCAGCGTGGAGGTGGTATTGCCCGTGGTAGAGAAGGTGTTGCCCAGCACCCGGTCGCCCTGCCCCAGCACCGTGCCGCCCTGAACGCGGACATCACCCGTGCCAAAGGCGCTGTCACTGCCCGCCGCCAGCGTGCCCGCGGTCACCGTTGTGAGGCCGGTATAGGTGTTGGCGCCCGACAGGGTCACGGTTCCGGTTCCCGTCTTGTCCAATCCGACGGCCCCGCCCAGAACGGCGGAGACCGTGCCCGACTGCACGTCAAAGGCAGAGGTGCTGGTCAGCGTCCCGGTGCCGGTGATGGACCCCGATTGCAGCGATACGCTCGCGACAGTGTCACTGAAGGTCTGAAGGTCCAGCGTGCCGCCGTTGACTACAACAGAGGATGCATCGGCCAGAACGTCGTTCGCGCCCAGCAGCAACGTGCCGGTCGTGACGGTTGTCGTCCCGGTATAGGTATTCGCGCCCGACAGGGTGACGGTCCCCGCACCGGTCTTGTCCAATCCGACACCGCCGCCCAGAACGGCGGAGACCGTGCCCGACTGCACGTCAAAGGCAGAGGTGCTGGTCAGCGTCCCGGTGCCGATGATGGAGCCCGATTGCAGCGATACGCTCGCGACAATGTCGTTGAAGGCCTGAAGGTCCAGCGTGCCGCCGTTGACTACAACAGAGGATGCATCGGCCAGAACGTCGTTCGCGCCCAGCAGCAATGTGCCGGTCGTGACGGTTGTCGCGCCGGTGTAGGTGTTGTCACCCGACAGCGTTTGCGTAGCCCCCGACACGGTCACACCTCCGTCCCCCGAGATCACGCCGGCAAAACTGGCCGTCCCCGAGGCAAGCGTCAGCGTGTTCGTTCCCAGGGTTACGGTGGCAGCCGCCGAACCCGAGTTCAGCCGCCCGATTGTCTCGTTCCCCGTCAGGGTCAGATCACCGTCGTCGGTAAACGTTACCTGCGCCGTGTCCGAAAGGGAGGTTCCGTTCACCCGAAGCGTGCCACCTGCATTCACTTCCAAAACTTGCGTCGCCAGCGATCCGGTGACGTCAAGAATACCGCCGTTGACCCTTGCCGCGCCGGTGAAGGTATTCGCACCAGACAGGGTCAGCGTCCCTGCACCGGTTTTGTTCACTGGGCCCCCGTTATTTATGACGCCCGCAAAAGCACCGTCGCCGATGGTCAGCGAATGCACCGGGTCGATCCCGATGGTGCCGCCCGTTCCGTTCAGCGTGCCGACGCTCAGTCCGGTGCCGACGCTCACATTCCCGCCGTTTACGGTGAGCGTTTGCCCGACCCCGAGGCTGCCGCCGTTGGCGATGGTCAGTTGACCATTGTTCAACGTGGTCGCGCCGCTCACGCTCGCGCCGTTCTGAATGGTCGCCGTTCCGGCATCGATCGTCAGCGTTCCGTTGACCACGCTGTTGTTGTTGAGCGACCCGGTCGTGTTGAGCGTGATATCCCCGACGATCTGATCGCCAATGCCGATGATAACCGAACCGCTGCCGGTCACATCGACGGTCGCAGCCGTCAAGACGCTGTCCACCGACAGCGTGCCGCCCGAAATTTCGACGGCGGCGACGGTTTCGGCCGCGTTCACGTTCACCGCGCCGCCAGTGATGGTCAGCGCCGCAGTGTTGTCCAGATTGCTGCCCGCATTAAGGTTGACGGTTCCGCCCGAAACGCTGGTCACGCCGGTCACACTGCCGGCATTGTTGAAGATGCCGCTCGACACAGAAACGCCACCATTCAGCGCGCCGCCATTGTTGGTCAGCGTGCCGCCAGAAACCGTGGCAAGGCCAGACAGCGAAAAAAGACCCGCATTCGCGATCAAGGCGCCGCCCTGAACATCAACGGTTCCGATGACGGTTCCGGCAAGGTTGGCAACGCTGGTGCCGCTGACGGTGATGTCTCCGGTGACTGTTCCGACGCCCTGCAGCGACATGTTCCCGCCGCTGAGGTCGACCGATCCGATCAGCGCACCGCCCCCGGGCGCGCCGACCTGGAGAATACCACTGGTAACAACGACGCTGCTGGTGAGCGCTCCCGCTGCGCCATCGATCTGAAGCCTACCCGTCCCGTCAATGGTTGTCGTCCCGACAGATACAGCGGTGCTCAGGAGGGTATAATGTGCGGTATCGATCAGAACATCGTTGCCCGGGCCCGGAAGCGCATCCCAGTTGGCGGGATTTTCCCAGGCATCATCGGCTCCGGCACCTGTCCAAGTGCTGTCTTGCGCCTGCGCCTGCCCGCCCAGAACCAGCGTGGCCCCCGTGGCCAGGATGAACACCAGTTCCGTCGCGCGTCCGAACCGGCAGTGGCGGGAAAGGCTGCGCTGACGAATACCGATCTGGCGGGTAACGGGATGGTCGAAACGGGGCATGGCGCTCTCCAGCATATGAAATCGGCGAAAATCAGCCGAAACGTTAACTGGTTTTCAACATTTATCAAGTTCCCGTGTGATGAATTTACCTGGCGGAAAGGGGTCTGTGACCGAAGGGCCGCACTCAGTCTGTGGACCCGCGTTCGGGCATTCCAGGCTGACGGCGCGTGATCCACTCCCGGCGCGCCCGACGAAGCGCGGACCGATCACGCGCAGTTGCGATCGGTCCTTATTTCGTATGGCAAGACCAGCCAAGGCTTGCAGACAGGGCGCAGCACGTCGCGTGACTGGCAGGGGCAGGACGGCCCGATTTCCCCGCTGTTGCCGTGCTCGCTGCGAGCCAGACCACGCGCCACGCCTGCACCGCTGCGGGCATCGACCCCGACGGCGCTATTGTGGGCATTGCCGCAGCCGCTTTCGCCGTTTAGTTCCCGAAGTGAAGATCGGAACAACTGTCGCGCTTTCGGGCGCGGCTTTTTTAAATTATGCGCGCTTTATCTGCGGCATAAGCCCAATAATGCTGAAATTCGCCCAGCACTTTTGCGTCAAATGGCTACCCTTCGGAGGGAAAGCCCCGTGAACGACCTTTATCCCCTTCGTTTGAAGGAAGTCTGCGACGGGAACAAAATCACGGTCCGAAGAAACCAATACTGCAACATCATAGGCGTTTGCCCAAGCCAAGCTTATCATGTCGGCTACGATGCGGGTATCCACGCCCTTTTCTTCGGTGCCTCGCATGTCGGCTTGGCATGAGGCGCAGTGTGTAGCTTCTGTCTGGCATTGTGGGCATTTCGGATAGCCCATTTTCTGTTGCCGTTCGACAAGAACGACATGAGTGCCCGGCATTTTGTCCAGCGTGTTCGTGAACCAGTTTTTCAGCTTGTTGTCTTGTGGTTTCGCCGGATCGAACGAGCCGTAAACATGCAACGCTTCGAATACCACTTGCGCCTTTGGATCAACCAGCTTTCCTGCTTCTGCGGCAAAAAGCGGACCTACAGGTTTCCAGTCTACCATGAAAGCGTTGTCTGCCCGACGCAGGGAAAGACTGAAGTTCCAGAAGTCTACGAAGATACGAACTCTCAAGGAAGGCGTAGGCTGCGGCACTATAGCTGTCATGTAGGGTCCATAAACGAATACGGGGACGCTTTCGCGCCCCCGGGGTCATTAGGTTCGGTTCGCCGTTACCGACAAAGCGGGCGGTTCCCCGAGGAATCGTTATGTAGTCATATATGCCGTCAACTTCTTAACAGTCAATTACTTCGTTCGCATGTAGCGAACATTTCACGCGAAGTTGTGGTTGCGCTTCATCTTCCGGCAAGGGTGGCGCTCACGTTCGCGTGAGCGTTTCCAGCCTGTCGCAGCGCCCGAAGGGCCGCTTTCTAGGGTCAATCTGTCATGGGATGATTGTGGGTAGAGATTTTCGACCTTGAGAATTATTGATTAAAATCAATAACTTACATAGTTTGAGTGGCAGCCCGTAGGGGAGTCGAACCCCTCTTTCCAGGTTGAAAACCTGGCGTCCTAACCGATAGACGAACGGGCCACGCTTGGTGTGGACGGTGCTTATGAAAATCCGCATGGGGACGCAAGGGGGATTTTGAAGAATCTTTCGAAGGATGCACGCCGTTCGCCGGATCATTCGGACCAATGGCATTCACCGGCGCACTCTTCGAAAGCTCGGTCAGGTGCAGCATCTCAGATGGTATCTGCGTGACAAGCCGCAAGACGCCCCAAGCTGCGTCGGCAAGCCGACAATGCCCGCGCCTGAGCGAATTTATCGAACCGGCCATGGCATTCTCGGCAAGTCATTGTAATATATATAAAAATGGAAATTGGCCTCAAGAGAACGGTGCTCAAACCGGCTTTTGCTGAGCCACTGAGGTATAGCCGGAATGAGGGTTGTCGAACCGCTGAAACCACGCTTTCTTTCAAGGTGTTAGCGGATTTTTCATGCCTGAAGTGCGGGATGGTGGGCGACCTAGGAATCGAACCTAGCGTGCGTCTCCGCGAGGGAGTTACAGTCCCCTGCCACACCTTGCGGCCTGTCGCCCATGTAACGGGCCTCTTAAAATCGGGGCGCGGGGGCGTCAACCGGAAAATCGCTTGCCTTGGGATGCGCGGCCATGCGATTGCCCGCGGCTGACAGGAAAGGCGCGCACGATGAAGAAACCCCGCTGGGTGATCGACAAGGAACAGACGAAAAAGGCCGCTGCCGCCGAAACGGTCTGGCTCTTCGGGCTGCACGCGGTGCGCGACGCGCTGGAAAATCCGCGTCGCGAACGTTTGCGCCTCATCGTCACGCGCAACGCGGCCGACAAGCTGGCAGAGGCCATCGCGGCAAGCGGGATGGAGCCGGAAATCGCCGATCCGCGCCGCTTTTCCGCGCCGCTCGATCCCGCTTCGGTGCATCAGGGTGCCGCGCTCGAGGTCAAGCCGCTCGACTGGGGAAGTCTTGCCGATGTCGCGCTGCGCGCGGGGCCCGGCGCGCCGCGTCTGGTGCTGCTCGACCGGGTGACGGACCCGCATAACGTGGGCGCGATCCTGCGCTCGGCCGAGGTGTTCGGCGCCCGCGCGGTGATAGCACCCCGCCACCATGCCGCGCCCGAAACCGGCGCGCTGGCAAAGACCGCGAGCGGCGCGCTCGAACGGCAGCCCTATCTGCGGGTGCGCAACCTGGCCGATGCCATCACCGAGTTGCAGGGCATGGGCTATCTCGTGCTGGGGCTGGCGGGCGAGGCGGAGACGGATATCGAGGCCGCGCTCGAGGGCCGTCGCGACCGGCCCGTGGCGCTGGTTCTGGGGGCCGAGGGGCCGGGCCTGCGCGAGCGGACCCGCGAGAGCGTCGATGCGCTGGTGCGGATCGACTTTCCCGGTGCCTTCGGCTCGCTCAACGTGTCGAACGCCGCCGCCGTGGCGCTCTATGCCGCGCGGGGGTGAAGCCTGTCCTCGAAGACGGGCAGGAACCGCCCCTTGATCATCCAGGCCAGCCCGAACGCCGCGAGCGCCAGCGCCTCGAAGACGAAGGTCAGGCGCAACCCGTTCCAGATGCGCAGAAAGGTCTCTGCCTCCGAGAAGAGCGCCGTCTTGAGAGCAAGCACCGCGACCGCGCCGAGGATGACAAGGCCGAGGGCGCGGTAGCAGCGATTGCGCAGATCCTTGCGATTGCCCTCGCGGAGCGCGTCCTCCGAATTGACGCGGGTGAACACACGCAGCACCACATAGGCAAGGATGAGGAACATGACACCGGCGGCGATGTTGTGGACCCAGTCCAATGCGCTGTCGCGGATCCGGTCCAGGCCGAGCAGGACGCCCCAGAAGTCAAAGGACGGCGCGCCCGAGACCGCATCGAGCGGCTCGGGCCGGAACGGAAAATCCTCCGAGCCGATGGCCTCGCCGACAAAGGCGCGGGGCACCTGCCCGGCTTTGAAAACGCATCCAGAGCCATGCGTCGGCACGAAGGCGACCAGCAGCGCCGCGATCCCCGCGATCCGTATCAGGGCCACGTCATACCAGCGCCAGCCAAGCGCCCCGTCGCAGCCCGCCATGTCGAACGAATAGAGGCAGAGCAGCAAAAGGCCGACAAAGCTCAGCATTCCCACGAAGAGATCGCCGCCTATCGGGCTGAAGTAGAAATGGCTGATCGAGGCATAAAAACAGATGGTCGGCACCAGGAGCCCGAGAGCAAGCAGCGAGACCGGCAAGCCGAAGGCGACCCAGCCGACGGCGAGATGAACGCGCTTGATGTCGATGCGAAAGGGCAGGTCGCGCGGGGATGTGTCTTGCATCGGGAAAATCTCTCCTGTTGTGAATGATGCAACTCTACCATGTAAAGCCCATGCGCGCGACGGTTTGCGCCCTCCGGGGGTGGAAATCCGGGGGTTGGAACCGATATGAGCGGGCATGACCCCGAAGATCGCCACTTGTTGCTATTTCGGCACGCGCGCCGCGCTCGTGCTTGACCGGGCGCGGCACGAATTGGCCTGTTCCAGTTGCGGCGCGCCGCTCGCGAGATGACGTCGCTGCCGATTGAAAAAAGCGCTGCTCGCGCAAAACCTGCGTCGAGGCCCGCGGCCAAGGCAAAGCCTGTCAAAAAGCCGAAACAACGCAAAAGCTTCAAGCAGCGTATGCTCTCGGAGGTGTGGGACGCGATCGAGGATATCTTCGACTGAGTTCGCTCACGCCCCAGTCACACCCGTATTACAAACCCTTTATACAGTGAAAATCGGACCTATATCAGTCCTAGAAGCGCCGTAGACGGAACCTCGGTGCTTCGTATCACTGTCCCTCGTTCCGCGACTGGCGCCCAAGTTTTTACTTGGGCGCTTTTTTATCGGGCCAAGCCGTGATTGACTGCGTTCCATGAGCGACAGTTACAGCGATTCCCTTCTGCGCGAGATCCTGACCCGCACACGGCGCGTGGCGGTTGTGGGCGTCTCGTTGAACCCGGTCCGGCCCTCTTATTACGTGGCACGCTACCTCAGTCTCAAGAAATTCAAGGTGGTGCCGGTCAATCCGGGCCATGCGGGCGAGACGCTGTTCGGCCAGACCGTCGTGGCGCGGCTGAGCGATATCGAGGGAGATGTCGACATGGTCGATATCTTCCGCCGGTCCGAGCATGTGCCGCCGATCGTGGAGGAGGCGCTCGAGGTCTTTCCAGGGCTGCGCACGATCTGGATGCAGATCGGCGTGGTGCATGAGGGGGCCGCCGAAATGGCGCGCGCGCGCGGGGTCGATGTCGTGATGAACCGCTGCCCCAAGATCGAATATCAGCGGCTTTTCGGTGAGTTGCGGATGGGGGGCTTCAACACCGGCGTGATCTCCTCGAAGCTCTGACCCGGACATGAGTATTTTTGGAACAGTGAATCCGGGGCTTTCCCCGTGCCTCGGGTGTGATACCTAAAGATCCATGAGCCACATATCCGCCACACCCGAGTTTCTGGCCGCCCTGGCCGTGTCGCCCGCAGCCCTGCGTGAGGCAGCGCCGCGCTATTTCGAAGAGCCGCGCGGGCGCTGGCAGGGACAGGGCATGGTCGTTGCCCCGGGCAATACCGAAGAGGTGGCGGCGGTGATGCGCGCCTGTGCGGCCGCGCGTGTGCCGGTGGTGCCCTATGGCGGCGGCACCGGTCTTGTCGGTGGGCAGATTTCGCCCGGCGGCGCGGTCCCGGTGATCCTGAGCCTTGAGCGAATGCGCGCGGTGCGCGGGCTATATCCCGAGGAGAACGTGATCGTGGTCCAGGCGGGCGCGATCCTCGAGGAGGTGCACGGCGTGGCGCGCGCAGCGGGACGGCTTTTTCCGCTCTCCATCGCGGCCAAGGGCTCTGCGCGAATCGGCGGGCTTCTGGCCACAAATGCAGGCGGGGTCAACGTGCTGCGCTATGGTAATGCGCGGGATCTGTGTCTGGGGCTCGAGGCGGTGATGCCCGACGGGCAGATCTGGCACGGGCTGAAACGGCTGCGCAAGGACAATACCGGCTATGATCTGCGCAACCTGCTGATCGGCTCGGAGGGCACGCTGGGCGTGATCACCGCCGCCGCGCTGCGCCTTTCGCCGCTGCCTGCGGGCGAGGGCACGGCGTTTTTCGTGGTCGAGAGCCCGCGCGCGGCGCTCGATCTGCTGAGCCTGGCGCGCGACCACCTCGGTGAAGGGGTGAGCGCGTTCGAGCTGATGCACCGGCAGGGGCTGGAATTTCTCGCCGAGACCTTGCCCGGGGTTCGGCAACCCTTTGCCGAGCGTCCCGAATGGTTCGTTCTGGTCGATGTCGGGCTGGCGCGCGGGCTCGATCCGGCGGCGGCGCTCGAGGGGCTGTTTGCCGCCGGGCTCGAGGCAGGGCTGGTCAGCGACGGGCTGATCGCGCAATCCGAGGCACAACGGCGCGACTTCTGGGAGGTGCGCGAGCAGACCCCCGAGGCCAACAGGCGCATCGGCTCGGTCAGCTCGCATGACATGTCGCTGCCGCTCTCGGCGGTGCCCGAATTCATCGAACGCGGGCGCGCGGTGATCGCCGGGATCGGCGAATTCCGGATCAACTGTTTTGGCCATCTCGGTGACGGCAACCTGCATTACAACATCTTTCCCGTCCCTGGGCGAAGCCGCGCCGATCACATGCCCGAGCGCGACGCGATCCGGCGCGGGCTCCACGATCTGGTGCATGAGATGGGTGGGTCGGTCAGTGCCGAGCACGGGATCGGGCGTCTCAAGGTAGACGATCTCGAGCGCTACGGCGATCCGGTTAAACTGAGCGCAATGCGCGCGATCAAGGCGGCGCTCGACCCTCTGGGCATCATGAACCCCGGCGCGGTGCTTCGGGACGAGGGCTAGATCTCCACCTCGCCCTTTGGCACCTCGTCGGTGATTTCCTGCGGGGTCTTGCGGCGGATGATGATGTCGCCGTTGGGGAGAACCTCGGGCGGGTGATAGGCGCTAAGATCGCCGATCTTGTCCATCATCTCACCCAGAGCAGGCCCCATCCGTTCGACGAAATCGCGGATCGCCGGTTCCATCTCATCCGCGCGTTCGCGCAAGCTGTCGAGGGCCGGGCCCATCTCGCGGCGGATGCCTTCCCAGAAGAGGCGCGCGCCCTCTTCCATGAGCGAGCGTCCCTCCCCCTCCTGCGCCAGGGCGGGCGGGGCGGCAAGGGCGAGGGTCATGACAAGCGCAATCCGTTTCATGACGGAAATATAGGCCAGAAGCGGGGCGGTTTTAAGAGGCCCGCGCCGCGTTGATCTCTTCCCAGGCGCGGTTTATGTCCTTGAGGCGCTTTTCCGCCAGCAGCACCGCCTCTTCGGGCACGCCGCGGGCCTTTAACCGGTCCGGGTGGCAATCGCGCACCATCTGTCGCCAGGCGGCACGGATTTCCGCCATCGGCATGTCCGCCGTCACGCCAAGCACAGACCAGGGATCGGGCGCGGCATCAGGCACAAAACGGGCGCGCAGCGCGCGAAATTGCGGCTCGGACAGGCGAAAGATTTCGGCCACCCGCTCCAGAAAGGCATCCTCGTTGGGGTGATAGACCCCGTCGGCCATGGCGATGTGAAACAGTCCCTCCATCAGATCGCACAGCGTTTCGGGGGCACCGTCGAACATGCGCGCGATCCGCGCGGCGTAGTCCTCGAAACCGGCAATGTCCTGTCGAGCCAGGTTGAAGACGCGGGCGGCGTTCGCTTCTTCCTCGGGCGGGATGCTGAACACCTCGCGAAAGGCCGTGACCTCGTCGCGTGTCACCTGTCCGTCGGCCTTGGCCATCTTGGCCGAAAGCGCGATGACGGCGATGGTGAAGGCGACGCTGCGCTCGGGCGGGGTGCGCAAACGGTCGAAGACATGGGACAGGCTCTCGCCCTTGGCGAGCGCCTGAAGCGCCTCGGTTATGCGGGTCCAGATCGACATGAGCGCAGACTATCGCGGAACGCAGGCGGTGTCAGTGCAAACCGTCAGAGGGTTTTCTGCAAAAGCACCAGATCGAGCCAATTTCCGAACTTGCGCCCGACCTGCGGCAAAAGGCCCACACGGTCAAAGCCGATCGCCTCGTGAAAGGCGATGGCAGATCCATTCGTGCCGCTCACCGCGCCGATGAGGACGTGGATACCTTGTGTGCGCGCAACCTCTGCGAGCCGTGCCATAAGCGTGCGCCCCACGCCCTGACCGCGCGTCTGAGCGTCCAGAATAACCGTGTGTTCAGCGGTATGGACATAGCCGGGGCCGCTGCGGAACGGACCGTAGCTGGCAAAGCCGACGAGCGCGCCACCGGTCTCGGCCACGAGAAAGGCCGGGCCGCGCGCGGCGATATCGGCGCCAAGCGTCTCGGGCGTCTTTTCGACAGTGGTGAAGGTGATCGACGTATCCCGGATCAGAGGATTCCAGATAGCGAGGATCGCCGGGATGTCCGCAGGCGTGGCAGCGCGCAAGATCATGCCAGAACACGCAGCCCGTGGGGCGTGGCAATCTCGGCCCGGAGCGCGGGCGCGCCGGGTTCGATCACCACGCGCGGGTCGGTGAGGTCAAAGAGCGCAGCGCGCAGCGCCGCCGCCTCGGGATGTGTCACGATCAGCCGCGAGAGGCGCGCGCCCGAGGGCGCAAGGCGCTGCGCCGGATGCGCCGTTCCCTGCCATTCGATCAGCGCGGGGAAGAGATTGTCGAAAGGCAGCACGCCGCTTGGCGGAACCGCCATGCGCCATCGCAGATCGCCGCGTTCAAGCGCAAGTGACTCTCCGGCGTCCGGGTGGCGGGTGAGGGTGGCGTCAAGGTCATCGACGCGGGCGATCCAGGTGCGCAGATGCGGCGCGCCTTGCAGCCGGTCCAGATCGAACCAGCGCGGGCCGTCTGGCGCGGGGGCATTGGGATCGATGGCAATGGCCTCGAGGTAAAGCCCGTCCTCCAGCCCCAGAAGCCGGTTATGAGTTCCGAAGCGCGCGTGCGCGCCGCCCGGCTGCAACGGCAGGCCGAGTGATGCTTCGAGATGAGCCGCCGCCGCGTCGAGGCTCTCGCCCGCGACGGCGAGGTGATCGAGGTGCATGACCGCTCTCCCGTGTCCGTGACACCCGGATAACTGCCACGGGCCGCGCGGCCTGTCACGCCTCGTTGCGGATCACCTTGGCAAATTTGTCGAAAATCTTCTCGTTCGCGGCGATCACCTCGCCATCACCGAGGATGTTGCCACCGGGCATCAGCGGCTCCACCAGCGCGCCCGCCTCGCGCGCGATGATCACGCCGGCGGCCAGGTCCCAGGCATTGAGGCGCCGCTCCCAGAAGCCGTCATAGCGCCCGGCCGCGACATAGGCCATGTCGAGCGCGGCCGAACCCCAGCGGCGCACACCGGCGCAGGCAGGCAGAAGGCGCGCAAGATCCTGAAGCGTCTCAGGCAGGTCGGAGCGCCCGCCAAAGGGCAGGCCGGTGGCAAAGATCGCCTCGATCATCTTGGTGCGTCCCGAGACACGCAGCCGGGTCTCGTTGAGCCAGGCACCGGTGCCCTTTTCGGCAATGAACGCCTCGTCCTTGATCGGGTCATAGATCACGCCCGACACAACCTCGCCCTTGTGTTCGAGCGCGATGGAAATGGCCCAATGCGGCAGGCCATGCAGGAAATTGGTGGTGCCGTCCAACGGGTCGACGATCCAGCGGCGGGTGGGGTCGGTGCCCGGCTCCTCTCCGCCCTCTTCGGCGGCCCAGCCATAATTGGGGCGCGCGGAGGTCAGTTCGGACTTGATGATCTTCTCTGCGGCGATGTCGGCGCGACTCACGAAATCGCCTGCGCCCTTCATCGACACCTGAAGGTTCTCGACCTCTCCGAAATCCTTGAGAAGCGAGCGCCCGGCCTTGCGCGCGGCCTTGAGCATCACGTTGAGATTGGCGCTGCCTTGCATCGCTTTGGCTCCTTTGAGGTCAGGGCGGGGCTATACGCCGGGGCGGGGGCACGGGCAAGGGGCCAATGGGCGCGGCTCAATAGGGCATGGGATGGGCACGATGCGCAGCGTCGATATCGGCCAGCACCTCGTCACCAAGCGTCACCTCCGCCGCGCCAAGCGCGCGGTCAAGCTGCGCAAGGCTGGTCGCGCCGAAAATCGCCGAACACAGGAAGGGCCGGGTCAGGCACCAGGCAAGTGCCATCTGCACCGGGTCGAGCCCGTGTTTCTGCGCCACCCGGAGATAGGCCTCGACGGCGGCGAAGGCGCGCGGTCCCTTGCGCCCGCCCAGATCGGTGTTGATCGTCATGCGCGAGCCCTCGGGCAGCGCGCCACCCTGATACTTGCCCGACAAGAGCCCGGCCGCCAGCGGCGAAAAGGCCAGCAGGCCGACATCCTCGTTGACACTCAGTTCCGCCAGATCGGTATCGTAAAGACGGCACATCAGCGAATATTCGTTCTGGATCGAGGCCACGCGCGGCCCGTGCCCCGCCTCGGACAGGCGCAGCCATTGCGCCGTTCCCCAGGCGCTCTCGTTCGAGAGACCGAAGGCACGGATACGGCCCCGGTCCACCTCGCGCCCAAGGGCATCGAGCACCTCCAGCATATGCGCGCGGGTCTCCTCGCGGTTCTGACCCGAGGGGTCATAGGTCCAGTTCTGACGAAACATGTAACTGCCCCGGTTGGGCCAGTGAAGTTGATAAAGGTCGATATAATCGGTTTGCAGGCGACGCAGCGAGCCGTCGATCGCCTCGGTGATGGCGGCACCCGTGATCGGCGCGCCGCCTCGGATATGGGCGGTGCCCGCGCCGACGATCTTGGTGGCGAGGATTACCTTGTCACGTTGCCCGGAGCGCGCGAACCACGTGCCGATGATCTCCTCGGTGCGGCCTTGCGTCTCGGGTGTTACCGGCGCGGTCGGATACATCTCGGCGGTGTCGATGAAATTGACGCCGGCCGCAAGGGCGCGGTCGATCTGCGCGTGGCCCTCGGCCTCGGTATTCTGCGCGCCCCATGTCATCGAGCCAAGGCAAAGCGCGCTCACGTCGATGCCTGTCCGCCCGAGCGGTCTTTTCTGCATGTCCTGTCCCTCGTGCCGGTTTTGCGCGACCCTAGAGCGACGCGCGGGCGATCACAACCGGCACGAGGGCAGCCGGATATCGGCCTGCGCCCCGAGCGCCGAACACAGCGCGGCAAACCGCGCCTGCGCCACCTCGCCAAAGAGCGGCGCGGCCTCGGGCGAGAGGCGCAGTTCCAGCACCCTGCGTTTGGGAAACCAGCGCATTTCACCGAGATGGGCATTGTCCTTGAGCCAAAGCATCGCGGCAAAGCGCAGCGCGCGGCCCAGAACCTCGGCCTCGTGGCGCTCGCGCTCGGTGATCAGCCCGGCGAGCTTGTCAAAGCGTGTTCCCTCGCGCTTGTTGGAATAACGGTAGAGCAGGGCAAGGCCCAGCACCACCCGTTCGGCATGTTTCAGCCCGCCCAGATTGGCCCGCGTGGCGTTGTCGAAACAATCCTCGGCACGGTAATCGGGATGTGCGCGCCAGCTCACGTCATGCAGAAGGCAGGCGGCCTTGACGATGCGCAGACGCTCCTCTCCCACGGATTTGAAGATCGGCAGGATGAAATTGTAGAGCACCCGGCCAAAGCCCGGCAGGCGCGCATCCTTGGCCTCGGCAAAGCGGCAGGCCTCGATCAGCGGGTCGCGGTCGCGCAGCGGCTGCGGCATCTGCTCGTACAGCAGACCCTCGCGGATCCCGTAGCTGGAAATGGCGATATCATGCGGGCGAAACGTCCGAACAACCTCGCGCAGAACCTCGGCCGCATAGGGCACCAACCCGACGCGCGCCGACGACACGCCCGATTGTGCGCGCAAGGCCTCGGGGGGCGTCTTTTCGATATGCTTGATGGTGGCGCGCACATCCGCCGCGCTCATCCGGTATTCGTGCAGCACATGCAGCGGATAGCCGCGGCGCGCCATGTCGATCCGGGCGAAAGCGCGCCACGAGCCACCGACAAGAAAGAGCCTGTTCTTCTGTTCGCCCAGATCGGCCCGCAACCGTTCGAGCGAGGCGCGGATATGCGCGCGCCGCGCCTTCTTGCCGCCCTTGATGTCGCGCAGCTTGAGCGGCCCGAGCGCGGAGGTGACACAGCGCCCGACGCGCCCGCCATTGATCTCGGCCAGTTCCATCGAGGCACCGCCCATGTCGCAGACAAGGCCATAAGCCCCCGGCCAACCCAGCAGCACGCCCTGCGCCGAGAGCCGCGCCTCTTCGGGTCCGTCGATCACGAACAGCCGAATACCCGTCTCGCGCAGAACCTCGGCGCGGAACGCCTCGCCATCCTCGGCCTCGCGCACGGCCGCCGTGGCCACCGCGCTGAGCGGGCCGGTTTCCATGCCCTCGGCCAGAAGCGCAAAGCGCCGGAGCGCGTCGAGCGCGCGCTTGCGCCCCTCGGGGTTGAGCCGCCCGGTGACCGACAGGCCCGCACCCAGCCCGCACATGATCTTTTCGTTGTAGAAATAGGCCGGACTGCGCGCGGCACCATCGAACACCACAAGGCGCACCGAGTTCGAGCCGACATCGACCACCCCCACGCGAGAGAGCGCGCGCGCCTCGGGGCTGTCGAAGAGCGGACGGCCAAAGGGGCCGTCAGGTTGCTCTGCGGGATCGTTCACGCCGTCCATCGCCTGCCTTGCCGGTTTGCATCCCGTCTATGCGACAGGCACGCGCCTGGGTCAATCGTCGGTATGGGTGAGTTTGGGCACATCCGCCGCCCCGGCCGAGCCCCGGCCCGAGAGCGAGGGGTTTTCCATGAAGAAGCGGTGGCAGTTGAAGGCAAATTCGCCCTCGGGCAAGGGGATACGAACAAAGCTGCCATCAGGCGACATGATCCAGCTTTGCGCCTCGTCGGCCATGTTCGCGGCCATGACCTGAGAGACGATCTGCGCCTTCACGGTGGGGTTGGTGGTCTCGACCAGCGTTTCGACCCGGCGGTTGAGGTTGCGCCCCATCCAGTCCGCCGAGGAGATGAACACCCGCGCCTTTTTCGATGGCAGCCCGGCGCCATTACCGAAACAGACGATGCGCGAATGTTCCAGAAACCGCCCGATGATGGATTTGACACGGATATTGGACGACAGCCCCCTGATGCCGGGGCGCAGCCCGCAGATGCCACGCACGACGAGGTCGATCTTCACCCCGGCCTCGGAGGCGGCGTAGAGCGCATCGATCACATCCGGCTCGACCAGCGAATTCATCTTGGCCCAGATTGCGGCGGGCTTGCCCGCGCGGGCAAGATCGGCCTCGCGCGCGATCAGATCGAGCAGGCGCGGCTTGAGCGATTTGGGCGAGATCGAGAGGTTTTCCAGCCCCTCCGGCTCGGCATAGCCCGAGAGGTAGTTGAAAACCTTGGTCGCGTCACGGCCAAGGGCGGCATCGCAGGTGAAGAAACTCAGATCGGTATAGATGCGTGCCGTGATCGGGTGATAGTTGCCGGTGCCGTAATGGGTATAGGTCACGAGCTTGTCGCCCTCGCGGCGCACCACGGTGGAAATCTTGGCATGGGTCTTGAGGTCGATAAAGCCGTAGACCACATGCGCGCCCGCGCGCTCCAGACGCCGCGACTGCCGGATATTGGCCGCCTCGTCGAAACGGGCCTTCAACTCCACCAGCGCGGTGACGGATTTGCCGTCCTCGGCGGCCTCGCACAGCGCCTCGACGATGGGCGAGTTGCGCGAGGTGCGATAGAGCGTCTGCTTGATCGCCAGCACATCCGGATCGCGCGCCGCCTGTTGCAGGAACCGCACCACCATGTCGAAGGTCTCGTAAGGGTGGTGCAGCAGCATGTCCTTATGCTGGATCGCGGCGAACATGTCGCCGCCGTGATCCTGCACCCGCTCGGGCACGCGCGGGGTGAAAGGCGGCCAAAGAAGATCGGGGCGCGCGTCAAGCACAAGCTCCTTGAGATCGGCCAGCCCGATCATGCCTTCCACCTCCACCACCTCGTCGGGACGGACGTGTAGTTCCTCCATGATCACCTCGCGCAGCGCCTCGGGGGCGCCTGCGGTGATCTTCATGCGCACCACCTCGCCGCGGCGGCGGCGCTTGAGCGCCACCTCGAATTCGCGCACCAGGTCTTCGGCCTCTTCCTCGACCTCGAGATCGCTGTCTCGCAGCACGCGAAAGGCACAGTGGCCGACATAACGGTAGCCCGGAAAGATGCTGTGCAAGTGCAAAAGCAGCAATTCCTCCAGCGGAAGCGCGCGATGCGCGCCGTCGGCGGCGGGCAGGCTCACGAAGCGGTCGATCTGCTGCGGGATCGGCAACAGGGCCTGCAGCGGGCGGCGATCGGCCTTGCGTTCCAGTTGCAGGGCCAGAACGAAGCCGAGATTGGGAATGAACGGAAACGGGTGCGCCGGGTCGATGGCCAGCGGCGAGAGCACAGGAAAGACATTGTGCAGGAACACTTCGGCCAGATGCGCGCGGTCGGCCTCGTCAAGCGCGTCGTGGGTGAGGATGGCAATACGTTCTGCCTCCATCTCGCTGCGCAGGCTTTCGAACGTTGCCTGTTGCGATTCGAGCAACTTGCGCGCGTTCTCGTTGATCAACACAAGCTGTTCCGCGGGGCTGAGCCCGTCGGCGGCCGGGGTGGTGTTGCCCGCCTTGGCCAACTCGCGAAGGCCGGCCACGCGCACGTTGTAGAACTCGTCAAGATTGGTGGCCGAGATCGACAGGAAGCGCAGGCGCTCCAGCAGCGGCACGCGGGGATTCTGCGCCTCTTCCAGCACCCGCCAGTTGAAGCCGAGCCAGCTCAGTTCACGGTTGAAGAACCGGCCCGGCCCGGTGATGTCGAGATCGGGCAGATCGACCGGTTCGGGCGCGGGGTGCTTGAGAAAATCGGATTGGGTCATGGCGGCCTTATGGCGACGGCGTGTAACGGTTGGATGACGGTGAAAGTGGCCTCAGCGTAGGGCTTTGTCCAGCACCTCGGCGGCCAGCACGCGTGTGATCGCACGCCCCGTGTCAAGCGCGCGCGCGTCAAGCGCGGCCACCACGTCATGCGCGGCGTCAAAGCTGCGTTCGATCCGCCGCACGAGATAGGGCACGGTGTCAGGCGTTGGCGAAAGTTGCCTGTCGGCAAAGAGCTTGGAGAGCAGCGCGGCCAGCAGCGCATCATCGGGCGGGCCAAGCCGCACCATCAGCGTGCCCGCCATCCGGCTGGCCAGATCGGGCAGGCCCAGATCCCAAAGCGCCGGGGCCTCACGCGCGGTGATCAGCAGGGTATGACCCTCGGCCAGCACAAGATTGTGCAGGTGAAAGAGCGCCTCCTCCGCGGCGCGGTCGCGGGCGATGGCATGGGCATCCTCGACCGCCACAGGACCTGTGGCAAGCGCGGGGATGTCGGCCTCTGCCAATGTCCCGGCGGCCACGATCCGCGCGCCCGACAGCGCCGCCCAGACATGCGCCAGATGGGTCTTGCCCGCGCCGCTCGGTCCTGCCAGCAGCAACTTGCGCGAGGGCCAGTCGCGCCATCCCTCGATCAGTGCCACGGCCTGCGCATTGGCGGGGGATACGAAGAAGTTTTCGCGCCCCAGCGCCGTGCGCGCGGGCAAATCGAAGCTGAGTTGCCGCGTGTTCATTCGTCGCCCCGGCCCCCGGACTGCCCATCCAGCCCGCGATACAGGCGACCGCTCTGATACTCGGCGATACCGAAGCGCGCGACAACGCCGAGCGCCGCGGCCACCGGCACCGCCACCAGCATCCCGACAAAGCCGAACAGCGTACCGAATGCCGACAGTGCGAAAATGAGCCAGACCGGGTGCAGCCCGACCGACGAGCCCACAAGGCGCGGCGTGAGAAAATTGCCCTCGATCACCTGACCCGAGGCAAAGATGCCCGCCACCAGCGCGATGCTGAACCAGTCGCCCCAGAACTGAAACAGCGCCAGGCCAAGGGCAAGCGCGCCGCCCAGCAACGCGCCGACATAAGGAATGAATGTCACCAGCCCGGCCACCGCGCCCACCACGAGGCCGAATTGCAACCCCACCAGCATCAGCGCCACGGCGTAATAGGTGCCAAGGATCAGGCAGACCGTGCCCATGCCGCGGATGAAACTCGCGAGCGTCGCGTCGATCTCTCTGGCCAGCCTGCGGATGATCGGCGCGTGATCGCGCGGCAGCAGGTGGTCGATCTTCTCGACCATGTGATCCCAGTCATAGAGCAGATAGACCGCCACCACCGGTGCCACAACCAGCAGCACCACGATGTTGATGAGCGAAGCGGCAGAACTGAGCGCGGTCTCGAGCAACTGCCCGCCGCGCTCGCGGACGGTCTCGCCCAGCGATTGCAGCGACTGGTTGAGCGCCGAGCCCGGCTCGTAAAGCGAGGGAAAGTGATTGGCGAGAAACCCCTGAAGATCGCGGGCAAGCTGCGGTGCAATGTCAAAGAGCGCGACCGCCTGATTGACGATTGTCGGGATGATCATGAGCACGGCGATGACGAAGACAAGCATCGCCACCAGCGTGATCACCGCAACCGCCGCCGCGCGCCCCAGCCCCATCCGCTCCAGCCGGTCGGCGACCGGATCGAGGAAATAGGCCACCGCCGCGCCAAGCACGAACGGCAGGATCACATCTCCCAAGGCCCAGAGCACGGCCAAGCCCACCGCGGCCGCGATGCTCCAGTAAGTTACCTGTTCGCGGACCGGCAGGGCCATCGGCATCCCCTTCTTGGCGTTCCCGTCCTATCTCGCGTGCCTCGCGTCACGGATCAAGGCCAAAGCCTGCGCACCGGTCAAACCGTGCACGGACCCTCGCTTATGGTTGATTTCCTGTTTTGACTTTTTTAGCTTTGCGTTCTCGGGTCCCCAGGTTTAACTTTTCAGAAATTCAATTCAGGATATGCCAATTCCGTGCTGCGCCATCGTCATTTTACCGCCGTGATGGCCCTGACACTCTTGCCTGCCGCAACTGCCGTGGCGCAAACCACGCAGTCCCAAAAGGCGATAGAGGGTGTCGTGACCGGGCGCGGCACGGTCTGTGTGCAGTTTCTTGCCGACGGGATTGGTCCTGTCACGCTTGAGAACGCGCCGCGCGGGATATTCCGTGACGGTCTGCGCTTTCGTCTCACCGGCGATTGGGCGACGCGCTCGCGTTGCATGCAGGGCCGGGTCTTTGCCGTTCACACCCACACGCCCTTGCCAGACACCGACACGAAATAGCAAACTTTTCCAGATCAGAAGGATATTCCCGAAATGGCCACCCCGACCGACCCGCTTTTCGCAGACCAGTGGCATTTCCCGCTCCTCGGCGATATCGAGACCATCTGGAACGAGTATACCGGCGCAGGTGTCTCGGTCGGGGTCTATGACGGCGCGGTCGATGCGGCGCATGTCGATCTCGATGCCAATTACGACGGCTCGCGTCAGGTCACGGATTTCTTCAATTCCACCATCGTGCCGGGCACCCCCGATTTCCATGGCACCGCTGTTGCCGGGCTGATCGCGGCGGAATGGAACGGCGTGGGCGGCGTGGGCGTGGCGCACGGGGCCTCCATCACCGGGGTGGACATCTTCGACCCGACCGTGTTCGGCTTCATCAACGGCGACCTTGACGCCTTCCTGCACGTGGCCGGGCAGCAGACGAATTTCGACATCGTCAATCACAGCTGGGGCAGCGCGCCGGTCTTCTTTCCCGGCCAGAACCTGCTCAGCGAAAATCCCTTTGTGAGCACTTTCAGCCAGCTTCTGAACGATGTTCACGCCGACACCGTGGCGAATGGCCGTGGCGGTCTTGGCACGATCATCGTGCAGTCGGCCGGCAATGACGGCCTCAATACCGCCGGGGACGGCATCCATTCCTCGCGCTACACGATCAGCGTGGCTGCGACCGATAGCGTCGGCGGTACCAGCGATTTCACGAATTTCGGAACGAACATTCTCTTGACCGCCCCCGCCGCCTCGGTCTCCACCGATGTGACCGGCCCGGCGGGCGACGTTCCGGGCGATTTCACCGATATCTTCGGTGGCACCTCGGCTTCGGCCCCGGTCACCTCTGGCGTGATCGCGCTCATGCTCGAGGCCAATCCGGGGCTGGGCTGGCGCGACGTGCAGAACATCCTCGCGCAATCCGCGACGCTGACCGGCTCCGATCTCGGACAGGGACCGTCGGGCTTCGAGGTGGGGCCATGGCAGGTCAACGGGGCGAGCAATTTCAACGGTGGCGGCAATCACATCTCGATCGATTACGGATTCGGCATGGTCAACGCCTTCAATTCGGTGCGCATGGCCGAGGTCTGGCACCTCTTCGAGGAGGCCCGCACCTCCGCCAACGAGGCGGTCGCCTCCGGCAGCCGAACCGTCAACACGCTTTTGCCCGACGGCGATCCGGCCGGTCGCAGCTTTACCGTCACCGTGGGCGGCAATGTCGAGATCGAGCATGTGGCGCTTACCATCTTCATGGATGTCACTTATATCGGCGATCTGTCGGTCACGCTGGTCTCGCCCGAAGGCACGGTGATCCAGGTTCTCGACGGGACGTTCTCTGGTGAATCGGTTCCCGTCGGCTGGGTATTCGGCATCGACCACCTGCTCGGAGAGCAGTCGGCAGGCACATGGACAGTGCAGCTTGCCGATAATTTCGAATTCGATCTGAGCTTCATCAATGTCATCCGCATTGATGCCTATGGCGCCGGCGTGGATGCCAACGACACCTATCACTTCACCGACGAGTTCCTGACGCTTGCCGCCCATGATGCGGGGCGGCGCGTGATCTCGGACACCAATGGCGGAACCGACTGGTTCAACCTTGCGGCGGTCAGCGGCAATGTGTCGATCACGGGCGGGGCGGCGCAGGTCAATGGCGTTGACTGGTTCAGCTTCGATCCCGCGCAAATCGAGAATATCGTCTCTGGCGACGGCGCGGACCTGCTGGCGGGCAATGCCGGGGCCAACCACCTGCTCGGGATGCGCGGCAATGACACGCTTTTCGGGAATGGCGGCGACGACACGCTCGAGGGTGGCGCGGGCAATGACTTGCTGGGTGGCGGCACTGGCAATGACAGCCTGCTCGGTGGTGCGGGCGATGACGATCTGTTTGGCGCGGCGGGCAACGATACGCTCCGGGGCGGCGACGGCAACGATCTTCTGGGCGGCGGTGGCGGGGCGGACCTGCTCGACGGCGGCCTTGGTCGGGACGAGCTTTGGGGTGGTGGCGGGAACGACACGCTCGAAGGCGGGGCAGGCATGGACACGCTCGGCGGTGGGGCCAATGACGATTTCCTCGACGGTGGCGACGGGGCCGACGAACTCTGGGGCGGTCTGGGCAATGACACGGCCCTCGGCGGCGCGGGCAATGACACGATCGGCCTTTTCGACGGCAATGACTCTGCCGAAGGCGGGTTCGGGGCCGACGAGATCTGGGGCGGGCGCGGCAGTGATACGTTGCGCGGCGACGGCGGCAACGATCTGCTGGGCGGCGGTGACGAGGATGATCTGCTCGACGGCGGGGCCGGTCTCGACACGCTCTGGGGGGGCACCGGGAACGACACGCTCCTCGGCGGCGGCGGGTCTGATCAACTGGGCGGCGGAACCGGTGATGACCTGCTCGACGGCGGCGCGGACAATGACACCGTGTCGGGCGGCGCGGGCAATGATACCCTGTTCGGCGGTGACGGCGACGACCTCATCTTCGGCGCGGGTGGTGATGACCGGCTCGACGGGGGGGCCGGGGCCGATACGCTCTGGGGTGGGGCGGGGTCGGATGTGTTCGTCTTTGCCGCCGGTCACGACAGCGCCGCGTTTCAGGGGTTCAGCATCGCCGACGGCGACCGCATCGAGCTTGACGGCGGGCTTTGGAGCGGCGCACGCGATGCCGCGCAGGTCGTGTCGGACTTTGCCACGATCAACGGCGCGGGACGGGTGGCATTCCTGTTCGAGACCGGAGACAGCATCGAGGTCTTCGGCCTTGGCACAACCGACGGTCTTGCCGCCCTGATAGATATCGTCTGAACCGGGCCGCACGCGGGCAAGGCAGGGCGCGCGCCGCCTTGCCCCGTGCGGCGTTCCCGTCTAGAACCCGCACCGAGTTCCCGCCCCCTGAAAGGCCCACCCATGCGACTGAGCCGCTATTTCCTGCCCGTACTCAAGGAAACCCCCGCCGAGGCGCAGATCGCCTCGCATCGCCTGATGCTGCGCGCCGGCATGATCAAGCAGGCCAGCGCCGGAATTTACTCGTGGCTGCCCCTGGGGTTCAAGGTGCTGCGCAAGCTGGAAAACATCGTCCACGAGGAACAGGTGCGCGCGGGCCATATCCCGATGCTGATGCCGACGCTGCAATCGGCGGACCTTTGGCGCGAGAGCGGGCGTTACGACGCCTACGGCCCCGAGATGTTGCGCATCCGCGACCGGCACGAGCGCGACATGCTCTATGGTCCGACCAACGAGGAACTGATCACCGATATTTTCCGTGCCCATGTCGGCAGCTACCGCGACCTGCCGCTGACGCTCTACCATATCCAGTGGAAATTCCGCGACGAGGTGCGCCCGCGCTTTGGCGTCATGCGGGGCCGCGAATTCCTGATGAAGGACGGCTACAATTTCGACCTCACGAAAGAGGACGCGCTGCACAGCTATAACCGTCACCTTGTCAGCTACCTGCGCACCTATGAGCGTATGGGGCTTCAGGCGATCCCGATGCGCGCCGATAGCGGCCCCATCGGCGGCGACGACACGCATGAATTCCTTGTCCTCGCCGAGACGGGCGAATCAGAGGTGTTCTATGACAGTGCCATCACCGATCTGCGATTCGGCGAACGGGTGATCGACTATGCCGATCCGGCGCAGTGCCGCGCCGTGCTCGAGGAATTCACCTCGCGCTATGCCCGCACCGACGAGACCCACGACGAGGCGCTGTTCAACGCCATCCCCGAAGAGCGACGCCGTGTGGCACGCGGCATCGAGGTGGGGCAGATCTTCTATTTCGGCACCAAGTATTCCGAGCCGATGGGCGCCACCGTGCAGGGCCCCGATGGCAAACCGGTGCCGGTCCACATGGGCAGCCACGGCATCGGCGTTTCGCGCCTTGTGGGCGCGATCATCGAGGCAAGCCATGACGAGAGGGGGATCATCTGGCCGGAGGGGGTGACGCCGTTTCATGCCGGGATCGTCAATCTCAAGCAGGGTGACGACGAGGCCGATGCCGCCTGCGAGGCGCTCTATGCCTCGATGACGGCGCTGGGCCTCGAGCCGCTTTATGACGACCGCGACGAGCGGGCGGGCGGCAAATTTGCCACGATGGACCTGATCGGCCTGCCCTGGCGGATCACCGTGGGGCCGCGTGGCCTCAAAAACGGGGTGGTGGAACTCACGTCGCGGCGCACCGGCGAAAGCGAGGAATTGCCGCCCGAACAGGCGATTGAGCGGCTGGCGCTGGCCTATGCCGGCCATGGTCTGAAGCCCGCGCTCTGAGCGGATATGCTCTTGACTTCGCGACGGGAATTTTGCACGTGATCCGAAATCGGGGCCGTAGCTCAGATGGGAGAGCGCGTCGTTCGCAATGACGAGGTCAGGGGTTCGATCCCCCTCGGCTCCACCAACGCAGTCCGGATCATTGTAGATCAATGCGACGGATGAACTGAGGGGAGGTGTGATACGCCATCCGGCCTCCTCGCCGGATCGATCGCACCCGTGACACTCTGCCTTGAGATCGTCCTTCGTTCGATTGCCCGCTTGCGGAACGGCAAGGTCTGGTCCAAGAGTATCAGCCGCGCCCTGGAACATCATGGATGGGCATTCGGACAACACTGGACCAAGGATGCCCATGACCACCCGAGCCGGATTCATCGCCCTGATCGGAGAGCCCAATGCGGGCAAGTCCACGCTGCTGAACCGCATGGTGGGGGCCAAGGTCAGCATTGTCACGCACAAGGTGCAGACCACCCGCGCGCGCATCCGGGGCGTGGCGATGGAAGGTCAGAGCCAGCTTGTTTTCGTCGATACGCCGGGCCTCTTCCAGCCGCGCCGCCGGCTTGACCGCGCCATGGTGGCGGCGGCCTGGGGCGGGGCGGCGGATGCCGATATCGTGGTGCTGCTGATCGAGGCGCATCGCGGGCTGACCGACGGCGTGGGGCGTATCCTGGACGGGCTGGCGGACCTGCCGCAGAACCGGCGCATCGTGCTGGCGATCAACAAGATCGACCGGGTGGAAGCGCCCGTGCTGCTGGCGCTGACCAAGGCCATGAACGAGCGGCTGGCCTTCGAGCGCACATTCCTGATTTCCGCCGAACGCGGGCACGGGGTGGAGGATCTGCGCGCCTGGCTGGCGGAGGCGGTGCCCGAGGGGCCCTGGCTTTATCCCGAGGACCAGATCGCCGATCTGCCGATGCGCATGATCGCCGCCGAGATGACCCGCGAAAAGCTCACGCTTCGGCTGCATCAGGAATTGCCCTATCAGCTCACCGTCGAGACCGAGAGCTGGCAGGACCGCAAGGACGGCTCGGCCCGGATCGACCAGATCATCTACGTTATCCGCGACGGTCACAAGGGGATCGTGCTTGGCCACAAGGGCGAGACGATCAAGGCCGTATCACAGGCCGCGCGCGCCGAGATTGCCGAATTCCTCGGGCGGCCCGTGCATCTGTTCCTTCAGGTGAAGGTGCGCGAAAACTGGATGGACGAGGCCGAGCGCTACAACGAAATGGGGCTCGATTTCCGCGACGGATCGGCCTGATGGCACTGTCGGACGCCTCCGGCGGGAGTATTTGCCGAACGATGAAGGGGCGGGGATGGCACCACGGCTGACCGCGCGGTTCTGGGTCGATGCCTATCTCGCGCGGTTGCGGCTGGCCGAGATTCCGGGATTCGTCGTCGCCCATGGGGATGACGGCGCGGGCGCGGTTCTCGTGAAGCTCAACACGCTGGACGGCAAGGCGGCGGTCTATCACCGGTCGGTCGATCTGATGAGCGGGGCGCGTCGCTGGCTCATGCTGGCCGAGGGGGCCGAGACCGAGGTGGATGCGACGATCGACCGGCAGCGGGGCTATGATCCCGACCTCTGGGTGATCGAGGTGGAGGACCGCGCCGGACGGCACATGCTCGATGAACCGGGGCTGGCGGGCTGAGCGATGGAGTGGCGCGATCAGGGCATCCTTCTGGGCGTCCGGCGCCACGGCGAAGGCTCTGTCATCTTGGAGGTCTTTACCGAAACGCACGGACGGCACGCAGGCCTGGTAAGGGGCGGCGCGTCGCGGCGGATGGCGCCGGTGCTGCAACCCGGTGCGCAGGTCGCTCTGGAATGGCGGGCGCGGCTTGAGGATCATCTGGGCACATTCCGGGTCGAGCCGGTGAAATCGCGGGCCTGGACCATGGGCGAGCGACTGGCGCTGGCGGGGTTGAATGCGGTCTGCGGGCTGCTGCTCTTTGCGCTGCCCGAGCGCGAGGCGCATCCGGTGCTTTATCGCCATAGTCTGATATTGCTTGATCTTCTCGATCAGCCCGAGATCTGGCCGCTGGCCTATTTGCAGTGGGAACTGGCGCTTCTGGAGGAGATGGGCTTTGGCCTCGATCTGCGAAGCTGCGCGGTGATGGGGAAAGGGGCCAATGATCTGAGCTACATATCCCCGAAAACCGGGCGCGCGGTGTCTCGGGCAGGGGCGGGAGACTGGGCGGACCGGCTCTTGCCGCTGCCGCCCTGCCTTTTGGGGCAAGGGCCCGCCCCCGAGGCAGAGATTGCGCAAGGATTCGATATAACAGGACATTTCCTGCGTCATCATCTGGCACCACATCTTGGCAACCGGCCCCTGCCCGATGCGCGGGCGCGGTTTGTCGAGCGGTTCACCCGGCGCGCCGTTCCGCGATCCTGAGTCGCGTCATTGCGCGTGTCCCGATTCATTCGGGCCAGGCTCATCTCTGCGCGGATGGTGCCGAGCACAATCTGCGCCTTGACTTCAGGCCAGTTCCGACTGTCACGGTGTCGGTCCGGAAACAGTGTGTTGTCCACCTTTTGTTCATCTTTTTGCGACAGCCTGATATGGTCCCCGATGGGTGGGACGGATTTGATCTGGGGAGGCGAGATGTTCGCACGGGTCCTGACCGCTCTGATTATGTTTGCTGCTCTGCCGGCGGGCCACGCCGTTGCCGAGGGGCGGGCGCGTATCCTGATGATGGGTGACTCGCTTTTCGCCATGCACAAGTTCGTGGGCCATTCCGTCGGCGCCACGTTGCGACAGGCCCTGAGCGAGCCGGTTGTCGACAACTCCATCGCCGGGGCGCGATTTTTCTACAAGCTGCCGATCACAGGCGCCATCGGCCTCAGCATTCCCAAACAGCACCGCGGCGGCGCCTGGGATTGGGTCGTGATCAACGGAGGCGGCAACGATCTTTGGCTCGGTTGCGGCTGTATGCGCTGCGAGCGACGAATGGACCGGCTGATTTCGCGCGACGGACGGCGCGGCGCGATACCCGGCCTTGTCTCGCGGTTGCGGCAATCCGGCGCGCAGGTGATCTTCGTGGGCTACCTGCGCACACCGGGTGTCACGTCCCCAATCGAGCATTGCGCAGACGAGGGCAACGAGTTGGATGCCCGTGTGGCACGTCTCGCGGCGTTGGATCTCGGTGTTCATTTCGTGTCTCTGGCCGATCTCGTACCCTTCGGCGACCTTTCCTATCACGCGGCGGACCGAATCCATCCGTCGATGAAGGGCAGCCGTGCCATCGGCCAGCGAATCGCACGGTTGATCGCCGAGACGGAGGGCATGGCAGTCGTGTCGCGCAACGCAGCACAGAGTCAGGACGGCTCCAGACCCGCTTACAGGCCACAAAGGCGGCCATAACGATGCCGGAAGCGGTGCGGTGGACCTTGCCCGCGGAGGGATCCGGTCACGCGCCGGGGGCGCTCCGTCGGGCGAGCCGCATGTCACAGAGCCGCGGGGCACGGACGCTGTCCCATTCCGGCATTTCAATACGAGAGCGGGTTCAGTATGAAAACTCGTAACATCACGACGAGACCCGCCTGAAAAGGTGCCCGTTCCGTCGTTTGCACGGCTGGGGAACGAGACAGGGATGGTCATGAACATTGAAACGACATCGCTGCCCGGCGTTCTGATCCTGACGCCGCCCCGTTTCGGCGACAATCGCGGCTTTTTCAGCGAAAGCTGGAATCGTCGCAGCCTGGCGCAACAGGGCATCGCCATAGATTTCGTGCAGGACAATCACTCGCTCTCACTTGCACCGGGCACGTTGCGCGGCCTGCATTTCCAGACCCCGCCCCATGCACAGGCCAAGCTGGTGCGCTGCGGGCGGGGGGCACTTTACGATGTCGCGGTCGACATCCGACGGGGCAGCCCGACCTACGGGCACTGGGTGGGCGTCGATCTGAGCTTCGAGAACGGGCGGCAATTGCTTATTCCGGCGGGTTTCCTGCACGGCTTCGTCACTCGTCAACCCGAGACGGAAATCATCTACAAATGCTCGGATTACTACGCGCCCCAATGCGACGCAGCGGTGCGCTTTGACGATCCCGATCTTGGCATCGACTGGGGGCTCGACGCACCGCCGATCCTGTCGGACAAGGACGCCGCCGCCCCACGCCTGCGCGATTTGCCCGCGTATTTCACATGGGAGGGCTGAGGTGATGAACCTGCTTGTCACGGGCGGTTGCGGCTTCATCGGCTCGGCGGTGGTGCGCCTTGCGGTGGCGCGCGGCCATCGCGTGACCAATCTCGACGCGCTCACCTATGCCGGCCGCCCCGAGAACGTGGCGGAGGTGGCCCGAAGCCCGCTCTACCGATTTGTCCATGCCGACATCCGCGACCGCGCGGCCGTCGAGCGGATCATGGCCGAGGCCGCGCCGGATGCGGTCATGCACCTTGCCGCCGAGAGCCATGTGGACCGCTCCATCGACGGGCCGGGGGACTTCATCGAGACCAATATCACAGGCACCTATACCCTTCTCGAGGCCGCGCGCGGCCATTGGCAGCGCTCCGGCTGTCCCGAAACCTTCCGGTTCCACCACATCTCGACCGATGAAGTCTATGGCAGCCTTGGCCCAACGGGCCTCTTCACCGAAACCACGCCCTACGACCCGCGCAGTCCCTATTCCGCGTCCAAGGCGGCCTCGGATCATCTGGTGCGAGCGTGGTATCATACCTATGGCCTGCCGGTGGTGCTGACCAACTGCTCGAACAATTACGGCCCCTACCATTTTCCGGAAAAGCTCATCCCCAAGGTGATCCTCAACGCCCTGCACGGGCGCACGATCCCGGTTTACGGGCGTGGCGAGAATGTGCGCGACTGGCTCTATGTGGAGGATCACGCCGACGCGCTGCTGCTGGCGGTGGCCAAGGGCGAACCGGGGCGCAGCTACAATATCGGCGGACATAACGAGCGGCGCAATATCGACATCGTGCACGGCATCTGTGATCTCATGGACGAGATGCAGCCGCGCAGCGACGGCCCTTACCGCGATCTGGTGGCGTTCGTCACCGACCGGCCCGGCCATGACGCGCGCTATGCCATCGACCCGGAGCGCATCACCCGCGAACTGGGCTGGCGGCCTTCGGTCACGGTGGAGGACGGATTGCGGCGCACGGTGCGATGGTATCTCGACAATCCGGACTGGTGGCAACCGCTTCTCGCGGTTGATGGCGTGGGCAGCCGGGTGGGGACGAACGCATGAGCCTTCTGGTTTTTGGCCGGACCGGACAGGTCGCCAGCGAAATCGCCCGGCGCGCGCCCGATGCTCTCTGCCTCGGGCGCGCGCAGGCGGACCTGGCCGATCCCGACAGCTGCGCCGCCGCCATCGCGCGCCATGCACCGCGCGCCGTCATCAATGCCGCGGCCTATACCGCCGTTGACCGCGCCGAGGAGGAAGAACCGCTCGCCACGCGGATCAATGCCGAGGCCCCGGCGGCCATGGCGCGCGCCTGCGCGACACTCGGTATCCCTTTGGTGCATATCTCGACCGATTATGTCTTTGACGGCAGCGGCGATGCGCCCCGCACGGCGCAGGCCCCCACCGCCCCGCTCAATGCCTATGGCCGCAGCAAGCTCGAGGGCGAAATCGGCATTCATGACACCGGCGTGGCGCATGTCATCCTGCGCACCTCCTGGGTGTTTTCGGCCCATGGCACCAACTTTCTCAAGACCATGCTGCGGCTGTCCGACATGCGCCCCGCGCTTGCCATCGTCAACGACCAGATCGGCGGGCCGACACCGGCAGGCGCCATCGCCCATGCCTGCCTGACCATCGCCGATCGCCTCTGCACGGATCCCGCCCTCACCGGCACTTACCATTTCTCGGGCGCGCCGGATGTCTCGTGGCAGGGTTTTGCCGAGGCGATTCTGGCCGCCGCCGGGCGCGACGTGCCCGTGACCGGCATCCCGACCGCGGACTATCCCACCCCTGCCATGCGCCCGCTCAACTCGCGCCTCGACTGCCGGACGACCGAGGCGGCCTTTGGCATCACGCGAACGGACTGGCGCGCAGCCCTGCCAGACATTCTCAGGGAAATCAGAGAGATCCAGACATGAGCACACGCAAAGGCATCATCCTCGCTGGCGGCTCCGGCACGCGGCTCTACCCGATCACCATGGGCCTGTCGAAACAGCTTCTGCCGATCTACGACAAGCCGATGATCCACTACCCGCTCTCGGTGCTGATGCTTGCGGGTATCCGCGATGTCGCCGTGATCACCACGCCGCAGGATCAGGCGCAATTTCGCGCCGCGCTTGGTGATGGGGGCCAATGGGGCATTTCGCTGGTCTATGTCACCCAGCCCAGCCCCGACGGGCTGGCGCAGGCCTATACGCTGACCGAGGATTTCCTCGGCGGCGCGTCCTCGGCGATGGTGCTGGGCGACAACATCTTTTTCGGGCACGGGTTGCCGCAGCTTCTGGCCGAGGCGGATGCGCGGCGCGATGGCGGCACGGTCTTTGGCTATCACGTCTCCGATCCCGAGCGGTATGGCGTGGTGGGTTTCGATGCCGATGGCCGCGCCCGCGAAATCATCGAGAAACCCGCCGATCCGCCGTCACGCTATGCGGTCACCGGTCTGTATTTCCTGGACGGCGATGCGCCACGCCTTGCGCGTGAGGTGCGCCCCTCGGCGCGCGGCGAGCTGGAAATCACGTCGCTTCTGGAAATCTATCTCAACGCGGGCAAGCTGCATGTAGAGAGGATGGGACGCGGCTATGCCTGGCTCGACACCGGCACCCATGGCAGCCTGCTTGATGCCGGCAATTTCGTGCGCACGCTTCAGACGCGTCAGGGTCTGCAGACCGGCTGCCTCGAGGAGATCGCCTATCAACAGGGCTGGATAGATGCCGAGGCCGTGGCCCGGCGCGCCGATGTCTTTGCCAAGAACGCCTATGGTGCTTATCTCAGGTCACTACTCGACTGAGATATGGCGCATGACGTGCGCGCGCCCATCCGCCCCGGCCGGAGGCCGTCGCGCAACCCGGCGATCACGCAGAGCCTCATCCCGCACGCGCGGGCGGTGTCGGCCTCAAGCTGTGCCAGATCGGCCTTGTTGACCACCAGAAGGTCGGATTTCGCAAGCCCCGCCCGCGCGGGTGGTCTGGCTCTGCCCCATGCCGTCGCGGATCATCTTCCCGCCGCCGAATTTCACCTCTTCGCCATAGGTCGTCAGGTCGCTCTCCACCTCGATGATGAGATCGGAATCACCAAGCCGCAGCCGGTCGCCCGTGGTCGGGCCATACATGGCGGCACAGGCGGTGCAGGGGATTGAAAGGCTGATTGGAAACCCCAAATAATTTCGGTGTGGCGCAACGGCCATCGCAATTGAGCAAAGATCGCTGATCCCAAGGATTGACGCGAGAACTGCCCGCAAAGCGTCACCGCGCAACATACCTGCGAAGCCTCCCGGGACGGTTCGGTGAGGTCTTCACAGGGTTGGCAAGGCACGGCCCACAAATGGACCGCCTCATCACGGTGGAGGCCCCATGGGTAGGCTTTCTGACGTCTTGAGAATGATCGCCCTCGCTATCGAGGTCATCATTTTTCTGATCGAGCGTCGTTAACTCGGTCATGGGTGGGCTCATAGCTCACCCATGATCTTCTGATTGAACCAGCACGGGGCACGCATCGCGCGTGATCCGGCGGGCGTCACCGGTGTGTCGTCCGTCGGCAACGCTCCGCTATCGGCTATGACCGAAGAAGCGGCGCGCGAGGTGGCACGCGCTGTCGCAAAAGCGCGCGCCTGCCGCTCCTGCCACGGCATCCGCGAGATTTCGCAATCATCCGGGTGCCGCTGCCGCATGGCTGACTGCGCCGATGTCAGAGGGATCGAGCCTTGCGGCTGGTCGCGCTCAGCCTTCGTCCGGTGACCGTGGCAGCGTGCTCTCATGGCCGAGGATCACGCCGCCCGCGCCACTGCCGGTCTGCTTGAGGGCGCGTATCAACGCCACGAGATTGTCATCGCGCAGCCGCTCCAGATCGCGGATGCTCATGTGGCCCGATTGCGCGTCCGACTGACCGGCGATGAGATCCACCAGCGCATCATCATAATCGGGCACATCCATCAGCCGCGTCCAGGGCCATTGCAGGGCCGGGCCGAACTGATCGAGGAAATGCCGCATCCCGGCCTCGCCCCCGGCGATCCGGTAAGTTTCGAACAGACCCATTTGCGCCCAGCGCAGGCCAAAGCCCATGCGGATCGCCTCGTCGATCTCTTCGGTCGTGGCAATGCCGTCCTTGACCAGCCAGAGCGCCTCGCGCCAGACCGCCTCGAGAAAGCGGTCGGCGATGTGGGCGTCGATCTCGTTGCGCAGCGTGAGGGGGAACATGCCCAGCGCCCGCAAAATATCGGCGGCGCGGGTGCAGGTCTCGGGCGCGCCGACAAGCTCTACCAGCGGCAGAAGGTAAACCGGGTTGAACGGATGCGCGACAATGGCGCGCGCGCCCTCTGCGTTGAGCTGCGAGGGTTTGAAGCCTGAGGTGGAGGAGCCGATGATTGCTGCCTCCGGCGCGGCGGCCATGATCTGCGCCAGCACCCGATGCTTGAGGTCGAGCCGCTCGGGCACGCTCTCCTGAACCCACACCGCCCCGGCCACGGCTTCGGCGAGATCCGTGCAATAGCTCAGGCGCCCCTCGGGCGGAAGCGGCCGGTCATACAGTGCCGGCAGGGCGCGGCGGGCATTGTCGAGCACCGCGCCGATCTTGCGCGCGGCCTCCGGGTCGGGGTCGAACACCGCCACATCCCAGCCACCCAGCAGGAACCGCGCGGCCCAGCCGCCGCCGATCACGCCGCCGCCGATGATCGCGGCGCGGCTCATTGCGGGGCCCGCTTCACAAGGCCCAGCTTCGCGCGCACCTCTTGCGGCCCCATCACCCGCGCGCCCATCCGCTCGACGATGCCCACCGCGCGGTCGACCAGTTGCGCGTTGGTCGCCAGCACCCCCTTTTCGAGCCAGAGATTATCCTCGAGCCCAACCCGCACATGGCCGCCCGCCAAAACGGCGGCGGCAGCATAGGCCATCTGGTTGCGCCCCAACGAGAAGGCCGAAAAGGTCCAGTCCGGCGGCACGTTGCCCACCATCGCCAGGAAGGTATTGAGGTCATCCGGCGCACCCCAGGGCACACCCATGCAAAGCTGCACCAGCGCGGGGGCCTCAAGAACACCCTCCTTCACCAACTCCTTCGCAAGCCAGAGATGTCCGGTGTCGAACGCCTCGATCTCGGGCTTCACGCCCAGTTCGGTCATGATCCGGCCCATGGCGCGCAACATGCCGGGCGTGTTGGTCATCACATAGTCGGCCTCGGCGAAATTCATCGTGCCGCAATCGAGCGTGCAGATCTCTGGCTGACAGGCCGCGACATGGGCGACCCGCGCCTCGGCCCCGATCATGTCGGTGCCCGTCTCGCGCAGCGGCAGCGGTGCGTCAGGCGGACCAAAGACCAGATCGCCGCCCATCCCGGCGGTGAGGTTGAGCACCACATCCACCTCGGCTTCGCGGATGCGCTCGGTCACCTCGCGGTAAAGGTCGAGCCTGCGCGACGGCGCGCCGCTCTCGGGATCGCGCACATGGCAATGCACGATGGCGGCGCCCGCGCGCGCCGCGTCGATGGCACTCTCGGCAATCGCTTGCGGGCTGCGCGGCACATGCGGGCTGCGGTCCTGCGTGGCGCCCGAACCGGTGACGGCGCAGGTGATGAAAACCTCTCTGGTCATGGTCAGGGGCATGGTGTCTCCTTCAGGGGCAACTCTCGCGGGGTCTGCGCCCGACTTTACCCTGAGCGCGGCGCAGGACTTGTCATATACCGCCAGATATAAGGCCAATTTCGCCAAAGCCGTCACCCGTTCCGTCGCCGTGGCCCGACGGCAGGTTGATCACGCGGCGATTGGCGGGTCAGGCCCCGAACTCCGCGCGCAGCGCGCCCGTATGCGCACCAAGCCCCGGTACCGGGCCAGACGTGGCGGGCCTGTTGTCAAATAGCGCACCGGGGGCCAGCATCCGCACCGGGCCGCTTGGCGTCTGGACCGTGACATGGCGGGCGTGCGGATGTGTGTGCAAATCCTCCAGATCGCTCACCCGGCCATAGGCGATGCGGGCCGCACGCAACCGCTCGGCCATGGCGTCGCGCGGCAGCGCAGCAAAGACCGGCCGCAGGATCGCGTCAAGCACGGCGCGATTGGCGACGCGGTTGGAATTGCTGTCAAAGCGTGGATCGCGAGCCAGCGCGGCATCGCCCAAAATCGCCTCGCAGAAGGTGGCCCATTCCCGCTCGTTCTGGATCGAGATCAGCACGGATTTGCCATCGCTGCCCTCATAGACACCATAGGGGGCGATGGTGGGATGGTTGAGGCCCGCGCGCGGCGGCACCTTGCCGCCATAGGCGTATTGCAGATAAGGCACGTTCATCCAGTCGGCGAGCGCATGAAAGAGCGACACGGCGATATGTCGCCCCTCGCCGGTCGTGGCACGGCCGATCAACGCTTCCAGCACCGCCTGATAGGCCGTCATCCCCGCCGCGATATCGCAGACCGACACGCCGGTGCGGGCGGGGCCATGCTCGTTTCCAGTTATGGACGAGAGGCCCGTCTCGGCCTGCACCAGAAGATCATAGGCCTTGAGATCCGCGAGCGGCCCCTCCTCGCCATAGCCCGAGATCGACACGGTGATCAGGTGCGGATAATCGGCGCGCAGCCGGTCGTGCGCGAATCCCAGCCGGTCTATGGCCCCCGGCGCGAGGTTCTGGATAAACACGTCCGCCTTGCCGACCATCCGCTCCATCAGCGCGCGGTCGTCGTCCTGCCGCAGATCGAGGCAGATCGATTCCTTGCCCCGGTTGAGCCAGACGAAATAGGCGCTCTCGCCATGCACAAGGGCATCGTAGCCGCGCGCGAAATCACCCTCGGGACGTTCGACCTTGATCACCCGCGCGCCGGCCTCGGCCAGACGGTTCGAGGCATAGGGCGCGGCGACCGCCTGTTCGAGCGAGACGACGAGAATACCGGAAAGATCGGCAGGCATGGGCAGACTCCTTTAGGACGTGCCCGAACATGCCTGCTCCTTGCGATAGCGAAAAGACGGGATTTGCGCCGGACGCATATTCCCCTCAGGCGCAAAACCTGCAAGCTAACCCCCGAGAAGGACAGACAGGGGGCACACCATGACCGCTTTCGATCCAAGCACCCGGTTCGCCGATATCCGAGAGGGCGTGGCGAAGATCTGTGCGCGGTTTCCCGGCCCCTATTGGCGCGATCTGGACGCGCGGCGCGCCTATCCGACCGGCTTCGTCGAGGCGCTCATCGCCGAGGGCTATCTTGCTGCGATGATACCGGAGGAGTACGGCGGTTCTGGCCTGCCACTGACCGCCGCCGCCGTGATCCTCGAGGAAATTCACGCCCAAGGCTGCAACGCCGCCGCCTGTCACGCGCAGATGTATACGATGGGCACGCTCTTGCGGCACGGGTCACAGGCGCAGAAGGCGGCGTATCTGCCGGGTATCGCGGAGGGTTCGCTGCGCCTGCAAGCCTTCGGCGTGACCGAACCCACCAGCGGCACCGATACGCTGGCGCTCAAGACCACGGCGCGGCGCGAAGGCGACGAGTATGTCATCAACGGCCAGAAGATCTGGACCTCACGCGCGGAACATTCCGACCTGATGATCCTTCTGGCCCGCACCACGCCGCGCGAAGAGGCACAATCGCGCACCGACGGCCTGTCGGTCTTTCTTGTCGATCTGCGCGGCAAGATGGGCAACGGCATCGACATCCGCCCGATCCGCACCATGATCAACCATGCCACCACCGAGGTGTTCTTCGACAATCTGCGCATTCCGGCGGGCAGCCTGATCGGCGAGGAGGGCAAGGGGTTTCGCTATGTCCTGTCGGGCATGAATGCCGAGCGCATCCTGATCGCCGCCGAATGCATCGGCGACGCCAGGTGGTTTCTGGAGAAAGGTGCTGGCTATGCCCGCGAACGGGTGGTGTTCGGCGAGGCCATCGGCGCCAATCAGGGCGTGCAGTTCCCGCTTGCGCGCGCGCAGGCGCACATGATGGCCGCCGAGGCCATCGTCTACCGCGCGGCGGCGATGTATGACGCGGGCGAAAACCCGGGTGTCGAGGCCAATACCGCCAAGTTGCTCGCGTCCGAGGCCAGCTGGGAGGCGGGCGAGGCCTGCATGCAGACCCATGGTGGCTTTGCCTTTGCCGAGGAATACGACGTGGAGCGCAAATGGCGCGAGGCGCGGCTTTACCAGATCGCGCCGATCTCGACCAACCTCATTCTCTGCTACATCGCCGAACAGGTATTGGGCCTGCCCAAATCCTATGGGCCGGGGCGGGCCGGATAGGAGGGGGCATGGACGACTATACTGGCTGGATCGGGCATAGCTTCACCCGGCAAGAGCCGATAACCGACCGGCTGATCGACCAGTTCCGCGTGACGCTGGCGGGCACGCTGGCCGAGGCCCCGGTGCCTGCGGGCCTGCACTGGTGCCTTTCGCCCGACGCGGTGACGCCCGACCTTCTGGGCCGCGATTGCCACCCCAGGCCGGGGCTGTTCCTGCCCGCCCTGCCCCTGCCCCGGCGGATGTGGGCCGGCGGCGAACTGGCGCTGCACGCCCCCTTCGCCCCCGGCGATGTGGTGACGCGCGAGACCACCATCGAGGATGTGACCTTCAAGGAGGGGCGCAGCGGGCGGCTCGGCTTTGTCACCCTGCGCCATGCCTATCGTGTCGCGGGGACGCTGCGCCTGGACGAGCGGCAGGACATCGTCTACCGCGAGGATCCCAAACCGGGCGCGGCCGTGACGCCCCCGCGCGCCGAGGACTGGCCCGGCGCGACCGCTTGGCAGGTGACACCCGATCCGGTGCTGCTCTTTCGCTTTTCCGCGCTCACCTTCAATGGCCACCGCATCCATTACGACCATCCCTACGCGACGGAGGTCGAGGGCTATGCGGGCCTTGTGGTGCACGGCCCGATGCAGGCGGTGTGGATGCTGAACCTTGCGGCGCATGTGGCGGGGCGGCTGCCCGCGCGGTTTTCCTATCGCGGGCTCTCGCCGCTTGTCTGCGGGGAAGCGGTGAGCATCGAGGCGCGCGAGGGCGTTGGCGCGCTGGAGATACGCGTCCGGCGCGACAGCGACGGGGTGACGACCATGACGGCACGGGCCGAGATTGATTGACATGACTAGTATTCTGGTTATAAAGCACCCATGAGACTGACAAGTTCCACCGCCCGTGCCCTTGCCGCCCTTGGCCATGACACCCGCCTTGCGATCTTTCGCCTGCTGGTGCGGGCAGGCGATGGCGGGCTCATCGTGGGCGAGATCGGGCAGCATCTGGGGCAGGCCCCGTCGACGCTGGCGCATCACCTCTCGGCGCTGGTCGATGCCGGGCTCGTGGTGCAGGAGCGGCAGGGGCGCGCCGTGCTCAACCGGGTGGATTACGCAGCGATGCGGCGGATACTGGATTTTCTCACTGCCGAATGCTGCGTGGGCGTGACGCTGGCGAGGAATGACGACGCGGCCTGAGTTTTTTTATCGCAAACAAACGAAAATCCTAGGGATATGAATATGACAGATGCAAGCCTTCCGCAATCGCGCCTGCCCGCAGTTTTGCGCCGCCTGTGGCACAAGGAACGGGTCTGGCTTTTCACAGCGCTGATCCTGTTGGCGCTGGCCGTCACCGACCGGGCGCAGGCCGGGGCGACGCTGCGCTTTACCCTCGATGCACTGGGCAGCACCGGGCCGTTCCTGATCCTCTCCATCGGCATTGCCGCCTGGGCCACGGCGACCGGGGCCGACAACCTGATCGCCCGCGCCTTTACCGGCGCGCCTGCGGTGATGATCACGCTGGCCGCGCTGGCCGGCGCGCTTTCGCCCTTTTGCTCCTGCGGGGTGATCCCGCTGATCGCGGCGCTGCTGGCGATGGGGGTGCCGCTCTCGGCGGTGATGGCGTTCTGGCTCGCGTCGCCGGTGATGGATCCGTCGATGTTCGTGCTGACCACCGGCGTGCTGGGGTTGGAATTCGCCGTGGCCAAGATGCTGGCGGCCATCGGGCTTGGCCTGCTGGGGGGGTGGGTCGTGCATCTTCTGGGGCGCGCCGGGGGCCTGTCGGATCCGCTGCGCGAAGGCATCGGCAATGGCGGTTGCGGCGGGGCCAAGCTGCGTGCGCCAAAGCCTGTTGTCTGGCGCTTCTGGGCCGAGCCGGAGCGGCGCGCGAAATTCGGGCGTGAGGCGCTGAATGTGACCCTGTTCCTGCTCAAATGGCTGACTTTGGCCTTTGTCCTTGAAAGCCTGATGCTGGCCTTTGTCCCCGCCGAGACGATCACCGGCGTTCTGGGCGGCACCGGGCTTGGCCCCATCGCACTTGGCACGCTGATCGGCGTGCCCGCCTATCTCAACGGCTATGCGGCGCTGCCGCTGGTGGGCGGGTTGGTGGCACAGGGCATGGCCCCCGGTGCCGGCCTGGCGTTTCTGGTGGCGGGCGGTGTCACCTCGCTGCCTGCGGCCATCGCGGTCTGGGCACTGGTGAAACCGCGGGTCTTTGTGCTTTACCTCGTGCTGTCGCTCGTCGGGGCCTTCGCCGCCGGTGTGCTCTTTCAGTTGTGGCACATCACCTGAACCGACTGGCACATGCCGACATGGACATTTTGTTGACAAATTGTCAGCGACGCGTCACGCTCTCGTCAACCGGGGCAACAACCGGTCGGTTTATCCACTTGGGAGACGATAGAATGAAGCATCTTTTGACCCTGGCCCTCAGCGGGGCCATCGTTCTTGGCGCGGGCGCGGCGAGCGCCCAGACCAATTGGGACATGCCCACGCCCTATGGCGATTCGGTCTTTCACACTCAGAACATCATGCAATTCGCCGAGGATGTATCCACCGCGACCGAGGGCGCATTGACCATCACCGTGCATTCGGCGGGCTCGCTCTTTGCCCATCCCGAGATCCGCGATTCGGTGCGGCGCGGGCTTGCCCCCATCGGCGAGATCCTGATGTCGCAACTGGCCAATGAGGACGCCATTTTCGGCGTCGATTCGGTGCCCTTCCTCGCCGCGAGCTATGCCGACGCGGCACGGCTCTGGGAGGCGTCGCGCAACCAGATCGCCGCCAAACTGGCCGAGCAGGGGCTGACGCTGCTCTTTGCCGTGCCGTGGCCTGGCCAGAGCCTTTATGTCACCGAAGAGGTGACCTCGACCGCGCAGCTTCAGGGGGTCAATTTCCGCGCCTACAACACCGCCACAGAGCGGCTGGCGCAGCTTATGGGCGCGGTGCCCACCACGGTCGAGGCGGGCGATATCCCGACCGCCTTTTCCACCTCGCGGATCTCGGCGATGATCACCTCGCCGTCGACCGGCGTGTCGTCGCAGGCCTGGGATTTTGTCGGCCACTACATCGACACGCAGGCCTGGCTGCCCAAGAACATGGTTTTCGTCAACACCCGCGTCTTCGAGGCGCTGCCCGAGGCACAGCAGGACGCGATCTTCGAGGCGGCAGCCGAGGCGGAACTGCGCGGCTGGGAAATGTCCGTGGCCGAGACCGAAGCCAAGATCGCCACGCTCAAGGAGAACGGGATGCAGGTGCATCAGCCCTCCGGCCAACTGGCTGCGCAACTGCGTGAGATCGGCGCGACCATGACCGAGGAATGGAAGAAATCGGCGGGCCCCGAGGGTGCGCTGATCCTCGACGCCTACGCCCGCAACTGAGCGGTGCGTCGCGGGCGGGGATGATCCCCGCCCGCCCGGATTTCCCAACAAAGGAGCCTTGCCATGCTGCGCAGGATGCTCGACCGCCTTTACAGCGCGGGGCTGGTGCTGGCGGCGCTGGCGCTGGTGGCGATTGCCGCGCTGGTGCTGGTGCAGGTCACGGGCCGGCTGATTGACCGCAGCCTGATCGCGATGGGGCAGCCGCCCGCCGGCATCGCCATCACCTCGCTGTCGGAACTGGGCGGGTTTCTTTTTGTCGGCGCGGCCTTCCTCGCGCTCGCGGGCAGCCTGCGCACAGGCGGGCATGTCCGGGTGACGATGCTTGTAGGCGCGCTGCCCGCGCCGCTGGCGCGGGGCGTGGCGGTGCTGGCGCTTCTGGGGGCGCTCGCCCTGTGCGGTTTTGCGCTTTACAGCGCGGCGCTTCAGGCGTTGGATTCGTGGTCCTTCAACGCCGTGTCCTTCGGCATGGCGAAATTTCCCCTCTGGATGCCGCAGGCGGTGATGGTTGCGGGGCTTGCGCTGTTTGCGCTGGCGCTTGCCGATGAGTTGGTGACGCTTCTGTTTGGCGGAAAGCCCGCCTATCAGCGCGCCGAAGACGCGAAAGGCACCGCCGATGGGCATTGAAACGCTGTCGCTCATCCTTGTGGCGATCCTTTTCGGCTGTCTCGCGCTTGGCCTCTGGGTCGGGTTCGCGCTGATCGCGGTGGGGCTGGCGGCGATGCTTATCGCGTCGTCGGCCCCGGTGGAGCTTGTCTTTGCCACCAAGGTCTGGGGCGCGCTCAACATCTGGGACCTGACCGCGCTGCCGATGTTCATCTGGATGGGCGAGATCCTGTTCCGCTCGCGGCTGTCGTCGGACATGTTCTCGGGGCTGGCACCCCTCACCACCCGCCTTCCGGGGCGGCTTCTTCATGCCAATATCTTCGGCTGCGCACTCTTCGCCGCCGTCTCGGGCTCCTCTGCGGCCACCACGGCGACGGTGGGGCGCATGTCGGTGCCCGAACTGACGCGGCGCGGTTATGATCAGCGCATGATCATCGGCACGCTGGCGGGATCGGGCACGTTCGGATTTCTCATCCCGCCCTCGATCATCCTGATCGTCTACGGGGCGGCAACCGAGCAGAGCATCGCGCGGCTGTTTCTTGCGGGGATCGGGCCGGGCCTGCTGCTGGCGGCGCTTTTTTCGGGCTACACGATGCTCTGGGCGCTGATGAACCGGGGGCGGATGCCTGCGGCGGAACCCGCGACAACATGGGGGGAAAAGCTGCGCGCGGTGATGCTTCTGGGGCCGACGATCCTGCTCATTGTGGCGGTGATCGGGTCGATCTATGCGGGCCTTGCCTCGCCGACCGAGGCGGCGGTGGTGGGTGTTCTGGGCGCGCTGATCCTGTCAGGCATAGGTGGCTCGCTTGACTGGGCCGCGACATGGGGCGCGCTGCGCGGTGCCACGGTCACCACCTGCATGATCGCCTTTATCCTTGCCGGGGCGGCGTTTCTCACCGTGGCCATGGGATATACCGGCATTCCGCGCGCACTGGCGGCCTGGATCGGGCAGCAGGGCTATTCGGCCCATGCGCTTCTGGCGGCGCTGGTGGTGTTCTTCATCCTGCTGGGGATGTTCCTCGACGGGATTTCCATCGTCGTGCTGACCACCTCGGTGATCCTGCCGATGGTGCTGGCGGCGGGGATCGACCCGATATGGTTCGGCATCTTCCTCGTTCTGGTGGTCGAGATGAGCCAGATCACGCCGCCCGTGGGCTTCAACCTGTTCGTGCTGCAATCCATCACCGGGCGCGGGATCTTCGAGATCGCGCGCTATGCCTTTCCGTTCTTCCTGTTGCTGGTGCTGGCCACGGCCATTCTCACCCTTTTCCCGGAGATCGCACTATGGATCCCGCAGACGATGCTCGCGCGATAGGCGGCCCGGTCGTCTCTTCGGCGCATCTGGCAAATTCCGGCCTGCCGGAACTGTCGGAGATGGAGTTTGCCCTGACCATGGCAAACAACGCCTTTCAGCGGTGGATGTCGCGTTGCATGGCCGCTGCCGGGATGCCGGGGCTTGCGCCGCTCGAGGTGCTGGTGGTGCACCTTGTCCACCACCGCGCGCGACCCAAGAGCCTTGCCGATATCTGTCTCGTGCTGAACATCGAAGACACCCACATTGTCAGCTATGCCGTCAAGAAGCTGACCGGTCACGGCCTTGTCGAGACCGGGCGCAAGGGCAAGGAAAAGACCGTGACCGTCACGCCCGCCGGGGCCGAGTATTGCACCCTTTACGGGCAGGTGCGTGAACGGCTTCTGGTGCGCTCGGTGGAGCAGCTCGGCCTTGACCGGGCCGAGATGTCGCGGCTTGCCGCCCTCCTGCGCACGCTCTCGGGCAGCTACGATCAGGCGGCGCGCGGCGCGGCGGCGCTATGATCGGTGGTCTTGCATGGTTAGCGCGGCACGGACGGCTGGTGCTGGTGCTTGGGCTGGGGCTTGGCGTTCTCGCCCCGCCCCTGGCAGAGGCGCTTGCCCCGTTCATCTTTCCGATGATTGCATTGCTTCTCTTTCTCGCCGCGCTGCGGGTCGATCTGCGCGCGGCCTTTCCGGGACGCCGCACCCTGCCGCGCTATCTGGCGATCACGCTTCTGATGCAGCTTGCCCTGCCGGTTGTGGCGATCCTCTTGCTCTGGGCGCTTGGTGCGTCGGCCACCATGCTTGGGATCGGCCTTGTGCTGGTGTTGGCTGCGCCACCGCTGACCGGCAGTCCGGGCCTCACCATCCTCGCGGGCGGAGACCCGACCCCTGCGCTGCGGCAACTGGTGCTTGGCACGGCGCTTTTGCCGCTGACGGTGCTGCCGGTGTTCTGGCTCCTGCCGGTCTTTGGCGCACCTTTGGTGGTGGTCGAGGCCGCCTTGCGCCTGCTGGTCGTGATCGTGCTGGCGGGCGGGGCGGGGGTGCTGTTGCGCGCGCGCCTGCCGTGGCTGCGCGGGTCAGAGGGGCGGGGCGCGGTGGACGGGCTTACCACGCTTGCCATGGCCGCGGTGGTGGTGGGGCTGATGTCGGCGGTGGGGCCTGCGCTCCTGGCCGCAACACCCGCCTTCTGGTTCACGCTCGGCATGGTCTTCGCGCTCAGCTTCGGGGCACAGGGGGCGGCCCTTCTGCTCACACGCCACCGCGTGCCGCACGACGCGCCGGCACTGACCATCATCGCCGGCAATCGCAACCTGGCGCTGTTTCTGGGTGCCCTGCCCCCCGAGACCGCCGCCGCGCTGCTGCTGTTCATCGGGCTTTATCAGGTGCCGATGTATCTTACGCCGCTCATCATGGCCCCGGTGATCCGCAGGCTTGCAGCCACGTCATAGCCGACAACACATTGGCCGAATTGACGCCGCCGCGCCATGGCGTAGGGTGCGCCTCCTGACGCGCGAGGGTCCCCATGCAGAAATCCGCCCCCCTGATCACACCTGTTCTGATTGCAGGATGCACCATTGTTCTTGTGTCCTTCGCGATCCGCGCCTCCTTTGGCGTGTTCCAGATCCCGATTGCCGAGGAATTCAACTGGCCGCGCGCCGAATTCTCGCTGGCCATCGCCATCCAGAACCTTGCCTGGGGGATCGGCCAGCCGATCTTTGGCGCCATGGCCGAGAAGGTGGGCGATCGGCGCGCGATCATCCTTGGCGCGATCGTCTATGCCGCGGGGCTTGTGCTGTCGTCCTTCGCCGTCTCGCCAGAGGCGCATCAGCTTTACGAGGTGCTAGTGGGGTTCGGCATCGCGGGCACCGGCTTTGGCGTGATCCTTGCCGTGGTCGGGCGGGCAAGCTCGGACGAAAACCGCTCTATGAGCCTTGCCATCGCCACCGCAGCCGGATCGGCGGGGCAGGTGTTCGGCGCGCCGCTGGCCGAATGGATGCTGGGGTTTCTGAGCTGGCAAAGCGTGTTTCTGGTCTTTGCCGCCACCATTCTTGCGGTGCTGGTGATGCTGCCGCTGATGCGCGCGCCCGAACCGGTCAGCCGTGGCGAGCTTGAGGAATCCATGGGCACGATCCTCAAGAAGGCGTTCCGCGATCCGTCCTACACGCTCATCTTCCTCGGCTTCTTCAGCTGCGGCTATCAGCTTGCCTTTGTCACCGCGCATTTCCCCGCGCTCGTGACAGAGATGTGCGGCCCGATCCTGCCGGGCGGCGTGCTGCACAGCATGGGGATCACGACCACCTCGACGCTGGGGGCGGTGGCAATCTCGGTCATCGGTCTGGCCAATATCGGCGGCACGCTGATGGCCGGATGGCTGGGCAAGCGGTATTCCAAGAAATACCTGCTGGCGGGAATCTATACTGCGCGCACATTCATCGCCGCCGCCTTCATGCTGACGCCGATCACGCCCGGAACGGTGCTGCTGTTCTCGGTGGCCATGGGCTCGCTCTGGCTGGCGACGGTGCCGCTGACCTCGGGGCTTGTCGCGCATCTTTACGGATTGCGCTACATGGGCACACTCTACGGCATCGTGTTCTTCTCGCACCAGCTGGGCAGTTTCATGGGCGTGTGGCTGGGCGGGCGGCTTTACGATGTGACGGGCGATTACACGCTGGTGTGGTGGATCGGGGTTGGCGTGGGGGCCTTCTCGGCCATCGTGCACCTGCCGATCAAGGAGCGGCGGCTGGTCGCCGCCTGAGCGCGGCTCAGCCGCGCGCGCCCTCGAACTGCGCCACGCGCACACCTGCGGCCTCGAGCCCCGCGCGCAAGGCGCGGGCGATCTCCACCGCCTCGGGCGTGTCGCCATGCAGGCAGATCGTGTCGATCCGCGTGGGGATGTGGGTGCCGTCCTCGGCGATGATCGCGCCCGCGCGCAGCATCCCGAGGATGCGCGCGGCGGCATGGGTCGCGTCATGGATCACGGCGCCGGGTTGCCTGCGGTCCACAAGCGTGCAATCGGCATTATAGGCGCGATCAGCGAATATCTCGCAGGCCATGCGCGCGCCCAAGGACCGCGCCGCCTTTTCCTGCGCGGTGCCCGCCAGCACCATCACGATGATCTCCGGATCGACGGAAAGGGCAGCCTTGTAGCAGGCCCGCGCAAGACCTTCGTCCTCCGACGCCATATTGGCCAGCGCACCGTGCAGCTTGAGATGGCGCACCGAACCGCCCGCCGCCCGCGCCATCCCTTGCGCCGCGCCAAGCTGATAGCGCACCTGATTGGCCAACGTGGCATGGGGCACATCCATACGGTTGCGGCCAAAGCCCTGAAGATCGGCAAGGCCCGGATGCGCGCCGATACCGACACCACCCGCCACCGCGCGCGCCATCGTCGCCGCCATCACGTCCGGGTCGCCCGCGTGAAACCCGCAGGCGATATTGGCCGAACTCACCACGTCGAGCAGCGCCGCATCATCGCCCATTTTCCAGGGGCCAAAGCTCTCGCCCATATCCGCATTGAGATCGACGGTTGCTTGCATGGCTCATTCCTCCTCGTTCCCGGCAATCGCGCCGCTGATGAGTTGATAGGACAGAAGATCGCGGATGTCGTGCGGATCGCGCACCAGAGGCGTGATGCGGCGGCGCAGGGTCTTGAGCGCCTCGTCGGCGCGGCGCTCGGCGGCAAGCGCCTCGTCCATCGGCACGAACCGCAGGCGCAGGCTCACACCCGGTGCCGCCTGTGCCACGCGTGGCAGATCACAGGGCAGAACCGCCCCGATGCGGGGATAACCGCCCGTCGTCTGGCATTCGGCCATGAGCACGAAAGGCGCGCCATCGCCGGTGATCTGGATATCGCCGGGCACGATCGCCTCGGACAGGACCGTGAGACCACCGCGCGCCGCAAACCCCGCGCCCTCGGGGTTGAGCCGCACGCCCATCCGGTTGCCGCGCGCATCGCGGGTAAACACCGTCTCGCCAAAGCGGGTCACCTCGTCGGGCTCGAAAAGTCCGGTCTGATAGCCCGCGACGATCCGCACGGTGCCGCCCGCGAAGCGCGCTTCGGGATCGAGCGTCAGCCCGGTCTCGGAACGTGGGTCCGGGCCAAGCGGCAGCCTGGCACCCGCCGCGAGCGGCTGGCCGATCCCGGCCGCCAGATGCGCCGAGCGCGCGCCGAGGATCTCGGGCGTGGCGATTCCACCGCCCAGATGGAGATATCCGTAAACCCCGGCCAGCGCCGGGCCGATACTCAGCCGCGCGCCCGCGGGCAAAAAATGCGAAGCGTTCCAAGCCACCGCGTTGCCGTCGATGCTCGCGCGCATGGGGGCGCCGGTCAGGGCGATGCGCGTGGCCTCCGAGGCTTCGAACATGCCGCCCATCCCGGCCATTTCCAGCACCGCGCAGCCCGCCGCCTGCCCAAGAAGTGCGGCGCCCTCATGGATCGCCAGCCGATCCGACGCGCCTCCGCGCGAGAGGCCGAAGGCCAGATATCCGGGCCGCCCGAGATCCTGCACCGTGACACCCGGCGCGGCTTGGTGAACGATCAGCGCACGGCTCATCGGATCGCCTCGCATGTGGCACCGCCATCGGGGCCGCACTTGCACAGCCGGTCATAAGCATCGCGTTCGACCGCGTCAAAGATCACCTCGTCACCGGGGCGCAGCACGAAAGGCACGTCCGATTCGGGGCGAAACAGGCGGACCGCTGTCTGCCCGATATGCTGCCATCCGGTTGGCGTCGAGACCGAGAACAGAACCAGTTGCCGGATCGCCACCACCAGCGCGCCGACCGGCACACGGTCAGTGAGCGCCTGCTGGCGGGGAATGTCCCAATGCCCGGGCAATTCACCCAGATAGGGCTGTCCGGGGGCGAAACCGATGGTCTGCACCCGCACGCGCGTGGCGGCTATCTCGGCGGCGGCGGCCTCGGGCGAAAGGCCCGCCGCGCTCGCCGCTTCACCGAGTTGCGGCGCAAGGTCGGTGCCGTAGACCGTGGGAATGCGCCACAAGCGACGGCCCTCTGGCAGGGGCTCGGCATACCAGTCGCGGCTGTCAAGAAGCGCCTGCATCTCGCGCGCCACGGCCAGAGGATCGGTGCGCAACGCATCCATCCGCAGGAAGGTGGAGACAAGCGAGGTCGAGCTTTCCTCGATCCCGTCCGGCGCGGCACGCTCGACGGCGGCGCGAAAGGCCAGCGCCGCGCGGTTTCCCGCCTCGGTCAGCCGGTCGCCGAAGGACACGAGCAAGCCGTCGAGACCGACCCGCCCGATGCGGGGGAACGTGTCTGGCGCACTTCTATCGGTCACGTCGTTTGCGTCCTTGTGTTGCCGCGCACCGGTTTACTGCACCGCATTCGGCAAAAACAGGGCGATCTGCGGAAAGGCAATCAAAAGCCCCGCCATCGCCAGCATCGTGAGCGCGTAGGGCGCGGCCCCCAGCATCACCTCGGACATGCGCCCGCCCTGCCGCGCGCCCTGCACTACATAGAGGTTGAGGCCCACGGGCGGCGTGATCAACGCCATTTCGATGAGCACGATCATCAGGATACCGAACCAGATCGGATCATAGCCCTGCGCCACCACCAGCGGCACGACGATGGGAATGGTCACGACCATGAGCGACAGCGTCTCGATGAAGAAGCCGAGCACGATATAGATGCCCACGATCACCATGATCGTGCCAAGCGGCGAGAGGCCGAGACCGCCCAGCATGTCCTGCAACTCGCGCCCCAGACCGGCGGCGGCAAGCGTGAAGTTGAGAAAGGAGGCCCCGATCACCACCAGCATGATCATCGCGGTGATCTTGACCGTGCCCAGAAGGCTCTGGCTCAGCACCTCAAGGTTGATGGTCCCGAAAAGCGCGGCGATGACAAAGGCCCCGGCAACGCCCACGGAGGCGGCTTCGGTCGGCGTGGCCCAGCCCTTGTAGATCGAGCCGATGATCGCGGTGAACAAGAGGAGAATCGGGATGAGTTGCACCAGCGCGCGCAACATCTGCACAAACGGAAATACCCGTCTTGTGCCGCCCAGATCGGGGCGGACAAGGCAGATCAGCACCGTCACCGCCATGAAGGCAAGCGCCAGCGAGATCCCCGGAACAAGCCCCGCCAGAAACAGCTTTGGGATCGAGCTTTGAGTGAGAAAGCCGTAGACGATGAGGTTGATCGAGGGCGGAATCATGATGCCGAGCGTGCCCCCGGCCGCGATTGCGCCGGAAAACAGCTTGGGGTCATAGCCCAGCTTTTCCGCCTGCGGCATGGCCACCGTGGCGACGGTGGCGGCGGTGGCCACCGAACTGCCCGAGGTGGCCGAGAACATCGTCGCGGTAGCGACATTGGCATGGACAAGCCCCCCCGGCAGCCAGCTCACCCAGTGATCGAGCGCAGCATAGGTGCGCGTGGCGATCCCCGAACGCACGAGAATTTCACCCAAAAGGACGAAAAACGGAATGGCGATGAGCGTGGGGTTGTTCGAGGTGGACCAGACCAGGTTGCCAAGGCCGCGCATCAGCGGGAAGGGGCTGAAGAACAGGTCAAGCCCGAAGCCCAGCAGGAAAAGCACGATGCCCACGGGAATCGACAGGCTCAGAAGCGCCAGAAGGCCGAAAGTCGCGTAAGAGATCATTCCAGCGCCTCCGCTTCACCCAGCGCGCCGATGGCGCGGTCTGCGGCTCCGTATTCGCGGTTGCAAACCAGAACCAGCGCCGCGATGAAGGTCAGCCAAGCCATGAGCGCGAACCAGATCCAGCCCGCGAACCACGGAATCTGCACCAGCGCGAGCGGCGTCTCGAGCGGCGTGTTGGCGCGCGATGAATTGGCAAGCGAGCGTTCCACCACCGGCCAGGCCCTGAGTGCGATCAGGCTCACCGTGCCCGCGAGCGTCAGAAGCGCGAAGAGGTCGAAAACAGCCCGGAAAACCGGACCGCCGCGCGTGCGCAGGATGTCGATGCGCACATGGCCCAGTTCCATCAGCGCATAGCCCATGCCCCAGGCGGTGGCGATGGCCATGACATAGCCGCTGATCTCGTCGGTGCCGCCAAAGGAGGCATGAACCCGGCGCAGCGCGATATCCGCCAGCACCAGCGCGGCACAGGCCAGAAGGCCCGCCCCCACCAGCACCGCCACCCGGCGGTTGAGCGCGCGCAGCGCGCCAAGGAGGGCTTCTGCCTGTGCCGCTGCGCCGGTCATGCTCAGTTCACCCCGGCGATGGTGACACCGACCGTGGCGCCCACGGTCTCGTTCCAGCGCTTGGCCCAGTCATTGCCCGCACGTGCCGCCCAGTCGGGCAGCACCTTGGAGACCAGCACCTCGCGCGCGCGGTCGAAATCGGCGTCCGACACCTCGACCAGCGTCATGTCGCGCGCCTCGCCCGTCGGGCAGTCGCCATTGCCCGTCAGGCAGGCGATATCCGTGACAAGGGCATCCTGCGCGGCGGCCCAGGCGGGATCTTCGAATTTCTCCTTCACCTCCAGGGCAATCAGCGCCTGCGTCTCAGCATCAAGGCTGTTCCAGCGGTCAAGGTTCATCGCCGTCACCACGCTGTCCCAGCCACCGAGCGGGATGGGCAGCAGATGCGTCGAGACTTCCCACCACCCGGCACTATAGCCCGAGCCTGCCCCGGTCACGGCGCAATCCACCACGCCGTTCTGAAGCGCGCCGGGGACCTCGCCGAAGCTTACGTTGATGCCCTCGGCGCCCAGCGCCTCCAGGAATTGCGCCGTCATGCGGCCCGAGGCGCGGACCTTGAGGCCCTCGAGATCCGAAAGCTGCGTGACCGGCGCGTTGCAGAACACCACCTGCGGCGGGTAGGGCGCGATGGCAAGGACGTGGGAATTGAACCGGTCGCGGAAGATGTCAGCCACCATCGGCCGTGCGGCATCGACCATCGCGCGCGCCTCGTCGGCGGTCAGCGCCAGAAGCGGCACGTCGAGGCCTTCAAGCTCGGGCGCGTCGGCAACGGCATAGTCAGCCACGGTCATGCCCACGTCATAGACGCCGTCGCCCAGCAGGCGATAAACGTCCCCCACGCCAAGATTCATCTGGTTATGGGTGGTGAGCGCCACGCTGATCTTGCCACCCGAGGCCGCAGGCAGGGTCTCGGACCAGAACGGCGCTTCGTATTGCTTGTGCAGTGGCAGGCTCGACCAGCTTCCGACGACCGAAAGCTCTTGTGCTGCGGCAGGCGCGGCAAGCATCGTGGTGGCGGCGAGAATGGCGGTTAGTCTTGTCATTGGAACGCTCCTTGTCGGGTTGTGGGTCAGGCGGTTTCCGGCGCAAGCACCGGGGTTTCCGCGTCTTCGGGAATATCGGTTATCAGCATGTGCCCCGGCTTGTGGGTGATGCAGAGCGGGGGGGCCGCCGCCTCGATCGCGGCTTGGGGCGTGACGCCGCAGGCCCAGAAGACCGGCACCTGATCGCCCGTGATCGGCGCGGGATCGCCCCAGTCGGGGCGCGCCGTATCGGCGATGCCGATTTCGCTCGGGTCGCCCACATGCACCGGCGCGCCATGCGCCAGCGGATAGCGCCGCGAGAGCGCGACGGCCTCGGCCACGCGGTCGGGGTCGATTGCGCGCATGCTGACCACCATGGGTGAGCGGAACGCGCCTGCGGGCACACAAGGGATGGCGGTGCGGAACATCGGCACGGTGGTGTCATGCGTGACATGCCAGAGCGGTATGCCCGCGCGGATGAGGGCGTGCTCGAAGGTGAACGAACACCCGAGCGCAAAGGCCACCATGTCCGGCGTCCAGAGATCGGCAATGTCGGTCACCGACCCCTCCAGCCGCCCGTGGCGATAGATGTTGTAGGCGGGCACATCGGTGCGGATGTCGATATCGCGCCCCAGCGTGCGCATCATCGGCTCGCCCGTGTCCGAGACGCCCACCAGCGGGCAGGGCTTGGGGTTGCGCTGACAAAACCGCATGAAATCCAGCGCCACAGCCCCCGGCAGGATGACGATATTGGCCTGAAGATAGCCCGCGCCCAGCCCCGCCGTATGGCCCCGGTAGCGCCCGGAACGGATCTCGGCGCGCAGGTCCGGCAGCGGGGCGCGGCGCAGGGTATCAAAGTGGGCGCTCATGACGATCTCTCCTCTGTCCGACAGGCTCGCAGCGCCGCGCTATAAAAGCAAATCGAAAATATTTCTCACTTGATATCGAAATTAGTTATCATGCTTCCATCCCTCCGCCACTTCCCGCGCCATGCGCGCGGCGTGTCCGGTCAGGTGATTGCCCGGCTCGCCCAGCCAGGAGGCGGTAAAGCGCAAGGGCTCCGGCACCCAGCCGGGATCGAACTCGCGCAGTCGCCCGGCCATTACATGCGCGGCCCCAAGCGCGCGCGGCAGCGCGGCCACGCCAAGCCGTGCCTCTACCAGCCGGAACGCGGCAGAAAGCGAGGAAGAGGGAAAGATGCGCGCCTCCGGTCCGACATGCTCCATCAACAGCGCCTTGAGTTCGCGGTAAGGTCGGGTCGTGCGTGCATAGCTCAGAACCGGGCGGCGCAGGCAGGTCTGCGGATCGGCGCCATCGTCGGCGGCCACATACCAGGCAAGCTCGAATCCCGGCAGCTCGAGATTGTCCACGGTATATTCCGAAACCGGCCCGAGCAGGATCGCGAGGTCGATCTCGCGCGCAAGAAGCCGGTCGCGCAGATCGCCCGAAATATCCACGGTCAACTCGATCTCGACCTGCGGATAGGTGGCATGAAGCCGCGCGACCAGTTCGGGCAACCAGCATTGCGCGATGGTTTCCGACACACCGATGCGCAGATGCCGCTCAAGCGCGCCGGGCGCGATGAGATCCTGTGTCAGCCGCTCGGCCAGATGGGCAAAGGTCTCGGCATGACGCAGAAGGCGCTCTCCCTCGCGCGTGAGCGTCATGCCCTGCGGCCCGCGCGCGAACAGCGTGCAACGCAGCATCTCCTCAAGATTGCGGATGCGCGCGGTGACGGCGGGCTGCGTGAGGTTGAGGCCGAGCGCGGCCTTGCGCACCCCGCCGGTGCGCACCACGGCCAGAAACGTCTCCAGATGCGCAAGGTTGAGCTGGGTCATGGGCAGGCTCCTGTGACCGGACCGCCGCAGCATAGCGCGCGCCTGCGCGCCGCGCCATGGTCCGGCCACGGTGGGAAATTGTCATAAATCTGTCACATAACTGTTACAAAACGCACAATACGTCGACGCCCGCTTGCGCTTCGCGGCGCGCGGCGCAAGGCTCGTCCCCTGCAATCCATCATCCCGGACGGAGGCACGATTGGACAGCCCGAACCTTACGGTTTTCTTTCTTCAGATTGGCGGCGCGGCGGCGCTTCTGATCTGGTCGGTGCGGCTTGTGCGCACCGGGGTGGAACGGGCGTTCTCGGCGCCGTTGCGGCTCTGGCTGCGCCGCTCGGGGCAAAGCCGGATGCTTGCCGCGCTGACCGGCACCGGCAGCGCCATGGCGCTGCAAAGCTCGACGGCGGTGGCGGTGCTGGTGGCGAATTTCGTGGCCGCCGGGTCGATCCCGGCGGCGTCGGGCCTGGCCATGCTGCTGGGGGCCGATCTTGGCTCGGCGCTGGTGGCCAAGCTCCTGCTGGTGCGCCAGTCCTGGCTGATCTCGGCGCTGTTGCTCGTCGGGGTGGTGATGTTCCTGCGCGGCCATCAAAGACGGGTGCGGCAAGGCGGGCGCATCCTGATCGGCCTGGCGCTTGTCTTTGTCTCGCTCGATTTGTTGCGCGCCGCAACCGCGCCGCTTCTGGACAGCCCCGGCGCGGGCACGGCAATGGCCTATCTCGCCCGCGACACGCTGACGGCCTTCATCATCGGCGCGGTGTTTGCGTGGATCGTGCATTCCTCGGTGGCCGCTGTCCTGCTCTTCGTCACGCTGGTGGCGCAGGGGGTGATGCCGCTTGCGGCGGCGGTGGCGCTTATCCTCGGGGCCAATCTGGGCGGGGCGGTGATCGCGCTGATCCTTACCCTTGCCGCCCCCACCGAGGCGCGGCGCGTGGTGCTCGCCAACCTGCTCTTGCGCGGCGGGGGCGCGGCTCTGGCGCTGACCGCGCTGACGGCGTTCCAGCCGCCGCTTGACTGGCTGGGCGCAAACCCGGCAGCGCAGGCAATCCACCTGCATATCCTGTTCAACCTTTGCCTTGTGCTTCTTGCCCTGCCGCTCGTGGGTCTGGTGAGCCGGGCCATGGTGAGGCTGACGGGGCCTGACAGCGCGGCCTCGCCGATGGCGCACATCACCGCGCTTGACCCGGCGGCGCAGAGCAACCCCGACCGCGCGCTGTCCTGTGCCACCCGAGAGGTGATCCGCATCGGCGAGACGGTCGAGGCGATGCTGCGCCCCATTCCCAAGCTCTATGAGCATTGGGACGAGGCAGCGGCGGAGGCGCTTCTGGCCAGCGACAAGACCGTGCGCAAACGCCATTTCGACACCAAGCTCTATCTGGCTCAGCTCAATCGCGCGGGCCTTGACGAAGAGCGCAGCCAACGCGCGATGGACCTCTCGACCATCGCCGCCAATTTCGAGGCGGCGAGCGACACGATCACCACCACGATGCTCGGTCTGGCGCGACGGCTCAGCACCGACGGGGTGCAGTTCTCGCGCCCCGGTTGGAAAGAGATATGCGATTTCCACGACCGCGTGCTTGCCAATGCGCAACGGGCGCTCGGCGTGATGATGACCCAGCACCCGGATGAGGCGCGCGAACTTGTCGCCGAAAAGGACATCATCCGCGACATCGAGCAGCGCCTGCAACGCGCGCATCTTGGCCGCTTGCGCGAGGGGCTGGCAGAGAGCATCGAGACCAGCAACACCCATCAGGAGACGCTGCGCGCGCTCAAGCAGGTCAACACCGCCTTCACCATGGTGGCCTATCCCATCCTGACCGAGACCGGTGACCTGCTGTCCAGCCGCATGTCGCGCCGCGCCTGAGCGATTGCGGCCATGCCCCGCTTGGCCTAGACCTGTCGAAAACGGGGGCGGGCGATGCTGTGGCTTCATATCGGGATGCCCAAGACGGGCACGACGGCCTTGCAGGGCTGGCTTCATGCCCATCCCGATTTCCTGCGCGAGCACGGGATCCGCTATCTCGCCACGGGCCGCGACCGGGGCACCGGAACCGGGCGGCTGATCTGTCACAACGCTCTGGCGGTCGCCATGAGCCGGGGTTGGCACGGCCAGCCTGAAGATGACGCAGACAAAATGGCGGCGGAGGTGGCCGCGCAGGACGGTGCGCACTGCATTCTCTCCTCCGAAATGTTCTTTGGCCGCGACCTGACACCCCTGCGCCAGCGTTACCTGTCGCGGATCGCGGTGCCGGTGCGCGTCTTCGTCTATCTGCGCCGGTTCGACGATTTCATCGAGGCCGATTACAAGCAACGCGCCAAGAACGGCCTGCCCACGGGCGGCGCGGAACGCTTTGTCGCCGAGCGGCTGGCCCGGATCGAGAGCGACCCGGATTACCTCAATTTCAGCACGGCCTTCGACCGGATCAGGGCACAGCTTCCAGGGGCGCAGATCGTGCCACGCTTGTATTTGCGCGATGAGATGGCGGGCGGCAACGTGATCCCCGATTTCCTGTCGGTCCTTGGTGTGGCCCCTGACACGGTGCCCTTGCCGAAGGTGGCCGCCAACCGCTCGCTTTCGCGCGTGGCCAGCGAGGCGCTCGGCCTTTTCGACGAGCGTGCGGGCTATGACAAGAAGACCCGCCGCCGCCTTGGCCGCGCCTTGCAGGTAAGCGGCGATGCGCGGTTATATGGCAGCGGCGACGTGCTGACCCCCGAGGAGCGCGCGCGCATCAACGACACGCTGGAGGCACGCAATGCCACCATGCGGTCAGAGTTCTTCGCCGGGCGCGCGCGGCTTTTTCCGCCCGCCATGCCAGGCGCCGAGCGTGTGCGTGGCTATCCTGGCGAGTTGGAAGATCTCCACCACGCGGTGCGCGCGATCCTGCGCCTGACGCGCGGAACCTGACGACTCAGGCGTTGTCACGCATCAGCCGCGCGCGCCGGTTGACAAAGCGTTGCTGGTTGGGCGCGATCTCGGCTGCGCGATCGAGCGCGTCCGCCGCCGCCGCCTCATCCCCCATGTCGCGGCAGAGATCGGCGAGGGTCGCGTGCAGTTCGGCGGTGCTGTCATCCATCGCTGCGGCCCGTTCCATCGCCGCACGCGCGGCCACAAGATTGCCCGCCTCGCGGTGGAAATGCCCGGTCAGGAAGTGCCAGAAGGCATGGTCGGCGGCCTGTGCGCGGCACGCCTCCATCTGCCGAAAAGCAGCGTCGAAATCGCCCTGCAACGCAAGTATTTCGGCCTGCCGCTTGTGCATCAGCGGCTCTTCCGGGTTGGCCTCGAGCGCCGCGCTGTTGCGCGCGAGCGCCGTGTCAAGCCGCCCCGCCCGCGCCTCGAGCAGCGCGCAGAAACTGTCCGGCAGCGTGCCGGGGACGAAACTGGCATCACCCTCGATCCGGGCGCGCAGGGCGTCAATCTCCGGCCTTGACGACAGAAGCCGCGCGACCTTGCCCTCCATCGAGAACCACGGCCACTCGATCGCAATGGTCGAGAGGTCCGCCGCGCGGCGGCGCAGGATGCGCGCCTGCTGCACGAGGATGTTGGTGTGCTGATAGGGGATTGGCAGCATCAGGATCGTATCGCGGTCAAACGGCAGGCTCGCACCGGGGCGCAGCCGCCGCCGCTTGATCATGAAGGTGCCGATCACGGTCACGTCGGGCAGCATCGGCTTTTGCCAGAAGGCGCGCAGAAAGGAGCGGCGCGCGCGGTGCCGCTGACCGAGCGCGCCCCGGATATGCGCCTCGACGGCGAGTGCGGTGATATAGTTCTCCTGCCATTGGTGAGGATGAGCAAGCGCCGCCTCGACATGGACCAGGGCCTCTTCCCACTTGTGAAGATACATGCCGTCTATCGCGTGCATCAGCGGCAAGAAGGCATTGTCGGCCCCGGCCCTGAGGATTGCCTCGCCGATCTCCCAGGCGGCCTCCTCGCGGCCTGTTTCCTGAAGACGGCGGGCAAGCTTTACATATATATGCGCCGCCTCGCTCGGGGTGATGAAGCGGTCCACGCCTTGCCGGAACCGATCGAGCACCCGTTCATAGGCCGCCTCGCGCTCGGGCACCGACATCACCTCGTGAAAGCATTTGCGCTCTCGCCCGCTCAGGCGCGCGGCGGCGCGGCTGAAGGCGCTGATCGGCGGCGCCACGATCTCGGCGGCGCGCGACATGGCGAAGAGTTCCAGAAAGTCGCGCTGCACCGGCTTGCAATCGCTCAGGTCCACAAGATCGTCGATGGCGCGGACCTGGACATGTGCCGCCGTGAAGCGCGCGATGCTTTCGGGCTGATCGGAAAACACCAGCGCGCCCGCGCCCGCGTTCTTTTCGAAATAGGCCGAATAAAGCTCGTCCGGCTCGATCTTGGCTGGCCATTCCTTGTGCTTCCACGGATCCTCGTTGAGGATGTCGCCGCGCCGGATGTGATAGGCGATGGTGCGCCCCAGGCCGGCCATGGCCGTCTCGATCCGCTGAATATGGTCCCGGACCACCGGGTTGAACCCGATCCGCGCGATAAATCCGCGAAACCGTCCGCGCAGGTCTTCGGCATCCTCCCAGGGGAATTCCACGATCTCGAACCCCTCGTCGAGAAGCACATGCCCGCCTTGCGAAAGATGCGCCTCCAGTCGCGCCGGGGTCTTGTCCTTGAGAAAGGCCCAGAGCGGCTTGGTCCGTGCATCGAGCGCCTCGAAGGTTTCATTCTCGATGAAATGCCGCGCGATGAACGCCTCGTCGAACAGGTCTGACGGCGTGTCGAGCTTGGGCGCCATGGCCCCGCGCGGAAACCAGTTGATGCGGAAATCGGTCCCGTAATCCTCGGCCAGACGGATGCTGTTGAGCATCATCAGAAGCCGCGCGCCAAGCTGATCCTTCCTCAGACCGATGAAGAAACCGCGCGCCGGATCGGGGGCATTCGACATAAAGAAACCTTTTCCCGTTAAGGGAAAGTCTATACACTCAATGGAAACAGTCGCAAGCGCTCCCGCTGCCGGGCAGTGGCGAAGGGGTAACGAGGCACATGACGGCAGGTTCCAAGCTCATGGTGAGCACCTTTATGGTGCGGCCCACCTCGGCATTCGTGGAATGGCTGGCTTGGCATCGCCTTCTCGGCGCAACTGATTTTGCGGTTTTCATCGACCGGCGCGAGGCGGGTGCGCACCCGCTTCTGACAGCCCTGGCCGAGGCGGGCGTGCTGCGGCCGGTGCCCGTGGGCGTCGATCCCGACATGAAGGAAGAGGCGCAGAATGTGGCGCTGCGCGCGGGCGCGCTTGAGGCCGCAGAAAGCGGCGGCTATGGTCTCTTCCTCGGCCCGGACGAGTATTTCCGCATCCACAGCACGGCGCAGAGCATCCAGACGCTGATGCGTGGCGCGGGCGGCGCGGATGTGCTCTCGGTGCCGCTCTGCGAGGCGGGGACGGGCGGGCAGGAGATGCACGCGCCCGGACCTGTGCTGCACCTTCCGCGCCCCGTCGCCCGGCCCGACATCTGCGCGCTTCGCAGCGTGGTGCGGCTCGGCCTTTTTGCGGCGCGCACGCCCGAGGTGCCGATTGGCCCGGTGGCAGGTGGCAAGGGCGTGAAGTGGGTGGATGGCGACGGCACGGAGCTGCCCATGCCGCATAGCCGCGTCGCCTGGGGCATCGAGGGCCGTGCGTTCGGCACGGCGCGCGCGTCGGTGCTGCGCATCGCGGCGCCCACCGCCGAGACCTATCTGCTGCGGCTTCAGGCGCTTCCCGCCAAACAGCATCCCGCGCCCGAGCGCATTGCCGCGCGGCTGGCCGATCTGGCGGCGATAACCGGCGACGCGCACGAAATCAGTGACCGGGCCGGACCGCTCGCCGACGGGATCGCCGCGCTGATGGCCCTTCCCGGAATGGCCGAGGCGCAGGACGCATTATGCGCGCAGGAACACGAGGCGCTGGCACAGCTCTTTCCGCAGACCGCCCGCGCGCGCGTCGAACCTGTCACAAACGACACCCCTGTCGAGATCGCCGAGGACACGCCCGAAACGGACGGTCTGGAGGAGGACACGCCGCCCCCCGCGGCCGACCTGCCCGGCTGGTTCGCCGAGATCCATACCGGTGGCGCGCGGCAGGGGTTTTACACGCGGCTCGAAAATCACGCGGTGATGTGCATCTACCGGGATCCCGCGCGGCTTGTCGTGAGTTTCGACAACCTCTCCAACGTCAACGACCTGTCACCGGGACGAGAGCCCTGGGCCTACAAGTTCGTGCGCGACAATGGCTGTTCGCACCTCTCGGTCATGGCGCGGCGCAAGGACTGGTATCGCTGCCCGCAACTGGTCGAACATCTGCAAAAGCTTTCGGCCGACGGCGTGTTCTCGGCCTTCGACAAGGTTTTCTTCACCGGCACATCCATGGGCGGTTTCGCGGCGCTGGCCTTTGCCTCGCTGGCCCCCGGTGCCACGGTCATCAGCTTCAACCCGCAAACCACGCTCGACGCCACGCTGGTTCCTTGGGAGGACCGCTTCGGCATGGGAAAGGCGCGCGACTGGTCGCTGCCACATTCCGATTGCGCCTATGAGATCGACGAGGTGGACAAGGCATTCGTGTTTTACGATCCCTTCTTTACGCCCGACCGCCGCCATGTGGACCGGCTTGAAGGCGGTAACGTGATCCGCCTCAAGACGTGGTGTTCAGGGCATTTCTCGCCGGTCTTCCTGCGCCGCGCCAACCTGCTCAAGCCGATCATGCAACACGCGCTCGATGGCACGCTGACGCCCGCAACCTTTTATCAGCTTTACCGCGAGCGGCGGATGCTGCCGTGGTATCGGCGCGCACTGCAAACCAACCTGCAAGAACGCGGGCATGAAAAACTGGCGCGCATCGTCAGCCCCGCCTTTCGCAGGCTCAGACGCGAGGCCGCCGAATGACCGCAGCACAGCAGTTTGCCGCCGCCCTGCCGGTGCCCGCGCTTGGCGGCACTCACGTCATCATGACGACGATGAAGAACGAGGGGCCGTTCATGCTTGAATGGGTGGCCTATAACCTTGCCATCGGCTTTACCGGTTTCGTGATTTTCACCAATAATTGCGACGATGGAACCGATCTGATCGCCGACCGGCTGACCGAGTTGGGCTATGCCAGCCACCGGCCCAACGATGTCGCGGACGGATCGCCGCCGCAGCACAAGGCGCTGCGGCGCGCTACCGCGCATCCGTGGATCAAAGGCGCCGAATGGCTCATGTGCCTTGATGTGGACGAATTCATCAACCTGCGCGACGGGGTGCAGACGCTGCCCGGGATGATCGCCGAAATGGGCGATTGCGACGCGGTGTCCTTCGTGTGGAAGCTCTTTGGCTGCGGTGCGGTCGAGGGCTATGAGGACAGGCCCGTGACCGAGCAGTTCTTTCTTGCCGATGCCGAGGACGACCCCGCCAACGGGCGCGCCACCGGGTTCAAGACGATGTTTCGCAACAACGGCCTCTTCCGCAAGTTCAACCCGCACCGACCCAAGGGCACACCCGAAGGGCGAGAGGCCGAGGTGCGCTGGTCCGATTGCGGCGGCAACCTGCGCCCCATGGACCAGGTGACATGGCGCGGCTGGCCGGGATTCAGCCATCGCTATGCGCGGCTGCATCATTACTCGGTCCGCTCCATCGACAGCTTTCTGGTCAAGCGCGACCGGGGCCGCACCAACCATATTGCCCGCGAACAGACCGAACATTACTGGTCCGACATGAACGTGAACCGGGTCGAGGACCGCAGCATCCTGCCCCACGCCGACCGTGCGCGCCCGATCTACGAGGCGCTCAGGGCCGATCCGGTGCTGGGGATGCTGCATTCGCGCGCGGTCGAATGGCACCGCGCCAAGATCGCCGAATTGCGCGCCCGCCCCGGATGGGAAGAGTTCCGCGACTGGCTCAGGGCCAATGCGATCGAGACGACCGCGACGATCACGCAAAAGGATTACTGAGCGACCCCCCGCCCGGAGCAGACCATGACCGAAGAGAGCATCCTCAGACCACAACCCCGGCACCGCAGGCGAATGATGGAACGCGGCGGGCCGGTGGGCGCACTTGCGCGTCTCTCGCAATATTCCGAGCGGCGCGGCGTGGTGCTTGATATCGGTGTGAACCGGGGCACCATGGCCATTCACCTCGCACGGCTTTACAGCGATCTGCCGGTCCATCTGATCGAACCGATCCCGGCCCAATGCACCTATGTGACCGAGCGTTTTGCCCGCTTTCCGACAGTCCGCGTGCATCAACTCGCCCTCTCGGACCGAAACGGCATGGCCGAGTTTCACATCGCCGACCATGTCGGAAGTTCGTCGCTCTTGACCAATGACAGCGCCGAGGCGCAGCAGAACTCAAGCCACTTCACCACGCAAACCATCGCGGTCAAGCTCGCCCGTCTTGACGATTGGTGCGCGGCAGAGGGCATTTCGCATGTCGCCTGCATGAAAACCGATGCCCAGGGCAGCGATTACGCCATCCTGTGCGGCGCCGAGCGGATGCTCGCGAACCAGTCCATCGACATCCTCATGCTGGAATGGCTGAGCCTGCCGCAATATGACGGTGTGCCGCTGCTTGACAGTATCCTGACACTGATGCGCGGGCATGGCTATTGGCTCTACGATATCTTTCCGTCCAAGCGCCATACCAACGGGATGCTGCGCTTCGGCGATGCTGTGTTCATTTCGGACCGGTTCCGCCGTGATTGCCTGCCCGCGCCCGAACGGCGCTGACTGACGATGGGAGAACAGACCGAATGAGCCTTGCCACCATTGCGATGTTTTGGGACGGACCGCCGCTCGGGTTCATCGAGCGGCTGTGCGTGAAATCCTTCGTCGATGCAGGGCATCCGGTGGTGATGTTCTCCTATCGCGGGGTCGAGGGCCTTCCCGAGGGCGTCGAGGCCGCGTCCGCCTCGGACATCCTGCCCGACCCCGCAACCATGATCCGCCACGGGCGTTCGGGCAGCCCCGCGCCCTATTCGGACAAGTTCCGCTATCACCTGCTGGCGCGCCATGACGGGATTGTCTGGTCGGATACCGATGCCTACTGCCTGCGCCCGTTCGAGCCGCAGGAGGGCTATTTCTTCGGACGCGAGAATGACAATGTCGTGGCCAGCGGTGTGCTGGCCCTGCCGGCCGCCTCGCCCACGCTGGCCGCGCTCATCGCGTTTTGTGCCGATGAATACGCACGGCCCCGCTGGATGCGCCCGGTCCATCAGGCCGAGATCGAACGGCGCGCGACGGCGGGCGATCCGATGCATGTCTCGGAAATGCCCTGGGGTGTCTGGGGACCAAGGGCGCTGTCCTATTTCCTCAAGGAACATGACGAGTTTCGCCACGCCTTGCCGCCTCATGTGCTCTACCCGGTGTCCTTCGCCGAGCGGCGGCTTTATTTCCGCCCCGCTGCGCGGACATGGCGTCAGGTGAAGGAGGATACCGTGTCGATCCATTTTTACGGACGGCGCTGCCGGGCGCGGCTTCAGATCGTGCATGACGGGGTGCCGCCCGAGGGCTCGATCCTGGCAGAACTGGCCGAACGGCACGGGGTGGCCGCCTGAGGCGGGAAGGGAGCAGCGCATGAGCCGTTTTGTCATTGTCACCCCGATGAAGAACGAGGGGCCGTTCATCCTCGAATGGGTGGCGCATAACCTTGCCATCGGGGCGGATGTGATCGCGGTCTTCTCGAATGACTGCACCGACGGATCGGACGCGCTGCTTGACCGGCTCGACGCCATGGGCAAGCTGCGCCATTTCGATAACACGTCGAAACAGCCCGCCCCGCAGCGCCGCGCCTACCGCCGTTTTCTCAAGGCCGATCTCGCCGGGCCGGAGGATTGGGTCATCCCCATCGACGCCGACGAATATATCAACATCAAGACCGGCGATCACAGCTTGCGCGCGCTCACCGCCGCCGTGCCGGAGGCGCGCACCCTCTCGATGACGTGGCGGCTTTTCGGCAATGGCGGCGTGGTGGACTATCGTGAGGGGTTCCTCACCGATCAGTTCACCCGCGCCGCCGCCGACATGACCCGCCGCCCGCCGCAGGCCTGGGGCCTCAAGACCATGTTCCATCGCGGATTGTGGGAGCATATCGGTGTGCACCGCCCCAAACGACCCACGGTCGCGCATTTTGCAGACCTGCACTGGGTCAACGGCTCGGGCCAGCCAATGCCCGAGCGGTATATGTCGGGGGCCTGGCGCGCGGGGCCGGATTCGCTTGGCTATGATCTCGTGCAGCTCAACCACTACGCGCTCAAGTCCTGCGAATCCTATCTCGTGAAAAAGGCGCGCGGGCGGGCGCATCACGGCGGTGAGGCGCTTGGCCTCGACTACTGGCGAAAGATGAACCACAACCGGATCGAGGATCGCAGCATCGACGCCATTCGTCCGCGCAAGGCGGCGATTTTCCAAGAGCTGCTCGCGGATCCCGAAGTGGGCCACCTCCATCACGCCTGTTGCGCCCGCCACCGCGAAATGATCGCCGAGTTGCGTGCCCGTCCCGATTTCGGCGCGCTGATGCAGGCGCTGCAGCCGCAGACGGCCTGAGCGTCAGAAGGCGTTCGAAAACGCGCCGACGATTTGCGTCAGGTGCGCGCGGGGCAGGGCGCGCTTGCCGAGCACGAATTTTGCCATGCGCCCTCGTATCTCGACCGGGGCGGCAAAGCGTTCCACCGCGTGATAGCGCGCCCGGTCGGCATAGTCGTCAAACAGCACCACGGTCTTTTTGGTGCAACGCAGCATCACCGCGTAGAAACACGCCTCGCGAAAGCGGCCGTCGATAAGCACCGTGTCGGGGGCGACGAAATCGGGCCGGTCCCATACCTCGAGCGGGTAGCGGTGATAGCCGCGATAGCCCGAATGATCCACCGGGCGCCCCCATTTGCCTGTCTTGCCAATGGATGTGTAATGCAGGTGCACCGCCGAGGCGGTTCCGGCCTGATCTAGATAGGCTTGCAGGTTCTGCGTCCAGCGCTTGTCACTTTCGACCGAGAATACCGTCTTGCCCGCCATCTCCGAGGCCAGCACGGTCGAGCCGCCGCTGCCATATTCAAGGATCACCTTCGCCCCGGCGTAGGTCTCGCGCACCAGGTCCGCCACTTCTGGCGAGAATGTCAGTTCCGGGCGGCTTATCACGACCTGATCCATATTTGCTCCGATCTCACGGTTTGGCCAGCCACCGATCCGGCAGGGCAAGCGCAGGGCGTTTGGGGGCGTGTCGCCGGTCGAGCGGGTGCGGCAGCGCGGTCGCGGGCCGCAGCCCCGTCGCGCGGTCGCGGCGCAAAAGCGTCGCCTCGACAACACGCGGGATCGCTTGCCCCTCGATCTCGACGCTGCCAGAGACATTGTTGGGATGCACATGCACCGTCACGAACTCCTCGCGCAGCTTTTCCACCACGGCAAGGGCGGGGGCCAGAAACCGCGGCTTGGTCAGCACCGAGGGCAGGTGGTGCCATTCGATCACGATCATGCGGAACCGGCGCAAGAGGTCTCGCGGCGCGGCCGCCAGCGTGGCGTATTCGGCCCCCTCGATATCCATCTGCAACAGCAGGTCGGCCTCGGGGTCGGGGTCTGTCGAAGCGACCCAGCTTGCCAGCGTCATGACCTGGCCCTCGTCCTTGTCGCCAAGAAACTTCGGCACGAACTGCGCCCCCGGCACATCCAGCGGCGGGCGTTCGACCGAGGCATCGGCCATGAACGAGGGGATGCCCCGCTTGGCCATGTCCATCTCGAAACTCGCCTGTTCCGACACTCCGGGCGAATAACACGCAGCAATTCCACGCAGATCGTCGGGCACCAGATAGCCGCCATCGCCGAAATCGCCCATCCGGATGAGCGGTGTGTCGGTCTCATAGGGCGTCATGAAAGCGTCGATCACACCCGCCGCGTCTGCGTCGATCACGGTGCGGGTCCTGGTCTCGGTCATGGCGCTGCTCTGCGTTCGGGGGCCGGTCATTTCGGCTTCTCGGGCTTGTTCTAGCACGCTCGGGTCCTGCATGGGCAGGGTTTTTTGCCCTCAGCCGCTGCGCCGATAGCGGAAAACGCCGGTGCCGGTGGCAACGATGGCCCCGCTCTCGTCGCGCACCGTGCCCTCGGCAAAGAACGTGCTCTTGCCGCCTCCGGTCCGTCGCGCCTCGGCGATGAGAAGGCTGCCCTGCGCCTGACCGAGATAATTGACCGTGAGCGAGAGCGTCAGCGCCATCTGCCTGCGGTCGGGATCGCCGGTGTAGCACCCGGCAAAGCCCATTGTCGTATCGAGCAGCGTGGCATGGATGCCGCCATGCGGCAGACCCTGCCGGTTGGCGATATGGCGACCCATCGGCAATTCCACCCGCGCGAAATCGGGCGACCAGGCCACGAGGTGATAGCCGAGGTGATCTTGCAGGCCCGAGGGCGGCTCGCCTTGCAAGAGCCGGTCGAGATCGCTCATGCCCCACTCTCCGCCACGTCCAGACCCGCGCACGCGAATTGCGGGACATAGTCCCCAAGGCGCAATCCCCGTTCCGGGTCGGCCGCGTTGCCGCTCAGCGCGCGCTTCTTCACGCCTTGCAGGATCGCGGCCATGCGGAAATAGGCGAAGGCAAGGTAAAAGCGGAAATCGCCGATGGGCGCGATGCCCCGCCGCTCGCAATAGCGCGCAACGAATGCCTCATCCGACCAGAGCCCGAGTGCGGCCCGGTCCACCCCTGCCAGACCACGCCCCTCGGTGGTCGCGGGCATCGACCATTGCATGAGCACGGCGGCAAGATCGGCATAGGGATGGCCGGTTGTCGAAAGCTCCCAGTCGAGCACGGCGCGCACCTCCGGCACCTCGGGGTCAAGGATGAGGTTGTCGAGCCGGTAATCGCCATGAACGAGGCAGCGCTGCCCGTCATCCTCGGGCATATGCGCGTCGAGCCAGCGGATAAGGGCCTCCATCTCGGGCAGATCTTCGGTTGCAGTCGCCCGGTATTGCGCCGCCCAGCGATCCGCCTGACGCCGGTAGTAATTGCCCGACGGCCCGAAATCATCAAGGCCCGTCGCCGCAAGATCTACATCATGGATCGCCGCCAGCACCCGGTTCATAGCGTCGATGATGGCACCGCGCTCCTCTCGGGGCAGACCGGGCATTTTGGGTGCGTCGAAAATCCGGCCCGTCACCTCCTCCATGATGTAGAAGGCCGAGCCGAGCACGCGCGCGTCCTCGCAAAGCGCGTGCATCTTCGCCACCGGCACGGCAGAGCCTGCAAGCGCGCGCTGCACGCGGAATTCGCGCTCGACCGCATGGGCGGACTTGAGCAGCGTGCCGGGCGGCTTGCGGCGCAGCACGTAGCGTCCGGCGGGCGTGGTCAGCCGATAGGTCGGGTTCGACTGCCCGCCGCTGAATTTCTCGGCCTCGAGCGGCCCTGAGATCTCGGGCAGGTGCGTTGACAGCCACGCCTCCAGAGCGGGCAGGTCAAGCCCGCTCATGCGGCCCCCCCGCGCAGGCCGGGCAGGACGTAATCCGCCATGCGCTCGCGTATGGTGAGCTTGGAAACCTTGCCCGTCGCGGTCAGCGGCAATTCCTCGACCCAAATGAGGTCATCGGGCAGCTGCCAGCGGGCGAAATGGGGTTCCATATGCGACTGAACCTCCTCGAGCGTCGGCCGCGCGGGACCTGCCGCAACCGCCACCAGAACCGGGCGCTCATCCCATTTCGGATGCGGCATCGCCACCACGGCACAAGCGGCAATCGCGGGGTGCGACAGGGCGGCGTTTTCCAGGTCGATGGAGCTGATCCATTCGCCCCCGGATTTCACAAGGTCCTTGGCGCGGTCACGGATCACCAGACGCCCCTCGGGATCGACCGAGGCGACATCGCCGGTGCCGAACCAGCCTTCGGCGTCCATGGCCGCCCGGGTCGCCTCTTCGTTCTCGAAATAGCCCGAAATCACCGTATTGCCGCGCACGTAAAGCTCCCCCACCGCCGCGCCGTCATGGGGTTGCGGGTGGCCGTCATCCCCCACGATCTTGAACTCTAGCCCGAACATCCGCCGCCCCGCGCAACATTTGGCCGCGATGCGGTCCTCGAACGGGGCATCCTCATAGCGCGGCGGCAACACGCCATGCGTGCCGATGGGGCTCATCTCTGTCATGCCCCAGGCTTGGGCCACGTTGACGCCGCGCGCCTCATAGGCCGCGATCATCACCCGTGGCGCGGCAGAGCCGCCGACCACCAGATCGCCAAAACCGTGGGGGATGCGCCCCTGCGCCTCGATCTCCGCCAGAAGCCCCGCCCAGACCGTGGGCACCCCCCAGGCGGAATAGACGCCCTCGCCCTCGATCAGGCGAAAGAGGCTCGGCCCGTCGAGGTTCGGCCCCGGCATGACCAGCGTCATACCCGTGAGCGGCGCTATATAGGGCAGCCCCCATGCGTTGACGTGAAAGAGCGGGACCACCGGCAGCACCCGGCGACCCGCACGGAAACTGCTGGTCTGGCAAATCGGCACCTGAAGCGCGTGCAGCACGGTCGAGCGATGCGAATAGAGCGCGCCCTTGGGGTTGCCGGTGGTGCCGGAGGTGTAGCACAGGCCCGAAGCGGTATCCTCGGGCAGGTCGGGCCAGTTGAAGCTGTCGGGCTGCGCGGCCAGCATCTCCTCGTAACAGAGCGCGTCAAACGTGGTCTCGGGCATATGGGCCGCGTCGGTAAGGATCACGAACCGCAGCCCCTCGGGCAGGTCTGGCCGAAGTGCCTCGACCAGTGGCACGAAGGTCAGATCGAGAAACAGCATCCGGTCGCCCGCGTGATGGATGATGTAAAGCAATTGCTCGCGCGCCAGCCGCGGGTTGATCGTGTGACAGACCGCGCCCATCCCCGAGACGGCGTAGTAGAGCTCGACATGCCGGTGCCCGTTCCACGCCAGCGTCGCCACCCGGTCGCCCATCCGCACACCGAGCGCGGTCAGCGCATGGGCCAGCCCCGCCGCGCGGGCCAGCGTCTGCGCATAGCTCTGGCGGTGCAGGTCGCCCTCGACCCGCGCCGAGACGATGCCCTCTTCGGAATGGGCCTCCGCCGCGTGGCGCAGGATGTCGATGATCCTCAGCGGCCGGTGCATCATCGCGCCCTGCATCCGCGTCCCTCCCTCTTGGTTGGGGCCAAGTTTGCATGGAAATTCGCGGGGTTCAATCGCGCGCTTGGTCATCCTCGGGCGCGACCCGAGGATCTCCGGACCGGCAGAGATCCTCCGGTCGAGCCGGAGGATGACGGGGACGAGGGAGGCGCGGGCTTGACCTCGCGGCCCCGAGCGCGCATTTGCCTTCCATCCCTGCCCGAGAGGAGCCGCGCCATGACCTTCAACCGTTCCATCAAGATCGCCCCCTCGATCCTGTCGGCCGATTTCGCCGATTTCGGGGCCGAGATCCGCGCCATCGAGGATCAGGGGGCCGATTGGGTCC
>PHEQ01000070.1 GCA_002842985.1 Alphaproteobacteria bacterium HGW-Alphaproteobacteria-1
CGCGTGGAACTTCTTCGCAAACGATCAGCAACGCGTCCGTTCTATCAGTGACCGAGAATATGCCAAAGCGGTCAACTCATAGGGCCGTTGGTATCAGTCACGGCTTTCGCCGCGTCGCGGCTGTCCCGCGCCGCATCGTGCCAAGCCGACTCGAGATCCCGCGCCTGCGAGGCATTCGTGACAGCCTCGACCCGCCTCGTCAAAGTCTCGATTTCACCCGTTTTCGCTTCGAGATCGTCAAGCGCCTGCCGTGCCTTATCGACAGCCGCAAAGGCTTTTTCGACCTGCTCCGCCTCGCTCAGAACTTTGCGTGCGGTTTCGTTCGCCGCTTCCGCGACACGCTGATGGCCCCGTTTCGCGTCGACTTCAGATTCGGCAGCGGCAATCCCCAGTTCCAGCGCGTCGACGCTTTCAAAGCCACGTTCCACGAGCCGTGCCAAGTACAGCGAACGCTGCTCGCGCAACGCCCGTTCTGCCTCCGAGGCTTCTTCCTTCAACCGGGCGGCGAGATCGCGATAGAGCGTCACGTCGAAGAGATCGCGCAATATCTTGACCCGATCATCTGTCTTTGCGGCGAGGAACGTCTCGAACTTGCCTTGCGGCAAGAGAACGATCTGTCGAAACTGATCTGCGCCGTAACCCAGCAGCTCCTCTACCTGTTGCCCCACCACAGAGACCTTCTTCTCGGCGATGACACGGCCCGACTGACCCAGCCCGAGCGCATCGATCGGGATCCCGGTGACATCGAAAAGCGAGGCTTCCGCCGCGTCTTCGGTTGTCCCTTCACCGCGCGCCTTCGGACGCTCCTGCGCCGGGCGCCGGCGGATCAGATAGGTCTTGGCGCCCAGTTCGAAGACAAACTCGATTTCGGTGGGCAGATCCGCCGCCGCATGGTCCGAGCGCAGCGAACGTGGCTCTTGGTCGGTCCTGGTTGGCGCCCCGAAAAGCGCAAAAGACATTGCAGAGAACAGCGTCGATTTTCCCGCCCCGGTCTGGCCGTAGATGCCGAACAACCCAGTTTCGATCGCTGATCGAAAATCCACAACTTCGGTCGTTGCGAAGGGACCGAATGCCTGAAGCGAAAGCCGAATGGGCTTCATGTCCAGTCCCCCGCAACTTCCGCAGCGTGCAACTTGTCGGCGATTATCGCCACTTCAGCGCCCTCTGGCTCCCGGCCGCGCACCGCTTTCAGGAAATCGCTGACCATTTCAATGGGCGTGACTGCTGCTCGCCCCGCTCCGATCGCCATACTTTCTAGTGACCGCGCCTGCCGGGAATAAGCCAGATGGCATGCGTTGGGATACGTCGCACGCAATCGCTTCATCGGATCGATCAGAGGGATCTCATCCGTCAGGATGGCCTGGATGAAATCCTCCGATGGGTTCCCCGCAAGAAGATCCGCGAATGCTCCGGTAAGCGAGCGCACTTGCCGGAGCGGACGGAACGGCACCGTGCGAATTTCAACGCCATCCGCATTCAGATCGACGATGGTCATTGATTTTTCTTCTCCCGCCTCGTCGAAACCGAAGGCGAGCGGTGCGCCGGAATAACGGATATGTGGTGCGCCCACTTCCTGCGGCTTGTGCAGATGCCCCAATGATACGTAGTCCGCCCCATCAAAGACCTCGGCTGGAACGGTTTCGATGCCGCCGACCCGGGTCAGCGGGCGTTCGGTCTCCCCGACTGCTCCCCCTGCGACGAAGGCATGGGCCACCACAATCCAGCGCGCCCCTTTGGGAACACGCGCTTTCGCTGCGGCGATCTGCGCCGCGATGACGTCTGAAGGTGTGCTGATGCTTTCGTCACCGAACACCTCGCGCGCGGCGTATTCATAGGAAAAAGCCAGGGCGGAAAAGGCAACCTCTCCATGTGCATCACGCAGCACCAGTGGAACTTCCACCGCATCGGCAATCCCGCGCACCAGCGCCCGCGACGCGGTTGAAAAGACGGACATCGCCTCGATCCGGTCGCCGGAATCATGGTTGCCTGAGATCATCACGACAGCGGCTTTGGTCTCGTCTGCCACGCACTTGAGAAAGCGGTTGAATTGCCGGATCGCCGAATTGGGCGGTGATGCCCGATCGAACACATCGCCCGCGATCACGAGGACTTCAACTTGCTCTGCCATCAGAGTCTCAACGATCTGGCCCAAGACGACCTCGTGGTCTTCTTCTAGACTGAGCCCCATGAACTGCCGGCCCAGATGAAGATCTGCGGTGTGAAGGATTCGCATACGATATATCCACTTTCTATACGTGTTGTTACTGTATGGACTTCACGCGCTGAGTCAAGTAGTCTTCATCTTATGAGCCTTGCAGACCTTAAACACGCACAACGCGAACGGATCCTGTTCTTGGATCAATGCCTTACCTGGAGAGGTCAGGCGAACCGTCGGGACTTAATGCAGCGCTTCGATATCTCGACAGCGCAGGCGGCTGTCGACTTTCGAACCTATCTATCGCTGACGCAGACACCGCCGGTCTATGATGCTACGGAGAAGACCTATTTCTCGAGCGGTTGCCACAGGGCACTGTCTGATGTCGGACCAGACCAGGTCTTCGACCTACTTAGCGACGAGACAACATCCCTTGGCGCGAGCATCCCGCTGCCCAATCGCATGATGGATTCCGCCGTGATTGCGCAGCTCCACCGCGCGATGAGAGGCGAGCAAGACATAAAGATCACCTACACTTCGATGAGCAGTGGCCTTTCCGAGCCACAGTGGATCAGTCCGGTGCAGTTTCACTTCGACGGAGAGGCCATTCACCTTCGGGCTTGGAGCTACAAGCATAAGGCCTATCGCGACTACCTCCCGATCCGCATGTTGAAACAAAACGATGTTGCAACGCGGGTTAGATCTTCTCCCCTGCCTTTCGACCTAGACTGGCACAGTTTCGTGCGCTTGTGGATACGTCCTCGGTCCAACCTCTCGGACGAACAGGTGCGGGTTGTCCGACTGGAATTCGGCTTTCAGGAGAGCGCGCACATTACCGTCGAAACTCGAAAGGCACTAGCGTTCTATGTCATCAGGCGATGGCGTCTCAATGAAGCCCAAGCACGGCTCGAGTTGGAAAAGATCGAAGAGGTGGAGGGCTAAAGAAACATTCCAGAACAGAGGGAAGGCTAGGCAGGACCCAGTGATGTTGCTGATTTGAAAAAATTTGGGGTCCGTTATGAGACAGATAAGTGAGCAGCGTTTTCCGACTGACGGAAGCACAGGTGGCGCGGATGCAGCCAGCTGAAAAACAAGGGCTTTTTCAGCCGATCTCGATAGACGGGCGAGAACAAGCGTGGGATGTTGATTTGTTAGCTCGAAGCATGGATGCGGATGCTAACGTCGGGGGAGCATAAATTGACTGTCAGTATTCACAATCCTGATCAATATATGGCGGCGCTACGGACGATCGTCGCGCAAGGCCGCAAGCGGATCGGGCTGTTGGTTGGCGCCGGAGCTGCGGCCGGCATGGTCAAGCCTGATGGTACTTATCCCCTTATCCCGGCGGTTGCGGGCCTCACTGATCAGGTGCTCACGACGCTCGCACCGACCTATCAACAACAAATTGACGGTCTGAAGGCTGAACTCGCGCAGCACGACATCGAGACGATCCTTTCTCGGATTCGCTCTTTGAGCCAAGTGATCGGGTCGGCGAAGGTCCACGATCTCGATGGCACCGGCTTTGCTACTTTCGGCGAAGCAATCTGCTCCGAGATCGGCAAAATCGTGGACGTCCGATTGCCGGCGGCCGGATCGGCTTATGCACATCTCGTGAATTGGATTACGGGCACAACGCGTGACTATCCGGTAGAGATTTTCACCACGAACTACGACCTGCTGTTCGAAGAAGCGTTCGAGTCTGTGCGAGCGCCATATTTCGATGGCTTCACGGGCGGTCGCGAACCGTTCTTCGACCCCGTGTCAGTGTCGCGCAGCGATCTTCCCGCGCGATGGACGCGGCTTTGGAAACTCCACGGCTCGCTTGGCTGGCGTGCGAGCGCGAAGGGAGAGGTGATCCGCACGGGTCAAAGCTCGGCAAGTCACCTCGTCTTCCCAGAACATCTGAAATACGATCAGACGCAGAAAGCCCCCTACGCCGCGTTGCTCGATCGCCTCCGTGCATTCTTGCTGACCCCCGACACGCTGTTGGTCTCTATCGGCTTTTCCTTTGCTGACGCACATATTGCTGCCGGGTTGGATGAAGCGCTCGCGGCGAATCCATCCTCCAGTGTATTCGCGTTCCAATACAAGATTCTCGACGAAGAGGGGCCAGCGTGCGATCTTGCTCGCCGCCTGCCAAACTTCAGCGTCTATGCGCGTGACCAAGCCAAGGTGAACGGCATTCGTGGCGTATGGAAGGCACCAGCTGAACTTCCGAACAAGGATTGGGGGCCAATAAGGTCGACCTATCTCGACAAGGACGGAAACTTCATGCTCGGAGCAATAGAACCATTTGCTCGGTTCTTCGCCGCGTCGCGATCGATCCAAGCATTTCCCACACCACCGGCGCTGACAGCAACAGCGGCGGTGATGCCGCCGACAACTCCAACCGCGCCGGTGGTCTGATGATTGCTCCGACCCTTCTGGGCCATGTAGGGTCTGTCGCAGGCGCAACCGTAAGCGTGCGCCAATTCGAGGGCGTAGCCTCCGGCATCGCGATCATCGGCGGAAGAAGCTACCGAGTCGGTCAGGTCGGTAGCTTCGTGCGGATACCTCAAGGGTATCATGATCTCTACGCTATTATTTCCGAGGTAGGGGCAAGTGCGACACCAACGACGCTAACTAATGCGCTCGACCGCGGCGAACGATGGCTGACCGTTCAACTCGTCGGCGAGATAGTCGAGGCATCGTTCGAGCGGGGCATCAGCCAGTATCCGAACGTGAACGATGAGGTTCATCTCGTCACAGAAGAGGATCTGGCCAAAATCTATGGAACGGAGTTTGCTGGACAGGTGGTGGTGGGGCGCCTTGCCAACGCAGAGAGTATTTCTGTCCGTCTTGACCTCGACAAGCTCGTCACGCGTCACAGCGCAGTGCTTGGCTCAACCGGCTCGGGCAAATCCACTACCGTTGCCAGTTTGCTGCGATCTATCTCGGCACCAGATGGAGAAGGCTTTCCGAGCGCGCGCATTCTTCTGCTCGACATCCACGGCGAGTATGCCAGCGCGCTCGGCGATAACGCCGAGATTTTCAGGATCACGCCCGGAGACGGCGAGAATTGAGAACGGCGGTGCGAAAGTCGGCCACGGTAGCGGCGGGATGAGCCTGCTGCGGGCGGCGTAAAAGTCGTCCACCTTTACCCTTTCTGGTGACAGGGA
>PHEQ01000028.1 GCA_002842985.1 Alphaproteobacteria bacterium HGW-Alphaproteobacteria-1
GACGCGTGGAACTTCTTCGCAAACGATCAGCAACGCGTCCGTTCTATCAGTGACCGAGAATATGCCAAAGCGGTCAACTCATAGGGCCGTTGGTATAAGCCGCCACAGGCTCACATCCGCAAGAAACGCAAGGGCCGCCCCGGGGAGAATGAGGGCGGCCCTTTTCCGTTCTGACACCCGGCCCGGGCGAGGCCCGACTGGGATGCGCAAGATTGGGGGATCAGGCGCTGATATCCGAGTGTGAACGAACCCTGTCGGCGAGCGCGGCCTTGAGGCGCAGCGCATCGACCCGCTCCTTGGTGGTGGTCGCGGCGGCAATCTGCTCGTCGCAATAGGCTTCGAGAGCCGTCTTCGCGGGTCTTTGCTTCTTCTGTCTTGCCAGGAGAGCAAGCGCCTGCTCGTCGGTCAAAAACACATTGCCCTCGATCCCGGCATGGGCGCGGATACGCGCGATCCGCTCGTCCGAGCAATCGAGCAAGGCGGCGAGGGCATGGACCTTGCCCATGTCCACGGTCTTGCCGATGTAATCATAGGGCGCATTGCCGGACCGGATCATCACGCGGTTCATCACCGGGTCGATCACTGCCACGGCATCGAGAACACCGGCATCGCGGCCAAACTCGAACGCGCCGACCATAACCTCCGAGGTCACATAGGAAATGGAGTTCCGCGCGCGCCCACCGACTGTCAGACGCTCGGTATCAACACAAAATCGGGTTGCCTCCCATATCTGGGGGCTTCGGAGCGGTGGCTCTCCATCAAGCAGATCCGAAAACACATCAGACAGCATGTGCGGTCCGGTCGTCTGCAACAGGCGCATACAGCCGACAACGTTCCCGTCATCGTCAAGCGCAATCACATGGGCCGGGTCCAGCGCGTCGAACTCGTCCTTCTCGAGCCCGTCGCGCACGGTCACGTCCCAACCCAGACGGTCGTGAAACACACGCGCCCGAAGGCGATACATCTCTTTTTCCAGGTCGCCGAAGCGGTGCCTGTTCAGAGCATCAAGAACGATGATCATTGTCTTATCCCCATTTATGTCTAGTTCACGAAAGTTCGCTTAAAGAGGAAAATTATTCCATTAGGGGTTTCCCGTATCTGGAACCCTTCTTGATCACGATTTCGGGAAAATTCTCGAAAAACGGCGAACTTTCGATCAACTCGGCTTCACAATCCCGAGACCGACCGCGCGTCCGACAGCCTGTGGCGTGGAGAGCGCCCCCAGCTTGCTGCGTGCAGAGCGCAGGTGGACTTCAACCGTGCGATGCGAGATGGACAGAATGTCGCCGATATCCTGTTGCGACTTGCCTTCCGCTACCCATTGCAGGATCTCCCGCTCGCGCTGCGAGAGGGATGGAAGGCGCAGGGCGGACATCGAAAGGTTTGAACCCATCACATTGTCATGCATGTGAACCGCGGCCATCTGAAGATTGCCCATGACATGCTTGCGAAGTGACTGCCATTGCGTTGCAGGGCAGTTCCGAGTGACACTGAAAAGACCGATATCGCCATAGGGACCCCGAACCGGGACTGTAAGGCCGCGCTCCGATACGTGGAAATCCGGGGCGTTGGCAAAGACTGTCTGGAAATGTGTCGTCCGTTCGAGCCGGTCCCAGTCGACCGGGGCGATCGACTTGCGGCTGATGTGTATGGTCGGGTCTATCCGATGGAACCCGCGTGTCATGTAATGGGTCACCCAATCGGCACTGTAATTGGCAAACCCCTGGACCGCGCCGGAAATGGGATTGAATGTGGCGTAGGAAGCGTGATCGAATTCCAGAGTCTGACACACGTCGTCAAGAAAGCGGACAAAGCGGTCATCCGCGTCTGGTATCGTGCTGAGATCGATCAGGTCCATGCAGATGGCCCTCATTATAGAGCGACCAACGCACTATAAACGAGTAACGTCGCGCATTACAATCGTGTGATCGAGCGGACCATGGGACGACATCAGACTGTCGGGCCGCCCGCAATCTGTGGGCGGCCCGATGGACCAGGTGGTCAGTTGTCGTCGTCGTCTGACCGAGCGGGCGCGTAATCGTCATCGTCCGACGCGGCCCCGCCAAGATCGTCGAAGAGTTCCGCAATCTCGAAATCGGCGGCGGCCTCGGCCTCGGCCGCGGCGTCCTGGATGGACTTGCCGGAGGCCTGAAGCTCGGCTTCTTCGGGCGAGCGCGCGACGTTGAGATGGATCGTCACCACGACTTCGGGGTGCAGCGTCACGGTCACATCGTGAAGGCCCAGATACTTGATCGGGCGGGTGAGCGCCACCTGCTTGCGATCAAGGGTAAAGCCGTTTTCGGTCGCCGCGTCGGCCGCGTCGCGCGTGCTCACGGAGCCGTAGAGCGCACCGCCGTCAGACGCCTGACGAATCACGACGAACTGCTGTCCGCCAAGGCGCTCGGCCATGGCCTCGGCCTCTTTGCGGGTTTCGAGGTTCTGCGCCTCGAGTTGCGCCTTGCGCGCCTCGAATTCGGCGATGTTGCGTTCGGACGCAGTCAGCGCCTTGCCTTGCCGCAAAAGAAAGTTGCGCGCAAAGCCGGGTTTGACATCGACCACGTCGCCCATCTGGCCAAGCTTGGCCACGCGTTCCAGAAGGATCACTTGCATCGGGTCACTCCTTATTTCACGGCGTAAGGCAACAGCGCAAGAAAGCGCGCGCGCTTGATCGCGCGCGACAGTTCGCGCTGTTTCTTGGCCGAGACGGCGGTGATGCGCGACGGCACGATCTTGCCGCGCTCGGAAATATAGCGTTGCAGCAGGCGCGTATCCTTGTAGTCGATCTTCGGCGCGTTATCGCCCGAGAAGGGGCAGACCTTGCGGCGACGGAAAAACGGTTTGGTAGCCATGGGTTATCGTCCTTTTCTCACGCGATGGTTCAGCGGCGTTCGCGGCGTTCGGGGCGGTCGCCACGATCTCCGCGGTCGCCACGGTCGCCACGATCTCCGCGGTCGCCACGCTCTCCACGTTCCTCGCGCTTCTGCATCTGTGCCGACGGGCCCTCTTCATGGGCGTCCACCTTGATGGTCAGCACGCGCATCACATCGTCGTTCAGCCGCATCAGACGCTCCATCTCCTGCACGGCGGCAGAGGGGGCGTCGGTTCTGAGAAAGGCGTAATGGCCCTTGCGGTTCTTGTTGATCTTGTAGGCCATCGTCTTGACGCCCCAATACTCGCTTTCGAGTACCTTGCCCCCGTTATCGGCGAGGATGGCGCCAAAATGTTCGATCAGGCCCTCGGCCTGCGCGTTGGAAAGATCCTGACGCGCGATCATCACATGCTCGTAAAGCGGCATGTCGTCTCCATTTCTGTCAAGGCGCATTTCATAGGACGGGCGATGCCCTTTCGCGGCCCGTCCACGAGAGTCTGCGCGGATCATAACGATTGCGAAAGGTTGGGCGCGTATAGCTTGACCCGCGCTTGCCTGCAAGGGCGGATCGGGCGCGTCCCGGAACGGTCACGGCAGCGCCCCAATCCCGGCCTTTTTCCGGGCCAGACTGCCGGTGAAGAGTTGAAGGAGTAAACCCATGGTCGCGCTTCCCGATTACGAGCGAGAGTTCCCCGTCCCGCCATATTCCGACTCCGCCGATGCCTCGGCGACGGATGATGCGGGGCCCGCGCTGCTGCGTGGCCTCATGCGGCTTCTGGGCGGGGCCCTGATCGGGGCGGCGCTCGGGCTTTGGCTCTTGCCCTCGGTCGTGGCGGACCCGGCCATGATGTTGATGAAACTTCTGTTTTCGCTTGGCTTGTTTTGGGCGGGATTGCTCGCCTTGCACAATGCGCGCCGCCCGGATACGCGCCCGGTTATCCAGATCGACCGCCGAAATGCGCAGCTTCGTATCCTGCATCCCGGACGTAACGGCGTTCCGGCGCGTTGCGTCGTGCACCGGTTTGACGCGTTGTCGGAACTGTCGCTGCGCGACGGTCTGCTCAGCGCGCGCGACGGGGCCGGTCGTCTGATCGTGTCGCTCGAGGTAAGCGACACCCGCGCCGAACGTCATTTGCGTCAGGCACTCTCGCTCGCCGCGTAACCCCGTTTCGCGCAAATGTTCGCCAATCCACAGGGTTTGTTTGAAACTGCGGTATTGTTCTTTTATCGATCAGCCCCAATCTTTGAGCAGTCAATTCGACATGACCTGTATCGGAGATTGCTCTATGAATCGTATCGTGCTCGCCGCCGCGTTTGCCCTTGGCACCACCCCTGCCCTCGCCGCGCCCGAAACCTACCAGCTTGACCCAAGCCACAGCCAGGTCGTGTTCACCTATGACCATCTCGGCTTCTCGACCACGACGGGCATGTTCTCGGGCTTCGAGGGCACGATCGAGTTCGACGCCGAAAACCCGGCCAATTCCTCGGTGACCGTCTCCATGCCGCTCATGTCCATGTTCACTGGCTGGGAAAAGCGCGAAGCGCATTTCATGTCGGACGATTTGTTCGGCGCTCAAGAAGGTGATCTCGTCACCTTCACCTCGACGGGCATCGAAGTGACCGGCGAGAATACCGCCCTCATCACCGGCGACCTGACCATCAAGGACACGACCCGCACTGTCGTGCTCGACACGGTCCTGAACAAGAAGGCGGATGCCCACCCGATGAACAACCGCCCCTGGATCGGCTTTGACGCGACCACGACGCTTCTGCGGTCGGATTTCGGCGTGGATATGGCCGTGCCGTTCATCAGCAACGAGGTCGCGTTGCGCATCTCGATCGAAGCGGGTCAGCCTGAATAAGCGACCCCCGGTCACAAAGTCCCACTCACGAAACCCGGGCCGTCCGCATCTTGCGGGCGGCCTGTCCTCTCAGGTGCCATAGGCGCGCCGCGCGCCCGTCACGGTCTCTGCGGCAACAAGGAGCGTGTCGGCGATCACGTCGCACTCGGCGCGTGTGAGGCGCGCAGGCAATCGCACATCGCAGGCCCGCATGAGCATCGCGCGCGTGCGCGGCAATTCCGGCACGCCACCGGGCAGGAACCCCCAGTTCCAGAAGGCGCGCGCATTGTCGGTGCTCTGTCCGAACACCTGCACCTTGATACCGCGCGCCGCCGCCTCCTCGGCGAAGGCGCGGATCTCGGCCTCGTCCATCCCCACAAGGTTGAACTGAATCGAATCGGGTGCGCGTTCCTCGCCTGCCAGCGGCTTTGGCACCGAGAACCAGGCAGAGGCGTCAAGCCTTGCGGCCACATGATCGTGATTGGCCCGTCCCGCCCGCACCCGGTGCGCGATCTCGGGGATCTGCGCGCGGATGATCGCCGCCGAAAGATTGTTGAGCCGCAGATTGTAGAGCGGCAGCCGGTTCTGCCAGCGGGCAAACGCCCCTTCAAGCGTGGCATCGGGCACGTCCATATGCTTGGCCCAGTTGTGTTCATACGCGCCCGACATGATCACGGCCCGCGCCACCAGATCGGTATCGTCGGTGATCAGGATGCCCCCCTCGCCGGCGTTCACCAGCTTGTAGGACTGAAAACTGAAACAGCCCACCCGCCCGATGGTGCCGATCTTGCGCCCCCGCCAGAGCGTGCCAAGCGAATGCGCGGCATCCTCGATCACCGGCAGGCCGCGCGCCTCGGCCATGGACATGATCGCATCCATGTCCGAGGTATGGCCGCGCATATGGCTCACAAGAACGGCATCGACGCCTTCAAGCTTGGCCGCGAAATCCCCGAGATCCACCCGGTAATCCTCACCCACCTCGCACAGCACCGGCACACAGTCGGCATGGATGACCGAGGACGGCACCGCAGCAAATGTGAAACCGGGGATCAGGACCTTTGCCCCGCGCGGCAGGTCAAGCGCCTTGAGCGACAAAAACAGCGCCGCCGAACACGACGACACCGCCAACGCATAGCGCACCCCCATGGCCGCGGCAAACTCCCGCTCCAGAAGTGTCACCGGCGCATCCTGAGGCGCGGTGTAGCGGAAAAGATCGCCACTCGACAGCAGCCGGTCGATCTCGGCACGGGCAGAAACGGGGATGGGCTCGGCGGCGTGCACGTTCGGAACCTGCGTCATGGTTTCGGCTTTCCTTAATTTGGCTTTCGGCTTTCCCGAACATATAGGCCCGAATTGTGACGAATTGTCAAAACAACTCAGAGGCCGAGCCGGTCGCGCAGCGCAAACCAGCTCATCGCCAGCACCAGAAGCGGGCTGCGCAGCGCGGCGCCACCCGGGAAGGCCGCGCACGGCACCCGCGCCATGCAATCAAACCCGCCTGCCTGCCCCTGCACCGCCTCGGCCATGAGCCGCCCTGCCAGCGTCGCCGTGCCGACGCCATGCCCCGAATAGCCCGATGCCGACAGGATATTGTCGCCAAGCCGCGCCAGATATGGCATCCGCCGCATGGTGATGGCCAGCGTCCCGCCCCAGGCGTAATCGAGCGGCACGTCGGCCAGATGCGGGAAAATCTCCAGCATCGGCTTTGCCACCGTCGCCCTGATATCGCGCGGAAAGCGGTAGCCATAGCTCTCGCCGCCGCCGAACAGAAGTCGCCCGTCATGGCTCAGTCGGAAATAGTTCACCACGAATTTCGTATCCGCCACCGCCACATCACGGGTCAGCACGCGGCGCGCATCGTCGCCAAGAGGCGCGGTTGCCACGATGAAATTGTTGATCGGCATGACCCGCGCGGCAACCCGTCGATCAAGCCCGCCCAGGTAGCCGTTGCAGGCAAGGATCAGGTGATCGGCCTCGACATGGCCCGCATCGGTCGCCACCCGCAGGCGGGCGCCGCGGCGGATGTCGTGCACTTCCGAGCCCTCGAAGATGCGCACGCCCGCGGCTGCCGCCGCCCGCCCCAGGCCAATCGCATAGGCCAACGGGTTCAGATGCGCGGCCCCCATATCGAGCGTGCCGCCCTTGTAGGCGGGCGACGGGCAGAGCGCGGCGAACCCTTCGGCATCGAGCGTCTCGATCTGCCCATAGCCGTAGCGCGCGGCGAGGTGCGCGGCATAGGCGTGCTCCTCGGCCATCTCGCGCGCGGTGAAACAGGCATGTGCCACGCCCGGTTTCAAATGACAGTCGATGCCGTGGCGCGCGACCAGCGACTTCACAAGATCCTTGGCCTCCTCGGCCAGGTGCCACAGATGCGCGGCATCATCCGCGCCCACCAGCCGCTCCAGCGCGGTCTGCTCCATCCGCTGCCCGCTGCCCAACTGCCCGCCATTGCGCCCCGAGGCCCCGAACCCCAGGCGCTGCGCCTCCAGAAGCACCACGTCAAACCCCGCCTCGGCCAGATGCAGCGCCGCCGAAAGGCCGGTATAGCCGCCCCCAACCACGCAGACATCCGCCCGCGCCGCCCCTTTCAACGGCGCCAAGCGCGGCATTTGCGGCACGCTTGCCGCATACCAGCTTGGCGGGTATTCGCCCCGCCGGTCATTGGCATGGAGCAGGTTCATCGTTTCACCGTTCCGGAAATACTCAAATCCCCGCGCCTTCTCCCGCTCAGACGTTGAGCAGGAGATGCTCGCGCTCCCACGGGCTGATGACCTGCAGGAACTCCTCGTACTCGGTGCGTTTCACGATGGCGTAGACGCGGGCGAATTCGGGCCCGAGGATGTCGTGCAGGTCCTTCGCCTCCTCGAACATGTCAAGCGCATCGCCCATCACGTTGGGAATATCCGGCTCGCCGGAATAGGCGTCGCCCTTGAACTGCTTCTCGGGCCATTCTTCCTTGATGATCCCGAGCAGGCCGCAGGCAAGGCTGGCCGCGATCCCCAGATAGGGGTTGCAATCCATCCCCGCCATCCGGTTCTCGATCCGGCGCGAGTCCGGCCCCGAGAGCGGCACGCGAATGCCCGTCGTGCGGTTGTCGCGCCCCCAGGCGAGGTTGATGGGGGCGGCATGATCCTTGACGTAGCGGCGGTAGGAATTGACATAAGGGGCCAGCACGGCGATGGCCGCGGGCAGGTGTTTCTGCAATCCGCCGATGAAGTGGAAGAAGAGATCGGTCTCGCCCCCCTGCGGCCCGGCGAAAAGGTTGCGTCCGGTCTCGATATCGAGAATCGAGTGGTGGATATGCATGGCGCTGCCCGGCTCGTCCGCGATCGGCTTGGCCATGAAGGTGGCAAAGCAGTCGTGCCGCAGCGCCGCCTCGCGGATGAGGCGTTTGAAATAGAATACCTCGTCGGCCAGCTTGATCGGATCGCCATGGCGCAGGTTGATTTCCAGCTGCCCGGCCCCGCCTTCCTGGGTGATGCCGTCGATCTCGAAGCCCTGCGCCTCGGCGAAATCGTAGATATCGTCGATGACGGGGCCAAACTCATCGACGGCGGTCATCGAATAGGCCTGCCGCGCGGCCGCCGGACGACCCGAGCGGCCCATCATCGGCTTGATTTCCTGCGCCGGGTCGAGATTGCGCGCCACAAGGAAGAATTCCATCTCGGGGGCCACGACCGGCTTCATGCCGCGCGCATGATACATCTCGACCACCCGGCGCAGCACGTTGCGCGGGCTGTAGGGGATCGGCGCGCCCTCGCGGTCAAAGGCGTCGTGGATCACCTGAAGCGTCCAGTCCGCGGTCCAGGGCGCGGCGGTGGCGGTGCTCATGTCGGGGCGCAGGATCATGTCGCGCTCGATGAACCCCTCCTCACCCGCCGCCTCGCCCCAGTCGCCGGTGATGGTCTGGTAAAAGATCGAATCGGGCAGGTGGAAATATTGCTGTCGCGCGAACTTGGTCGCGGGCACCGCCTTGCCGCGCGCGATGCCGGGCAGGTCCGAAATGATGCACTCCACCTCGTCAAGGCGGCGGTTTTCCAGATAGGCCTGCGCGGCAGTTGGCAGTGCGGCGGTGAGTTGGCTTAGATCAGCCATGGCTTGCGCCTTTCTTGAGGACGGCGGCGATGGTTTCGGCCATGGCGGCGCTATCGGTTGGGGTGTCGAGCAGGCCGCGCGCGTGATCGCGCAACGGATCGGGCACCACGCCGATTGCGCGATGCTCGATCAGCCGATCCATCATGGTGGCACCGAATTCCGGGTGGGGCTGCACGGTGAAGATCCGGTCGCCATAGCGCAGCGCGGCAATCTCGCAGCCCTCGGCGCGCCCCACCACCTCGGCCCCCGGCGGCACCGTCACGACCTGATCCTGATGCCACGCGTTGAGGGTGAGCGGCGCGCCGTCGATCTGGTATTCCGTCGCCCCGACCCGCCAGCCGCCCGCGTGTTTGACCACCTTGCCGCCAAGCGCCTGCGCGATGATCTGATGACCGAAACAGACGCCCACCAGCGGCCGCCCCGCATCGCGGATCTCGCGGACAAGCGCCTCGAGCGGCGCGATCCACGCGTGATCCTCGTAGGCCCCGTGCTTCGATCCGGTGACAAGCCAGCCATCGGCGGCGTGCGGCCCTGCGGGAAACTCTCCGTCGACCACGTTGAAGGGCACGAACTCGAACCCGTGCCCGTCCAGCAGGCGCGCGAACATCGCGTCATAATCGCCCAGTTCGTCCAGGACGATATCCGGGGCATGGCCGGTCTTGAGGATACCGATTTTCATGGGGTCTCTTTTTGATCATATTTTGGGGCAGCGCTGGTTCGAGCTTACACCGTTTCGAGATAGGTCTTCCAGTGGTCGCGCGCGGGGATCTCGGACATGTCCCGCAACTCCTGTCGTTTGGTCATCACCAGATTGGCGATGAGATCGGGCGAAAAGATGCGTTTCATCAGAGGGTTGGTGTCGAAGTAAATGATTGCCGTCGCCCAGTCCGGGGCCAGCTGCGGCAGGTCCGCCTCATAGGCGTTGCCGGTGATGGGGTCGGGCGCGGTCATGCCGTCCTCGATGCCTGTGATCGCCGCCCCCAGGATCGCCGCGAAGGTCAGGTACGGGTTGATGTCACCGCCCGCGACGCGATGCTCGATGCGCCGCGCGGCATTGGGGCCGCCGGGGATGCGCACGGCGGCGGTGCGGTTCTCATAACCCCAGCCCGCCCCGGTCGGCGCGTGCGCACCGGGCACAAGCCGTGTGTAACTATTTGAGTGAGGCGCAAAAATCAGCGTCGAGGCCGGCATGGCGGCAAGGCATCCGGCCACCGCCGAGAGCAGAATATCGGTGCCACGCGACGTGCCGTCATCGAACACGTTCTTTCCCTCGCGGTCGAGCACGGAGAAATGCATGTGCATCCCGTTGCCGCTGTCATCCGGGAACGGCTTGGCCATGAAACTGGCGACAAACCCATGCCGCCGCGCCATGCCCTTGATCAGATTTTTGAAAAGCCAGGTGTCATCGGCGGCGCGCATGGCCGATTGATGGCGCAGCGTCAATTCGAATTGCCCGATTCCCGCCTCGGAGATGGCCGATTCGACCGGAATCTCCATCTCGGCCCCAGCGGAATAGAGCGCGCTGAGAAACGCATCGAACGCATCCATTTGCCCGAGGCTGAGGATGCCGGGGGCCTTCATGCGCCGACCTGATCGCGGATCACGCACTGTTTTCAATAGCCTGCCGGACGGATCGACCAGCGTGAACTCAAGCTCGGTGGCGGCGAACACCTCCCATCCCCGTGCAGCAAAGCGGGCAAGAACGCTGGCCAGCGCATGGCGCGGATCACCCGCGAAGGGCGTGCCGTCCTCGTGGTGCATGACCATCGGCACAAGGGCCTGCGGCTCTTCGAGCCAGGGCAAGGGCACCGCGCCACGCTCGGTCGGAAACAGCCGCCCGTCGATGTCGCCGCTTTCGAAGACCAGCGGCGAGTTTTCGATATCAGCCCCGAAAACATCGAGATTCAAGGAGCTTAGAGGCATTCGGACGGAACCGTCCGAGAGTTTGTCGGCAAAGCTGGCGGGCAGACGCTTGCCGCGCATCCTGCCATTGAGATCGCATGCGGCCACGCGGAAGGTCTGGAACTGTGTAAGGTCCATGATGGAACACCTGATCGAGATTTGTCAGAGCCTATCTCGGCGCGTGGGGATTTGCCAAGCACAATTTGATCAAAAGTTTTCGGCCTCTGGGCGGGCTGTGTTTTCTCGGGTCATCGTCCGGCTTGACCGGACGATCTCCGGCTCAGGAGATCCTCGTGTCACGCCAGGAGATGACAGGCAAAGCGGCTCAACCGAGGGTCTGCTGCCAGCGCGCCTCCAGCCGCTCGATCTCTGCGATGCGCTCTTCGGTCTTGGGGTGGCTGAGCAGCCAGGCGGGCATGGTGCCGCCCGCCCCTTGAGTCAGCGCCTCGAGCTTCTGGAACAGCGACTTTTGCGGCGCCGTGCCGATCCCGGCCTTGGTCAGAAGGGCCGCGGCATAGGCATCGGCCTCGTATTCGTCGCCGCGAGACAGGCGCGCCGCCAGAAGCGTTGTCAGCCCGTTGGCGATGAGCACCCCCACCCCCGGCAGGAATCGCGACAGCATCATGGCCAGCGCCGTGCGCAACGCGTTCTGGCCCGAAAAGTCGATCATCCGCCGCCGTGAATGGCCGAGCGCCACATGACCAAGCTCATGGGCGATGACCGAGCCCATTTCCTCGGCGCTGACCGCTCCACTCTGGAATTTGCGGTAGAAACCGCGCGTGATGAAGATGCGGCCGTCCGGCGCGGCAAGCCCGTTCACAGGGTCTATCTCGTAAAGATGCACCCGCACGCGCGGCAGATCGAGCGCGCGGGCCAGCCGGTCGCACACCGCCTTGAGCCGTGGATCCACCAGTTCGCTCGAGCGCGCGTCAAGTTCGCGCGTGGTTCGCCAGACCGAGAGGCGATACATGGCGATCGCGTAAAGCAGCGCCAGAAGAATGGGCATGAGCTTGAACATGGATCAGATATGGGGCGCGTCGGGCGGTCTGGCAAGCGCCGCATCGACCCGGAGCCTTGCGCCCCCGGTCAAAGCGCGTAAGGTCCGAGAGCGGACAATGACGACGGACGGACCTGCCGATGAAGACCCCGACCACAGATGCCTATGCGCTGATCCTGGAAGCCATAGACGTGGGCATGTTCAAGCCCGGTGACCGGCTTGTGGAGAGCGATCTTGCCGAGCGTTTCGGGGTCTCGCGCACCCCTATCCGCGAGGCACTTCAGCGGCTGGAGACGCAATCCATGCTGACGCGCGACGGGCGAAGCCTGATCGTGGCCTCGCTCGATTACAACCAGTTGGCCGAGCTTTACGTCGTGCGCGCCGAGCTCGAGGGGCTGGCCGCCCAGCTTGCCGCGCGCCATGCCACGCCCGAGGAGGTGCGCGTTTTGCGCGATATGGTGGAGGATGACCGCGCGCTGCTGGGGTGCCCGCAGGAGCTGTCTCGCGCCAATCGGCGCTTTCACAAACAGATCCACCTTGCCTCGCATAACCGGTTTCTGGTGCAGCAGCTTGACCTTGTGCATCGCTCCATGGCGCTTCTGGCCACCACCTCGCTGGCTGCCGAGGGGCGCGGCGAGGATGCGCTGGCCGAGCACGGTGCCATTGTCAGCGCGATCGAGGCGCGTGACGGCGAGGCGGCGGCCAAGGCCCTGCGCGATCACATCTCAAAGGCCTTCGTGACCCGGCTCAAGCTTGATTCCGATGAGGTCAAATCCGCCATCTGAGCGGCGGCGCCCGCGCGCGGCAACCGACAGGCCATGCGCGGTCTTGTCCCAAAAGAACGGTTTGAAAACAAGTTCGTATACGGCCTTGTAGGCGGCTATGGCGGCAAGGGGCGCATAGAAATGCATCGTCGGCACCCAGGGCAACAGATGAAGATGACGCGGCCCCGAGACCGTGACCGCATGAACACACATGCCGAGCACCTCGGCGGTCAGGAACATCGCGCAGATCGTGGCGAGCACCGCGCGCGAGATCATCGGGTCGAGCGGGTGTGGCAGACCGAGGAGCACCAGCCAGAACGACCACAGAACCGGCGCGAGCAGGACCTGTGAGACAGCGGCGACGAAATGCGCCTGAAACCCCCAGAACCGTCGCGGCCCGAGTTGCGCATGGAGCCGTCGGGGCGACCGCATATGCACCAGCCAGGTGATCATGTAGCCCTTGAGCCATCGCGAGCGTTGCTTGACCCAGGCCCAGGGGCGGCAATTGGCCTCTTCCTCGGTCACGGTGTCGATCATCGCGGTGCGGTAGCCGTGCCGCGCCAGCCGGAACCCCAGATCGGCATCCTCGGTCACGTTATGCGCGTCCCAGCCGCCCAGATCCTCCAGCACGTCGCGGCGGATATAGAGCGTCGTGCCCCCCAGCGGCAGCGCAAGGCCAAGCCGCGCCATGCCGGGCATGAGTGTGCGGAACCAGGTGGCGTATTCGATGGTAAAGCACCGCGCCAGCCAGTTCTGGCGCGGGTTGTAGTAATCCAGCACGCCCTGAAGGCAGGCCAGATCGCGCGGTGCGCTCTGGAACCGGCGGGCGACGCGGGTGATCTGGTCGGGGTCAGGCGCATCCTCGGCGTCGAAAATGCCGATGATTTCGCCCTGGCAGAAATCGAGCGCGTAATTCATCGCGCGCGGCTTGGTGCGCGGCTGGCCGTCGGGCACAACCACGGGCCGGATCCAGGGCGGCAGGTCGATCGCGGCCAACGTCTCGCGGGTGAGATCATCCGCCTCCTCAAGCACGAGGATCACATCAAGCAGGCATTTCGGATAGGTCAGCCGCGACAGCCGTGCGACAAGGGCATGGGCGATGTCCGTCTCGCGAAACAGCGGCACCAGGATTGACACGCGCGGCAAGGGACCGGCCACGGGCGCGGGCGATGGTTCGTCGCGCGTGGCCATGGCCGCGGCGAATGCCGCGACCTTCAGGCCCGTGACAACCACGAGCGTGAGCGCCGCCCATACCGCGAGTGCGCCGAAAACCGCGACCGGGAATGTCACGCAAAGCGCGCAGATTGTCACCAATGCCGCGCATATCCACCGCAATCGCGCGCGTGATTGAGGCCGCCAGGTGCGGCAGCTCTCCGATTCGGGCGTGCGGGTCACCGCCATGTCGCGCAACTCACCCCGGTGCAGCCTTGCCAGCCGGTCCTGAACTGCCGCGCGCGGGGCGATGATGGGCCGCGCGCGCGCCAGATCGTCCGGCAGCAGGCCACGCAGCCGGTGCAGGCTCTCGGCCCCGTCATGAGCCAGCCTCGGCGCGCCGGAACCGTCGCGCAGAACGAGCGCGCCGTGCCTGAGCAGGATCCGCGGATCGAGCCCGGTCTCGATTACCTCGGCACGTGCCAGCGCCCCGGCATCAAGCCTGCGACTGGCAAGACGGCGGGCGTGGGCGGCAAGCAGGTCCTCTTCGCGCGCCAACCCCTCGGCCAGAAGGATGCGGTCAAGCGAGGTATCGCATTGCCCCCGAACCAGCCCCGCGCGCGCGGCATCGGCCCGGCTGAGCACACCGCGCGCGACAAGATCGCGCCCGAGCCGGTCGACCACGCCGCGTTTCCCCGCAACGCCGCCCTGCCGCAATTCGGAAATCCCCATCCCGCCGCTCCTGCCAACCCCTGAGTAGAGGCTATCGGGCCGAGGGTTAACGAAGACTTAATTATTGGTTAACGAAACGGTAAATCCAGCCGGGCCGCTGACTTGGGCCGTATGGTCGCGGAACTTGCCTCAGCGCTTGATGACGATGGACTGCCCGCTGGTCAGACCGATCACGTTTTCCGGCTTGTCCGCGAAAAACTCGTCAATCGCCTTCTTCGCGCCGGGACAATCGGCAGAGCCGTAATCGTCGCACAGGATCACGCCACCGGAATTGACCCGCGGATAGAAGAATTCGACCGCCGCCATGGTTGGCTCATAGAGATCCACATCCACATGAACGAGCGAGAAACGCTCATTCTCGACCTCCGGAAAGCGATCCGGGATCCAGCCCTTGTGCAGCACCACGCGATCACCGAAATCCGACAGGTTACGGCGCACGACATCCTCGGGCACGGCCAGATCGCCCTTGACCCAGGCCGAGCCACCGCCCGACTTGGTATCATCCGCGCCGGGATCGGACAGACCCTCGAAGGAATCGAAAATGAACAGCCGCTTGGTGCTTTGCGGCCCTGCCCCGCTCAGCAGAAAGCGCGAGGATTTGCCGTAACGCACGCCGCATTCGGCAAAATCACCGGGGATGTCGCGCACCGAGCGCGCTGTTGCCAGCAGGGTGTAGGAACGGTCGTTCGGAACGCCCTCGATGCCGCGCCGCTCAACCTCCTCGCGGGCGGCGACGAACTCCGCGTCGCGCAGCCAGATCATTTGGGGCTTGTAAACCTCAAAGCCCTTGATCGCCGAGATCCACTTGGCCAGCTTGTAATATCTCCGGCGATAGCGGTCCGGGCCCCAAATGCGTTCGCCCAGATAATCGATGCCTCTCATGATCATGGGCGCGTCCTCCTTGCCGCGAACGGTAACTGTCGGGGTTTGATGGGCCTGTCAACCCTCCACCCGGACGCGTCCGACGCAATTGTGACGCAACGTCATGCCAAGCAATGGCCCGAAGGTAAGGTTTTCCTGACGGGACAGCGCCGGTTTTTTTCCCCATACCCGCGCGAGCCATTTTGGCTATCACGTCCGGTATCACGAGTGTGTCACGGTTAACGAACACAGGCGCGCCATCACTCACGGATTTCGCGTGCCAGTATGCCCCGGTGGAAACACCGGGGCTTTTTTCATCGCTGACCGGGCCGATGACTCGAATTTTCGGCATTTTTCGCCCGGGTTGCGCCCCCCGTTAATCGCGTGTTGAGAGACAGCCGCACATGCTGCCGCGAAAGAGGGGCGCAGCATGGTCAAGACTTTCGAGGCGGTCGATAACGAATTCGCGGTTGCCACCGGCCGCAATGTCAACAGCGGGCCGGGGCGCTCGACATTCGACTATCCGCCCAACGGGACCTTCAACCTTGTCGTCACCTCGCACCCGGATGATACCAACCCGAACCTGTTCGAAGTGGGCGAGACCTATTCGCTCAGTTGGACCGGCAATGGTGGTGGCGGCACCATTCAGGAGGCCACCATCATCCGCAGCGATGCCGCCCCCGGCGGGGAGGGCGGGATCATCGTCTTCGAGGGCGTGACCGACAAGGGCGATCTGGTCCATGTCGTCTGGACCCCCGATTTCGACCTCGAAGGCTGGTATTGGGACAATTTCAGCGCGGGCGCCTCGCCCGGTTTTCACACCGTTGACCAGAACGCGGCATATAGCCATCAGGTTGTGTGTTTCGCTGCTGGAACCCTGATCGCCACGCCCCGCCGTGCCCGCCCGGTCGAGGTGCTGCGCCCCGGTGACATGGTCATGACGCGCGATCACGGGCCGCAACCGGTGGTCTGGGTCGCGCGGCGTGAGGGGACGGGATTGGGGGCCAATGCGCCTGTCCATTTTGCGCCCGGCAGCATCGGCAACCGCGCACCGCTGCGCCTGTCGCAGCAGCATCGCGTGCTGATCCGCTCGGCCATGGCCGAACTGATGTTCGCCGCGCCCGAGGTGCTTGTCCCGGCCAAGGCGCTTGTGGACGCGCGCGCCGTCTGCCTCATGCCCTGCGCGCGGATCACCTATGTTCACCTGCTCATGGGGCAGCACGAGATCCTCGACGCCGCCGGTGGCGCTGCCTGCGAGAGCCTCTTGCCCGGGGATGTGGCGGAGGCGATCCTTGGTGCGGATATGCCCGCTGGCGCACGCCCCTACCGCGCGGCACGCCCCATTCTGACCTATCGAGAGGCGCTTTGCGTCACTGGCACGCGGCTGCCGCCGCGCCTCCCCGCGCTCTGACCCGATCAGCCAAAGCGCGCGGCCCAGGCGGGCACCGCATCACCCGCCATGGCCCGCGCGGCAAATACGCCGCGCGCCACCGCCCGCGCCATGACGCAGGCCGCCGCATGGCCAAGCGCCACCTCTCCGGCCGTATCGGGCACGCCGCGCGCACCGGTTGCAGCCGCGAATATCGCATCGCCATCCATCAGCGTATGGGACGGCACCAGCGCGCGCGCCAGACCGTCATGTGCCGCCACCGCCAGCCGCGTGCATTGCGCCTGTGTGAGGCGCGCATCGGTCGCCACGATCCCGATGGTGGTGTTGGCGTGCTGCACAAGCTTGGTCGGCGCGGACATCGGATCGGGATAGGTGCGCGCCACGCCGCGTCCGCCGAACTCGTCCCCGATCTCGAAGGGCGCGGCCCAGAAATGCGGTCCCTCCCCCACCGTGGCAGAGCCGAGCGCGTTGACCGCCACCAGCGCGCCCACCGTGACACCCGAGGGCAGGACAACCGAGGCCGAGCCGATGCCGCCCTTGAGCGTCGCCGTCGTGGCCCCCGTCCCCGCCCCCGCCGTGCCGATCTCGAACACCTCGCCCGCCGCCGCCAGCGCCGCGCACCCGAGCGCCCTGTAGGGGTTCAGGGTCCAGCCCTTGTCGCCGCCGTTGAGCAGATCGAAGAGGATCGCGGCGGGCACGATCGGCACACGCACCTCCCCCACGGCAAAGCCCCGCTTCATCGCGCGCAAACCGTCCGCCACGCCCGAGGCCGCATCGAGACCAAAGGCCGAGCCGCCCGCGAGCACCAGCGCATCCACCGCCTGCACCGCGCGGTCGGGTGCCAGCAGATCGGTCTCGCGCGTGCCCGGCGCGCCGCCCATCACATGCACGCCCGCCACCAACGGCACGTCGCCCACCAGCACCGTGACGCCGGAACGCAGCGCATGATCCTCGGCCTGCCCGACGCGCAGTCCGGCGACATCGGTGATCAGGTTGCGCGGCCCGGTGCGCGTCGTCATGGCGGCTCCCTTGCGGTTCAAAGGTGATCGACAACCTGCAAATGCTGCGCCAGCCGGTCCACTTCGGACAGATAGCGCGCGACCAGTCTGGGGTCATGCGGCGCGGCGCTGACACCCGCCGGAATTTCGCGCGCCAGCACCGAACAGACGGCCAGCGATACCGGCCCCGACACGAGCCGCGCCATCGCCGTGCCGCGCGCATCTCCCCAGGCGTCCATCACATAGGTCTTGTGCCAGACCGTCTTGCCGCCACGCGCAGCGCGCAAGTCCACGCAGAGCATGACACGATCCGGCTCGCCCTCGGCATAGGCATGCGCCTGCCAGAAGGCTTCGGACATCTCCCGCATCCGCGCGTCGCCCGACGGGCCGTCCAGCGTCTCGATCTCGTCAAAGACATCACGCCACGCCTCTGCCCAGCCATTCAGCCGCAGCGTGCCGCGCACGAAATCGCGGATCTTCCACCCGGGATCAAAGCGGTATTCGGCGATGAAGGGCAGCGAATCGCGGTTGGGATAGACCTCGAAGCTTTCCGGGTTTGGCAGCGGCGCATCATAGCGCGAGATCGCATCCCATGGCCGCGCCACGTTCAGTTCCGTGAAATGCCGGATCGAGCGCGAGGGAGAGCGCAGCGCCTTGAGCACCCCCAGCGGCGACCAGCTGAACTTGTAGCGAAACGCGTTGGGTTCCTTCGGCACGCCACCGCAATAGGACAGGAACGACAGATCGTTGCCCGCGTCACAGGCCGCCGACGCGCGATAATCGGCCACAAGATGATGTGCCATCAGGTGATCAATGCCGGGGTCGAGCCCGATCTCGTTGACAAGACACAGCCCCTTGTCGCGCGCCGCTCCGTCAAGCGCCCGCATCTCGGGCGAGATATAGGAGGACGACACGAAATGCGCGCCCCGCTCAAGGCAGAGCATGGCCAACGGCACATGCCAGTCTCCGGGCAACATCGACACCACCACGTCACCGGGGGCCAGCGCAGCACCGAGCGCGTCCATGTCAAAGCCGCGAATATCGCCAGTCAGATCGCCCACCGCCGCGCGCGCCTTGCCCACCGATCGGTTCCAGACCGCGACCGGATGCCCCGCCTCGATCAGCCGCCGGAGACCGGGAATCGCCGAAAGCCCGGTGCCGCACCAATGGATCGTCATGTCCGTCTCTCCTTTTACTTGAACCGGAGTTTTGCCGCGACGATGCTTAACATCGCCAGAACGGCGCAGATGTTGGCCACAATAAGAGGCCAGTCGCCGATCATCAGCCCGTAAACCAGCCACAGGGACACGGTGGTCAGAAAGAGCAGGTTCGACGGGAGCGACAGGCCCGAGGTGTCGCGCGTGGCCCATGCCTTGATCGCCTGCGGGATCCAGCAGACCGTGCCAAGAAAGGCGGCCAGATATCCGACATATGGCGCCATTCATAAGTCCTTCATATGGGTTTTGAAGGTCTCTGCCGCGCGTCCCCAAATCCCTCGATCCAGCGTGTCGAGCGTCTGCAACGAAGCCAGCAATTGTCCGGCGAAATCCTCCGAGGATTCGCGCGGCAAAAGCGACGGCAGGTTGTCGATCGCCATCACGTCGAGTGGGGGTGCTTGGTGGACGCGGATCACCGGCGCGGCCCAGGTGGTCGCGCGGTCGTAGACCGGCACGGGGTTGTAATCGCTGTCGGGATCGCAGGCCACATCGCCGATCACGGTCAGGCGCCGGGGCGCGCCAACGGCCGATTTCGGAACGAAAACCGGCGTGCCGGGCCGCGCGAGGATGCAGTTGATGAAGATCTCATGCGCAAGAACTTCGGGAAACGGTCCGCCATGGGCGGTTTCGGCCATGTCCCATTTGGTGACGCGCACGCCCATCGCCTCGCACAGATCGCTTGCGCCGGTGCCGACACGCCCCAGCGCGCCGATGACAAGGGCCGAGGGAAGCGCGGGCAGGGGCGCAAGCCGTGCCGCCAGATCACTCAGCAATGCATCGCGCCCGTCAAAGGTGGCAACGGGCGGGCATGTCCCGCCATCCGCCTGCGCCGCCCATGCCATCAGCGACACAGCCGCCCCGGCATAGCCTGCCCAATAGCCGAAGGCGGCAACGCGGCGGCCCGTCTCATCCACAAGGTATTCCAGATCGTAAAGCACCCCGCCGCCCGCGCGAAACCGCTCCAGCAGGCGACGGCCCGAATGCTGGCCCTTGAAGGCATGGCCGAACATGATGTGACGATGCGGCAGGGGCGTGCCGTCCTCTGGCAACTCCTTGAGGCCAAAGATGATCGCGTCAAGCGGTGCCTCGGGCCAGGCCCCCTCGGGCGCGATCGCACAGCCCGCCGCCCGGTAGCCGTCGGTCGGGATCGCGCGCGCCGGGCTCTCTTCTACCGTTACGGCAAAGCCCCGCTTGATCAGCGCTGCCGCGCCCTCGGGCGTGAGGCCCACCCGCTTCTCGTTCGCGCGCTGCTCGGCGCGCACCCACAGATGTGTCATGCCCGTCCCTTCAGATCATGCCGTCGGCCAGAACCCGCGCGACCGAGGCGCGTGCCGCCATCGCCTCGCGGAAGGCCCGGATTTTCGGGAAGGGCCCAAGGTCTACCCCGTCGCCCTCAAGCCAGCCGGTCGCGACGTAGAGATAGGGATCGGCCCCCGTCAACGCCGCGCCCATCACGAAGGGCCCGCGCAGCATGTGGGTCTCGACGAACTGTGCGCTCTCGGTCATCGTCCGCACCGCCTTGGCCTTCATGTCGGCGATGGAGCTGTCCTCGTCGGCCCATCGCTGCCCCCGTGCCCGGTGCGCGTGGTTCACGTGCATGGTCGAGGCGAGGTAATACATCGCCGCGCGCATCTGCGCGGCCTCGTAAGGGTCAGTGGGACGCAGGCCCGCCTGCGGCGCGAGATCGGCGATGTAATCGATGATCGCCCCCGTCTCGGTCAGGATACCGCGATCGGTGACCAGCGCGGGCACCCGCCCCTTGGGGTTGATCGCGTGATACTCGGGCCGCGTCTGCTCGCCCGCCCTGAAATCGAGCCGCACCGGCTCGAACCCGATCCCCGCCTCATGCAGCGCGATGGCCACGGCCACCGCGATGGTGCCTTTTGCGTAATAGAGTTTCATCCCTGTCCCCTCCTAGATGAATGTGCGCGCATGGGCGCGCTCCGGCGTATCAAGATGCGGCGTGGTGTTGAACGCGCCCACCATCAGCATCTCATGCACATGATGGACCCGATGAAGCGAGCTGTTCATCACCTGAAGCATCACCTTCGACAGGCCCGGAATCCCCAGATGCAGCGCATGGCTCATCACCATGCCGATGACGCCGCCCGATGTCACCACCAGAACCCGGCCCCCTGCCCCGCTCAGATCGTCGAGCACCGCGCCCACGCGCGCCGTGAAGCTTTCGAATGTCTCGGGCAGGCCGCTCAGCCCGCCCTCGGCCCAATGGGTGATGACCTGCGGCAGATACCGGGCAAATTCGGTGGCGTCCTTCGGTGCCGGGATGCCGTGCTGCGCCTCTACGGCCTGTGCCAGCGCGAAATAACTCAACTCGTCAAGCCGCGCATCGCTCTCGAACCCCGCATAGCCCATGGCCTCTGCGGTGCCTCTCTGGCGGTTGAGCGTGCCGGTCACGACGTGATCGAAATGCGGATTGGTGGCGCGCAGATGCCCGCCCAGCCATTCGGCCTGCTGCACGCCAAGCGCCGACAGCCGGTCATAGCCCGCCTCGTCGGTGGCGTGGCTGTTGGCCTGCCCGTGCCGCACCAGAATGATTTCGGTCATCGCGTCTCTCCGCCTGTCGGGCCGGACGTTAGCGCCCGAGCGGAGAAGGGGAAAGACGTCATCCGCCGGGCGACCCGCGATTCCCTGCGTGATAATGGTGCCGCGTGAGGGGATCGAACCCCCGACCTTCGCTTTACAAGAGCGCTGCTCTACCAGCTGAGCTAACGCGGCACGTCGATGAGGCGTTGATTAAAGCCAATCGTGCGCGCGGGCAAGCGGGGCGGGCCTGCCGATTGCGGTTTTCCTTGGCCGAAAACGGCTTATAGTGGCGCAAAATCACCCGCAAGAGGCAAGCCAGAGGTATGCAGGTCGTCATTCACGCAGGGGCACACAGGACCGATGAGGACAGGCTTGTCACCTGTCTGCGGGACAATTTCGAGGTGCTGCGCGCGCGTGGCACGCTCGTGCCCGCTCCAGAGAGCTATCGCCGCCCGATTCGGGAACTCTTCCAGACCGCACAGGCCAATGCCTTGCCCGAAGACGCGCGCGCCTCGGTGCTCAGCGTGACCGGGGCCGACGAGGTCACGGCGCGGCTTGTGTTGTCCAATCACGGGTTTTTCGGCACCCCCAAGATGACCGTGGGCAGCGGGCGGTTCTATGCCGCTGCCGAAATGCGGCTGGCGCAGATGCGGCGGATGTTTGCGGGCGACGGAATCGAGCTGTTTCTGGCCCTGCGCAACCCGGCTACCTTTTTGCCCGCGCTGCTGCCGGATACCCCGTTCGCCACCGTGGCCGACCTTCTGCGGGGCGACGACCCGATGACCCTGCGCTGGTCCGAGACGGTCGCGCGGCTGCGGGCGGCCTTTCCGGACATGGCGCTCACGGTCTGGTGCAACGAGGATACGCCGATCATCTGGGGCGAGGTGTTGCGCAAGATGGCCGGTGTCGAGGCCGAGATGCCGCTTGTCGGTGAATTTGCGCTTCTGTCCGAGATCATGACGGCACCGGGCCTCAAACGCTTTCACGACTATGTCGCAAGCCGTCCGGGCCTGACCGAGGAACAGAAACGCCGCGTGGTGGCGGCGTTTCTCGACAAGTTCGCGGACGAGACCGCCATCGAGCAAGAGCTTGACGTGCCCGGCTGGGATGCGCCGCTCGTCGATCGCCTCAGCGCGCTCTACGACGCCGATATCGAGACCATCGCCGCCATGGACGGGGTTACGTTCATCGCGCCGTAAAGGACGCGTGGGCGCGGCGCGCCTATCCCTTGGTCCTGAGTCCCATCAGCGCCGCCGCAAACGGATTGTCAGGGTCGATGCGGTCCTTTTTCTCGGGACGTGCCGAGAAGGTCTTGGCGCGGTCCTCGCGGTCCTCACGCGGCTTGCCCTTGCCGGGTTTGCCGCCCCTTGGCCGGTCACCGCCGGGCTTTTTGCCCGGTTTGGCCCGCTGGCCGCGCTCACGTCCTTCGGTTTGGGCCGGACGATCAGCGCGGCGGCTGCGCGGGGCCCATGTGAAGGTATAGAACACCTCGATTTCGGGCGCGGCCACCTCGGGTGTCTCGCCGGGGGTCAGGTCGGCCTCGGGGGTCTCGGTGATCTCTGCTGCAATTTCGGCCTCGGGATGCGGTTCTTCCGCCAGCGGCGATACGCCCTCGTCGGGAATGGCCTCGGCCTCTTGCTCGACGGTCTCGGGCGCCGGCTCGGTTTCGGTTACGGCATCGGCGGGGGCGTCGGCCATGGCCTGATCCACCGGCTTGACCTTCTCCCGCTCGGCCTTCTCGGCGCGGTAACCCAGCCCCTGCATCAGCCCCGCGAACTGCTCGAGCGTCATGCCGGTGATCGAGAGCATGTCCGGCGTCGCCTCGAAACCGGCGCGTGTATCGGCGCTGCGCAACATATCCGCGAGCCGCTCCAGCATGTCGATGCGAATCGCCCGCTCGCCCGCCGCGCGATAACCCGCCATGGTGAAATAGCCCCGCGGTGCGCCCGCCTGAGCGGGCACGGTCACCAGGCCCGGCGGCGGGGCTTCGGGGAACTCGTCCAGCCCGGTGCTGAGCGACCACAGCACCAGCCGCAGCCGCGTCGGCGCGGGCTTGAGCAGAAGCGGCAGGAACACGGTGAACTGCCCGAAGCGCACGCCATGCTTGCGCAACGCGCCCCGCGCCTCCTGATCGAGCGCCTTGACCTCCTCGGCCACGTCGCCGCGCGGGATCACCCCCATCGCCTCGACCAGCCGGAAGCCGAACCCGCGTGCCATGCCGGTCAGCGTCTCGTCGCGGCTGATCGCGGTCAGCGGCTCGAACAGCGTCGTCACCTTGCGGTCGATGAAATGTTGCAGGCGGCGCTGCACCTTGGCGGCAATATCGGGCCCAGCCTCGTCATCCACGAATGCCATGGCCAGCGGCTTCATCGGGTCCGCCCCGGCCACCAGCTTGCCCACCGCTTCGGTCCCCCACATGAGGCCGCCCTGCTCGGTAAAGTCGATCTCGGTATCGGGCGCGTTGTAGAAGCGATCCGCCTTGAGATGGAAATGCGGGGCGAGCGCGGCAAGGCTGGCCTGCTCCAGCGTGCGGGCCTCCTGACCGGCGGCGGCCTTGTCACGGATAAAGCGGAACCCTTCGAGACGGCCCACGAATTCGCCTTCGACGCTGACCGCGCCCTGATCGTTCACTTCGGCCACCATGGCCTCCTTCTGCTTGAGCCGGCGCATCAGCACGGATGTGCGCCGGTCCACAAATCTCTGGGTCAGCGCCCCATGCAGCGCGTCCGACAGGCGGTCTTCTACAGCGCGCGTCGCCTCGCGCCAATGGGTTTCGTCATCGACCCATCCCTTGCGCTGCGCGACATAGGTCCAGGTGCGGATATGGGCGAGGCGTTTCGAGAGCGTGTCGATATCGCCCTCGGTGCGGTCGATGCGCTTGATCTGCGCGGCCAGCCAGTCATCGGGCACGCGGCCAAGCTCGTGCAGGTCGCAGAAGATGCGCTCCAGCAGGCTCGCGTGTTCGGCAGCACTGATGCCGCGAAAATCGGGGATGCGGCAGACATCCCAGAGCAGGCGCACGGCGGGCGCATCCATCGCGCGCGCGCGCACCTCCGCCACCTCCGAGAGGGTCTTGAGCGCACCGAGATCGTCCGCCTCGCGGGCACGCGCGAGCAATTCATGCTCGGGCCGCGCCTCGAGCGAGGCGATGAGTGCCTGCGCCGAGCCGAAAGCGAGCCGCGCGTTGCGCCATTCCAGCTTTCGGACCGGGGCAAAGCGGTGATCGGTGATCGCCTGCGCCAGTTCCGGCTCCAGATCGGGGGCCTCGCCGGTCACGCCGAACGTGCCGTCGCGCATGCCTCGCCCCGCGCGCCCTGCGATCTGACCCAGTTCGTGCGGGAAAAGCGGGCGCATCCGCCGTCCGTCGAACTTGGTCAGCGACGAGAACGCCACATGGTCGATATCGAGATTGAGACCCATGCCGATGGCATCGGTCGCCACCAGATAATCCACATCGCCGTTCTGATAGAGCGCCACCTGCGCGTTGCGGGTGCGGGGGCTGAGCGCGCCCATCACCACCGCCGCTCCGCCCTTTTGCCGACGGATCAGTTCGGCGATGGCATAGACGTTTTCCACCGAGAACCCGACAATGGCGCTGCGCGCAGGCATCCGCGAAATCTTGCGCGGGCCGGTATAGGCAAGCTGTGACATGCGTTCGCGGCCCAGAAACTCCGCCCCCGGCACCAGCGCGGCAATGGTGGGCCGCATCGTGTGGCTGCCCAGGAACTGCGTTTCGCGCTGACCGCGCATCCGAAGCAGCCGGTCGGTGAAGACATGGCCGCGCTCGGGGTCCGCGCAAAGCTGGATCTCGTCGATGGCGACGAAATCCGTGCCCATCCCCTCGGGCATCGCCTCGACGGTGCAGACCCAGTATTGCGCGCGCGGCGGCACGATACGTTCCTCGCCGGTGACAAGTGCCACCACCGATGGCCCGCGCACAGCCACGATCTTGTCATAGACCTCGCGCGCGAGCAGGCGCAGCGGCAGGCCGATGATTCCGGTGCGGTAGCCCAGCATCCGCTCGATGGCGTAATGGGTCTTGCCGGTATTGGTCGGGCCCAGAACCGCGAGGATTCTCGACTGCTCGGACATCCGCCCCGTTCCTCTTGCCTGTGCGTTCGAGCCTTGTGCGCCCGCTCAGAGCGTCGCGCCGCCCAGCTTGCGCGACACGCGTTCCAGGGTCGTGCCTATCTCTTCGTGGTGAGGATGTATAGCTTGGGCGCGCATCAATGCCTCACGCGCCAAATCGGGCTGATCCATCTTGTCGAACAGCACCCCCAGCCCGTAGAGCGCGTTGAAATGCCGCGGCTCGAGCGCGAGCACATGCTCGATGTCATTCAGCGCGAGGCCAAAGCGCTCCTGCCGGAAGAAGGCGATGGAGCGCAGGTGCCAGGCTTCGGCGAAATCCGGCGCGTGATCTATGGCGGCGCTCAGATGTTCCACCGCCATGGCCATATCGCCCACCTCGAGCGCATCCTCGCCCCGGCGCAGAAGCAGATCCATCGCGGGCGAGCCTGAGCGCGAGAATTCAAGCTCGATCTCTGCGGCAACGCGCCGCGTCTCGACCGGGTCTGACCCGGAAAGCTGCGCGAAGAAGTCGTCAAGCCGGTTTTCCTGCGCCCCGAGGGGTAGGGAAAACATGACTACCGACAGACCTGCCGCGACGATACGGTTGAGATGTTGCATGACGTCTCCCATAACGTGCCCAGTGTAGCGCGGATTGGCGGGATGCAAAGCCCCGTCATCGCAAACGTGAAAGGAACCGGAAATGAGCGACGTGATTGCAACCGCCGTCAAGGCACTCAATGACAAGATGGGCGCGGACGGGTTTGACGGCTCTGCGAAATTCGTGATCGAGGGCGAAGGCAGCATCGTGCTCGATGCCTCTGGCGCGCGCGCCGCCGAGGACGAGACCGACGTGACCCTTTCGGCCGATGCCGACACGTTTGAGGCGATCCTCTCGGGCGATCTCGACCCGACGGCGGCGTTCATGTCGGGGCGTCTTGCGGTCGATGGCGATATGGGCGTGGCGATGAAGCTTGGCAGCGTCCTGTCCTGATGGAGGCAGCGCCGCTTTTCTCCGAGGTGGCGGACGGTCCCGGTGACGGGGCCGCCTTCTGGCTGCGCACGGCGGACGGGCCGCGCATTCGCGTGGGTCTCTGGCACCGCGCAGCCAGGAAGGGCACGGTGCTGCTCTTTCCGGGGCGCACCGAATATGTCGAGAAATACGGTCGCGCGGCACGGGACTTTGCCGCGCACGGCTATGCCACGCTGGCGGTTGACTGGCGCGGGCAGGGTCTGGCCGACCGGCTGACCGGCGATACCATGGCCGGTCATGTTCATCACTTCATCGACTATCAGCAGGACGTGGCCGCGATGGTGCAGGCCGCGCAGGCGCTCGATCTGCCGCGCCCCTGGCATCTGCTGGCGCATTCCATGGGCGGCTGTATCGGTCTGCGCGCGGTCATGGCGGGGCTTGACGTCAAAAGCGTCGTCTTTTCCGGGCCGATGTGGGGCATCCAGATGGGTGCGGCGCTGCGCCCCTTTGCCTGGTCGCTTGGGTGGGGCGCGCGGCGCCTTTGCCTTGGTCATCTCTATGCGCCAAGCACTGGTGCCGAGCATTACGTCCTGTCAGAGCCGTTCGAGACCAACAAGCTGACCAACGACCGCGAGATGTGGGGCTACATGGCCCGCCAGCTCGAGGCGCATCCCGAGCTTGGCATCGGCGGGCCGAGCCTGCGCTGGCTGCACGAGGCGCTGATGGAGATGCGCGCGCTTGCCCGCCGCCCCTCGCCCGCCCTGCCCTGCCTCACGCTTTTGGGCAGCGACGAGGAAATCGTCGATCCGCGCCGCATCCATGACCGCATGGCGCATTGGCCCGGTGGCCGACTCGAGATTGTCCCCGGCGGGCGACACGAGACGCTGATGGACACGCCAGCGATGCGGGCGCAGGTTTTCGGGTTGATCTGTGACGTCTACGACAGCGCGGGCACGGCGCGCGCGCGGGCGGTGTCCTGACAGGACCCGCGCGCTCCGGGACCGCCTCAGCCCCCGGCCTGCACCCTCACCCGCTGTTCACCCAGCCCGGTGATGCGCAACACCATCTCGTCGCCGTCTTTAAGGAAGCGCGGCGGCTTGTGGCCCATGCCCACCCCCGGCGGCGTGCCCGTGGCGATGATATCCCCCGGCTCAAGGGTCATCAGGGTGCTGAGATAGGCGACGATTTCGGCCACGCCGAAGATCATGCGCGACGTGCTGCCAGTCTGCATGGCCGCGCCGTTCACCTCGGTCACGAGGTCGAGCGCCTGCGTGTCCACCTCGTCGGGCGTCACGAGCCACGGCCCCACCGGCGCGAAGGTGTCCGCACTCTTGCCCTTGGTCCATTGCCCCGAGCCTTCGAGTTGCAGCGCGCGCTCGGAGACATCGTTGAAGATGGTGAACCCCGCCACATGCGCCATCGCCTCGGCCTCGGTCACATATGTGGCGCGGGTGCCGATGACGATGCCAAGCTCCACCTCCCAGTCGCCCTTCTGCGCGCCGCGCGGCAGGATCACCGGATCACAGGGACCATTGAGCGCCGTGATCGCCTTGAGAAAGACGACCGGTTCCGTCGGCGGTTCGGCCCCGAGTTCGGCGGCGTGATCGCTGTAGTTGAGGCCGATACCGACAAGCTTGCCCACGCCCGCCACCGGCACGCCAAGGCGCGGCGCGCCCTCCACCAGCGGCAGCGTCTCGGGATCGACGCGCGGCAGGTTACCCAGCACCGCGCCCGCCAGATCGGGCACCACGCCCGACAGATCCCTGAGCCGCCCCGCGCCATCGAGAACCGCGGGCCGCTCCTCACCCCGCGCACCATATCGTGCAAACCGCATCGCCTGTCCCTCCGTCTTGCGTTACCCGCGCACCCTATCCCGCCCGCGCCCCGGCGCAAGGGCTGGCCCCGCCCGCGCGCCGCGCTAGGATTGCACCATGGTGCTGACGCTCACTCCGAACGGCCTTTATTGCCCGGCCGGCGATTTTCACATCGACCCGTGGCGCCCGGTGGCGCGGGCGCTGATCACCCATGGCCATGCCGATCATGCACGGGGCGGGCACGGCGCCTATCTTGCCACCGATATTGCCGCGCCCGTGATGCGCCACCGGCTTGGCGCAATCACGCTGGATACCATCCTCTATGGCGAGGTGCGGCAAATCGGAGGGGCGGGCGTGTCGTTCCACCCCGCAGGCCACGTCCCCGGATCGGCGCAGATCCGGGTCGAGGTGGCGGGCGAGGTCTGGGTCGTGTCGGGCGATTACAAGCTGGAGCACGATCCGTTCCCGACGCCGTTCGCGCCGGGGCGCTGTCATCAGTTCGTGACCGAATGCACCTTTGGCCTGCCGGTCTTCGACTGGCCTGACCCCGCCGAGGTGGCCCGCGAAATCAACGCATGGTGGGCCGCCAACGCCGCCGAGGGGCGGTTCTCGCTGCTTGGCGCCTATGCGCTTGGCAAGGCGCAGCGGGTGCTTGCGATGCTTGATCCAAGTGTCGCGCCGATCCTGACGCACGGGGCCATCGAGGCCACCAACGCGGTGATGCGCGCACAGGGCTTCGCCCTGCCCGAGACCCGCCATGTCACCCCCGAAACCGACTTGCGTGCGATGCGCGGCGCGCTGGTTCTGGCGCCGCCCGGCGCGCTCTCGGGGCCGTGGGCGCGACGGTTCCGCCCCGCGTCTACCGGCTTTGCCAGCGGCTGGATGCGGCTTCGGGGCGTGCGCCGCAGGCGCGCGGCGGATCGCGGTTTCGTGGTGTCGGATCACGCCGATTGGGCGGGCCTGAACCGTGCCATCGCCGCGACCGGCGCCGAGACCATCCATGTCACCCACGGCTATACCGAGGTGTTTGCCCGCTGGCTCTCCGATCAGGGCCATGACGCGCGTGTGCTGCGCACCGAGTTCAGTGGTGAGACGCTGGATGACGGGGCCGAGCCATGAAGGCGTTTGCCGCGCTCTTCGCCACGCTCGACCAGACCACGCGCACCACGGTCAAGGTGGCGGCGCTGGCCGAGTATTTCCGCAACGCGCCCGAAGCTGACCGGCTCTGGACCATTGCGCTTTTCTCCGGTCGCCGCCCGAAACGCGCCATCACCACTACCCGGCTGCGCGAATGGGCCGCCGAACGCGCGGGCATCCCGCTGTGGCTCTTCGAGGACAGCTACGGGGTCGTCGGCGATCTGGCCGAGACCATCGCTTTGGTGCTGCCGCCGCCCTCCACCACCCATGACGCGAGCCTTGGCGCATGGATCGACCGCCTGCGCGCGCTGAAAGACGCCGACGACGCCACCCGCAAGGCACAGGTGCTGGCGGCGTGGGAAGGACTGGTGCTGCTGGAACGGCTGGTCTTCAACAAGCTGCTCACCGGTGGCTTCCGCGTCGGGATCAGCGCTGGGCTGATGACCCGCGCACTGGCGCAGGCCCTGAACCGTGACGAGGCGGAACTGGCGCATCGGCTGATGGGCGACTGGACCCCCGATAACACCACATGGGCCGATCTGATCGAGAGCCATGACCCGGCCGACCGCCTCTCGCGCCCCTATCCCTTCTGCCTCGCGCACGGGCTGGAGGACGCGCCCGAGCGCCTTGGGCCGCCTGCGGACTGGTTCGCGGAATGGAAATGGGACGGCATTCGCGGGCAGATCATCCGCCGGGGCGGTCAGACGTTCCTGTGGTCGCGCGGCGAGGAGCTGATCACCGACCGCTTTCCCGAACTGGCCGCTCTTGCGAATCATCTGCCCGAGGGCACCGTGATCGACGGCGAAATCCTCTCCCATGACGGCACGGCCCCCCTGCCCTTCGCCACGCTGCAAAAGCGGATCACGCGCAAGACCGTTCCGAAAAAACTGCTGGCCGAGGCCCCGGTGATCCTCATGGCCTATGACCTGCTGGAGGTGGCCGGACGCGACCTGCGCGCGCATCCCTTCGCCGACCGTCGCGCGCGGCTGGAAACGCTTGTGCGCGCCCTTCCAGAGGGCACACCCCTGCGCCCCTCACCCGCGATTCCCTTCAACTCATGGAACGATCTGGCTGCCACCCGCGCCACCACCCGCGCGCGCCGCGCCGAGGGGCTGATGCTCAAGCGCCGCACCGGCCCCTATCACGCGGGGCGCAAAAGGGGTGACTGGTGGAAATGGAAGCTCGATCCGCTGAGCATCGATGCGGTGATGATCTATGCGCAGGCAGGCCACGGGCGGCGCGCCAACCTCTATACCGATTTCACCTTCGCGGTCCGGGACGGCGACGCGCTGGTGCCCTTCACCAAGGCTTATTCCGGCCTGACCGACGCCGAATTCCGCCAGATCACCGCATGGGTGCGAAAGAACACGCTGGACCGCTTCGGCCCCGTGCGGCAGGTGCGCCCGGAACAGGTGTTCGAGATCGCCTTCGAGGGCATACAGGCCAGCCCGCGCCACAAATCCGGCGTGGCGCTGCGCTTTCCGCGCATGGCGCGCTGGCGTCATGACAAGCCCGTGTCGGAAATCGACACCCTCGACACTCTGCGCGCCATGCTCGCACGATACGGTTAGGAACAGCCCCCGTCGAGCAGCACGGCGGTGCCGCGAATCCCCGTCACGCGGAGCGTGCAGACGCTCTCGCCCACGGTGATGTTCCGGCTCTCGCCGACACCGACAAGCTCGGTCGTGACGCCATTGATGGCAAGCCGCGCCCGATCCCCGATCGCGCCCGAGACAAAGACACGCAACTGACCGTCGGCAAGAAGCGCGGTCTCACCGGCCCCATAGGCCGTGCCGAGCGCTTCGCCCCCGCCCGCCTTGTCGCAATCCGAGACAAGCCGCGCGCCGTCCGCCCCGACACCTGCAAGCCCGAGGCGGCAGGCCCCGCCCGCGTGACTGACCACCACCGTTTCGCCCACCGAAAGATCCGAGGTCGCGCCATTGACCGACAGCCGCGCCGCGCCCGCCCCGGCATCGAGACGTTGCACGAAGGCCCGCACCGCGCCGCCCGCAAGCACAAAGGTCTGCCCCACGCCACGCGCCGCGCCTGCGTCGTTCAGCCCTTCGATGGTCGTGGAGAGCGACGGCGCCGCCGCACCCTCTGGCGCTGGGGCCGGGTCCGGCGCGGGCCGCGCGTCAAGCGCGCCGCGCAGGGCCGCCACCTGTTCCGAGGCGGTCTCGGAGATGCGCGCGCCAAGATCGGCGGCCACCCCTTCGATCCGGCCCTCGAGCGCGGCCAGTCGTTCGCCAAAGGCATCCATGGCCTCTTCGGTCACGGCGACCGCGTCCCCGGCGGTGCCCGTCACCGCCGTCTCCAGCGCCGCGAGACGGTCCGACAGAGCGGCAAGCACGTCCGTGTCGCCCTGCGCCGCCTCGGTCACCGGTCCCATGGCACGCGCGACGCCGCTGCTCACCTTGCTGTCGATCGCCGAGAGCGACAGCAGCGACCCAAGCAGAAGCCCCACCACACCACCGCCAACCCCGGTCGCGACCGGGTTCTTCAGAATGTCAGACATGATCCAAACCTCCCTTTCGCAGCAGATGTTAAAGGGATTCGCCGCTTTCGGGCAGGTTTTTTCGCACCGATCGATCCCGGCGCATATACATCCCCCCTTCCGCGCGCTACCTCTGCGCCAAAGCACTGACAAGGAGCGTGACATGACCGTGAAACCCGTCTTTGACGCCAATGCCACCTCGGGCGGCAAGGATCTTGGCCGACTGCCGGAATGGGATCTGAGCGACCTCTACACCAGCCCCGACGCGCCCGAGCTTGCCCGCGATCTGGACTGGCTGCGCGACGCCTGCGTGAGCTTTGCCGCCGATTACGAGGGCAAGCTGGCCGACCTCGACGCCGCCGGGTTGCTTGATTGCCTGCACCGCGACGAGGCGATCAGCCGGGTGGCGGGGCGGATCATGTCCTATGCGGGGCTGCGATACTACCAGCAGACGACCGATGGCGCGCGCGCCAAGTTTCTGTCGGATTGTCAGGAGAAGGTGACCAATTACACCACCCCGCTGGTATTCTTCTCGCTGGAGCTGAACCGCATCGACGAGGGTGCGCTGAGCGCGATGTATGCCGCGAACGCCGATCTCGCGCGCTATGCCCCCGTGCTGCGCCGCATCCGGGCGATGAAGCCGCATCAGCTCTCGGATGAGCTGGAAAAGTTCCTGCACGATCTGGGCGTTGTCGGCGACGCCTGGGAGCGGCTTTTCGACGAGACCATCGCGGGCCTTTCCTTCAGTGTCGATGGCGAGGACCTGACCATCGAGGGCACGCTCAATCTGCTGACCGATCATGACCGCAGCAAACGCGAGGCCGCCGCGCGCGAATTGGCGCGCGTTTTTGGCGAGAATATCCGCACCTTCGCCCGCGTCCACAACACGCAGGCCAAGGAAAAGGAGGTGCTCGACCGCTGGCGCAAGATGCCGACCGCGCAGACCGGGCGGCACCTTTCGAACGATGTCGAAGCGGAGGTGGTCGAGGCGCTGCGCAATGCGGTTGTCGCCGCCTATCCACGCCTGTCGCACCGCTATTACGAGTTGAAGCGCAAATGGCTCGGCCTTGAGCGGATGCAGGTCTGGGACCGCAATGCGCCGCTGCCGATGGAGGAAACCCGCCTCATCGGCTGGGACGAGGCGCGCGAAACGGTGATGGAAGCCTATGCCGGTTTCGCCCCCGAAATGGCCGATCTGGCCGCGCCGTTCTTCGATAAAGGCTGGATCGACGCAGGCGTGAAACCGGGCAAGGCGCCGGGGGCCTTTGCCCATCCCACCGTGACCGATGCGCACCCCTATGTAATGCTCAACTATCTGGGCAAACCGCGCGATGTGATGACGCTCGCGCACGAACTGGGCCACGGCGTGCATCAGCGGCTGGCCGCGCCGCAGGGCGAGCTTCTGGCCTCTACCCCGCTGACGCTGGCCGAAACAGCAAGTGTCTTTGGCGAGATGCTGACCTTTCGCCGTCTGCTTGCGCATGCCAAGACCCGGGCCGAGCGCAAGGTGCTGCTGGCTGGCAAGGTCGAGGACATGATCAACACGGTCGTGCGCCAGATCGCGTTCTACGATTTCGAGTGCAAGTTGCACGCCGCGCGCCGCGAGGGGGAACTCACCCCCGACGACATCAACGCGCTCTGGATGTCGGTGCAGGCGACAAGCCTCGGGCCGGCGTTCGACTTCATGGAGGGCTACGAGACCTTCTGGGCCTATATCCCGCATTTCGTCCATTCGCCCTTCTACGTCTACGCCTATGCCTTCGGCGATGGCCTTGTGAACGCACTTTATGCGGCCTATGAGGCCGCGCCCGAAGGCTTCGAGGAAAAGTATTTCGAGATGCTCCGCGCGGGCGGCTCCAAGCACCACAAGGAGCTGCTCGCGCCCTTCGGCCTCGACGCCTCGGACCCGGCGTTCTGGGACAAGGGGCTGGCGATGATCGAGGGGATGATCGACGAGTTGGAGGCGATGGAGGATTAAGCGCGCCCGGGCCGTCACCGGACCGACCCGGTCACCCGTTGACGGCGACCTCGCACTCAGGGCCCGGCGGGCGCGGTATCCCCGGCGGTGGCGCTGCGCCTTTTCACACGGTCAGAAATGCGCCTTCGGCTCGTCCGGTTTGCCCGCGGCCAGCGCCAGCACCCCGGCCAGTCCGGTCATGCCGATGGGAAACATGGTAAAGACGCCAAAGCCGAAAGCGTAATACATCAGCCCCGCCGAAACGAGCAGCAACACGCCGCCCCAGAGCGCGCGCATCCGGGCCATCGCGCCGCCGGCAATCGCCAGCAAGGGCGCCAGGAAACTCGCCGTGCGGATGAGCGCGGGGTCGCGCACCTGATGAAGCAGCCCCTCCACCTCGCCATAGCGGTTGACCACCTCGGTATAGCCGTAACTGAAGAAGCCCACGAGCACCGCAAGACAGCCACCGATCACCCCCAGAACCATCGCCGCGCTGCGCATCGCTTATCCGTCTCCCAAAAGGGCGTCCTGCACGTCCTTGCCCCAACCGAGATAGAGTGTGCCCCCCGCCTCGATCAAGGGGCGCTTCATCAGGGTGGGATGCGCGGCGATAAGCGTCAGCGGATCGCCCGCCCGCTCCGCCTCGCCGAGGCCGCGCCATGTCGTCGATTGCCGGTTCAACAACGCCGCTCCGAACCGATCATGCGCGGCGCGTGCCACATTTTCGGGCAGGCCATCGGCGCGGACATCGCGAAATTCCGCGTCACCAAGGGATTTCAACGCCTTGCGGCAGGTATCGCAGGTTTTCAGACCATAAAGGATCATCACAAGCCCTCACATTCGGCCCCCCTCTTAGCGCGCCGCACCCGGCCCGTCACGGGGTTTCGCTTGATTTTTACACACGCGGTGCAATCATCGGGCTGTGCGCCTGCGGCTTGGCGCATATGGCCCGGCATACTCATGGTTCAATACCACGAAAGGTTACGGCTTTATCGCCCCCGATGGCGGCGGCAAGGACGTGTTCGTGCATATCTCGGCGGTAGAGCGGTCGGGGCTTACCGGCCTTGCCGACAATCAGAAAGTCGGCTTCGAGCTCAAGGACGGCCGTGACGGCCGGCAGATGGCCTCGGACCTCAGGCTGCTCTGAGCGCGTCCCCGCGCCCTCAGTTGCAGCCCTTCGACCCCGGCGGGCAATCGTCGTAACGCGGGCGCGCGCTGCGGGCCACATGGTGAATGCGTGTGCTCACGGGATGGCGCAGGGCCTCTTGATAGCTCTGATCCTGATTGGGCACACCGCAGCATATGACGCCGTTAAGCGTGACCGGCTGAAGCCCGGCAGGGCAAAAATTTGCCTTGCTTTCATAGGCATAGACGCGCGGCCCCTGCGCCAGTGCTGGCCCGGCAAGACCGGCGAGCGCCAGCGCGGCAACGATTTTCGCGGAAAACGGACGCATGAAACCCCCTCAAACACGGTT
>PHEQ01000029.1:0-47088 GCA_002842985.1 Alphaproteobacteria bacterium HGW-Alphaproteobacteria-1
TCGCCGCGCTCCAGACGGCTCACCACCTGTTCCAGCTCCTGCATCGCCTGCTCAAAGCTAAGTTCCGTGACGGGGGTCGCGCTCATGCTCATATCCTGCTGCCTGACTTTCGGGCATGACCTTAGCCGCGCAGGGCACCGGGCGCAATTCGGTTGACGGCGCGCGGTGCTTCGGAAAATCTCCGGCCCATGCCAGCCGACCACCCACAGCCCGACATCGACCTGCCCGAAGGCGCCGAGATCACCGAGGTCCTGCGCCTCGTGCCGGGCAGGCGCGCGGTCTTTGCCGGGTATTGGCAGGGGCGCGCTGCGATTTTCCGGCTGGCCGAGCCCGCGACTGCCGAATTGCAGGCCCGCGAATGGCACGAGGCCCGGCGCATCTGGCCCTATATGCAGGGCGCGCGCTTTCGCGTGGCCGAACCGCTGGCCTATTTGCCGCACCTGCGCCTGATGGTGATGGAACGCGCCCCCGGCACGCCGCTTCTGCAATGGCTCTGGCAGGCCGCGCCGGAGACGCGCGGCGCGGCCCTTGCTCCGGCTGCGCTCTGGCTGCGCCGTTACACGGATGTCTCGGAGATCTGGGCGCGCGCCACGCCCCAGGGCTGGCTTGCCCGCGCCGCCCGCAGCGCCGAGGCGCAGCCCTTCGCCCGCCTGCGCAACCTCGAGGCCGATATCCTCGCCGCCCTCGCGCGGCTCGGCCAGCGCATCGAGGCCGAGGATTGGCGCGTGGCGATCTGCCATGGCGATTTCCACCCCAACAACCTGTTACGCGATGGCCTGCTGCACGACGGGGCGCGCCTGACGGGCATCGACACCGGCGCCTCGGCGCAAATGCCGGTCTGCCGCGATATCGCGCGGTTCCTGATGCATCTCGCGCGGCGCGGCATGGCCCCCTCGGGCCAGACATGGTGCGGCGCCGATGCGGCCCTCGTGGCGGCCTTTACCGATGCCTTTGCCCTGACCACGTTCGAGCAGCGCGCGGTTCTGCCCTTCTTTCTGGGCATCGACGCGCTCTCGCGGGTCGAGACCGAGGGCCTCAAGCGCCGCCGCCTGCGCCTTGCCGAAACGGCCTATGCGGCCCTGCGTGACGATCTCGAACGGCTGACGCGCGCGTGATGGTCACCCCTGGGGTCCCGTGCCCCAAGAGAGCCTCCGGTCAAGCCGGAGGGTTGCGCCGATCTCAAACGCGCCCTCACCGCCCCCGGAACAGCCCGCCAAGGATGCCCCGAACCAGACGCCGCCCCGTCGTGCCCTGCAACTCCTTGAGCACCGCCGATGTGATGGCTCCGCCAAGGCTGTCGGTGGCGCGCCCGCGCGTCGTGCGCCCGGGGCTCGCGCCGCCCGAATAGCGCCGCGCCGCCTTGAACTCGCGCGCGGCCTCTTGTTCGGCGGTTTTTTCCGCGGCGGCGCGCGTCTCTGCCTCTTCGGCCTCCTTCGCCGCCGCCTCGGCCCGGGCGGCCAGTATCTCGAAGGCCGATCGCCGGTCAATCGCCGCCTCGTATTTGCCCGCCACCGGCGAAGCGGCAATGACCGCGCGCCGCGTGGCCGCGTCACAGGGGCCCAGCCGCGTTGCGGGTGGGCGGATGAGCGTGCACTCGACCACCCCCGGCACGCCCTTGCCCTCCAGAAGCGAGGTCACCGCCTCGCCCGTGCCGACATCGCGGATCGCCTCCACCGTGTCGAAGCGCGGATTGGGCCGGTAGGTCTCGGCGGCGCGCCTGAGCGCCTTCTGATCGCGCGCGGTGAAGGCGCGCAGCGCGTGCTGGAACCGGTTGCCAAGCTGGCCCAGGATCGCGTCGGGCACGTCATCGGGGTTCTGGGTGATGAAGTAGACCCCCACCCCCTTGGACCGGATGAGGCGCGCCACCTGCTCCACCTTGTCGACGAGAGCCTTGGGCGCGTCATCGAACAACAGATGCGCCTCGTCGAAAAAGAACACCAGCTTCGGCTTGTCGGGATTGCCGACCTCGGGCAGTTCCTCGAACAGCTCGCTCAGCAGCCACAGCAGAAAGGTCGCATAAAGGCGCGGCGATTGCACCAGCCTGTCGGCGGCAAGGATGTTGACATGCCCCCGCCCCTCGGGCGTCACCCGCATGAGATCCGAAAGATCCAGCGCCGGTTCGCCGAAGAAGTGCGCGCCGCCCTGATTTTCCAGCACCAGAAGCGCCCGTTGGATCGCCCCCACCGAGGCCGCCGTGACATTGCCGTAGCGCAGCGACAACTCGGCCGCCTGCTGACCCACAAAGGTCAGGAGCGCCTGCAAATCCTTGAGATCCAGAAGCGGCAGCCCCTCTTCGTCCGAGACGCGGAAGGCGATGTTGAGAACCCCCTCCTGCGCCTCCGAGAGCGCCATCAGCCGCGCCAGCAGAAGCGGCCCCATCTCGGCCACGGTGGTGCGCACCGGATGTCCCTGCTCGCCGAAGAGATCCCAGAAGATTACCGGAAAGGCGTCATAGCGAAACCCGTCGAAGCCGATTCGCGCCGCGCGCTCGGTAAAGGGCCCGTGCAGCTTGCCCCCCGGATCGCCCGCCTCGGCCATGCCCGAGATGTCGCCCTTGATATCGGACAGGATCACCGGCACGCCCGCGTCCGAAAACCCCTCGGCCAGAATTTGCAGCGTCACCGTCTTGCCGGTGCCGGTCGCCCCGGCAATAAGCCCGTGCCGGTTGCCGAATTTCAGCAAAAGCTCCTGCGCCGCGCCATAGTCCGGCCCGCCACCACCCACGAAAATCGCCTCTGACACGCCACCCTCCCGGTCCAGAAATCGTCACGGTGCGACCATACAATCTTAACCCTTCTGTGCCAGAGTGAAATCACGCCCGGTCCCGAGTGTCCTCCCGGACCGGGTGACTTCCTCCCTGTCAGACTGGCCGCGCCCTCTGGTGCGGCCTTTTTTCTTCACAGCCCCACATCCCCTGTTGACGCAACCGGCCTTCTGTCCTAGCCTCCGGCGAAATACTAAGTCGGCCAGTCCGACGGGGAGAGAAACGTTGCTTGAAAGAGGTCCACGGGCCTCTTTCTTCTTGTCCGGGGGGCAGCAATGCCGCGCGCGGCATGTCGCGCGCCCCTCCTGCAGGGGCGCGATTTCATCCTGACACTCCCCGACCGACGTGGTAGACGCCTGCCAAACTCGTCCGAAACCCATGGGGATAAAATGTCCAAGACCGTGTTCCGCCTCACTCTCGCCGCTCTTCTTGCCGTGTCGACCGCCGCTGGCGCGCAACAGGCCGAGCCCCCGGCAGGTGATGCCCAGACCGATGCCGCGCCGGCGCAGACCGAAACGCCGACAACTCCGGTGGCCGGGCTCGATACCGGGCGCGTGGTCGATGACGAGAACGCCCCCTATATCCGCGAGACCCATGGCGACTGGTCGCTGCGCTGCTTCCCGAACGAAGTCGAGGGGCAAGCCGACGATCTGTGCCAGATGTATCAGCTCCTGACCGAAGAGGCCGGCAATCCGGTGGCCGAGATCAGCATCTACCGGCTTGCCGGCTCGGGTCAGGTTGTGGCCGGGGCCACGCTCGCGGTGCCGCTCGGCACGCTGCTCACCGAAGAGGTCAAGCTCTCGGTCGATAGCGGCAAGGCCAAGAGCTATGCCTATTCATTCTGCACCATGGCCGGGTGTTTTTCGCGCATCGGACTGGCACAGGCCGACATCGACGCGATGAAGCGCGGCTCCAAAGCCATGATCGAGATCGTTCCCGCACAGGCCCCGGATCAGAAAGTGCGCATTGACGCCTCGCTCCTGGGCTTCACCGCCGCGTTCGAGGCGACCTCGACAATCACGAACTGAGAGCACGGGCCGCCCTCGGGCCGGCTCCGGGAAATTCCCGCGCCAACACCCTCCGGCCATGCTGGAGGGTGACTGCCAGCCTCAGGCAAACCGCCTGAGAGCGAGAACTGCATTGAGCCCACCAAAGGCAAAGGCGTTCGACAGCGCCACCTCCACCTGCGCCTCGCGCGCCTCGTTTGGCACCACGTCGAGCGCGCATTCGGGGTCCGGCTCCTCATAACCGATGGTGGGCGCAATGATCCCGTCGCGCAGCGCCATGATGCAGGCCAAAAGCTCCACCGCCCCGGTCGCGCCGATAAGGTGCGCGTGCATCGACTTGGTGGAGGTGATCATCAGCTTGTCGGCATGATGTCCGAAGACATCGGCCACCGCCGCGCATTCGGTCTTGTCATTGGCCGCCGTGCCAGTGCCGTGCGCGTTGATATAGCCCACCTCGTCGCGGTTCACGCGCGCGTCGCGCAGCGCCCCCTCGATCGCCCGCGATGCCCCCTGTTTCGAGGGCATGACGATATCGGCCGCGTCCGAGGTCATCGCAAATCCCAGCACCTCGGCAAGGATACAGGCGCCGCGCTTCTTGGCGTGCTCCAACTCCTCGAAGACGAAGATCGCCGCACCCTCGCCCTGCACCATGCCGTTGCGATTGGCCGAGAACGGGCGGCAGGCGTCGCGGCTCATCACCCGCAGCCCCTCCCAGGCCTTGACCCCGCCGAAACACAGCATGGACTCGGACCCGCCCGTGACCATCACCGGGGTGATGCCGCCATGCACCATCTGAAAGGCCTGCGCCATGGCATGATTGGACGAGGCGCACGCGGTCGAGACGGTAAAGGTCGGACCCTTGAGATTGAACTCCATCGACAGGTGGCTGGCGGCGGCATTGTTCATCAGCTTGGGCACCACGAAGGGATGGACCCGGTTCTTGCCCTCTTCGTAGACCGAGCGGTAATTCTCGTCGAGCGTGGTCATCCCGCCGCCGGAATTGCCGAGAATCGCCCCCGCCCGCGCCGCAAGTTCGCCGGTGAACTCAAGTCCCGCCTGCCTGATCGCCTCGCGCGCGGAAATCAGCGTGAATTGCGTGAAACGGTCGTAGAGCGCCAGTTGCTGCCGGTTGAAGCGCGCCACCGGATCATAGCCCTTGACCTGCCCGCCGATGCGAATCGACAGCCGCTCCACATCCTTGAACTCCAGATCGCCGATGCCGCAGCGCCCCTCGCGCATCGACTCGAGCGTAGAGGGCACATCGTGGCCAAGCGCGTTGATCGTGCCCGCCCCGGTAATGACAACGCGTTTCACGCCTGCTCCGCGATCAGCCGCTCGATGCCCGCGATGATCGAGCGCACGGAGGAGATGTCGAAATCGCTCTTCTCCGGCTCGTTGGCGTTGAACGGCACCGAAATGTCAAAGGCTTCCTCGATGGCAAAGATGCTCTCGACAAGGCCGAGACTGTCGATACCCAGATCCTCCAGCGTGCTGTCAAGGGTGACATCTGCGGGTTCGAGCACCGCCTGTTCGGCGATGATCGCAATCACCCGGTCTTGAATGGTGCTCATGATGCGGTCTTTCCTTTCACCGCCCCGACGGGGCAAGCCTCGGGGCCTTGTGCGTCAGTTGCGTAACGGATTTTTAAAGGTTGAGCGCCGCGCGTACAATCTTTTGCGGCGCCGCGGTACCGACACGATGATGACGTGTTACGTGCGACGGGACAGGGACTGAGGCATTCCGGTTTTCCATTGGACCACCGAAACGCTTTCAGTCTTTGGTTTGCCGCAGCGTCAAACCGAAAGGTCTATCAGCATTTTCCGAAATTGCTTAGGTGTTCGGCCCGCCAAGCGTGACACCCGCGCGTTCCAGCGCCTCCCAGATGCGGGCGTCCCGACCGTAGACATCACCGCGATACTGCATCTTGCCGCCGGGGTTCGTCACCGCCGTGCGATAGATCAGGTGGACCGGAACATGCTCCTCGAGCTGCACATAGGTCTCGCGTTTCGTCGCCAGGACCGAGTGAAAAAATGCCTTTGGATCCGCCTCCTGGCGCGACAATATCTCGTAGGCAAAGTCGAAGGGCTGTTGCAGGCGGATGCAGCCCGAACTGAAATCGCGCTTTTCCAGCTGGAACAGCTCCTTTTGCGGCGTGTCGTGCAGGTAGATGTTCCACTTGTTCGGGAACATGAACTTGACCAGCCCGAGCGCATTGCTGTCCGAGGGCGGCTGCTTGATTGCAAAGGGGAAATTGCGCCCGTTGTAAGCGTTGAAATTCACCGCACCGCGCGGCACCTCCCGCCCCCGGCTGTCATAGATCTTGAGATAGGAGGCGGCATTGCGATTCGCCTGAAGCCGCGGCAGGTAATCGCGCGCCATGATCGAGCGTGGCACATGCCAGGTCGGATTGATGACAAGGTGCTCCATCTCGTCAGAGAATTCCGGGCTGCGCCGGTCATTCGTGTTCTTGCCGATCACCGCGCGGGTCTCGAAGGTGATGCGGTCATCATCGATGATGCGGGCACTGAAATCGGCCAGATTCACAAGAATATGCCGCGCGCCACGCGCATCCGTCAGCCAACGCTCGCGCTCCATCGCCACGATCACAGAGCGCAGCCGGTCCTCGGGCGTGGTGTTGAGCGCGGCCATCGTGCTCGGCCCTGCGACGCCGTCGGGCTCAAGCCCGTGATCGCCCTGAAACGCCTGCACCGCCGCCTGAATCGTGTCGTCATAAGAGGCCGCCGCACTGCGCGCGAGATACCCCATGGCCACGAGCCGGTTGCGCAGCGCAATCACCGCCGGACCCGTCGCGCCGGGCTTGAGACCTTGCGCCGAAACCGGCGCGCCCCAGCCGCCACCGGCGACAAGTCGCTCGAGTTTAAGCTTTTCCTTTTGCAAGCGGCGGTATTCGTTCGATTTTGGCGCGAGCGCGCGCAGGACCGCGCGCGGCTCTCCCCCGCGCAACTCAGCCAGCAGATCCGACGCCTCGCGGCGCACAACCTCGCGCTTGATATCGCCATCCACGCGCGACGGAATCACGATGCCGCTTTGCAGGTCCCGCGCATAGTCCAGATAGGCACGGCTCAACGCCACCTCTGCCCCGGCCAGCGCCTGCACCGAGCGGACATCGCCCAGCCGCGCCATCAGGCCCGGCGCATCATAGCGCGCCACCGGCAGACCATGCACAGCCGCCTCACCAAGCGCGCGCAACAGCGCCGCGCGCCGCGCACGATCCGCCTCACCCTCTCCGGTCCAGAGCGGGGCGTAGCCGGTTTCCCGGTAATACTCGGCCAGCGCCCGGTCCGGGGCCGCCGCCTCTGCCACCGCCTGACGAAAGGCCGTCTCCATCGCGCGCGCCTGCGCCTCGGCCATCGCATCGGCCAGAGCGCCCGACACGGCAGGCACGAGCAGAGCGGGCGTTCCCTCCGCGCGCGGCGCGGTCGCGGCGAGCGTGCCCGCCACACAGAGAACCGCACCCATGCTCCAAAGTCCCGGCACCATACTCATAAGTCTCTCCCTGTCGCGCTGTCGCCTTTGATTCTGCCAATATTTCACTGAAACCTCAATTCTTTCCTAACTTTTTCATGTCACTCTCGGGCAAATCCACGTGACGCGGGGCTTTTCGGCACCGGGGTCGCATTTCCGCCACAACAGTGGGCAATGCGCAGATTCCCGCCGAAATCGCTTGCCGTTCACGCAGTGTGACAAAAGGGGGCTTGGTTGATGATTCTTGTTATGTCATATAAATCGGGCATCTGGGGATGATGACACAAGCCGCGACACAGTGGCTCATACAGGCGACGGGACAGGCGCTATCAATGACTGATTTCAGCTCGACTGGACTCTCCCGCCGTGGCGTTCTTGCGGCCTTTGCCGCGACACTCGTCACAGCGGCTCCGACTTTCAGCAATGCCGCAGGCTTTCTGCGCGGGGCGGGCGACATTCGCCGGTTGCGCATGGTCTCGCCGCGCACGGGAGAGCGGATCGACACGATCTACTGGATCGAGGGCGAATACATCCCCGAGGCGCTCAAGGAAATCAACGTGTTCATGCGCGATTGGCGCACCAATCAGGCGCATGGCATCGACCGGCGCACGGTCGATATCCTGACCGCAAGCCACAATCTGCTTGCGGCGAGCGAACCCTACACGCTGCTCAGCGGCTATCGCAGCCCGCAGACCAATGCCATGCTGCGCGCGCGGTCGGGCGGGGTCGCCAAGAATTCGCGTCACATGATCGGCGAGGCCGCCGACCTGCGCCTCGGCAGCCGCTCGGTCGATCAGATATATCGCGCGGGCGTGGCCTGTGGCGGCGGTGGCGTCGGGCGATACTCGGGGTCGAACTTCGTTCACATGGATTGCGGGCCGGTGCGTAGCTGGGGCCGGTGACAGGCCCCACCAACAGACCTTCGAGCCAGAAGGCGGCGCTTTGGCACCGCCTTTTTTCATGGCTCGCCAGTCACGTGCCGATGTCTCACGTTTCGATGACTGGTGCGGGTGGTCGGACTCGAACCGACACTCCTTGCGGAAAGGGTGTTTGAGACCCTCGCGTCTACCATTCCGCCACACCCGCGCCTGATGCGTCTTTAGCCAAGCGCGGCGGCCCCGTCCAGAGCCAGTTGCAGCGAAACGGATCTTGACCGCGCCCGCCCCGCATGGTGTGTCCCCGCCAACGCCCCAAGGGAGACACCGATGCTGCGCGCGCTCTATGACCGGACGATCCGCATGGCCGAGCATCGGCACGCCCTCTGGGTGCTGGCGGTGATCTCGTTCGCGGAAAGCTCGGTTTTTCCGATCCCGCCCGATGTGCTGATGATTCCCATGATCCTCGCGCGCCCCTCGCGCGCCTGGTTGATTGCAACCGTGGCACTGGTCTCCTCGGTGCTGGGCGGGATGCTCGGCTATGCCATTGGCGCGTATGCCTATGAGGGGCTTGGCCAGCCGATCCTGGCCGCGCTCGGCAAGGGCGATGCCATGGCCGCCTTCAGCACCCGATTCAACGATTTCGGCTTCTGGGCGGTGCTTACGGCAGGCGTGACGCCCTTTCCCTACAAGGTCATCACCATCATGTCGGGCTGGACGGCGATGCCGCTTGGCACCTTCATCGCCACCTCGATCCTCGCGCGCGGCATCCGGTTCTTCCTCGTGGCCGCACTTTTGTGGAAATTCGGTGCGCCGGTGCGCGATTTCATCGAGCGCAAGCTTGGCCTGCTGACCATCCTTTTCGTGGTGCTGCTGTTTGGCGGCTTCTACCTCACGCGCTACTTCTGAAATCATGATACAGCAGAAAACCCTTCTCCTTCTCGCCGCCGCAGGCTCCGCCGCCCTTCTGCTCGGCGCCTTTGCCTTTCAGCATCTGGGTGGCATGGCGCCGTGCAAGCTCTGCATCTGGCAACGCTGGCCGCATGGTATCGCCATTGGCCTCGGCGCCGTCGGTCTCGTCGCCCTGCCCACGCTCATGGCCGGTCTCGGCGCGCTTGCCGCCCTCGCCACTGCCGCGATCGGCGGCTACCATACCGGGGTGGAGCGCGGCTGGTGGCAGGGTCCCTCGGATTGCTCGGGCGGCCCGGTGTCGAACCTCAGCACCGAGGATCTCTTCGCACAGATCATGTCCGCTCCGCTGGTACGCTGCGACGAGGTGCCGTGGGAAATGTGGGGCCTGTCGATGGCAAGCTGGAACATGGTTGTCTCGCTCGGGCTGATGCTCGTCTGGCTCATGGCGCTGCGGGCGCGCCCGTGAGGACCGGGCAGGCCCCTACCCGCCCGATTTCCAGGTATTGAGCAAGAGGCTCGTCTCCGAACTCGAAATCCCGTCGAACCGCCGGATCTGCGCCAGCACCCGGTCGAGCGCCTCGAGCGTCTCGGTGCCGATCTCGACGATCAGATCCCAACGGCCATTGGTCGCGTGGATCGCGCGCACTTCACTCAACCCGTTCAATTGCCGGATGATCCGGTCCGTGCCGCGCCCCTCGATGCCCAGCATCATCAGCCCGCGAACCGGATCGCGCAGCGTATCGTCGCGCAAGACCACCGAAAAGCCGACAATCTCGCCTTTCGCCTGAAGCCGCTCGATGCGCGCCCGCACGGTGGTGCGCGAGACGCCAAGACCAAGCGCCAGATCCGACAGTGAGGCGCGCGCATCATGGCGCAGCGCCGAGAGCAGGCGGCGGTCGGTATCATCCATATCGAAACCTCTTGCGTTCGTTTTGACGGAATTGCGCCCGTTATGCGCAAAATACGCGCTTCCAATCAACCGGATTCGAAGTCACCTTCGGCGCAACTCGTCACAGGAGGCCAGACATGTCCGTCAAGGATATCATTCTCATCGGTGCGCCCGTCGATAGCGGCAAGGATCGGCGCGGCTGTCTCATGGGGCCGGATGCCTATCGCACCGCCGGGATTGCCGAGGCGCTGCGCGACCTCGGCCACCGTGTCAGCGACCGGGGCAATCTTGCGCCTGCGCCTGTCGCCCGCTCGGCAGAGATGCCACCCCATGTCCACGCGCCCGAAGAGACCGCGGGATGGACCAGCACGCTGATCGAGGCCGGTGCGACCGCCATGGCCGAAGGCCTGCCCATCTTTCTGGGCGGCGATCACAGTCTTTCGCTCGGTTCGGTCGCGGGCGTGGCGGCCCATGCGGCGCGCGCGAATCGCCCCCAATTCGTGCTCTGGCTCGACGCGCACAGCGATTTCCACACGCCACAGAGCACCGCCTCGGGCAACCTGCATGGAACACCCATCGGTTACGTCACCGGGCGCGCGGGCTTTCACGGCTTTCCGCCCGTGGCCCACCCGATCCCCGAGGAGAACATCTGCCTGCTGGGTCTGCGGTCGGTGGATGCGGCCGAACGCGCAGCGCTTGCGCAGACGAAAATCCGCCGCCACGACATGCGCGAAATCGACGAGCGCGGCATTTCCAGCCCGCTTTCGGAATTCCTCGATCATGTCGCGGCGCAAAACGGCGCGCTGCATGTCTCGCTCGACGTGGATTTCCTTGACCCGTCCTTCGCCCCCGCCGTCGGCACCACCGTGCCGGGCGGGGCCACCATCCGCGAGGCGCATCTGGTGATGGAGATGATCTGCGACAGCGGCGTCATGACCTCGCTCGACCTTGTGGAATTGAACCCCTTTCTAGACGAGCGCGGGCGCACCGCGCAGGTGATGGTCGATCTTGCCGCCTCGGCCCTTGGCCGCCGCGTCTTTGACCGTGCGACCCACGCCCATATCTGAGGAACTGACCATGACGCTTGCCCCTTCCGACAAGGCCCTCGTGCCCTTCGTCTCGGTCGATCACATGATGAAACTTGTCCACCATATCGGCATCGAGCCCATGCTGATCGGGCTGGCCGAGTATATCGAGGCCGATTTCCGTCGCTGGCAGCTTTTCGACAAGACGCCGCGCATCGCCTCGCATTCCTCTGAGGGCGTGATCGAGCTCATGCCCACCTCCGATGGCGAGGTCTACGGCTTCAAATACGTCAACGGCCACCCCAAGAACACGAAGGACGGGCTTCAGACCGTCACCGCCTTCGGGCTTCTGGCGGATGTCGGCAACGGCTATCCGGTGCTCTTGTCGGAAATGACCGTGCTGACCGCGCTGCGCACTGCGGCCACCTCGGCCATGGTCGCGCGCCACCTTGCCCCCAAGGGCGCCCATACCATGGCGATGATCGGCGCGGGCGCGCAATCGGAATTCCAGAGCCTTGCGATGAAGGCGCTGGTGGGCCTCAAATCCGTGCGGCTCTATGACATCGACCCGAAAGCCACCGAGAAGGCCGCGCGCAACCTCACCGGCATGGGGCTTGACGTGGTCGCCTGCCGCTCCGCCGAAGCCGCGATGGAGGGCGCTCAGATCATCACCACCTGCACCGCCGACAAGCAATATGCCACCATCCTGACCGACAACATGGTCGGTGCGGGTGTGCATATCAACGCGATCGGCGGCGACTGCCCCGGCAAGACGGAACTGGCCCCGGCGATCCTGCACCGGTCCTCGATCTTTGTCGAATATCCCGAACAGACCCGAATCGAGGGCGAGATCCAGCAGCTTGACCCCGATCACCCGGTCACCGAATTCTGGCAGGTGCTTGCGGGAACCGCTCCGGGGCGCCGCGATGCGGGCGAGATCACGCTTTTCGACAGCGTGGGCTTTGCCATCGAGGATTTCAGCGCCCTGCGTTACGTGCGCGACCGGATCGCGGGCACCGATCTTTTCACCCCGCTTGACCTGCTCGCCGACCCGGACGATCCGCGCGACCTGTTCGGGATGGTGATGCGGGCAGGGCCCGGCGCGGGCTGACAAGCGCCCTTGCCAAGCCTGCGCCGAGGCGGCAGGCTTGTGCCATGCTTGACGCGCGCGGTTCTCATCTTCTTTTGATCGACTATCAGGCCCGCCTCATGCCCGCGATCCATGACGGCGCGGCGGTGGTGGCCAATGGCGCGCGGCTGTTGCAAGCCGCGCGTCTGCTTGACGTGCCGCGCAGCTTTACCGAGCAGAATCCCGACAGGCTCGGGCGCACGGTGCCGGACCTCGCACCAGAGCCGGGCGAGACGGTGCTGGCGAAAATGAGCTTCGACGCCTGTGCCGACACCGCGCTCATGACGGAAATTCCCGCCTCCCACCGGCTTGTGGTCTGCGGCTGCGAGGCGCATGTCTGCGTGTTGCAAACGGTTCTGGGGCTGCTGGGTGCCGGGCGCGCCGTGGCGCTTGTGGCCGATGCCACAGCCTCGCGCGTGCCTGCCAATCGTGACGCCGCGCTGGCGCGCATGGCGCGTCACGGGGCCGAGATCGTCACCACCGAGATGGTTCTTTTCGAGTGGTTGAGAAGCGCCAGACATCCCCGCTTTCGCGAAGTGCTGGCGCTTGTCAGATAGATCAGGCGGCTTGGCGCGTGCGGCGGCGGCTGCGCGCCGCTGCCCCCGGCTTGGCCTGCCCCGGCTTGGCGGAGCCGTGATTGCCCGCGCCATAACCGCCCGCGCCGCCATAGCCGCCGGCACCCGTCTTGGCACCGCCCGGCTTGCCGCCGCCACCGCTCCGGCGCGGACCGCCCCGGCCTGCGGGTTTGGCTTTCTGACCCGGCATCACCTCCCACGGCGTGCCCGAGGCGACCGGGATGGTCATGCCCAGCACTTTCTGGATGTCCTTCAATTCGCCCATCTCGTCGGGGGCGCAAAAGGCGATGGCCGCCCCGTCGCGCCCGGCGCGCGCGGTGCGCCCGATCCGGTGCACGTAATTGTCCGGCACGTTCGGCAATTCGAAGTTATAGACGTGTTTCACATCGGGAATATCGAGGCCACGCGCGGCCACATCCGTTGCCACCAGCACCTTGGAGTGACCGTCGCGGAACGACCGCAGCGCGCGATCGCGCTGACCCTGGCTCTTGTTGCCATGGATCGTGGCCACGGCATAGCCCGCCTGCTCCAGCCGTTGCGCCAGCTTGTCGGCGCCATGCTTGGTGCGGCCAAAGACCAGCGCCAATTCGTCGCGATGCTTGTCGAGGAGTTCGATCAGCAGATCGGCCTTGGCGGCCTTGGCGATGAAATGCACCTCTTGCGTGACCTTGTCGGCGGCCTTGCCCGGCGGGCTGACCTGCACGCGGCGGGGATTTTTCAGATAGCTTGAGGCGATCTCTTCCATCTGCTTGGGCATGGTGGCCGAAAAGAGCATGGTCTGGCGCTCGGCAGGCAGAAGGCCCGCGATGCGGCGCAGCGCATGGATGAACCCCAGATCGAGCATCTGGTCGGCCTCGTCGAGCACCAGAAAGCTTGCGGTATCGAGGCGCAGCGCGCGCCGGTCGATGAGGTCGAGAAGCCGCCCCGGCGTGGCGACAAGAATATCGCAGCCCCGGTCCATCCGGTTGACCTGTGCGCTGATCGAGGTGCCGCCAACCACAAGGTTGATGCGGATGGCGCTGTCCTTGACCAGCGGCATGAGCGCGTCGCGGATCTGCCCCGCCAGCTCGCGCGTCGGCGCAAGGATGAGGCTGCGCACGGATTTGGGTGCCGGCCGCTCGGGATTGGCCATCAGCCCCGCCACCAGCGGCAGGCCAAAGGCCAGCGTCTTGCCGGTGCCGGTCTGCGCCAGCCCCATCACGTCATCGCCGTCAAGCGCGTGCGGAATCGCACGGGTCTGGATCGGCGTCGGCTCGGTGATGCCAAGTGCTACAAGTTTACGGGTCAGCGCCTCGGGCAGGCCCATCGTGTCGAAAAGAGTCAAATCAAGTCCTTTCAGGCGCCGGGCCCCTGCCCGCGCACCCGTGATCGTGGTTGCACCATGGGCAAGGCGGGGCCACATGCCCACACCCTCCGGCCGGTGTCTGGCCCCACGCGTGATTTTGGGAACAGGTCCGCGACATTTCATCCTGAACGGCACATGATGGCCGGGCTGCTCACGCGGCAGGAAATATCGGTTGGATGCCATATGGCCGCGCGGCGCGGCGAAGTCAAGCACTGCGGCACGCTCGTGTGAAGAGACGGCCCCGATCAGGGCAGAAAGATCGCGCGGCGATCCCCGGCGGCAAAGCGGCGCAGCACCAGCGGATAAAGGACATGCTCCTGCTCCAGCACCCGCGCGGCCAGCGTCTCGGGCGTGTCACCCGCCAGCACCGGCACCCGCGCCTGCCCCAGGATCGGCCCGTCATCAAGCGCGGGCGTGACCTCGTGCACGGTGCACCCGGCCTCTTGCTCGCCCGCCGCAAGCGCGCGGGCATGGGTGTTGAGCCCGCGATATTTCGGCAAGAGCGACGGGTGGATATTGATCATCCGCCCCGCCCATGGGCCCACGAAACCCGCCGTCAGCACCCGCATGAACCCCGCAAGGCAAATAAGGTCGATCCCGTGCGGGACGAGCCGCGCCGCGATCTCGGCCTCGAACGCCGCGCGGTCCGTGCCGAAGGGGCGATGGTCCACCACCTCGGTCGCGATGCCTTGCGCCCGCGCCCAGACTATGCCGCCCGCCTCGGCGTCATTCGAGAAGACCAGAGCGGGCCGACCCGGATGGTCGCCGGTCATCGAGCCCACCAGCGCGCGCATGTTCGACCCGCCCCCGGAGAGGAAAATCGCCACGCGCCGTGTCACAGCAGGCGGCCCTCATAGCGCACGCCCGCGCCCGAAACCACGCGCCCGATGCGCGCGACGCCCTCGCCCGCCTCGGCAAGGGCTGCCGCGATCACGTCCGCGCGCGCGGGATCAACCACCACCACCATGCCGATGCCCGCGTTGAAGGTCTTGAGCAGCTCCGCCTCGGCGAGGCTGCCGGTTGCGGCCAGCCAGCGGAACACACCGGGCAAGTGCCATGTCGACAGGTCGATCTCGACCCCCAGCCCCTCGGGCAGGACGCGCGGCACGTTTTCCGTCAGACCGCCGCCGGTGATATGGGCAAGGCCCCGGATGCCGCCAGCCTTCAGCGCCGCCAGCACGGGGCGCACATAAAGCCGCGTGGGCGTCAGAAGCGCCGCGCCGAGCGTGCCCTCACCCCAGGGGCAGTGATCGTCCCAGCCCAGCCCGGAGATCTCGACGATCCGGCGCACAAGGCTGTAGCCGTTGGAATGCACCCCGTCCGACGCGAGCCCCAGCAGGACATCGCCCTCGGCCACGTCCCGCGGCAGGTCCGTGCCGCGCTCCATCGCGCCCACGGCAAAGCCCGCAAGGTCGAAATCGCCCGCCGGATACATCCCCGGCATTTCCGCCGTCTCGCCGCCGATCAGCGCGCAGCCAGAGGCGGCACAGCCCCGCGCGATGCCCTCGACAATGCGCGCGGCCTGCTCGACCTCGAGCTTGCCGGTGGCGAAATAGTCAAGAAAAAACAGCGGCTCGGCCCCCTGACAGATCAGGTCATTGACGCACATCGCCACCAGATCGACGCCCACACCGCCCACGATCCCGGTGTCGATCGCGATGCGCAACTTGGTACCGACCCCGTCGGTCGCCGCGACCAGAACCGGATCGCTGAACCCCGCCGCGCGCAGATCAAAGAGCCCGCCGAACCCGCCCAGCCCCGACATCACGCCGGGTCGTTTCGTGGCGGCGGCGGCGGGTTTGATCCGCTCGACCAGCGCATTTCCGGCGTCGATATCGACGCCCGCCTCCGCATAGGTGATGCCGGTCCTGCTCTCGCTCATGGCGTCGTCCTCTCGCATGTCGCGGCACGGGTTAGACGATTGCCCCGCCCCGCGCAATCGCAAAGCCGTGCCCGGATCCCGGACCCAAGGGCGCGCGGCTCAGGTATTGAACAGGAAATGCAGCACATCGCCATCCTTGACGATGTAGGTCTTTCCCTCGGCGCGCATCTTGCCCGCCTCCTTGGCCGCCTGCTCGCCGCCGAGGGTGACGAAATCCTCATAGGCGATGGTCTCGGCGCGGATAAAACCCTTTTCGAAATCGCCATGGATCACGCCTGCCGCCTTGGGGGCCGGGGTGCCCTGAGGAATCGTCCAGGCACGCGCCTCCTTGGGGCCGACGGTGAAATAGGTCTCAAGATGCAAAAGCGCATAGCCCGCGCGGATAAGGCGGTCGAGCCCTGCCTCCTCCAGCCCCATTTCCGAAAGGAACATCTCGGCCTCTTCCGGCTCCAGCTTGGAGATTTCCTCTTCGATCTGCGCCGAGATCACCACCGAGGCCGCGCCCTGTTCGGTCGCCATGGCCGCCACCGCTTCGGAAAACGCGTTGCCGCTGGCCGCGCTTGCCTCGTCGACGTTGCAGACATAAAGCACCGGCTTTGCGGTCAGCAATTGCAAGAGCCGCCAGGCGCGGGCGTCCTCGGCATCCACCGGGACGGTGCGGGCGGGCCGCCCCTCTTCCAGCGCCGCCTGCGCCGCGGCCAGCAGGCGATCGGCCTGTGCTGCGTCCTTGTCGCCGCCCTTGAGCTTGCGCACGAGGCCCGCGCGGCGCTTTTCCACCGACTCGAGATCGGCAAGCATCAGTTCGGTCTCGATCACCTCGGCATCGGCCACCGGATCGACGCGCCCCTCGACATGGGTCACATCGCCATCCTCGAAACACCGCAGCACATGGGCGATGGCATCCGTCTCGCGGATATTGGCAAGGAACTGATTGCCAAGCCCCTCGCCTTTGCTCGCCCCCTTCACCAGCCCGGCGATGTCGACGAATGTCATGCGCGTCGGGATGATCTGTTTCGATCCGGCGATTTCGGCCAGCCGGTCAAGCCGCGCATCGGGCACCGCCACATCGCCCACATTCGGCTCGATGGTGCAGAACGGGAAATTGGCCGCTTGTGCCGCGGCGGTGCGCGTCAGCGCGTTGAAGAGCGTGGACTTGCCCACATTGGGAAGCCCCACGATACCCATTCTGAATCCCATCGGTGTGCCTTTCCCGTGCGCCTCGTGTGTCGGGCCGCATCTACGGGGGCGGCAGGGGCAAGGTCAAGCGCGTCAGACCTTGGTGGCAGAAACCGGCGGCGTGATCCGCCGCTTGAGCACCGCCTCGCGCCAGGAGATGAAGCTGACCGCCGCCACGATCACCGTCCCGCCGAGGATCACAAACACATCCACCCCCTCGCCAAAGACCAGCGCGCCCAGCAGGACCGCCCAGACCAGTTGCAGGAAGGTGACCGGTTGCGTGACCGTCAGCGGGGCCGCGCTGAAGGCAAGCATCATGGTGTAATGCCCGGCCGTGGCCAGACAGGCGACCGCGAACAGGATCGCCATTTCCCATGGCGTCGGCGGCACCCAGACGGCAATGGCCATGGGCGCAAGACCGATCGTGACGGTGAGCGACAGCATCGCCACCACTACGCCCGCGCTGACCCGCCCGGTAAGCACCTTGGCCATGAGATACGAGCCGCCGAAGGTCACCGCCGTGAACAGCATCGCCAGATGCCCCGGACCCACCTCGCGGAACCCCGGCCTCAGGATGATCAGCGCACCGCAAAGCGCCACGACAATGGCCATTACCCGCCGCGCCGCCAGCCGCTCTCCCAGAAAGAGCGCCGCGCCGATGGTGACGTAGATCGGCGCGAGGTAGTTCATCGCCGTGACATCGGCGATGGGGATGCGCGCCATGGCATAGAACCAGAGCGCCACGCCCGCCGTGTGCAGCACGCCCCGCGCCCCGATCAGGCCCCATGTGCCCCGGTCCAGCCGCAGGTTGCGCAGCGTGCCGAGCATCGGCAAGAGGAACACCAGCCCGAGAAAATAGCGCAGGAACGCCGCCTGCGAGGCCGGCATCCGCGTGCCCAGCACCTTGACCAGCGCGGTGACCCCGACAAAGAGAAGTCCTGTCAGGATCATCCACATGACGCCCCGGACGGGGCTCGACGGGGTCTTGATCGTGGGGGGCCTCTGCGCGCGCATGAACCACATTAAGTCACGGCGCGGACGCCCTGTCGAGGCGGGGTGCGGGGCCACGTCATGCGGCTGGCGCAAGGCCATGTTGCGCTCACTGCATGGATCAGGGCAGCCGGTTCAGGGCAGAGGGATGAACTCCCGGTCGTCGCCCGGCGGCAAGGCAAAGCGGCCATGGTCGCGCGCCGCCCAGTCGGCCTTGGCCGCCTCGATCAACGCGCGCGAGGAGGCCACGAAGTTCCACGAAATATAGCGCGGACCGCCCAGCGTCTCGCCGCCCAGAAGCAGAACCCGCGCCCCCGCCACGCCCGCGCGCAAGGACAGCCGGTCGCCGGGGCGAAAAACCATCATACGCCCCGCCTCGAACATCTGCCCCGCCACGCTGACAGACCCCGAAAGGACATAGGCGCCGCGATCCTCATGATCCTCGGGCAAAGGCACGCCCGCGCCGGGGGCGAGCATCACATCGGCATAGAACATATCCGTGAAGGTCGAGACCGGCGCGCGTTCGCCCCAGCCCCGCCCCATGATGAGGCGCAGCCGTGTGCCGCCATCCTCGATCCTTGGCAGCGCCTCGCTGGTGTGATGCTCGAAACTCGCGGCGCGCTCTTCTTCCGCCTCGGGCAGGGCCACCCAGGTCTGGATGCCGAAAAGGCGGTTCTCGCCCCGGCGCGTGGTTTCGCTCGTGCGCTCGGAATGGGTGACGCCGCGCCCCGCCACCATCCAGTTGACAGCCCCCGGATGGATCATCTGGTCGGTGCCAAGGCTGTCGCGGTGCTGAAACTCGCCCTCAAAGAGATAGGTCACCGTGCCAAGGCCGATATGCGGATGGGGGCGCACGTCGATCCCCTGCCCGGTCAGGAACTCCGCCGGTCCCATCTGGTCGAAGAATATGAACGGCCCGACCATCTGCCGCCTTGGCGCGGGCAGCGCGCGCCGCACCTCGAACCCGCCCAGATCGCGGGCGCGCGGCACGATCACCGTCTCGATGGCGTCCATATCCGCGCCCTCGGGGCAATCGGGCTCCATTCCGGGGTTCCAGCTCATCGCGCCTCGCCTTCTGGCTTCGATGCCAGTCTAGCACGAATCCCTCAGCCCGCGAGCAGCCCCGCCGCGATGGACCACATCACCACCCCCACGCCCGCATCGAGCAGTCGCCAGCTTTTGGGGCGGCGAAAGAACGGCGCGAGCAGCCGCGCGCCATAGCCGAGTGCGAAGAAGAAGGTAAAACTCGCCGTCGCCGCGCCTGCACCAAAGGCCAGCCGGTCGTCATATTGCGCCGAGATCGAGCCGAGCAGAACCACCGTATCGAGATAGACATGCGGGTTGAGCCAGGTCAGCGCCAGACAGGTGAGCACCGCGCGCGCACGGCTGCCGGTCCCCGCTCCGGCCTCGAGCGCGGCCCCCCCGCGCCACGCCGCGTGAAAGCTGCGCGCGCCATAAACCAGCAGAAAGGCCGCGCCGCCAAAGCGCATCACCCGTTCCAACCCCGGCACCATTTCGGCCAGCGCGCCGAACCCCGCTACGCCCGCGGCAATCAGCACCGCATCCGACAGCGCGCAAACCAGCACCACCGCCAGCACATGCTCGCGCCGCAGCCCCTGCCGCAGCACAAAGGCATTCTGCGCCCCGATCGCGAGGATCAGCGAAAACCCGAGCGCGAAGCCCGCCAAGCCTGCCTGCATCTGCCTGTCTCCCTGTCTGTCCGGCGCTTGCCTAAGGGGTCGGATGGCATTACTCAAACTCAATTATCTAATACAACATCAGGTTTGCTAATAATGCTTCCAAGCGATCATCTCGCCACGCTCCATGCCATCCTGCAATCGGGCAGCTTCGAGGGCGCCGCGCGGAGGCTGGGGATCACTCAATCGGCGGTCTCGCAGCGTCTCAAGGCGCTGGAAACCCGCATCGGCGCGCAGCTTGTGCGGCGCGGCGCGCCCTGCACGGCGACCGGCGCGGGCGCGCGGCTGGCGGCCCATGCCGATCAGGTGGCGCTGCTCGAGGCGCATCTGGCGCGCGATCTCTCGGCCCTTGCCCCGCCGCCGCAGACCCGGCTGCGGCTGGCGGTCAATGCCGACAGCCTCGCCACCTGGCTGCCAGAGGCGCTCACGGGGCTTGAGGGCCATCTCTTCGATCTGGTGATCGACGATCAGGACACCGCCCATGACCGGCTGATGCGCGGCGAGGTTCTGGGCGCGATCACTTCGCGCGCGGCTCCCCTGCCCGGCTGCGATGTGACGCCACTGGGACGGCTGCGCTACATCGCCGTGGCCAGCCCCACCTTCATCGAGCGGCACTTTGCGGAGGGGGTCACGGCGGCGACGCTTGCCGCCGCGCCGATGCTGCAATTCGACGCCCGCGACCAGTTGCAGCACCGCTGGATCACGCAGGCCACCGGGGCCACGCTCAGCCCGCCCGGCCACCGCCTGCCCTCGGCCCATGGCTTTGCCGAGGTTGCGCGGCGCGGGCTTGGCTGGGGGATGAACCCCGAACCGCTCATCGCGCGCGACCTGGCGTGCGGACGTCTGGCCGCGCTTCTGCCCGATCACCCGCTCGACACCGCGCTCTACTGGCAGTCAAGCCGCCTTCTGGGCGCGGCCCTCGCCCCGCTCACCCGCGCGTTGCGTCGTGCGGCAAAAGCGGGGCTGTTGCCGCCAGAGTGACGCGGATGGCTCAGGGGCAGAAGATATCGTTGAAGACCGCAAAAAGCATCAGCGACAGAATGAGCGTCAGACCCACCGTCATCAGCACGCGCAGCGCGCGTTCGCTGGGCGGGCGGCCCGTCACGGCCTCATAGGCATAGAACACCAGATGCCCGCCATCGAGCACCGGGACGGGAAAGAGGTTGAGCAGGCCGACGGCGGTCGAGAGCACGGCGATGAACCAGATGAAGCTCTGTGCGCCCTGACTGGCCATTGCGCCCGACACCTGCGCAATCCCGATGGGACCGGACATGTTGCAACTGCTGATCGCCCCCGTGACCATGTGATAGAGACCCGAGAGCGAGCTTTCTATGATCGCGCCTGTCTGCGTCACCGAATGCCCGAGCGCCTCGATGGGACCGAGCGCCTCGGTCGCCGGCTCGAACGCCATCGCCCCCGCCACGCCGATACGCCACTGCGTGCGAAAGCCGCCCTCGGGCTGCGGCTCATCGGTGCGGCGCGGCACCAGTGTGAGACCCAGTTCCGCGCCATCGCGCCAGACGGTCAGCGCCAGCGGCGCGCCGTCCGAGCCCTCGACGATGTCGCGCAGTTCGCGGAAGGCGTGAACCGGCCGACCATCAACCGCGGTCAGCACATCACCCGTCTCTAGCCCCGCGTCGAACGCCGCCGATTGCGGCGAGAGCCCGCCCACGAGCGGCGGCATGAGTTGCGGACCCATCACGCTGCGCAACTGCCCGTCGCGCCGCACCTCGTAGTCAAGCAAGGGCTGCGCGGGCAGCGCGTCCAGAAACCCGTCATAGTCCTCGGCGGCCTCGCGGTCGGGGATGGGCAGGCCCGCGACGGTCACGATCTCGTCGCCGGGGCGCAGCGTGACGCCCTCGACCGGCAGCGGTTTGAGCGCGCCCACGGTCAGCGGATCGGCGATCTTGCCGTCGCCCATCATCACGCCCGCGAAAATGAGGATCGACAGGATGAAGTTGAACACCGGCCCCGCCGCCACCGTCGCCGTGCGCGCCCAGAGCGGCGCGCCGTGCATGGTCTGGCGCAGGCGCTCTGAGGGCATGGCGGCCATGGCGGCCCCGTCCTTGCCGCTGGCCGCGTCCGCATCGCCGAGGAATTTCACGTAGCCGCCAAAGGGCAACGCCGCCACCTGCCAGCGCGTGCCATGCCGGTCGGTGCGGGCAAAAAGCACCGGGCCGAAGCCGAGGGAAAACACCTCGGCCTTGATCCCCGACCAGCGCCCGACGATGTAATGGCCATATTCATGCACCGCCACAATCACCGAAAGCGCCACCACAAAGGCCAGGATCGTCATGAAAAGACTGCCGAATTGCGGCAGGAAGCTGATAATGTCCACGGTTTATCCCTGTTCGGTTTTCTTTGCCGCCTGATCGGCGCACTGCCTTGCGAGATGGTCCATATTGGCCACGCGATCAAGGGTCAGCGTGCCGCCGCGCGCCTCTGGCAGGGCCAGAACCTGCTCCAGCACCGTCTCGACCAGCGGCGCCATGGCCATGAATCCAAGGCGTCCGGCGATGAAATGATCAAGCGCGCGCTCCTTGGCGGCGTTGAAGATGGCACCGGCCAGCCCGCCCTCCTCCATCACCGCGCGCGCCAGCCGCAGCGCCGGATAGCGCGTCTCGCAGGGTGTGCGGAATTCGAGCGTGCCCGCCGCCGCAAGATCGAGCGCCTCCACGGGCAGCGCGCGGCGCTCTGGCCAGTGCAGCGCATAACCGATGGCATGGCGCATGTCGGGCGGGCCGACATGGGCGATAAGGCCGCCATCGGCAAAGCCCACCAGCGCATGAACCAGCGATTGCGGGTGGATCAGCACCTCGATTTTCGCGGGCGCAAAGCCGAAGAACTCGCGCGCCTCGATCATCTCGAGCGCCTTGTTGAACATCGAGGCGGAATCGATGGTGATGCGCTGGCCCATGTCCCAGTTGGGGTGCGAGGAGGCTTCGGCGACCGTGGCCCCTGCCAGCCGCTCCAGCGGCCAGTCGCGGAACGCCCCGCCCGAAGCGGTGATGATGACACGGCTGGCCGAAGCGGCATCGGCCCCCGCCAGCGCCTGAAAGATCGCCGAATGTTCGCTGTCCACCGGCAGAAGGCGCGCGCCGTGGCGCGCGGCGGTTTCCAGCACCAGCGGCCCCGCCGTGACCAGCGATTCCTTGTTGGCCAGCGCCAGCGTTGCGCCCTGCTCGAGCGCCACCAGCCCCGGCGCAAGGCCCGCCGCGCCGACGATGGCCGACATCACCCAATCGGCAGGCCGCGCCGCCGCCTCGAGAAGGGCCGCGCGCCCGGCGGCGGCCTCCACGCCCGAGCCCGAGAGCGCGGCGCGCAGATCGGGCAGGCGCGCCTCGTCGGCGGTGACGGCCACCTCTGCCCCCAGCGCGCGCGCATCCGCCGCCAGCCGGGCGATATTCTGGCCACCGGTCAGCGCCACCACATCGTAGTCATCGGGTGCGCGCGCAATGAGGTCGATGGTGCTTTGGCCGATCGAGCCGGTCGCGCCCAGAATCGAAATCCGCCTCATGCCGCCCCCGGCAACAGGCCCGTCGCGTGCAACAGCCCCGCCATGAGCGCCGCCCCCAGCATCGCGTCGAACCGGTCAAGCACGCCGCCATGACCGGGAATGAGGTTGGAGCTGTCCTTGACGCCCTGCATCCGCTTGGCCGCGCTTTCGGCGATGTCGCCCATCTGTCCGGCAAAGCCCACCAGCACCGAGACCGGCACAAGCGCCAGCCCCGCCCCGGTCGGGCCCGCGAAGAACGCACCGACCATGCCGGCGCCGATCCATCCCGCCACGGTGCCCGACCAGGTCTTTTTCGGGCTGATGCGCGGCCAGAATTTCGGCCCCCCCAGGGCCTTGCCCGCAAAATAGCCCGCCACATCCGAGACCACGACTATGGCCACCAGCCAGAGCACCCAGATCAGCCCCGCCTCGGCGCGCAACGCGCCCATGATCCAGGCCCCGAGAAGCGCCCAGAGCGCCAGCGCCGCGAACGGGCCGCGGGCGCGCTCGAGGCTGCCCGCCGCCACCAGCACGGCCGCAACCAGCAGCGGCAGCACGAACAGCCCCGGCAGCCACAGCGCCAGCGCCACCGCCACCGCGCCAACCACGCCCGAACGCACGGCATCCGGCGCACCGAAAAGGCGTGCCGCCTCCCACATCAGCAGACCGGCGAGAAGCGTGACCAGTTCGGCAAAGATGAGACCGCCCGCCCAGACCGCGCCAAGACCCACCGCCGCCATCGCCACGCCCGAGGCCAGACGCGGCGCAAGATCACCCCATTGCGCACTCATGCGCCGACTGCCCCGAAGCGCCGCTCGCGCGCGCCGTATTGCGACAGCACCGAGGCAAAGATCTCGCGGGTGAAATCGGGCCAGAGCGTGTCGATGAACTCGTATTCCGCATAGGCCGATTGCCAGAGCAGGAAATTCGAGATGCGCGCCTCGCCGCTTGTGCGGATCACCAGATCGGGGTCGGGCAAAACGCGCGTATCGAGATAGCGCGGCAGCGTCTCTTCATCCACGCTTTCGGGATCGAGCCGCCCCTCCGCCACATCCCGTGCAAGCCGCTTGGTGGCGCGCGCCACCTCGTCGCGTCCGCCGTAGTTGAGCGCGATGGTGAGGTTGGTGCCGGTGCAATGCGCAGTCATCGCCTCGGCCTCTTCCATCACCGAGCGCAGGCGCTGCTCCAGCCGGGGGCGATCCCCGATAAACCGCACGCGCACATTCTCGCGCACGAAATCCTGCATTTCCTTCATGATATAGCGGCGAAACAGGGCCATCAGCCCCGCCACCTCGGTCTGCGTGCGCTTCCAGTTCTCGGTCGAGAAGGCAAAGATGGTCAGATAGGAGACACCCAGACCGGGACAGGCCTCGACGATCTCGCGCACCCGTCGCGCGCCGGCGTGATGGCCGAAAAGGCGCGGGCGGCCGCGTTGCTGCGCCCAGCGCCCGTTGCCGTCCATGATGATCGCCACATGGCGCGGCGCGGCCCCCTCGGCCCTCTTGCTCGCCATGGGTGCCCCCTCCGGCATCAGACCTGCATGATCTCGGCTTGTTTGTGGTCAAGCGCCTCATCGACCAGCTTGATATAGCGATCGGTGAGCGTCTGAACCTCGCTTTCCCACAGCTTCTGGTCATCCTCGGACATGCCGTCGGCCTTGGCCTTCTTGATCTGGTCCATGCCGTCGCGGCGCACATTGCGCACCGCAACACGGGCGTGTTCGGCATATTGCGAAGCGACCTTGGTCAGTTCCTTGCGGCGCTCCTCGTTCAACTCGGGAATGGGCAGCATGATGATGGTGCCATTGAGCTGCGGGTTGATGCCCAGCCCGCTCTCGCGGATCGCCTTCTCGACCTTGTTGACAAGACCCTTGTCCCAGACATTGATGGTGACCATGCGCGGCTCGGGCACGTTGACGGTGCCCACCTGGTTGATGGGCGTCATCTGGCCATAAGCATCGACCATAACCGGCTCCAGCATCGAGGCCGAGGCACGGCCCGTGCGCAGCGAGGCAAATTCCGTCTTGAGCGCGCTCATCGCACCGGCCATCCGGCGTTCGAGGTCGTCCGTATCGATTTCCAGATCGTCGGCCATGTCGTTTCCGTGTCCTTCCTGAGCGAGGAATACCGCCCCTGTTTAACCTCAGCCGTGCACCGTTGTATAGGTGCCCTCTCCGGCGAGAATGCCGCGAAACCCGCCCGGCTCGTCAAGCGAGAAGACGATGATCGGCAGGTTGTTGTCACGCGCGAGCGCAATGGCCGAGGCATCCATCACGCCCAGATGCTTTGCCAGCACCTCGTCGTAGGTGACGCGATCATAGCGTTTGGCGTCCGCATGCTTGATCGGGTCCTTGTCATAGACCCCGTCCACCTTGGTGCCTTTGAAAATCGCCTCGCAGGCCATTTCATTGGCACGCAGCGTGGCCGCCGTATCGGTGGTGAAATAGGGGTTGCCGGTGCCTGCGGCGAAGATGCAGACGCGCTTTTTCTCGAGGTGGCGCACGGCGCGGCGACGGATATAGGGTTCGGCCACCTCGTCCATGCGGATGGCGGTGATCACCCGGCAATAGACGCCGACCCGCTCCATCGCCGATTGCATGGCCAGTGCGTTCATCACCGTGGCCAGCATCCCCATGTAATCGGCGGTGGTGCGCTCCATCCCCTGCGCGCTGCCCTGAAGGCCGCGAAAGATGTTGCCGCCGCCGATCACCATGCAGATCTCGACGCCCAGATCATGGACGGACTTTACCTCCTGTGCGATGCGCTCGACCGTGGGCGGGTGCAGGCCGTAGCCCAGATCCCCCATCAGCGCCTCGCCGGAGATCTTGAGCATGACACGGCTGAACCGGGCTTTGGGGGGGGCGGTCTGGGTCATGCGCTCGCTCTCTCACACTAATTTGATCGGGCGCAAAATGTCGCAAATGCCGGGCATGTGCAATCGCAGAAAGGCATGCGTCCCTCGCCAGCCTCACGGATTTCGGCTAAGGCGTGCCCATGAGCGTGATCCATGACACAGACCCCGCGCGCCCGGTGCTGATCGCGGGCCCCACTGCCAGCGGAAAATCGGCACTGGCCATGGAACTCGTGCGCGCACAGGGCGGCGTGATCGTCAATGCCGATGCGTTGCAGGTCTATGCCAACTGGCGGGTCCTGTCGGCGCGGCCCACGGCGCAGGAGGAGGCGGCGATCCCGCACCGGCTCTATGGGCATGTCGCGCCCGAACAGGACTATTCCGTGGGCCACTGGCTGCGCGAGGTGCGCGCGCTGCTGGAAACGGGCGTGCGGCCGGTTATCGTGGGGGGCACCGGGCTTTATTTTTCGGCACTCACCGAGGGGCTGGCCGAAATCCCCGAAACCCCGCCCGAGATCCGCGTCAAGGCCGACGGGCTTCTGGCCAGCCGGGGGCTTGGCGCGCTTCTTGACATGCTCGATCCGGCGACGCGCGCGCGCATCGATCCGGCCAATCCCCGCCGGGTGCAGCGCGCATGGGAGGTGCAGGCCGCCACCGGGCGGGGACTGGCCGCATGGCAGGACGCCACGCCGCCACCGCTTCTGCCGCTTGCGAAGGCAACCGCGCTTCTGGTCGACGCCCCGAGGGAATGGCTCAATCCGCGCATCGAGCGCCGCTTTGACGCGATGCTCGCAGGCGGCGCGCTGGAAGAGGCGCGGGCCAATCTTTCGCGCTGGGACGCCGCGCGCCCCGCCGCGCAGGCCATCGGCGCACCGGAATTGATCGCTCATCTGCGCGGTGCGGTCACACTCGATGAGGCGCGCTCTGCCGCGATCGCGGCGACGCGTCAATATGCCAAGCGGCAACGCACCTGGTTTCGGGCACGCATGGCCGACTGGCGGCACGTGAGGGCCGTGTAGCTCAGCAGCCCTTGCGCCCGAACACCGTCACCAGCGTACGCCAGAACACATAGGCGTCCATCTTCGGACCAAGGTTGTCGACATAGTGCAGATCAAGCTTGACCTTCAAACGCGTTCCTTCGGTCGAATCGACATATCCCAGATCGGTCTGCGCCAATCCGCTGATTCCGGGTCGCACCGAATGACGCCGACGGTAGCCGGGAACACTGCGCATGTACCTGCGGGCGTGATGAAAATAATCCGGTCGCGGACCGATCAGGCTCATCTCGCCACGCAACACGTTGATGATCTGGGGCAGTTCGTCGATGCGCGTCTTGCGCAGGATTTGCCCGAGCGGCGTAATCCTATGCCGTTCGAGCGGGTCATCCGCCTGACGCGTGATTCGTGCGGCAGGTACCATCGTGCGGAACTTGATCGCGCCGAAAGCAGAGCAGTCCCGCCCCATCCGCGGCTGGATGAAAAAGAGGGGGCCCCTGTTGAAGAACGGATTGAGCACCATCAGGACAAGAGACAGGATTGCCACAAACGGCAGCAAGAAAATGCTGATCACGATATCACAGGCAGGTTTACCGACGCGGCGATATGCGAAAAGCGAACGGGCTGGGATACCTGCGTCATCAAAGGGCGCGCCGCTAGGGAACGGTTCGTGTTTCAAAATTCTAACCCCCAGGTAATCATAAAATTTCTGTCAACGACGCCACGATCAATCACGAAGCAGCTTTACGCGACCTACTCCTTTCGAGTAACATTTTAGTGACCGTCAGAAAAGAGTATTTATTTCAAATTCTTCATGTCGGCAAGAACTTGCCGCATTGCAGCGGGCCGAGAAGCCCTCGACACGATGGGCATGAACCGCACGGGCCTACAGATAGTGTCTCGATGGCCCGCAGCACCAACCTGAGGGCCGCGCACGGTGCCGATTGATGGCGACGGCTGCATCTCGCCGAGCATCAATCGGCTTGTAACATTCGTCCCGCCTGCCTAATCCGTCGGCATGACTGCGATTTTCGATCATGGCCCGCCACCGCCCTGCCCCGCGCCTTTCAACCTGGCCGGGCATGTGCTGGCGCGTGCGGGAGAGCGACCCGACAAGGTGGCGCTGGCGGTGCTCGGCCTGTCGGGCGCCGAACGCTGGAGTTACGCGCGGCTGGAGGCCGCCGTGCGCGGCACCGGCACCGGCCTTCTGGCACAGGGGTTGACGCCTGGTGACCGGATTCTGATGCGGCTGGGCAACACGGTGGAGTTTCCCGTGGCCTATCTGGGCGCGATTGCCGTGGGTCTGGTGCCGATCCCGACCTCGAGCCAGCTCACCGCGCCCGAGGTGGCGGGCATCATCCAAACCACCGCCCCCCGGCTTATCCTGCGCGGCGCGGGCGTGGCCTGCCCCGAGACGGACATTCCGGTACTGGACGAGGCCGCGCTCGAAACGATGCGCGCCCTGCCCCCCGCCGATTACGAGATGGGCGATCCCGACCGGCTGGCCTATATCATCTATACCTCCGGCACCTCGGGCACGCCGCGCGCGGTTTGCCACGCACATCGCGCGATCTGGGCGCGGCGGTTGATGTATGACGGCTGGTATGGGCTGTCACCGGACGACCGCCTTTGCCATGCGGGCGCGTTCAACTGGACCTTCACGCTCGGCACCGGTCTGATGGATCCATGGGCCATGGGCGCGACCGCCCTCATCCCCGCACCTGACGTGGCGGCGGAGCAGTTGCCGCTGCTGCTGAGGCGGCACGATGCGACGATTTTCGCCGCTGCACCAGGGGTTTACCGGCGGATATTGAAGCAGGACGGTCCGCTTTCGCTGCCTTATCTGCGCCATGGGCTTGCCGCCGGGGAAAAGCTGTCTGATGCGATCCGCGACCGCTGGCGCGCGGCCACCGGCACCGCGGTCCACGAGGCCTATGGCCTGTCGGAATGCTCGACCTTCATCTCGGGCAGCCCCGCGCAGCCCGCGCCTCCCGGCACGTTGGGACGCCCGCAGGCGGGACGGCGCGTGGCGATTCTCGGTGAGGGCGGCCCGGTGGCCCATGGCGAGCCGGGCACCATCGCGGTGCACCGGTCAGACCCCGGCCTGATGCTGGGCTATATGGGCGCACCCGCGGCGACGGCGGCAAAATTCAACGGCGACTGGTTCCTGACCGGCGATCTGGGGGCCATGGCCGAGGATGGCGCGATCACCTATCTGGGCCGCGCCGACGACATGATGAACGCGGGCGGCTACCGCGTCTCGCCGCTCGAGGTGGAGGCGGTGCTGGCCACCTGCCCCGGCGTGACACAGGTAGCGGTGACGGATATTGCCGTGAAAGAGGATGCGCGCGTGATCATGGCCTTCTATACTGGACCCGCGGTCGTTGATCCGGCCACATTTGAGGCCCATGCCCGCGCGCGGCTGGCGGCCTACAAATGCCCCCGAGGCTATTTCCATGTGAAGAGCCTGCCCACGGGGGCCAACGGAAAACTCCTGCGCCGCGCCCTGCGGCCCATTTATGAGGCTCTTTATGGTCCGGCTTGACATCATCTCCGATCCGATCTGCCCCTGGTGCTATATCGGCAAGACGTTGCTCGATCAGGCCCTGGCCCAGCGCCCCGGCCACCCGTTCGAGATCCATTGGCAGCCCTTCCAACTGAACCCCGACATGCCCGAAGGCGGGATGGACCGAAAGACCTATCTCGAGGGCAAGTTCGGAGGGCGCGAGGGGGCGATCCGCGCCTATGCGCCGGTGCTGGAGCGGGCCGAGGCGGCGGGGCTGGCGATCGACTTTGCCGCGATCCCGCGCACGCCCAACACGCTCGATGCGCACCGCCTGCTGCACTGGGCCGAGGTCGAGGCGTGTCAGGATGCGATGGCCATGGCGCTTTTCCGCGCGTATTTCGAAGAGGGGCGCGATATCGGCGATCACGAGGTGCTGGCCGATATCGCTGACGGTCTCGCGCTCGATGCGGCCCTCATCCGCCGCCTGCTGGACTCAGACGCGGACCGCGCCGAGATCAGTGAGCGCGACGCGCGGTTCCGCAACATGGGCATCAGCGGCGTGCCGACCTTCATCGTCAATGGCAAGCACGCCCTGCCCGGCTGTCAACCGGTCGAGACCTGGCTGCGGGTGATCGACGAGATCGTGGCGCAACTCGCCGACTGATCGCACTCAGAATCCCGGCAGGCCCGCATCGAGATCGTAGGAATGAACAGCCACGAGCGGCTGATCGCCATCGAGCGAGAAGACAAAGACATGCGCGCGCTCTGCGGCCAGCGTGAGACGGCAGAAATGGCGCCCCGTGTCGATCCCCTCGGGACAGCCGGGCAGGTCGGCGTGCTCGATGCTGGTTTCGTAAATCTCATAGGTCATGCGCGCGTCATCGAGGCTGACCGTTTCGACGCGTGGCAGAGCGCGCTTGGTCTCGACATTCGAAGCATGGGCCAGCCCGGCAGGCAGAAATGCGAGGGCGCAGGCAAGCGTAAAAGCGGAGGCATTCATATCTGATTCCTTTTGTCAGGTATTCGCGCTCTATTTCTTACTTTTTTAGTAAACTACTGTCAATCACTGGTGCGTCGGCAAACAGAGACCCTTGTGGCTCATTCGGAAAAGTTTTAATCTGAACTGGTCGGTTCAGCGTATTTCGTGGTAGAGCCTGAGACAGGTTGCGGCGCGGCCGTGGCTGATATGAGTTTGAAAGATCGAAAATGCGCCTTTTGCCGGTCCTCATTGCCCTTCTGGTCACCGCCGCGATCTATGCCTTTGTCTTCGAGCGCGAGCGGCTGGTGGCGGCGATGTCCACCCCCGTGGATACCGCCTCCGAGACAGCCGCTCCCGACGGCGAAACACCAGAGCAGATCATGCGCGTGGTGGTGCAGCGTTCGGAGGCGCGCGAGGTGGATAGCGCAGTGCTGTTGCGCGGGCGCACCGAGGCCGACCGCACGGTTGAATTGCGTGCCGAAACCTCGGGCCTCGTGATTTCCGAACCGCACCGCCGGGGGGCCTTTGTCCAAGAGGGCGACACGCTCTGCCGTCTCGATCCCGGCGCGCGCAACGCCGCGCTGGCGGAGGCGCGCGCGCGGCTGGCCGAGACCAAGGCACGGGTGCCCGAGGCGCGCGCGCGCGTCGAAGAGGCGCGGGCCGATCTGGAAGAGGCCGAGATCAATTACAAAGCCGCCGAAAGCCTGGTCGGCTCGGGCTTTGCCTCGCAAACCCGCGTGGCCGCCACCCGCGCCGCGCTGCGCGCCGCCGAGGCGGGGGTGGAAGGTGCCCTGTCGGGCCTTGAATCGGCGCAGGCCAATATCGAGGCCGCCCGCGCGGGCGTGACCGCCGCCGAAGAGGAAATCCGCCGCCTGACCATCAGTGCACCGTTTTCCGGCGTGCTCGAAACCGACACCGCCGAATTGGGCAGCCTGCTTCAACCCGGCGCGCTCTGTGCCACGGTGCTGCAACTCGACCCGATCACGCTTGTGGGCTTTGTCTCGGAAATGGAGGTGGCGCGCGTGGTGCCGGGCGCGCCCGCGAAGGCACGCACAATCTCGGGCCACGAAGTCGAGGGCGAGGTGAGCTTTGTCGGGCGCTCGGCGGATCCGGCCACGCGCACCTTTCGCGTGGATATCCGCGTGCCCAACCCCGATCTGGCCATCCGCGACGGCGAGACCGCCGAAATCGGCATCAGCGCCGAGGGGCGCATGGCCCATCTGGTGCCGCAATCGGCGCTGACGCTCAATGACGCGGGCACGCTTGGCGTGCGGATGGTGGACGCGCAGAATACCGCGCGCTTTGCCGCTGTCACGCTCCTGCGCGACACACCGGTCGGCATCTGGCTGACCGGGTTGCCGGAGCGTGCCGACATCATCGTGATCGGTCAGGAATATGTCACCGATGGTGTGCCGGTCACGCCGGTCTATCAGGAGCTGGGCCAATGACCGGCATCGTCGACTGGGCCGCCTCTCGCGCGCGCATGGTGCTGGCCTTTGTGGTGCTCTCGATCCTCGCGGGCACCATGGCCTATATCGGTCTGCCCAAGGAGGGCGAGCCGGATATCGAGATCCCCGCGCTTTTCATCACCGTGCCCTTCCCCGGCATCTCGGCCGAAGACAGCGAAAAGCTGCTGGTCAAGCCGATGGAGACCGAGCTGAGCGATCTTGACGGTCTCAAGAAGATGACCGGCACCGCGTCCGAGAATTTCGGCGGCGTGGCGCTTGAATTCGAGTTCGGCTGGGACAAGACGCGGATCCTTGCCGATGTGCGCGACGCGATGGACAAGGCCGAGGCCGAATTTCCGGAAGGGTTCGAGAAATACACCATCAACGAGGTGAATTTCAGCGAGTTTCCGATCATCATCGTCAACCTCTCGGGCCCCGTGCCCGAGCGCACGATGACGCGTCTGGCCAAGGATTTGCAGGACACGCTCGAGGCGCTCGAGCCGGTGCTGGAAGCGGGCATCGCGGGCAGCCGCGACGAGATGGTCGAGGTGGTGATCGACCCGCTCAAGCTTGAATCCTACAACGTCACCGCGCTCGATCTGATCAACGCTGTGCAGAACAACAACCAGTTGATCCCGGCGGGCGAGGTGGACAGCGCGCAGGGCACCTTTGCCGTCAAGATACCGGCCTCCTTCGAGGAGACGCGCGACATCTACCAACTGCCGATCAAGACCAATGGCGACCGGATCGTGCGGCTGGGCGATATCGCCACGATCAACCTGACCTTCGAGGACCGGCAAGGCACCGCGCGTTTCGACGGCGAGACGACGGTCGCGCTTCAGGTGGTCAAGCGCAAGGGGTTCAACATCATCGACACCGCCGCTCTGGTGCGCCGCACCGTGGCCGAGGCCGAGGCGCGCTGGCCCGAGGAATTGCGCGCCGTGATCTCGGTGGGGGCGTCCAATGACCAGTCGCGCACCGTGGGCTCGATGGTGAGCCAGCTTGAAGGCTCGGTGCTGACGGCGATCGCGCTGGTGATGATCGTGACACTGGCGGCGCTTGGTATCCGGCCCGCTTTGCTGGTGGGTTTCGCCATCCCGACCTCGTTCCTTTTGTGCTTTGCGCTACTGGCGATCATGGGCGTTTCGGTTTCCAATATCGTCATGTTCGGGCTGATCCTTGCCGTGGGGATGCTGGTCGACGGGGCCATCGTGGTGGTGGAATACGCCGACAAGCGCATTGCCGAGGGCGAAGGACCGATGCACGCCTATGTCGGCGCGGCCAAGCGCATGTTCTGGCCGGTGGTCAGTTCCACCGCCACGACGCTTTGCGCCTTTCTGCCGATGCTGTTCTGGCCCGGCGTGCCGGGGCAATTCATGGGGATGCTGCCGATCACGCTGATCTTCGTGCTTTCGGCCTCGCTTCTGGTGGCGCTGGTCTACCTGCCGGTTCTGGGCGGGGTGACGGGGCGGCTGGAGCGGTGGTTTTCCGAGCGGACAGAGGCGATCGCGGGCGGCTTCTGGCTGTGGCATGTGCTGCTCTTGCCGGTGGCTGCGGGCGCGGCGCTTCTGGCGGGGCGCGGCGTGCCGGTGCTTCTGGCCGAGGTCGGCGCGCGCTTTGGCCAGATGGACGGGGCCGCAATCCTCGGCTCGGTCCTGCCAACGCTGACCACGGTCTTCGGCCTCGTCCTGGGGGTGGTGGCACTCGTCGGGCTGGGCGTGGGGGCGGTCACAACCGTTCTGCTGGCGCTTCTGGCGATCCCGCGCCGCTGCGGCAAGGCGCTGCGTGCGCTTGGTCAGGCGCTGCGGCCAGGTCGCAAGCCGCGTGTCGAGGCGGGCTATCGCCGGTCCGCCTTTGGCTGGGTGATCCACGCCATCGTCGGCAATCCGGTGATGCCTCTGGTGGCCTTCGGCGCGGTTTTCGTGCTCGTCGGCTCGGTGCTGATGTTCTACATGGGCAACAACAACGGCACGCAGTTCTTTGTCGATACCGAGCCGGAACAGGCCATCGTCTATGTGCGCGGACGCGGCAACCTGTCGATCGCCCATCCCGGCGTCGAGACGGTGTTCGCCTTTGCCGGCGATGGCGGTCTCAACAACAACACCGGCGGCGCGCAGCCCCCGCGCGACACCATCGGTCAGGTGCAGTTCGAAACGATCCCCTGGGAGAAACGCCCGCAGGTGATGGAGACATGGTTCACCCTGCCCTTCACCGATCTCGCCGTGCGGCGCAGCATGATCGACCCGGCATTTGACGGCAATGCGGTGATCGACCAGTTGACCGCCGAACTGGAGCAGATCCCCGGCATCAAGATCGAGATCCTCGGCCAGTCGCGCGGCCCGGCCTCGGCCAAGCCCGTGCATCTGCGCATAAGGGGCGATGACTGGGATACGCTCATGCGCTTTACCGAGGAGGCGCGCGCGCGATTTGAATCGACCGCAGGGCTGCACCAGATCGAGGATACCCTGCCCCTGCCCGGCATCGACTGGCAGATCGACGTGGACGTGGAGCGCGCGGGCCGCTTCGGCGCCGATGTGGCGACGGTCGGTATCATGGTCCAGCTTGTGACGCGGGGCGTTCTGCTTGACACCATGCGCATCCCCGGCAGCGACGAGGAGGTTGAAATCCGCGTGCGTCTGCCTGAGACTGATCGTGTGCTCTCGACGCTCGATGCGCTCAAGGTGACGACGCCGAACGGGCTGGTGCCGCTATCGAATTTCATCACCCGAAGGCCGGTGCAGCAGCTTGCCCAGATAGACCGGATCGACCAGACCCGCTTTTTCGATGTCAAGGCGGCAGTAGAGGACGGCCTTACCGCAACGGTGCGCGACGCGCAGGGCAATGAGCGCCGCGTGCCGCTCACCGCCAACGAACGGATCGAGCGGCTGACCGAATGGCTCGAAAGCGGCGTGCTGCCTGCGGGCGGCCTTTGCCGGCGCGCTTGGCCTCATGTTCATCATCCTGCTGGCGCAGTTCAACAGCGTCTATAACGCGGTGCTCGTGCTGCTGGCCGTCGTGCTCTCGACCACGGGCGTTCTGGTGGGGATGCTGGTGATGAACCAGCCGTTTTCCATCATCATGACCGGCACCGGCATCGTGGCCTTGGCGGGTATCGTGGTGAACAACAATATCGTGCTGATCGACACCTATCAGGAATACGCGCGCTACATGCCGCGCGTGACCGCCATCACCCGCACCGCGCAGGACCGCATCCGCCCCGTGCTTCTGACCACGATCACCACCATGGCAGGGCTGGCGCCCATGATGTTCGGCCTCAGCCTCGATTTCGTCAATGGCGGCTACAGTTTCGACAGTCCCACCGCTCTGTGGTGGAAACAACTGGCAACGGCGGTGGTGTTCGGCCTTGGCATCGCCACGGTGCTGACGCTGATCTTCACGCCTGCGATGCTGGCGCTCAGGGTCTGGGCAACGACCTATGTGCTCTGGATCGCGCGGGCGCTTTCGGCGCTGTCGCTGGGCCGGTCGAGTGCGGCGGCGCGCGACTGGGCGCTCAACCGCGCCGCACGGCGCATGCGGCAGGCGGAAATCCTGTGGCCGGACGAGCGAGCCGAGCAATCAGGCCAATACGAAGACACCGATGCCGAATCGCCGCGCCCCGAGCACGTGGCAAATGTGCTGGCCGCCCGATCCGATACCCCCTTGCGCGCGGCCGAATGACCTCGCCAGGCATGAATTATTGATGCAATCCAAGCGTGATCCGTCGTGCTGGGGAAACAATCCCCGCAAAGTGCCGCGTTCCGTCGCAAATGTGTGGCCAATCAAAAAACCGACTTGAAACGTGTCAAAAATCGGGCAATTTTAAGGTCAAGTTCGGCGAGGCTGGCCGGATCAAGGGATATGGTCGGGAGATATTACAATGTGGAATTGGTTTTTCGGCGGCTATACGGGCACCACGGGCGGAACGGGCGCATCGCAGGTTCCGGAAATGGACGCGGCCAGCGGGACACTCGCGATCACGGTGGTTCTGGCAGCCCTCGTTCTGGCTTGGGAAATACGTCGCCGTCGTCGCGCGCGCGGCTGAGCCTTCGGTTCAGATCAGCGCGAAATCACCCCTCCAAAGGGCGACGACAGCGATGAGTGCATTCGCACTCGCATGGGCGGCCATGGCATCAGCCAGCCGCCCTTTGTGCATGTAGACGAGCGAGAACACGACGCCCGCCAGCCCCGCCTCCAGCCACCGGCCATGGACGAGGGCGAATATCGTGGCCGAGACGGCAATCGCCAGCACCCGGCTCGAAAGGGTGCCTCGGTCGATCCGGGCCTGAATATAGCCGCGAAAGAACAATTCCTCGATCACCGGAACAAGCGCCATCGTGCCGATGAGACGCAGCGCCGCCCAGAGGGCAAAGGCCCCGCCCGAGAGCGCCGCCAGCCCGGCCGAGAGCGGCGCGGCAGGCGGCGCGGTCACGATCCAGACAAGGCCAACGCCGAGCCCCGCCATGATCGCAAGTGCCGAGGGCCGCACCATGAGGCGCGCGATCTTTTTGCGTGCCCACCAAAGCACGCCCGCCATGGCCGCAACCTGCATCGGATAGCCCAGTGCGGGATCGGTCCAGAACGCCTGCGCCAGCATCGACGAGAGCGCGAATACGATGAATGGCAGGATGCGCACCGCCGCGTCGTCCTCGGCCAGTGCGACGCCAGTGGCGGCTTCGGGCGCGCCCGCCTGCAAGGCATAGCGCGAGCGGCTCACCAGCGCGAGGATCGCCACCGCCAGCCCGGTGAACATGATCCAGCCGGCAAAGCTGTGGAACCCGTTGACGGCAAGGTCCGGCGAGCCATGCGCGCCGATAAGGATCAGCGCCGTGATGCGCAGCGCGTTGAACGTCCAGCTTGTCAGCAGCGCCAGCGGCCAGATCACCAGCCAGACCCGCCGCAAACGCAGATCGTTACGAAACAGCGCCGAATAAAGCCCCAGAAAGGCGGTGATCAGCACCAGCCCCTCGATGCCCGAACAGCTATCCGCCACCTCGACAAAAAATCCCTCCGCGCCGATGACATAGGTCTCGGGATTGACGCCGACCTCTCCGGAGAAAAGTCGCAACAGCAGGTAGACGGCGATGAAGGTCACATCGGTCAGCGCCTGAACCGTCCAGAGCGGCCCCGCCAGCACCACGATCCCCGGCAGCGTAGCGGCAAAGCCGGTGATCGCCAGCAACGAGGCCAACCTTCCGTCAAGCCACCCTGCCCAGGCCGCAGGCCGCGCCAGCCAGAACACCCCGCCAAGCGTGGCAAGCAGCGCACCGAGGCACAGAAGCGGAAAGATGCGGGCGAAGCGGGCATTCATCTCGCCGGGCGCCAGCAGAAAAATCGGCCCGAGGATCAACGCAAGGCCCAGCAGATGCACCAAAGCCCATGGCACGCCGCCCGGTTCGTGTGTGCTCATCCGCAGGAAGCTGTCCCGCGCTTCGGGCCGCGCCCAGAGCCAGACGCCCAAGAGCGAGGCCGCACAGATGAACCACAACCCCGCCCATCTCAGGCCCCGGCACGCCGTCTCGATCCCCGTGGCGCGGCATTCCAGATCGGTCGCAACCTGAAACAGCGCCACAAGCAGAATCGCCTCGGCCAGAAACAGCAGGCCAAGGCGCAGCGCCCGTCTCGGCGCGGCAAGACTACCAGCGCGCTCAGTCATGTCGCGCAAGGTAGCGCGCGGCAGGCGATATAAAAAGGCGGGAGCGCGGCGATTTCGCGCCCGCTCAGAGCCCCAGCCGGTCGCGCATGAAGGCAAGCGCCACCGACAGCCCGTCGGGCGCGATGCCATGGGCCGTGCCCTTCATCACATGGGCGTAGACATCCTGCCAGCCCGCGCCCTGCAAGGCCTCTGCCGCCTCAGGCAGCGACTGCACCGGCACCACGTCATCGGCATCGCCATGCACGAGCAGGATCGGCGGGCGGCTTTGCACCTCATCGGCCAGAAGATCGGGCCGCAAGAGCCGCCCTGAAAATGCCACAACCCCCGCCACCGCATCCTCGCGGCGCGGCGCGACATGCAGCGCCATCATCGTGCCCTGCGAAAAGCCGAAGAGCACGACCTGTTCGGGCAGAAGGTCCTCATCCACCATCAGCGCATCAAGAAAGGCATCGAGATCGCGCGCGGCAGAGAGCAGCCCGCGCTCGGCCTCTTCCTCGCTGGAATTGTCGATCCACGGGATAGGGAACCATTGCAGACCAAAGGGCATGCCCGGAATGGTCTCGGGCGCGTCGGGGGCCACGAAAAGCGTGTCGGGCAGATGCTCGGCCAGCGGATCGGCCAGACCCAGAAGATCGGCGCCATTGGCGCCATACCCGTGCAGGAACACCACCGCCGAGCGCGTCTCTCCCGAAAGGGGCGCGCGCCGCCCCGCCTGCAATACCCGTGTCATGCGATCCCTTCCCTGTCCTTTGCCACCCGGTAATAGGCCCAGAGCACGCGCGCGGCAACCGCCCGCCACGGCGCCCACGCCTCGGCCATGACGCGGAAGGCCGCCGGTTTCGGGCGCTCGGGCAGATCGTAAAGCAGGCGCGCGGCCTCTTGCAGCGCCAGATCGCCGGGTGCAAAGACATCGGCGCGCCCAAGGCTGAACATGGCATAGATCTCGGCGGTCCAGGTGCCGATGCCGGGGACCTCGGTCAATGTGGCGATCACGGTCTCGGTCGGTGTGCTGCGCAGGCCCTCGTAATCAAGGTCGGCCTCCGCCAGCGCGCGCAGATAGCGCACCTTCTGACGGCTGAGCCCGGCGGCGCGCAGGCCGTCCTCGTCGCTCAGGGCGATGGATTGCGGCGTCACCAACCCCGCCGCGCGCATCCGCCCGAGGATGGCATCGGCGGCGGCAACGCTGACCTGCTGGCTCACGATGGCACCCAGAAGCGCCTCGAACCCGTCGCCGCGCCAGCGCAGCGGCACCTCGTCCACCACGGAAATCGCGTGCGCCATGCGCGGGCAGACCCGCGCCAGATGCGCGGTGCCCTCGGCAATGCCCGCCGTGTCGGTGACGATCCGCTCGTCCATACGGATACCCTAGCGCCTTGCAGATCCGCGCGCCATGGGTGCTGGCCAAACCGCGCCCGCCCTGCCATATCTGCCCGCGCAAAACCAACGGAGCCGCCCATGACCCGCCTGATCACCGCCCTGTCAGAGATTTCCCAAGGCTACGACGCGCTCTTTGTCGATCTCTGGGGATGCGTGCATGACGGCGTGCGCGCCCTGCCCGAGGCCTGCGCCGCGCTCAGCGCCTATCGCAGGGACGGCGGTGCGGTGGTGCTTGTCACCAACTCGCCCCGCCCGCGCGGCGACGTGGAGCGGCAGTTGCGCCATTTCGGCGTGCCTGACGATGCCTGGGACACCATCGCCACCTCGGGCGACAGTGCGCGGTCGGCGATGTTCATGGGCGCGGTCGGGCACCGTGTCTGGTTCATCGGCCAGCCGCAGGAGGTGATCTTTTTCGATCCGATCAAGGTGGTGGAAGACCCCGTCGATATCACCCGCGTCGATCTGGACGAGGCCGAGGGGATCGTCTGCACCGGCCCGTTCGATCCGATGGCCGACCCCGAGGTGATGCGCCCGCAGTTCCTTGCAGCCAAGACGCGCGGGCTGAAACTGCTCTGTGCCAATCCCGATATCGTGGTGGATCGGGGCGAGGTGCGCGAATGGTGCGCGGGGGCGCTGGCGCGGCTCTATACCGAGATGGGCGGACAAAGCCTCTATTTCGGCAAGCCGCATCCACCGATCTACGACCTTTCCCGCCGCCGCCTTGCCCTGCTTGGCCGCGACGTGGACGAGGCGCGTATCCTCGCCATCGGCGACGGCGCACAGACCGACATTCGCGGCGCCATGGGCGAGGATATCGATTCGCTCTTCATCACCGGCGGGCTGGCCGCAAGGGAGACAAAAACGTCGCAGCAGCCCGAGGAGGCGGCGCTAAGCGCCTATCTGAAAAGGGAAAAGATCACGCCGACCTATGCGATCGGCTATCTTCGATAGAGGATTCAGAGCTTGATTTTTCTGCATTCGCAAAGTAATAAAATTCCAACATAAGCGCAAAATTGGGCTTAAAATTACGCACCGGATGAATCGGAGGGGCGAATGTTGGACAACCTGCCGCGCGGCACGATCTGCATCGAAGACATCGAGATGGGCATGACCCGCCATCTGCGCAAGGTCGTGACCGACCGCGATATCGAGATGTTCGCCGAGGTCTCGACCGACCGCAACCCGGTGCATCTCGACGATGACTACGCGCAGGATACCATTTTCGAGGGGCGCATCGCGCACGGGATGCTGACCGCCGGCCTCATCTCGGCGGTGATCGGCGAGCAACTGCCCGGTCACGGCACGGTCTACATGGGCCAGACGCTGAAATTCCTCGCCCCCGTGCGCCCCGGCGACATGGTTCATGCCGAGGTCGAGGTGGTGGGCATCGACCATGCCAAGCGCCGCGTGCAGCTCGATTGCCGCTGTCTGGTGAATGGAAAGAAGGTGCTGGTGGGCGAGGCCACCGTGCTGGCCCCCTCGCGCAAGTTCGACTGAGGTCAGGCCCTTAGCCGCCGGAGCGCGCGGTCCTGCACCCCCTCTCTACAATCATTCTGTCGCGGTGTGACGGGTGCGATTGCGACCTGGCGCAACCGCTGAGCGACGGAATTTTGAAAAAATTCCGCTCAAGAAAGTTTTGAACTTTCTTGGTCTGGCCCACCGGGATGGACCTCAAGAGCGCGGCGTCGCAACTCCGTTCGGCCAGCCTCGTTCATTGACCGCAACTGTCCCCTTGCCCCCATCGCGCGGCCCGCGCATCCTCGCGCCATGACTGACCTGCCCACATGGGGTGTGGTGGCCACGGTCAAGGCCCCCGCCCGCGACATCCTGAATTTCGCCGCCCATCACCTCGATCTGGGCGCGCACCGGGTTCATGTCTATCTCGACGCCCCGAACCCGGAGGCCGAGGCAGCGTTGCGCGCCCATCCCAAGTGCCGGGTGATCCTGTGCGATGACACCTATTGGCAGCGCCGCCGCAACAAGGGCCGACCCGAGGCGCATCAACCGCGCCAGAGCCTCAACGCCACGCATTGCCTGAACCGCCGCCCGGAGGTGGCGTGGCTCGCGCATGTCGACGTGGACGAGTTCCTCTGGCCCGCCACGCCCCTGCCCGACCAGCTTGCGGCGCTGCCGGACGGCGTGTTGAGCGCGCGCGTGCGCCCCATCGAGGCGCTCGCCCCCGACCCGGACGACACGTCGCCCGAGGGCGTGCAATGGTTCAAGTCCTGCGCACGGCTGAAGGGGGCGCGCGCCGAAGAGACGGCGGCGATTTACCCGACCTTCGGCGCCCATCTCAATGGCGGGTTTCTCAGCCATGTGGCGGGCAAGGTCTTTGTCCGCACCGGCCTGCCCGAAACAAGCCTGCGCATCCACAACGCCTTTCGCGGCAAGGCGATGGATGACACCCCGGCAGAACTGACCAAGACGCGCCTGTGTCACCTGCACGCCCATGACTGGCAGGACTGGCGCGCGCGCCTGCGCTATCGCCACGCGGCGGGGGCATACCGCCCCGACATCAAACCGCCGGGCGCGGGCGCGCTGCCGATCCATAACCTGCTGGCGCATATCGAGGCCGAGGGCGGCGAAGCCGGGTTGCGCGCCTTCTTCACCGAGGTCTGCACCGCCACGCCCGCCTTGCGCGCCCGTCTTGACGCCCATGGCCATCTCCATGCCATCTCGCTCGAGCTTGACGCCAAGCGCGCGCGTCACTTCGCCGATGCGCGCCCAGCCACCCCGCATTGACCCCTCGCGCCGCTTGCTGTAAGGCGGGCCAACGGGCGGCCCGGACGGGGCTGGTTGCGCAATGGTTGCGCACGCCTATGACTGATGCGCGGGCCAAGACCAGTGTCCGCAAAAAGCGGATACACATGACCACATTCAGCGATCTGAACCTCAACCCCAAAGTTCTCAAGGCCGTCGAAGAGGCCGGTTACATCACGCCCACGCCTATTCAGGCCGATGCCATCCCACCCGCGCTCGAAGGGCGCGACGTGCTGGGGATTGCCCAGACCGGCACCGGCAAGACCGCCGGTTTCACCCTGCCGATGCTGTCGCTTCTGGCACGCGGGCGCGCGCGCGCGCGCATGCCGCGCAGCCTTGTGCTGTGCCCCACGCGCGAACTGGCCGCGCAGGTGGCCGAGAATTTCGACACCTATTCCAAGTATCTCAAACTGACCAAGGCGCTGCTCATTGGCGGCGTGAGCTTCAACGAACAGGACAAGCTTATCGACAAGGGCGTTGACGTGCTCATCGCCACGCCGGGCCGCCTGCTCGACCATTTCGAGCGCGGCAAGCTGTTGTTGACCGGCGTGCAGATCATGGTGGTGGACGAGGCCGACCGGATGCTGGACATGGGGTTCATTCCCGATATCGAGCGCATCTTCAGCCTGACGCCCTTTACCCGGCAGACGCTGTTTTTCTCCGCCACCATGGCCCCCGAGATCGAGCGCATCACCAATACCTTTCTCACCTCACCCGCACGGATAGAGGTGGCGCGGCAGGCCACGGCGTCCGAGACCATCGACCAGCATGTGGTGATGATCAAGCCATCGCGCCGTGACAAGGCCGATGCCGAGAAGCGCGCCGTGCTGCGGGCGCTCATCGACGCCGAAGGCGACGCCTGCACAAATGCCATCGTGTTTTGCAACCGCAAGGTCGATGTGGATATCGTGGCCAAATCGCTCAAGAAATATGGCTATGACGCGGCCCCCATCCATGGCGATCTTGACCAAAGCCAGCGCACGCGCACGCTCGATGCGTTCCGCGCGGGCGAGTTGAAGATCCTCATCGCATCGGATGTGGCCGCGCGCGGGCTCGACGTGCCTGCGGTCAGCCATGTCTACAATTTCGACGTGCCGGGCCACCCCGAGGACTATGTCCACCGCATCGGGCGCACCGGTCGCGCGGGCCGCTCGGGCAAGGCGCTCACCATCTGCAATCCACGCGACGAAAAGGCGCTTGCCGCCGTCGAGGCGCTGATCCAGCGAGAGATCGCGCGCCTGCCCGACCCGACCGCAGGCAGTGCGCCTGCGCCTGAAAGCATCTCCGAAGAGGCCCCCGAGCGCGCTCCGCGCCCCAGCCGAAGCCGCTCGCGCAGCCGCAGCGGCGCGCGCAAGGACGCGGCCCCTGCCGAGGCGGCGACGACTGCCCCGGAGGCAACGACCGCCCCCGAGGCACAGCCTGCCCCGGAGGCGCGCCGTGAAGAACGGACCGAGACCCGCCCGACAGAACGCGCCGAGACTCGCCCGAAAGAGCGTGGCGACGACCGTCGCGCAAGTCGCGGCCCCCGGCGCGACGACGGTGGCCCGAAGGTCATCGGCATGGGCGATCACCTGCCCGGCTTCATCGCGCTCAGCTTCGATGAGCGGCGCGCGGGCTGATTTTTATCAAATTTCATAGCCATTAGGCGCTCACTGGAGGCTCCATATGCTTTACGTCGATATTCCAACGTCGGCAGAGATAGCCGCGCTGACCGAAATGCGCAGTGACGCCTGCGTGTCGCTCTATGTGACGACCACACCCGAGACGCAGAAGATCGGCGCGGCCCGAACCCGGCTTGTCCAGCTTCTGAAAGAGGCCGAGGCGCAGCTTGAGGCCGCAGGATTGCCGAAGCGCCGGATCTGGCCTGTCACCGAGCAGGTGGCGGACCTGATCGACGATGACGATGTCTGGGAGCGTCAGGCCCGGTCGCTGGCGGTTTTCGTGACACCCGAGCGCATCGTGACCCATCGCCTGCCCAATCACCTGCCCGAGATGGTGATGGTCGCCGACCGCTTTCATCTCAAGCCGCTCTTGCGCGCGGTGAGTGTGCCGATGCACGGTTTCGTGCTGGCGCTCGGCGAGAATGACGTGCGGTTCATCGAGATCAGCGCCGACGAGGCCGCCAGGGAAATCCGCGTGCCCGGGATGCCCAGCGATGCCGCCTCGGCGGCGGGCAAGGCCTCGATCAACTCGCGCAACTATCTCGGCCGGATCGGCGGTGGCGAAGGACAGAAGGTGCGACTCACTCAGTTCTGCCGCAAGGTGGACGAAGCACTGCGCCCGATCCTGTCGGGGCGCTCCGAACCGCTCATCCTCGCAGCAGTCGATCCGATCCTGTCCATCTTCCGACAGGTGTGCAGCTATTCCAATCTCGCCGCCCGCGTGATCGAGGGCGGCTCGGGCCACGACACACCCGCCGAGCTCGGTGCCGAGGCACGCCAGATCATGGACGCCCGCCACGCCGACGAGATCGCGCGGATCAAGGACCTCTACGCCGCCCGTGAGAACGAGGGCCGCGCTACCACGCAGATCGCTCGCGCCGCGCGCGCTGCTACCTTCGGTGCCATCGACACCCTGCTGGTCGATATCGACGCAGTCGTTCCTGGCCGGGTGGATGACACCACGGGCGAGATCACCCTGGCCGAAACCAGCGATGCCGGGAATTACGGCGTCATCGACGAGATCGCCGCGCGGGTTCTGGCAAGCGGCGGTCGCGTCCTGGGCGTGCGCCGCGACGATATCCCCGAAGGCGCGGACCTTGCCGCGATCCTGCGCTACGCAATCTGAAATTAGGGCTCGGCTCAGCGCGCGATCACGATATCAGCGCTGAGCCCGCCCATCCGCGCGCTCTCGCCCAGCCGCAGCGTGCCGCCATGGGCACGCGCCACGTCGATCACGATAGACAGGCCAAGCCCCACGCCCGTGCCGCGATTCTGGTTGCGCGCGGGCTCGAGCCGCGTGAACGGGCGCAGTGCCTCCTCTCGGCGCTCCGGGGGGATGCCGGGCCCGTCATCCTCGACCCGGATGCGCAGCGTCTTTGGGCCGAGCCAGACCGAGACCTCGGCGCGCGTGCCGTAACGCACCGCGTTGGCGATCAGGTTCTCGACCGCGCGCCGCACGGCATGGGGCCGCAAGGCCACCTCGCCCGTGCCCTCCACCTCGTGCAGCGCCACATCGACCGCCGCGCGCTGCATGTCGGCCACCACCTGCTGCACCAGCGCGACGGGATCGACCGGCTCCGGTGCGCTCTCCTGCGCGCCGCGCGCGAAGTCGAGAAAGCCATCCAGAAGGCGCTGCATGTCATCCACATCGCGCAGCATCGGTTCGGCCTCGGCCTCGTCGATCATCGCCAGCCCCAGCCGCAGCCGCGTCAGCGGCGTGCGCATGTCATGGCTCACACCCGAGAGCATCAGCGTGCGCTGTTCGATCTGCCGCTCGATCCGCGCGCGCATCTCGAGAAACGCGCGGCCCGCCGCGCGCACCTCGGTGGCCCCGCTCGGACGGTAGGGCACATGGCCGCCACGCCCGAATGCCTCGGCCGCCGCCGCCAGCCGTGTCATGGGCCGCAACTGCGCCCGAAGGTAAAGAAAGGAAATCAGCGTCATCAGACCGCCCGCCGCCATCAGGTTCACGAACAGCAGATGCGGACGGCGCGCCGAGACATGGGCGCGCCACAGGGTCATCTCCACAAAGCCGGACCCGGCAGGAAAATACAGGGTCACATCGCGGTCGTTCCTGAGCACCACCCGCGCCAGATCGGGAAAAAGCGCGTGCATCTCCTTGATGATCACGATGCCTGAGAAATCGAACCAGCGTCGGCTATCGCGATCCGGCAGCGCCTCGTGCGGCACGGGCTGCATCGTGATGCCAAGCGCCGTGGCCAGATCCGCGTCGCCCGTGTCGCGCACCACGCGGATCTCGCGCGCCACGGTGGCCACCATCTGCTCGGTCACGCCCTCGAAATGGCGCTGCACGAAGACGACCGAGACCACCAGCAACAGAGTCACCACCGGCACGAGCAGGCTGAGCACGGTGCGCCCGAACAGGCCGCGCGGCAGATAGGGTTTGAGCCATCGAAGCATCATGGCTAAACCTACGCCGGGCACGGCGCGGAAGGAAGAGCGATGCAGGCAAGTGGCGAAGGCGCGCCCCCGGTGGGCATGGTGCGGGCAGTGGGAAACGGTGTGCGCGCGATCCTTGCGCCCAACCCCTCGCCGATGACCCATTGGGGCACGAATACCTATCTCCTGGGCACGCGGGCGCTTGCCGTGATCGACCCCGGCCCCGACGACCCGCGCCATCTCGACGCGATACTCGGTGCGCTCGGGCCAGGCCAGAGCATCAGCCACATCTTCGTGACCCATGCCCATCTCGACCATTCGCCGCTTGCCGCGCGGCTGTCGGAGGCCACGGGTGCGCCGGTGCTAGCCTATGGCAACGCTGGCGCGGGGCGCAGCGCGGTCATGACACAGCTCGCCGAGGCGGGCGGGATCGGCGGCGGCGAAGGGGTCGATGCAGGCTTTGCTCCTGACCTCGTGCTGTGCGACGGCGAGCAGGTGGCGGGCGATGGCTGGCAGATCACCGCCCATTGGACGCCGGGACATTTCGGCAATCACATGAGCTTTCAGGCCGGAGCCGATGTGTTCTGCGGCGATCTGGTGATGGGCTGGGCCAGCACGCTGATTTCTCCGCCAGACGGGGATCTCACGCAGTTCCGGGCCGGCTGCGCGCGGCTCATGCGGTTGCGTGCGGCGCGCCTCCTGCCCGGCCACGGCACGCCCGTTGACGACCCCGCCGCGCGCATCGCCTGGCTGCTGGCACATCGCGACGCGCGTGAGGCCGCGATCCTCGCCGCATTGACAGATGGCCCCGCCTGCGCGCACGAGCTCGCCGCACGCATCTACACCGACACACCCGCCGCCCTGATGCCCGCCGCCGCCCGCAATACCCTTGCCCATCTCATTGACCTCATGCAGAAATCAAGCGTCCTTGCACTCGACCCCCTGAACCGCAACACCCGCTTCGTCCGGTCCAGCGATCCCCGAACAACGCCATGAAGTTTTGTCACATACCCTCTGGACCTCCCATTGGCGCATTGCTATACGACGGTCGTGTTCCGGCGTAGCTCAGCGGTAGAGCAGTTGACTGTTAATCAATTGGTCGTAGGTTCGATCCCTACCGCCGGAGCCAACATCCAAAAAATCGAGCAAAATCAGCGCTCTGACCCCTGAGAGTCGGTCAAATCGCCGAATGCGACACATACTGCGATCAA
>PHEQ01000029.1:47209-53276 GCA_002842985.1 Alphaproteobacteria bacterium HGW-Alphaproteobacteria-1
CGCGGCCGCGATCCGCATTCACGAGGCCACACGGGATTCCCTGCGCGCCGCGCTGGTCTACAACGCCTATGATGCCATTCACGCGCCGGTCGAACGGACGTTATACCGGCTCGGGATCAATTCCGATCCGGGAGATGACGGATACCTTCGCCTCGCACGGCGTTGTGCGCGGGCCCTCATCGAGGTTGCGGAGGAGAATATCCGCCGCGAACAGGGCATCTACATGCAGGACACGCGCATCGCAGGGTCTGCCGGAGGCCAGGACGCGAAGCTCTTCGCGACATCCCGGCCCCTGCCGTCCTTGCCAAACCATCCAGATCAGTTCCCGGCGCGGATCGGGGATGCAGAGACGGCGGTTTCTATGTCGGCGCCGACGTCAAGATCCGCGCGGCCATCCGCGTCGGCCCGACCGGCTCCCTCCGATTTTGACGAACCATCCTCGTGGCAAGAGCAGGCGTGCGCAGCTCATCACGCGCGACCGAAAGAAGAGCTGCGCTCTTCCTCATCTGCGGCGCCGCCCCCTGCGCCTGCCCGCGAGAAGACCGCGACGGCACACATACCCGACAAGCCGTCCGCGCATGTCCCCGTCATCCGACGCGCCGGAACCCCGGATGATCCCTATGCGGTCGATGTCACCATGCTCGATGGCAACAGCCCGTTCTCGGACTGGTTCGCGGCCGCTGTCACTCAGAAGCGTGAGGACACTCCGAACTGGGACACCGGCAGCCTGGGCAATTGGAAGTCCACAAAAAAGCTGGTCATCGAGGTATTCGGGGATCGGCCCATCTCGTGGTTCGAGCGACACCACCTGCTCGAGTTCAAATCCCTGCTCCAGGCCATCCCGCGAAATCACCACAAGAGTTCGGAAGCGCAGGGAATCTACCAGATCATCGACGAGACCGATGTGGAGGAAACAAGGCAGATCGCGCTTGCAGAGAACGAGATCGAATTTTGCCAGCTCAATCGTGGTGATGCCGAGCAGCGTCTGGCGCGCGCCCGCGTGCCGCGATTGGCGATCAACACGGTTTACCGTCACCTCCAGGCCGTCCAATTCATCTTCCGGCTTGCAGCCGATCACGCAGCCACCACCCATGCGGTCACTCGAAAGGTCCTGTGGACCAAGAGTCAGAAAGATGCACTCAGGAAAGAGGAAAAGAACATGTCGCGCCTCGCGTGGGGGGACAAGCTCCCGGATCTTCTCAACACCACGGCCTTTGTTTCTCCGGCAGGGGACGAGTTGCACGCGGTGTTCTGGCCGGTGCTGATCGCGGCCCATGCCGGCCTCCGGATGGAAGAGGTCCTGCAACTGAAGACCGACGATTTCGATACGATTGACGGCATCCGCGTGTTCCGCATCCAGAGTGGCGAAGGCCAGCACCTGAAGTCACCGGCCGCCGAACGGATCATACCGATCCACCGGAACCTGCTCGAGCTTGGGCTATGGAAGATGGTCGAGGAGTGCCGTGCCAAGGGTCAGGAGTGGTTGTTCCCGAATATCGCCCGTTGCGCCGCGAAGGGTCGGCTTTCCGGCACATTCACGAAGGTTTTCACGCACTACCGGATCACCGAAGGTGTCTATGATCCGCGGCGCGACTTCCACTCCCTGCGCACACATTTCAACGTCACCTTGAAGCGACGCAAGTGCCCGCTCGATATTCGGAAACGGCTGATCGGCCATGAGCTCCGAGACGTGACCGAGGAGCATTACGATCCCGAAGGCGTTCCAATCGCGGAATTCAACGAATGGGTGCAATCGATCGAGATCGATATCTCGAAGATCGTATCGCCCTGGCGCACTCCAGCGTCACTTCCGGAAAATGTTGTCGCCCTGCGCGGATGAGTGCAACGGAGGAAAAACCGGGGCCGCCCAATAGCGGTCCCGGTTCTGAAATTTATCGGCAGGCCTCCTCGAAGCCTGTGATCGCGACCTCGAGAAGATGCGCGATCATCCAGAGCTCCGCGCCATGCCGCGTAGTGCGCCATGCCTTGCGATAAGGATCATCACGCCGCTCCTCGCGGCATTTCGTGAGGCCCTTGAAGTTTTCGATCGGAAGGCGTCGGCGGACGGAGACCAGCATCGCGCGACACGCCTCCAGACGAGCGACGTCGCTGGACTCTGGATCGAGCATGGCGTGGTAGTGACACAGGCTCGGTGAGAAGATCGGTGCGCCGGGATGAGCGGCGAAGCGGATCAGGTGAAGCCATTGCGCCGCGATCTCCGCCTGCAAACGCGCCGTTTTGCAGCTTTCTGGGTTCGCAAACTTCATGATTGTCCCTCCTCGCTGCAACCCGTGAGCCCGGCCAGCCAGAGCGCTTCGAGCGCACGAGCCCCGCGTGTGATCGCGTTGGCACAGAACATCGCCCGGTCGACACGGGGGTCCTCGAAGCGGAGAACAGCGTGGCGGGCTCCTTCCGGTCGCGAAAGGCCGTCCGCGATCTCGAGACGCAAATGCCGCGCCAGGCGTGTGATATCGCGCCGGTACGCATGCAGATCTCCTGCATCGCGCGCGCATGCGACGACGGCACTGGCGCGGCGCGCCCAGAGCGGACCGCCAAGAAAGTCGGCCGCGTCGACAAGGATGTCGCCGTACGCAAGAAGCCAACTCCGGAAGGCGTCGGCGATCTCCATGTTCCGCAACAGGGAATCGATATTCGGTTCATGTTTCATCGGGATACTCACTCTCTGTGATGCGCGAACCCGGTATGGGCCGCGTCAGATATCCCTGCTGCGACGTGGGTCGTTCCTCGTCGAGAGACCCGCTCTTTCTCAACCGGTTCGTGCATAACTGGATCGGCTCATCGAAGACGAAAGAGACGCATGCAATGAAGCTCGGCCTCGCCCGCGGCAAGATGCGCCTCACCGAGTTCTTTGAGTAGAAAACGAAGCAGCCGCCGATCTCTCGGCGGCTGCAACACGTTCGCGAAAATTTCTTCGCCGCTTAGGCGACTGCTTCCGCACCTTTTCGGTCGATCACATCCAAAAGCCTTGCGGCAGGGCCGCTCGGGGACTTCACCCCGCGCTCCCACTGCGCAACTGCGCTGGAACTCACGCCAAGAAAGGCCGCGAAGACCGGCTGACTCATCCGCGTCTTTTTGCGTATGGATCGAACCTCATCCTTGTCCAATTTGCGTGCCTCTGGCAGGCACAGATCCTTCATGACTTTCATCGTGATGTCGTCCATGGCCCCGACCCCGTGCAGGCTTGCGGCCAACTCGTGCATGTTCTCGAGGATCTCGCTCATTTGATTCTCCTGACGGCGATAAGATCGCCTTGAATTTCCAACTGTTTTAGCTGCTGACCAGATAAACCAAGGAGAACTCCAGCGTTCGTCTGAAGCGCTGCCTTCTCCTTGGGAGTAACATCCGCTTTCGCATTCTTTGCGAAGCCGTGAAGGAAAAACAATCTGGAAGATGAGGCCGAACGATATGCGACGATCGTCCGAAACCCGCCGCGCTTTCCTCCGCCGGCTCTGGCTACGCGTTTCTTCACAATATCCCCACCAAGATTGCCCTCAAAAAGACCACTTGCGATTTCGTCGGCTGCTTGAAGCAAGTCGTCATCGTCCAGCCCCTCCTTTCGCGCCCAACGCGCGAACGCCTTGGCCTTCCATACTTTCATAGTTCGCACATATAGCACATAGTGCTACCCATTACAAGACCCAACATCCCTGCCTCTCCGGCCGATCCTTGCTACAAGATTGGCCAAACGACTCTGAACGGAAGCAATTCCACGAAGGTGCACGGGCGAGATTGACGGAAGTGATGGTGGTGTGGTCCAGCAAGCACAATAGGACGGTCGAGGCACGTCCTGCGGCTGCAACACGAAATGCAAAGGGCTGGGTCCAAGAAGGCAGCGATTCAGGTAAGGGTATGATCCGTCCCGGTTTTCTTTCCTCTTCAGAACGGCGTGAACTTGAGGAAGTCCAGCGGCTTCTCGAGGAGCGGGAACGTCAGCAATCCGCGCGTCTGATCGTGGCCTTGTGTGGCTCGACAATCTGCGCCTGTCCACCGAATTGACCGGGGTACCAGAACGTTGCGTGCATGTCGGGGATCGGGAAAGCGACATTTACGAACTCTACTGCCTATCCGAGGAGCTTGGGACAGGGTTCCTCGTGCGCAGCTGCGTCGACCGTCTGGCAGAAGATGGCGGCACAACCATTGCCAAGGTAATGGCTGAGGTGCAATCCAGTGGCACGCCCTCCCTCCGAGACCCCACCCCCGCGTTCTCATCCTGATTGACGCTGGATTCTCACCTTGTTTGTCGCGCGGCACTATTCCCTGATCCTCGCCAACCCGCCCTTCGCGGGCTCCCTGGACACCGAGGCCGTGGCCAAGGGCCTGACCCGCATCGTCAACACCCGCAGGACCGAGCTGCTGTTCCTGGCTCTCTTCCTGCGCCTCCTCAAGCGTGGCGGCCGCGCGGCGGTGGTCGTGCCCGACGGCGTGCTCTTCGGCTCCAACAAGGCGCACAAGGAGGTGCGGCGCATGCTTGTCGAGGATCAGCAGCTTCAGGGCGTGGTCAAGCTCCCCGCTGGCGTCTTCCGCCCCTATGCCGGGGTCTCGACCGCGATCCTGATCTTCCAGCGCACCGACTCCGGAGGCACCGAGGGCGTGTGGTTCTACGACATGCACGCCGACGGCCTCAGCCTCGACGACAAGCGTAACTTGCTCGTGCCCGAGGAGAAGATCGGCCGTCGAAGGCGCGCGTCTCGCGGAAACATCGCCACCAGAAACTTATGGGTAACTGCAAGGCCAACCGGGCGGTTACACAGGTCCTCGACATCCGCCGTGCTGAGCGCAATACGATGGTAGGCCCAGACCGCCTGGGCGACGAGCTCGCGCGGAAAACGAAAGCCTTTCAAGCGCGGCATTGACGGCGGTATTTTCATGGTCCAACTTGTACCCAAGTCAAAAACCGCAAACAACTTGGCGATGCCGCCTTCACCTTTCGGCGCTCCTTACGCCATCTGGCAGGCTTAGACTGGACGCTTATCAGAGATCATTCGACTTCGCTTGTGTATAGTTCCAGCCGTTCGTTACAACCGTAGCTTCCGGATGAGTCGAATAGAATCGTCCCGCCTTCGGAAATCTCTGCCGTCGGTGCGCAGTGAGAACGGATCGCAGGTTCTCCGCGGCCCTCAACGGTGCCGTCGAGTATGAGCGGCGCTGGCGCATCTGTGAAGCGCACGTCAATGACCGATCGTACTCGCGCTTCCTCTGAGGTGTTGAAGCTTCCGTTTAGAAATTGGGGCTGATCCACAGCCATGCGGAAGCCACGCTCGAAGACTTCGACAATGTTCACAGCAACTTGGCGCTGGCGATCGCCTTCGGTAAGGCGGGCTGGAACCGGACCGGGCGACAGAGCCGTGAGAGCTTGCTCCTCGCGGTGACGCTGTTCGGCGATCTTGGGCGGAATTTTGTCGTTGCGGTACATGTGAACGTCACACAGGTCGTCGTGCCATTTGCCACCCTCCTCAATGTAAATTCTATTGAATGACTTCTCTCGACCAGGAAGATAGAGCAAATAAAACCGATCATTCTGGCGTTCAACCTCTATCTCATGCGTTGACCAACTCATGTCTTCGTTGCCAGCATTCCGGTAAACCATCTGGGCTGTACCTGAACGCGCATCGATGGTGAACTTTTGGATTTCGTTGACGTTCTGGCGTCCGCAGACCATCACGCCAGAAAACTCGCCTGTTGCTGAGCGGTAAAGTTCAGCCTCGCGAGCTTCGAGCATTGCAATGTGGGCTTCGTATTCCGGCGATCCAAGTATCAAGGCGTCCGAAAGGCTCTCACGTGTGCGGCCCGCATCGAGGAGCGCGCGCCGAGACTGCAAGACAACGTTGACGTCCCAGCCGTCAGCCGTTGACTTGGCCTCGACGAGAAAACCGATCTTGACAGGCTTGACCCCAACTGGTGTCGCGACCCGCTTGTCGCCCGCCATCCGGTTGCCCAAGCGATACATGAGTTATGCCCGAAAGTTGGTGATGGTCTGAAGTAGGCGGCATATCATGGCGGTGTTGAAGATGCCGTCAGTTCTCAGAGAGAAAAGGATATGCCACCA
>PHEQ01000030.1:0-3568 GCA_002842985.1 Alphaproteobacteria bacterium HGW-Alphaproteobacteria-1
CGGCCCCTGCGCAGGCGATCCCGGACGCCGGAAGTCGAGGCCCAGCGCCAGTTCGCGTTTCCGCTCTGCAGCGATTTCCCGGTCCACCTGTTCGGCGTCATAGCCGCGCTCCGCCAGCGCCTGCGTGCGCGATTTCAGGCCCGCCTCAATCTGCAGGATCTCGGCCGAGGCATCTTTCATGGGATCGATCCAGTCCCACTTTGTCGGCAACCAGGCGCAGGCCTGATATTGTCGTCGCTGGCTGTCATAGCCCGGCAGGTCGAGCGCCCCCGACAGCACGGCCGTGTCCATCCAGCGCACCCAGACCGCGCGACAAAGCTGATAGACCAGCACGCCATGCTGCCAGGCCGAGATGCGGCGGCGGAATTCGATCAGGCTGATCCGCGTGTTCGAGAAGTTGCCCTTGGCGGTGTCGCCGGTCAGATAGCCATAGGGCACGCCAAGTGCTGCCGCGATTTGCAGCAAGGTGCGGTACTGGAACGGCTCATAGGTGCCGCCCGAGTCTGGCGTGGCCGGGGTCGAGACATCCTCGCCGGGATCGAGCCGCACCACCTGGCCGGGTTCAACCTCCAGATCCTCCTCGGTCGGCTCCAGCGGGGTTTCCGGGGCGGGCGAGGTGATGAACATCGCGAACATCGCCGCGATCTTCTTCCGCTCCAGCTCGGCGTCATCGTAGAGGTCGAGCGTGAACAGCTTCACGATGGCGCCGGCAAAGCGCGACACGCCGCGCAGCTGACCCGCCTCGACCGGGTCCAGCACATGGATCACGTCGCCAGCCATAACGCGGACGGTTTCGCCCGCGAGGCCGGGATCGGTCAGATCGCCCGGATGGCGGCGCAGGAAGTGATAGGCGACACGGCGACCGATGCCGTCAAACTCGATCCCCTGCCGGATCAGTCCGGCGCCGGGCAGGCTGCGGTTCATGTCGAGGGGCAACATCTCGGCGGGCAGCATCTGCAATTGCAGCGGCACTGTCAGACCGTCCACGGCCCGGCGCGGTCGGATGCGGAGGAACACTTCGCCCGACAGGAACACCTCGCGTGCGGCGCGGCGCTGAAGCCCGTAGAAATCGGTCAGCCCCTCGGCGTCGGCATCATCGGTCCAGGCCAGCCATAGCGCCTGCAACTCTTCCTTCTTTGCGGCATCGGCAATCGTGGACGAGGGCTTGACCCCGTCGCCCACCACATTGCTGGCGAAGCTCTCCACCGCATTCGCGGCATAGCCGTTATTCCGCACGAGCCAGCGCGCCCGGGCGGTGATCGTGTCCCCCGAGGCCGCGATCAGCGTGTTCACATGGGCGCGGCTGGCCCGGAAGCCTCGCAGGCGACGATGGGCTTGGGCCGCGTCAAACCCGCCGATGATCGACCCCAGCCGTTGGCGGAATGCCTCGAAAGCCATGGATCACAGACCTTTTGATGCGACCGTGCCCCAGCGCCGACGACGCGGGGTGCCGGAGGTGGCGGTGGCGATCCGGGTTTCCAGATCGCTGATGGCATTCGCGAGTTCCGCGTCCGAGCCGTAGTTGATCGATTTGCCGTCATAGCTGACCGAGCGGACACCCGCATAACGGGCCTCCTGCAGCGTGGCCAAAAGCGCGCGCATCCGTTCCAGATCCATCTCAATCCCTCATGAAGTTCGGTGTGTAAGCCCGGCGTTTGCGCCGTGGGGTGGTCGGTGTTCCCGCCTTGGGCGGGGCGGGCATGGTCGGTTCCGAGGCCGCACCATCAACAGCGGCCGGGGCGACGGGCGGACGGGTTTCCACCCCTGCCTGCGCTTCCAGCCGTCGCCAGGTGGCTTCGTCCCAACGATCCGCGCCCATGATCCAGGCCGCCGCCCTTGCATAGACGCGGGTGTCCAGCGCCTCGTTGCGTTCCCGCATCTTCTGCCATTCGGGGTGGGCATAGCCGCGCTTGTTGCGCACCGTGACCAGTTGCTCGGCCACCAGCTGCTTCAGCCATTCGGTGTCGATCCAGTCAGGCAGATGCACGGTGCCGGGGGCGTCCAGAACGCCCAGCGTCCGGTCCTCGTCCGAAGGGCGTTCCAGCCTCAGGAAGCGATAGGTCTCGGTCTTGAAGGTGGCCGTGGCCACCGACCAGAGCCGCGCGCCCCGTCGCAGTCGTTTGCCGCCGATGGTCGCATCGACAAAGGTCGGGCCAGACACAGGCGTGGCGCGGTTGAAGCCTTCCAAACCCTTGATCGGCGCGACCTGTTCGAAGCCTTGCTTGCGCGCCCATGCGTAAACCGCCGGGGCTTCATAGCCGGTGTCGATGGCCAGCTTGCCGATCACCATCACCGCGCCATTGGCGCAGGTCCAAGTGCGGCCGAGCAATGCCGTCAGCTTGTCCCAGCAGGCCGGATCGTCTGGGCCGCCCGCAATCACGATGTGATCGACCAGCCAGCTTTCCAGCCCACGGCCCCAGGCCCAGACATCGATCTCGATCCGATCTTTCTGCACATCGACGCCTGCGGTCAGGAACAATCCGCCGACGGGGATCTGCACCTCACCGTAGCTTTCGCGCCGTTCCGCCAGCCGCTGCCATTCCGGCGCATCGCCGCTCTCGACCCAAGTCTCGCCTAGAAGCGTGTTGCGCGCGACGCGCAGCATCTCCTCCGAGCCTTGGGCTGCGAGCCATTCCCGCGCGATCTGGCCCCAGCTTTTCCAGCCCAAGGGCGAATAGAGCGCCGAGATATGAAAGCCGATCGACTGCGGATCGGCGGAAACAGCCGTCGCGCGCCACTCCCCGCGTTCCAGCATCTGCGTCTTGTGATGCTCGGCAATGGGCCGCTCACAAGCCTCGCAGTGATAAGCGGCGGTATCAGGCCGACCCTTGTCCCAGCGCAGCCGTTCAAATTGTAGCCATTGCATCGCCCCGCAATGCGGGCAGGGCACGAAGTAGCGGCGCTGGTCCGAGGCATCAAACTCGCGCTCGATCCGGCTCAGCCCCCGGATCGTCGGGGTCGAGACCATGAACACCTTGCGCCGGTGCGAGAAGGTCGTGGTCCGCGCCTCGGCCAGCGTGACCGGATCGCCTTCTTCGTCGGCTGAGGCCGGATAGGCGTCCACCTCATCGAGGAAGATGTAGCGCGCTGGCATCGAGCGCAGGCCCGTCGCCGAGTTGGCCCCGGTCAGCACCAGAATGCCGCCGGGGAATTCCTTTGAGAGCATCGAATTGCCCGCGTCGCGCGACCGGGCCGGGTTGACCCGTTCGCGCAGGGCCGGACTTTCCGCGATCAGCGGATCCAGCCGCCCGCGCGATGTGCGCTTGGCCAGTTCCAGGGATGGCAGCACCGCCAGCATCGGCCCCGGCGCGTGATGGATGACAAAGCCGATCCAGTTGTTGCCCGCCTCGGTCGTGCCCACCTGTGCCGCCTTCATGAAGCTGATGCGCTGCGCCGGGTGTCGCGGCGACAGCACGTCCATGATCTCGCGCAGGTAGGGCGCGCGGGCTGTGCGATAGCGCCCGGGTTCCGCCGCGCCGCGTGACGACAGCCAGCGGTGTTGATCCGCCCATTCCGACACCGTCAGGTCCGGGTCGGGGCGCATGCCCTTGCGCCAGCTGCGCAGGAT
>PHEQ01000030.1:3755-38988 GCA_002842985.1 Alphaproteobacteria bacterium HGW-Alphaproteobacteria-1
TTCTGGATGGCCCCGCGCGAGAGGCCGGAATGGGCGGAGTATTCCCGCTCGGACATACCTTCCATGGCGATGACGAAGCCTCAAGATATTGGAATTAAACGGAAATAATCTGCTTATTCAGTTGATTACACTCCTGTGTCGAGCGATTCTGGGTGCAGGAAAACGATGCAACTCACCCCTGGAGACGACGCCATGACCACCAGGACCGCCCCCGCAAAAGCCCCCGGCGACGCCCTGCTGCTGGAAATCGCAACCCGGCATTTTCACTGTTGATTGCCACTGAGAATTGACCCGGCAAAGGCTAAAATTGTCACTGAGAATTGACCCATGTGCAACCTTGCCCCGGCTTGAACCAGCTGGGGGCATTTGGAGTGATCGACATGGGATTTTTGAAGGTTATCAGGACATGGGCGCTGCGAGACAAGATGCCCATTCGCGAGATTGCGCGGCGCACGGGTATTTCGCGTAACACAATCAAGAAGTATTTGCGGGAGGGGATTGTTGAGCCTGCGTTTCAGACGCCGGATCGTGCGAGCAAGTTGGATCCCTATGCCAATCAGCTGACGGGATGGCTGGTTTCGGATCAGCGCAAATCACGCAAAGAGCGCTGTGGCGATCCATCTGGTGGGCATCAATGTCACCGGCGTTTCGGTGAACCCTGCCCGCTCGATCGGCCCGGCGCTGTTTGTTGGCGGCACGGCTTTGGCGCAGCTTTGGGTGTTTATAGCGGCACCGTTGGTAGGGGGCGCGATTGCGGGCGCCCTGCATGCCATGGGACTGACGCGCGCGGCGGCTTGAGCCTCGCCAAAAGACACCGAAGGGGGCCCACGCGGCCCTCTTCGCTTTTCACATCAACCGATCAGGTGCCGCGCGCCGCCAACTTCGTCGGGTGCCGCACCAAGGTGCTGGCGCAGGATGATGCCGGCGCGATTGCCTTGCTGGAAGGGCCGGTACGCCCGATCACGGTGACAGATACGTTCGACCTCCGCGCCGGGTGCGACAAGCGCGTGCAGACCCGCACGGGAAAATTCGCCAACACCGTCAACTTTTGCAGCTTTCCCGACATCCCCGGTCAGGGTGAGGCGGATCAGCAGACAGTCCGGGGGACTGTCTGCCCGCCGAACGTGCTGCGTTATGGCAGCCCCGAGACGCGCAATGACGGACAAGTCCTTCTCCTATGCAGCCCGGTCGTGGTCGAAAGAGCGGCGCGTCATCGCCCGGGTCGAGGTGGGCCCCATGGGGCGCGACACCCGCTTCATCGTGACCAATCTGACGGGCCCGCGCGGCAAACACCTTTACGAGAGAGTCTATTCTGCGCGCGGGCAGGCCGAGAACCACATCAAGGGCTGGAAGAGCCATCTCGCCTCCGACCGCACGTCGTGTATGAGCGCCAGCGCCAACCAGATGCGGCTCATGTTGCACGGGTGCGCCTACTGGCTGTGGTGGACGCTCCGCGCGGCCTGTCCGAAACGCTCGCCATGGCGCTCGCGCCGCCACTCCCGGCATGACGCCCACCAGCGCGCCCCGCCAACCCTGAAACACCAACCCGAAAAGCCCCCAAAGACACCCCGTCCGCCTGAAAGCCCGGACGGCAGGTCACGCGCGCGCCTCCGGCGATACCTGCGGGTAAAATGGGAACTTCTGACTGCTGGCACGCGCGTCGTGAATTATCCCGGCTAGGGATGCTCGGCGACACGACCGCCGCCCTCGGTGAAGCCGCTGCCCAGACCGAGGCCGACATCCTGGTCGACCTGATCGTCGGCAACCCGAACCTGTCGGACGCGACGGCAGTCTTCCACGCCAGTCGTGGCAACGTCGGGTCCGCCGCTGCGCCGTCTGTGGCGGCTCTGACCGAAGCCCGGCAGGCCATGCGGACCCGCACCGGCCTGGACAGCAAGACCATCATCAGCGCCACCCCGCGCTATGTCCTGGTGCCTGCCGATCTGGAGACCGAGGCCGAACAGGTTCTCGCCAGCATCCAGCCGAACAAGAGCGACGATGTGAATCCGTTCGGCGGCAAGCTCACGCTTCTGGTCGAGCCCCGGCTTCCGGCTGACACCTGGTATGTGTTCGCGGACACCGCCCGCCTGGCGGCCATGCAATACGCCTACCTGTTCAGCGCCCAGGGTGTGCAGATTCAGCGCACCGAGGCGTGGGATACGCTCGGGATGAAATTCCGGGCCTTCCTCGACTTCGGCGCGGGCTGGCTCGACTGGCGGGCGGCTCATCAGGTGCCGGGGGCGTAACCCATGGCCCTGACCGTCGACCAGCTTGTCGCGGCGCGTGACGCGCTCCTGGACGCCCGTGCTTCGGGTGTCCGGGAAGTGCGTGACCAGAACGGCGAAACCATCACCTACAAGGGCGACCGCGAGATGGCCGCCGCGTTGGCCGCCCTCGACCGCGAGATCGCCCAGGCGACGGGACGGGCGGCACCGACAACCCTCCGATTCAGAACCTCGAAAGGAACCTGACATGAAGAACTACATCCAACCCGGTGAGAACATCACCGTGACCGCAGAAGCCGCCGCGACCTCTGGCGACGGCGTGAAGGTCGGCACCCTCTTCGGCATTGCCTCTGGTGACGCCGAGATCGGCGACCCGCTGGTGCTGGTGACCGAAGGCGTGTTCGAGATGCCGAAAGTCGCGACCGACGACATCGCCGTCGGAGCCGCCGTCTATTGGCGCTCCAGCGACGGCCTGGTCACGACCACGGCGTCGGGCAACACCAAGGTGGGCGTGGCCGTCCTGGCCGCTGGCAACCCGTCCAGCGCCGTCCGCGTCCGCCTGAACGGCACCTTCTGAGGGGGAGTCGGGTCGCGTGGTGTCCATCCAACGCATAGAGGCCGCCTTGCTCAAGGTGGCCGCGCTGGTGGAGCGCGACCCGGCTTTTTCGCCCGTGTTCGAGCGCCTGGAGGCCGAGCTTGCGAAGGCGCGGGCTCTCGACACCGGGGAAACCGAAGTCCAGCGGCGGGCGCGTGCTCTTCTGTCTCAGAGGGCGAAGCCCGCGACCAGTTTGGCGACGTGTTCGAGCGAAACGCCCTTGCCGTAACGCTCACGGTCGAGCCGGTGGCCGAACAAATCGCGCCTGATCCTGTCATCAATTCCGGCTGCCAGCATCCGGTCTTCGAAGGAATGGCGCAGGGAGTAGAACGAATGATCGGGCGTTTCCAAGAGACCCTTGCCCCGGAGATACTTGTTGACCGTCGCGCTCAGCGTGGCGCTGTCGCGGTATCTGGGGAAGCCCTCAGGGAAGGCCCGGAACGCCTCCAGCGACACGCCTGTGAGGGGGATGACCCGGCGGGCATATTGGCTCTTCAACTGGCGGCCCGTGGGCTCAATCGAGATGTGGGGCACGTCGGTGTCCAGCCGGATCGTGTCCGCCGTCAGAGCCGCGCCCTCGGATGGCCGGTAGCCGGTATTGACCATGCCCAGGAGCAAGCCCCGCGCCTCGGCATTGAGCCCGTCCAGCGCCCCAGGAGCGAGGAGTCGGGTCTTGATCCATTCGACCGAGAACAGCGGGCGCGTCCGCGTCTCGCCTTCCTTGAAAGAAAGCTCGCCCAGGGGCAGGTCGAGCCCGAGCCGCTTCATGGTGTTCACCGTCTTGAGAATGTCGCCCAGGTGAATGAGGTCCTTGTTGGCCGAGTTGGCCGTGACCTCGCCCCCTTCGATCCGCTCCAGCCACATCTGGCGGAAGTCGAGCATGTCGTCGCGGGTAATGCTGTCGATTGCCTTGTCGCCGACAACGGCGACGAAATTCCGAACCGCCTTGATCCGGGGATTCCTCCAGCGGCGAAGCTGGTCCTCGCTCTTGCCGAAGGTCTTCTCACGCGCCAGCGTCCAGTAATGCTCCAGCGCCCGCGTGACCGTGATATGCGGCTCCTGGGTGGTTCCCAGGAGGGCGGTCGCCTCGGCCATGTCCGGCGCTCCCGCGGGCGCGGAGACGGCTTCCACGCGCTCGACAAGCTCGGCCACGGGCAGGCTGGAGACTCGGCCTATGTCGAGATACCGGAAGCCCCGGACGCGGGCCAACTCCTGAGCGGCGGCATAGCGCGCCTCGGCGTCATTGGTGTCACCGGCAAGCCGGGCCTCCCATGCTTCGATCATCTGGCCCCAGGCGCGATCCGCCTTGCTCTTGGCGACGGTCTCGGAGTCGGTGTGCAGGCTGATCCACACGGTATCGCGCGGCTCCACGTCCCGGTAGCGCCTCGGGACACGTCGTCTCAGGTGGTAGGTGTTGCTTCGCTTGGAAATGGACATGCCGTCGCCTCCTGCGCCCCCGTGCAGCGGATTGTGCAGCATGTTGTGCAGCAAAACGAGCGGATTTCTAGCCGTGATCTGGCAAAAAAGCCTGATGTTCCATATGAAATCAAAGTCTTAGATGATTTCCAATGTGATGGAAATGGCGGAGAGACAGGGATTCGAACCCTGGGTGGGGTTGCCCCCACAACGGTTTTCGAGACCGCCCCGTTCGACCACTCCGGCACCTCTCCGCGGGGGTCTGGTGAGCGCGTTTACTTGGCTTTGAAGGGCGGGGCAAGGGGTTGTGGATTGTTTGTTCCGCAAAATCGCCTAGATTCAAGAAAACAGATGTCGAGGTTCTGCCATGTTCGTTCTGTCGTCTCTCCAGCGTCTGCCTGCCCTTGGTCTCATGCTGGCGCTTGTGCTGTGGTCCGGCGTCGCTGCGAGTGCCGACCGTGATCGTCTGTCGGCGTTTCTTGAGGTCACGGGGTTCGACGTGGCGCTGGACAGTATCGCGCTGAGCGCGGCGGATGCGCCCGCGATGGTCGATCTTGCGCCCGAGGATTTCGGGGTGGCCTGGGGCCGGATCACCGGCGAGGTTTTTGATGCCGCCGCCATGCGGGGGCGGGCACTCGATATTCTTGCCGAGACGCTCGATGACGAGATGCTGAACCATGCCGCCGAATTCTACGCCTCCGATCTCGGGCAGCGTCTGGTCGCGGTGGAGAACGCCGCGCACATGCGCGCGGACGACGAGACTGCGCAGGCCGAGGGCGAGGCGCTTCTGGCGGCAATGGATGACGGGCGCCGCGCCGCGCTTGTAGAGATGAATGACGCGATCGACGCTTCGGGTCAGTCGCTTCTGGCGATCCAGGAAATCCAGTTCCGCTTTCTCATGGCCGCGTCAGCGGCGGGGCTGACCGAGGGCGCGATTGATGCGGACATGTTGCGGCTGATGTTGGCGCAGGGCGCCGAGGAGATGCGCGCGCCGATGCGCGCCTCGGCGCTGGCCAACGCCGCGCAGACCTATCAAAGCCTGTCGACTGAGGATGTGCGGGCCTATGCCGCCGCGTTGGCCCATCCGGTGATGGCGCGGGTCTACGAATTGATGAATGCCGTCCAATACGAGATCATGGCCGACCGGTTCGAGGCGCTGGCGCTGCGACTTGCCGATGTGCCGCGCGCGCAGGATCTTTGAGCGCGCGCGGGGCGCGGATCGCCGGGAATGCCTTGACTCTGTGCCGATGCTGACGCATATGCCCGGGACCGGCGGAACTGTTCGCCGGTTTTCTGTTTGAATGTCACCCTCAAGGGGTGCGCTGTCCGAGGTGGCCAGAGGGCCATGAACACCCGCAGGTGTGGGGACCACAGGACGCGGAAGCGAAAGGAAATGCCCATGTTTGCGGTCCTCAAGACCGGTGGCAAGCAATACAAGGTCCAGTCCGGAGATACGCTCCGGGTGGAACGCATTGCGGCCGATGCCGGCGAGAAAGTGCAGTTCAACGAGATTCTGATGCTGGGCGGTGAGAGCCTTGTCATCGGCGCGCCGCTGGTCGCGGGAGCGGCCGTGCAGGCCGAGGTGATCGACCAGATCAAGGGTGAGAAGGTCATCAACTTCGTCAAGCGCCGCCGCAAGCACGGGTCGCAGCGCACCCGCGGCCACCGCCAGAAGCTGACGCTTGTTCGGGTCACCGACATTCTGGCATCGGGCGCGGATGCAACCGGGGTAAAGGCCGCGATCGGCACCGGCTCGGTCAGCGCAGCCGCGATTACCAGCTCTGCGCCGAAAGCGGCCAAGGCCACCAAGGCACCGGCCGCAAAGGCCACCGTTGGTGGCGATGATCTCAAGCGGCTGTCGGGCGTTGGCCCCGCGCTCGAGAAAAAACTGCACGAGGCGGGTGTGACCAGCTTCGCGCAGATCGCCGCATGGACGCCCGAGGACGTGGCGGCCTTCGACGAGAAACTGAATTTCAAGGGCCGGATCGAGCGTGAGGGCTGGATCGAGCAGGCCAAAGAGCTCGCGCAGGGCTAAGGAGAGACGAGATGGCACACAAGAAAGCAGGCGGCTCATCCCGCAACGGTCGCGACTCGGCTGGTCGGCGCCTTGGCGTCAAGAAATACGGCGGAGAGGCTGTCATTCCCGGCAACATCATCGTGCGTCAGCGCGGCAACAAGTTCTGGCCGGGCGATGGCGTGGGTCAGGGCAAGGATCACACGCTCTTTGCCGTGGCCGAAGGTGCCGTGACGTTCCGCAAGGGGCTCAAGGGCCGCACCTTCATTTCGGTCCTGCCAGTGGCGGAGGCCGCAGAGTAAGCCGACCTCGAAGGTTTTGACAAACATGAGGGGATCGGCGCACGCCGGTCCCCTCGTTCGTTTTGACGTCGATCGGTCAAATTCGCGTCACTTTGCGGTGTAAGACCAAAGCGCCGCGCTTGTGGTGCCTGCGACCGCCCCCATCTTGGGGACATCCCCGGTCATGCGAAGGAGGAGCGCATGAAGTATGAGACCATCATCGCCCAAAGGGTGATCGAGACCGAGCGATTCGATTTGCGTCCGCTCCGGGCGTCGGATGCAGGGCTGATCGCACTCAACGCAGGCGACATGCGCGTGGCGCGGGCAACCGCGACGATCCCGCATCCCTATCCGCCCGGCGCCGCCGAGGCGCTCATTGCGCGCGCGCAGGCCGAGACCCGGCTTGAGGATATCTGGGCCATCGACGCCACCAAGGTCGGCGGGTCCGAACTGATGGGCCTCATAAGCTTCACCCGCGTGGATGCGGGTCAGTCCGAGATCGCCTATTGGGTGGCCCCGGCGTTCTGGAACACGGGCGTTGCCTCGGCGGCGGTCGAGGCGCTGATCGCGGCCAATCCGCATGATGCGCGCACCATCTTCGCCAGCGTGTTCCAAGACAATCCGGCCTCGGCGCGGGTCTTGACGAATTGCGGCTTTCAGTATCTTGGAGATGCCGAAACCCATTCGGTGGCGCGCGGCGCGAACGTGCCCACCTGGACCTATACCCGCAAGATGCTCTGAGGCCCCGCGCAGGGCCTTGGGCCGGAAGGACGGACGATGAAATTCCTCGACCTCGCCAAGGTGTATATCCGTTCGGGCGCGGGCGGCGCGGGCTGCGTGGCCTTTCGCCGTGAAAAATATATCGAGTTCGGCGGCCCCGATGGCGGCGATGGCGGCAATGGCGGCTCGGTCTGGGCCGAGGCCGTGGACGGCCTCAACACGCTCATCGACTTTCGCTATCAGCAGCATTTCTTTGCCGATAACGGCCGCCCCGGCATGGGCCGACAGAAGACCGGGGCGAGCGGGTCCGATATCGTGCTGCGCGTGCCTGTCGGCACGGAGATCCTTGACGAGGACGAGGAGACGGTGATCGCCGACATGACCGAGGTGGGCCAGCGCATCGAGCTGGCGCGCGGCGGCAATGGCGGCTGGGGCAACCTGCGCTTCAAGACCTCGACCAACCAGGCGCCGCGCCGCGCCAATCCGGGGCAGGAGGGCGTCGAACGCACGATCTGGCTGCGGCTCAAGCTCATCGCCGATGTCGGCCTTCTGGGCCTGCCCAATGCCGGGAAATCCACCTTTCTTGCCGCCACCTCGAACGCGCGGCCCAAGATCGCCGATTATCCCTTTACCACGCTGCATCCCAATCTGGGCGTGGTGGGCGTGGACAATGTGGAATTCGTCGTGGCCGATATTCCGGGGTTGATCGAGGGCGCGTCCGAGGGGCGCGGCCTGGGTGATCTCTTTCTTGGTCATGTGGAGCGGTGCGCGGTGCTGTTGCATCTGGTCGATGGATCTTCGGGCGACCCGGTGGCGGATTATCAAACGATCATCGAGGAGATTGGCGCCTATGGCGCGGGGCTGGCCGACAAGCCGCGCCTGACGGTGCTGAGCAAGATCGACACGCTGGACAAGGAGGAACGCGCGTTTCTGCGCGACGAATTGCAGGCAGCGAGCGGCGGGCCGGTGATGCTCATGTCGGCGATTTCCGGCGAAGGCGTGACCGAGGTGCTTCGCGCCTTGCGGTCGCGCATCGACGCGAACCGCCTGCGCGAAAGGGCCGCCCCGGAGGAAGCCCCGTGGCAACCCTGAGCGATGCGCGCCGGGTGGTGGTCAAGATCGGCTCGGCCCTGCTGGTGGACCGCGCCACGGGGGCCTTGCGCGCCGACTGGCTTGCCTCGCTGGCTGAGGATGTGGCGGGGCTGCGCGCGCGCGGCGCGGATGTGATCCTTGTGTCGTCGGGCTCGATCGCGCTTGGCCGTGGCGTGCTTGGCCTGCCAGCCGCCACGCTCTCGCTCGAACAAAGTCAGGCGGCAGCGGCAGTGGGGCAGATCAAGCTTGCCGGTGCCTATGAGGCGGCACTCGCGCGTCACGGGTTGCAGGCCGCGCAGGTGCTGGTGACGCTCGAGGACAGCGAGGACCGCCGCCGCTATCTCAATTCCCGCGCCACGATGGAGCAGCTTCTGCGCCTTGGGGCCGTGCCCATCGTCAACGAGAACGACACCGTCGCCACGGACGAGATACGCTATGGCGACAATGACCGTCTGGCGGCACAGGTCGCGGTGACGGCGGGGGCGGATGTGCTCATTCTTCTGTCGGATGTGGATGGCCTTTATACCGCCAATCCGCAGTTTGATCCGGCTGCGCACCACCTCGCCGAAGTGGCCGAGATCACGCCCGAAATCGAGGCGATGGCGGGAGATGCCGGCTCGGGCCTCTCCAAGGGCGGGATGAAGACCAAGGTGATGGCCGCGCGCACCGCCACGGCGGGGGGCTGTGCCATGGCGATCACGCGCGGCGACCGGCTCCACCCGGTGCGCGCGCTCATCGAGGGGGCGCGGGCGACGTGGTTCGCGGCGCAGGGCGATCCGCAGCAAAAGCGCAAGGCCTGGATCGCGGCGATGAAGCCGCGCGGCCGCGTGACCGTCGATGCCGGGGCCGCGCGCGCGCTGGCCAAGGGCAGCAGCCTTCTGTCGGCCGGGGTGAGCGCGGTTTCCGGGACGTTCGGGCGGGGCGATCCGGTGGAGGTCGCCGAGGAGGGCGGGCGCGTTCTGGGACAGGGCCTGACGCGCTATGACGCCGGGGATGCCGCGCGTATCGCGCGGCTGCGCTCGGATCAGATAGAGGCCGCGCTCGGATATCCGCAGCGCGGACCGCTGATCCACCGCGACGATCTCGCGCTCTGATCTGCGCCGATCCTTGCCGAGGCTGCGGGGCGCGCTTGCGGGGCGATCCGGGGTGGCCTATCTCTGAGCGCATGAAAAACATCGCCCTTGCCGCCCTCATCGCCGTGCTGCCCGTGTCTCAGGCTGGGGCGCATCCGCATGTCTTCGTCGATGTGGCGCTTGGCTTTGCCGATGATGGCGCGGGCAATCTGACCGGCGTCGAGGTTACGTGGAGCTATGACGATTTCTTCTCGCTGTTGATCCTGACGGACATGGGGCTTGATCCCGACGGCGACGGGGTGCTGACCGAGGCGGAACTGGCGCGGCTCAAGGGGTTCGATCTTGTGGAATGGCCAGAGGGGTTCGAGGGCGATCTCTACATCCATGCGGGCGAGGAGAAGATCGCGCTTGACCAGCCGGCACCGACCGGGGTGCGGCTTGAGGAGGGCCGGATCGTTGCAACTCATGTGCGCAGCTTCGGCCCCGTGCCCGCCGAGGGCTTGCGGGTCGAGCCGTATGATCCGACCTATTACGTCGATTACACGCTGGTCGGGCCGGTCACGCTGCCCTCGGGCTGCGCCTATGCGATCCGCGAGCCGGACCTTGACGATAGTCAGCGCGCGTTCCGCGACATGCTCGCGCAACTGAGCGTCGAGGAGCAATATACCGGCGTCGAGGTGGGCAATCTCTTTTCCGACACGATGGTGATCTCGTGCCGCGCGCGCTCCTGAGCCTCGGGGCGCTGGCGGTTCTGGGGCTGGCGGTCTGGCTCTGGGCATTTGGCGGGGCCGAGAGCGTGGCCGCATGGGCGCGCGCAGGTCAGGCCGAGACGCAACAGGCCATGGCGCGGCTGTTGCGCAGCCTGCGGGCAGGCGAGCCGGGGGCGATGGCGGGGCTGTTGAGCCTCTGTTTTGCCTATGGCTTCTTTCACGCGGCGGGGCCGGGGCATGGCAAGATCCTGATCGGCGGTTACGGCATGGCCGCGCGGGTGGGGGCGGCGCGCCTTTCGGCGCTGGCGCTGGCGTCAAGCCTGGCGCAGGCGGCCAGTGCCGTGGCGCTGGTTTATGCGGGGGTGTTCCTGTTCGATCTGACACGTCAGCAGATGACCGGTGTGGCCGAGGGGCTACTGGCCCCGGCGAGCTATGGCGCGGTGGCGCTGGTGGGGCTGTGGCTGGCGCTGCGCGGGGGGCTGCGCTGGAACCGGGCGCGCGCGGCCCGTTCCCCCGGTCATGCCCATGCCCATAACCACACCTGCGCCAGTTGCGGCCACAGCCACGGCCCAACCCCGGAGGAGGCCGCGCGCGTGCACGGCTGGCGCGATGCGGTCATGCTTGTCGGTGCCGTGGCGATCCGGCCCTGCACCGGGGCGCTGTTCCTGCTGATCCTGACATGGCGCATGGGGATCGAGATGGCAGGCATCCTCGGCACTTTCGCGATGGGTCTTGGCACGGCAAGTGTGACTCTCGCCGTGGCGCTCGCCTCGGTCACGCTGCGCGAGGGCGCGCTGGCGCGGTTGACGACAGCCGAGGGGCGGGGCCTTGCGCGCACACTGACCGCGCTGGAAATCGGCGCAGGGCTCTTGATTGCGGCGCTGTCGCTGCATCTCATGCGCGCCACGCTCTGAACGCGCTTACTCCCACCACTCGTCGATGGCGGCAATATCGTCATCGGACCAGCCGAAATGGTGGGCAAACTCGTGCACCACCACATGCGCGATCAGCTCTTCGAGCGGGATGTCGCCCCGGTCGCGCCACTCATCCAGGATCGGCTCCCGGAAGAGCCACACGGTATCCGGGCCGAGCGGTTGATCGAACTGCGATTTCTCGGTGAGCGGAATGCCTTCGTAAAGCCCTGTAAGCTCGAGGGGATCGTCGATCTCCATCTCGGCCAGGATATGCGCGGGCGGCCAGTCCTCGATCAGCAGAACCACGTCGGAGGCGGGCTTGCGAAAGGCAGGCGGCAGAGCGTCGATGGCCTCGAGCGCGAGGCGTTCGAAATCGGCAAGAGAGGGCGGGCGCGTGTCCATGCGCGCCATATGGGGCAGGGGGCCGGATTTGTAAATCCGACCCGTGCGCGGCGCTCAGAGCATGAGCTGATAGCTCAACGGCACATAGCGAAAGCCGTCGCCCGCCGTCTCGACATAGCCCATCCCGGGCCAGGGCATGTGGTATCCGACAAAGGGGGTACGGTCGGCGGCGAGCATTCCCAGTATGCGGCGTCGCGTGGCGGCGGCGGCTTCCTTGTCCATGTCGAATTTCACCTCCCAGTCGGGATGCGCCAGCGACCAGACATAGTGATTGGCGAAATCCGCCGCGATCAGCAGCGATTTGCCCTCGCTCTCGATCACATAGGCGGTGTGGCCGGGGGTGTGGCCATGGGCGGCCATGGCGGTAATGCCCGAGGCGACGCTTGCGCCATCGGCGATCATGGCGGTCTTTTCGGCCAGTGGGCGCATGTTGGCGTCGAACCGCTCGTTGTCGGCAGCGGCCCAATGGTCGAACTCGGTGCTGGCGGTGACGTAGCGGGCATTGGCGAAGGTGGGCGCGCCGTCGCGCATCAAACCGCCGATATGATCGCCATGCATGTGGGTGATGACCACCACATCCACCTGATCGGGGGTATATCCTGCCTCGTTGAGCGCGCCGACGATGCCATCGGGGTTGAGGCCGGTGTCGAAGAGAATCAACTCGGCCCCGGTATTGACCACGGTGGGGGTGAAGAAGAATTGCGCCTGATCGGTGGGCAGGTTGGCGGCGGCGGAAACGGCGTTGAACTCGTCTTGGCTGACGTTGAGGCCGAAGATCGTCTGCGGATCGGGGCGCGGGGCGGTTGCGGCCAGAAGCGTCGTCACCTCGAACGCGCCAAGCTTGACGCGGTTGAAGCGGGTGGTGCCGGTGCCCATCATCGGGGCTGCCGCGCGCGCAGAGGTGCCCGCGAGGGAGGCAGCGAGCGGCAGGGCGGCGGTTGCGGCCATGAGGCAACGGCGGGTGATCTGTCCTTTGGTCATCGAGGGCTCCTTGTCGCTGACATGCCACAGGAGATGTAACTCCGGCGCGGCTTCCGGCAAGAGCGTAGCGCGGATCAGGCATGGCGTGGTGACGCTCACGCGAAGTTGATCGCGCTTGCGGCTACGTGTTGCAGGCGTAATGTGAGGCCATGCTTGGCATCCTCAGGAACCGCGATTTCGCCCGCCTCTTTGCCGCGCAGGTCGTGGCATTGCTTGGCACGGGGCTTCTGACCGTGGGCCTCGGCCTGCTGGCCTATGATCTGGCCGGGGGGTCGGCGGGGCTGGTGCTGGGCGTGGCCTATACGGTCAAGATGGTGGCCTATGTGGGCCTCTCGCCGGTGGCGCAGGCCGTGGTGCAGCACCTGCCGCGCAAGGCGGTGCTGATCGGGGCGGATCTGATCCGCGCGGGCGTGGCGCTCTGCCTGCCGTTTGTCACCGATCTGTGGCAGGTCTACGCGCTCATCTTCGTGCTTCAGGCGGCGTCGGCCACCTTCACACCGGCGTTTCAGGCGACAATTCCCGATATCCTCACCGATGAGGGCGCCTATACCCGCGCGCTGTCGCTGTCGCGGCTGGCCTATGATCTGGAGAACCTCGCAAGCCCGGCGCTGGCGGGGGTGCTGCTTCTGGTCCTGAGCTATCACTGGCTGTTTCTGGGCACGGTGGCGGGGTTCGTGGCCTCTGGCTGGCTGGTCTGGCGCGCGACGGTGCCGCCACTTGCGGGCGGCGCGGCGCGGCCCTTCCGCGAGCGGCTGTTCCGGGGCGCGCGCATTTACCTTGCCACGCCGCGCCTGCGGGGGCTGCTCGCGCTCAACCTCTCGGCCTCGGCGGTGGGGGCCTTCGTGCTGGTCAACACGGTGGTGCTGGTACGGGTGGATCACGGCGGGGACGAAAGCGCGCTGGCGGCTGCCATGGCGGCCTTTGGGGCGGGGTCGATGGCGGCGGCGCTGATGCTGCCGCGCGTGCTGGAACGGCTGGGTGACCGGCCGGTGATGCTGGCGGGGGCCGGGGCGCTGGCGGTGCTGGCACTGGCCATGGGCACGGCGCTCTGGGTCGGGCAAGCCCCGGCATGGGCGCTGTTCCTCGCGCTCTGGGCGCTTGTCGGGTTTGCCTATGCGGCGATCCTCACGCCTTCGGGGCGGCTTTTGCGGCGTTCGGCCCATCCCGAAGACCGGCCCGCGCTTTTTGCCGCGCAATTCGCGCTGAGCCATGCCTGCTGGCTGGTGACCTATCCGCTGGCAGGCGTGGCGGGGCGCTGGCTGGGGATGGGGTCTGCGCTGGTGCTGGCGGGGCTTGTGGCGGCGCTGGGCCTTGGGCTCGCATTGCGGCTCTGGCCCGGCGGCCAGCCGCGTGCGCCCTTGCATTCGCATCCCGACCTGCCGCCCGATCACCCGCATCTGCGCACGCATGGGCAGGGCCCTCATGCGCACAGTTATGTCATCGACGACCTGCACCGCCGCTGGCCCTGAGCCGGGCCATTCTGGACAAATCCACCCGCCTGTGACAAAGCCCCGGCCATTGTCAGGAGACGCCCATGACCACCACCCGCTTTGCCCCCTCGCCCACCGGCTATATCCATGTCGGCAACCTGCGCACCGCGCTGATGAACTATCTCATCGCGGCCAAGGCCGGTGGAACCTTCATCCTGCGCATCGACGACACCGACCCGGAGCGCTCGAAAGAGCAATACGTTGATGCGATCAAGCAGGATCTGGAGTGGCTTGGCCTGCATTGGGACCGCGTGGAGCGGCAATCGCTGCGGCTCGACCGCTATGCCGAGGCCGCCGAGCGGCTGCGCGGCATGGGCCGACTTTACGAGGCGTTCGAGACGCCGGTGGAGCTGGACCTGAAGCGCAAGAAGCAACTGAACATGGGCAAGCCCCCGGTCTATGACCGCGCGGCGCTGGCCCTGTCCGCAGAGGACCGGGCCCGCCTGCGCGCCGAGCGCGGCGCGGGCGTCTGGCGGTTCCTGCTCGACCAAGAGCGCATCGAATGGCGCGACGGCATTCTGGGCGAGATCTCGATCGACGCGGCCAGCGTCTCGGACCCGGTGCTGATCCGGGCCGACGGGCAGGTGCTTTATACCTTCGCCTCGGTGGTGGACGATATCGAGATGGGCGTGACCGACATCGTGCGCGGGGCCGATCACGTCACCAACACCGCCACGCAGATCCAGATCATCGAGGCCTTGGGCGGCACCGCGCCGCGTTTCGCGCATCACTCGCTGCTGACCGGGCCGCAGGGCGAGGCGCTGTCCAAGCGGCTCGGCACGCTTTCCTTGCGTGATCTGCGCGCGCGGGGGGTGGAGCCGATGGCGCTTCTGAGCCTGATGGCGCGGCTCGGCTCGGCCGATCCGGTGGAATTGCGGACCGACATGGCCGAGTTGATCGAGGGTTTCGACATCGAGCGTTTCGGAGCCGCGCCGACCAAGTTCGACGAGAACGACCTCTTTCCGCTCACCGCGCGCGTGATCGCCGCGCGGCCCTATGAGGCGGTGGCCGGGGCCATCGCGGCCATTGGCGTGCCCGAGGATCTGGCCCCGCAATTCTGGGAGGTCACGCGCGAGAACGTCACCACGCTGCACGATCTCGAGGGCTGGTGGACGCTTTTCCGGGACGGAGCGGAGCCGGTGATCGACGCCGAGGATCAGGCCTTTATCGCTGAGGCGATGGCGCTCTTGCCCGAGGGGCCGCATGACAATGAGACCTGGGGCAAGTGGACCGCGGCGGTCAAGGAGGCCACGGGGCGCAAGGGCAAGGGATTGTTCATGCCGCTCCGCAAGGCGCTGACGGGGCAGGCGCACGGGCCGGACATGGCGCGGGTTCTGCCGCTCTTGCAGGTGATCAGGGCAAAAAGCTGATCCCGTCGCCGGTGGCGCGCAGGCGCGCGCGCTCGCTTTCCAGTGCAAGCGCGGCGTCGGCGTGATCGAGCGCGCGGGCGGCCATGGTGCGCGCTGCTTCGGCCAGCGCCGGGTCAGGGGCATCCGCGAGGCGAAGGAGCGCGGCGCGCAGCCGCTCGGCCACCTCGATCTGACCCGCCCCGTCGCGCGCGATCTGCGCAAAGGCATTCTCGATCAACGCCGCACGCGAGGTGTCGGGCAGGAACAGACCCGAAAAAAGCGGTGCCTCGGTCTCGGGGCGCGCGCGCGTCCAGTCGAGCAGCAGCTTTTCCAGCCGGCAGATCACGGCGATGGCCGTGCGTCGGCGGGCAGCACCATGTCCCGGCTGAGTTCCTGCGCCCCGAGCGCGGGCATTTGGCGCGTGCGCATGAGGCAGGGCCGTGTCGCCGCCTCGATGGTGGCCAGCGTCGCGTCCATGCTGCCCAGATCGCTCAGGTGATGGATCCAGCGCAGCAGCGCCAGGATCACCAGCACCACCACAACGACCGTCACGCCCAGCACGAGCACGCTCGCCCCTTCGGGATAGAGCCCGGCCTTGAACAGGATGATGGCAGCAAGCGCATAGACGAAGGCGCCGATAAAGGTGGCCAGCACTGTCTGCGTTGTCGTATCGGCCACCAGGAGGCGATGCACGCGCGGCGTGGTCTGGCCTGCGGCGGCGTTATGCGCCGTCACCATGACGTTCAGCGAGAACGTGCTGACGGCGAGCATCCCCGAGGCGAGGATGGTCAGGATCGGCAGCACCGCATCGGGCGAGAACCGGCGTTGGAGCGTGGCGGGGATCATGTCATCGGTCAGGATGGCAACGCGGCAGTGCCGACAGACAAAAGCGCAAAAAGCGTCACCCGCAGCCATAGCTTGTGGCTGAGGCGCCGCAGGATCATCGCCGGAGAGGAGAGAAACGGGGATTTCATTGATGACCATGCCTTTGCGGTGACAATGCCAGAGTTGCGCGGGGCGTGGCCGCACGCAAGCCCGGACGATGCGGCGAAGGACAATTTCGAAGGGGCTGGCGAAAGGAGTTTTTTCGCAGAAAAAACTCCGTCTCGAGAAAATTCGCGAATTTTCTCGGGCTTGGCCGGGTTGTGCTGCGCGCGGGCCTCAGTGCTGCGCGGGGCGGCCCAAGGCACCGACCCGCGAGAGGTGATCGTCGGTGATCGCGCGTTCCTTTGCCGTCACCGGCTGATGGCGCGGATAGCGCGGCGCGGCGCGGTCGTCGAGAATGGGCGCGTCCCAGCCACGGGTGGTGGCGAAAAACCGCGTGACGCCATCCTCGCCGAATTCACGCAGATAGCCCTGCACGACGACGTCGATATAGCTGAGCAGGATCGGATGCGCCTTGGTGGGGACACCGTGATGTCCTTCCGGGATGGTATAGAGCGCGATCTCGGGGCGGTGGGGCAGGGCATGGCGCACCTGATGGGCGGCGGGCGCGCGGATATAGGCCGCCTCGCGCGCGTCGAGCGCGGGCCAGTGTGCCCCCGGCACCGGTGCGATCAGCCCGTCGATCTCGGCCGTCTCGTCCGGAATCACGGTAAGATAGGCCACCGGGCGCAGCGTGGTGTGCCGCCATATCCGCCGCCAGCCGCGCAGGTGCGCGGGCACGGCCCCGGCGAAATCATGCGTCGCGCGGTTCACAAGACTGCCATATCCGAAGAAATATGCATCCCGAACCAAGGTTTTCCCCTTCACTTGACGTGTATCAAGGCCCGTCCGCATGGTCGGCGCATAATGGGGCAGTTTCAAGAGAGAGTGTGCCCCATGCGGATCACCAAAAGAACCAATATCGCCATCCGGCTGCTGATGTTCTGCGCGGTCAACCCCGACCGGCTGGTGACCAAGACCGAGATTGCCATACGCTGCAACACCTCCGAGAGCCATCTTGCGCAGATCATCAACCGGCTCGGGCAGCTTGGGTTCCTTCGCACGCAGCGCGGGCGCACGGGCGGGGTGACGTTGGGCCGTCCGGTCACGGAAATTCGGGTCGGTGACGTGTTCCGGCAACTGGAGGAAAACGTGCCGGTGGCAGAGTGCTTTGCCGATTCGGACAATACCTGCCCCCTCAAATCTGCCTGTCGGCTGCGCGCGGCGCTCTCCGACGCGGTCGAGGCGTTCTATCGGCGGCTCGACGGGGTGACGCTCGACGCGCTTGTGTGCGAGAACGACGCACTGGTTGACATCTTTTCCGCGCCGCCCTGTCTCAAACGGGCTTGATCGGGCGCGCGCAGTATACTAGCGTCCACCGTAATCGGACAGGGAGAACCGGCCGCGTGCCGGTGCCGAAGGAGCAACCGCCCCGGAAACTCTCAGGCGCAGGGACCTGCCCGATTTCTACACTCTGGAGAGACCCCTTTGCGGGGCGCCGACGGGATAGCGATCTCAGGCCAAAGGACAGAGGGGGCATCGTGGCGCGGGCCTGTGACGGGCGTGTGCGAAATCGGTGCCGGTGCGATCCTTCGGGGGTCCGGCCCATGAGACGAGGGAGGATCCGGTGGCCGATCTGCACACGACGCCGCTGAATGCGCTGCACCGCGAGCTTGGGGCGAAGATGGTTCCGTTCGCCGGCTATGACATGCCGGTGCAATATCCCATGGGTGTGATGAAAGAGCACCTGCATTGCCGCGCACGCGCGGGGCTGTTCGATGTCAGCCATATGGGGCAGGTGATCCTGCGCGCGCCGGGGGGGTATGCGGGCGCGGCGGAGGCGATGGAGCGCCTCGTGCCGGTCGATCTTCTGGGGCTTGCCGAAGGAAGGCAGCGCTATGGCGTCTTCACCAATGAGGCGGGCGGCATCCTTGACGATCTGATGATCGCCAACCGGGGCGATCACATATTCGTGGTGGTCAACGCCGCCTGCAAGGCGGATGACATCGCCCATATGCGGGCCGGGCTGAGCGGTGTGGAGGTCGAGGAAATCGCCGGTCGCGCGCTCCTGGCGCTGCAAGGCCCGGCCGCCGAGGGCGTGCTGGCGGTGCTGGTGCCAGAGGTGGCGGCGATGCGCTTCATGGATGTCGGCGTTTTCGGGTCGGCGTTCGGGGAACTCTGGGTCTCGCGCTCGGGCTATACCGGCGAGGATGGCTATGAGATTTCGGTAACCGAGGGACAGGCCGAGTCGCTGGCCCGCACGCTCTTGGCGCATGAGGATGTGGCCCCCATCGGCCTCGGCGCGCGCGACAGCCTGCGGCTCGAGGCGGGGCTGTGCCTTTACGGCCATGACATCGACACCACCACGACGCCCGTCGAGGCCAGCCTTTCCTGGGCCATCCAGAAGGTGCGGCGCGCGGGCGGCGTGCGGGCGGGCGGTTTTCCGGGGGCCGCGCGGATATTGACCGAACTGGCCCAGGGCGCGCCGCGCGCCCGCGTTGGCCTGCGCCCCGAGGGCCGTGCGCCGATGCGCGAGGGCACGGCCCTTTTCGCCGCCGCAGAGGGAGGAGAGGCCGTGGGCCATGTCACCTCTGGCGGGTTCGGCCCCACCATCGAAGGGCCGATGTCCATGGGCTATGTGCCCCGCGCCCTCGGCGCCGAGGGCACCACGATCTATGCAGAGGTGCGCGGCAAGCGTCTGGCCGCAACGGTCACCGCTTTGCCCTTCACCCCCGCCCGTTTCAAACGCTGATCATCAGGGAGCTTACAGCGATGAAATTCACCGAAGAACACGAATGGTTGCGCGTCGAGGGCGATCTGGTCGTCGTCGGCATCACCGAGCACGCCGCCGAGCAACTGGGCGATGTGGTCTTTGTCGACCTGCCCGAGGTGGGCACAAGCGTGACCAAGGATGACGAGGTCGTGGTGATCGAGAGCGTCAAGGCCGCCTCGGACATCCTTGCGCCCATCGACGGCGAGATCGTCGAAGTCAACGAGATGCTGGCCGACGAGCCGGGCAAGGTCAACGACGATCCGATGGGCGATGCCTGGTTCTTCAAGATCAAGCCCGAGGATCTGAGCCAGATGGACGATTACCTGGACGAGGCCGCCTACAAGGCGCTCGTCGGCTAGGCGCGGCCGCCGCCGGGGGACGCCTCCGGCGGGAGTATTTTCGGAACGATGAAGACGGGCGCAGGCCGCCCGAGACACGCGTTGAGGAGAGTGCGATGCCTTTCAAGGCCACCGATTATCTGCCCTATGATTTTGCGAATCGTCGCCATATCGGCCCCTCGCCAAAGGAAATGGCGGGGATGTTCGAGGTGCTGGGGGTGGGCAGCCTCGATCAGTTGATCGACGAGACGGTGCCGAAATCGATCCGTCAGGAGGCGCCGCTCGATTTCGGCAAGGCCAAATCCGAGAGCGAGCTATTGCACCACATGCGAATCGTGGCCTCGAAGAACCAGGTGCTGACCTCGCTGATTGGCCAAGGCTATCACGGCACGGTCACGCCCCCCGCGATCCAGCGCAACATCCTGGAGAATCCGGCCTGGTATACCGCCTATACACCCTATCAGCCGGAGATCAGTCAGGGGCGGCTGGAGGCGCTCCTGAACTTCCAGACCATGGTCAGCGATCTGACCGGGCTGGAGATCGCCAATGCCTCGCTTCTCGATGAGGCGACGGCCGCGGCCGAGGCGATGACCATGGCACAGCGCGTGGCCAAGTCGAAGGCGCGGGCCTTCTTCGTCGATGAAAATTGCCACCCGCAGAACATCGCGGTGATGCAGACCAGGGCGGCACCGCTGGGGATCGAGGTGATCGTGGGCGCGCCCGAGGCGCTGGAGGCCGAAACGGTGTTCGGTGCGATTTTCCAGTATCCCGGCACGCACGGGCACCTGCGCGATTTCACCGATGAGATCGCGGCTCTGCATGCCTCGGGCGCCATCGGCATCGTCATTGCCGATCCGCTGGCGCTGACGCTTTTGAAGGAGCCCGGCGCGATGGGGGCCGATATCGCCGTGGGCTCGACGCAGCGTTTCGGTGTGCCGGTGGGCTATGGCGGGCCGCACGCGGCCTATATGGCCTGCCGCGACGCCATGAAGCGCGCGATGCCGGGGCGGATCGTCGGTGTCTCCATCGACAGCCACGGCAACCGTGCCTATCGCCTCAGCCTGCAAACGCGCGAACAGCATATCCGACGCGAAAAGGCCACCTCGAACGTGTGCACCGCGCAGGCGCTTCTCGCGGTGATGGCGTCGATGTATGCGGTGTTTCACGGGCCCGAGGGCCTCAAGGCGATCGCGCAACGCATCCACCGCAAGACGGTGCGGCTGGCCAAGGGGCTGGAAGCGGCGGGGTTCAAAGTGGAGCCAAAGGCGTTTTTCGACACGATCACGGTTGATGTGGGCCTGTTGCAGCGCGGCGTGCTGCAATCGGCGGTGCGCGAGGGTGTGAACCTGCGCCGCGTTGGCGAGACGAAGATCGGCATCACGCTGGACGAGCGCACCCGCACCAAGACCGTCGAGGCGGTCTGGCGCGCCTTTGGTATCGTCATGGAGGACAGCGATTTCCGGGCAGACTACCGCCTGCCCGAGCGCCTCGCGCGCGAGAGCGATTACCTCACCCATCCGATCTTTCACATGAACCGGGCCGAGACCGAGATGATGCGCTACATGCGCCGTCTCGCCGACCGTGATCTGGCGCTCGACCGGGCGATGATCCCGCTGGGATCGTGCACGATGAAGCTCAATTCCGCCGCCGAAATGATGCCGGTGAGCTGGCGCGAGTTTTCACTCCTGCATCCCTTTGCCCCCGCCGATCAGGCCGAGGGCTACAAGGAAATGATCGACGATCTCTCGGCCAAGCTTTGTGACATCACCGGTTATGCCGCCATTTCCATGCAGCCCAATTCCGGCGCGCAGGGCGAGTATGCGGGCCTCTTGACCATTGCCGCCTATCACCGGGCGCAGGGGCAAGGGCACCGCCGCGTGTGCCTGATCCCGGTCAGCGCGCATGGCACCAACCCCGCGAGCGCGCAGATGGTGGGCTGGGATGTGGTGGTGGTCAAATCCGCCGAAAACGGTGACATTGATGTTGAAGATTTCCGCGCCAAGGCCGAGAAGCACGCCGAGAACCTGGCCGGCTGCATGATCACCTATCCGTCCACCCACGGCGTCTTCGAGGAGACGGTGCGCGAGGTCTGCGCGATCACCCATGAACACGGCGGGCAGGTCTATATCGACGGGGCCAACATGAACGCCATGGTGGGGCTCTCGCGCCCCGGCGATCTGGGCGGCGATGTGAGCCACCTCAATCTGCACAAGACGTTCTGCATCCCGCATGGTGGCGGCGGGCCCGGCATGGGGCCGATAGGCGTCAAGGCGCATCTGGTGCCGCACCTGCCGGGGCATCCCGAAACCGGCGGAGCCGAGGGGCCGGTCAGTGCCGCGCCCTATGGCTCGCCCTCGCTCTTGCCGATTTCCTGGGCCTATTGCCTTATGATGGGTGGTGCGGGTCTGACGCAGGCCACGAAGGTGGCGATTCTCAACGCCAATTACATCGCGAAACGGCTGGAGGGGGCCTATGAGGTGCTCTACAAGGGCCGGAATGGTCGCGTGGCGCATGAGTGCATCCTGGATGTGCGCCCCTTTGCGGAAAGCGCAGGTGTCACCGTCGACGACATCGCCAAGCGTCTGATCGATTGTGGTTTTCACGCGCCGACGATGAGCTGGCCGGTGGCCGGCACGCTGATGGTGGAGCCGACCGAGAGCGAGACCCGCGCCGAGCTTGACCGTTTTTGCGACGCGATGCTGGCCATCCGCGAAGAGATCCGCGCCATCGAGGACGGCCGGATCGACCCGGAGAACAACCCGCTCAAGAACGCGCCGCACACGATGGAGGATCTCGTGCGCGACTGGGACCGCCCCTATAGCCGCGAACAGGGCTGCTTTCCGCCCGGTGCCTTCCGCGTCGACAAATACTGGCCGCCGGTCAACCGGGTGGACAATGTCTATGGCGACCGGCACCTCGTGTGCACCTGCCCGCCGCTCGAGGACTATGCCGAGGCGGCGGAATAAGCTGACCCGGGCATTTGCAACGCAACGCGGCCCCGCCGAGCGCCGCAAATGCCCGTTCGACCCGCTTGCGCAGCCTGGCGCGATGCGGTATCGACACCCACCACGAATGGCGAGTTGGCGGAGTGGTTACGCAGCGGATTGCAAATCCGTGCACGGGGGTTCGATTCCCCCACTCGCCTCCAATGTTATCAATGACTTGCGTCATGGTGTTTTGCCTTTCGCTCGATTTTTGAAACAGCCTTTGAAACATTCACGTTCCGGGCTTGTTCCGTTCCATGCGGTTTCTGGCGTCCTGCGCCCTCGTCGCTAGTTCCCTTTGCCTGATCTGACCTCCATATTTCTTTAGCATCTCGACGCCGGAATGACCGGTGACGGCTTTCACCATCTCGTCGTCGCATCCGGCTAGGTAGAGTTCGATTGTCGCGTTCTTGCGCAGCCCGTGGGTGACGTATTTCGCCGCCTCGGGGTGCTGCATCACAGCCTTGATCTTGCGCATTTCATCGGAAACCGTCCGATAGCTCACCGGGCGTCCGCTTTTGTCGATGATGACCGTCAGGCCCTTTTTCTCGACCGTCCCTAGATGCGCCTTGAGACGATCCGTCAGGGGTATCCACAAGGGCTTGTCGGTCTTTCCTTGGGTGAAGTCATAGGCCCCGTCTTTGATATGGCCCCAGCGGATTTTCAGAACGTCCCCGATCCGCTGGCCAGTTCCGATGCACAGTTCATAGACCAGCCGCGCGCGGGGCGTTGCCTCGGCTTCAAATTCGGCCCGCACATCATCGGGCCACGGCTCCCAGCCGTCGCTTTCCTGCTTGAATAGGGGAATGCCCTTGGCTGGGTTGCCGTGCTCTTTCTTGAGGAAGCCGATCAGCCGCGCATGGTTCATCAGGACCACCATGACTTGCACCAGATAATTCGCTTGCCGCCAGTGCTCGGCATTGGCGCGGTGCAGTTCATAGACGTGATGCGTCTCGATCTTGGCAGGGTCTTTCGTGCCCCAGATCGCGCGGATATGGCCGATGTATTTGCGGTAGTCAGCCTTGGTGCGCGGCTTCAATTTCTTGAACGCATCGCTTGCATAGTAGCTTAGAATCAGCGCCTCGAAATTGCGCTTGGCCGGGACAGGTTCGCGGCCCTTGAGCAACCGGTTGTAGTGATCCCAAAACTCGGGCGTTCCCGGTTCCTCTTTCATCATCACGGCCTGACCGCGCGACCGGCGGATGAACCGGATATAGCCCCGATCCTCATAGACGTATTTTGGCAGGCCCTTCTTGGTCATTTGCTCATCCTCAGATCGCTTGCCAGAAAGTCATCCGCCGCGTCCGGGTCCACCATCCCAGCGTCTACGGTCACGCTGCCGTCAGGCTTGATCTCGCCTTTTACACGCGCCCAGCCCGCCGACCGCGCTTCACGGATCAGCGCCGCCATTGTCTGCCGTGCAATGGTATGGGGGCTAGGTGTTGCCATCGTCGCCCCCCTCATCCTTCACGCCAAAGATGTGGCGGGCCGCGACCTTGGCCGCGCTGCCGGTCTCTTTCATTTTCTCCCAAGTCGTGCCTTCTTCTTTTTCAAGATAGAAGGCCACGGCCATTTCTGACAGTGCATGCGTATCCAGACCGCGCCGGGTGCTGATCCCGGCGAAACTACCACGAAACTGCGCTTCCTTTTCCTCGTCGGTTAGGTCCACTTTGAAAATGATCCGCGCCTCGCAGATCAGCAATTCCGCTTCCAGCCGATTCCAATGAATGAAAAAACAGGGGTTGAGCATCCTTAGGATAATGAAAGGCAAGTCCAGAATGCCGGAAAGCACTTCCTCTAGGCTCTCGCCCTCTTCAACAGTTCCGATCTCTTCACCTTGGACCTCAATCTTGCCCCCCTTGACGCAGCGCGCCAAGCGGTAGCGATTGGTGGCTTCGACCGCATCCGCAGGGCGGTCAGTCGCGCACAAAGCAATCAGCATCCGGGTAAGGTCGAGCACGGTCATTTCCGGTGCGTTGACGCCTCGCGCGCCCGTGGTCAGCAAACCCGCCGACTTAAGGTTGCGCCCGAACATGGCCACGGTCTTTTCAGGAACCCGCGTCGTATGGGCGACGATCTCTGTGAACGCCTTGTGCTTCATGCTATTGTAGTAGCGCGCACTAAGGGTAGCAGTCAAGCCTAAATGAGTGATGCTCATAAACGGCTTTGCTGCCAGGCGTTCGCCATGCTATGCAACAAACGGATAAATCTCTGACCGAAAGGTAAACCAATGTATGAAGCCTTCGATTCTTTCTTGAAAGTCGAAACGTGGCACACGACGCATCCGATGGATGACAAGCGGTTCAACGTTGCTCTCAATCAGGTTGTTCGAAACCCTGACTTTGATCCTGAAAAAATGGCCGAGTATTTTCAATCTCAGTTTCAAGTTGGTCCCGATGATGAGACTCATCCCTTTCACGAAGCTATCCGGCGACGCCAGTATCAAGCGGACGCGGTTCGGAGTTTCCTTCATGACATTGGGGAGGCATAACGATGCCCATAATGCGAATTAAGCACGGAGAAGAGACCTTGGGCGAGATTGAAGCCGATCACGTCCCTATGATTGGTGACACGTTTTGGTGGAAAACCGCAGGGCCGTTCCGGGTTACAGATCGTGCATGGAATTTCCCTGCGGAATACAATGATGTTGCTCACCGCGTCACCCTGACAGTTGAGCATATCGGTCCACACCTCTGACCTAATCGCCCCAATCGACCAGCCGCAGAGCCTCGGACGGATCAACACCCGCCTCTTTCGCTTGTGCCAGGGCACCCACAATCGCGCCAAGTGCCCGCGACCGTCCGCCTGCATCGAAGGCTTGAAGGGGCCGCATCACGTCCAGCGTGACCGTCGATCCCAGCTTGTCCGTGGCCTCTTGGGCCAGAGCCGCCGCCAAGGGCTGCAACTGCCATTGTGCGAGGTGGCGTTGTCCCTCGCGTATGAGCGGCCCCGTGGTGTTCGCGCTGAGCATCGCGGGCAGGACTCCAAAGGCCATGCAGATCGCGCCCCGCGCCGCCGTGAGCGCCTCGCCCAGCTTGGCCTTGTCCAGGTCCGGGGTGAGGTTTTGCGGGTGCCAGTCGGTTTGCGGGGCCGGTGCGCCCGCCGCCGTAACAGTGGTGCTTTCACGCAGCAAGACGCGGCCACGCCGACCGCGAAAACCTCGGGCCAGCGCTTCGCTATCCGTATCCGGTTGCTCGGGCATGGGCACCACCATCGAACCGATAGGCGCATCCGTGTATATCTCCGACAACGCCCGTTCGATCGCGTCGAGCGTTGCCGCCGTGAGCTGCGCCCGGCGCAGCGGTGCCTGCCCCGCCCATGGGGCTGCAATGTCGGTGCCCGTGGTGACGTGCAGCACCTCAGCGGCAAGCCGGGTTTCGGTGCGACCGCCCCCTACCTCGGGAATGCTCAGGCGATAGGCGCGCGGCCTGCCGTTGCGGGTGCTCAAATCCCAATCCGACGCCGGGACAAGCCCTTGATCGGTGATCGCGAACACCGCTTCACCGCGCAGCGCCAGCGCCCGTGCGGCCATGGCCAGCGTTCGCCGGTCCAGAAGGTCGGTGCCTTCTACATCGGCCAGCGAAAGCCCGTTTTCCCAGAGCGAAACGCAACCCTGCACCGTTGCCGTCAATTCTCCGATACCTCGGGTTCCCGAGATATACGCCTCACGCGCGGCCAGAATTTCAGCGGTGAAACCGGTGCCCGTGGCCCGCGTCTCGACAGGCTCAGCCTTGCGTTTGAACAGATCGAATAGGCCCATGGTCACGCCCTCCTGTATGGGCGCAGCAGATCGCCCGCGCCTGAGTTTTGCATTGCCCGCGCCATCCATGCCGGGTTGCGCTGATAGCTCTCCTCGATCGCGCCACCCATGCCGACCGAATACGAGGATACGCCCGCTCGATCCGAGGCGTCGGCCATATAACCGGCCAGCCTGATAAACGCCTCGCTCACCGCCGCTGGAACCGTGCCGCCGCCCACGTCCGCCTTGATCCGGTAGGGGCCATCACCGGCCAGCACAACGCCGCCCATGAAGGATGCATCAAGGCTGGCCGTGATCCAGCCCACGCCGTCCCAGACCTCTTGCGCCGTGATCGTCGCGGGGGTCAGATCGGGCACAAACTCGCCCGGCCCCTGCACCGTCCATATCACCTCTCGCGTGGTCCAGCGGTGCGCGATGTAACTTTCGATCCGTTGCCAGATCATGTCAGCGTCGAGCGCCGCCGCCGCACCCGACAAACCATCTGGCGTTGCGGGATAGCTGGCCGGGATCGCCTCTTGTCGCTTGAGAATATCCATCACCGCCACCTCGCACTGTGATGCAGGGCAGGCCGGATCACGCCGCCGGGGGTCCAGTTGCGTTTCTGCACCTCGGTTTCGGGGTAGGCCGGGCGGGTGACAAGGCTCAGCTCGAATAGAATAGCCTCGTTGATCGTGCGAATGATCGCATTGCCCTCTGCCGGGTTTTCCTCCTCCACCGTCTCGGCATTTGGCACGGTCCGCGCGGGCGGAATCCTGAAGCCGGGACTTATCCCGGCAATCTGCCCCGCCGCCAGTAGCGCCAGAGCATCCCGAACGTGGCTGACCTCTTCCATCTCGGATGCAATATCAGCCGCGAAGGTGAGCGCCTCGGGGGTATCGGTCAGCGCAAGGGTGCCCGCGCGGCGACTGGCCAATGGCCGATCGAAAGAGTGCCCGACCAGCAGGTGAATATCTGCCTCGCTCTCGACCGAAAACGAGAACGCCCCCGGCGCGAATTGCTCTTTGCGCGGCCTGCCTGTCCGGCCACCATCCGACAGGACCGCGCGCGAATTGTAGGGGAAGCGACCGGCAAGCCGGACGCCCCCACCTGACTTGCGACGGATCTCAAGCCCGCCGCCTGCCATGCCACCCCAGAGCATTATTCAATGCCCGTGATGATTTCGATCTGAGACCCGCGCGGAACGGTGACATCCGCCGTCACGATCCCGGTGAGCCGCAGCCCGCCCGATTGCGCATCGGTGTAAACGTCGCGGATCAGGTCGATCCCGCCCCAGATCGCCATGAAGGCCGGGGGAAGCCCGCCCGCCGTGGTGGTCATAACCGCCGTGCTGGCAAGCGGGCTGCCGGTCGGAGCGTCGAGCGCGTTGGACGTGGTGACGGTGTTCGGCATGGCCTTCGACAGACGATCCCATTCCGTGATGCCGGAGCCGCTATCGAAGATCGCGCCGTCCAGATCGCCCCAGACCTCGGGGCGCATCAACAGCCGAACATCCGCCGGGCTGGCCGCCGCATTGGCCAGCATGAAGCGAATCGCCGCATCCCGGAACAAGGAATAGGTTGCCGCCGCCGCTGCATCGGTAGAGGGGATGCCATAGGTTGCCGCGCCGGGGATGATCCCGAGGGGCTGGCCGTTGGCCCCGGAGCCAAGAAACACCGCCTTATCAAGCCCCACCTGCATGGCGTTGAGCATGTCGCGCCGCATGGCCGCTTCCAGCCCCGCGCCAGACTGTTTCAGCGCCTTGCGGGACATGCGCAGTTGCACCCCGAAGTTGCTATCGGGGGCAAGGCTCTTGTCCACCGTGGTAAAGGCGGTCGGCCCTGCCACGTTGGCAAGCTCGCCATCGGCCCAGCCCGCCGCGATGCTCGACGATACCACGGGGTATTCCCGCTCGCCCTGACCGATATTGATGGTCGCAACGCCCATGCGCCCCGCGACAGTCTGCGCAAACAGGCGGTCAACAATCGGCATGGTCTGCATCGGGTTCGGAGTGCCGCCCGCGACAGTCTCGCCCGCGCGGGTTTCCAGCATCGCGGCCAGCGGCACGGGAACACCGCGATAACCGCCCGCGCTGCGCATCTCCTCGATCACCTCAGCCGTTTTGCCGGTGAAGGCGCGGCCCTCGTCGAGATGGAACACCGCCTGGCGGAGTTCAAAGCCCGAAACAAGATCATCCCATTCCCGGCCCTCGCGGGTTTCCAGATCGGCCCCGGCCTCGCGGCGCTCTTGATCTTCGCTGACCAGCGCCGCACGATAGCGCACCTCTGCCGTGCGATATTCGCGGTCCAAGGATTCCATGCTGCGCACTTCATCCTCGGTCGGCTCGGCCTTGGCTGCCAGCGTGGCCAGCTCTTGCCGGATTTCAGAGCGGCGAAGCTCCAGTTTCTTCGATTCCAACATGCTCTTTACCTCGCGTTTGTTGGGTTGGGGTTGGGCTGCATGTCGTGCAGCAGGTCGCGCCACGCTTGGCGCTCGGGGGAAAGCTCGGGATGCCCGGCCTCCAGCCGTGTCTTGCGCCCGTGGCACCCGCCACAGAGCGTTTGAAGGTTGGTCAGGTCAAAGCTCAGATCGGCCCGGTCGCGCACCGGCTTGATGTGATCGACCTCGAGCCGATACCGTGACCCACATTGAACGCAGGCCCAGCCGTCGCGCCGCTTGGCCGCAAGGCGCAGAGCTGGCCACCGCTTATCGCGGTAGACCTTGGCCCCGTGCCGGTCGTAACGCGGCCTCATGTGCGCACCTGCAAGTCATGGAAGCGGGGCACCCCGTCCGGTGCGTGCGGTGAAGCCCGGACAATGACATACTCGACGCCGCCGACGATCAGCTTATCCGCCGTTGTCGGGGTGACGCTCAGGCCCTCGACGCTCACCAGCGCCCGCAGATCGCCGCTTTGAATGAGCGTTCCGTCGCGCACCTCTTGCGCATAATCGACAACCGCCACCGTGATCGCCGTATCCCCCACGGTTTGCACTGGATCCCATGGAGTGCCGATGTTGACAGTCTGGCGCAGCGTGCCCGCCTGCCCGAACCGCTTGATGATCCGCGATGCCGTCTCAGTCATGCCCATGCGATACGTCCTCCCCTTGCCGCTGGCCGGGAAAGCATCCGCGCGCCTTGTGCGACGGCCAGCACCGTCGCCGCCGCCGCGTCGATTCTCCCGAGCGATCTGCCCTTGGCCAGCTTGTGATTGCCCGCCGGATCGACCAGCGTGATCGCGTCCGCAAAGGCAGAGCGCAGCAGCAGCGAAGGCACCGTGCGCACCTTCTGTTCAAAGAGCGCCCGCCGGAATCCCTCCACGTCCGCCGCGCCGTCGAGCCATCCCATGCCTCGCCAGACACAAGGCACCCGCTCCAGCCCGGCCCCGCGCAAGGCGTCCACAAACTCGGCATGGCGAAAGCGGTCTCCGACAATCGCCGCCACCGCCTGCCCGTCGAGACGCGCCACCACCGCGCTCAGAAACTTGTCGAGCGGCACAATGGCCTCGCCCATGGTGATCAGCTCGCCCCGCTCGGCCATCTCCGAATATCGGTTTGACACGCCGTCAGCGGCCCCACGATCCGCAAGGCCCGGCTGGCCGGGGAATGCCCCCAGCGCCTCCAATCTCGCCGTCTCTGGCCAGTAGAGCGCCGCCGCAGACATGGAGCGGGAACCGCCAAGATCGACGCCCAGGACACAAGGCCCGGCCCGCTCGGGCAGAGCATCGGGCGCAACCTCGCAGCTAAGCCATTCATCCGTTGTGATCAGCACCGACCTATCGTCAGACGCGACACGCTCATTGCGATTGAGGTTTCGGAAACTGGACAGGGCAGAGCCGCCCCGCGCAATCGCCCGCCGCGCCTGAGCCACCAGCCATTCCGGTGAGGAACCTATGCCCTCACGCGCGCCGGGGTTGGCCACCAGCAGGCTTTCCAGATCATCCGGGGGCAAGCCCGCCTCGGGCCGGTGCTCTTGCACAAAGGTGCCAGGTGGCGGCTCATCTAACCAGCGGCTAAAGGTATTCGCATCATCCGGCGCGCTCGTGCTGATAATCAGCGCCCGGCCATCGCGTTTGCCCAAACCGGACAGGATCGCGTTTTCGAGATTGTCGCCTTTCTCACGCTCCCATGCCGCCCGCTCATCAAGGATTGCCAGCGTAGGTGCCCCGCCAAGGATCGACTTGCCATCCGCCGCGATTACCCGCGCCAGCCCGCCGCCGTTCTCGGCCGTCTCCACTTCCAGCTTGGACCCGCGCCGGATCGTGAATTGCGCTTGCGCATCCTCTGGCAAGCCCTCGATGAACCCCAAGAGGAATCCGAAAGCGGTCTTGGCTTGGTCGCGGTTGCGCGCCGCAAAGATGATTTCGCGTTTCGGCTGGGGCGCAATCTCGCCCATGAGGTGGCCAAGAGCGATGCCCGACGAAAGCGCCGTCTTGGCATTGCCGCGACCGATCGACAGGCACCCGACCGCGCAATCATTCGCAAAGGCCCCGCGCACAAAGTCTTTCTGAAAACCTGCCAGCCGCAGCTTGCGGCCAGCCCGCCGCCCCTCGGGGACCGTGAGACGTGACAGAAACCGCAGCGCCGCCGATGCCTCTTTCGATGCCCTAGCCATCATTTTCCCCCCGAATTTTTTCTGAGAGAGAAAGGAAGACCCCGCTCCGCGACCCTCCCCACGGATGAAAACGGGGGCATTGGGACCAGATCGCGCACCACCTCGCGCCGAACAGGTGACGCAGCATCACCACCACCCCACCCCCCTTTAGGGGTGGTGGTGGTGACGCACCTGTTTTCATGTGTGTTTGCGTCACCCTGCATCACCCCTGTTTTCAGGGTGGTGACGCACATCATACGGTTGCCCATTCGCCCACCTCCAATGTCGGGACAGGCTTGCGGATCGGGCCGATTTTCTCACCCTTCACCAGCGCCCCGGATTTCAGCCACGCCTCGATCATTTTCTTGATGCGCTTGCGGTCCGCCGTGGCGTCCAGCCCCAGCACCTTGGCCACGGTCACGCCTGCCCAATCGTCGCCTGCCTGATCGGAGTAGCGCAGCCCCCTGCCGTCCAGCGCGCGTTGCACTGACAGCAGATCATCGACCGACACGCCGTCGAAAGTGTCGGGCCATTCCCAGACCTCGGCCACGCCCACGCTATCGCCGTTGGCCAGATGCACCGACGCCATGCGCCGCCATACGCGGTTGCCGACCGGGGCAAGGTTTGCCTTGTCTCGGGTTATGGCGAAGTAGGTGGCGGGGTCATCCTGCACCCCGGCCTCGGCTTTCAGATCGTCGCTCATCTTGTTGAGCACCCGACCAGACCGCGCCGCCGCCAGAAGGGCAGATGCGCCGCGTCCGCTTTCGGTCGTCGCTTCCTCGCCATTGGTCTTGCGGGTGTGGTGGACCAGTTCGATTGCGCAGTTGCACCGATCCGCCAGCCGCGCCCATTCCTTTGCCACCAGGTCGATTGCGCCGTTGTCGTTTTCGGACGCTTGATGCGATGACACGAAAGGGTCGATCACCAGCACGTCGATTTCCCGTGCCTCGATCTCATCGGCCAGCGCGTCCAGTTCCGGCTTGATGATCTGGACGCCCTCACGGGTCTGAATAGCCGTGCTCAAGGCACGCTCCCGGCCCGTGTCCACATAGAGCCGCCCCGCGATTTCCTCGGGGCTGACGTGGTGGTGCTGCATCGCCGCGATGATGCGCCGATCCATTTCGTCGCGCGGGTCTTCAAGGTTGTAAATCCAGACCTTGAGGCCCTTGGCGGTCCAGTCCCCCAGCAGTTCCCGCCCGGATGCCATCGCCAGCCCCTCACAGATCGTCAGAGACGATTTGCCGACGCCGCCGGGGGCAACCGTCACCGATACTTGTTTGCGGATCAGGTGACGCCCATAGACCCACGGGCGCGGGGGAATGCTGGCCGGATCACGCCAGACAAATTCCGTGGGCAAGCGGTCCCCCCGATCACGGGGAAACTCAGCCCGATGCTGATCTAGGTGAATTGCCATTTGTGAAAAATCACGCATCACGCCGCTTGCCTCCCCTGCACATGGTCAAGGAAAGCCGCTCGCCGCCCGCGCGGCATGGCTTGGAACGTGGCAAGGCAATAGGCTTCCAGTTCCTCGGGGGACGCTATGTCAGCCCAATATGCCGCCTCATCCATCGGTGAGATGAAAGGCGGTAGCGGCGCGCCCGCGTCCTGTATGACGGTGTTTGCGACCTCGCGCGCATGGTCCAAGTCAAGCGCCCTCAGCGCCGCCCAAGCGAGTGCCGCGCATTCCTCGGGTGAAAGCCGCGCCTGCCAGACCGCAGAGGCCGCTTCCCACGTCTCATAGTCGTGCAAGGTGAGCGCATAGCCCAGCATCCGGGTTGCCCCAAGGTGAGGCCGCTTCATCAGTTTGGAAAAGGATGTGCTTTTGCTCATGCCGCACCCCCCCGCACCTTGAAGGGGCGTTGCATCCGCGCAGCCGTCTTTTGACCGTGCTCAATCGCGGCTTGCTTGTCGCTGAAGCCATAGAGCGCCGTCTTGATCGGGTTCATGCCCTCAATGGGCGTGACCAGCACGACATTGAACCATGATCCGCGCTTGTTGACGGTGTAGTAGGACGTTGCCGCCGTGGGCAGATGGGTGACGTTGCTCATACCAGCGCCCCCCAATGCATTGCCAAGATCGGGAAAAGTGCGGTATACTCGGGCAACGAACAGACGCCTTCCACAACGTCTTTAGCCCCGGTTGCGATTGCCGTCGCGCCGGGGTTTTCGTTTGCGCCGGTCAGTTCGGCGTTTGAAACTTTCTCGTTAAGTTCACGGTTTGTCGGGGTGTCTTTTGAAACAGCACCCCCTTGTTTCTCTTGGGAAAGAGGCCGGATTGCAAATCCGTGTACAGGAGTTCGATTCTCCTACTCGCCTCCATACAAGATCAACAGCTTGGCGAATTTTTCAGGCGGTGTGCACACGCGCGTCTGAACTTGCTGTTCTTGTTCCCTGCGCAAGCGCTCGATCACTTGTGAAAAACGTGCATATGCCCGCGTTGTCGGGCTGCGGCCGGTTACAGGATCGCGCGGATCCGCTCGATCGCGCGTTTGATATTCTCGGCGGAATTGGCGTAGGAAAACCGCAGGAACCCCTCGCCTTCGGCACCAAAGGACGTGCCCGCGATGGTCGCCACCCCGGCCTCATCGAGAAATCGGTTCTGCGCTTCCATCGCGCTCATCCCGGTGCCCTCGATATTGGGAAAGGCATAGAATGCCCCGCCCGGAGCCGCGCAGCGCATCCCCGGCAGGCTGTTGAGCGCCTCGACGATCAGCCGTCGCCGCGCATCGAAAGCCGCCATCATATCCGCCACCGCGTCCTGCGGTCCGGTGAGCGCGGCCAGCCCGGCAAATTGCGCCGCCGCGTTCACGCAGGAATGATCGTTGATGCAAAGCCGCGTCGCGTGACCCACCGCCGCCTCTGGCCAGACCGCATAGCCCAGCCGCCAGCCGGTCATGGCATAGGTCTTGGACCAGCCGTCGAGCATGACAAGACGGTCGCGGATCTCGGGATATTGCAAAAGCGAGACGTGAGACCGCCCCTCGTAAAGCATGTTGGAATAGATCTCGTCCGACAGCACCGCCACATGCGGATGATCCGCCAGCCCCGCCACCAGCCGGTCCACCTCGGCGCGCGGGGTGACGCCGCCGGTGGGATTGGCGGGGCTGTTGAGGATGATGAGACGCGTGCGCGGCGTGATCGCCGCCAGCACCGCCTCGGCATCGAAGGCAAAGCCGTTCTCCTCGCTCAGGGTGATCGGCACCGGCGTGGCGCCCGAGTAGCGGATCACCGAGTGATAGATCGGGAAACCGGGATCGGGATACATGACCTCTGCCCCCGCCTGCCCGAACATCAGCACGGCAAAGAACATCGTCGGCTTGCCGCCCGGCACCACCACCACGTTGTCGGGATTGACCTCGACGCCATGTCGGCGGTGCAGGTCTGCGGCCACAGCCTCGCGCAGGGCGGGCAGGCCATTGGCGGCGGTATAGCCGTGATGGCCGTCGCGCAGCGCCTTGATCCCGGCCTCGACAATATGCGGCGGGGTCGGAAAATCCGGTTGGCCGATCCCGAGGTTGATGATGTCGCGTCCCTCTGCCGCCAGCGTCTGCGCCCGCGCGAGCACGGTAAAGGCCGATTCCGTCCCCAGCCGCGCCATGCCATCCGCAAAGATCATGTCCCGCCCTCTCCGTGCTGTCTTTTCCATCGTCCCGGCACCTGCTACCGGGGAGCATGCTCAGCTATCAGCACCATTATCACGCGGGCAACCCCGCCGATGTCCACAAGCACGCGGTGCTGGCCTGGATGCTGGGCTATCTGACCGCCAAGGACAAGCCGCTTACCTATATCGAGACCCATGCCGGGCGCGGGCTCTATGATCTGGGCGACGCGGCCGCGCTCAAGACCGGCGAGGCGGCGGCGGGCATCGGCCGGCTTGAGCCGCGGCTGCCCGGCGATCATCCCTATCGGCGCTGCCTTGACGCGACCCGCGCCGCGCATGGTGCCACCGCCTATCCCGGCTCGCCGCTCATCGCCGCGCAGTTGCTGCGCCCCTCGGACCGGCTGCACCTTGCCGAGCTGCATCCGGGCGAGAATGCGCGCCTCGTGCGGAATCTGGCAGGGTATCCCGCAACCATCCGTCAGCAGGACGGGATCGCGATGGCTCTCTCTCTTTGCCCGCCTACCCCGCGCCGGGGGATGGTTCTGCTCGATCCGAGCTATGAGGTGAAGGCCGAGTATGACATCATCCCGAGCAGTCTGGCGCGGATGTCGCGCAAGTGGAACGTGGGCATCCTTGTGCTCTGGTATCCGATCCTCACATCCGACAGCCACCGCCCTATGCTGGGCCATCTCACCGCCGCGTTTCCTGCCGGCTTTCGCCATGAGGTCCGCTTTGCCCCGGTCCGCGACGGCCACCGAATGACCGGCTCGGGCCTCTTCGTGGTCAATCCGCCCTATGGCCTTGCCGAAGAGGCGGCGCGGCTTGGCGACACGCTCTTTGACGGAAGGTGAGCGGGACGCCGTGCCCCCCTGACAGGGTCATTATGAATTGACAGAGGCCGCGCATCGCTTACCATCGGGACAGTTTAACCGTGTTTGAGGGGGTTTCATGCGTCCGTTTTCCGCGAAAATCGTTGCCGCGCTGGCGCTCGCCGGTCTTGCCGGGCCAGCACTGGCGCAGGGGCCG
>PHEQ01000031.1 GCA_002842985.1 Alphaproteobacteria bacterium HGW-Alphaproteobacteria-1
GTCGCCGGATCGGCGGTCTTCAAGGGCGGCAGCGTGGACAATCCCGGCGTTTACGGCGAGAACATCCGCGCCATCCGCCGGGCGGCAGAGGCGGCGACCCGTGCCCATGACTGACCCTTTGGCGTTGATCTTCGACGTGGACGGCACCCTGGCCGAGACCGAGGAGCTGCACCGCCGCGCCTTCAACGAGAGCTTTGCGGATTGGCGTCTCGGCTGGCACTGGAGCCGCGAGGAGTACGCGCGGCTTCTGAAAACCACCGGAGGCAAGGAACGCATCGCCGCCTTTGTGGCCGGGATCGGCGGCGCGGACGTCGATATCCCGGCCCTCCACGCCGCCAAGACCGCGCGTTACACCGCGCTCATGGCCGAAGGCGCAATGCGCTTGCGGCCGGGCGTCGCTCCCCTCATCGCCCGCGCGCGGGCGCGCGGGCAGCGCCTTGCCGTCGCCACCACCACGAGCCGTCCCAATGTCGAGGCGCTGAGCCTTGCCTGCTTCGCCCGCCCGGCGGCAGAGGTGTTCGACGTGATCGCCGCCGGTGACGAGGTGGCGATGAAAAAGCCCGCGCCGGATGTCTATCTGCTCGCGCTCGACCGACTGGGCCTCGCGCCCACGGCCTGCCTTGCCTTCGAGGACAGCCGCAACGGGCTTTTGTCCGCGCGCCAAGCGGGACTTGCGGTAATCGTGACCCCCTCGGCCTATACCGAGGGCGAGGATTTCACCGGCGCGGCCCGCGTGCTGCCCGATCTCACCCATTACACGGAGTAACCCATGACCCGCGCCATCGTCTTTGACCTCGACGGCACGCTGGTGGACAGCGCGCCCGACATTGCCGCCGCCGCCAATCGCATGCTGGCAGAGATGGATCACGCGCCCCTGCAGGTGCCGCTCCTGACCTCGTTCATCGGCCACGGCATCCCGCGTCTCGTGGGCCGGGTGATTACGCATCTCGACCTTGACCCGGCGCTGCACGCGCGGATGACCGCGCGGATGCTGGCGCATTACTCCGAGCGCCCGGCCGAGTTGACCCGCCCCTATCCCGGCGTGGTCGCGGCACTGACGGAGCTGCGCGGCGCGGGCTATGTCATGGGCGTGTGCACCAACAAGTATCGCGGCCTGTCGATACGGGTGCTCGACGCGCTCGGGCTCTCGCCCTTCTTCGGGGTGGTGATCGGTGGCGACACCCTGCCACAGAAAAAACCCGACCCCGCGCCGCTCCATGCCGCCTTCGCCGCGCTCAGGGCGACCCCGCATCTTTATGTCGGCGATAGCGAGGTAGATGCCGAAACCGCCCGCACCGCTGCCGTGCGCTTCGGCCTTTACACCTGCGGGTATCGCAGCACACCGGTCGAGGACCTGCCGCACAGCTTTGCGTTCGAGGATTTCACGGTTCTTTCAGGCCTTGTCTGAGCGTCTCGTTCAAGACCTCTGACACTGCCCGAGCGCCGGCAATGTGGCAGGTGTCGCGGCTGTGCTCCGCAGCCGGTCACGACGCCCGCGATCCGTCACCGGGTCCGCGATGCCCCTCGATCGCATCCACGGCATTTTGCACGAGGGTCATCAGCACCTGTCTAATATGCACCCGGCGCCCCCTCACCATGCAGGGCGCTTCGCCTTCGTGACTGAGCCGCAAATCCGAAAGGTGCAGCACCGCCGGGGATCTGCGCGGCACGGCCTTTGCCGGTCAGGCCGCACTTCACTCTGTCACACCGGGCACTGTCATGTGCAGGCGTGATCTGACGCTCACGGGCAAGGGGGCCGGGCGTGCCCGGCCCCTCGGGCGCGTCTTGGGGTCAGGCCGACCGTGCCAGATTGCGCAGCACGTAGTGCAGCACGCCGCCATGCTCGACATATTCCTTCTCGATGGCGGTATCGATCCGGCATTTGAGGGTGATGTCCTCGGTCGAGCCATCGGCGCGGGCAAGGGTGCACACGACCTCCTGCAAGGGTGTCACATCGGCCAGCCCCTTGATGGTAAAGGTCTCATCGCCCTTGAGCGCCAGCGTCTTGCGCGTCTGTCCGCCGGTGAATTCGAACGGGATGACGCCCATGCCCACGAGGTTGGAGCGGTGGATGCGCTCGAAGCTCTCGGCGATGACCGCCTTGACGCCAAGAAGCGCCGTGCCCTTGGCCGCCCAGTCCCGCGAGGAGCCTGCGCCATATTGCTCGCCACCCACGACGACGAGCGGCGTGCCCTGCGCCTGATAGGCAACGGATGCCTCGAAAATCGAGGTCTGCGCGCCGTCCGGCCCCAGCGTATAGCCGCCCTCGACCCCGTCGAGCATCTCGTTGCGCACGCGGATATTGGCGAAGGTGCCGCGCATCATCACCTCGTGATTGCCGCGGCGGCTGCCGTAGGAGTTGAACTCGCGCACCGGCACCTGACGTTCGGTCAGGTATTTGCCGGCCGGCGTCGTGTCCTTGAACGAACCGGCAGGCGAGATATGGTCGGTCGTCACCATGTCGCCCAGAAGTGCCAGCATCCGCGCGCCCTCGATATCGGCGATGATGCCCGGCTCCTTGGCCATGCCCTTGAAATAAGGCGGGTTCTGGACATAGGTCGATTGCGCGGGCCAGTCGTAGGTCTCGCCTTCGGAGGTCTCGACCGCCTGCCATTTGTCGTCGCCCTTGAAGACATCGGCATATTTCGACTGGAACGCCTCGCGGGTGACAGTCTGTTCCACCAGTTCGGCGATTTCCTTTTGCGTGGGCCAGATATCCTTGAGGTAGACCGAGTTGCCGTCGCGGTCCTGCCCCAGCGGCTCGGTCGCAAGGTCGATGTTCATGTCGCCCGCCAGCGCATAGGCCACCACCAGCGGCGGTGAGGCCAGATAGTTGGCGCGCACATCCGGGCTGATCCGGCCCTCGAAGTTGCGGTTGCCCGAGAGCACCGAGGTGGCAATGAGATCACCCTCGGCGATGGCCTCGGAAATCTCCGTCTGCAAGGGACCGGAATTGCCGATGCAGGTGGTGCAGCCATAGCCCACGAGGTTGAAGCCGATGGCGTCGAGATCCTCTTGCAGCCCCGCCGCTTCGAGATAATGCGACACCACCTGCGAGCCGGGGGCGAGCGATGTCTTGACCCAGGGCTTGCGGTCGAGGCCAAGCGCACGGGCCTTGCGCGCCACCAGGCCCGCCCCGATCATCACATAGGGGTTGGAGGTATTGGTGCAGGACGTGATCGAGGCGATCACCACCGAGCCGTCGCGGATCGCGTAGTCCTCGCCCTTGACCCTGACCGATTTGCGCGGGTCGGGCGCAACAGCCGTCGCGGGGCCTTCGGCGTCCATGTCGGCGGCGGCGGCGCTGGCATCCTTGCCGCGATACTCGCTTACCACGTCAAGGAAAGACGCGGCGGAACGGTCGAGGGTCACGTAATCCTGCGGACGTTTCGGCCCCGAGATGGCCGGCACGATGGTGCCCATGTCAAGGCTGAGCGTATCGGTATAGACCGGCGCATAATCCGCGCCGCGCCAGAACCCGTTTTCCTTGGCATAGGCCTCGACCAGCGCCACGCGATCCTCGTCGCGTCCGGTATTGCGCAGATAGCGCAAGGTTTCATCGTCGACCGGGAAAAAGCCGCAGGTCGCGCCGTATTCGGGGGCCATGTTGGCGATGGTGGCGCGATCCGCCAGCGGCAGGTGATCAAGGCCCGCGCCGTAGAATTCCACGAACTTGCCCACCACGCCCTTCTTGCGCAGCATTTCCACGACCTTGAGCACCAGATCGGTGCCGGTGGTGCCCTCGACCATGCTGCCCGTCAGCTCAAACCCAACGACCTCTGGGATGAGCATCGAAATCGGCTGACCCAGCATCGCGGCCTCGGCCTCGATCCCGCCCACGCCCCAGCCAAGCACGGCCATGCCGTTGACCATGGTGGTGTGGCTGTCGGTGCCCACCAGCGTGTCGGGATAGGCCACGGTCTCGCCTGACTGGTCGGTGTCGGTCCAGACGGTTTGCGCCAGATATTCAAGATTGACCTGATGGCAGATACCCGTTCCCGGCGGCACCACGCGGAAGTTGTTGAAGGCACCCTGCCCCCATTTGAGGAACTGGTAGCGCTCCATGTTGCGCTCGTACTCGCGGTCCACGTTCATCTGGAAGGCGCGCGGATTGCCGAACTCGTCGATCATCACCGAGTGGTCGATGACCAGATCCACCGGGTTGAGCGGGTTGATCTGCTGCGCGTCGCCACCAAGCGCCACGATCCCGTCGCGCATCGCGGCCAGATCGACCACGGCGGGCACGCCGGTGAAATCCTGCATCAGAACGCGCGCAGGCCGGTAGGCCAGTTCGCGAGCAGCACGGCCGCCATTTGCGGCCCATTCCGAAAACGCGCGGATATCGTCGAGCGAGACGGTCTTGCCATCCTCGAATCGCAGCATGTTTTCCAGCACGACCTTGAGCGCGGCGGGCAGGCGCGAGAAATCACCCAGACCGGCGGCCTCGGCGGCCTTGATCGAGTAATAGGCGACGGAAGTGCTGCCGACGCGCAGTGTCTTGCGGGTCTTGGCGCTGTCTTGTCCGACTGTGATAGGCATGGGGTGCCGTCCTTTCATGGTCAGGTCTGGATGACGATTGCCCCGCTTCTGACCGATATTCCGCGCCCGATCAAGAGGCGTGCGACGCTTTTGTATACTATTGCACACAATTTGATCCGTGTTTCAGCTTTCCCGCACCCTGTCACAAGAGCTTGAGTTGGCATTTCGCGCCGGAACGCCTAGCTTTGACAGGTCAGATCAACAGGCCGATGCGTCAGGACCGCCCGACATGCGACATCTTCTTGCAAGCCTGCTTGTCGGCTCTCTGCTGGCTTCCGGTGCCGCCGGGGCCGATGAGCGCCCCGTGGTGGTGGAACTTTTCACCTCTCAGGGCTGTCCGTCCTGCCCGCCCGCCGACGATTTCTTCGAGGGGCTGGCCGCACGCGACGATGTGATCGCGCTGTCGCTGCATGTGGATTACTGGGATTACATCGGCTGGGAGGACACCTTCGCCAGCCCTGAGAACACCGCGCGCCAGCGCGGCTATGCCAAGGCGGGCGGGCGCAAGATGGTCTATACGCCGCAGATGATCATCAACGGCACCGATCACGTGGTCGGCACCCGCTTTCGCGATGTGGTGGCGCTCATCGACAAGCACCGCGAGGACTCATCGAACGGGATATCGGTCGATGTCACCCGCGATGGTGCCTCGCTGCGGCTTGTGGCCTCGTCACAGGCCCCGCGCGACATGCCGCTTGTGGTGCAGCTTGCCCGCTACATGCCCGAGGAGACGGTCGAGATCGCGCGCGGAGAGAACGAAGGGCGCACGATCACCTATGTCAATATCGTCACCGACCTGATCGAGGTGGCCGAATGGGACACGCTCGGCCCGCTTGAGTTGACGGTGGACTGGCCCGAGGGGGCACCGGTGGCCGTGATCCTGCAATATCCCGATTTCGGCACGATCGAGGCTGTGGCGCATCTGCGCTGAACAACGTGGCAGCGACCGGACCGAAGCCATCTTGCGACGCCGCCTTCCTGCGATCACTTCGGGCGGGCAGGACCAAGAAAGTTCAAAACTTTCTTGACCGGAATTTTTTAAAAATTCCGCAGCGCTACGCCTGCGCCGCCAGTGCTTTGACCAGATCACCATAGCCGGTAAAGCGGTATTCATAGGCCAACCCCAGACGGCGCGCGCAGTCCTCCGCCTTGGCGCGCAGGGCGGCGTTATCGGTCTGCGCCTGATAGACCAGCTTGGTATAATTGCCGAAAATCATGTCGCGCAACTCCGGGTGCCGATCAAGGCCCATGGGCCGCCACACGAAGGCATCGAACTGCCGCACGAGGAAATCCGTGAGGTAGAAGGCCGTGATTTCCTCGTCATGGGCGGCAAAGTGGTCCACCCCTTCGAAGAACGCATAGCAATGCGGCCCCGCCACCATCTCGACGCCCATCTCGGCGCATTTCGCCTGCAATTGCCCGCCCGTGCCGCAATCGGCATAGACCACGAAGATACGGTCATAGTCGGCGCGATGTGCCGTCACCGCCCGCTCCACCTCCTCGGTGATGCGGTCGGGGTAAAGGTGCAGCTTGGCGGGCAGGCATTGCAGATCCATGTAATCCCAGCCGTTGAGCCGCCTGAGCGCGAGAATCTCATGCGCCAGCGCGCCGCAGGCGATGAGCAGGATGCGCCCTGCACCCGTGGGCGGCAGGCCGGTTTCGGTCAGGTCGCGGTCGTCCGGCGCCTTCATCTCCACTCTCCCCGAATGCAAACGGCCCGCACGGGTGCGGGCCGTCGCGCGTGTCTTGTTCAGCGCTCAGCCCGCAGCCAGCCGATTGTGCTTGCGCGCCATGAAGTCCTTGGCCGTTTCCACCGCCACGGCGGCGTCGCGGCAATAGGCGTCCGCGCCGATGGCGCGCCCGAATTCCTCGTTCAGAGGCGCGCCGCCGACCAGAATGATGTAATCGTCGCGCTTGCCCTGTTCCACCAGCGTATCGATCACGACCTTCATGTAGGGCATGGTCGTGGTCAGCAGCGCCGACATGCCGAGGATATCCGCCCCTTCGGTGTCCAGCGCCTCCAGGTAATTCTCGACCGGGTTGTTGATCCCGAGATCGACCACCTCGAAGCCCGCGCCCTCCATCATCATGCCGACAAGGTTCTTGCCGATGTCGTGGATGTCGCCCTTGACGGTGCCGATCACCATCTTGCCCACGCGCGGCGCGCCGGTTTCGGCCAGAAGCGGCTTGAGGATGGCCATGCCGCCCTTCATCGCATTGGCTGCCAGCAGCACTTCGGGCACGAAGAGAATGCCGTCGCGGAAATCCTTGCCGACGATGGTCATGCCGCCCACCAGCGCCTCGGTCAGGACGCGGTAGGGTTCCCAGCCGCGTTCCAGAAGGATGTTCACCCCCTCCTCGATCTCTTCCCTCAGACCGTCGTAAAGGTCGTCGAACATCTGCTGGACCAGTTCCTCGTCGTCGAGTTCCGAAAGGATGATGTCGTCGTCTTGATCGGACATGCCGGAAATCCCTGAATTCATGCGCGCACGCGGTTGCCTTGGCGCAGCTTTCGTCAATTTGTCGCAACGCCACTTTCCGAATTGCGACGCTGCCCGAACCGCGACCGACCTATAGCCGTGATTTGCACGGAATGTGACTGAATTATCGGCATGAAGATTATCGGATTTCCGCATGTGATGCCTTCGCCAGCTGTGCGGTTTTTCGCCAGAGCAGCGAAGATTTGCACGAATTTCCGCCGATCACGGCGGGCTGTCGGGAATGTGGCCGCTTGAGGCTTTTGTCGCGCGGGGGATCGCCCATCTTGAGAGGAGACGAGCAAGAAAGGACGCGACAATGCGCACCATCCTTATCCTGATACAGGTCGGATTCCTCAGCACCATGGCGGTGATCGGTGCGGCCAGCGGCGACAAACCTGACTGCCAGCTTCCCGCACCGACCGCGCAGCACTGCGAGGTGACGGAGTGACGGCCCTTACTGCGCCGCCTCGATCGCCGGCCGAATGGTGTTTTCCAGCACCCGCTCGGTGATCGGCCCGGCAAAGCGCAGCACGATATTGCCCCGACCGTCGATCACATAGGTCTCGGGCACGCCGTAAACGCCCCAGTCGAGCGCCATGCGCCCGCTCTCATCCGCGCCCATGGCGGCATAGGGGTTGCCCAGCTCCGCCAGAAACCCGAGCGCATTTCCAGGCTTGTCCTTGTAATTCACGCCGTAGATCGTCACCCCTTCGGCGGCAAGTCCCGTCAGGTTTGGATGCTCGACCCGGCAGGGCGCGCACCAGCTTGCCCAGTAATTCACCAGCTTGACCCCCTCGCCGCGCAGATCGGCATCATCAAAGATCGGCCCCTCCCCCAGCGGCGTGACCTGCACCGCAGGCGCGGGCCGCCCGGCCAGCGCTGTCGGCAATTCATTGGGGTTCTCGCGCCCGAGCCCCACCAGCGCCAGTGCGGCGAAGGCCCCGAACACGATCAGCGGGGCCAGCATCAGGGGTTTAACCATCGGTTTTCCTCCGGCTCTCGATCTCGTCGAGCGCGCGTCTCACGCGCGCCGAACGGCGCAGGCTTGCCCAGACCAGCCCGGCGATGAGCCCCAGGGACACACCATAAGAGGCCAGCACCGGCACCGCGTATTTGCCCAGATCGGGGATCATGCCTGCATCCTTTCCCGCGCCAGAAGCGCGCGCATCCGTCTTGCCCTGATCTCGGTGCGCGTGCGCATCAGCACAAGCGCGACGAAAAGAAGCACAAAGCCCGCGATGCTGACGAGCAGCGGATACCAGAACACATCGGCCACGTTCTCTTCCTTGTCGAGGCTGAGCGAGGCGCCCTGATGCAAGCCCTGATTCCAGAAATTTACGGCATAGCGGCTGAGCAGGGCAAAGACCGAGCCGACAAGACAGAGGATTGCGGTGAGATCGGCGGCGGTGTCATCGTTCTCGATCGCCTCCCAGAGCGCGATATACCCCAGATAGAACAGAAAGAGGATCAGAAACGAGGTCAGGCGCGGATCCCAGGCCCACCAGGTTCCCCACATCGGCTGCCCCCAGAGCGCGCCGGTGGCCAGCGCGATGAGCGTCATCACCATGCCCACCGGTGCTGCGGCGCGCGCGGCCAGCGCGCTGACGTGGTGGCGGCGCACGATCCAGACAAGCGACGTGACCAGCATCATCAGCCAGGCATTGATCGCCATCAGCGCCGCAGGCACATGCAGATAGATGATCTTGACGGTCGAACCCTGCCGGAAATCGTCGGGGGTGAAGAAGAACCCCCAGATCAGTCCCGCCGCCAGCATCAGCGCGGCGAGCCATGCGACCGCAGGCAGCACACGGTCGGCGGTCTCGATGAATTTCTTCGGGTTGGCATAAGCCCAGAGGGCGTTGAGGTTCATCGGCGCATTCCATCCGTCATCGCAGGTTGACCCTCAATACCGCAGCCGAGGCGAAAGGCAAAAGCGCGATCGTGCCGCAGGTGATCCCCGCCAGCAGCGCCAGCGGCGTGCCAAGCGCCATCCCCTCGGCCCCGCGCCGCGCCACCTCGGCGCCGAAGATCAGCGTGGGCATGTAAAGCGGCAGCACCAGAAGGCTGAGCAGCAGCCCGCCGCGTTTCAACCCCACGGTGAGCGCCGCGCCGAAGGTGCCGATCACGCTGAGCGCGGGCGTGCCAAGCGCGAGCGACACCACCAGCCAGCCGAAACCGGGCGCAGGCAGGTTCAGAAGGATACCGAGCACGGGCGCGGCCAGCACCAGCGGCAGGCCCGTCGTGAGCCAATGCGCCAGCGCCTTGACGCTCACGATCCCTTCCATCGGCAGGGGCGATGTGGCCAAGAGATCAAGGCTGCCATCCTCCCAGTCGAGCGCAAGAATGCGGTCGAGCGACAGAAGGCAGGCCAGAAGCGCGCCCAGCCACAGGATCCCCGGTGCGATGGTGGACAGAAGCGCGCTTTGCGGCCCGACACCAAACGGCACCAGCACCACCACGATCAGGAAAAACGCAAGGCCGAGGCCAAAGCCGCCGCCCGCCCGCATGGCAAGCCTCAGATCGCGGGTGAGCAGCGCGATCACAGAAACGCCCCGTCGAAATCATCCAGCCCGAGCGGCGCGGCGCGATAGGGTGCCAGATCGAAGATCCGTGCCTCCGGTATCCGCAGGTCGATATGCGTGGCGATGAGCGCGGCGCCGCCTTCGGCCAGATGCGCGCGCACCGCGCCCGCGAACATCGCCACCGCGTCCACGTCCAGCGATACGGTCGGCTCGTCCAGAACCCAGATCGTGCGCCCCGTCACCAAAAGCCGCGCCAGCCCCAGCCGCCGCTTCTGCCCGGCCGAGAGCGCCCCCGCCGGGCGACGGCGGAGCGGGTCCAGATCAAAGGCATCAACAGCGGCAGAAACGTCTTTGCTGCCAAAGACCTGCGCCCAGAAGCTCAGGTTCTCCTCAACCGTAAGCGTGGCCTTGATCCCGTCGGCATGGCCGGCATAGACAAGGCTTTCGGGCGCGGCCTCGATCGCGCCGGAAAGCGGCGGCTGCAACCCCGCCACCGTGCGCAGCATCGTCGTCTTGCCGATCCCGTTAGGGCCGCGCAACACCAGCGCCTCGCCGGGGCCAAGCCGCAGGCTCACCCCTTCCAGCACAGGGATGCCCCCGCGCGCCACGCTCAGATCGGAAACGCTCAGCACCATGCGTCCTGACTAGCCCAAAGCCCGCGCCGCGAAAAGCGCCAAAGCCCGCGCCGCATGTCACACCGGCAGCGCCGCAAGCGCGACCCGGCGGCCCTCGGAGACCAGCACGTTATAGGTGCGGCAGGCGGCGGGCGTGTTCATCGGCTCGACGCCGATTCCCGCCTCCTCGAGCGCGGACCGCAAGGCGGGCGGCAGATGCGCCATTTCCGCCCCGGTGCCGACAAAGATCACGTCCACCTCGCCCCTGAGCGCCAGAAGGGGTGCCGCATCCTCTAGCCCCGCCCACGAGCGGGCCGCCGTTGCCGTCACCAACATCGCTCCCTCGATCACGCCCCCGCCGACGCGGAAAAATCCCGGCCCGTAGCCCTCGACCGGCTTTGCGCCTGCGAATGTGATCTCGGTCATGCGCATGGCCTTTTCCCCGTTCCCGAACCCGTCGGCGATACCCCCGCCTCAGGCATCCACATTGGCGAATTGCGTGCCGGCATTGGCGTCGGGCTTTGACCAGTCGCGCTTGACCCCCAGCCACATCAGCACGGTCGAGGCCACGAAGATCGACGAATAGGTGCCGACGACGACACCCCAGATCATCGCAAAGACGAAGCCCCGGATCACGTCACCACCCAGGAAATACAGCGCGACCAGCGCCAGAAGCGTGGTGACCGAAGTCATCATCGTGCGGCTCAGCGTCTCGTTGATCGAGATGTTGAGCACCTCGCGCAGCGATTTCTGCTTGTATTTCCGCAGGTTCTCGCGCACCCGGTCGAACACCACCACGGTGTCGTTCAGCGAATAGCCGACGATGGTGAGAAGCGCCGCGATGATCGCCAGATCGAACTGGATCTGCAATTCCGAGAATACGCCGATGGTCAGCGCCACGTCATGCACCAGCGCAATGACCGCGCCGACCGCGAATTGCCACTCGAATCGCAGCCAGATGTAGAACAGCACCGCCCCGATGGCGAGAACGACCGCAATCACCGCCGCCGTGATCAGCTCTCCCGAGACCTTCGGCCCGACGCTTTCAACGGAGGTGAACTTGATATCCGGCACCGCCTGCTGCAAGGCCGCCTCGACCTGCGCGATCACCTCCGGCGAGACGCTCTCGGCCTCGTCCTGCGCCTGGATGCGCACCATGGCCACGTTTTCCTCGGGTCCGAAGGTCGGGTCGAACACCTCTGCGATGGTCACGTCGCCCAGGCCAAGACCCGAGACCGCGCCGCGATAGACGCCCACATCCACTGGCTGGGCGCTCTGGGTGCGGATCGTGGTGCCGCCCTTGAAGTCGATGCCGAAATTCAGCCCCTGAATGGCGAAAGAGCCAAGCGCCACAAGGATCATCACCCCTGAAATCCCCAGCCACAGCTTCCAGCGGCTGAAAAAGTCGATCGAGGTCTCGTCCGGCACAAGTTTCAGCGCGCGGCCCTGAAGCACCGTCTTTGGCCGCTTGCGCTCGAACCACATGACGGCGATCAGGCGGGTGACGAAAAGCGCGGTAAAGACCGAAGTCAGGATGCCAAGGCCAAGCGTGATGGCAAAGCCACGCACCGGCCCCGAGCCCATGGCAAAGAGAATGAGCGCGGTCATGAAGGTGGTGATATTGGCATCCACGATGGCGCTCATCGCCTTCTCGTAGCCCAGCTCGATCGCGCGCGCCGCGCCCTTGGCCGTCTTCATTTCCTCGCGGATGCGCTCGAACACCAGCACGTTGGCATCCACCGCCATGCCGATCGTCAGCACGATCCCCGCGATCCCCGGCAGCGTCAGTGTCGCGCCGACAAGGCTCAGAAGACCAAAGATCAGCCCGACATTGATGATGAGCGCGATATTCGCAAAAATGCCAAAGGTGCCGTAGCTGAGCATCATGTAGACCAGCACCAGCGCAAAGGCGACAAGGCAGGCGATCTTGCCCGCCGCGATGCTGTCTGCCCCCAGTTCGGGGCCAATGGTGCGCTCTTCAAGGAATTCCAGCCCCGCAGGCAGCGCGCCCGCGCGCAACAGCACCGCCAGTTGCGTGCTGTCCTCGACGGTGAACCTGCCCGTGATGATGCCCGAGCCGCCGGGGATATGGCTCTGGATGACGGGGGCCGAAATCACCTCGCCGTCGAGCACGATGGCAAAGGGGTTTCCGATATTCTGCGCCGTGTAATCGCCGAACTTGCGCGCGCCCGTCGGGTTGAAGCGGAACGACACGGCGGGCCGCCCGTTCTGGTCGAAATCGGGCTGCGCATCGACAAGCTCCTCGCCCGTGACCACCGGCGCGCGCTCGAGAATGTAATAGGTTCCCGGTTCGTCGATGGAGGGCAGGATCTCGTTGCCCGGTCCGGGGGCTTCATCGGGATTGCTGCTGCGGCTTATCACCGGCTGAAAGGTCAGTTGCGCGGTCGTGCCTATCAGCGCCTTGAGTTCCGCCGCCGAGCCGATACCCGGCACCTGGATGAGGATGCGATCCGCCCCCTGCCGCATGATCGTCGGCTCGCGCGTGCCCACCTCGTCCACCCGGCGGCGGATGATCTCGAGCGACTGGCGCACCGTGCGATCGTCGGTGGCGCGCTGTTCGGCCTCGCTCAGGCGCACGATGATATCGGCGCCTTGCGTGGTCACGTCGATATCGCTTGCCCCCACCCCGCTGAGCGTGGCGACAGGACGGGCCAGCCCGCGCACCAGCGCCGCCGCCTCGCTCGCCATTTCGGGCCGCTCGACAAGGCGCACGCGCAATTCCGGCCCCTGCGCGGGCTGAAGCCGGATCGGCCCGACGCGGTCACGCTCCTCGCGCAGCAGGTCGCGCACCTCGGGCCACATGCCCTCAAGCCGCGCCTGATAGACATCGCCCACCTTGACCTCGGCCAGAAGATGCGCGCCGCCCCGCAGATCGAGTCCAAGATTGACAAGGCCCGAGGGCAGCCAGTCGGGCCAGAGCGCCAGCTCGTCGGCCAGCCCCGCCGGATCGGCCCCCGCCTCGACCAAGGCTGCGGCGTCATTATGACGCTCGACCTTGCCATAGAACGCATTGGGCAGCGCCAAAAGCAGCCCGAGCACCACCATCGCCCAGATCGTCACACGTTTCCACAGGTCGATTTGCAGCATGATCGGGCCTTTTCAGAGGGGTCAGGGGGGGGGCGCGGCTCAGCCTTCGGCCGGCTCGGTCTTCGAGAGGACCTGCGCGATGGTGTGGCGCACCACGCGCACCTTGACACCCTCGGCCAGTTCCACCTCGATCTCGCTGTCATCCTTGACCTTGGCAACCTTGCCGATCAGGCCGCCCTGCGTGATCACCTGATCGCCCCGGCGCAGCGCCGCGACCATGGCCTTGTGTTCCTTCATCTTCTTCTGCTGCGGGCGGATCAGCAGCAGATACATGATCGCAAATATGAGGATGAGGGGGATAAACTGCGCAAAGGCTTCCATCGGGTCGCGTCCTTCTTGATGCTGCGGGACCACCCCCGCGAATTGGCGCGAACCTAGGGGCGCGCCCGGGGTTTTGCAAGGCGCGAAAGGGCGCGGGCGCGCGCCCTGTCCATGCCGCGAAAACTGGTCTATCACCCGACATGACGATTCATCCGTTCCGAGGACCAGCCCCATGCACGATATCCGCGCGATCCGCGACAATGCCGCCGCTTTCGACGCCGCCCTCTCGCGGCGCGGTCTTGCGCCGGTCTCGGACACGATCCTCGCGCTCGACGAGGCGCGGCGCGCGCGCATCCACGCCGCCGAGAGCGCGCAGGCCGAGCAGAACCGCGCCAGCAAGGAAGTCGGTGCCGCCAAGGCCCGCGGCGACGAGGCCGAATTCGAGCGCCTGCGCGCGCTGGTGGCCGAGAAAAAGGCCGAGGTGGCCGCCATGCAGACGCAGGCGCGCGATCTCGATACGCAGCTCACCGACATGCTTATGGCCATCCCCAACCTGCCCCATGACGATGTGCCCGATGGCGCGGACGAGGCCGACAATGTGGAGCTGCGCCGCTGGGGCACACCTGCCACATTCGATTTCACGCCCAAAGAGCATTACGCGCTGCCCGCCGTTGCCGCGGGCATGGATTTCGAGGCCGCCGCAAAACTCTCCGGCGCGCGCTTCGTCGTGCTCTCGGGTGCTGTGGCGCGCCTTCACCGGGCGCTGGCGCAATTCATGCTCGACACCCATGTCACCGACAATGGCCTGACCGAGACCTGGACGCCGGTGCTGGTACGCCCCGAGATGATGCAGGGCACCGGGCAGTTGCCGAAATTCGGCGAGGACAGCTATCAGACCACCAATGGATGGTGGCTGGTGCCGACAGCGGAGGTCACGCTCACCAATCTCGTCCATGGCGAGACGGTGGAGGAGGCCAGTCTGCCGCGCCGCTACGTCGCACACACCCAATGTTTCCGCTCCGAGGCCGGCAGCGCGGGGCGCGATACCACCGGGATGCTGCGCCAGCACCAGTTCGAGAAGGTCGAGATGGTCTCGATCACCCACCCCGACCACAGCCGCGCCGAGCTTGACCGCATGACCGGCTGCGCCGAAGGCATCCTCGAGCGGCTTGGCCTGCCCTACCGCACAATCGTGCTCTGCACCGGCGACATGGGCTTTGGCGCGCGCCGCACCCATGACATCGAGGTCTGGCTGCCCGGGCAGAACACCTACCGCGAAATCTCCTCGGTCTCGGTCTGCGGTGATTTTCAGGCCCGCCGCATGAACGCGCGGTTCAGGCCGCAGGGCGGGGGCAAGCCCGAATTCGTCCATACGCTCAACGGCTCGGGCCTTGCCGTCGGTCGCTGCCTGATCGCAGTGCTGGAGAACGGCCAACAGGCTGACGGCTCCGTCCGCCTGCCCGACGCCCTTACCCCCTATCTCGGCGGCAAGACCCATCTCACGGCCGAGGGCACGCTCGCCTGATCTTCTTCTGGCCGAAAATATCCTCGGGGGGGGCCGCCCGAATGGGCGGCGGGGGGCAGACAGCCCCCCTACCCGCTTGCCGTCGCCGCGCGCGGACTGTGGCGGGTGCAAAGCTGACCGATCTCGAACGGCGCAAGGCTCATGGCCACGCAGGCACAATAGCCGCCCTGGCCACGCGCCTCGTAATGGGTGCAGCTACCGCAGGTGCCAATGCCCTCGACCCCGCGCATCTGCGCCAGCCGCGCGACAAGGTCGGGCAAGAGCCGCCCAAGCGCGTCGCGCTCCGCCGGGGACAGCCCGCCGATGGCGCGGGACAGGTGCCGCAGCGGATCATGGGCCAGCATCGCCTGCCCCGCCTCGGTCACATCGAAGAGCACGCTGCGCCCGTCATTCGCGCAGCGACGCCGCGCCAGCAACCCGCGCGCCTCCAGCGTCTTGAGGGTCTGCGAGGCGGTGCCGCGCGTCGTCGCCTGGAAACTGGCGAAGGCCGATGGCGTGCGCGAGGTCCGGTTGGCGCGCGCGAAGAACCGCAGCGCGGTCCATTGCGCCGCCGTCATCTGCGCCCCGCCCACCTCCTCCGCGTGGCTGGCGCGTGCCACATGCAGCAGAAGTTCGGCCAGGGTCGCGGGGTCGGGTTGGGTCGCGTGATCCATGGATTTATAATAGCGATACGAAATTGGTTTGACCAGAGCGCATGGCGCAGATAGTTTCGATTCGAAACCATAATCAGCGCAGCCCCGCCATGAACAAACCCTATTTCCCCCCCGACCATCAGCGCCGCCCGCGCCGGTCCTCCCCCGCGCTTCTGTCGCAGGAAGAGGAGGCGCGGCTTGCCCGCGCCTGGCGCGAAGACGGTGACGTGGCGGCGCGCAACCGGCTTGTGACCGCCTTCGAGCCGCTGGCGCATGCCATGGTCGCGCGCTTTACCCGCACCCGCTCGCAGGCCGATCCGGACCTCATGCAGCAGGCCTTTATCGGGCTCATGCGCGCGGTGGACCGGTTCGAACCGGATCGCGGCATCCGGTTCGCCACCTATGCGGTCTGGTGGATTCGGGCCGAATTGCAGGATTACCGGATGCTCAACTGGTCGCTGGTGCGGCGCGGGCGCTCGGCGCGGGCGCGGCAGGCCTTCTTTCAGCTCGGCGCCATCGAGGAGACCATGCCGCCCCATCCCGGCGAGAGCGCCCCCGACCGCGATGCCCGCATCGCCCGCGCGCTCGGCACCACGCCCGGCACGCTGGCCGAGATGCGCGCGCTTTTCGGCCATGGCGACGCCTCGCTCAACGCCCCGGTGACCGAAGAGGGCAGCGAGGCCGTCGAGCTTCTGCCCGATCCCGATACCGACACCGAGGCGGCCTATGCCGAAAGCGAGGCCCGCGCCCGCCTGCGCGCCGCGATGATCCGCCATTTCCACACCCTGCCCGAGCGCGAGCGGCGCATCGTCGTGGCCAATGTGCTGCAAGAGCCGCCGCTCACCCTCAACGATCTGGCGCAAATCCACGGCATCTCGCGCGAGCGGGTGCGCCAGTTGCGCGAGCGCGGGCTGGAGCGGCTGCGCGACCGGATGGGCGCGGATGACGGGATGCTCAGCCTTGCCTGATCCCTACTCTGCCGCGATCACCTCTGCCCGATGCGCAGGCGGAAACGGCACCAGCCGACCTTGCTTCTCATCCCAGAGTTTGAGGGTGAAGCTGCGCAACGCCTCCGCCCAGCGGATCGGCGCGTGGCTTTTCAGGTGATCGGGCAGGTCATTCTGACAGCGGCGCAGATTGTAGGACGGAATGCCCGGATTGTAATGGTGCAGATCGTGATAGGCGATATTGCCCGAGCCCAGATCCCAGAGCCATCCCAGATCAAGCGAGCTTGATCCCACCAGCGTCGCCTTGCGGAAATCGAGACCGGGCTTGCGGTCCCAATAGGTTTCTTCGAAATTGTGCTGGAGATAGACCAGAAACACGCCGATCACCCCGCCCAGAAAAGCGCTCATGCCCAAAACCACCAGTCCCGGCGCCCCCAGGACCGCCCAGACCGCCGCCACATAGCCAAAGAGCGCAAGGTTATGCGCGATCACGCCAATCGCCCCCACACGGGCACTGTTGCGCGGCCAGCGATAGGCGATGAAATAGGTATAGAGCGCGCCGATGGGCAGCATCACCAGCGGGTTGCGATAGAGCCTGTACCACAGCCGCCGATACCACGGTGCCGCCTGCCATTCGCGCAACGTCATGGTGTAGATCTCGGTCGTCTCACGGTGGTCGAGATTGCCCAGATAGGCGTGGTGCTGGTTGTGATTGTATTGCATCACCCGGTAGGGCGTGAGCGAGAACACCGACAGCACATGGCCCGCCGCATCGTTGAGCCAGCGGGTCGCAAACAGCGAATGATGCCCGCAATCGTGCTGAAGCACATAAAGCCGCACCGAGGCGAAGGCGAGCACCCCCACCAGCGGCACCGCAAGGGGCCAGTGCCCCGCCGCCGCCAGCCCCGCCGCGCCCCAGAGCGCCACGCCATAGGCCACCAGCGTGCCCAGAAACGACAGCGCCCCGCGCGCATCGCTCTTGCGGGTATAGGGTTTCAGAAAGGCGCGCAGTTCCGCCGTCGTGTCGCTTGCAGTCATTGTCCCTCTCCGGACTCACACAGAGTTTAACCGATGGTCTAAAGGGAGAGATTGAACTTGCCGTGACCTTAATCAACCACTTAACGGGAAAAAACTCAGTGACAGTGAACGCTTCCTGTCTTCTTTTCCATGTGGCAGCATTGGCCGGGAGGCGAACTTTTGCGGCAGCCACCGCCGTGCTCGTAAACCGTCACGCTTTGTCCGGCCGTCGCCACCGTTTCGGCACGCGCCACGTCAGCGCCCCAACCCGATAAAAGCAGTGCCGCGACAACCGCCCAAACCTGTGAATATCTGTTCATAACCACTCCTCAATCGCCCGCCCGCGGCTAAAGGCCCCTCATGAATGGCAAAAGGTTAACAGCAAAACAGCCCAACGAGAAGCAAGAGTTCGTCACACGGCCTCCGCCGCCACCGCCCGGATGCGCCCGATCATCGCGCGCACTCCGTTGGAGCGTTGCGCCGAAAGATGCTCGTCCAGACCCAGCCGCGCCAGTTCGGCCTGCGCGTCGACGCGGCCCACCTCGGCCAGCGGCACGCCATTATAAAGCGCGCGCAGCACCGCGATGAGGCCACGCACGATCATCGCGTCGCTGTCGCCGTCGAACGAAAACCGCCCGCCCTCGATGCGCGGATGCAGCCAGACCTGGCTGGCGCACCCCTCGACCTTGGTGGCGGGCACCTTGAGGGCATCGTCCAGCGGGGCCATGTCGCGGCCCTTGTCGATCACATAGCGATAGCGGTCTTCCCACTCGTCGAGAAACTCGAAATCCGCCACGATCTCTTCGAAGGCTTCGCTTGCCATGCCGATCTCCCGCTGTGTCGCGCAAGACCTAAGGCCGGGGTCGCCGCGGGTCCAGCCCTCGCTTGCATCTTTTCAACCGCGCGCCAATCCGTTAGGCACAATGCAGATTGTGGTGAGGGCATCGGGCATGAAACGACGGGTATTTCTCGGGCTTGCGGCGGCGGGCATTCTGGCGGGCTGTGGCGCAGGCCGAGAGCGTCCGCGCCGCCGCGGCCTCTTCTCTGGCCGACGCGCGCGCCGCGCCGCCGAGGCGGAGGCCGCGAACACCAACCCCTTGATTCCAAAGCGTGACGAGGAGGAAGGTATCTTCGCCTCGATGCAGCGCCGTCGGCGCGATCCGCCCTATGAGGGCACGCCCGTCGCGGCAATCACCAATGCCGAGCTCAAGCCCGCCTCGGGCGGCGTGCTGCTGCGGGTCGAGGGGCTGACATTGCGCGAGGGCGCATTCAACGTGCGCCTCATCCCCGACCAACCCGAGGGCGAGGCGATCAACGGCGTGATCGGCTACGAGCTTCGCGCCGAACAGCCCGAGGATACCCCGCAGGGACCCGAGCGCGCGCGCAAGATTCTGGCGGCGGTGTTCATCTCGCGCAAGAAACTCAGGGGCGCGCGCGAAATCCGCGTGCGTGGCGGGCAGAACGAACGGGTGATCCGCCTGTGATGCTCTAAAGCGGCACCGCCTCGACCGTGTCGCCGCGCACCACAAGCCCCACCTCGCCCGCGCAAAGCCGGAGCGCGTCGGCGCCGAACACATCGCGCCGCCAGCCCGAGAGCGCGGGCACATCGCGCCCGCCCGCGGCCAGATGATCCAGATCGGCGGCGCTGGCGATCAGCTTGGACGCCACGCCGGACGCCTCGCTGCGCGCCTTCAGAAGCACCCGCAGCATATCGGCAATCGCCGGATTGGCCGGGGCACGCGCCTCGTCCTCGACGCGCGGTATGGCCTCGGGCGGACAGGCCAACCCCGCCTTCACGGCGGAAATGATGCCCTCGGCGATCTCGCCCTTGCGCGCCTCGCGCAACAAGAGCCGCGAGCGGCCCAGATCGTCGAGCGTCTGCGGCTTGGTCGCGGCCAGTTCCAGCAGCGCGTCATCCTTGCACACGCGGCTGCGCGGCACGTCGCGCGCCTGCGCATAGGTTTCGCGGAACCGGGCCAACTCGCGCAGGATGGCAAGGAATTTCGGCGCAGTGTTGCGGGTCTTGACGCGGCGCCACGCCTCATCGGGGTCGGTGCGATAGGTCTCGGGGTTGGTCAGCACGGCCATTTCTTCGGCCACCCATTGCGTGCGCCCCGAGCTTTCGATCTTGCGGGCGAGAAACTCGTAGATCTGGCGCAGATGCGTCACATCGGCCAGCGCATAGACCATCTGCGCCTCCGAGAGCGGGCGGCGCGACCAGTCCGTGAACCGAGAGCTTTTGTCCACCGTGCCCTTGGCGATGCGCTTGACCAGCGTCTCGTATCCCGCCTGCTCGCCGAAGCCGCAGACCATCGCGGCGACCTGCGTATCGAATAGCGGCGCCGGGATCACGCCCGCATCCACCTGGAATATCTCAAGATCCTGCCGCGCGGCATGGAACACCTTGACCACGTTCGGATCGCGAAAAAGCTCGTAGAGCGGCTCGAGCGACAGCGCAGCCCCTCCCGCGATCGGATCGACCAGCACCGCGCCCTCGTCGCTCTTGCCCGGCATGGCCAGTTGCACGAGGCAGAGCTTGGAATAATAGGTCCGCTCGCGCAGGAACTCGGTATCGACGGTGACATAATCGTGCCCGCGCGCCGCCGCGCAGAACGCGGCAAGTGCCTCGGTGGTGGTGATGGTCTGCATACCTGCCCTTTGCTTTCATTTTCCCGCCCGGCGCAGGTATAGACGAGTCCCCGCGCGATGCAAATGGCCGCACTTTCGGCTTGAAGCCTGCGGGGACGTGATGGTATCTGCGATTTAGACGCGGGTGTAGCTCAATGGTAGAGCAGCAGCTTCCCAAGCTGAATACGAGGGTTCGATTCCCTTCACCCGCTCCAATCTCCCGCCCGCGCTTTGCCGTTTCCTGAATAAAAAAGCGCATCGCGGCGCGACCGTGCGCAATCAACCCTATCGCAGCAAGACGAGGCGCGGCACGGCGTCGGCGTCGGCCCAAAGGACCGCGTTCTGGCCGAATTCGTTCCCAAGCGCGCAGGCCTGATCGAGCGTCAGTCCGGGAACGAACACGCTTTCCTCGCCCGGCCAGTCTCCGGACGGGTCCACGCCGATGGCTGGCATCGTGACAAGGCCCAGACCGGCAAGCCTGTGAACGAGATCTTGTTGCGCGCGCCGGTTGTCTTCCTCCGATGCTGCCCTGCTGAACGGATTGCAGGCCGTCAGGAACCCCGCAGAGGCGACCTTTTGCGCGGCGTAGACCTCACTCAGCTCCGCAGACCATTGCCCCACGCGCAGCGTGAACGCGCGCGGCGCGCGCACGCGATACTCCGTCGCCTCATAGGCCGCGATCAAGGCCGCGGGGATCTCGGTCATGGCGCCCCTACCCCCCCTGCAACCGCTTGAGCAGCACGACCTCGCTTTCGGGGCCGATCGGCGTGAACCAGCTGTCGTTGTAGATCCGCCCGTCGATCGAGACCGACACACCGCGCGCAAGCTCCGGGCGCAGGCCGGGGTGATCGCGCGCCAGACCGTCGAGCAACGCGCGCAAGGTGTCGGCCTCGACCTCCACCTCGCGCGCGCCGTCTGCCAGATCGGCAAGCGACCCCCAGAGCAGCACCTTGACCATCAGCCGTCCGCTTGGATCGCCGCCAGCACGCGCGGCGGCGACATCGGCAATTGCGTCATCCGCACCCCCGCCGCCGCCGAAACCGCGTTGGCGATGGCCGCCAAGGGGGGCACGATGGAGGTTTCGCCCACGCCGCGCACGCCGTAGGGGTGGCCGGGATTGGGAATCTCCAGAATCACCGTGTCGATCATCGGCAGGTCCGAGGCCACGGGAATGCGGTAATCGAGAAAGCCCGCGTTTTGCAAGATGCCGTCCTCGCCGTAGATATATTCCTCGTTGAGCGCCCAGCCGATGCCCTGCACCGCACCGCCCTGAAACTGCCCCTCGACGTAAGAAGGATGCACCGCCTTGCCTGCATCCTGAAACACCGTATAGCGCAGGATCTTCGTGGCGCCGGTCTCGGGGTCTACCTCGACATCGACCATATGGGTGGCAAAACTCACCCCTGCCCCCTCGGCGGTCACCTCGTGGTGGCCCGCGATCGGCCCGCCGGTGTTGGAGGCCACGGCGGCGATTTCCTTGATGGTCATGGGCGGGAACTTGCCCGCGTTGGGGCCCGCGGGGCGCGCGGCGCCATCCTCCCATTCCACGGCGTCCTCGTCGATGTCCCAGATCATCGCGGCGCGGCGGCACATCTCACGTTTCGCCGCGCGCGCGGCCTCGATCGTGGCCAGCCCCACGGCGAATGTCACGCGGCTGCCGTCGGTCACCTCGTTCTGCCCCAGCGATCCGGTATCGGCGATGATGGTGCGCACCTGATCATAGGGGATGCCCAGTTCCTCGGCCGCCATCATCGTCATCGAAGCGCGTGAGCCGCCGATATCGGGGTTGCCCTCGGACACCGTCACCGTGCCATCGGGCGTGATGTTGAGCGACACGCAGGTATCGCCGCCGAAGTTGAACCAGAAGCCGCAGGCCACGCCCCGACCCTGATTCTTGCCCAAGGGTGCTGTCCAGTGCGGATGCTTGCGCGCGGCCTCCAGCGTCGCCTTGAGGCCAATCGCCGGATAGGTCGGCCCGTAAGAGGATTTCGTGCCCTCATCCGCCCCGTTCATCAGCCGCACCGCCAGCGGATCAAGACCGAAACCCTTGGCCAATTCGTCGATCGCGCTTTCGATGGCAAAGGCCGCCATCGGCGCGCCGGGGGCGCGATAGGCCGCCGCCTTGGGCCGGTTCGTCACCACGTCCCAGCCCACGGTCTTGACGTTTTCCAGATCATAGGGCGCGAAACCCGACATCGCGCCCATATTCACCGGAGAGCCGGGCCAGGCCCCGCCCTGATAGCGCAACTCGGCGAAACCGGCGGTGATGCGGCCCTCCTTCGTCATGCCGATCTTCACGTCAATCGAGGTCGAGGATGTCGGCCCCGTGGCGCGCAGCACCTCCGAGCGGCTCATCACCATCTTGACCGGACGGCCCGATTTCTTCGCCAGCATCAACGCGACGGGCTCCAGAAACACGGTCGTCTTGCCGCCGAATCCGCCACCGATTTCCGATGCCGTCACCCTCAATTGCCCCTGTTCCAGCCCCAGAATGGCGGCACAGGTATTGCGCACCATGTAATGCCCCTGCGTGCAGACCCAGAGATCGCCCTGCCCGTCCGCGCCCATTGTCGCAAGGCAGGCATGAGGTTCGATATAGCCCTGATGGGTCGCTGCCGTGCGATAGGTCCGCTCCACCACCCGATCCGCCTGTTTCAGCCCTGCCTCGATATCGCCATGGCCGAACTCGGCGCGCGCGATGACATTGCCGGACATGCCCTTGGGCACCGTCTCCTCTTGGCGCCCCTCGTGGAGCACCGGCGCGCCGGGTTTCATGGCCTCGTCCACATCGGTCACATGCGGCAGAACCTCATAGTCCACCTCGATGAGCTTGAGCGCGTGGCGCGCCACCGCCGGCGAGATCGCGGCCACGGCAGCGATGGCGTGACCGTCGTAAAGCGCCTTCTCGCCCGCCATGCAGTTATCCATGATGTCGGCCACATGATCCGGCACCGCGCCGAAATCGACGCGCGTGACCACCGCCTTGACGCCGGGCAGCGACTCGGCCTTTGACGTATCAATCCGCTTGATCCGCGCGTGCGCGTGGGGGCTGCGCAGGATGCGCCCCGTCAGCATCCCGGGCGCCACCATGTCCGCACCAAAGCGCGCGCGCCCCGTTACCTTGTCGATGCCGTCAGGCCGGTCGGGCCGCGTGCCGACGATCTTGAACTCGCGCGGTTTCTTGCTGTCATCCAGTGCCATCACGATGCCCTCCGCATGTCCGCCGCCGTGTCGAGAACGGCGCGGATGATCTTGTCATAGCCGGTGCAGCGGCAGAGGTTCCCCGCCAGCCAATAGCGCACCTCTTCCTCGGACGGGTCCGGGTTGCGCTCCAGAAGCGACTTCGCCGCCACCAGGATTCCCGGCGTGCAGATGCCGCATTGCAGGGCGGCCATCTCGATGAATTTCTTCTGCAACGGGTGCAGCGTTTCGCCCGTGGCCATGCCCTCGATGGTGGTGATCTCGCGCCCCTCGGCCTCGGCCCCCAGCATCAGGCACGAACAGACAAGGCGGCCATCCACCGTCACCGAGCACGCCCCGCAATCGCCCGTGCCGCAGCCCTCCTTGGTCCCCGTCAGGCCCAGCTCGTCGCGCAGCACATCGAGAAGCGTCGCCTCGGCCTCGCACAGGAATTCGGTCTCGTCGCCGTTGATTTTCGTCGTCACATGTATCCGGCTCATGCCGTCTCTCCTTTCGCGCGCGCCTCGGCGATGACCGCCGCACGGCGGGCCAGAACGCCTGCCACGTGGCGGCGGAAGGCGACCGTGCCGCGCTTGTCGTCAATGGGGGTGGCCGCCTTGGAACAGGCCTCGGCCAGATCGCTCAGCGCGGCCTCATCCAGAACCCGGCGCTTGATGGCCTCGGCTGCCGCCTCGACCAGAATGACCTTGGGCCCGACGGCGCCAAGCGCCACGCGCGCCGCCGTCACCCGGCCCGCCTCGTCAAGGCTCAGCGAAATGCCGCAGCCCACCACCGCGATATCCATCTCGGTGCGCGGGATGAAGCGCAGATAGGCATCGCCCGAGCGCGCGCCCCGCGCGGGCAGGAAGATCGAAGCGATGAACTCGCCCCGCTCCAGCGCGGTCTTGCCCGGCCCTTTTGGGACGTCGATCACCGCCAGATCGCGCGTGCCCTCGGGCCCCACGATCCGCGCCACGGCACCGGCAGCGACCATGGCAGGCACCGAATCGGCGGCAGGCGAGGCGTTGCAGAGGTTGCCCGCCAGAGTGGCGCGCCCCTGCACCTGCGTCGAGCCGATAAGCCCTGCCGCCTCGACCACACCGGGCCAATCCGCGACCAGCCCCGCGTGCTCGCCCATCTCGGCCCCCGACACGGCGGCCCCGATGCGCCAGCCGCCCTCTTCGGCGGCAATCTCGCGCATTCCGGCGATGCGCTTGATATCCACGATCAGGTCCGGCTCGATCATCTCCGCGCGCAGCTTGACCAAGAGATCGGTGCCGCCCGCCAGAACATGCGCCCCCGTCTGACCGGCCAAGGCCGTCACCGCCTCTTCCACGCTGCGTGGCGCTTCAAATCGCATGGCTTGCTCCCTGATTTGTCCCTGCGCCGCCCCGTGGGGACTCAGCGCCGCTGCGCCGACTATCCCGCAAGTCAGCCCAAGACGCAAACGGGCTAACGCCGTCGGTAACGCTCGGCCAGACGCTCCGGGTCCGCGCCGCACAGATAACGCAAAAGCAGCCACAGATTTCGCGCGCCGCGCCACAACCACCCCTCGCGCTCAAACCGCGCCGCCGATGTTCGCACCGCCAGCGGCAAAAGCGTGATCCGCCCCTTCAGCGCGCGCGCCAGCGCCACATCCTCCATCAGCGGAATGTCGGCATAGCCATCCGCGCGGTCATGGTCGACGCGCGAGATGAGCAGGCCCTGATCCCCATAGGGCAGCCCGAAGAGACCCGAGCGCAGATTGGCCCAGCCCGCCACAAGACGCGGGGCAAGCCCGCCTGCGTCGAATGATAGACGAAAGGCCGCAGCCCCACCGCGCGCCATGTGCGCGCGCGCCACCTCGGCCCACCCCTCGGGTAGCACCGTGTCGGCGTGCAGGAAGAGCAGCCACTCACCCCGTGCCACCCCCGCACCGCGCCGCAATTGCCCCCCGCGCGAGGGCGCGCCGGTCACGATCAGCGCCCCTGCCGCCTCGGCCATTGCGCAGGTGTCGTCCGTCGAGCCGCCATCGCTCAGGATCACCTCGCGGATCAGCCCCGCGCGCACCCCTTCGAACAGCGCGGCCAGACAATCGGGCAGGGCATGCCCCGCGTTGAGCGTCGGAATCACCACCGAAAGCGCGGCGCGCATAGCCTCTCCCCCTGTTGTCCGCGTCCCCTTTGCCTATATTGGGCGCGACGACACAAGGGAACGGGCATGGCGCGGACAATCCTCGAAATCACCGGCAGCGATGCCGAAACCTTTCTGCAAGGGCTGATCACCAACGATGTCAAACGGCTCGATCACGGCCTTGTCTATGCCGCGCTGCTCACGCCGCAGGGCAAGTATCTGGCCGATTTTTTCCTTCTGCGCCGGGGCGAGGCGATCTGGCTCGACGTGGACGCGCGCCTTGCGCCATCGCTGATGCAGCGCCTCTCGCTCTATAAATTGCGCGCCGATGTGACGATCACCGAGACGGACCGCAAGGTCCGGCGCGGCACCGGCCCCGCGCCCGAGGGCGCCCTGCCAGATCCGCGCCACCCCGATCTGGGCTGGCGGTTTTATGGCGATGAGGAAGGCACCGACGGCACCGATTTCGACCGCATCCGCGTGGCCCAGTGCATCCCCGAGACCGGTATCGAACTGACCCCCGAGACCTATATTCTGGAGGCCGGGTTCGAGCGGTTGGGCGGCGTCGATTTCCGCAAGGGCTGTTATGTCGGGCAGGAGGTCACGGCGCGCATGAAGCACAAGACCGAGCTTAAAAAGGGTCTGGCGCTGGTGGCTGTCCATGGCGCGGCCCCCGTGGGCAGCGAGATCACCACCGAGAGCGGCAAGAGCGCGGGCGTGCTCTATACCCAGTCGGGCGGGCGCGGCATCGCGTTTCTGCGACACGATCGCGCCGCCCCCGGCATGAGCGCGGGCACGGCGCGCGTCGATCCGCTGGAGTGCTGAGCGCGCTCAGGCGCGCTCGGAATATTCCATGGTTTCGGTGTTGACCACGATCTCTTCATCGGGCCCCACGAAAGGCGGCACCATCACCTTTACCCCATTATCGAGGATCGCAGGCTTGAAGCTGTTGGCCGCGGTCTGGCCCTTGACCACTGGCTCGGTCTCGACGATGCGGCAGACCACCTTTTGCGGCAGGCTGGCATGGAGCGCCTCGCTCTCGTGGAATTCCACGGTGATGGTCATGCCGTCCTGAAGGAACGGACGCCGCTCGCCCAGAAGATCCGCGGGCAGTTCGATCTGCTCATAAGTCTCGGTATCCATGAACACCAGCTTGCCGTTCTCCTCATAGAGAAACTGCTGGTCCTTCTGCTCGAGCCGCACCCGCTCGACCTTGTCGGCGCTGCGGAACCGCTCGTTGAGCTTGGAGCCGTTGCGCAGGTTCTTCATCTCGACCTGGGCAAAGGCACCGCCCTTGCCGGGCTTGACGTGATCGACCTTCACGGCGGCCCAAAGGTGGCCATTATGCTCCAGCACGTTGCCGGGGCGAATCTCGTTTCCATTGATCTTGGGCATTGGGCCAAACCATGACAAAAGGTTGATATGAGGATGCCCGCTCCTATATCTCGCGGGATGCAGGGTGGCAAGATAACCATATTTCGTTTTCGGATTGCCAGAGCCATGCGCATTTTGCATAGATGTTATGCATTTGCGGCCTATCCGAATCGAATGAAACCGGTCATAACCACCCGGATGCCTGAAACGCAAGAGCAATAAGAACAGGACGAACAATGAAGGATTTCGTTGACGGCGCGGCGTTCAATGCCGAACAGGGCAACCGTGCGCGTAAACTTTTTGCGGCCGTGGTGCTGGCCGCGCTGGATGATGCCATTTCCGACGACAAGAAATATGGCAACGGTCCGGAACAGATCGCCCGATGGGCGCGCTCGCGTGACGGGCGCGAAGTGTTGAGCTGTGCCGGGATCGACCCGAACGAGCGTGTGGTCAAGGGCCTGATGGAATTCGTCGCCAAGGGCGTGCGCACGTCCGTCGCGCTCTCGCGCGAAGAAAGCGAGCGTCGGCACGCCGCTGCGCAGGCCGAGGCCGAAGCCGCCTGAGCGCGAGACCGCTGACAGAGTATTCCGGCCCCGTCGCCTGCGGCGGGGCCTTCGCTTTGGCGGGGGGCCGATGACGCGCGCGATCATGATCCAGGGCACCGGCTCGAATGTCGGCAAGTCGATGCTGGTTGCCGGGCTGGCGCGCGCTTTCTCGCTCCGGGGTCTTTCGGTCGCGCCGTTCAAGCCGCAGAACATGTCCAACAATGCCGCCGTCACGATGGATGGCGGCGAGATCGGGCGCGCGCAGGCGCTTCAGGCCCGCGCCGCAGGCCGCGCACCACATACCGACATGAACCCTGTCCTGCTCAAGCCCGAAGGCGCGCGCGGCGCGCAGGTCATCGTGCAGGGCCATCCTGTCGGCAGTCTGTGTGCGGGCGACTACACCGCCGAAAAGCCCCGCCTTCTGGGCGCGGTGCTGGAAAGCTTCGACCGCCTCAGCCGCACCGCCGATCTGGTGCTGGTCGAGGGCGCGGGCAGTCCCGCCGAGATCAACCTGCGCGCGGGCGACATCGCCAACATGGGCTTTGCCCGCACGGCTGGCGTCCCGGTGATCCTTGTCGGCGATATCGACCGGGGCGGCGTGATCGCGCAGATCGTGGGCACGAAAACCGTGATCGACCCTGACGATGCCGCGATGATCCGGGGCTTTGCGGTCAACAAGTTTCGCGGTGACATCGCGCTTTTCCGCGATGGCGAGCGGGCGATTGCCGATCTGACCGGCTGGCCCTCGCTCGGCGTGGTGCCGTGGTTCGATCACGCCTGGCGCCTGCCGCCCGAGGATGTTCAGGACCTGACCAGCATCAAACGCAGCGGCGCGCGGCATATCGCGGTGCCGCATCTGGGCATGATCTCCAATTTCGACGATCTCACGCCGCTCGGGAACGAGCCAAATCTGACGGTCGAGATCGTGCCCGCAGGCAGGCCGCTGCCCGCCAACGCCGATCTGATCCTGCTCTTGGGCAGCAAATCCACCATCGCCGATCTGGCGACGTTACGCGCCAATGGCTGGGATATCGACCTTGCCGCCCATATCCGCCGCAAGGGCCGTGTGCTGGGTATCTGTGGCGGCTATCAGATGCTGGGCCGGTCCATCTCTGACCCGGACGGGATCGAGGGGCCGCCCGGCACGGTCGCGGGGCTCGGGCATCTCGATGTGGAGACGGTGCTGCACCCGCGCAAGCGGCTTGGCCTTACGCAGGCGCGGCATAACGCGTCGGGAACAGAGCTTCGCGGCTACGAAATCCATCTGGGCGAGACGACCGGCCCCGATTGCGCGCGCGGCTGGCTCAATGTCGGCGACCGGAGTGAGGGCGCGCAATCCCCCGACGGGCGCATTCAGGGCACCTATCTGCACGGGCTGTTTGCCGAGGACGCCTTTCGCGCGGCCTATCTCGCCGAACTCGGTGCGGTCTCGGACCTGCTCTACGAGACGACCGTCGACAACACGCTCGACGCGCTCGCCCGCCATCTGGAAACATGGATGGATCTTGACCGGCTGCTATCGCTTGCCGCGCCGCCGGTTCAGTCGAAATCCTGAGAGGTCAGCGCTCGGTGAATCTCGCGGCGCACCAGCTTGCGCACGTTGCGGGTGATGCGTTCGCCAAGCGTGCCCATCAGCTCTTCGCGGACGATCTCGGCCACCAGATCGCGCAGCGCCTCTTCGTCAAGCACCGCCTCGTCAAGCTCGAACGCTGCAGGGGCGTCCTCGTCTTCGGCATCCCAACTGCGGGCAAAGCTGTCAGAGGCCAGGTCATCCGCCGCCATCTCATCAGGATCGAACGACATTGCCTCGGGCGCGAACTCGGTATCGGCATCGCGCCATTCCAGCCTTGGCGCCTCGGACGCATCGGCAAACGCGTCCTCGTCATCGCCGTCAGGTTCCCACATATCGGAGGACTGGACCGTCCGCTCCACGGCACTCTGGTCTGCCTCGTCCTCCGTCGTCTCCGCCACGCTTTCGCCTTCAGCCTCGAAGTCGCTTTCGCTTTCGGGCAGATGGTCGCTCTTGGACACGTCGTCATTCGTCACGACAGGCTCTGCCGCGAAAACGTCCTGTTCCGGCTGGTCCTGTTCTGACTGGTCCTGTTCTGACTGGTCCTGTTCTGACTGGTCCTGTTCTGACTGGTCCTCTTCGTCGATCCGCTGCGAAGGTGTCAGCACCAGCCGCTCGGCAGCCTCGTTGCGCGCAGGTGCGGCGCGGTCCTGTTCGGCCCCGCCGGACACAAGCCGCCGGATGGATGCCAGAACATCCTCGATATCGACATTCGTCACGGGGTCCGACATGCCTGCCCTCTTGCCTGCTCACGGCAAAGTTTACCCGCGCGGCGCGGCTCACACAACCGTTTCAGAAAGTTTTCACTGTTTTCCAAGCGCGCGCAGCACCCGGTCGAGTTGCCGGCCCTGCGGGCTGATCGGCACCGGCGCGGTTTTGACCAGATCGTAATAGGCCGCCGGATCATAGGTCTGCACGCCAAGGTTCAGATCCGTCACCGTCAACTCTCCGATCGCCGCCAGCACCGAATAGGCCGCGATCACCACATCGGCGTTGGCCGAGATGAGGTTGGCCTGCGCATCAAGCAGGTTCTGCTCGGAATCAAGCACGTCAAGCGTCGTGCGCGCGCCCAGCATCGCCTCCTCGCGCGTGCCCTCGAAGGCCACCCGCGCGGCACGCACCGCCTCGATATTGGCCGTGCGCGCGGCGCGCGCGGCGCGCAGGTTGGCAAATCCATTGCCCACGTCCTGCTTCACCTGAAGCCCGACCAGATGCAGCCGCGCAAGCTGTGCGTCGCGCTGCGCGCCCGCCTGCCGCTGCAGCGAACTGATCCGTCCGCCCTGATAGATCGGCCCGCGCAATTCCACCCCGACACTGCCCGAGCGCGAAAAGCCCGAGCCGGTCAATTCGTTCGACGCCCCGAGCCGCCCGATCAGGTTGACCTGCGGCAACCTGGCCGCCGCCGCCGCGTTGATATTGAGTTCGGCCACCGTCACGTTGCGCTGCGCCCCGAGGATATCGGGGTGGCGACGCAGCGCAGCGGCCTTGGCCCCGTCTACATCGCTTCCCAGTGACGGCAGATCGCCCGGTGCGCGCAAGGCGCCCGGCGCGCGCCCAACCGCCTCCATGAATTCTTCGACCGCTCGCGTAAGATCGCCCTCCGCCACCGCCAGACCGCTCTGCGCCAGCGCCACCGCCGCCTCGGCCTGCGAGACATCTGTCCGCGTCACCTCGCCAACCTCGAACCGGTCGTTGGCCGCGCGCAGTTCTTCCTGCAAAAGCCGCAGATTGTTACGCCGCAGATCGACGAATTCGCGGTTGCGGATGACGTTCATATAGGCCTGCACGGCGATCAGCAGCACCTGCTGTTCGACGCTGCGCAGGGTCTCGCGGGTGGCAAGCACCGTCTCCTTGGCCGCCTCGGTCAGGAAATCGCTGCGTCCGAAATCATAAAGCAGAAGCGAGCCGGTGAGGCCGATATTGGCGGTGGTCTCGGCGGTGCCGTTCGCCCCCCGGATAAAGGTGTTGGACGCCCCCGAGCGAACACGGCTGAAATTTCGGGTGATATCGGTGCTCCAGTCGATGATCGGGCGCAGCGCCGCCACGGCCTGCGCCACATCCTCGTCGGCGGCACGCAACAGGGCGCGGTTCTGATCCAGAAGACCGCTGTTGAGATAGGCATCCTTCAGCGCATCGGCCAGCGTTTCGGCGCGCAACACCGTTGCCGGGGTCAGCAGAACCAGCCCCGCCAGCGCCAGCGCGCCCATCCGCCTCGTCATCCCTACCAGTCCCGCCATCACCGCGCCTCCTGCGCTCCTGCCGCTCACAGCGTGAACGCTGCCCGCTTCTCGAAACCCGGCAAGACCGGCGCACCGGCGTTGAAGCCGTGCCGCCACGTCATCTGTCCGTCGATCTTGTAACCGATCCGCACCACGCCAAGCACACCTTCCAGAAAGAGACAGGCAATACGCCCGCCTTCCTTGAGCTGGTCGGTGATCGCTTCGGGCAGATGTTCCACAGCACCTTCCAGCACGATAACGTCATAGGGTCCGTGAGCCGGCGCGCCCTCGGCCAGCGCCCCCGCGACCATCACCACATTGTCGGCCCCGGTCTCGACCAGCAGGCGCTGTGCCTCCTCGACGAGGGCGGCGTTCTCTTCCAGCCCGACGACCGCCTCGGCCATGCGCGCGATCACCGCCGCCGAATATCCCTGCAAGGGCCCGATATCGAGCACCAGATCGTCGCCCTCGATCGCGAGCGCGTCGAGCATCTTGGCCAGCGTGCGCGGCTCCAGCATCACGCGCCCCTCGCCCAGATCGAGGTTTTCGCCCAGATAGGCCGCCTCGCGCAGGCGCGCGGGCACGAACGCCTCGCGCGGGATGCGCAGCATGGCGTCGATGATCGGGAACTTTGTCACATCAGAAGGGCGGATCTGCGTATCCACCATCATGGTGCGCCGCGCGGCGTAATCGGTCATCGGCCGACCTCATGTCTTGTTGTCACCTTGGAAATGCTTCTGACACATCGGCGCGGCCTCGGCAATCGCCGGAACGCGCCCGTGGCGGGGCTATCGGTCGCGCCGCGACGGACCGAGGGCACGCCGCATCACAACCTCGTCGTCCAGCGCCACGAAGTGCCGCCGCCCGAAGAGCGCGCGCGCCCGCTCATTCTCGCGCGCCACGGCCACGTCGAGCGACATGAGCCCCGCCCCCGCCAGGGCGCGCGGCAGGCTGGCCAGCACCTCCGCGCCGAGGCCGCGCCCGCGCACGGCGCGGCGGACATGCAGCGCCTCGATGCGGCCCACCAGCCCGCCCGCGGCCACCGACCAGCCAAAGGACAAAAGCACATAACCGATGGGCGCCCGTGGTGGCCCGATGAGATAAGCCGCGCCATGCGGGCTGCCCTCCAGCAGCGGCATGAGCGCCGCCGAAAGCGCGGCCTCGTCGATGATCTGCCGCCGCTCGCCCTCGCGCGCCAGCACCATCGGCAAGAGCCGGTCGAGATCGTCGGGCCGTGCCAGCGTCAGCGCCGTCATAGCCGCGCCAGCCGCGCGGTCAGCATCTCGAAGAACCCCGCCGCGTCGATATCATGAAGCACCCGCGCGTTGGCCGGCCGCCCCGTCACCCCCCACCAGTCCATCACCGTCATTCCCATGGTCAGCTCCGATCCGGTCTCGACCATGACATTGACCTCGCGCGCCGCAAAGAGGTCAGGCGCCAGCAACCAGCCGATCGTGCAGGGATCATGCAGCGGCGCGCCCTGCCCGGAGATATGCCCAAAAGTTGGTGACGGCCGTCATCAGGCGGCGGCTTGAAGTTGCTTGATCCCGTCTTTGAACTCAACCCCCTGAATGACCTCGGACA